>JAEUVA010000037.1 GCA_016787045.1 Chitinophagales bacterium
TTCTACCAACAAATATTTGTTGCCGGTGGCCCAGTTAATGGCAGGAAATGAACCTATGGTGGGATTGCCTAATCCTATCTTTACCGTGAATAAACCAAACTGGTTGGTAATGGCGGTTTGGGTCTCCTGATACTCGGGAAACCCGGGGTTGATACCATTGTTAATGGTTAACCGTACGGATATGTTTTGGTTAGCCAAGGGTGTGCCGGCAGCATTACGCGCTACTGCCTGGTAATTGATGGCCTGGGGTACGTTTTGGGCAAAAGCAGTTAGAGAGTATAGAACTATAGCAATGGTGTAGAGAAAATTTCTATTCATAAGTCAACTCCTGTTTTTAAGGCCTACAATAAATGCAACTAAAACTTCACCCCTACTTTGTAGTTAAATCGGGCGCTAAATGTGATGTCCAATTTGTAATCGCTGTATATTCTGAGATACTGTCCGTTACAAACTGCATTGTTGGGGTTTGAGTTAAAATCTGCCACAATAATAGCGTGGCGAGCTTTTTTGATATTCTCCATTCTGTCCATATCTACATAAAGAGGAATTTTACTGCGCTTGGGTTGCTGTGCACGGCAATTGTTGTCTAACGTAGCGGCTTGAATCATTTGCTCAAAAAGCAAAGTATCTACCGGCAACCAGTTTTCATCTACCATACGTACAGCAATAGTTGCCTCTATAGGGTACTTGTTTTGTGCTATAAGGTTGATAACCCCATCAGAAATTCCGGCCACATTGGTATTAGTGCTGCTGAGATCAAAATCAACAGTATCCATCAGCACCAAATGGTTAGCTATAAAGGAAAGTGGTACCTCTGCATTTAATCCTACTTTAAGTTTACTTTCTAAGTATGCAAAATCGCGGTAAAGGCCATCATTTCCATTCAAGTTTGTTTTTACTTCTACATCGTACATTAACTGGTTGGGTAAAACTCCAAGCAGTTGCTTGATGTTGGAATTGGTTCCATTGATAGCAAACTGATTGTACGCAGGTTGTAACGGAAAATCTTTGGCGCGGTTAATTACAAATGGCTGCCCAACCACAGAACCGGATAATGTTTTAGCCCCGTTATTTTGACTAACAGCCGTTAGTCCGTTAATCTTAATTTGTCCATCTACCCCCATACCATTCTCTACAACAAAATTCATGTTTACATCTTCCAAATCAATACTACCACTCTTAAACATGTTTAAAAAATCGAACGATGCCGTGTCAATTGCCAATATAGTATCACGACCGGCATACCCCTTGATGTAGTTGGGCGCTACATCTTCAATTTCGTAATAAATGAGCAAGCTATCGGCTGCAGTGATATGGCGAGTGATGCCTGAGGAATCTATACGAGCTACAATTTTTTGAGTATATGTATTGAATTTGGAACCATCTTTACCCGTTAGGTTTATAGATGTACCGGTGATGTCAATATATTTATCAATGGTAACTGTGCCGTTAACCGGAGCAGGTGGTATAGTGGTGTATTCTTTTACCGGATTGCCGTGTTTATCATAGGCACCAACGAGCGTGTACTCCAAGTACATCTGCTCTTCTACAGAACTGGTAATAAATACATGTAATTTGCCGGAGCGAGCATCTACGTATGTAAATTTTCGCTCTCCTATCTCCCAGGTTACTTCTTCCACACGCTCTACCACATTTTGAGTAGGAAATTTGGCCCATGCTTCGTAGGCCGTCATACTCGATGCCAACATGCGCAATTGAATGTAATCGCCCAGGTTGATGAGTACGTTATTGCCATTACTACCGGGAGTGCTCATAGAAACAATAGTAAATTCCAGTTGGCTTTTGACTTTATACCCGCCAAGCGGTATGGATAGAAAAACAGAATCGTGAGCGGGAATACTGTCTATATACTGTTGCGATATGTAACCGGGGTCGCCTGTGTTTCTCAGTTCAACCAAAATGTTTGTAACAGGCACCGGCAAGTGATTTACGGCCCAAATCTCTGCCACACCGGTGGCTAATATTGCACTGTCAAAAAATGCTGTGGCATCAAAAAGGAAAGAACTAAATGGAAAATTGGCAATAGCCGGAATGGGAATAGAATTGCCGGCTTGCCCCTTAATGAGGTTGCCAATAAACTGTGTACTGCCGCCATTGGCTATCATGTTGTCGGCTATTTCGCCAAGAGTAATAGTGTATACGAAGCCCTGATTGGGCAAAGCCAAATTCGATAAATTAAACCCTTGCCCGATAGACGTATCGGGTATTTTAATAATCTGATCGGCCAAGCTAAACTCATATAAGTTGGTATTGAATGCCAGCACCAATGAGCTATCGGGCCTTTGGGTTACGGAAGAATCTCCGGCTATGTTGGCTAAATTTAAACTGGTAGTGGCTATGGGGATAAGCATCTCGGTATCCCACCGTGTGGGCTGATCTTTTTTGCAAGCAACTAAAACAAGCAGAAACAGTGCTATAACATACAGCGAAAAACTTCTAAGCATACAATTATGTGATATGCTACGAATAAAGCCAAAAAACTTAAACCCTGCTATGGTTAGAGGTATGCCTGTGCGTAAGCTCTCATCCGCTGAATCATTGACGTAAGTCCATTGCTGCGTTGCGATGAAAGATGTGAGCGGAGTTGAATGGAGTCAATAAAGGTTAACGGGCAAGAAAGAACATCGGCTGCTTTTTGCCCTGAAAGCACACGTATTAACAATGCAATTATCCCTTTGGTGATAGCTGTATTAGAATCGGCTTCAAAATAAATGCGGCCATCTTTTGGATAGGCATGTAACCAAACTTTGCTTTGGCAACCTTTCACCAAAAAATCATCGGTCATGTATCTGGCATCTAGTGCCGGAAGTTTTTTGCCGATATCAATGATGTACTCGTACTTATCCATCTGATCGTCAAAGAGGGCAAACTCGTTTACAATTTCTTGCTCTATTTCTGGTATGCTTTGCATGGTGCAATACTAGGAAAGAACTTTCACTGCACGCTGAAGCGCCTTTACAAATACATCAATTTCTTGTTTGGTATTGTAAAACGCAAATGATGCACGGCAGGTGCCCTCAATACCCAACCTATCCATAAGTGGCTGGCAGCAATGATGGCCGGTGCGTATGGCTATACCCTGCTCGTTGAGCAGCACGCCTATGTCGTATGGGTGTATGTTTTTAACTAAAAATGAAATAACGGATGATTTGTTTTCGGCAGTTCCTACAAACCGGAGATCATCTACGGATGCAAGTTGCTCGGTACCATACCGCAAGAGTTCGTGCTCATACGAAGAGATATTATCTAACCCAATTTGATTGATGTAATTGATGGCTGCGCCAAGCGATATACCGCCCTCAATATGTGGTGTACCGGCTTCAAACTTGTATGGTAAGTCGTTGTAAGTAGTTCCTTTAAACGAAACCGTTTTTATCATTTCACCTCCACCCATATATGGGTTCATGGCCTCCAGCAAATGTGCTTTGCCGTACAACACACCAATGCCAGTGCCGGCAAAAACTTTGTGCCCGCTGAAGCCCAAAAAATCGCAATCTAAATCTTGCACATCAACTTTTGAATGTGGTAATGCCTGCGCGCCATCTACAAAAACTACTGCTCCATATTTGTGTGCATCAGCTATCATTTCTTTAACAGGATGAATAGTGCCCAATGCGTTTGAGGTATGCGCTACCGATACAATTTTAGTTTTCTCAGATAGCAGTTTCAGGTATTCTTCATAAATCAATTCACCTGAATCTGTAATTGGAATTACACGGAGTGTGGCTCCCTTTTCTTCACATAGCATTTGCCACGGCACTATGTTACTGTGGTGTTCCATTTCAGTAACAATGATTTCATCACCTGCGCTAACAAATTTTCTACCATAAGATGTAGCTACAAGATTGATGGCCTCAGTGGTACCGCGCACAAAATTTATCTCCTGTTCGCTGGCATTCAAGTGACTAGCTATTGTATGGCGTGCATCCTCATACCTTTCGGTAGCCAATTGTGCTAAGTAATGTGCTCCACGGTGTATGTTACTGTTGTATTGCTCGTAGTAATCTTTTATAGTATTAATAACTGCAAGCGGTTTTTGTGAAGTGGCTGCGTTATCAAAATATATCAGTGGCTTGCCATTGACTTGTTGATGAAGGATAGGAAATTGGTTGCGAATGGCTGAAACATCAAACACAAGAGCTGTATTAGTTTTCATCAAAAGTTTAATTGCAATTCGTCTTTTAATTTATCGCACAAAAACTGACGGATAGGTTTGCTGTGCACATGGTCAACGACCTCGTGAGCAAAAGCATAAGTAAGTATTTGTGTAGCTTCTTGCTTAGAGACACCCCGCGCCATTAAATAGAAAAGCGAATTTTCATCTAACTGCCCAATGGCCGCACCGTGGCTGCATTTCACATCATCAGCAAAAATTTCTAATTGTGGTTTACTGTTGATGCTCGCTTCTTTAGAAAGCAACAATGCTTTGCTGGATTGAAAAGCATTAGTTTTTTGCGCATCGGGTTTTACAAAAATTTTACCGTTAAAAACCCCTGTTGACTCTTGGTTAAGCACCCCTTTGTATAATTGGTTACTGGTACAGTTTGGCGCAACATGATCCACCAAAATGTGGTTGTCAATCAACGCATTTTCTTTACCAAAATACAATCCGGCAAAATCGGCATGGGCACCCTCTCCTACTAAACGCGATGTTACGTTGTTTCGAATCAAAACATTATGCGTGCCTGTGTTAGGCGATGAAAATGTAATAGTAGCTACACTAAACCGACCATTGCGCTCTACCTTGCTCTCTAAAGTATGCACCCCTATAGCATTGCTTACTTCCATTTGCAACTTCACTACGTCCAGTTGTGCATTGCTACCAACGTACATTTCTGCTACATGATTGTATTGCACACTAATGTTGCTGGCGTTTCTAAAATCTTCGGCAATTTGTAATGATGCGCCATCTTCCAGTATCACCAGATTTCTGGTTTGTGCAAATGCGTTAACATCAGTTGCAGTAAAAAAATACTGGATATATATCGGCTCGTTGACCACTACATTTTTTTGCACATGAATAAAGGCACCATCGGCCACAAAGGCAGTATTCAGAGCAGCGAAATGCTCATCGCTCAAATTTACCAGTTTACCAAAGTGTTTTTCGGTAAGTGCGGTATGGTGCTCAAATGCTTCCTGCAAATTGCAAACGGTTACTCCTTTAATGTCCGGAACTATGCTTAATTCCGAATGAAAGATTCCATTGAGAAATATCAATCTAAACGCATACGGTGGCAAGCTGGCAATGTAATTTTTTACCGCAGCATTTACTTGTGAATTGGTAGTGGCTACCGTAAAGTCGGGCTTCAGTTTTGCTTTAATGTTGGTGTACTTCCACTCCTCATGTTTTGTAGAGGGAATGCCTAATTTTTCAAACGCCTCTAATGCATTTTTGCGAAGTGGCAAACTCTCGGCATCAAAGTTACTTTGTATAGCTTCAAACTGTTTTTGCAATTCCATTATTTACTTTTCTGATGTACGCATTAACCAATCATTACTTCTTCTTTTACCCAATCGTATCCCTCTGCCTCTAATTTAAGAGCGAGTTCTTTACCTCCGCTTTTTACAATCCGTCCACCAAACATCACATGCACATAATCAGGCACAATGTAATTGAGCAAACGCTGATAGTGTGTGATAACTAAAAAGCTACGATTCGCATCGCGCAGTTTATTTACTCCATTGGCAACTATTCGTAGCGCATCAATATCTAGCCCAGAATCGGTTTCATCTAAAACACAAAGCGATGGCTCTAACATGGCCATCTGAAAAATTTCGTTTCGTTTTTTTTCTCCACCACTAAAACCCTCATTAATGCTGCGGCTTAAGAACTCGCGTTTAATTTCTACCAATGCCGATTTCTCGTTCATCAACTTTAAAAAATCTTTGGCATCGAGCGGCTCTAAACCGTTGTGCTTGCGCTTGGCATTTACAGCGGCTTTCATAAAGTTGGTAGTGCTTACCCCGGGTATTTCTACCGGATACTGAAAGGCCAAAAAAACTCCCTCGCGAGCGCGTTCATCTGCTTCCATTTCCAACAGATTTTTATCGTTGAAAATCACTTCTCCTGAAAGCACCTCATAATCTTCCTTTCCGGCAAGTGTGGCAGCCAGTGTGGATTTACCGGTACCATTCGGGCCCATAATGGCGTGTACTTCACCGGGTTTGATTTCCAGATTAAAGTCTTTTAAAATCTCTTTGCCGCTAATAGCTACGTTTAGGTTTTTGATGCTTAGCATTTTGATTTTTGTTTTTTCTCTTTTCTAATTTTTGTTGTTGCTCGTATTCCTCAGCGTCTTTTTTCAGTTCGTTGTAAATAGGTTTTAGAAATTTACCATAAATGGTTTGGGCAACCATGTAAGCCCTAAACAATTTCAGCACCACAACTTTTGCTTTTCAATCTATGTTCTGAGTGTTAAATACAATTCTTATCCCACACTACCTTCTAAACTTATGCTCAACAGTTTTTGTGCCTCTATCATAAACTCCATGGGTAAATGCTGAAACACTTCTTTACAATAACCATTAATAATCATGCTCACCGCTTCTTCATCTGTTAAGCCACGCTGGTTGCAATAAAACAATAAGTCCTCCCCTATTTTTGATGTGGTGGCTTCATGCTCAACCTTTCCCGTATTATTTCTAATTTCTAAGTATGGAAAAGTATGTGCCCCACACTTATCGCCAATCAGTAAGCTATCGCATTGCGAAAAGTTATAGGCATTATCAGCAGTAGCATGCACCTGCACCTGACCGCGATAACTGTTTTGCGATTTGCCGGCACTAATGCCTTTGCTCACAATACGGCTTCGGGTGTTTTTGCCAATGTGAATCATCTTTGTGCCCGTATCGGCCTGCTGATAATTGTTGGTTACAGCCACGGAGTAAAATTCGCCTATAGAATTATCTCCTTTAAGAATGCAGCTTGGATACTTCCAAGTAATGGCGCTACCGGTTTCTACTTGGGTCCAACTGATTTTTGAATTTACCCCCTTACACAAACCACGCTTGGTTACAAAATTATATATACCGCCTTTGCCTTCTTTATCGCCCGGGTACCAGTTTTGTACGGTGCTGTATTTAATTTCTGCATTATCATGCGTTATCAACTCTACCACGGCTGCATGCAACTGGTTTTCGTCACGCTGCGGGGCTGTGCATCCTTCCAGATAACTCACATAGCTGCCCTCATCGGCAATAATGAGTGTGCGCTCAAATTGCCCGGTATTCTCTGCATTAATTCTAAAGTAAGTAGAGAGTTCCATAGGGCAGCGTACACCTTTGGGAATGTACACAAAGCTGCCATCGCTAAACACCGCGCTGTTTAGCGCTGCGTAGTAGTTATCGCGCTGTGGCACCACGGTACCTAAGTATTGACGAACCAGCGTACCGTGCTCACGCACCGCCTCAGAAATAGAACAAAAAATAATCCCTTTTTCCTTTAGCGCTTCGCGAAAAGTGGTAATCACACTCTCGCTGTCCATCACGTAATCTACCGCTACACCGGCTAGTAGTTTTTGCTCTTGAATAGGAATGCCGAGTTTATCGTACGTGGCACGTATTTCGGGGTCCACATCATCTAAACTCTTTATCTCTTTCTTCTTTTTGGTGGCTGCGTAGTAAATAATGTCCTGAAAATCTATTTCAGGAAAGAGTACATTTTGCCAAGTGGGCAATTCCATTTTTTGCCATGCACGAAATGCCTTTAGCCGCCACTCCAGCATCCATTCGGGCTCTTGCTTTTTGGCAGAAATAAACCGTACGGTATCTTCGGTTAATCCCTTTTGTGCAAACTCCTGCTCTACATTGGTTACAAATCCGTATTTGTAATCGGAGCCAACTACTTCGTCTATAATTTTGTCGCTGTCTGACATGGGGGCAAATATAATTAGCTAATTTAGATTTCATCTAAACAGTATTTGGCACCGGATAGTTCATCTCCTAATTACAAAGCCGTGTTTTTTTTGCCCATTAAATATTTACGCACATACATACTAAAGCATATCGCCAAGCGTATATTGCAGCATAAACTCTAAACGCAAAATGCGTAACACCCCTCTCGCTGCGGCAGTGCTTTTACTCACCCTTTGGCTTGCCGGCTGTAACAGCAAAAACAAGGTGAATCTTTTAGACACCACCGCAGTAAACGAAGTACCCACACTGGGCAATTTCAGTTTTACGTTTGATAAAAACCTGATGCCCGATTCGCTGCTCAACTATTGGGATAGTACGGCTTATGTGGAGTTTACTCCTCCTATTCGCGGGCGATTTAGGTGGGAAAATACCAACGAGCTTATCTTTTCACCGGAGTTTGAGTTAAGCCCCGCTACAGAGTACTCGGCCACTATCACCAAAAATATTTTGCGGTATAATACAAAGTTGAGTTTGGGCGATTGTGCAGTGCAAAATTTTCATACCGCGCTTTTGCGCTTAGACCAAACCAGTGTGTATTGGAATGTAAATGATGGCAACTTAACCAATGCTTTTCCGCAGGTGGACTTATACTTTAACTATAAAGTATCGCCCGAAAAATTGCGCTCTGTACTACAACTCACATTAGGAGGCAGCAAGGTAAACTACAACTTGTTGACCACAACCGCTGACAGTAAAATTTCTGTTGCCATTAGCGGAGTAAAGATTGAAGATAAAGACCTTCCTCTAAAAGTAACTATTGCCAAAGGTTTAGTGCCTGAACAAGGCAATATGGGTACAAGTGAAGAAATTGCCGCCAACGCAGTTTTAGTTTCTCCTTACAACTTATCTATCAGCAACACAGAGGCAGAGCACGATGGCTCGCGGGGTACGGTAAAAGTATATTGCAGCCAGTCTCCGGTAGAAAATGGGTTAGCCGGTTTTATTTCCATTTCTCCTACTATCAAATTTAATACTACAGTTACTGCAGAAGGATTCACCATTACCAGCGAAGATTTTGAGGTGTCTAAAACCTACTCGCTCACTGTTAAGCAAGGGCTGAGAGGCAAACTGGGTGGAACCCTACAAAATGAATACAACGGTGGCATTAGCTTTGGCAAGTTGCAACCCACCGTTCAGTTTACCAACAACAAAGCCGTTTATTTAGGCAGCAAGGGCGCTAAAAACATAGAAGCACAAATTACCAGCGTACCCAAAGTGCGGGTAATTATTTCTAAAATATACGAAAACAACCTGCTTCATTCTTCGCGCTATGGCTACTCACCGGATGGAATTTACGATAATGCTGGCGATGAAGAATATTATGAAGAAGATTACTACGGAGGCGATTACTACGGTGGTGGAGAAAGCAAACTGGGCGATGTTATATTAGACAAGGTGTATGATACCAAAAACCTGCCCCGCAACGGTAGCAACCGGCTCTTTAAGTTTGATTTTGAAGATAAACTCAAAGACCTCAAAGGCATCTACCACATCCGCATACAAAGTACCACGCAATACTGGCTGAGCGACTCGCGCTACATATCGCTGAGCGACATTGGCTTGATAGCCCGCCAAAGCGAAGACAAGGTGTATGTGTTTGCTAATTCTATCTCTACGGCAGAGCCGTTGAGTAACGTAACCATCAATTTGATTGGGCTGAACAATCAGCAAACCGGCAGCGCAAAAACAAACAGCAGTGGAGTGGCCGAAATTGATGTAAAAAAAATGGCCTACAACGGTTTTCGCGGAGCTATGATTACCGCCCGCGATGGCAACGATTTTAACTACATGCCTTTTAGCAGTACACACGTTAATACATCGCGGTTTGAAACCGGTGGCAAACGCAGTAACAGCACTAACTTAGATTGTTTTATTTATGGCGAGCGCGAACTGTACCGCCCCGGTGAAAAGGTCAACCTCAGCGTAGTTATCCGCGATTGGAAATGGAAAAACCCCGGAGACCTGCCATTGAAAATGAAATTGCTTTTGCCCAACGGAAAAGAGCTGAAAACCATCAAAAAGGCGGTGAATGAAGAGGGCAGTGCCGAAGCGCAGTTTGATTTATCGCCTGCGGCAGTTACCGGTACGTATTCTTTTCAGGTATTTACCGGCAATGATGTATTGCTCAACAGCAAAAACATATTAGTAGAAGAATTTATGCCTGACCGCATAAAAGTAACCACTACGGCAGATAAGCAAGACCTGAAACCCGGTGATGCGGTAAACTTTAGCATACAGGCACAAAACTATTTTGGCCCACCGGCTGCCAACCGAAATTATCAATTGGAGATTCAGTTGGCTAACAAATCTTTTTACCCCGAAAAGTACTACAAGTACAACTTTAACTTAGTAGGCAAAACCAGCTACTTTGAAAACATAGTGCGCGAAGGCAAAACGGATGAACAGGGTAATGCCCAAGAAAGCTACACCGTGCCTACTGAGTACACCAACTCCGGTATTATTCGCGCCACATTTTTTACCACTGTGTTTGACGAAACGGGGCGTCCGGTTAACCGCAATAACTCTATTGACATAGTTACCCAAGACGTGTTTTATGGCATTGGCAGCTCGGGTGATTATTGGTTGCCGCTCAACCGCAATGCTACCTTCCCTTTAATTGCGGTAGATAAAAACGGGAAGGCACTGAACAACCAACTTGCGCATGTGCAAGTGGTGAAGCGTGATTACCGCACGGTGCTTAGCAGATATGGCGAATATTTTAGGTACGAGAGCCAGCGCGATTACAAAACGCTGATAGACCAAACGCTAACGGTAAGTGGCGAAAACACGGTCTTCAACTTTATGCCCCGTAGTTCGGGTTCGTATGAAATACGCATTAGTAAGCCCGGTGTAAATACCTATGCGGTGTATAGTTTTTATAGCTATGGCGGCTATGGAAGCAGCGGAAACTTTGAAGTGGACAACGAAGGCAACATTGATATGGAGTTTGATAAAAAAGCATATCAAACCGGTGATAAAGCAAAAGTACTCTTTAAAACACCGTTTGATGGCAAACTGTTGGTAACCATAGAAACCAACAAAGTATTAGAGCACAAATACATTACCACCGACAATCGCTCTGCCGCTTTTGAGTTTAGTGTAACCGATAACTACCTGCCCAATGCGTACGTTACTGCCACGCTCATTAAGCCACACAAAGAGAGCGATATGCCGCTGGTGGTGGCGCACGGTTTTCAATCGTTTAGTGTAGAGGAGAAAACACGTAAGATGAACGTGGAGATAATTGCAGAAAAACAAGTGCGCTCGCGTACACACCAAAAAGTGCGCGTAAAGGCCGCTGCCGGCAGCAAGATTACGCTGGCTGCGGTTGATGAAGGCATACTGCAAGTAACCGGTTACAAAACGCCAGACCCTTATGCGTACTTCTACGAAAAGCGGGCATTGGAAGTAGAGCCGTATGATTTGTATCCGTTACTATTTCCGGAACTGAACGGCACCTTGAGCAGCACCGGTGGCGATGGTTTTGATTTGAGCAAGCGCACCAACCCTATGCAAAACAAGCGGGTAAAATTAGTGAGCTACTGGAGCGGCATTAGTGAGGTAGGCAGCAATGGCGAAGCAAGTTTTGAGTTTGACATACCACAATTTAGCGGTGAACTGCGGCTGATGGCCGTTGGCTATAAAGGCAGCTCTTTTGGTAACGATGAAGCCCGAATGACCGTGGCAGACCCTATTGTGATAAGCACTGCTTTGCCACGATTCTTTTCACCGGGCGATACGGTGGTGATGGCGGTAACCGCCACCAACACTACCAATGCAAATGCGCAGGCCTCTATTCAAATTAAAACTTCGGCTACTATAAAAGTGCTGGGGCAAACGGCAGAAGCCATGAGTTTGCCAGCAGGAAAAGAAAACCGCAAAGAGTTTTTAGTAGTGGCACAACCACAAGCCGGTGTAGGTAAAGTAACCGTTTCGGTAAAAGCCATGAACGAAACTTTTGTGGATGAAACAGACATCACTATTCGCCCGGCTGCTTCTTTACAAAAAATAACCAGTGCCGGAAGTATAGCTGCGGGAAGCGCCAAACAGTTTAACCTGTCTGATAAGTTTATTGCCGGTAGCGAAGATTACTATTTAGTCATCACAAAAAATCCGGTGCTGAGCATTGCTGACCAAGTATATAATCTGGTCAATTATCCGTATGGCTGTACCGAACAAACAGTAAGCGCTGCTTTTCCGCAATTGTATTTTGGCGATATAGCCGACCTAATGCGTATGGATGCCGGAGTAAAAACCAATGCCAATCAAAACGTACAAGAGGCCATTCGCAAAATAAAAATGCGGCAGTTATATAACGGTGGCCTTACGCTATGGGATGGCGAAGGCAGCGAGCACTGGTGGGCTACGGTATATGCCGCTCACTTTTTGCTGGAAGCCAAAAAAGCGGGCTTTGATGTGGAGCAAAGTTTGCTGGATAACATCTATACTTATTTGATTGCAAAACTCAAAAACAGAGAAACCTACACGTATTACTACAACCGCAATCAGAAAAAAGAGATTGCTGCTAAAGAGGTAGCATATTCGCTATACGTACTTGCACTGGCCGGTAAGGCGCAGGTGAGCACTATGAATTACTACAAGCAAAACGCGCAGCTTTTAGCTTTAGATAGCCGTTATTTGTTAAGTGCCGCCTATGCTATAGCCGGTGATAAAGCCAAGTTTAACGAGATGCTCCCCTCCTCTTTTGCCGGTGAAGCAGCCGACCGCGAAACCGGTGGCGGCTTTAGCAGTGCTGTGCGCGATGAGGCCATTGCCCTTAACGCATTGCTGGAGGTAGATGCCAAACATCCGCAGGCGGCAGTAATGGCTAAGCATGTGGCCGAAGAATTGAAAAAAGACGTATGGTACAGCACACAAGAGCGCGCCTTTGGGTTTTTGGCGCTCGGCAAAATGGCTCGTTTGGCTGCGCAGAGTAATGTAAGTGCTACGGTAAAAGTGAATGGAAAAACCATTGCCACTAATGATGGTAGTTTGCTCAAACTTTCTTCTAAACAATTAGGGGGTAGTAAGGTAGAGGTAAGTACCAGCGGCAGTGGTCAGTTGTATTATTTCTGGCAGGCAGAGGGCATTCCGCTAAATGGGCAAGTGAAAGAGGAGGATAGTTACCTAAAGGTGAGAAAACGTTTTTACGACCGCAAAGGCAACTTGATTAGCGGTACCAATTTCAAACAAAACGATTTGATTATTGTGGGTATTACATTAGAAAGTTCGTATAACCGTAAAATTGAAAATGTGGTGATTACCGACTTGCTGCCTGCGGGCTTTGAAATTGAAAACCCGCGCACTACCCAAATACCGGGCATGGACTGGATTAAGAATGAAAGCAGCTACCAGTACTTAGATGTGCGCGATGATCGCATCAATATTTTTACAGAAGCCAACAACTACACGAAGTATTACTACTATGCGGTACGTGCCGTATCACCGGGTACTTATACCATGGGGCCGGTAATGGCCGATGCAATGTACAATGGCGAGTACCACTCGTATAATGGTGCGGGTGTGGTAAGGGTGAGCGGGCGGTAGGTAGTTCTAATCATTTTGCGTGGCGCGTACGGGCGACCGCAATTGTTACCATGCGCTCTTTAATACGCGGTTGGGCGAGCGATGTAAACAAGTGTAGAGCGGTTAAATACTGCGATAAAGACTACAGCAAGTCAGACATTGACCAAGAAATAGAAGATGCCGAAGACAACGGCTACGACTGTACCCGTGGCTCCATGGCCCTGTAACCACCACCTACACCACTGCCAACCACCCTTAAACAAAGGGTGGTTTTTTATTTTATAGCCACAGCGCGGTTGGGCAACCGCGTAGTGCTGTTAGTAGCGCTCGCCCAACCGCGCATTACAAACAGACCAAACTCCGCTACCAAACTTTCAACTTTCCTTGTATTGTTGCAACCCAAACCCGGCTATGGAAAAACAACTCAACACACTACACCAAAAACAACAGCAAGCCCTACTCGGTGGCGGGCAAAAACGCATAGACGACCAACACAAAAAAGGCAAACTCACCGCCCGCGAGCGCATAGACCTGCTTGTAGATGCCGGCTCATTTGAAGAAATAGGCATGCTCGTAGAGCACCGCGGCCGCGATTTTGGTTTAGACAAAGAAATATACCCCGGTGATGGCGTAGTAACCGGTTACGCAACCGTTAACGGCAGAGTAGTGTACCTCTTCTCGCAAGATTTTACCGTATTTGGCGGCTCACTCTCCGAAACCCATGCCGAAAAAATTTGCAAAATCATGGACCTCGCCCTCAAAAACGGAGCACCCGTTATTGGGTTAAATGATTCGGGCGGTGCGCGCATACAAGAGGGCGTAGTATCCTTAGGCGGCTATGCCGATATTTTTTACCGCAATACCATAGCCAGTGGCGTAGTGCCACAAATATCAGCCATATTAGGCCCCTGTGCCGGTGGTGCCGTGTACTCCCCAGCCATTACCGATTTTATTATGATGGTAGAGCAAACCAGCTACATGTTTGTAACCGGCCCCAACGTAGTAAAAACCGTTACCCACGAAGATGTAACCAGCGAAGAACTGGGCGGTGCACAAGCACACGCTTCCAAAAGCGGAGTTACACACTTCACCTTTGCCAACGAAGTAGAATGTATCAATAACATCAAAAAACTGCTCCGCTACATTCCTCAAAACTGCGATGAGCAAGCGCCCTTGTACAACTACGAACCCGGAAATGAAATACGCGAGAAGCTAAACACCATCATCCCCGCCAACCCCAATCAACCGTACGACATCCGCGAAATCATTAACGAAATTGCAGACGAAGCCAGCTTTTTTGAAGTACATAAAGACTATGCCGAAAACATAGTAGTTGGCTTTGCCCTTATTGGTGGCCGCAGCGTAGGCATAGTAGCCAACCAACCCGCAGTACTTGCCGGAGTGTTAGACATCAACTCCTCTAAAAAAGGCGCCCGCTTTGTTCGCTTTTGCGATTGCTTCAACATACCGCTGCTTACACTGGTAGATGTACCCGGCTTTTTACCCGGTACCGACCAAGAGTGGCACGGCATTATTACCAACGGAGCAAAATTACTTTACGCATTTAGCGAGGCCACTGTACCCAAACTAACCGTGATTGTACGCAAAGCTTATGGTGGCGCTTACGATGTAATGAACAGCAAACACATAGGTGCCGATATGAACTACGCCTGGCCCAATGCAGAAATTGCCGTGGTAGGGGCCAAAGGAGCTGCCGAAATTATTTTCCGCAAAGAAATTGCCGCTGCCCAAAACCCCGAAGCCAAACTCAAAGAAGTGATGGATAACTATGCCGAAAACTTTGCCCACCCGTACAAAGCAGCCGCCCGCGGATTTGTGGATGAAGTAATAGAGCCGGCACAAACCCGCGCCAAACTCATTCGCGCATTTGCCATGACCGAAAACAAAGCCGTGAAACTACCCCGCAAAAAACACGGTAACATACCGCTGTAAACAATTTCTTCAGGTACCCTTGCCTGCACTACACGCGGTCTGGCAACCGCTAAAAGCAGCGCATAGCGGTCGCCAGACCGCGCTCTTAAAAGCCACCAAAAAAAATCAGCTTAAGAACTGTTGCAGCGTATCGGGCTGTATAATATGCCCCCCTTCAAACTCAGTAACTTTAAACTGTAGCGAAGAATAGTGTACCTGTGCATCGCGCATCAGTTGCACCGGAAAAAACTCATCGGCAGTACCGTATATAAAATGGTTCTCTGTTTTTCGTAATCCGGAACTAGCAGATAAAGGAACCAACTCCGGAGCTACTTCACCGGCATATACTATCACCCTATCTATTCGTTTACTTGTAGCATGCGCCCATCGCGTAGCGGTGCTTGCCCCCTGCGAAAAACCAAGTACCGTTATTTTCAAATCTGCTCTTGCACCTACAACAGCATCATACAAATCATCTAAGTATGCTATATAATCAGCTATCTCATTCAACCTATCCTCCTTTGTCATCCAAGTAGCACCTACCTGCCCATGGCTGCCCTTCAAATAAAAACGATTGAGTGCTTCGGGCGCTACAAAAACACGCTCGCTTGAAAAAGCAAATTCAAAATTTTGAATAAACAATGCTGCCTGCTGCCCAAAACCATGTATCACCAACCACACTTGTTTGGTCTGTGCAGTAATCACATTACTGCTATAATATCGGGCAGTTCGTTGTACTTTCAGGTGGTGTTCTGTCATTAATGAGAAGTTTGTTTAAGCCGTACAATAATTTTTAATGCCCTGTTGGCAATCAACAACAACAGTGGAATAACTGCTACATTATAGGGTTGCGGGTTCCACTTCCAACCGAGCAGCAGTAGCAACATAGCGGCTAATGTGAGCATCATGTATATGCTGAGCCAACTTGGTTTGTTGCTACGCATCATCAAAAGCGCCACTACCAAATGTGTAGGCATCAGCCACAACACATTCAAATTTTTGGGCACCGAATAATGGGTAGTAAATGCCCACAAACTCAAAAAGAAAACGCCTAAAAAACCGTACACAAAAAACACACCCACATCAAACCACCAGAGGTGCGTGTTTTTGAATCTTTCCCACAAACCAATTAAAACACCTATCACAAACAAACCGAATGTAAAAACCATGGGGGTAAAAGCCGATGAATCAATTTTTACTTCGGGCAAATCAACCAATACATTGGTACTGCTTACCAAAGCAGTACTATCTACTTTTGCATAAGCAAATAGGGTACTCAACCTATCGGGCAAAAAAGTTTGATTGCGGGGTGTAGCGGGTACCTCACAAGGCAGCCCTAAAATCAAATCGAAACCAAAGGCCACCCATGGTCGGGCATCCACATACTGATGCAAGGTTTGGCGCATGGTAAAATCATTCTTTAGTACTTCTTCGTTGTACTGCAAACGGTTAACCAACACTTTCTCAAAAACATCGCGGGGGCGTGTAGCGCAGTTATCCCAAAAAAAATCGTAGTAATACTTGGCATTTTCGGGCTTCACATTTTCAGCCAGCAGATCAAATACTTTTTGCCGGTCTTCTAACGATAGGTGAACTATCTGCTCCACTACTCTCCTCTTTTCGTAGTTCTCATACTGCCACATAAAATCCGGAAACAAATCGTATGTAACCCCATACAGCATTTTACCTTTCACAAAATTGATGTAAAAGCCATCTTGCGTATCGTCAAAAGTACCGTAGTTAAACACTACGTCTAAACCCTTAGCACTATCTTTTACCCGAATACCCGTATGGCCAAAAGCAGAATAAAGCGGCTCACCGGGGCTTACCGTAAGCAAAGAAACTACCGATGAATCGGTCAGCGGCATGGCTGCATGGGTAAAAACTATGGCAAGTGCCGCCACTAAAAACAAACTGTATCTGCAAAAAGAAACATTATCAACTAAAGAAAAGCGCATCAGTTAAGTGTGGGATTTTCGGGATAGCCGGCCATGGTTTGATACACACCACCCATGCCTTGCATTACACTTTTCCACAAGGTATTTATATCCGATTGAAAAATGTGCTGGTACGTAGCTCTTGAAATTATCCAAGAGTTATCTTTTAACTCATCTTGCAACTGACCGTAAGACCAGCCGGAATAGCCCAGGTAAAAACGCACGTCTCCTTCTTTCACTTTACCCGCATTCATTAAAGAGCGCATCTGTTCAAAATTGCCCCCCCAATACAAATGCTCGTTAAGTTTTACAGTGCCTTCTATTTCATCGCCAAGCGAATGGATAAACTGCAATGTATCGGTACCCACAGGGCCACCCAAATAAATTTTTGATTTAAATGGCGGAAAGCCCTCCACCACATCATTGAGACGTAGGTTGATAGGTTTGTTAAGTATCAATCCTACTACTCCTTCTTCTTCATGATAACTACAAACCAGCACCACTGTACGCCTGAAATTTTCATCAAACATAAATGGTTCGGCAAGCAATAAAGTACCGGCTTGCACCTTCTTCGCTTTTTCAAACTCGTAACTCCACATATTGCGTATGTACATTATCTATTGCGATTTTAGAGAAATCATAATCGGTTGCAAAGCAATAGCTATAAACTTATACACGTTCATTACACATCTACGGCAACAGATGCAGCACGGTTCAAACTTTATTAGCAGATTTGCAGCCCTTTTAAAAAGATAACACATGACCAAAAGATTTTTACTCGCTGCATTTATCCTCTGGCAAGTCACCGCATGGGCCACCATACACACAGTTACGGTAAGCAGTTTTCAGTTTAGCCCCTCTTCATTAACCATAGCACCCGGTGATACAGTAGTTTGGAACTGTATAAATGGTTGCCATATTGTAAATGGCTCTACGGCTACTTTCCCGGCTAACCCCTCCACTTTCAGTAGTGGCTCCGTAGCGTGCGCTCCATGGACGTACTCATTTAAATTTACAAATGCCGGTACATACAATTATCAATGCGACCCACATGCCGGGCAAATGAACGGTACTATTACAGTAGCACTACCGGTTGTTATTCCTAATGTTTGGATTAACGAAATACACTACGATAACAACGGCACCGATACCTTAGAGGGATATGAAATTGCCGGTCCGGCAGGCACCAATCTAGCTTGCTACCGAGTACACCGCTACTCTGCAGCCGGTGGAAATGCGTTTTATGCCATAGATACCTTGTCTGGCACTATTGCCAATCAGGCATGTGGCTTTGGTACAGTGTGGTTTTTGAAAGCTCCATTGCAAAACGCCATTGAGGGATTAGTGCTGGCCTACGAGCCACAAGTAACCGGATGCGGAGTAAATAATGCTGATACAATTTTACAACTGCTCTCTTATGAAGGCACATTTACCGCCAGCAACGGGCGGGCTGCCGGGCAAAGTTTTACCAATATTGGTGTATCTGAATCAACAGCAACACCTATTGGCCATTCCCTGCAACTAGGTGGCGTAGGCACTGCCTACAACCAGTTTACCTGGCAAACAGCGCAGGCCAATACTTACAATGCGGTAAACACGAATCAGTTTTTTTGCGGTGCGCCACAAGCCAGCTATAGTTTTTCTACGGCAACCAAAACTGTAACCGAAGGCGATGGAACCGTAATAGCTACTTACGTAAAAGCAGCTAACGTAGCGCTAAGTACACAAACTGTACAAGTAGCCATTAAGAGCGGTACAGGTAACGCTGCAGACATCAACAACTATACTACACAAACATTTTCGTTTACACCGGGTGGGGTAGATTCATTGCCACTCAATATTACCCTTACCGATGATGCAGTGGCAGAAGGAACAGAAAATATTGTATTTGTGCTTCGCAACCCTAGTGCCAATGGAGCTATTGCTACTGACAGTTTATTCACGCTTACTATTACAGACAATGACGTTACTCCACCATCGGTAGCGTTTGCTGCCGCTACCTCATCTGCCAACGAAAATGCCGGCTCTGTTACCATACCCATTACCATAACAAACCCAAATAATAACGCCACATCAGTAACGGTATCTGTAATGAGCGGTACGGCAACGCAAGGCACTGACTACTCGTTTTCACCAAGCACTATCACATTTCCGGCAAATTCTACCACCACACAAAACGTTACAGTAACTATCACCGATGATTTAATTTCCGAAGGCAACGAAACAATTGTGTTCATGCTCTCCAATCCTACTAACAATGCCACCATTGCAGGAAGCGGACATCACACATTAACCATTGTAGATAACGATGGCTTACAGGTTTCACTTTTCCCTACCACTCAAACACAATTTGAAAACATAGGTCAGGTGAATGTGGCCGTACTACTTAATAACCCAAGCTCAAACACCACTACCGTGCAACTAAAACTAAATGCTGCCGGTAGCACCGCTACAAAAAATATTGACTTTCTTTTTAATGACACCACCGTAACTTTTGCGCCCAATACATCTGGAGGCATCGTTATCCCTATACAAGTAATTGATGATAATGTGTATGAGTTTTCGGAAACCATTGAATTGCGGTTGAGCAACGCTACCAATGGTGCAGTAATTACCGACTCGGTATTTTTGCTTACCATACTCAACAACGACCAGCTACCCACAGGCAACTGTTCTAACTTGTTTTTTAGTGAGTATGTAGAAGGCAGCGCCAATAACAAAGCACTGGAAATATTTAACCCCACCAACAACATTGTGGACTTAAGCAACTACCGCTTGTTCAAATCTATGAACGGTGGCAGCAGCAGTGCAGTGATGGGTTTAAGCGGAAACATTGCTGCTAAAGGCACTTTTGTATTAGTGTTTAATCAAGCTGATTCTCTTTTAAAATTAAAAGCAGACACTGTTACACCCTTTTTAAATTTTAATGGCAATGATGCACTGGCGCTTCTGAACCTCAACGATACGATTGACATTATAGGCCAAATTGGCATAGATCCGGGTGCCAATTGGCCGGTAGCCGGTGGCTCTACATTAGACCATACGCTCATTAGAGACCAGTATATTTTTTCGGGCGAAAAGAACTGGGCAAACGCTGCCGCACAATGGCAAGCGTATGGAATAGATGTGTTTGATTCGCTACGCAATCATACAATGGCGGTATGTGGTTCATCTCCTCCGGTACCAAGCACAGTAATCAGCTTTGTTAATGTAACACAAACAGTAGCCGAAAAAGACACTACCGTTTTTGTAATCGTAAAATCGGTAAATCCATCGGGGCAAACCACCAACTTTACGGTGGCTTTAGATAATGCACTTTCTACTGCAACACCCGGCAATAATTCTAACGACTTTCAATTTACAAATCAAAATCTAACAGCCCCTCCCGGTACCAAGTTTGACACTATACCTTTTCTTGTTTTCAACGATAATTTTATAGAGCAAACAGAAACAGCAGTTATCCGGTTTATTAACGTAGGTGCAAATGTAGTGGTAGATGCAGACTCTGTGCATACTACTTTTATTACAGACAATGATGCGCTGGGCGTATCGTTTTTGGGTGCACTGCTCAGCTATCCAGAAGATGCAGGCACGGTACCTGTAAAAGTGGTACGCTCTACCCCCACCAATGATACCATTGTAGTGAGCATTACAAAAACTACCGGCAGTGCTACTAACAATGCAGATTATTTTTTCAACGATACCACCATCACCTTTTATCCTAATAGCAACGATACTTTAGATGTTTGGGTAACCATTGTGGACGATACCATTATAGAACCCAACGAACAACTCAACCTGAACTTAACGGTACTCTCCGGCAATGCCATTACCAACGGCCCTACGGGCTTTACCGTAATGATTATTGACAACGATTTACCTATTGGGTTATGGAATACCACCACCGCCTTAAACTGGGCTATCTATCCCAACCCCTGCGAACAGTATTTAATAGTTTCATCACCAACAGAAATTGAACAAGTGTATGTTACCGATGTAACCGGGCAAACCCTTTTACATCAAGGCAACTCCAACGATAAAGTACTGTTAGATGTGCAATCGCTTGCTACCGGAGTTTACTTTGTAAGCATTAAAACTAAACTTGGTATTTATACCCGTAGATTTGTAAAATCTGAATAATACTGATTGACTGCAACAAAAAGTCCGGCAACACAAAACCGGACTTTTTTGTTCGCTATAGGTTTAAAGTGCCGATTGGTAAAAAAAATGAAATTGTAGTAGTGCAATACATTTACTAAACCAATCGTTAAATTGGTACACCGTTTGAACATACTTACACAAACTCTATCTATATGAACCGGGCAATACTTCTTTCTATAATAATTTCAGCAAGCACAGTTGCTGTAGCACAAGGAAAGATAAAGATGAAACAGAATACCTCTGCAACAGATACGGTTAAGTATCTCAGCAATACAGATGCCACAGATACTTTACCTACTGTTGATTTGAACACTGTTCAAATTGTGTCTTTCAAAACACAAGAAGAGTGGGATATGTACTACAAGTACAAAAGCCGCATTATCAAAGTAATGCCGTATGTAAAAATTGCCAAGCAATTGTATAATGAACTGAGTGCAGAAAAAGATAACAGCAAAAAGCGCGAATACAGAAAGTACCGCAAGGATGTAGAAAAGGAAATGCGCGCAAAGTTTGAGAACGAGCTAAAAAACCTAAACAAAGGGCAGGGCGAAATGCTCTTTAAACTTATCAACCGCGAAACAGGTGACAACTGCTACTACATCATCAAAGAAATTAAAGGTGGTTTTAATGCCTGGGCTATGCAAGTGTTAGCCAAAAAATGGGGCTACGATCTAAAAGAAAAATACAATTTCAAAAATGAAAAGATGATTGAACTGATAATCCAAGAACTAGGACCGGCATACAACGTAAAAGGGTAGTTAGTTTAATGATTATTGATATTCTTCATCAGTTCTGTAATCGGTTTTCCTACACAGCCGTTGGGTTCTTGTATGTGCAACATACCGGCCAATGTGGGGGCAATGTCTGTCATGTTGATAGCTGAATAGTCTGTACCGGGTTTCACTTTCCAGCCCATCCAAATTAATGGTATGTGTGTATCGTACGGATAAATGGTGCCATGTGTGGTGCCTTTGGGCATATCTTCAAACCAATTGGGATTAAACATTACATACATATTTCCGGCACGGCCGGCAAAAACACTGTTACTTATTTTCTCTTTCAAGCTGTGCTCAATATTCTCATTGCTTAGGTTAGATAAGTCATACACATTGGCTACGCCTTTATACTGCAAAGTCCAGTGCTTTACTAATGATTTGATGCTCTGCTCATTGAGCTTTTTTTCGGTAATAAGTTTATTATTAAAATAAAGATGCATGTTTTCATACGCTACTATAAGTGTATCTACTCCGTATGTTGCTTTTAAAGAGTCGTTTAACTGCTTAACTAATGTTGCTGAGTTAAACACGCCACCTTCCATTTTTTTCTTTTTCAAGTAATCAGGAATGTGAGCTACACCGTGGTCGGCAGTCAGAAAAAAAAGATAATTGCCAGCGCCAACTGTTTTGTCTAAGAACGCAAAAAAATCGCTGAGGTCTTGGTCTAAACGCATATAGCAATCTTGCACCTCCACACTATTCGGTCCAAAACTATGCCCCACGTAATCTGTAGAAGATAAACTCACTGCCAAAAAATCGGTTTGATTTCCTTGCCCCAATTGTTCATTCAAAATGGCACCCTCTGCAAATTTTAAGGTAAAAGAATTACCATAAGGGGTGGCTAACAAAACTTTGTACTGGGGGCTAAGTTGTGATGTTTTGTGCTCAAACACGGGGCTTGCCTCTCCGGGCAAGGCACTTTCGTAGGGCACATCATCTTCATCGCTTTCGTAGTACTCTATAATTGGCTTTAGCGTATTCCAATTTTGTTGCATGTATTTTTCGGGGAGCTTAAAATCATTAAACTGGTTAACCCAAACCGGCAAATCGCTAATGCCGTAGTAAGAAGATGTAATCCATTTGCCTACAGTAGGATCATAAAAATAGGCAGCATTGCCGGCATGTCCTGCAGGTAAAATTGAGCTCCTGTCTTTCAGCGCAATACCAATACATTTTGATTTAAAGTTGGTGGCCAACCGCAGCTCATCGGTAATTGTACTAGCCACCATTCGTTTGGGCGACATTTGCCCTGCTTTGCTGGTACTTCCAACTGTTTTGTAGCTGCTATCTTCCGTGCAGTACACATAGCGCGCATCTTTGTAATCGTACCAATTGTTACCGGCTATGCCGTGCACAGAAGGCACAGAACCCGTATAAACACAAGTATGGCCGCATGCTGTGTAAGAGGGAGAATAGTTAATGTGTGTGTTTTGGCAGTTATATCCTTCTCTGAGCAACCGGTTGAATCCGGTTGCCGAATACTTATCGGCATATCGGTATAAAAAATCCCACCGCATTTGATCTACCACTAAACCAACTACTAGCTTAGGGCGTGGCGGAGTATTTTGAGCTACAGCTTCAAAATGTATTATCCCAATTACAAAAAGCATCCAAATGCGCATAACAATTTTTTGGGCGAATCTAAAATCATTCTCATCTATACGCAGTGTGGGTATTGTAAACCACAAACTTTGCGATACTTTAGCTGACCTAAAACAAAAACTCAACATGAAAAAGACATTTACCTTAATTGCCATCATGGCACTTTTCTTTAGCGTTCGTGCTCAGCAACTTCAAAACGGTGGCTTTGAAAACTGGACGGGCAACAATCCGGATAACTGGTACAACATTGATGCGCTTACCGGTCAATTCGGCCTAACCACAGACCTGGTGCAACAAGTAACTACAAACGTACCCATTGGTACTTACTGCATAAAACTTTTGAATGACTCTGTCATCATCCCAGGGCAAGGGGCCACTGTATTGCCGGGTATACTTTCTGCCGGTCCACTTTCGTTATCGCAAACAGAAGGCATTGTTTGGGGCAAATTGCCGTATGCTTTTCGCCCGGATTCACTGAGCTTTTTGTTTAAGTACGTTCCTACTAATGCCGACACTTGTGCATTCTCTTACTCATTGACAAAAAGCGGAGTTAAAGTAGCCGGACAAGATGCCGGATATTTTCTGCTGCTACCTTCAACAGCCAACTTTGTGCGCATTACCATTCCTTGGGGTTATGTAAGTGCAGATGTACCTGATTCAATGAGTTTGGTGTTTATTTCCAGTTTATCTGATAACAGCCAAAAAGGAAGCACTCTTTGGTTAGAAGATGTGAAGGTTATTGGTGGTGGTGGTAGTGTGGGTATAGAAGATTTACAGATTGCTTCTGCAGTAAAAGTATATCCTAACCCTACCAGCGATGTAGTAAAAGTGAGCGTACCTGAAAAATTTGTGGGTTATACTCTACAAATTGTAGATGTACAAGGCCGTATAGTTGCAGTTCAATCAATCAACGAAGTGCTAACGTCTGTGGCATTAACCGAATTGGCAAACGGACAGTATTTTGTACGAATCCTAAGCACGGATAATGGAGTAATTCGCCAAGACCAGATTACCGTTATCAAGTAATCAGTTAGTGAAGCAAATTGTTTTAAGCCACCCTCGGGTGGCTTTTTTTATGGGTGACACTATATTTGAGCTATGCAAAGTTTCAGAACCATAGTACACCCTGCTTCTCCATCATACTCCATTAATCATAGTAACCAACTTTTGAGTATTGGCTCCTGTTTTTCCGAAAATATTGGAAAGAAATTTGAGCATGCTAAATTCAACATCAGCATCAATCCGTTTGGACAGCAGTATAACCCTTACTCAATTGCGCAAAGCATTGAGCGGTTAATCAGCAATCAACCTTATACAGAAAATGAGCTAACCTTTCACAACGAATTGTATCATTCTTATGATCACCACAGTTCATTTTCAGCACCAACAGTGCAAGATACTTTGCAAAAGATAAATGAAAGATTGCTCACAGATAGCCAAACCATAAAAACTACTGATTACCTGTTTCTCACTTTTGGCACGGCTTATTGTTTCTCTCTAAAAGAAAGTGGGAGAATAGTATCTAACTGCCATAAAATGCCGGGCACAACTTTTAATCGGCAATTACTTGAGCCAACCGAAATTTTTGATTGCTCCAGTAATGCACTGCAAAAACTGTTTGCATTAAACAATCGGTTAAAAGTAATTCTCACAGTGAGTCCGGTGCGCTATTTTGCATTTGGCGAGTTTGAAAACTCGGTAGGCAAATCGCATCTGTTTACGGCCATTCACAAACTACTGAGCAGTTTTAGCAACTTGCATTACTTCCCTGCTTATGAGTTGTTAATAGATGACTTACGCGATTACCGTTTTTATGCCGAAGACATGGTGCACCCTAACCAGTTAGCCACAACCTATGTATGGAGTAAGTTAATTGACACCTATTTTTCGCCAGATACTAAGGCGTTGCTGAAAGAAATTGAGGAAATAACGGCTGCCGCAAATCATAGGCCGCGCAATGCTCAAAGCGATGCACACAAAAAATTCGCCCAAAAGTATTTGCAAAAAATACAAACGATAGAGAATAAACACAACCTCCGCTTTGAAGCGGAAAGAACCCTGCTCACAGCAAATTAGAAACTGCTGGCCAAACGCAGGTAAAGTGCCCCCCCGGGCATTAATGGAGGAGCAATGAACCCCAATAGATTACTACTGCCTATTGTAAAATCAAAGTATTTCCATCTTTTACTAAACTCAGCCCCAACATTACACAATGCATAGGTTCCGGCACCTACACTACCCGAAACTACCATATCGGGTTTAATGAAATAGTTGGCCTTTGCAAAGGCATAAAAATAATTGGGGATAAACTTATAGTGCAGCCCTGCGTTAATCACTAACTTTTGATTCAACAAACTTTTTGAAAAAACAAGTTGCGCGTTAAAAGGGGTAATAGTACTGTATTTGTTGTTGCTCTTACCCGGTAGGTTAGAGCGTATGGTACTGTCTAAGTTAAGGGTATCAAAAGTTTGAGCCGAAAACTTGAGCAAGTCCGGTATTACGATTCCCTGAAATCTAACTTCTTTAGCAGCAGAATAATTAACAGGTGCTTTACGAAATGTAAAATACCCCACATCGCTTATATCTAATGCCACGCGCCAGTTGCCATTTTGTTTTACTGCCAAATGAAAATCAGCCGATGCACCAGCTCCGTTCAGTTGATAAAAACCTACTGCGCCTTCGCGACCGGTATTGAAAGTTAAATCATATTTTATGTCTAAGTATTCGCCATCGGGGGCTGTATATAAACTGGCTTGCTTAGTATAAATCTGCTGATGATTGGCGCATTGAATAAAGGCACCACTCACCCCAAACTCCATGTTGTATTTAGTATAAGCCATTTCTTTAAATATACCTACAGAGTATTGATTGTATATAAAATTTTGCACATTGATATTGCTAAGGTCTATAGTTTTATCTTCAAACTGGGCATTGCCATAAAACACCAACTCATACGCCTGTTTGCCGGCACTCAAATTTCTAAACTGACGATGGTGATAACCAACTACCAGTTGCCCATCAAATTTTTTGAGGTACCTGCGGTAGGTAAGACCGGTTTTCATTTGGTCTTCAAAGCGGAGTTGCTTTTTTAAGCGGTTGTGCGTGCGGTCAATAATCTGTTGTTTGATAGGTGCACCAAACAAAATGCCTGCTACAAATTGAAAAGGCGCTGCGTTTGAATTAGCCGCGTAATCAAAATCTAAGTTCAGACGGTTGTTAGTACCCGGAGTGAGTTGTTCATTAAATACGCTATTTAATGAGCCGGACGAAAAATTAAAAAGGTAAGGGTTTGAAACTGTAACAAGTGGTGCTATCTGGGTAGAATCTTGCGCGTACATTACCGAAAATGTAGCCCAAAGCACAACAACAGTTGCAGCCAGTTTACTATACATGGTGTTCATCGGGTGGCGAATGTAAAGGAAATGCTGAAACTTACTTTACTCTATGTGGATAGCGCATTTGGGCTACCGTACAAGCGTTACGTTGCCTTTTACTTCTACAGAGTTGCCGCTGCTACATTCACCTTTGGCGGTATAAACATACACAGCCACATCAGCAGGTTTACCATTTACGGTGCCATCCCAACCTTCATTGATGCTGGCACTATCGTACACTAATTTGCCCCAGCGGTCATACACGCGGAAGTACTCTAACTTACGTAAACCAATACCGCGCACGTACAACAAATCGTTTAATCCATCGCCATTAGGGGTAAATGTATTAGGCACAAAAACCATACTTGGCGAACATTCAACCACACGGAGCACTACAGAATCTACCGTTTGGCAGCCCCACTGGTTAGTAGCCACCACATACGCTACCTGCGACTGATTGACTGTTATATATGGCCTGCGGCAGGTGGTGCAACTTAGCTCATCAACAGCCGTCCAGCTATACGAAACCTGGTCAGGGGAAGCGGCATATATTTGGACCTCTGTACCCGGAGTTACTATTTGATCATCACCGGCTTCTAAGTTAGGTAGTGGTGCTACAGTTATATGTACTTGCTCTGTATCGGGTATGCAGGTAGAACTGCTCACAATAACAGTATAAGTATAATCGCCAAATGGCGCATCTACTACGGGGTCTTGTATGGTAGAAGAACTTAAGTATTGGGCTGGCGACCACAAGTATGAAGTATCGTTAAACGAGGCCTCACGTACGGTCAAATCCAATGGCACTACCCCCCCATCACACACTAAAGTATCGCTGATATTGAGGTCTGCAACAACTCTATCAATTACATACACTCTTACAATTCTGGATATAGAACAGCCGGTACTATTACTACCCGTTACCCTGTATATCATACTATCCGGAGGAAAAACCTTCGGATTTACACTTAAAGAATCATCTATATACATGCCCGGAGTCCAGGTAGCGGCTAATACACCTGCACCTGCAGTTAGTTGTAAGGTATCGCCAGGGCAAATCCGATAAAATATTCCGGGGAAAATAGGTGGCAGCGGGTCAACATTCACAGTTATTGTGTCGCGCGCCACACAGCCAATGCTGGTAGTTGCAGTTACGTAATATGTAATAGTATCCGGTGCTGTACTTAGTGGATCTCTACAGGTATCGCAATTCAAATATTTGGGCGATTGGTCTGCTTCCCATAAAAAGAAATCGCCAAGAGGAAGATAGAACTGCACATAGTTTCCTTTACATACCGAAGTATCAGTAGGTAAATTAGGATAGGGTATTAACCCCACTACAATGGTATCTACCGGGTAAGAAACCACACATCCTAAACTATCGGTAAGTGTAAACACCGGATAATATTTACCGGGTTCGGTATAGGTATATACTATATCCACTGTATCGTCATAAACAATGCCTAATCCAATATCTGCTTTTATATCAATTGTATTAGTACTGTAAGTGCCGCTGTATGTAACAGTTAGTGGAACGCAACCTGTATCCGGGTCGGCAGTAAAGTTGCCAATGGGACCACCAACTAAAATGTATTGCAGTTTCATTATAGAATCGCGACAGCCCGAAGAATCAAAAGCAACTAATGCAACATCATAAGCTCCGGGGAACTTGTACACATGTAATGGGTTTCGGTCGCTGCTGGTATCCCCATCACCAAAATACCAAAGCCATTGCAAATCAGTACGATTGGTAGAATTGAAAAACTGTACCGGAAATGGCGGGCAAGAAGAGAAAATAGTATTAGCAAAAAAGTCAGCTTCCGGTGTATCTACATCCATCAGATTGGGCATAATTAGCGTATCGCGGCAACCTGCATTGTTATTAAAAACAACCAGCATGACAGAGTATGTACCGGAGTTGGCGTATGTATGCACCGGATTTTTTTGAGTAGATGTACCTCCATCTCCAAAGTGCCACAAATAACTCAATCCATTGTTAGGTGTAGAGGTATTGGTAAACTGCACCGATTCTCCCGGGCACACCGCAGTATCTGAAGTGAAGTTGGGTACAATATCTTGAGAGTTGATAGAGCGAACTGTGGTGGCAGAGCATCCATTGTTATCTGTAACAGTTAGGGTAACTGAGAAATTTCCCACCACATTGTAAGTGTAAGTAGGGTTGGCAATTATTGAGCTGTCTCCGGTACCAAATCGGTATTTCCAAGATATAATATTGCCCATGAACGATTTACTACTATCGTTAAACTGCACAGCAAACGGAGCACAACCAACTGATGGATTTCTGAAAAAATTGGCTTTGATACCATTCACTCGTATGTATTGGTTTCGCACAAGTGTATCGGAGCAAAGCTGGCCGGGGTTAATAATCAATCTTACCGTATAAAAACCGGTGTCTGTGTAAGTGTGGGTGGGGTTCTGAAGATTGCTGAATGTATTATCTCCAAAACTCCACAGCCAAGAACTGGCAAAAACTGAGCTGTCTACAAAATTGACAGTAAGCGGCAAACACCCTTGAAGCGTATCGGCAAAAAACAATGCATTGGGTGTGCCAATGGGTAATGTCTTTTTAGAAGAATCAACACAACCGGTGGTAAAGTTAGAAACCGTAAGAGTGATAACATACGAATTTTGTGATGGAAAAGTATGCACCGGATTTTGCAGCGTAGAGGTAGTACCATCACCAAAATCCCAAAACCAAGTATCGGCACCCTGTGAGGTATCGTGAAACGCCACAGTAGTGGGATTCGTGCAATCAAACTCAAAATAAAAATCGGCCTTGGGCACTACTATCAAAATGTAATCTACACGCTCTGTATCGGCAGCGCACCCCTGGTTGATTACTGTAAGCGATATGGTGTATACCCCGGTATCGGAATACTGGTGAACCGGGTTAGGTAAAGCACTGGTTTGCCCATCGCCAAACTCCCACAAAAATAATGTTTGCGCTCCTGCACCGGTTACTGTATTTGAAAAATTGATGGGCTGATTGACACACTGAATAAGCGGAGTGGCAACAAAGCCGGGTTGCAAGGTTTGCCCAACATTAATAAAACCATTATACACAAACGTGTCTCTGCAACCTGAGGCAGTTTGTACTATTAGCTGGGGTACAAAACTTCCCGTACTAGTGTAAGTATGTTGTGGATTGGCCTGAGTAGAGGTACCACCATCGCCAAATGTCCATTGGTAACTAACTATTGGTTCTATAGTTGTAGTGGTGTTTGTAAATGTAACTATGAGCGGAGTGCACCCCTGTGGCGAATCTATTGTAAAAGAGGCATCTAATGTGCCTATATCAATTAGGTTAGGTAAAGTAATAGTGTTTACACATCCGCCCGAGTTAGTCAACTGCACACTAACAGTGTAGCTACCAATAGCGGTGTAGGTGTGCGATGGGTTGGCTGCTGTTGAAGTGCCTCCATCACCAAATGTCCAATTGTAAGCTACAGCACCCGATGCGTTGGAGCTAAAGTTGGGGGTAAATGGCGCACTGCACTCAATCGTATCATTGGCCGTAATGCTTCCAGTAGCCGGTGAGGTTACATTTATATAAGCTGTTTTGGTAACTGTGTTGGTACAGTTGCCATAAGTAACCGTAAGTGTAACTGTATAAGTACCATTGGCTGCATAGGTATGCGAAGGGTTTTGTTGTGTAGAACTGCCCCCATCGCCAAAAGTCCAACTCCATGATGTGGCGAAATTTGATGTGTCTGTAAACTGGATAGGAATGTTATTGCAAGCGTTTGGGTTTGACACTGTAAAGCCGGCCACAACATTAGTGGCAGAAACCACAATAGTATCCCAGGCAAGGCAGCCATAAGAATCTGTGGCTGTAACTACCACGTTGTAAACACCACTAAAAAAAACTTGTGTTGGGTTTTGCTGCGTAGAGGTGCCGTTGCCAAAATCCCAATTGTAAGTTAAAGCACCATTAGAAGAAGACCCATTAGAAGAAAAATTAACCACCAATGGTGGGGTGCACGTACTTGCCGGATTAGGATTGCTGTTTGCCGTAACCGTGGGCTGGTTGCCTATAAGCACATAATTATTTTTAACCATATTGGCCTGACAGCCGTTGCTGTCTATCATCACCAAAATCACATTGTAAGAACCTGTAGCGTTGTAACAATGATCAATGTTGTACCCCGTTTGTGCCGGTGTACCATCGCCAAAATCCCAAACATATTGTACCACGGGGCTTTCACCGGGTATGGTTTGGTTTACAAAACTTACATTATGGCACGGCTGAACGCAACCGGTAGGGTTAGGCGATGTAAAATTTGCCGTAGGTGGTAAAAATACGCGTATCTGTTGAAAGCAAGAATCTGTACTGCTGCCATTGCTCACAACGTGTTTTACGTTGTATATGCCCGGAAGAGGGTACGAGGTAGCAGGGTTGGTAAGTGTGGAAGTGTTTCCGTTATCAAAATCCCAAAAATGGCTGGTTGGGCCACCGGTACTTAAATCTGTAAAACTAATAGAAGATAATGGCGCACAACCCGTTTGCTGACTGGCCGAAAAAAAGCATTGCACTTGCTGCGCCATAACAGCAACACTTAATGCCATAAAAACAAAACAGATGTTAATCCTTTTCTGCATCAGCAAATTACCCTTTCTTTTTGTATAGATGCAAAGTAAGTAGCTTACTGTTGCATAGCTTGTTCGGTTCCTTGGTGGTTAAACTGTAAATACGCCAAAATTGTTTCATTCGGTTCACACACAGTTACACACATTTCTCAAATTGCAAGTATATCACAAAAACTGTAGCGCTTTTACAAAAACTCGTCTTGCAATACTTATTCAATTGCTTTACTATTGCCGCCCACCAGCCCGGATGGCGAAACTGGTAGACGCACTACTTTGAGGTGGTAGCGCCCGAAAGGGTGTGCGAGTTCGAATCTCGCTTCGGGCACAGCATCAAAACCACCTTCGGGTGGTTTTTTGGTTCTCTAAACAAATTCTACTCTTCTTCAAGGTTTCAAAATTTAATTTCACCGCATGAATATTTTGGTCATAGAAGACGAAAAGAAAACTGCAGATGCCATTTGCAGCGGACTGGAAGAAAGCGGCTACAAAACAGAAGTGGCCTACAATGGCTCTTCCGGGTTAGAACTGGGCTTATCTGGCAAATTTCAATTGGTGGTGTCAGACATTATCATGCCGGGTATTAATGGCATGGAACTCTGTAACCGCCTAAGAAAACACAATCCCGACCTACTTATACTCATGCTTACCGCCCTGGATTCTAAAGATAATGTGGTAAAAGGTTTAGATGCCGGTGCTGATGATTACCTGACAAAGCCGTTTGATTTCAGAGAATTGCTGGCACGCATTCGCTCGCTTAGCAAGCGAATAGAAAACCGCACCAAAAACACCGTTCTGCTTTTTGCCGATGTGCGCATGGATACTGAAGCCAAAACAATTTCGCGTAAGGGATCCGAAATTTTACTCACCGCCAAAGAGTTTGAGTTGTTTGAATACTTTATGCGAAGGCCGGGCAAAGTACTATCGCGCAGCGAGCTATCAGAAAATATCTGGAATATTGATTTTTCTACCGGCACCAACTTTGTAGAAGTGTACATCAACTACCTTCGCAATAAAATTGACAAACCCTTTGCAAAAAAATTGATTCATAACGTACATGGCAAAGGGTATGTGTTGAAAGAAGAAACCTGAAAACCACCAATGAAAATCCGCGCGCGGCTTACACTAAGTTTTTTAGTAACGGTATCGGCCATTATCCTCCTCATCTTTGCAGTTATATACGGGGCTGCTTACGTATATTCCAAACAAAGCTTCAACGAACGCCTATACAATAAAGCCCTTACTACTGCTATACTCTTAATGAAAGTAGATGAGATAGACTCATCGCTCTTAAAAACTATTGACAAAGCACAACAAGATGTGCTACTCAACGAAAAAGTAGTGGTGTATAACGATAGCGGACAAGAGATTTACACAAATAACGATTTGATAGAAGTTCATCTTACACCAGAGGAAATTCAAGAAATTAAACGAAAAAAAAATCATCGTTTTATTCAAAATAAGTACACCGTTAGCGGCATTTACTACACCGACCGCTACAACCGGGCTGTAGTCATAGCAGCTGCTATAGATAAACCCGGTGATGACCTTTTGCGGCAATTGCTGATCATGCTCTCGCTTTCATATCTCTTTTCGTTGCTGGTAGTGGCTGTTACCGGTTGGTTTTATGTAGGGCGTGCGCTAGAGCCCATTACCACCATTGTAAAAAAAGTAGCCAACCTCTCACCGGTCGAGAAATCGGAGCGGTTACCGGTGGCTACCGAGCAAGATGAAATTAGTACACTCATCAAAACGTTTAACGGCTTATTTGATAAACTTGAAGATTCGTTCAAACTCCAAAAAAACTTTGTGGCCAACGTTTCGCACGAAATCAACAACCCGCTAACTAAGATAAAATCGCAGATAGAGGTGAGTATGATGCAAAACCGCAACGAGGAGCAGTACCGTAAAGTTATGAGCAGCATATTGGAAGATGCCAATGATTTAACTGTGCTTTTGCAAAACCTCTTGCAGTTTTCTAAAATCAGCAGCGGGCACGAAATGCCCCTGGCTCCGTTTCGTATAGACGAGTTGTTGTTTGATGTACGCCAGGCAGTTATTCAAAACAACAGTGCCTACAAAGTAAATATGGAGTTTGAAAGTGTACCCACCGATGAAGAACAACTGGTAGTTACTGGCAACAAAGCGCTGTTTGCCATTGCCCTGAAAAACATTACCGAAAATGCCTGTAAGTTTTCTACCAACCATACTGCCAAAGTGGTGTTGAGTGCTATAGACGGCATCACCATAAGCATTATTGATAATGGCCCGGGTATAGCGCCTGCCGATTTACCGCATATCTTTGAACCATTTTACCGCTCACCGTCTATGGAATCGGTAAAGGGATACGGCATTGGCTTGGCCCTCGCACACCGGATAATGCAGGCGCATGGTTTGCGATTGCAGGTTAAATCATCCTCCGGAGAAGGTGCAAGATTTTACATTAACTTCTCTAATAAAGTTCTAACAAAAGGTTAGCCAACAACTCCTTACCATTGCATTACAAAACACGAATAAGGTTTCGGTTAATAATTGACAAGAATCTCCGCCCTCCATGGGCGGAGATTTTTTTTGGGGAGTTGCCAGACAACTTTCCTCATGTTATCTTGCTGATTTTTACTTTCGTCCTATACCTAACCACTTAACTATTATGTTCAAATCCAATCTACTTGAAAACCAAACCGCCTTAGTAACCGGTGGTGGCAGTGGTATAGGTTTTGCCATTGCCCGTCAGCTTTTGCAGAGTGGCTGCCGGGTAATTATTTCTTCGCGCAAAGAAGAGCGGCTGCAAGCCGCCACTGTGCAACTTTCTGCCTTTGGGGCTGTGCGCTATGTGGTATGCGATACCCGCGAGCCGGAGCAAGTAGAGCAGTTGGCACAAAGCATACGCTCTACCGAAAAACAGTTAGATATTTTAGTTAATAATGCCGGTGGTCAGTTTCCATCGCCAGCAGAGGGCATTAGTTTTAAGGGGTGGAATGCGGTAGTTAACAACAACCTCAATGGCACCTTTTATGTAACCCAAATTTTAGCCAAGCATTTTTTTATTCCGCAAAACAGCGGCAAAGTCATTAATATAATAGCCAATATGTTTCGGGGCTTTCCGGGTATGGCACATACCGGAGCAGCGCGGGCAGGTGTAGATAACTTGACCAAAACGCTTGCTGTAGAATGGAGCAAATACAACATACAGCTAAATGCTATAGCACCGGGCATAATAAAAAGTACAGGGTTAGAGCAGTACCCACCAGAGTTTTTGCAAGGTGTGGAAGAAACTATACCCGCTAAACGCCTCGGTACTGTGGATGAAGTGGCGTGGCTTGCTCTGTTTTTAAGTAGCCCAATGGCTAACTATATTACCGGAGAAACTATTTATGTAGATGGCGGGCAACGGCTCTGGGGCGACCTTTGGAAAATGTAACTACACCTCCTCTTTATCGGTAAACTTGTAACCAATACCACGCACTGAGTGAAAATGCCGCGGATTGGAAGGGTCTTTTTCAAAATACTTGCGAAAAGAGTTCACAAAATTATCAATAGTTCGGGTGGTGGGGTACACATCGTACCCCCATACTACCTCTAATATTTGTTTGCGCGATACAGCCGTGCCGCGCTTTTCAATCAATAGTTTCAGCAATTCTACTTCCCGTTTAGTGAGGTCAATTTTTTTGCCACCTACACCTGTTGCTTTAAAATTGGTGAAGTTAATTTCGCATTTATTAAAAGAATAGGTACCCTGTACTTGCTCCTCGGCAGCATTACCACGCACGCTATGCCGTACCAATACTTTTACCCGCAGCAGCAATTCCTCTAAGTTAAAGGGCTTGGTCAGATAATCATCGGCACCGGTTTTTAGCCCCTCTACTTTGTCTTGGCTGCTGTCTTTAGCTGTAAGAAAAAGCACCGGGGTATGGGTGTCTTCTAAGCGGATATTTTGGCAAACCGTAAAACCATCCATCTCGGGCATCATCACATCTAAAATAATCATGTTGTATCTGCTGTTCTTCGCCAACTTGAGTGCTTTTATACCGGTTTCTGCTTCGTCTACTTCGTAGCCCTCCATCTCTAAATTCATTCGGATAACATCCCGGAGGTTTTCTTCATCCTCGGCCAGTAATATTCGTTTTGTGGGTGTAGTGGCAACTTGGCTCATGCGCTAAGATTTAATTCAATGATAACTAATTCACATGCAAACTGCACAGTTCAATTGTCAAAAGTTTGTCATTTTTCGCTCTGCGGGTAGTTTAATTTCAAAGGTAGTGCCGCAGGGTTGATTGTTATATACCTCTATACTACCATCAAAAATCTCTATGTATTTTTTTACAATGTACAACCCAAGTCCGGTACCCTTGGTGGTGCGGGTATTTTCGTTTCCCACTCTATAAAACTTATTAAAAATTTTAGATTTTTCTTCATCTGGAATGCCAATACCATTATCGCTCACCCGCAGTACTACGTTGCTGTTTATGGATTGCAACGACACCCTTACAATAGATTTTTCAGGTGAGTATTTGATGGCGTTCTCTACTAAATTCATCACTACAGAAGTGAACCCCAACAAATCACCGGTAGCAATCAACTGCGCGGGAGCCAGCACCTGAACTTCAACCCCCTTTTTGTTGGTAGAGATTCGTTCACAGACCTTACAAACTATCTCAGCTATGTTGATGGCATCCATAGAAAAACCGTGCTGCTCTTGTTCCATTTTGGCAGCAAACAGTATGTTATCTACCAATCCTTCTAATCGCTGTAGGTCATCTAAGCTACCTCCAATCATTCTGGCTTGCTGCTCTTCTTCTAATTTTCTTTTTACCAATGTTTGAAGCGATAACTTGATGGTAGAAAGTGGTGATTTAAGTTCATGCGTAATGCTGAGCAAAAAGTTTTTTTGCTGCTGTGCCAGTTCTATTTCGCGCTTAAAAACTTTACGAACTCGTAGCAAACCGGCTATCATTAATACAATAAACACACTGCCTTCTAACAGTATCATCAAACACTGCCGCTTGTACTTACTATGTATAACTCCATATTCTGCAGTACTTTTAAAATCTTCGCCCGGGTTAGATTTAGAAAACATAATTCCTTGCAACTCTACCTTCTCGCGATAAACACTCTCATTTTTACTAAAAAGCAAGTAGCCCCACCAGAGCGCAAATACAATGATGTAGCCAAAAACAATATGAAATATCTTAAAGGGGTCTGCACGAAGTAGCTGTTTAATCATAATTATCTATTGACATTGCTTTGGGTATAGAAAACGACTGTATGTTAGATGAAATAATTTTTGGCTATAATTGTAACACATGGCTAAGCGAAAAAAGACAAAAAAAACGACTGACGAGCTCCATTCAGAAAATGAGTTTCTGAAAATGAAAATGATGGCGGAGTTTGGAGGCAATTTTGTGGGTAATGCCGACAATATTCCCCCGGATATTGAAAATATGTTTTTGAAACAGGTGATTAATTTTCATAAGCAACACGCACATGCTGAATCTACCTCTATCTATAAGTTTATTGGCGAACCGGAGTATAACTCTGTAAACGACCTGGGCGATAAAGAGTTAAAAAAAGAACTCAAGCGATTAATTGCGTTAATGAAAAAAAATGGCATAGTACTAAACGTGCTTGCCCCAACAGATAACAGAGAATTGTATCGTTTTGTGACCGAAGAACTGTTTAAACATGAAATAGAGGGCGTAAAAATGAAAGGGTGGACTACCGAGTTTACCTACGAAGATTTTCATCCGAACACAGAGTATGATGTGCGCTCAACGATCCACGATGCGCTGTTCAGCATTTTTGACAAGGACACTCCTTTTTTTGATCAAAATTTTTCGGAGGAAATGAAAGACACTTTAGGGCTGAGTACAGATGTAGAGGAGTTTAGAGAAAAAACCGAAAACTATAAGGCAAGCCACCTGCTACTCAGTCCGGTGAAATATCATATCTCACGAATGGAAATTGACAGCGAATCGGGCAAAGCCGAAGCCACTGCAGAGTTGTTACTAAAAATTAAACACGATGGCGACAAGCGTGCCAAGCGCATGAAAATTACCGTAGAGTTTTACTTGGAACAATCCAAAAACACACCATCTTGGTGGTTAGTTAATCGGGTAGTAAGCGATTTAACGTAATTACTCGTATTTAAAGCTTTTTAAACTTACCCCTTTACCGCGAGATGTGCCGGTGGTGTTTACATCAAATGTTTTAATAAGTGTTGCAGCAGTGGGCACAGATGTATTGTCTGTGATGTATACTTTTACCGTATAGTTGCCGCCTTCTGCAATCTCCAACTCTATATTTGCTTTGGTTTTTTGGCCGGCTTCTAAAGTGGAGATAGTGTGCGAGTTATCCGTAAAAATTACCTCTTCCTTACCATCGGCAGATTTTTTGCTCACTTGCACGACCAATGCATCTTGCGCCCCGCGAGAGCTGCTGCCTTTCCAGCATTTGCTTTGAATAATACTTACAACCGTGTTAATAATGCCGTTGTAGTTTTTGTTGACTGCGTTGGTAATGGTTTTACCGGTGTTAGATAAAATTTGGTTAGCACATCCACAGCCGGTAAAAGATACTGCTGCAATGAGGAATAGAACGTAATAGATAGTTTTTATCATTTGGGTTGGGTTTAATGCTACGAAAGTAAAAAATGAATGAATTAGAATTAGCACTTTAACACGCGCTGTTTACGCTTCAAAAACATTTTTAGACCACTAATTGCTTAAGCAAACAACTCATTCAAAGCTATTTGTTCATTTGCAACATAATTTACAGAGAAACGATGATTGAGAAAACAAAATTTGTCATTACTACTGCCACTGCCATTGCACTTAGCAGCGCAGTGGTTTTAGTAGCTTGCAACAAAACCAAAACCACTACTGCTCAAACAAAATCTATTACTGAAGCTGTGTACGCCTCCGGTTTTTTGGTGGCTGCAAACGAGTACAAAGTGTATGCTATGGCCGATGGCTATGTGGTGTCTAAAAACAAAGAAGCCGGTGATAATGTAAAAGCCGGTGAAGAAATACTCCGCATACAAAATGATGCAGCCGGTGCCAAAGTAAATGCCGGAAGTGCGGCATTGGATTTAGCACGGATTAACGCCTCTGAAAAATCACCAGTGCTCAGCGAATTGAAAAGTAAAATGAAAAATGCGGAGGCAAAATTCAAGAATGATTCTATAAACTTAGTGCGTTACAAAAACATGTTTTCGTCTAACGCAGTTACCAAATCGCAGTTTGATCAGGCAACTTTGGCTTATGAAGTTTCGCAAAACGATTGGTTGGCAGCGCAAGACAATTACAGACGCACTAAAGAGCAACTGCAAGTGGAACTCAAAAACGCAGAAAGCACATTTGCCGCTGCCGGACTGGATTTCAATAACTATTCCATCAAAAGTATTTTAAATGGAAAGGTATATGAACTATACAAAGATTTGGGAGAGGCAGTGCGCAGAAATGATGTGGTAGCGCTTGTTGGCGATGCCGATAAAATGATCCTGGAACTCAATGTGGATCAAAGCGATGTGGACAGGGTAAAACTCAACCAAGAGGTGGTAGTAAAGTTAGATGTAACCGGTGAAAAAGTGTATAAGGCCACTGTAGTAAAGATATATCCGAGCATGAATCAAAACGACCAAAGTTTTAAAGTAGAAGCAATGTTTACAGAAAACTACGCTCTGAACTTTACCCGCGTATCAGTAGAAGCTAACATCATTATTGCACAAAAGGAAAATGCATTGCTAATACCCCGTGCATTGTTGCTTGTAGGCGATGAGGTAGAGGTAAAATCGCTGGGCGGAAACAAAAAAGTGAAAGTGAAAAAGGGAATGCAAAACTTGGAATATGTAGAGATACTGGAGGGCATTTCTGCTAAAGATGAACTTGTACTACCTAAAGAAAAATAGATGAACAAACCCAATTGGTTAGACAGTAGTGAATATCCTTTTAGTAGCCATTACAGTGCTATAGATGGCAGGCAAATGCACTATGTAGATGAAGGTAACGGAGAAGTTGTTTTACTTATTCACGGAACACCATCGTGGAGTTTTGACTACCGAAATGTGATTAAAAAACTGTCTAAAACTAACCGTTGCATTGCACCTGACCATATAGGGTTTGGTCTTAGCGAAAAACCTGTTGATTACACCTACTCTACACAAAAGCATAGTCAAAACCTGACAGAGTTCATCAAGCAGTTGGGGTTGAAAAACATCACTATGGTGGTTCATGATTTTGGTGGCCCAATTGGCATTAACTACGCAATTGAACATGCGCACAACATCACGCGGTTAGTTATCCTAAACACCTGGCTTTTTTCTACAAAAAACGAACCTGAATACAAGCAGGCAGAGTTTATTCTGAAATCGCCTTTGCTGCCTATTCTCTATAAGTATTTCAATTTTTCTGCTGCTTTTATGGTACCTCAATCTTGGGGAGACAGGAAAAAATTAACTGCTGCGCATTTAGCTCATTTCAAAAATCCGTTTCAAAAACCATCTGATCGGTTAGGCACTTTGTCGTTTGCCCAATCGCTATTGAGTGATCAAGAGTGGTTTGAAACAATTTGGGATAGACTGTCTATACTCAATGCCATTCCAACCCTGATTGTTTGGGGCGAAAAAGACAAGTTTATACCCGTAAAGTTTGCAGAACGTCTTCAGCAAAAGCTTACTAATTCAACTTTGTTACGACTACAAGCCGGGCACTTTGTGCAAGATGAAGCCGCAGTTGAAACAACCCAAGCCCTACAACAATTCTTATCAGCTAATCCTTAAAAGTATATGGCAGGCAACGTAAATTTTGAAATCGCAAAAACACACCTGCTGGCAAAGCCACGGCAAACACTCATTGCCATGCTGGGAGTAACTTTTGGCATAGGCATGTATATATTGATGATAAGCTTCATGCAGGGCTTTAATGAGTTTTTAGAAGATACGCTTCTCTCCTCTACACCCGATGTTCGTATTTACAACGATATAAAAACAGATTTCAGTCACTCCATTTTAGATGAGGTAAGCGACACTTCAAAAACCTGGAATATTGTACATCACCCTAAACCAAAAGACATTACACCTAACATCAAAAACTCATCGCGCATTATCACAGATTTGAAAAATGATGCTCGGGTACAAGCCGTAAGTCCGCAGTTGTCCACACAAGTATTTTATGTAAACGGTCCGGTGCAAATTAATGGCTCACTAAACGGTGTAGATGTACTGCAAGAGGCACAACTTACCGGTTTAAACGAAAAAATGAAAACCGGACGCATTGAAAATTTACTGACCATAGACAATGGCATTCTAATGGGCCACGGGTTGGCGCAAAAACTAAACGTAAGTGTGGGCGATATTGTAACCCTTGCATCACCAAAAGGCACATCTATGCGGTTTAGAGTAGTGGGCACATTTCAGTTTGGCATAGGCAGCTTAGACAACATTAAATGCTACGTTAACTTGGCCAAGGTTCAACAGCTTTTGGGCAAAGACAATCAGTACGTAACCGAGATAAGTATCAAGTTGAAAAACTACGATGCTGCTACTGAAATGGCTGCCGAATTAGCCAAACGTTACGACTATAAAGCCGATGACTGGAAAACAACCAATGCCAGTGCTATGGTTTCTATTCTAATCCGAAATGTGATGACCTTTGTTGTATCCTTTACGCTATTGGTAGTGGCCGGCTTTGGCATCTACAATATTATGAGCATGACCATCCAAAATAAATTAAAAGATATTGCCATACTTAAAGCACAAGGGTTTTCATCACAAGATATCCGACAGATATTTTTGACAGAGAGCGTAACTATTGGAGTATTAGGAGCACTCACCGGTTTAGTTCTTGGGTTTATTTTAAGTAGCATGGTTTACAATCTACCGTTCCCCAAAAATGATTTTATCAGCATCACGCATTTCCCTGTGGTGTTTCATACCAAGCACTATTTATTTGGGTTGGCGTTTGGCATTATCACCACATTTATTGCGGGTTTGATGCCGAGTGTTAAAGCAGGCAAGGTAGATCCGGTAGCCATATTGAGAGGATAAACAACAAAAAGAGGAAAACGATATGTCGGTAGTATTACAAGCCAAGAACTTAAACAAATACTTCTACGAGCCCGAAAAATTTCATGTGCTGCGTAATGTATCATTTGAAATCAACAAAGGGCAATTTGTATCCATAGTTGGCAAAAGCGGCTGCGGTAAATCTACCTTGTTGTATTTGCTATCTACCATGGATACCAACTACGAAGGGGAGATAGAAATCAATCAAACACTACTCACCGGCAAGTCGCAAAACGAACTGGCCAAATTTCGCAACCAACATATTGGCTTTGTGTTTCAGTTTCACTTTTTACTACCCGAGTTTACAGCTTTGAAAAATGTGATGATACCTGCCGAAAAAACCGGACTATACAGTAAGAGCGAATGTGAAGATCGCGCTTACGAAAAACTGAAATGGTTGGACATGGATAAGTTTGCTACTAAACTCTCTTCTAAACTCTCGGGGGGGCAGCAGCAGCGCGTAGCCATTGCCCGTGCATTGGTCAATGACCCCACCATTATCATGGGCGATGAGCCAACCGGTAACTTAGATTCAGCTAATACGCAAATTGTATTTGATATACTCAATGACTTATCGCACAACAAAGGGCAAACCATTATTGCCGTAACGCACGACCCGGAGTTTGCTGCAAATACAGACAGAATAATTGAAATGAAGGATGGGGAAATTGTGAACAACACCATAAAGCATGAAGTGGCAAGTTAAACAAGAAACCAAAATAGCCCTTGGTATACTTGCGGGTATATTTTTGGTGTTTAATTCGGTAAAGATTTTTGTTTTCCCCAACGAGTCGCTACGCTGGCACATTGGCACATCGTTAGGCGGTATTGTGATGCTGGGAATTATCGGCCTGATAGTACGAGCAGTAGATATCTGGTTAGATAAAAAATTCCCTTTTGAGCGCAACCCTTTTTGGCGCATTGCACTTCAGTTTATCATCACTTTACTTGCGGTAGTAGCTGTGCGATTAGCCAGTTTCCCTCTTGTACAAAACGAGTTTGGCAAAGTGCCATCGCGCGAGTTGATAGCAGCGGGCTTTGCCATCAATGTATTCATGACCTTGAGTTTAGTGTTATCTATTTTTGGTTACCACTTTTTTAGAAAATGGCGGCAAGAAAGCATAGTGGCTGCTGAACTGGAAAAAGAAAAAGCACAAGTGCAATACGACAACCTCAAGAACCAACTCAATCCACATTTTTTGTTCAACGCACTTTCATCACTCAATTCATTAATTTTTGAAAACCCACAACTGGCCTCTGATTTTTTGCAGCAATTATCTAAAGTCTATCGGTACCTTTTAGATAACAAAGAAAAAAATGCGGTTACCCTGCAAACTGAAATAGAGTTTGTTAGCCATTACATACAACTACTAAAAACACGTTTTGGCGATGGTTTGCAAATACACTTACAAATTGATGACAGCATTAAAGAAAAAACCATTGTACCGGTTACGCTTCAAATTTTGATTGAAAATGCTGTTAAACACAACACTACTTCTAAAGATTCTCCACTTGTTGTTCGCGTGTTTAAGCAAACCAATTTTTTGTGTGTAGAAAACAACTTGCAAAAGAAAAATGCCATTGAGATTTCTAACCGACATGGCTTACAAAACTTAAAAAACTTATACGCATTTATCAATGAAAGCCCAATTGAAGTGATAGAGAGCAGCCATAGTTTTATTGTAAAAGTTCCACTATCATAAAATACATAAAATGAAAGTAGTTATCATTGAAGACGAGCCGCTAACCGCCAAAAATCTGGCGCGAGTGCTCAGGCAGTTAGAGCCACAAGCAGAGATTATTGAAACTATTGATTCTGTTGCCGGTGCCGTAAAGTGGCTCAAAACCAACCCACACCCCGATTTGTTTATCATGGATATTCAATTAGCCGATGGAGTAAGTTTTGATATATTCAATCAAGTTGTAATTGATAAACCCGTAATCTTCAGCACGGCTTACAACGAGTACGCCATACATGCCTTTAAGGTAAATAGCATAGATTACTTACTCAAGCCGCTAGACAAAGAACAACTCCAAAAGGCATTAGAAAAATTTAAAAAGTATTTCAGCGCTCCGCAACCCAAGCCCGTAGAAAACTGGCAAAAGTTTGCAGATGACTACACCCATCAGCAATTACCAAAATATAAAGAGCGTTTTTTGGCCCATTACAAAGGAAGTATTGTGCCAATACCCACCATCAAAGCCGCATATTTTTTAAAAGACACGGTAATTTACCTCATCACCACCGATGGCGACAAACTAATTACCGACTACGGCACCATTGACGAGATAGAAGAAGTGGTGAGCCCGGCACTGTTTTTTAGAGCCAATCGGCAGATGCTTATACACATTGAACAGGTAGATAATTACAAGAAGCACGATACCGGAAAAATAGAAGTACACCTCAAATGTGCTCCGGCCATGCGGGTAGATGTGAGCCGCGAAAAGGCCAACGAATTTGTACAGTGGCTGAGCGAATAACTGCTTATAGTTTTTGTAAAAAGTGAATGTTTTTGAAACGTGGGCAATTCATGTACGTTTGCCCGCTTAAATTGAAGTATGATTCGTTTGTTGTATCTTTTTTTAGGGCTTTCTATTCTTATTACCTTGCACGAGCTGGGGCACTTTATTACTGCCCGTTGGTTTAAAACCCGGGTAGAAAAGTTTTACCTCTTCTTTGATTTTCTATTTCCATTTCCCAACCTGCTCAATTTCTCTCTGTTCAAAAAGCAAGTAGGAGAAACCGAATACGGCTTGGGTTGGTTTCCGTTTGGCGGCTATGTAAAAATAGCGGGCATGATAGACGAAAGCATGGACGAGAACTACAAAAACACGCCACCGCAACCCTGGGAGTTTCGCAGTAAACCGGCTTGGCAGCGGCTCATTATTATGCTGGGTGGTATTATCGTTAACCTGCTTCTTGGCTTTTTTATTTACGCCATGCTCATGTGGGCCAATGGCGAGCAGTACATCCCCATGGAAAATGCCAAGTACGGCTTTGCCATGGACTCTGTAGCCAAAAGCATAGGGCTGCAAAGTGGCGATAAATTGATTGGCTATGATGGTACCCACAAATTCAAAGATGCCTCAGTATCGGTAGTTAAAGATTTATTGTTAGACAACGCCCGTACCCTCCAGATAGAGCGAAACGGGCAAAAAATGGATATTGAAATACCCGAAAGTGTATATGCCGATATTATACAAAGCGAAGGCAAAATTATGTTTACCCGGCTGGCATTACCTAACGAGATAGATACCGTACTTCCCGGCTCTGCCTTGCAAGGCGTAGCGCAAAAAGGTGATAAACTCATTTTTATCAACAACGAAAAGATTGAATATTTTCCTGAAATAACTATGACACTCTTGCGCTACCTCGGCAGCGAAGTAACCATAGGTTTGCTGCGGGGCACCGATACTATTTCGCATAAAATTACCTTACCCTCTACGCTACCCGAAGATGGCATCTTAAAATTAGGCGCTAAATCGGCTGAGTCGTATTTTGAGATTAAGAAAGTAGAGTATTCTTTTTTCAGTTCGCTGCCAGCAGGTGTCAAAAAATCATTTGAAATACTGGGCGATTATGTAAAGCAATTTCGCATCATCTTTAGCCCACGCTTAAAAGGGTACAAACAAATAGGTGGTTTTGCTGCCATTTCTAAACTATACCCTAACCAATGGGACTGGACGGCCTTTTGGGCATCTACCGCACTGCTTTCGCTCATCTTGGCTTTTATGAATGTATTGCCCATACCGGCTTTAGATGGCGGCCACGCCCTATTTACCATTTGGGAAATGATAACCGGTAAAGCCCCGGGCGATAAGTTTTTGGAGCGTGCACAAATGGTAGGCATGGTGCTGGTATTTACCTTGCTAATTTATGCCAACGGCAATGATTTGGTACGCTGGATTACGAAGACATTTTTGTAGTATTTAGCTACATTAATTTCTTTGGGAATCCTGTCTGCTTTAGCGAAATTTACAAACCATCAAACACATTTTTATGGCCACCGGATTTTTTAAAGTACCCACCCCACACAACGAACCTGTAAAACAATACGCCCCCGGCAGTGCAGAGCGCAAAGCCCTGCAAGCTAAACTGGCCGATATGCGCAGCGAAGTACGCGACATACCTATGTTTATTGGCAGCGAAGAAATACGCACCGGCAAAAAACTTTCCCTACACCCGCCACACGACCACCAACATTTGCTGGGGTACTATTACAAAAGCGAAAAACAACACGTAACCGATGCCATCAATGCGGCTTTGGCAGCTCGCGAAAAATGGACAAATCTGAATTGGGAGCACCGTGCCTCAATTTTTTTGAAAGTTGCAGAGCTTATAGCCGGTCCGTACCGTGCCGAACTGAATGCCGCCACTATGCTGGGGCAGAGCAAAAATGCTTTTCAGGCAGAAATAGATTCTGCTTGCGAAATCATAGACTTTCTGCGCTTTAATGTGCAATTTATGACCGAGATATACTCCATGCAGCCGCAAAGTAGTCCGGGTATATGGAACCGCAGCGAATGGCGACCCTTAGAAGGATTTATCTACGCGCTTACGCCATTTAACTTTACAGCTATAGCCGGCAACCTGCCCAGCAGTTGCGCGCTGATGGGTAATGTGGTAGTTTGGAAACCCTCCAACACCCAAGTGTACAGTGCGTATGTGCTGATGAAAATTTTCAAAGAAGCCGGAGTACCCGATGGGGTTATCAACCTTATTTACCCTTCCGGGCCAGATGCGGCTGAAGTTATTTTTCAGCACCCCGATTTTGCGGGGATTCACTTTACGGGCAGTACGGGCGTGTTTCAGGATATTTGGAAAAACATAGGCAACAACATACACCGCTATAAAACCTATCCAAGAATAGTGGGCGAAACAGGGGGCAAAGATTTTATCCTTGCTCATCCATCAGCCAATGCAAAAGTGTTGGCCACAGCCATAAGCCGGGGCGCATTTGAATATCAAGGGCAAAAGTGTTCAGCAGCTTCCAGAGCGTATGTACCCTCTAATTTGTGGGAAGAGGTAAAGCAACTGGTAGTAGCAGATTTAAAAAGTATGAAAATGGGTCCCACCGAAGATTTTGGCAACTTTATCAATGCCGTGATTGATGAAAAGAGTTTTGATAAACTGAGCGGTTTTATTGAGCAAGCCAAGAAAGATAACGATGCAACTGTGGTAGCCGGTGGCAACTGCGATAAATCAAAGGGATATTTTATAGAACCAACTATTATACAAACTACCAACCCGCACTACACCACTATGTGCGAAGAACTGTTTGGCCCCGTACTCACTGTGTATGTATATGACGAAACCAAGTTTGAAGAAACTGTAAAACTGGTGGATTCTACTTCTATATATGCCCTTACCGGAGCCATTATTGGGCAAGATAGATACGCTTTGGAGTATGCCACAAAAAACCTACAAAACGCTGCGGGCAACTTTTACATCAACGATAAGCCCACCGGAGCCGTTGTTGGGCAGCAACCTTTTGGCGGCAGCCGTGGCAGCGGCACTAACGATAAAGCCGGCAGTATGATAAACCTGCTGCGCTGGGTATCGCCACGTACTATCAAAGAAACCTTTACTCCGCCAACCGATTATCGCTATCCGTTTTTGGAGAAAGAATAAAAAGTCCGGTCGGTTTGAGCTATCCGCCAACATTACGCCCTAAAAAATGAGCAGATGTAAAATTCCTTTGGGCAACACACCTCAACTTAGGTTTTGAAAATACGGCTGCATGGTTATATTTGCGTCCCTTTTTGAAAAAAGGGGCTGTAAGTTCATTGTATTCATAACGGTAAAAAGGGGCATAGTTCAAGGGTAGAATAGCGGTCTCCAAAACCGTTGATGTCAGTTCGAATCTGGCTGCCCCTGCATAGTAAAAAACATGGAAAAGATAAAACTCTATTTCGTAGAGGCATACGAAGAATTGACACAAAAAGTAACCTGGCCAACTTGGGCAGAGTTGCAAGACAGTTCGGTAATAGTGCTGGTTACAGCCATTATTATTTCCCTATTGGTAGTGGCTATGGATGCTACTTTTAAAGGCGGCCTTACCTTTATCTACGATAAAATTGTAAACTAACAGAACCAATGGCGGAAGATAAAAAGTGGCATGTAGTACGGGTAATTAGCGGGCAAGAGCGCAAAATACGCGATCATGTTCAGTTAGAAATAAACCGAAATAAATGGGATAAACTGGTTACCAACATATTGTTGCCGACCGAGAAAGTTTACACCATCAAAAACGGTAAAAAAACGATAAAGGAAAAAACCCTTTTCCCCGGTTACTTGTACATGGAAGCCGATACTAAAAAAGTATCGCAGGAAATGTGGCAGCAAATTCGCCAAGTACATGGTGTACTGGGCTTTTTGGGTACTCTATCGCACCAAGAAGCAATGAAACTCCTTGGCAAAGCCGATGAGATGCTGGATGCCGGTGAAACAATGGTGGAACCGTTTATTATCAACGAAGATGTGAAAATTGTAGATGGCGCCTTTAACGACTTTATAGGTACCATTGAAGAGATAAACAACGAGAAGAAAAAACTGAAAGTGGTAGTTAAAATATTTGGCCGCAAAACACCGGTAGAGGTTAGTTTTATGCAGGTAGAAAAAATAGCATAGCATTTCAACAATAAGAATCAATAAAGTACAATAATCACTTAATAATCAATTAGAAATGGCAAAGGAAATCGCAACATTCATCAAGCTGCAAGTTAAAGGCGGACAAGCAAACCCGGCTCCACCCATTGGTCCGGCACTCGGTTCTAAAGGGGTGAACATTATGGAGTTTTGCAAGCGTTTCAACGCGCAAACGCAAGACCGCATTGGCAAGGTATTGCCCTGTGTAATTACCGTTTATACCGATAAAAGCTTTGACTTTATCATCAAAACCCCACCGGTACATGCCTTGTTGATGGAATACACCAAAAAACAAAGTGGCTCTGCCGAACCTAACCGTAAAAAAGTAGGCACTGTAAGCAAAGATATCATTGAAAAAATTGCTACTGAAAAAATGCCTGACCTCAACTGCTTTACCATAGAGAGTGCTATGAGCATGGTGGCGGGTTCTGCGAAAAGTGCGGGCTTTAATGTAGAAGGATATTAATTCAACTTTTTTTAATAAACCGAGGGAGGGGCACTTCACCCCGGCATACCTCAAAAATCAAACATTATGAAGTTATCTAAAAAAAGAAAAGCTGTAGAGGGCAAAGTGGACAGCAACAAATTGTACTCCCTCACCGATGCATCCAAACTCGTTAAGGATGTAACTACCTGTAAGTTTAACGCCTCTGTGGATTTGCACATCCGCTTGGGAGTTGACCCTAAGAAAGCCGACCAGGCCGTGCGCGGTACAGCCGCCCTGCCACACGGTACCGGCAAAACCAAAAAAGTATTGGTGCTTACTTCTCCTGACAAAGAAGAGGAAGCAAAAAAATCGGGAGCCGATTTTGTGGGCTTGGATGAGTTTTTGGTAAAAATCGAAAAAGAAAACTGGATGGATTTTGATGTGGTAATTGCCACACCAAACGTAATGGCTAAATTGGGTAAAATTGCCCGTATCCTAGGCCCTCGTAACTTAATGCCCAACCCTAAATCAGGTACCGTAACTACCGAAATAGGCAAGGCCGTTGAGGAAGTAAAGAAAGGTAAAATTGCGTTTAAGGTAGATAAGTTTGGTATCGTACACACATCTATTGGCCGTGTGTCGTTTACACCACAACAAATCAATGAGAATGCGGCTACCTTGTTACAGACCCTAGCCAAGTTAAAACCGGCTACTGCCAAGGGAGTTTATTTCCAAAGCATCAGCATGGCCAGCACTATGAGCAAGGGCATTAATGTGGACTCTAAATCAGTAGGGGGCTTGAACTAAGCGTAAGAAACCAATTTTATCAATTCAGAAAAAAGACGACAAATGGATAAGAATCAAAAAAACCAAGAGATTGCCGAACTGAAAGAGAAGTTCAGCAATACCCAATATTTTTATTTAACCGACTCTTCTACCCTATCGGTAGAAAAAATCAATAAGTTTCGCAGATTATGCTTCAACTCAGGCATTGAATACCGTATTTCAAAAAATACGCTGATTCAAAAAGCATTGGAGCAAGTAGGTGGCACTTATGATGAGGTTTACCCGCTATTGAAAGGTTCTACCGGTGTAATGTTCAGCACCGATGGCGCTACTCCAGCTAAGCTTTTAAAAGAGTTTCGCGAAGGTAACGACCGACCACTGCTAAAAGGTGCATACATAGACAGCGATGTGTTTGTAGGCGACAACCAGATAGCGGTGTTGGCTAAACTGAAAAACAAAAAAGAATTGCTTGGCGATATACTGGGCTTGTTGCAGTCACCTGCACGCAACGTAGTAAGCGCATTGCAAGGTTCATCTGCTCAAAAAATTGCCGGTTTAGTAAAGGCACTGGAAGAGAGAGGATAATTAAACTACCAAACACTAGATAAAAAGCCACTGCAAAATGCAGTGGCTTTTTTATTGTATGTTATTGGATATGCAATAGCGTTTATAAACCAAATCAGACTTTAGTATCTGTAAATAACTTAACTCTACAACTCAAATTTTAATTGCCCTCTGCAGTAGCTTTTTTATTGCGTTGCTTTTCCTTTTTCTCCCAATCCAAATGTTCTTGCAAATTTTGAGGGGCTTGCCTTCCTGCATACTTGGGGTTTTTGCTCCATTCGTACACACGTACTCCATCTATGTACTTAGATACAAAGGCATCTTTCACGCCCATTTTCCGCACATCTTCTACAAACTGCTTGGCTATATCTTCATCCGGAAAATAACTGATGATATAGCGGTTCATCCCATCCACGGTTTCATAACCCACAAAGCGCGGTTGCTCAAAATACTTGTTGATGTTAAACTCTTTATACAAACCAATTTGTACTTTGTAAACGGTACCTTTTTCGGGTGTTTTGCTCATGTCTTCCGTAAACTTTTTAGCTACGGTTTCGTTGCCATTTTCAGGGGCTATATAACCACCTTTGAGCATTATGTTTTCTTGCTGCACTTTTTTCAATTCGGTATCAAAGGCCGCAATTTTACTTTCTAACTCCGCTTGCTTGGTTTCACTGTAGGCAAGGTCATCTTTAAGCCGCTTAATTTCTACTTCGTTGCTGTCTATAGTGGTGCGGATGTTGAGCATTTTGGCGCGGTAACCTTCTAGGTCGCTCATGTATTCTTTTAACTCTTGTTTTAATCGTTGTTTTTCTTCACGGGTCAGTTCTCCGCTTTGGGCATAGGCAGAGGCAACTAGCAACGCAGCGGCTGCAAATGCTAAATAAAATTTCTTCATGTGTAAATCAGATTGTTGTGTGTGCAACAAACGTAACTGAAAACCGCTGACTGTCAACCCGTTTGGGGGAATAATCAACCAATTGTGGAAATGTTTTAGATGATGAGCATACAATCGCCATAACTCAGGAACTTGTATTTTTCCTTAGCTGCAGCTTCATACGCTTTCATTATCAAGTCGTACCCACCAAAGGCGCAAGCCATAATCAGCAAACTAGATTTTGGCTGGTGAAAGTTAGTAAGCATAGCATTAGCAATGCTAAAGTCGTGTGGAGGGTGTATGAAAAGGTTTGTCCAACCGTTGTATGCTTTTAGGTAATGCTCTGCACTCACTGCAGACTCTATACCACGCATGGTGGTAGTACCTACCGCACAAATACGCTTACCGGCATCTTTTGCAGTGTTCACAATCTTAGCCGTGCGCTCAGGTATCATGGCTTCTTCGGCATCCATTTTATGTTTAGATAGGTCTTCCACATCAATAGTACGAAAGGTTCCCAAACCGGTATGAAGAGTCATTTCTGCCAATTCTACGCCCTTAATCTCTAACCGTTTGAGCAACTCGCGGCTAAAGTGCATACCGGCTGTAGGAGCGGCAACTGCGCCTTCTACTCGGGCAAATACGGTTTGATAGCGCTCTGCATCCGATGGTTCTACCGGGCGTTTGATGTACTTAGGAAGCGGTGTTTCGCCTAAGCCGTAAAGTATTTTTTTGAATTTATCGTGGTCGCCATCAAACAAAAAGCGGATGGTGCGGCCACGCGATGTAGTATTATCTACTACCTCAGCAATCAAATCATCGTTTTGTCCAAAATATAGTTTATTGCCCACCCGAATCTTACGTGCAGGATCTACCAGCACATCCCACAATAGCGATTTGGCATTTAGCTCGCGCAGCAAGAAAACTTCAATCTTAGCGCCTGTTTTTTCTTTGGTGCCATAGAGGCGGGCAGGAAATACTTTTGTGTTATTCAAAATCATTACATCGCCATCGCCAAAGTATTTGAGGATGTCGTGAAATTTTTTGTGCTCTATTTTTTTGGTCTTGCGGTCTATGACCATCAGTTTGGCGTCATCGCGGTTTTTAGCCGGGTACTGAGCAATAGATTCCTTGGGGATGTTTACTTCAAAACTGGATAGTTTCATGTTGTGTGGAGTTGAATTTTACGGAATTCAAAGGGCTGTAACGTTAAAGCCCCTAAATTTTTTGAGGGCGCAAATGTAAACTTAGTATTTGAAGTTGCAAGATTGTAGCGTAATGTTTGTTAATGAACTAACTGCAAATAAATTTGTCTATCAAAACAAAACAACTATGCCCTCACAAGAGTACGAAAGCGTTTCCCTAAATACCCCGGTAGCTAAAGTAATGAGTGTACAACCCGTGGTCGGAAACCAGTTTCATAACCTATCGCAGGTGATGAAACTTTTTGCTGAATACCCCTTACACCATTTACCTATTGTAGATGGACAGGGTAAACTGATAGGTATTGTTAGCTCTAACGATTTACCCAAAACATTTTTGCGCCTGTGCGATACCCCCAACAAACCGGCTATGACCATAGATGATTTGGATCGTGCAGTAAATATTGTGGATATTATGACCAAAGACCCTATCACCATAGCTGCCGATAACAGCATTGGCGATGCAGCAAAACTTTTTGCTCAAAATAAATTTGCCTCATTACCAGTAGTAGAAAACGGAAAATTGGTAGGCATTTTATCTATCAAAGATGTGGTTGCCAACTTGGTTGACCAACTGTAGTTTTTACTCAATCAAAGCGTATGGCCTTAACCGGTGAAATGCGCGAAATAAGCGCGGTGGGCAGCAGCAATAGCAGCAGCGTAACGACTATGGTGGCTATGTTGAGATACAAAATCCAGCTCCAACTTATCTCTACCGGTGCGTAGCTCAGGTAGTACGACTCTTGCGGTAATTTGAGCGGATGAAAATGTTTTTGCACCAAACACAAGCCAATGCCCACCGCATTGCCCAGCAACAGACCGGCTCCAATAATTACGGCACTGTAGTACAAAAACACTTTGCGGATAGAAAAATCGGCACTGCCCAAAGCTTTAAGAATGCCTATCATATTGGTACGCTCTAATATGAGAATAAGCAAAGCTGTAATCATATTAATGGCGGCTACTATAATCATGAGGAGCAAAATGATGAACTCATTCATGCTCTGTAGTTCTAACCAATCAAAAATACCGGGCACTTTACTTTTTATAGTTTGCAATTCCAGCGATGGATTGCTGAGCCGTGCATCAATTTTATTTCTAATATCATCCATAGGGTCGCGGTAAAGTTCATCTACTGCATCTTCATCTAAGAATGGACGGGCTATAATGAGGAAATACGATTTCCATCTGGACTTAAACAGGTTTTCATCGTTCAGAAAAATTTCAAACTCGCCTACTGTATCTGCGCCCCAACCGTTCAAATCTTGAATAATTTTTAGGTTAACAAACGCATAGTACTTATCAAAATCATCTAAGCCGGTTTCGTAAATGGCCTTTATCTTAAATGGCCTGTTGCGGATACTTTTGTCAATAAAACTAACTATCACTTTATCACCGGTATCTAAATGCAAACGCTTTGCGGTGCTGTTAGAAATAATGATATCGCGCTCCGATTTTTCGGTGCTTACATCTATTGCTTTCCCTCTTAATATATATGGCGAAAAATTACTCCAGTCAAAATCTTTGGACACTCCTTTAAGCACTATGCCTTCAAAATCGTTATCGGTCTTTAGCAAGCCGCCTTTTTGAGCGGTGGGCTGTATGTGTCGGGCTTCGGGTATCAGTTTTTTATTGTCGTAAAAATCTTGGTGAATAGAGATGGGAACTTCTTGCAGCGAGTTGGTTAAGCTAAATTTGCGGATGTACAGGTGCGACCAGGAACTCAACACTTTTTTGCGTACCTCTTTTTGAAACCCATTAACCATGCTGGTAGCCAAAATCATGGTGCATAAACTAAGCGCCACAGCGGCAATGGCAATACGAATAATAAATGCCGAAAAACTTTGGCGGGTGAACGCAATTTTTCGGACAATAAACAATTCGGTATTCAACGGTATTTTTTTTAGTGGTGGATTTATACCGTAGTAGCAGAGGTTTTGGCCGGTGCAAACAATTTTACAAGCTCGCTAATGAGCCGGTCTATTTCGGCTTTGGTGTTGTATTTGCTAAACGAAAAACGAATGGCTTTGCGCGTAGGGTCTGCTCCAATGGCCATTAACACATGTGAACCCTTTTCTGAACCCGAACTACATGCACTACCTCCACTGGCAGCTATACCGGCCATATCTAAGTTAAACAACAGCAACTCTGCTTTTGGATGAAACGGAAAAAGTACGTTGAGTACTTTGTAGTTACTACCCTCAGCAGATGTATCGCCATTAAAAGCTACCCCGGGCAATAGTTCAGTAAGTTGTTGCATGGCGTATTGCTTCAAGTGGTAAACCTGCTCGCGGTTATCGGGTATATTATCAACAGCCACTTGTAGTGCTTTGCCCAGCCCCACAATGCCGGCTACGTTTTCGGTGCCGGCACGCATGTTGCGCTCTTGTGCGCCACCGTGCAGCAATGGTTGTGTAAGAGTTCCCCCGCGTATAAACACAAATCCGGTTCCTTTGGGTCCATGAAATTTATGCGCGGAGCCACTGATAAAATGGGCTTTAGTTTCTTGCAGGTTAATGTGAAAGTAGCCCACCGTTTGCACCGTATCGGAGTGAAATAATGCTCCGTATTTATCACAAAGTTCTCCAACAGCTTTGATGTCGGTAATGGTGCCCAACTCGTTGTTTGCGTGCATGAGCGATACCAATGTTTTTTTGCTGCTGTTGCTCAATAGTATTTCTAAGTGCTGTATATCGGGGCGGCCAAGTGCATCTACTTTTACAAGCTGTAGTTCGGTGCCGGTGCTTTGCAAAAACTCTGCACTGTGCAGCACACAATGGTGCTCTACTGCACTGGTAATAATGCGCTGCACACCCAAATATTGCACCGCTCCTTTCAAAATAGTATTGTTGCTTTCGGTACCGCTGCCGGTAAAAAATATTTCGGAGGTGGAGCAGTGGAGTGCTCCGGCCACAATCTTGCGGGCTTTCTCTACAGCCGCTTTGGCTGTGCGGCCAAAACTATGTATAGAAGAAGGGTTTCCGTAATGCTGCTGAAAGTACGGGAGCATTTCTTCCAGCGCTTCGCTACACAGGGCTGTAGTGGCTGCGTTGTCAAAATATATCTTGGTGTTCACGCGGCTAAAATAGGAGATTTAGCGGTGGGTTTTCCACCAGTTAACATTGCTAAATGAAGGGGGAAACCTTGCTTAAAAAGCAATGCTCATGCTCAAACTTGGTATTACCGGTAGCTGGTTAACGCGGGTAAAGCGTACACGGTCAAAGTAGAAAATGTTATTGCGGTTGTAGGCATTGGATACACTGGCCGTCAACTCAATTTTTACTTTCTCTTTAATGTTGAATATTTTTTTGAATCCAATATCTAGGCGGTGGTAAGCCGGTAAGCGACCACCGTTTATCTCGTTATCATACAAAATACCTAACGAACCATTGGTAGAAGTATAGTCGGTATTTATTCCGCCACTAAAATCTAAGTTTTCGTAAAAAGATTGTGTTTTGGTGAACGGAAAGCCGGTGCCAAAATTCCATCTGGCGCTTACTTCATAGTCCTTTTTCTTGCCAAAGGTATATACGGCCATTAAGTTGGTGTTGTGTCTGCGGTCAAAGTGTGGGGCGTAGGTTTGTTTACCATCGTTGCGGGTTACCCAAGCTAACGAATAGGTGCCATACAAGTACAGCCCTTTCCATTCCCACTTAGCCATAAGGTCTAATCCGTACGCATGACCGGTTTCTATCATATAATTGGGGTCGCTGTTAAACTGCTTAAAGCGATTGATGTTGAGCAAGCGCCAAAAATATTTGTAGTAAGGTTCAATGTTTACATTGATATTTTTGGGCAACTCCAGTTCAATGCCAAAAATACCGTGTACACTGCGCTGCATATTGCGCACCTTATCGTACAGTTTACCTGTAGCATCGGCAGGTGCCTCGCTGGTGCCGGTAATAAAGCCGGTAAAGAGGTTCACTACATCGCGGTCGCTTTTGGTGCTGATAAAGTTTTGTGAGTACATACCAGTGGCCAACTTAAGGCGCACGTATTCATTCACATTATACTTCATGCTAAGTCGTGGCTCTGGGCTGATGCTGCTGATTTTGCCAAAGTACTGCAAGCGGCCACCGGCTTCAATCACAAATTTCTTTACGTATTTATGAAAAGTAACATATACACCAAGGTCGGTAGTGTTTTGGTTTTGCGCAAACTTTTGAGCGTATTGATTAACAAACGATAGTTGCGTTTGTGTGCCTTCTATACTCAAACCGTATTTCAATTCGCCTTGACGGATATAGTACGCGAAATCCATACCGATGTCAAAACCGCCAATCATACTTCTGCGGTCTAAGCCATCGGCCTCTTGGAGCTTTATTTCGTATTGAGAATAGCTGACATGTGTATTGAAGTATAAGTTGCTGTTTTTAGGAACGGCTAAGAAATTAGCACCTACGCCAAAGGTATTCCACAAGTAGTTGGCAGCGTTGTAGGTAGCCAAATCGCGAAAGTTAAAGCCGGTAACATTAAACTTGCTTCCCTGGCCGGTGCTTACCGATAGTTTGCCGTAAAAATCGTAGAACGAAAAAGGAAGCCCCTCTTTGCCGGCATACTTGTACAGGGCCTTGCTGCTTTGATCTAAGTATGAAACCTTAGAGTTGAGGATAAGAGAAGCAGAGGTGTTTTTATCTTCCTTTAGTTTCACAATCGGAATTTCTAAAAGCGCATGTGCCATAAACGGACTGGCACCTACCTTGCCGCTAAATTTTTTGCGGTTGCCATCGCGGGTGGTTACATCTACAACTGCCGATATCCGACCACCGTATTGCGATGGAAAACCTCCGGTATATACATCTACATTCTTAATAATATCTGTTTCGTACACCGAAAACAAACCAATGCTGTGAAACGGATTGTAGATAGTAATGCCATCTAACAAAAACTTGGTTTGTATGGGGGTACCACCGCGGATTACTATTTGGCCGCCCTGATCACCGGTGCTGATTACGCCCGGCAATACTTGCAGGTACTGCGCAATATCCGGTTCGCCACCTACTGTGGGCAGGCGCTTAATATCTAACGAGGTAACCGAGGTAACCGATACGCGGGTTTCTGTGCGGCTTTGTTGTTTTTCGGCACTTATCTCTACGTTCTCCAACTCTACACTTTGCGATTCTATGTAGATTTTGAGGTTAACTGTAGCTCCTTTTTTTACCTCAACATCTACTGTTTTTTTAGTGTAGCCCACATAAGATACGGACAGTGTGTATTTGCCTTCCAAAAGGTTAGGGATGTAAAAAAAACCGTGGTCATCGGCAGTGGCACCTGTTTCGGTGCCTTCTACTTTTACAGTGGCAAAGGGTACACCTTCACCATCGGCTTTATCGTACACAAATCCTTTAACAGAACCTTTTTGAGCAACAGCTGCCAATACGGCTAAAACAAAAATGCAGGTAATTACAATGGAGCGCATATCAAATATTGGGTGGCGATTATAGAGTTTTTTTGTATAGGTTAGGTGACAGAACGTGCGATTACAAAAAGAGATTAGCGGTAACCTACAATTTGTGGATAACCGCCCGTGAAACGTTAGTGGAACAGTGCGGAATTTTTTTTCGTTAAATAGCTTGGAACAATGTTTCTAAAAATCAGATTTGCACCCCTGCAAAAAATCAATTGAGTATATTTATTGAAGATAGAAGAGCAGGAGATAGCCATGACCGACCCCACCAACATCATAAAAAAAATTACCCGCAGACCCGCAAATACAGATACCTCTGCGCTTGATTTTGGCAAGCTGCCACCACAAGCCCGCGATTTAGAGGAAGCAGTGCTGGGGGCAGTAATGATTGAAGATAGCGCCCTTGCCGATGTGGTAGATGTGCTCAAAGACGAGGCCTTTTATGTGGATGCCCACCAGCGGATATGGAGAGCAATACGCATGCTCTACGCTAATCGTGCTCCGGTAGATTTGCTAACCGTAACCGAGCAGCTTAAAAAAAACGGAGATTTAGAGGCGGCAGGTGGTGCATTTTACATTGCACAACTCACCAACAAAGTGGGCTCTGCGGCAAACGTAGAGTACCACGCCCATGTGTTGTCCGAAAAATTTGTGCAACGCCAACTTATTTCTACCTCTACTGAGGTTATTAAAGATGCATATGAGGATACTACAGATGTATTTGAACTTTTAGACAAGGCAGAAAAAAATCTTTTCAGCATAGCTGAAAACAACCTCAAGCGCCAATCATTAGATATTTCATCGCTGTTGCTTTCTGAACTCAAAGAGCTAGACACGCGCATGAAAAACAGCCAGGACCACCTTAATGGTGTGCCCTCCGGCTTTGTAGATTTAGATAAGGCAACCGGTGGCTGGCAAAAATCTGATTTGGTGATTGTGGCCGCGCGCCCTGCTATGGGTAAAACTGCGTTTACATTGGCGCTGGCGCGAAATGCTGCAGTTGACCACAAAAAACCGGTGGCGCTTTTTTCGTTAGAAATGAGCAGCGCACAATTAGTACAGCGTTTAATTTCTATGGAAACCAGTATCAAAGCAGAGAAAATACGCAGAGGCACACTGGAGGAGTATGAGTACGATGTACTGACTTCTAAAATTGATGGATTAAAAAATGCTTCCATATTTATTGACGATACTCCGGCTATCAACATTTTTGAGTTGCGGAGCAAATGCCGCAGGTTAAAGCAACAGCACGATATACAGTTAGTGGTGATAGATTATCTGCAACTCATGAGCGGCAGCATAGACGGTAAAAGCGGCAACCGCGAGCAAGAGATAAGTCAGATTTCGCGCTCACTTAAAGGTATGGCCAAAGAGTTAAACATACCCGTAATAGCCCTCTCGCAGCTATCGCGCGCGGTAGAAACCCGTGGTGGCGATAAAAAACCAATTTTGAGCGATTTGCGCGAGTCAGGCGCAATTGAGCAAGATGCGGATATTGTTATCTTTTTGTATCGTGCAGAGTACTACCAGATAGAGCAAGATGCAGAGGGCAACCCCACTAAAAACATTGCTGAAGTAATTATTGCCAAGCACCGTAACGGCCCATTGGCCAATGTGCGCACGCGTTTTGTAAACGAGTTGGCGAAGTTTGAAAACCTGAATGAAATAGCAGCGCGTGACGAGTATATTGAACTGCAAGAGGGCAATAACAAAATCAAATACAAAAAACTTTCATCGCGAATGAATGACGATGGCGATGATGCCGGTAACACCAACACCGGTTTTGAGCGCAAACACAAGCCCGATGATTTTACTCCACCGGATGATGATGTGCCATTTGATAAATTTTAATCTGAGTACTTAGTTGCTGGTTGTTAGCAATCAGCACATGATGATTGGGGAAATTTCTTCTACCGTTACCATCTTACTTGTTGCTTTTGAAATTTGAGCTTTGATATTGATGGTTATTTCACCCTCGGTATTAAACCGCGCAAGCCCATGTCCACTACCTGCTCTCCTTTAAGTGGTTCCCACCAGCCGTTGGGGTTCTTGTCTTGCCATTCAAAACTTTTGTTGATAGAGAGCGACACCTCTACAATAATGTCCTTGGTTTCGGTACCGGTAATCACTAAGGGCTGGTTTTCAAACTCACCGGTTACCACACAACTGCCGGCCGGAATTGGAGAAGTGGCCGCAATAGGATTAGGTACCGTAGTAACAGGCGCACTGCCGGTATCTGAAATCAAGATGCCGAACGGGGAAGTTTCAAAACCCCAGTAGCCCTGTTTTTTGTTGGCATTTACCGCTACGTTTTTGGTGTTAATGTTAAAGTTATTGATGTATGTATTGTAGCCCACAAACGAAGCAATGGTGGCGTCAAAAAACTGATTGATGGCAAAGCCCGATATGGTGGTATCTATCCGCATTTTTACAGTATAGTTCTGGTAGGCCAGCGATACACGCAGCCACTCATAGGTACCTGCCGGTACATCTTTTAGCGGTATTTCAAAAAAGGTTTCCCCATCTTTTTTTATTACCCCTTTAGCATGGTCAATTGCTGTGGAGCCACCCAAGGTGGTTTCGGGTTGGTGGTACAGCACGGCACCATTGCCAATTTGGGTAAACATGGTGGGCGCCATTTCTATATAGTGCGCACTAATGCCGTTAAACTTTGGCGATTGCCCGGCATTACCCGAAGAGATACTTGCGGGCTGGCCAAGGTTGCCTAAGCGCACTTGTGTAGAGTCTAACTTGAATTTGAAAATGAGTTTAGGAGCAGTGGTATTGTTTTTTTTACAGCCATATAAACCAATGCTCAGTAAGCCAATGCCGGCCAGTAGTAGAGAGGTGAATTTTGTTTTCATGTGGTAAAGAGTGAGGGCGCAAATTGAACATATTTTTTGTAGTAGCTGTATGTTTTTGCGCGGCAAGAAGGTCAACGGTTTTGTAAACACACTTCTGCGTCTATATTTGCCGCGGGCAAGTTTCATACGATCAGCTCCTGTTCACTCCTCCAGGCGGGAAACCGAGCAAAGGTACACGGTTGTAGCGGTGCGATATGAAGGGCTTGCCCACTTTTTTTGCCCTTGCGGCTCCTTCCACAATCTGTTTATTACTTGGCTTGGCAGTATGTAGTTTAGCACACACTTTCGCCCGCATTCGTACACACTAATCCACTTCTATAACCATGAAATTTTTTATTGATACCGCCAACCTCAACGATATTAAAGAAGCCGCAGCCCTGGGTATTTTAGACGGGGTAACCACCAACCCTTCGCTAATGGCCAAAGAAGGCATTAAAGGCGAAGCAAATATTTTGCAGCACTACGTTACTATTTGCAATATGGTAAGTGGCCCGGTAAGTGCCGAGGTTATCTCTACTGATTTTGCCGGAATGGTGGAAGAGGGAAAAAAGTTAGCTGCCCTGCACCCCAACATTGTGGTAAAAGTGCCCATGATAAAAGAAGGTGTAAAGGCCATTAAGTATTTTACCGACAATGGTATAAAAACCAACTGCACATTAGTGTTTAGCGCTGCACAGGCCCTGCTGGCTGCCAAAGCGGGAGCCACTATGGTATCTCCGTTTTTAGGGCGAATAGACGATAGCAACTGGGATGGCGTGCAATTGATAGAGCAAATTGTACATATCTACAATGTATATGGCTACAAAACCGAAGTACTGGCGGCATCTATCCGCAATTCCTTGCACATTGTGCGCTGTGCCGAAGCCGGAGCCGATATTGCAACCTGCCCGCTGAGTTCTATTCTTGGTTTGTTTAACCACCCACTTACCGATTTGGGCTTAGAAAAGTTTTTGGCCGATTACAAAAAGGTGAACGGGTAACCGGTACTTCTACCCACCATGGCCGGTAAACGAGTATGAAAACCGATACCTCGCACCACGATGAGCGCATTGCAAAAATGACATTTGCATCAGTATATCCGCATTATGTAACCAAGGTGCAAAAAAAAGGTCGTTCTCTGCAAGAACTGCACGAAGTGATACAATGGCTAACCGGATACACCCCCGGGCAATTGCAAAAACTGATAGACAGCAGGGCCACCTTTGAAGAGTTTTTTGCCAATGCCAAACTACATCCTAATTCACACCTTATTACCGGCAGTATATGTGGCTACCGCATTGAAGAGATACAAAATACGCTCACTCGCCAAACGCGCTATTTAGATAAGCTGGTAGATGAACTGGCCAAAGGCCGCAAAATGGAAAAGATACTGCGGTAGTACCCACTCTTGTAATATTAGCAGCATGCCACCGTTTATTCTGTATCAATACCCGCAAATATGGCAAAGAATAGCCGCCTGGCAGCATTACTCGTATTAGTTTTTACATTATGTGGCTGCCATGCACAACCAACGGTGCAACAAGGTGCAGCAATTGAAGCACCGTACACGGCAAGTGCAAAGACCCATGAACCTTTTGAGGTAGATTCTACATTTAAAACCATACACATTTTTGTGGCGCTGTGCGATAACCGCTACCAAGGCATAGTGCCGGTGCCGCCAAAAATTGGCAACGGACAAGACCCCAATAATAACTTGTACTGGGGTTGTGGTTACGGCATCCGTACCTATTTCAAAAACAGCAAGGAATGGAAACTGGTGGGTAGCCGAAAATCAGACTCTTTGATTTTAGAAAGAGTGATTTTTAAACACATACAAAATAAGTACTACTTAATAGCCGATGCTTACGATGGAAAGTTTATTCAAACCTGTACGCAAGATTTTTTGAGCAGCAGTTGCGGCCAACTTAAAGATACCTTAATGGTGAACAATACCATTATTGGTACAAAAGGACATGCCTCTTTGCTGGCCTATATTGGCCATGACGGGCTGATGGATTTTGTATTGAACGAGGAGTACATTAACCAAGACCAGCGGAGCAGAGATGTGATTATACTAGCTTGCTACAGCAAACGATACTTTGCCCCACATTTGCAAAAAGCCCAAGTAAACCCGCTGGTGTGGACTACCGGGCTAATGGCCCCAGAAGCATACACCGTGCACAATGCCATCACCGGATATGTGAATGGCGAGAGCCACAACAGCATACGCACCCGAGCGGCTCTGGCCTATTCCAAATATCAAAAGTGTAGCGAAAAAGCAGCGCAAAATTTACTGGTCACCGGCTGGTGATAAAGCACCTCCATCAAAATAGTAGAAAAAAAACGAACACTACTGGCTAACTACAGAGTGCACTACCATGCTCAAAAGCTCAGAAACTAAAAACAGTTGAAAACAAGTCTAAGAGATGACTTTACTTAGGTGCCAAGGTAGTAGCCGAAGTATTCACTTCTATTTGCTCCACACCTGGCTTTACTACGGTACATGATTTTGGCTTTTTCTCATCGTTCATTATGCATACCACATCGCCTTCGCGTACGTAAACTTTGTTGGTGCTAAGCCCACCGTAAATATTTAGTTTGGGCTCGCGAATACCCTCTTTGGGTCCTGCAAATACACTTATCTTGTTTTCGGAATTATTTTTTATCACAATAACTACTTCTTTGGCATTGGCATTAGCGGCTACTAACGGAGCATCTTGCGCCAACAAACATTGAGTAGCAAACATACCCGCAAAAGCAATTGTCATCATCTTTTTCATAACTTACAGTTTATGCACACAAAGTTACGAGAGAGAAAAGTGCTTTTGCACAGCTAAGCACAGCCATAATGTGCATTTGATTAGTTTACTATACATCCGCTCTTTTCTAAAGCAATTACCAATACAAACATGCAGCATTATGCCAGTATTATCAATGTACTCCCGTAGCCGTACTTACTGTGGTAGGTGTTCTCAAAACGCTTTACCTGTTTATGCTTTTTCAGGTATTCATGAATAGTTTTTTTGAGCTTATCTGTGCCCAGCCCGTGTACTACTCTGAACTCAAACTTACCTGCTGCTATTGCTTTGTCTAAGGCCTTTTCAAACTCATCCATTTGATGAAAGAGGGCATCTTGCGGAGCAATCTTGCCTTTGCCTACCTGATGTTGATTAAGGTGTAGATCTATCACATCATCGGCATAGTGAATTTTATTGCTGAAATTTGGATTGGTAGCCCCCATCATATAACTCTTCAACAACTCGGCATCAACTACTGGCGAAGCATTATCTGTTTCCCCAACTTCTTCATCAAAAAAACGTTGCTTCTTTTTGCGTTTACTCATCCTGCCACCTCCTGAAATTTTTTACGAAACTCAACCGCATTGGCAATATCCGGAAACGACTCTCGCGTACCACCGGTGCCTATCACGGTAATGGTGCCATACCCTAACATACGCCCCATAATACTCTGATCTACATTTACAGATTCAATTTTATTCAAATTCATCTCAAAGGTCTTTCGCGAAACAATTCCGGTTTTACAAATCACCCGCTTGTTGGTAATTACAAATTCATCGCTCCAGCGGTCTAATGCCGGAAGGATAAAAAGCGTAAACAAGCCCCGGAGGGTAAAGAATATCTTCCAGTGATACTTCGTTTCGTATGCCACCTGTTCATCGCGTATCAGGTTATTATCTACATAGCTACCCATCCATCAAAAATATGCAACGGCAAATGAAACGAAAGTTTGAGTAATGTGCATGTGAGGACACCAAATAAAAAAGCCGCCCAATTGCTTGAGCGGCTTTCAAAATATGCGGTGTGTAATTACTTGATGATTTCAGTTACCTGACCTGCACCTACGGTACGTCCACCTTCGCGGATAGCAAAGCGAAGACCTTTTTCCATAGCAATTGGGTAGATAAGTTTTACAGTCAGCGTTACGTTATCGCCCGGCATAACCATCTCAACACCTGCTGGCATTGTAATTTCTCCGGTTACATCAGTAGTACGGAAGTAAAACTGCGGACGGTATTGGTTAAAGAATGGAGTGTGACGTCCACCTTCTTCTTTGCTCAGTACGTAAACCTCACACTTAAACTCTGTGTGCGGAGTTACAGAACCTGGCTTCACGATAACCATACCACGCTTAATTTGCTCCTTCTCAATACCACGCAACAGCAAACCTACGTTGTCGCCTGCTTCGCCACGGTCAAGAATTTTGCGGAACATTTCTACACCTGTTACAGTTGAAGTTTGTGCTTTTTCGCCCTCTTTCAATAAACCTACAATTTCTACCGGGTCGTTAGAGTTGATAACACCACGCTCAATACGACCAGTAGCTACGGTACCACGACCAGTGATAGAGAACACGTCTTCTACCGGCATCAAGAACGGCTGGTCAACAGCACGTGGAGGAACCGGGATAAAGCTATCTACAGCGTTCATCAATTCTTCAATTTTTTCTACCCACTTAGCTTCGCCATTCAAACCACCAAGAGCAGAACCCTTGATTACCGGAATGTTAGCACCATCAAACTTGTAGAAAGTCAACAAATCGCGGATTTCCATTTCGCCCAATTCCAAGAACTCAGGGTCATCCACTAAATCCACTTTGTTCATAAATACAACAATCTGAGGTACACCTACCTGACGAGCCAAAAGGATGTGCTCGCGGGTTTGAGGCATAGGTCCGTCAGTAGCTGCTACTACGAGGATAGCACCGTCCATCTGAGCGGCACCTGTTACCATGTTTTTAATGTAGTCAGCGTGGCCCGGGCAATCTACGTGCGCGTAGTGGCGGTTGGCTGTTTGATACTCTACGTGAGCGGTATTGATAGTAATACCTCTTTCTTTCTCTTCTGGAGCATTGTCAATTGAAGAGTAATCTCTCACTTCTGCCAAACCTTTCTTAGAAAGAACGGTAGTGATAGCGGCAGTCAAAGTAGTTTTGCCGTGGTCAACGTGACCAATGGTTCCGATGTTTACGTGCGGCTTGTCCTTAACGAATTTTTCTTTAGCCATTTTTGTTGTTTTTAGTAATTGTTTTTAAAAATTTATGGTGTTTGTTTTCACCCGAAAAAATGAGCGGGAGACGAGGCTCGAACCCGCGACCTACAGCTTGGAAGGCTGTCGCTCTACCAACTGAGCTACTCCCGCATATGCCCGGTTGGCTTAGCCATACCAAGCTTGTTTTGTTTTAAAGAACGTTTCAATACTCGCTTTTTTAACGAGCCGTTGATGGGAATCGAACCCGCGACCTCTTCCTTACCAAGGAAGTGCTCTACCACTGAGCTACAACGGCATTGCTCAGTTATCTCTCTCAATAACTTACTGCGTGGGCAAGGATGGATTCGAACCACCGAACTCCGAAGAGGACAGATTTACAGTCTGTTGCCGTTGGCCACTTGGCTACTTGCCCATTTTAATCTTCAACAATTTTGAGCCGGCTGAGGGACTTGATACCACCCGAACCTTCCCGATTGCCATCGGGATGCTCTATCAACTTTGCTTACACAAAAGTTGATGAGCCGGCTGAGGGACTTGAACCCCCGAACCTTCCCGATTGCCATCGGGATGCTCTATCAACTTTGCTTACACAAAAGTTG
>JAEUVA010000040.1 GCA_016787045.1 Chitinophagales bacterium
GATAGGTGAGGTAGTTTACACGAGCAGCATCAGCAAAGGTCAAAACACCGTACAAATAGGCGAGTTATCAGCCGGAGTGTACATGGCCGAAGTAAGCAACAGCAAACTCCGCCTCACCGAGCGATTGGTGGTGGTGAAGTAAGAATAAAGAGACATAATTAGAGAAGGTTTCCGTAGGCGAAACGCGCCCGTCTTATTTTAACAAGTAAGATAGGTTTAAAATATATTGCCCAAAATTCTAATAAAAAACTAAGGGTTATACATTTGTTACCCCCAATTGTTTTGAGGGTTAATAAATTAATAATCAATAGTTATGAGTTTACTTCTGCGCCAATCCAAGAGTTTGTTTGTGTTTTTTGTGCTGATAAGTGCCGGTGTGTTGCAGGCACAGCAAGTTACCATTGGAGTGACCAACTATAGCAACCTGAGCACCGCTTTTGCAGCGATTAATGCAGGTACCCACACCGGAAACATTACTGTAAACATCAATAGCAGCTTTACCGATGTGGCCACCGCTGTACTAAATAGTAGCGGTGCGGGCAGCGCCAATTACACATCTGTGTTAGTACAACCCACAGCAGACAACATTGTGGTGCAGTTTGCAGCGGCCACTGGTCGTGGGGTAATTGAGCTTAATGGCGCAGACAACGTAACTATTAATGGCGATAACCCCAACACAACAGGAACAAACCGCAACTTGACGATTACAAATAGCGCAGCCGCAAGTTTGACGTATGCATTGGTTGTTCGGTTGGTTACTTCATCAATCATCACAAGCGTTGACAATAACGCTATCACAAACTGTATCATCAATGGCAGTGTTACAGGGGGCAACTTGAACACCATTACTTCTGCAACTTCTGCTTCGGCAACCAGCATCGGAATATATGTGGGTGGCGGAGGTAGTACCGTTAGCACAACCACAGCCCCAAGCGCCATTACTTCGCTTACCTCCACTATGAGCGGCAGCACCACGGCCAATGCATTTCAGGTAAGTAACTGTGCAATTAACCAGTGCGGTAGAGGTATTGCATTCATGGGTCAGGCCACTACGTCATCTAACGGAGTAACGCTAACCAACAATACTATTGGTGATCAGCTCACCACCCTATCCGGCACCGCCCCATTTACGGCACCAACCACTACTGTTTATACCAATGGAATTTGGGTACAAGGAACCAATGCGGTTACTGTTACAGGAAACACAATAAAAAACATTATCTCCTACATTGCATCTCCCATACTCGCCATCAACATTAATTCGTTAATTGGCACTGGTACCATTAATATTTCGTCCAATATCATTAACGGGGTAACCAACAACACTACCGGTACAAACAAATTTGGCGGAATAATACTTGCAAATGCTGGAGCAGCATACACTATTAACAACAACACCATCAGTAATGTAGAAGGATATAATACTACAACTACCAGTAGCAATGCGGGTGGGGTAGGAATAGATGTGAACACCGCAGCTCCATCGGGTACTATAGCCGGAAATACCATTACAAAAGTGATTAACCGGGGCTCAACCGGATACGGGGCCAGAGGCATAGTAGTAAATGCCGGAGCAGCGGTTACCATACAAAACAACTACATAGCTAATATTAATAATATTGGCGATGTAAGCTTTTCGTACACATATGGTGTGTTTGGCATATTGATCAATGCAAACAATAACCACAAAATCTACCATAATTCAGTTAACTTATATGGTGCCAACTTGGGCACTTCAAATAACTTATCTGCTTGCATAGGGGTGGCGGCTACCTCTCTTACGGGCATTGACATAAGAAACAACCTGTTGTCAAATACCATGACTACCTCAAACACGGCATCGGCCAGCGTTTGTTTGTCTCTGCCAACGAGTGGTACGTCAGCCATGAACTTAACGTTGAACAACAATATGTACTACACCGGCTCCACAGCAGGACTTCATGGGGTAGCTCATATAGGAACCACCTATACAGCTACACCTGCCGGGGCTACTACATACGCAGGTATATACACCGCAGCCAATTTTAATCCGGCCAGCACCACTCCAACATCCGGAGCTACCGCTAACCTTCGTGCATATACCAGCATAATTTCCAGCGCAGGCACAAATGATAACGGCTCTTATGCCAGCACAGCTGCTGCACCATTTACCAGCAGTACAAACCTTAAAATTGACATATCTGCCACAGAAGCTGCCGCAGTAAATGACAAAGGAGCTAATGTGGGTGTAACCACTGACATTGAAGGAGACAGCCGCAGCAGCACACCCGACCCCGGTGCCGATGAGTTTACCATCAGCGCTCCTGCTTGTACAGAACCCACCGCACAACCCACAGCGCTTGGTTTTAGCGGGCAAACTTCCGTTTCTATAGGCGGTTCATTTACCCCCAGTGCATCGGCATTTGGGTATTTAGTAGTAGCCAGTACATCGGCTTCACCACCAAGTGCTCCGGTAGATGGTACTACTTACAGCACCGGTTCGCCATTGGGCAGCACTATTTTTGTGCAGTCGGGTAGTGGTACCAGTTTTACGGCCAGCACGCTTAGCTCCAACACACAGTACTATTTCTACATCTATGCGTTTAATGCCAATAACCCTTGTTTGGGTGGGCCTAACTATCTGCCCGGCTCACCATTAACCGGTAGTACCTTTACTTGTCCGGCAGTGCCGTCTGTGGGAACTCCCTCGGCTACTTTTTCATCTATTACCCTCAACTGGACTGCACCAACCAGTGGCGCTACAGACTACGAAATAGATGTATCGCTCAACAATACCTTTACACTGCCTATTGCCGGCTCTCAATTTACCACCGCAAGCACAACACTAACCGTAAGCACTGGCATACTGCCCAACACCCAGTATTTTTATAGAATAAGAGCAAGAAACGCAGTTTGCAACAGCGCTAACACCACTACAAATAGTGTTACTACACCGGTAGTACCTTTGCAATATGATTTTGCGCAAAGCGTAGCAAGCTATACCCCTATCTCCGGAGGTACAGTACACTTTTCGGGCACTTTTGACGATGCTATTGACTCCATTTATATTCCATCCATCACTTTTAATGGGCTTACTTACATTAACCTCAAGGTGGTGATTAGCACCAATGGTTTTGTAACCTTTAACAGAGGGCCGCAAACCGATACTTATGTGCCGCTAAGCTATGCTTCGGGCTTGTACATTGGGGCTATTTCTGCCCTTGGTCGCGATTTAGAAAATGCCGATTTAGGCACTCCCGAAATTCGCTCACAAACCATAGGCAACGAAGTAATTGTACAATGGCAAGATGTGAAACGCTGGGAGTCCGGAACATCAGGTACCGAACGAATCAGCTTCCAAATACGGATGAATACCGTAACCGGTGAAATAAAAATGGTGTATGGTGGTACTTTTGTATCTCCGGCTACAGCCATTACTGCCGAAGTAGGTCTGCGCGGGCAAAACAACTCCTGGCCTACTTCTATTTTAAACCGTACTACCGCAGTTAGCTCTGCTACAGCAGCCACTTATGGTTGGGATAGAACCACCACAGGCAGCAGCAACACGGCCACCATTACCTGGAACTCGGCCAACACACCACCACTGGTACCCATCAGCGGGCTTACTTACACATTTACACAAATTTCTTGTGTTCCTTATCCTACTATATCGGCAGCCACATCAATTAGCGGCACCAATGCTACACTTAATTGGACTACCGTAACCGGTGCATTAGATGGTTACGATGTGCGCTATAAGTTAGCTACAGACCCGGAGAGCAGTTACACCACTGTAAACATTCCATCGCAAGCTATCAGTAGCTACACTATACCCTTGAGTACGCTTACGCCTTTGAGTACATACATTTTTAATGTGCGCAGCCGTTGCAGCAGTTCTTCGTTTAGTGCATATAGTGACTCGCGCAGTTTTACTACTCTTAACCCACCTTGCTCTGGTGCAAGTGCCGGCACCAATCCGCCCGATGTGCTGATATGCAGCGGCCAAACCACTACACTTACCGTAACCGGTGCAACCAGTAATGTTACCTTTACCGGAGTAACCTATCAGTGGCAAGAGTGGAACGGCAGCACGTGGGTTTCGGCAGTTGGCGGCTCCGGGGCTACCACCACCAGCTATACCACACCTACTCTTACAGCAAATAAGCAATACCGTATTACAGTAACTTGTTCGAATGGCCCAGTTACTGCCAATGGCAATGCCATTAACGTGACCATCAACACCCCAACATACGCTACATTGCCATACTCGCAAGACTTTGAAAGCTGGATAAACCGGTGCAGTACCAGCGATGTGCCTGACAATAGTTGGCTCAACACTCCGGCCACCGGAAATGCCTCATGGAGAAGAAACGATCAGGGTGCTACTGCATCATGGGGCAATGTTACCTCGGGCATTTACTCACCGGTATTCTCAACCGGTGCTACATCAGCTCGTTTTCACTCTTTTCAGGCAACAAGCGGCAGCACAGGAGCATTAGACCTATATGTAGATTTAAACCCTGCCGGAACCAAAGAGTTGAAGTTTGACTACATTAACCCTGTAGCAGGAGCGCCCGAAAAATTAGATGTATTGCTTTCTACAGACGGAGGAGCTACATTCCCTACCACTTTATTGACCACCAGCTCGGCAGTAACCAGTTGGACCACACAAACAGTAACTACCGGCTCTACCAGCGCCACTGCGGTGATACGCTTTATTGCCACCTCTAACTTCGGCTCTGGAGCAGCAGATTTGGGGATAGATAACCTTAGCTTAGTGGTACAGGCACCAAAAGTGGTGGGTACCATCACAGCCACTCAGCAAACCGGAGTAGTGGTGGCCGGTGCAACAAACGTTAATATTTTGAGAATAGAAATTCCGGTAAACGGAACCATAGGTACTCAAACACTTAGTGCTGTTACTTTGCGCTCAAACAATACGAACGATGCTGATATTAGTGAAGTACGTCTGTGGTCGGGTACGGCCTCTGCAAAAACTACCTCTTTGGATTTTGCCACTAATTATACTGCTGGTGTAGTAACGTTTGGCTCGCTTTCTGCCACACTTAATACAGGAACCAACTACTTATGGGTTACCTACAATGTATCCGGAGGAGCTACTCCGGGCAACCAGTTAGATGCCTTACTAAACGCAGGTGATATTGTGATTAGCGCCACTGGTGGAGCTACCGGCTACGGCACATCACCGGCACTTAGCCCTCCCGGAAGCCGCCCTATTGTTGGGCCATTGTGCGGTACTACGTACACTATTGACAATACAGCACCCACTGCCGGTTTAAATTACAACAACTTTACAGATGCCATATTGGACCTCAACCTGCGCGGAGTAAATTGTGCTGTAGTGTTTAACGTAAAAAACAATCAAACCTTCAATGAGCTTACTCCAATCATTAATACCATTACAGGTTCTTCTTCCACCAACACAGTTACTTTTCAAAGAGAAAATAACACAGGCACCAGACCTAAGTTAGTAGGTACAGGAGGAGTTAATAATGCAGACCCGGTGCTTTGGTTAAACGGTGCAGATTGGTTGCGCTGGGATGGTATAGACATTGCTGATAATGCCAGCAATACCACCAACACCACTCGTTTTGAGTATGGTGTTGCGTTGACCAGCGCCTCAGGAACCAATGGGGCACAAAACAACATTTTTAAAAACAGTAACATTTCGCTTAATACAGCCAACGGTAATATTACCTCCGGTGTGTACACCTTGTCTTCTGCCACTGCAGCCAACGGGGCAAACAACAACAACAAATTTTTAAACTTACAGATTTCTAATGCGCACAGAGGGTATGTTATTAACGGAGCTAATGCGGCCTACGATGATAATGTAGAGATAAATACAGAAGCCGGAGGCACAAGCAGTATATCCAACATCGGCTCTACCGCAAACACGGCTTCTTACGGGGTTTTATCAGGATATGTGACCAACCTTAAAGTAAAGAACACAAGCATATCTACCTTTGCTGCTCCTGTAAGTGGCATATTGGCGGGTATCTATGCCAGTGCCGGTGCCAACAGTACATTAGAAGTTACAGACAACACCATTCAAAACCTCACTTTAACCGGATCATTGAGTCAGATATATGGTGTATATGTGACCAGCGCTGCCTCATCGGTGGTTTCTAACAACACTATTCGCCAAATGAGCGGCTATGATGTAAGAGGTATTTTTATTAGCTCAGGAAATGTAACTATTAATGGTAACACCATTGGTGGGGCAGGTGCGCAAGCACTCAACAGTAACCAGTCGGGTGGTTTGTCGTATAGCTGTTTTGTTTCATCTATCGCAGGAACCTCCGGTAGCCCCAACCAGATTAACAGCAACACCATATCTAACATTACCGCTACCGGTGGTGGAGGTTCAGAAGGTGCAGGTATTTACTCTGCAGGGCCGTACACAACCATCAACGGCAACAACATACAAACAGTGAACAGCAATGGTACAAGTGCTCTGTTTGAGATATTTGGAATATTGACTGCAGGGACTAACGCAAGTATCACCAACAATACCATTAACGGTATGACACAAAGCGGGGCATCCAGCTTTGTAACCGGTATAGAAGCAGACGGAGCCAACAGCACATTGTCTGGAAATTCTATTAGCAATCTCAACTCCACAGGTACAAGCTCGCCTTATGGGATATATATTGTTGGAGCTACAGCAAATACCACAAGTAACACTATCTCAAACATCAGTTCGGTTACGGGCAATTCGTTTGGTATAGTGGCAGACGGTACATCATCTGCCAATACCATCAGCCAAAATACTTTAACCAACATTACGGTAGGGGCATCGGCCAGTAGCAAAACAGCCGCAGCCATTGCCTTATCTTCCACCGGAACCAACAATGTAACCAAAAACATTATTGATAATGTGGTTAATCTTTCTACCACCAATGCCCTGGCTACAGGTATCACTACTTCCGGTACCAGTACTGGCAATATTATCAACAACATGGTTTCCCGCATACAAGCCAATGCTTCAAATAACGGTACCGCATGTGCCGTACGGGCAATTGGCTTATCAGGTACGGCTACTATCCGTTTGTTTAACAACTCGGTTTATCTCAACGGAGTTGGAACTAACGCATCTTTAGAAACAGGAGCGCTATACACCACCACCAGTATTTCTTTAGATAGTCGCAACAACATTGTTTACAATGGTTACACCGGTACCGGAAAACATGCTGCTATCTACTGCACCACATCAGACGTTACCTACAATACCAACTTAGCAGCCACCTCTAACAATAACTGGTTGTATGCGGGCACTCCCGGAACCAACAACGTGATGCTGCGTGTAAACACGGGTGGCGATAAGCAAACCTTAACCAACTACACTACACTCACTACCGGAAAAGAAACTAATAGTTTCACTACAGCTATTACACCGTTTGTCAATATCTCTACCAGTCCTTATGATTTGCACATTGATGTGAATTCTGCCACTCTTTGTGCCATCCACAATAAGGGCGTAAACATTGTCTCACCAGTGGCTGTTACTGATGATATTGATAACGCTGCTCGTAATGCAAGCACACCAGACGTGGGTGCCGATGAATGGAATATGCCAACACCTAACGGGGGTACAGTTTCGGCTGCTCCATCGCAGGTTTGTTCTTCGGCTTCTGTAACACTGAGTGTTAGCGGGCAAACCACAGGGGCTGAGTTTACCGGCAAATGGCAAGAAGATTCCGGCTCGGGTTTTGTTGATGTGGCAGATGGCGGAGTGTACAGCGGTGCAACTACCACCTCTCTATCCATTAGTAATACAACTGGAATGAATGGGTATTTATATAAATATGTGGTAAGCCGTTGTTCACCTACGGCAGTAAGTGGAAGCAGCAATACTCTTACATTGGTTGTCAATCCACGTCCTACAGGAGTCATTTCCGGCACAGCTACTATTTGCACTGGTGCCTCAGCTACATTAAGTATAGCTGTAACCGGCACCGGTCCTTGGAGTGGTACGCTCTCTAACGGAGCTACATTTAGTGGCAATACCAGCCCAATTAACGTGAGTGTAACTCCGGGCTCTACCACCACGTACACCATTGCTACTCTTTCAGATGCTAATTGTAATGCCGGTGCAGGTGATTTAAGCGGCAGTGCAGTGGTTACTGTAGCACCATGCGGCACCAACAGTTGGACAGGCGCCACCTCCACGGCCTGGCATGTATCGAGCAACTGGAGCAATGGAGTTGTACCTACAGCCGCAGACGATGCTACCATACCGAATGTCACCAACAAGCCGGTGATTAGCACCAATGCCGGTATCAAAAACATCACCGTTGCGGCCAACTCATCAGTAACTGTGGCCAATGGTGGAGTGCTAACCCTCAACGGCAGCATGGCCAACAGCGGAGCGGTAACCATACAACACGGAGGCAACTTCTTGCAAGGCAACAGCAGCAGCTATGCGGGTACAGGTACGTTTACAGTAGAAAAAACAGTGAGCAACCCGGCCGATGGCTACCGCGATATATCGGCACCGGTAGCAGCTACCGTGGCTCAGTTAGCGGATGACTTTCCGATATTTGGTCAAAACAACGCCAACTGCTGGTACCAATACAACCCCTACCCTAACGTACAGGTGTATGATGAGGCGGCCAACAACAACCTTTCCACCCCAAGCGGCAATTACTACACCGGTTGGATAAGCAAAACAGCCACCACCAACCCGATGGCACCCATGCAGGGCTTTGCTATCCGCACGTACAACGGAGGGCCATTTACCCTTGACTTTACTGGCACACCCAACAACGGCCCATACAGCCGCCCTATCAAACTTACCCTAAGCGGCACTCCAGCAGATGATGGCTGGAACTTTGTAGGCAACCCCTACCCCAGCAATATCAACTGGTTAACGGCAGCGGTACTTAACCCTACTACCACCGGTGCCTACTATTTGTTTGGCACTACCGGAGAATACAGCGGAAGCTGGGGTACCTGTAACAGTGTAGGGGCATGTAGCGGATTGCCGGGCATTACCACTACCATTGCCAGCGGCCAGGGTTTCTTTGTAAAGGCACTGTCTAACAGCAACTTTGTGCTCAACAACACGGTACGTACAGCTACATCGGCCAACTACTACAAAGGCACCGCCTTAGACAATGAAATACGCTTGTATCTGCACAACCCAACCAATGGCGATGAAATACTCACCTACACCGATGCAAATGCTACAGACAACGAAGACAATGGCTTAGATGCCGTAAAAATACCAGCGGGCAACACGGTATATATGAGCTACAAACTCAGTGGCAAAGAATACACCATCAACGTGATAAACGAAATCACCGAAACTACGGTACTGCCATTAGTATTATGGGCTAAAGATACCGGACTATACACGCTACAAACAAGCGAGTTGAATGTAGCCGGCTACACGACCTACTTTAAAGATGCCGAGACCAACACACTTACTCCATTGAACACCACAGGTACAGGCATACAAATACCGCTAAATGGCCAACAAACCTACGAAGGCCGCTACAGCATCGTGTTTGAAAAGGTGCAAGAGCCGGTGGGTATCACAAATCCTGCAACAGCTAATGGCATTCGCATATACAGCTATAGCAGCAAGGCAGTAGTAGAAAAATCAACCGAGCAACCGGCCACCATCACCATTACCAACCTGATAGGCCAAACTATCAAAGAGGTAAATACTACGAGCAAGCGTACCGAACTAGAATTAGGCAACGACAACGAATGGTATGCCATAGTGAAAGTGAAAGAAGCCAATCAGACCAAAACCGGTAAAGTATTGATTAAATAAAAAGTGAAGATCAAATTTCAAAACACACAAAGCCCCAAATCATTTACAGATTGACGGAATTACAGAATGAAAATCAGTAATAGTAAATCCGTCAATCTGTAAATTGATAAAACGGTCAACTCACAAACCATAACCCGCAACAAACAACATGAATAAGCAAACCAAAT
>JAEUVA010000003.1 GCA_016787045.1 Chitinophagales bacterium
TCCGTCAATCTGTAAATTGATAAAACGGTCAACTCACAAACCATAACCCGCAACAAACAACATGAATAAGCAAACCAAATACAACTTACTGCTCACCGCAATATTAGTTACCATAACGCTTCTGCTGCATGCCCAACCGGGAGGAGGTGGAGGCGGACAAGGAAATGGCGGCCCGCCCCCGGGAGGAGCCGTACCGATAGATGGCGGGGTAATACTACTAGCTGCCGGTGCAGCACTCTACGGCCGCAAGGTGATGAAGCAGAGAAATGCGGAGGGAAGCTAATCTTGGTAAATAGGTAGTCTATTGCCAAAATAGGTTGAATCACTCTATGAAGAAATGGAGCCCTGTATTTTTGCGGGGCTTTTTTTGTTAGTACTGCATTAGCTTTATACATTCCACTCGCGAATACGTACGATATGCTCATTTTGCTTCGCGAGATATATTATTCATTTCCCATACAACTTTTTTTGCTGTCGCTCAAAAAGCATCAGTTTCTGCTTTTCTTTTGGGTGTTTGTGCTGTACATTATGCTGGGTAAAATGGGTAATACAGTAGGAGCACCTGCGGTATTGTTAGACCCGGAATATTTAGGGCAAGTGGGTTACCTGAGTTTTTCGCTGGTGGGTATGGGCTTTGGCGCTATGTATGTAACATGGAATTTGGTGATGTACATTTTGCACTCGCACCGCTTTCCGTTTATGGCCAGTTTGCAATATCCGCTCGGTATGTTTTTTATCAATAACTCTATTGTACCCATCGTTTTTGCAGTAGCATATATTTTTTCTGTAATTCAATTTCAAACCGAGTATGAATTTCAAAGTTGGAAAGAGTTGACTGTAGAGATTGCCGGATTTTTTGCCGGAGCCGCATTAGTGGTTTTGGTTACGGCCACCTACTTTGGCATTATCAACAAAAACACCAGCAGTTATGTTGCCCCAGATAGGGCAAAGCAAAGACGACACCGATCGGTGCGCAAGTTCCAGTTCAACGAAACATTAGAACCCGAGCACATAAATAGAGTAGATTACTACATCACTAACCGGCTTTCTGTTAGACACACTCGTAGTGTAGCACATTATGATGCGGGACTTCACCGATTAGTTTTTCGCTGGCATCACTTTAACGCCTTTGTAGCATTTATTGTAACGCTCGCTGTATTGCTAATCAGTGGTTTTTTTATGGACTATCAGTTTTTTCAGGTGCCTATGGCGGCCAGTTCGTTTGTGTTTATCAGCTTGCTGATGTCGCTCACCGGTATGTTTTTGTACTGGACCGGTACTTGGGGTTCGCTGGCACTCATTGTATTTGTAGTGGGGGCAAATTATTTAACCAAGTACAACGTGTTTGGATCAGAGAGCAGAGTGTTTGGATTAAACTACGATAACTCACCTGCCGAGTATAGTTTAAATAATTTTCGTAATATGTCCAGCAAAGAAAATATAGCTGCTGACAAAAAATACTTTCTGCAAGTACTGGAAAACTGGCGAAGAAAAAATACAGACCCCCGTAACCCATTCAAGAAACCCAAGTTAGTTTTTATTAATGTAAGTGGCGGTGGGCTTCGCTCCGGGTATTTTGTGACGCAAGTTTTGCAAAAGGCAGATAGTATTGCCGAAGGCAAGTTGTTTGATAAGACCTTTTTGATGAGTGGTGCCTCTGGAGGCATGTTTGGATTGACTTATCTGCGCGAAAAATTTTTAGAGAAGAAAAATGGATTTCCGGTAGATATGCAAAACCGGGAGTTTGCAGAAAATGTAGGCAAGGATTTACTCAACCCTATTGGCCTTTCAATTTTGAGTAACGATGCGCTATTACCGTATCATAAAATTGAAATTAATGGCAAGCAATATTTTAAAGACAGGGGATACGCCTTTGAAAAGTATTACAGTATTAACACCGGTTTCCCGTTGCTTAAAACAATTGGCGATTACAAGAATGATGAGTACGAACAAAGAATACCTCTACTGGTGTATTATACCACCGTCCTCAACGATTCACGCAGGTTTTACATTACGCCTCATCCGGTGTCTTTTTTAATGCGTACGGCCAATAGCGATAGCTTAGATGCCACCTTAGATATTGATGCCATTGACTTTTGCCGCATGTTTAAGAACCACGATGGCGAACAACTGTTAGCTACATCGGCTATGCGTATGGACGCCACATTTCCGTTTATCCTCCCTAATCCTGTGCTGCCTACCGAGCCGCCCACTTATGTAATGGACGGAGGGGCATTAGATAATTTTGGCATAGAAACTACACTCCGCTTTTTAGAAACCTTCAAAAGTTGGGTGAATGCCAATACCGATGGAGTGGTGATTATTCAGATTCGGGATACCGAAAAATTAGAAGAGCCGGAAGAAACCAAACAAAAGACCGTTTTTTCTCGGCTAACCGACCCGTTGGGCACCGTTTACCGTAACATGGAAAACATGCAGGACTTTTTAACCGATCAGCGATTGAGCGATTTAGATAGTGAGTTGCGCGGCAAAATAAATTTAATATTGTTTGAATATATACCGGAGAATGAAGGGAAGAAAGCGGCCATGAGTATGCACCTCAACTCGCGCGATAAAGCAGATATAACAGCATCTGTAAACAGGCACAATAACATCCGTGGCTTCAATAAATTAAAACGGTTACTTAACCATTGATTAGCGTTTAAAACTGGGGCAATACATTTTTTCTCCCTTGTAGCGGTTTTTGCCCCAACTGCCAATATGTACAAAAGAGATTTCAGCACCACCATCTGCACGACTGGCCGGTAAGAGTTTGGATAAGTTAACATCATAGTTAAACAGTATGCGGGTGTTCTTATAGCTATAGCCAATCATTGGCGCAATCATGTCTTTTACCCGATGATATAAGCCCACATGCAACTGGTGGTTTAGCTCACGCTTTTCAAAGAAGCTGTAGCTGTACATGGCACCAAAGGTAATCTCACTCGCTTTTTTTTGCGCAGTATAATACACATGAGCATTTACATTCATGCGTTCGCTAATAAAGTACGATGCTCCAAAATTGGTTTGGTATCTAAAGCCCAACCGTTCATTGGTTCCTAAAAAAGTGTGTTTGGGTCGGTTAAGGTGCACCATGGCAAAACCCATGTCAAACTTGAGTGCATTGATAACGTGTGCACTAAAATGAATGCCGGCATTTACATCTACCATGCTGAAGTTTTCGTTTTGTACCGGCTCGCTATTGTTGATAGAGAGATTAAAACCCTCATCGTCTACCCACTGGTTGTTGAAGTAGAATTTACTAAAGTCAACACTCCGTATGATGTAATGTAGGCCGGCACCGGCACTCAAAATGTAGCGGTGCTTTTTATCAAACGCCTGATGGTAAGCAAAGCTGCCGCCAAACCTACGGTAGCGTAATCTTCCATCACCGGCATCATCGTTCAAAAAATTTACACCTATACCAAACCACCCCACTTTTATTTTGCTTTCTCCAAACGAAAAATCAACGTACGGAGTTTCGGTATGGTAATTAAAGGTTCCTTGCTTAAGCGCCCAGCCCCACTGCATTTTGGCATTTAGCCCTACGCGATAGTTGCCATCGTATAAACCGGTTTGGGCAGAGTTGATGGAGAGCGGGTTGGTAAAAAATTGTGTGAAATGAATGTCTTGGCATAGACAATCAATTATTGACAATTGACAAATAAATATCAATAGTAAAACACGACCCCAAAGCAAACAAGAACCCATAAACATTAATATACATTATCTGAGCAAAGTGATGTTTCCTTTCAACTGCACGTTTTCACCATTTATCAAAATAGCATCCACATGATAGGCGTAGGCCTCCATTTCTTGTAGTACGCCTTTGTAGTATCCATTCCAGCCGATGCTCTGATCGTTGCTTTCAAAAACTTTTTCGCCCCAGCGGTTGTAGATGCGGAACAGGAGTTGTACAATTCCTTTACCTTCAACCTTTACCACATCGTTTACGCCATCTCCATTTGGAGAGAAGGCATTAGGAACACCAATCAGTTTAGTATAATAGATGAACACGTTTTTGCAAAACGTATCGGTACAAACTCCATTAACCGCAGTAAGGCATACAGTGTGCCAGCCAATGGTGTTATACACGTGCTCCGGATTTTCATCGGTAGAAGTTTGCCCATCGCCAAAATCCCACATTAAACTATTGTATAGAAAACTTTTGTTGATAAACGGCACAGGTGTTTGATACTTAAAAGTATCTTTTAATGTGATAAAAGAAGCCGTTGGTTGCGGGAAAACAGTAAACTGTTTCATGATAGTGTCATACACATTGCAAGTTGAAGTATCAGTCATTGTCAGCACCACATTGTAGGTGTTGCTGCTGCTATATAGGTGTGAGGGCGAGTATAATGTGGATGTAGCGCCATTGCCAAACTGCCAAACAAACTGCGCAGCAGGGTTGCTGAAATTGGTAAACTGTATAGCAGTGCCTAAACACACATCATTTCCGTCAAAATCAATAAACGAGTTTGGCTTAAGAGTAACCGGCTTGGTAGTGCTATTTACCGGATGGCAGCGGTTGGTGTCGGTAGCTGTTAGTGTAATGTAATACGTGCCGGGGATTGTATAATTGTGGCTCTCGTTTACGTTTACAGATGAAGTGCCATCTCCAAAGTTCCAAACATAACTAACAGCATTTGTTGATGTGTTGATGAGGTCAACTACTAAGCTACTGTCGCAGGCGTTAAGCACGTTGAGCGTAAAGTTGGCTATTGCTGAATCATTAATAACTGTAATGTGTGCATAAGCGGTATCGGTACCTACACAAGCGTTAGTATCTGTAGCCAGCAGCACAATATTGAAAGTGCCGGTAGTGTTGTAGGTGTGATAAGCGGTATCACCTGTGGCCGAGCTACCATCGCCAAACAGCCATACAAAATTGGTGGAAAGTAAAGCGGAGTTGCCAATAAATTGTGCAGTGAATGGTAAGCAACCACCCGTGTCAGGTATAGTGTAACTGATGTTGAGCGGAGTTAAACTAATAGCTATTTTACTGGTATCTATCGGCTTGCAGATTTGCTTGCTATCCACTAAAATGTGTGTGATGGTAAAAGTACCGGCAATACTGTACACATGGCTCGCGGTATCGGTAGTGGCAAGTGGTGAGCCATCGCCCCAGTTCCAGGTTTGTGAGTCTTCGCCATTGTAGGTACTCCAAACGGTTACTTGTACAGAGTCGCAACCAAAAAAGGTGCGCACAAACTGAAAGGCGGCATTTGCTGAGGAATCAATAACAGTGATTGTAGCAATAGCAGTATCTGCTTTATTGCAACTGGTAGAGTCGGTAACAATTAGCCGGGTAGTGTACACTCCGGCCTGTGTAAACGTATGAGAAGGATTGTGAATGCTTGATGTGCCCCCATCGCCAAAGTTCCAATTGTAATTAGCGGTAATGCCAAAAGGCACACTATAGTTTACCGTAAGTGGTTTGCAGCCACTGCTATTGTTTACAGTGAAGGTAGCATCTACACTTGCCGGAATAAACACTTGCGAAGTAAAGGTATCGGCTAAGTTACATTTGCTGGTATCGCTCACAATTAACCGAACGTTGTAGTAGCCGGGATTGGCATATACGTGGTTGACCGATGGTGTGTTATAGAAAGTATTATCACCCATGCTCCAGGCGTATTGCGTAGTAGGATAGTTTAATGCGCTAATAGATACTTTGTTGCTATCGCAATTCACTTGCACGTTGGGTAAAAAATCGGCATTGAGCGAATCATTGCGCACCCATACTTCAAGGTATGCCGTATCTACTATATTGCACGAGTTAGAATCAATGCCTATGAGCATGACCTGATACGTACCGGTATCGGTGTATGTATGTAGCGGATTTTGTTGTAAGGAGGTAAATCCATCACCAAAGTACCATTGGTAGTTAGCTACATTGCTAAGCGTGGCGGTAAACTGAACGGTAAGAGGTACACAGCCGGTGGCTTTGGGGTCTGCATCTATTTCTACCGTAGTGCCTGCCAGATTAAACTCCATTTTGAGCGCGCCCAAATTACAGTTGCTGCTGTTGTTGGTATTGCTCCAAACACCGGGTGTGGTGGGGAAATCATCATTAGAGCCGCAACCTGCACATACGGCCTGGTAGATAATACCGCTACGGTCAAAGCGGCTGGTGCCGCCATCTACATGCTCATAAGAAACATTGCCGCCAAAATAGGTAGCGTATAGCAGTGAGCCGGCATTTTTATTCAAAACGAAATAATAAAAATCGCTACCATCGGTAGAACTTTGGTAAGCATTTGACGTGAGCGGCAAGTTGGTTGTATTGCCCTGAAATAGGGCTTGAGGGCTATATTGATTTACTTGCCCGCCCCAGCCCGACACATACACGTTTTCACATACATCTACAAGAAAAGCAGTAGGAGAAATATTGGTTTTGGCTGTACCCGAGCCAAAAGCCGTGGAGTATAAAGTAGAGGAAAACGTATTGTTTAATTTATGAATAAATTGTTTGCCGTTGACATTGCTGTACACCCCAGCAGTTATGGGGTATGTGCCCAGCGTTTGACCGGTCACATACACATCGCCATCGGTATCAATTTCTACAAAAAAACTTTGATCATAAGCATTGGTGCCGAGATATGTAGCTGCTTGTAATGCACTACCATTGGGCGATAGGCGAGCTAAAAACCCATCGCTGTTGCCACCCATGTAGGTTGGGTTGATTACCCCGTTAGTGGTGGGGAAATTGGTACTGGTAGTGCCACCGGTTACATAAATTCTGCTCAGCGAATCTAACTTGATTGAGTACGCAGCATCATTTAATGAACCGCCTAAGTAGGTGGCCCACAGTAATTGTTGGCAATCGGGCGAGAGTTTAAATACACAGGCATCGCTATTGCCCGCCATAGCGGTTTGATAAGCACCACCGGTTACCGGAAAGTTGAGCGAGTGCGTACAACTGGCTACAAAAATTTCGTTGGCTGCATTCACAATCACTTCTCCTCTAAACACATCGCCATAGTTGTAGTGCAAAAACTGTCCGTCATTAAGCCCATCATTGGCAGCACCACCAATGTATGTAGAACCCACTAACGAATTGCCGGCTGCACTTAATACGGTTACTACAATATCTGAACCGTTGGTGTAAGCCACTCCATTTTGCGCATAGTTGGCCAGTGCGCCACCATTAAAAGTATTGTCAGCAGCATTGGCAGTAGTAGGATAATTGAAAGATGAGGTAGTCCCCAAAACTACTAACTGGTTGTTGCTGTTTACCACCAAGCTATTGGGCTGCTCACTTTCATCGCCACCTATATAGGTAGAATAGACTTGTGCGCTGCCATCTGCCGAATATTTGGTGATAGAAATATCTATCTGCCCACCGGCATAATTGGTTTGAAATGCACCCGTGGTAACCGGATAACCAAAACCATACACAATACCACCGGCATACAGCGCACCGGCATTATCGTAAGTGGCGGTAAATCCAAAATTATCGGCCGTAGAGCCGGTGTAGGTGGCAAACACCAAAGTGGGGTCTATCACCAATGTATAATTTTTATCATATCCTTTCGGGAAATCAAAACTTAGTTCGTTGGTTTTGTCGTTCCACACATAGCGACACCTTACCGCTACTTCTTTGCCATGGATAATTTGGTAAGCATACGGAGCAAGTTCTTTAACATCGGCCACCGAAGTTTTGTAATGAAACTCTCCATTGCGGATAGTAGCGTTTTCAATGCCGTTGTATTGTAGTGCAATGTTGCCAGCATCGGCACCGGGCTCTAGGATAAAATCGTATTTAAGATGCGAGCCACTACCGTAGTAGTGTGCATCTATGCCGGGCCATACGTTTTTGTATTTCAATGTGTGAAAAAGCGATACGTTGCCCTGCCATTTACTGACATCGCTACCCAAAAAATAGTTTCTGTATGAGGCATTTTTGTTGGAAGAGGATATGGCAGGTGAAGGGTTTGCGTTGCCGGAAAAGAGTATTTGAAAGTAATGGGTCTGTATGGTTTGGTGTGGCTTGCCGTGGCGGGCTTCGTGCACCGCCTCGCCATCCCACTTTAAAAAGTGAAGCCCGTTGGCTTTCATCGTTAACTTGCCGTTATTCATATCGGCTATGTAGCGTGCATCGGCAGCCCACTGTCCTTTGTTTTCGGCAAACAGCACATTGCCCAAACTGTGTTTATCCCCCGCTGCTAAAAGAGCAAGCGAAATAAAAGACAAGCAAGAGGTTAGGAGGACAGAAAATTTCATACGTATAGTATACACGTATAAAGATAGATAAAAAACCCTGCGCGTTGTATAGTAACTATCAGAACTTTACTTGTATGCCCGCCAGCCAATTAATGCCTGCCTGCGGGTAGTAGTAGTTGTAGTCGTACCGGTCGGTTTGTTGCAGTTGGTTGTTGTCGTCAAAGTAGGCGTAGCGCTCGCTGTAAGTATAACCGTTGCTTTCAAACAGGCGGTTAAATAGGTTATTGATGAGTACGGTAAACTTTATTTCCTTATCTGCACGTTTCAGCGGTAAACTGTACGATAGCCGGAGGTTACTGTAGAAGAAAGGTTTCAGTTTGCGGGTTTCGTTCATGGTGTTATCTAAGTACTGTTTGCTCACGGCTTTGTTCAGCAGCGATATTTCAAATCCATCTATGGGTGTTGCTACAATATCTAAGGAGGCCACTATAGAAGGCGAAAACGAAATGTCGGTATTGGTATGTGTAATGATTTGTGTAAATGAATCTATGCGCGAGTAGTCTTCGTTATACGTATAAAGTACTTCGTTAAACTGTTTTATCTTGTTCATGCTCCAGCTAAATGAGTAGTTGAATTGTAGAGCTGGTTTTTTTACGATGTAAGTTTCTGCAGTATTAACTTCCATAATATATACATCCGTAGATTTAACTTTGGTTCGCCTTTGCACGGCTACAATACTTCCGCTCAATTCAACTCCGGCACGATAGCTCACCGGTACATTTTCTTTAATGGGGTTACCCACATCATTGAGCTTTCCGCTAAGTACCAGTTGATTTTTGTAATACATCACGTAAGCATTAATGGACAAAGGAAACAGATGGTGGCGCAGCTTGTAGCCCGCCTCTATATTGTGCATCACTTCGGGTTTTACAGGCACTTGCGCTACAAAGCCGGCCAGCAAATCATCGCGGTTGGGTTCGCGATGGCCAATAGCATAAGAGCTGTAAAACACGTGTTTGTATTTAAGTTGATATAAAAATCCTGCTTTGGGATTAATGAAATGCCAGCGGTGGTTTAAGTCATATACTGTTCCATCGTTATCAGTTCCGGCACTCGTGTATCGGATGTGGCGGTACTGCATGTCGGCATACAAATGCAGCTTTCGCACGGGTTGGTAATCAGCTTTTATATAAACATTGACATCGGTTTTATCGGATTGGCCGTTGTAGTACTTGCGGTTTATATCTAACGGAAGGGGCTCTTTTGTCCAAACTACTTTGCCAAAGTGGGCGCCACTAAATTGAGACACAAGCCCACCCAAGGAGGCGTCTATTTTGCCCGAAGTATAGTTAAGGGCGTAAGTGCCTCCGTAATAAATGTTTTGCAGCCAACGCTGCCGCACTAAATCGGTTTGTAGTGAAGCATAGTCGGGAAAGTAATTGGTGATTTTTGCATCTACTTTGTACTGCTCATAGTATCCGCGCCCAAGTGTTGCGAATGCAGCTGCTGAGGACTGAAAGCCCGCACCCCAGCTTTGCAGCCAGTGTAGTTGCAGGTAGTCTTGCCCGTAGTTATCGGTTTCGTTTTCGTATGGCGGATTTTTTGAATAAAAATCAGTGCCGGCCAAATTAAACGTGCGGTTGGTTGTCAACGAATCTTGCGGTACACCATACCATGCCTGATAAGTTTTTTCTCTTCCGCCAAAGTAAATGAGCTTCACTAACGATCGCTCGTTTTTGTATCCGGTTTGTACAAACCAAGAGCGAAGGTTAGAGCTTGCGCGGTCTATGTATCCTTTGCTGCTTATCCAAGAGCCGCTGGCATCGGCAAAAAAACCGCAACGCAGTTTACCTGTGCCGCCTCGCAGTGTGCCTCTAAAGGTGTTGAACGAACCTAAAGACACCCCCGCCTCGCCATAAGGGGCTGCGGCCACATCTACAGTTTGCAAGCTGATTTGTCCGCCAAACGAAGCCGAACCATTGGTACTGGTGCCTACGCCCCGCTGTATTTGTATGCCCGATGCAGACGAAACAATATCGGGTGTATTGACCCAAAACACCCCTTGGCTCTCGGCATCATTTACCGGCACTCCATTGAGCGTAACATTGATGCGTGTGGCATCGGTGCCGCGTATGCGTATGCCCGTATAACCAATACCTGCCCCGGCATCGCTGGTGGCAACTACAGAGGGGGTGTTATCCAGCAAGATGGGTAAATCTTGACCCAGGTTGTTTTTTTGCAATTCGTTTTTGCTCAAGTTTACAAAAGTGGCTGGAGTGGTTTCTTTGGCGCGCATGCCTGTAACCACTAAAGTTTCGGTAGTTAATACTCGTGCAGCAGAGTCGGCTACTGCAGTGGTATCTGTTTGCGCCAATGCTGTGTTGGCTATAAACAGAAAGAATAATGTCTTCTTCATAACAAGTGTTTGTTAAGTGAGCGAATTATTCTTTCGTGGAAGTGAAGAAAAGTTCTTTGCGAGAGAGCCCAGCACGAGTGCAGGGTTCTTTCTTCCCTAACGCAGGCATTACCCTGTTCAGGTTCAAAGGGTTCTTCTCAGAATCGCAACATGTGTAGCGATACGCCCCCAGAAAGCTACTGCAAATATAGCAATGGCAGCTATATCATAGCACGTGCATCAACAAAAATTACTCGGGAATAGTAAAGCAAAACTTGGTGCCCCCCAGTGGGCTGTCTTCTATCCAAATACGCCCATTGAGCGAGTCCACAATTTTTTTGCAGATGGCCAGGCCAATGCCACTGCCATCGTACTCATCGCGTTTGTGCAGGCGTTGAAACATGATAAACACTTTTTCGCGGTACTGCGGGGCAATACCAATGCCATTGTCGCAGATACAAAAACGATGTTCATTATCGGAGTGGGTGTAGGTAATGTGTACCTGTGGTGTAGGGCTGTTGTTGTATTTTATACCGTTGCTAATCATATTTTGCAAAAGCTGAATCAGGTATATGCGCTCTACAAAAACAGTGGGCAATGCATCAGAAGTTATTTTGGCGTTCTTGTTTTTTATTTCGTCAGCCAAAAGCAGGGTTACTTCTTCCAGCACGGTATTCATGCTTACTTCTTCTTTGTGTTCGTATGCATTTATTTTAGATAGCTGAAGCAAGCTGTTAATGACATTGAGCATGCGCTTGGCTCCATCGTTGAGGTACTGTAAATAGTCAGATTGTTCTTTGTTGATGGCGGTTCCCAAGCTTTTGGTAAGCAATTGCGAATAGTTGGTAACCATGCGTAGCGGCTCTTTCATATCGTGAGAGGCCACGTGCGCAAACTGCTTGAGTTCAAAGTTGCTGGTCTCCAATTTGCGGGTGTACTCTTCTATCTCCGCATTTTTCTTTTTGAGCAGTTCTTGTTCTTTTTTGCCTTCTTCTAATTGCAAACGTAGTTTAGTATCATTTATCTCTGCCAGTTTGTTTAGCTTGTGCAACTCCTCCCGTTGTTTAATAAACTGAAGCAGTTTTTCGTTGGCCTCTTGGTGTCGGCCAAGAGCCGTAAGTGTTTCAGACCAGTATCTGAACAATTCATAATTATCTACGGCTTTGCCCATTTGGGTGTAGCAGTCTGCTGCGGCCATAAACCACTTTTCGGCCATTGTGTATTCTCCCACTACTTGATAAGTGCGCCCGGCTAATTGGTATATACTTAATTCAAAATGTTTGTTTACTTGATTTTGTACCCGCGCAATGGCTTTCTCTATACAGCCGATAGCTTCTGCTTTGCGCCCCATATCGGCATGAACAATGGCCGAGTTGGCCATGCCTATGCAATATGGAGGGATATCGTTCATTTCTTCGGCAATAGTTACGGCCTGATTGTAGTACTCCAGTGCTTTGGCTTCGTTTTTATTGTGGTAAGCATCTACACCAAACGAAATATAGCAGCGCGATAGGCCACCTTTGTTTTGAACTTTCTGAAACTGAGCAAATGATTTTTGTAAGTAATCTTTAGAGAGGGTGTGCAAACCCAAATCATTGTAAATAATAGATTCGTTGAGGTAAGAGCGGGCTAACGAAAGTGCACCATTGGTGCTCAGGTTGGGCTTGTTTTCTAACAACCGGATAGACTCATCGTAAGCATCTTTAGATTCAATAAATCCACCAAGGTAATCGTAGTTTAAACCAATTCTGCGGTAAAACTCCGAAAGCATTTCGGCATCTTCTTCTTCGTTGTAATACGAAAGTACGCTTTTGATTTCTTGTATAGACTTGGCAAACTCATTGGTAATTTCGGAGTAATAGTGGGTGAGTGCGCTACATGTTTTTTCTATCCATACTTTATTGCCGGTGGTTTTGGCTAAAGCCAATGCCTCTTCGCCTAAATGAGCCGAAGTGATATTGCGTAGCTTTTTCTGCTCGTCCAGAGCAGTAAGCAATTCTTCAATTTTGCCGAAAATGTTTTTTAAAGAAACCGGATCACCCATAAACACAAAGCAAGTTACTAATACGGAAAATATGTAAAAAGGTTGTTAAGCAGCTATACAAAGAAAGTATTGATATGGTTTACTGCTTTGCGAAGTCGCTCTTGCTCTAACCCAGATACCAGTACATAATCTTTATCAAAGTGGGTGAGTTCTTTCATAAACCGGTACAGCAGTTCTTCGCGATCATGGGGGTTGCTGCGCTGGTTGTCAGCTACCCAGTCGGTATCTATATCGCAGAGCAGATACAGTTGTATGGGCGAATTTTTGATGTGTGCCAATAGCCACTCCGGGGCACTCCACCCATAAAATTCCAGCCATATTTTGATGTTGATGAGGCAGTTATCGCTGATCACATATTGGTGGGCAAGTGCTTTTGCTTTATCTTCTTCAGCTATTATTTGACGGGCTATCTCGTGCACGTCAATTTCAGTGTATGGGCGGGTTAGCTCATCCACATATTTGCGCGATAGGTCAGCTAAAAAAGTTGAGCCATAATGTGCTGCCAGCGCAGTGGCTAAAGTGGTTTTACCGGTGCTTTCGGGGCCGGTAATGGCAATGAGCTTTGTTTCCATTGGGTGTAGCCGTACACAGCTATGCCGGCCATCAACAAATATAATGCAGAAGAGATGTGTGCTTCTTTTAAGTGATATTGGATTGCCAACACTAAGTTAATGACTATCCATAGCAACCAGCTTTGCAGCACTTTGCGGGCGGTGTACCAGGTAGCTAAAAAACTAAAGAGGGTAGTGGCGGCATCTAAATAACTGTAGGCATTACCCAATTTTGAAAATATCCAGCCAAATGGCACAATCAGCAAGGTGCAAAGCACCAGAGGTATACTTAGGCGAGCGTAAGGTACCGAGGTGTACGGAATAATTTTGGCGGTTATATTTTTGTTCCACCAAAACCAGCCGTAGCAGCCGGCAGCCACATAGTAGCATTGCAGCAGTGCATCTTGATAATACTTCAATTGCAAATCAAATATTATATAAAATATAGCACCCGCAATGCCTAGGGGCCAGCACCACACGCTGCCACGCGCAGCCAGCAGCACATAGCCAAGGGTGCAGCAAGCTGCGGCTATCTCCACCGGATTCATAACAAAGATACCGATGAGGTGGTGACGGTGAGTTGATATTTGCGGCCCATGACTAATGCGCGGTTATCGGCTATGTGCCCTGCCGGAAAAACATAGCAAACCGGATAGTTGTAATCCTGCAGATGCTCGGCAATAATTTCGTAAGCCGTGCAGCCAAAGGCCACCTTGTTGTCTTTCATATCGGTAAAGCCGCCCACTACTACTCCTGCTAAATCGTGCAGTTTGCCGCTGCGCTTAAGGTTCATCATCATGCGGTCTAAGTGGTAGAGGTATTCGTCTAAATCTTCAAGAAATAAAATTTTACCACTGGTGTTTATGCCGCTTTTGGTGCCTGTAATGCTGTACAAAATAGAGAGGTTACCGCCAATCAAAATACCGTTTGCGCTTCCAACTCTATTTAGTGGATGAGTTGAAATATGATATTCATTTTTAATGCCAAAAAGTTCTTTCCGCAAGCACTCTATGGCTTCTGGTGTATTGTTTCCAAAACTAAATGGCATGGTGGCGTGCAGCGTTTGTATGCCTAAGGAGTTGGAGATGTGTACATGCAAATATGTTACATCGCTAAAGCCCACAACCCATTTAGGATGGCGCATAAATACATCGTAGTTGATTGCGTCCATCATGCGCACAGTGCCATACCCACCACGGGCGCAGATGATGGCTCGTATGTTTTTATCATCTAATGCGGTTTGAAAATCTTTGGTGCGCAAAGCATCATCCCCGGCAAACTGCCGATCTTCTGCGCCAATGCTTTTGCCTATGACTACTCTCAAGCCCCAACTTTCAAACAATCCAATAGCCGGCTGCAATTCTTCCACAGAAATTTTTCTTGCAGTGCTAAGCAGATATATACTATCGCCCGGTTGTAGAGAAGGAGGTCTTAATAGCATAGAGCGAAGAAAGTCATAACCGTATTGTTTGCAAAAGCATTTTGGGAGTTATCAAGAGAGTCTACGTATCTACATTCACTTTTATCTCTACTGCTTTCCACTCTTTTTTGGCTCGGATAGCATCTATTATCTGTTGTAAATTTTTTTTGATTGCAGCAATGTCTTTCTGCTGCGGAGTGGTTTTGAGCATAACTTCGCGGAGGTAGTAGTTGTTTACTTTAGAAACAAATGGTATAGATGGGCCAAGTATTTTGCCGCTGTTTTTTTTGCGCAACTCATTACACATAAATAACGCTGCTTGCTCTAAGGGTTGTACTTGCTTGTGTTTGAGCAGCACTTCTATCACTCTGGTAAAAGGCGGATACAAAAACTGCCTGCGGGTGAGCAATTCCGTTTCGTACATTTTTTGATAATTGTGGTCTAGCACGTTTTGAATTACGGGGTGCAGCACATCGCTGGTTTGAATAACTACTTTGCCGGTTTTGTTTTTTCGCCCTGCACGCCCCGCCACTTGTGTCATGAGCTGAAATGCCCTTTCGTGTGAGCGGAAACCGGGGTGATGAATAAGCTGATCGGCATGTACAATGCCTACTAAACTTACGTGGTCAAAATCTAAACCTTTGGCCACCATTTGTGTGCCCACCAGTATGTCAACCTCGCGGTTTTCAAACTGTGCTATCACCTCGGCATGGCCGTGTTTAGTTTTGGCAGCATCGTAGTCTAACCGCGCTATTCGCGCATTCGGAAAAAGTTCGGCCACTTCATCTTCTACCCGTTGTGTGCCACTGCCTACAATATCTAAATCAATAGCTCCGCAACTTTTGCATTTGTTGTTCATGCTCTCAAAGTAGCCGCAGTAGTGGCATTTGAGTTGGTGGCTAAACTTGTGGTAGGTTAAACTCACATCACAGTTTTTGCAGCGATATACATAGTTGCAAGTTTTGCAAACCTGAAAATTGGCAAACCCCCTTCGGTTGATAAATAGTATTACTTGTTCTTTGCGCTTTAGTGCTTCGCTCATTTCGCTGATGAGTACAGAAGAAAAGCTGCCCGTCATTTTTTTACGCTTCGTTTCCTGACGGATGTCCACAGCTTGTAACTCCGGCAACTGTACATTGCCGTATCGCTTCATCAATTTTACTAATCCGTATTTATCGCGCTCAGTATTATAGTAGGTTTCTACAGCAGGAGTAGCGGTGCCGAGCACTACTTTTGCGTTAAAGTAATTAGCCAGCACAATACTTGCATCACGGGCATTGTATCGCGGAGCGGGATCAGTTTGCTTGAGCGAAGCATCGTGCTCTTCATCCACTATAATTAATCCCAGTTTTTTGTACGGAAGAAATAGTCCAGAGCGAGCAGCAACTACTATTTTGTAATCGCCATGTAACACTTTATTCCAAATTTCTACCCGTTCATTTTGATTAAATTTTGAGTGGTACACGCCTATGGTGTTTCCAAAAACTTTTCTCAGGCGATTGATAATTTGTGCAGTAAGCGCAATCTCGGGCAGCATGTATAGTACTTGTTGCTGTTGAGCAATTGCGTGCTGTATCAGCTCCATGTACACATTGGTTTTGCCGCTGCCGGTTACTCCGTGTAGCAACACCACATTTTTAGTTTCAAACTGTTGTTGAATTTCGCGGAGCGCTTGTTGCTGTTCGGCACTTGGCGTTGGCATATCTATTTCTGTGGTTTGAAGATTACCCAGCCGAGATACCTCCACTTTAAATTCCTCAAACACGTTGCGTTTAACCAGTGCACTCAATATTGCCGCTGAGCTTTTAGACAAAGCCAGCAGTTCATTTTTCTTGATAAACTTTGTTTTGCGATGTAGTTGTGTAAAGGCCAATAGTAGTTCTACTTGCTTGGGCGCACGGGTCAGTTCTTCATACAGTTTTTCTAACCGATCTTCTTTTTGAAATTCCTCGTTCAGCCGTATATAAGTTTCTGTACGTGGCTTGTAACGCTCAACTATTTCTTCGGCACTGATGGCGATTCCTAAGTTAAATAGTGTGCGAAGCGGTGCATACACACTTCTTTTTTTGAGCAGGTCTTGCACATCAGGCAGGCGCAGCTCGTTTTGCGCGCGCAGTGCTTGTACTATCAAAAATTCTTCATCGTTTAGCACCTCAAAATCACCACTATAACTTTCGTTGAAACGAATTTTTGTTTCGCTGCTCAGCTTTAATCCTGTGGGCAGAGCCACACTCATCACTTCACCAATTGTACACAGATAGTACTCGCTCAGCCATTTCCAAAACAACAATTGTTGATCTGTTACAATTGGTTCTTCATCGGCTATGCCTTCAATGAGTTTAATGTTGTCTAATACGGGCTTATCATGATGCACCCGCTGTACGATGGCGGAGTAAAATCGGTTTTTACCAAACTGCACAATCACTCTATGTCCGGGTTTTACAAACTCAGCCAACTCTACCGGCACAGCATAGGTGTAGCCCTGTGGCAGCGCCAGCGGAAGTATAACATCGGTATAGGTAACAAGTGAACTCACAGCGGGTAAATGTAGTTTATCAGATAGCGCAACTTAATCATAGTGAAACCGGCACTTGGCTATTTGTATTTCATCTCCGGCAATACGGTAAATCAATCGGTGCTCTGCATCAATTCTTCTGGACCAAAAACCCTTATACTTATGTTTTAGTGGTTCAGGTTTACCTTTGCCCTGAAACGGATGACGGGCAATTTCTTTAAGTAGTTCATTGATACGTTGCAGCATTTTACGGTCTGTCTGCTGCCAATACAAATAGTCCTCCCACGATTCATCTACAAAAACATACTTCATTTCTCTATCAATTTCTTAGGTAACTTTTTGCCACTCTTTAGTTTTTGTATGGCAGCATCTAAACGATTTTCGTTGGCTTTGGAGCTTAACTCGTGATTGGTGGCCATTAGCGAATTGTACTCGCTCAATGACATCACCACTACCCCGTCATTTTCTCCTCGGTTAATAATTAATGTTTCAAAGTTATCACTCACCTTATCTATAAAGGTCTTTAGATTTTTTCTAAAAGTGGATATAGTTGTTGTCATCATGATGTACGTATATTTGTACAAATATACGTACAATATTTGTAACCGCTAAATGCCACTACTTAACTCTTCCGGGGTTTTTATTAAGGAAATCTTTCCAGCCGCTCACTTTGGCTGAGCCGCCTGATGCCTGTACATTGTTTTGGAAGTGATAACACACCGCAGCGGCCAAGCCATCGGTAGCATCAAAAAAGCGGGGTTGCAATTCAAATCCAATCAATTTTTGCAGCATAGCGGCTACTTGTTCTTTAGAGGCATTACCATTGCCGGTAATAGATTGCTTGATGCGTTTGGGAGCTAGCTCTTCTACTTCTACTCCGGCCGTAAGCGCAGCGGCAATTGCTACACCTTGTGCGCGCCCCAGCTTGAGCATACTCTGTACATTTTTACCATAAAAAGGGGCTTCAATAGCGCAGGCATGTGGTTCGTATTGCTTTACCAATCCCTGTACTTTTTCGTAAATGATTTTGAGTTTCTGCAAACCATTTTCGTATTTGCTCAGTTGTACCACACCCATGCTCAGCAATTTTATTTTGCTTCCCTGTACTTCAATAATGCCGTAGCCAAGTACAATAGTGCCGGGGTCTATGCCTATGATAATTTTGGAAGATGCTGCCAAGTAATTCTATTTTGCGCGGGTGGAAAGAAACAAAATTTTGTTGCTGGCAGTAAAGGTAGCCGTGTTTGTATTAATGGCCTGGATAATTGCCGACCGGCTTTTTTTGAGTGCCGACTTTGGTGAGCAGTGGGCTTTGTTTAAGAAAAATCTGGAGGGTTCAAATATTACATTCTTTGTGATTGCATTTTTGCTCATGCCCGTTAATTGGGGTATGGAAGCGCTGAAATGGAAAACGCTTCTGCAACTGGAGGCACCCTTTTTTTCATTCTTAAAAAGTGTGGTGGCGGGTGCAACCTTCGGCTTTGTAACACCAGCCCGCACCGGTGAGTTTGTGGGAAGGGTATTTTATATAGATGGGGTAAACAAAACCCGCGCTTTTTATTTGAGCGCACTGGGGGGTATTGCGCAAACCGCCATTACCCTTACCACCGGTACCATCCTTATTGCGCTTTGGCGAAACGACCCATTTATGACCGGCCTGGCTACTGGTGTAGGAGCTGTGTTTTTGTTTTTTTATTTCCGCTATGACTTATTAAGTGGATTGGCCGGTAAAATTCCTTTTCTGCAAAAAAAACAATGGGTAGTAGAAGCGACCGATCTGCCCGATACAACTGTACTGGGCAAGGTTTTAGCGATTGGATTTTCTCGTTATACAATATACATAGCCCAATATGTTTCGCTCGCCTTGTTTTTTGGGGTAAGTAATGATGTATGGGCCTTGTTTGTGCGTTGCGGAGTATATATGGTAGTGCAAACTTTTTCACCACTCATGCCATCGGTAGATGTGACCTACCGGGGAGGAACGGCACTTGCTATTTTTGAAGATATATCGGCTAATGCATTGGGTATAGTTTCTGTTTCATTTTTTGGTTGGTTTATCAATCTATGTATCCCTTCGGTTTTGGGATATTTCTTCTTACTACGAAAAAAATAGTTGGTTGTATGGCGCTTCCTTTTACCGATGAATACTTTATGCAAATGGCTTTGAAAGAAGCCGTGTACGCCTACGAAGAAGACGAAGTACCTGTTGGAGCACTGGTAGTAGCCAACAACAAAATTATAGGCAAGGGCTACAACCAAACCGAACGGTTGAAAGATGTAACCGCTCATGCCGAGATGTTGGCCATTACTGCAGCGTCAAACTATTTAGGCAGCAAGTTTCTGGAAGAATGTACATTGTACGTTACATTAGAACCCTGCTTAATGTGTGCGGCCGCATTACGATGGGCACGTATTGGCCGATTGGTATATGGAGCCAGCGATGAAAAAGGTGGATTTGCCCTCATCAAACAACCCGTACTGCATCCAAAAACTGAAGTAACACACGGCATTTTAGCCAACGAGTGCGGAGCTTTACTTACGCAGTTTTTTAGAGCCAAGCGTTAGTTGGCCCTACAATCAAGTTAAATGCCCAATATTTTGGCATCTACAAAAAATGTAGAATAGATGTGTACCTCCACCTGCGAGGTAACCACCTCATCGGTTGTGCTGGCTACGCGCAATTGAAACGTATCGGCTTTGATGTACTCTTGTAGCTCTGTGCCAAAGGTGGTGAGGGGCAATTCTGCTCCTACGCTATTGTCTATACTTAGTTTATTGGCTACCTCCACTTCGGGCAAACCCGATGCAGAAATGTAGATACGTACATCTTTCAAAAAGGAAAATGTTTTACCTGCCGGAGCAGTAATAACCATCCTAAGCTGAGTGAGCTTAATGCTTTGAATAAGATCTTTACGGGTGTCATTGATAGCAAATTCTTGCTCGCTATTGGTGGCCACATCGGGAGTATTGATAGTTATGGGCACATTCAACGGCAATCCGGCACTATATGTAATGTCACTTTCGTAGTTCAGGTTAAACTGGGTAAGTTTGTTAATGGCCTTACAACCTGTAATCAGCCAAATGACGAAGAGTAGCGGAATGCATTTTTTCATGGAGCAATACGGAGAGATGGTTATAGTACAGTTGATGATGATACTGACCAAAGCCCGGCTTTGTTACATCAATTTGGTGTAGGCCTTCATCCAGCGGTCGGGCAACTCTTGTGAGCAGGCCGTTTCGTAATCGCGGATGGAGCAAGGAACTAAATTGTGGCGGGCAAATTTTTCTTTATCTCCGGCAGGTAGTTCCATCCACCAGCGATCGGTTTTTTTGCTGCGCCAAAATATGAGGTTGTGGTCGGCATCTTCTAAGCGTACAGTAAACTTGAGGTGGTCGTGTACCGTAACCGGAAAATCACCCACACGGTTGTAATAGCCCTCCACAAAACACCACATCATTTGTGCCGCTAACTGTGTGGTTTGGCGGTTGTTATCGTATCCGGGGTTTATTTCATATATGCCAACCGAAGTTAATTTATCGCTTAAGCCAGCAAAACGCATGAGTTGGCAAACCTCTTCACCATTAAAACCATTGGGCGATGCCTGTGCATGTGCCGGTGCATCAGCCATACGGATAGCAGAAATATCAATAGTCAGCATATCGGCATCGCGGAGTATGGGTTCTGTTTCTTCCATTTTTTCGCGAATAAGCCCCAAGCGGTGGCAATCAAAATTTAAACTTTGCAGTGTTTCTAACGCTCTGGTATCGTTAAGATATGTTTGATGACCGATGTGTGAGTAGTTGAACAAGTAATTGGGGGAATGGGTCAAAATTTTCATCACAAAATTGGTGGCATCCGTTGGCACATCAGTGCCATTATCTATCATGTCTACCCGCTCATCTACATTTACAACATTGATAAGCGTTTGCAGGTTTTTGTACCCTAAGTATTGCCCAAATGCTAAATCGTTGCTGCCGCCAATAATGATCGGCACCACCTTGTGTGTAATGAGTTCCAGCATCACGCTGGCCAATGCAAAGTAAGTGTCGCGTAGCGTATCACCGGGCATAATGTTGCCGAGGTCCACCACTTTAAACTCGCGCTCTATGGGTGGCATATAAAGTTTGTAAAACTCTCTGCGGATAATGTCTGCTGCTTTGGCGCTGCCCGCATTCATGGGGTTGCCCCGGTCATCACACACACCAATAATGGCCAAGTTAAAATCGGCAAGGTCAATTGGTTTGCCTTCGGTAATGAAAACATAATTGCCAATTTGCCCGGGGTGAAGTTCGGCACCTTCTAGTATTGCTTCCTTATCTATAGGGGTTACAAATTCTTGTATCATGCCATGAAAGTAGCGCAGCCGGTTTCTTATTGGCTACTTTGCCTGCTTTACAAATGCACAGCAGGGGTGTTGATTGACTAAAAAGAAAATAGCCGACTACGCAGTCGGCTACCGTTCATTCTGTATTCATTTTATTAATTCATGCTCACCAATTGCTGGCCGTTCATAAACTGACTAAAAGTACCGGCCAACTGTTGCATATCGGCTTTGATGTATTGAAAAAATGCACTCATTTCGGCATTTCCCTGAGCATTTTGCATCAGGTATTCAATAGTATCTACCGACTCTAAAGAAGCCCCACCGCCCCAGCTTTGTATGCGCTGGTAGTTGTAGCTGCGGGTGTTAAAGTGATTGTAACGCATCTCACTGATTTCGCAGGTTACTACACCTTCATGGATAGTAACAACCATGCTGCTCTGCAATATTATTAAGCGAAGTGCGCTGTTATTATCTGCCGCATACTGCGTAATGATGCGAGCGCTCAGGCGGTTGCCAATAGGGTCAATAGCTTGCAATGGGCGGCTGTTGTTAAACACTTTTTCTACCTCTGCTTTGTTACGGCTGCTGCCCTCTAATGCCAGCATACGGGCATTGCTATTGCAGCGGCTGCAAGCGGTAGCTTGTTGCGCAAACCACTTTTCGGCCAGTTCAAATGCCTGCTCATCGGCCATATTTTTACCCACCGAAAAGCTAAAGGTAAAAGCCGCTTTCTGAGTGGCGGCATTTACCGGAAGTACTTGTGCAGTTGCGGTGGTAATCAGAGCAATAAGAGCGAATAAGAAGATCAGCGTTTTCATGTGCGTTTGTTGTATCTTCTTTAACGCATAGATAGGGCTGACGTTTCGCGGTTTTGCTCACCCAAATGGGGGAAAACGGTTTAAGGTTTAATGTTTACAGTTTGTGGTTTGTAGTTCACTTGGTAACAATGCTAGAATAGCGTTGAGTATTTTAATTAGATAGTAGCGTATTGGGGTTGGTACTGTATTATTAGTATGTACAAAAACTTACTTTAGCCATACGTTCAAAAAACACTCATGAAAAAACTCCTCAAAGCCCTCGGCATTTTTGTTTTGTTTATTGGTCTGTTAGTGGCTATGGCATACCTAACTGGTAACGGCTATTTGATGAAAGGCCTGTGGGCCTCTTACCTGCATGGCTACAACTCGGCCAGCATTGGCGATGCGCGGTTTTTTAAAACCCATACCATTGAAACCGGCACCGGCAGCCAATGGCCACTCTCTGAAAACTACAACAAAACACCGCTGAGCAGCGAGCTGAGAACTACTTTAGAAAACGGACAAACCGTAGCTTTTTTGGTAATTAAAAACGATAGCATAGTTGCCGAACAATATTGGGATAACTACTCTGCTGCTTCACACTCCAATTCATTTAGCATGGCCAAAAGTATTACTACCATGCTGGCGCAAATAGCCATACAAAAAGGCCTGCTCACCGGTTGGAATCAAAAAGTAAAAACCCTTTTCCCCGAACTCAAGGGCACGCACGCAGAAGAGTTGGAGCTTTGGCATTTATCTACCATGAGCTCTGGCTTAGATTGGGATGAAAAATACAAAGACCCATTTTCTATTACCGCTAAAGCGTACTATGGTAGTGATGTAGAAAAACTGATCCTCAATTTACCCATTGTAGATGAACCCGGTAAAGTCCACAATTACCAAAGCGGCTCAACACAACTGTTGGGCATGTGTGTAATGAAAACCACCGGCAAATCACTCAGCGAGCTGGCCAGCGATTGGCTCTGGAAACCCTTGCAAGCAGAAAACGCTGCGCTGTGGCATACCGATGATAAAGGTATGGAATTGGCTTACTGCTGCTTTAATAGTAACGCCCGCGATTTTGCCCGCTTTGGCAAAATGATGCTGCACCACGGCAACTGGAACGGCACTCAAATTTTAGATAGTGCTTTTGTGGCCAAAGCTACTTCACCGTCATTGGTTCCGTTTTATGGATATGCTTATTGGTTAGATGACTCGCAGGGCACAAAAGTGTTTTATCAGCGCGGTATTTTGGGGCAGTATGTAATTACTATTCCTGAGTACAACACCGTTGCGGTTCGGCTTGGGCATTATTGCCGCCCAACATCCGAGGGCAAGCACCACAGCGATGACTTTCACGAAATTGTAGATGGGGTTTTGAAAATGGTAGCACCAAAATCAATGTAACACCTGCAGTAGTTTTCGGCCTACTTGGGTTTTGCTAAGCAATTCTACTACATACGTGCCATTGGCAAACAGGTTCGTAGAAACTGTAAATTGCTCTCCTATGGTTTCTTCATACATTAATTTTCCTGTTAATGTATAAATGCGTATTTGCGCTTTATCCATACCACTTGGTAATTGGATGCTTACTTCGTTTTGCGATGGGTTGGGATACAAGCCAAAAGTCAAATCATTTACCGGTTGTATTCCTGTAGTTACACTATCTACACCCCAGGCATATTCTATATGCACCGTATCTACCGTAATACCGGCAAAATAAACATACTGAGAGCCAAGTGAATCGTAATACCAGTTTTCCGAAAACTGAGATTGATTAATTTTATTTTTAAAGTTTGAAAATGAACCATACAGCAACGAATCGCCTACTACAATCGCCCAGCTTTGTCCGCCTGTAGTTGGGCAAGCGCGTACGCCATTGATGAGGCCGTTGCAAGCTCTGCGCACGGCCACGTATCTATCGGCTTGCCGGCCAATGAGCCATAAACTGTCTTCTATAGTTTCATCAAACTCGTTATCGCGCCAGTGGAGCGCCACATCTTTGTTTTGAAAATATGCAGGCAGCAAACCCGGTGTTGGCTCCGGGCGGTACATCAACAATGCCACATTGTTTTTTTGTTGTACATAAGGCAAATGTGTGTTTTGTACTTTGTCGTTGCGGGCTTCCCAGTTGAGTTTTGCATCGCCTGAACCAAGATATACAGCCGATGTACCCACATTGGCCACGCACGTGTATTGCTGATATCCGGCTTTGCCTTTCCAAAAATCATTAACTGACGAGAGTGTAATACTGTTGTGCTTAAAAAAGGAGACGTTTGCTTCGCAAAGCACCGTACTTTTGGAGGCCATACCCAACGATTCGGAAAGTATAGGCGCGCTGGAAGGAGACACAATACCCTGTAGTGGTTTAAGTAACGAAAAGTCTACTTGGTCCCAAAGCGCAGAGTCGTTAAGTATTTGCACAGTACCACTTACTACCTGCGGATGGAAGTATCCGCCAGCGCTCCACAAAAACACGTATTTATCTACAAAACTCTGTTGGTTGTGAAGAATAAATGCGGTGTCTAAACTGTGGCCATTGTAATACGCGGTGTCAATTACGGGCTGCCACGAATTGATGACCGTATCCACTTCAAGGTCAGATGTGGCTAAAAATGCAGCGCCAGTGGTAAAGTTGTTGGCATTTCCGTTGCCGGTAAGCAAATAAATAATGGCGCTGTGGTTTTGATTGAATGGATTGAAATACTTGCTGGGGTAATTTCTTCCGGCCACTGGGTAATACACGCCTAAATCGTTGGTAAACAGCAACATATTTTTCAGCAATTTTTGCGCGGCTAAACCAGCTTTTGTTTTTATCTCCACGTCTTGCGAAAAATCGTAGAGGTTCAACAAACCGCTCAGCGAAAAGGGGGCATAGGTGCTGGAGTTAAACTCATAGTAACCAAATGTATTTTTCAAATTTAAATAATGTACTATGCGTTCCCGCAGCGTAGAGTCCACCGGCTTGCCGTATTTTTCGTGCATTAGCCACTCGCTGCTGCTCCACATGATCATGTGGTTTTCGCTCCAGTAGTTGCGGGTGGTATCGTTTTTATTCACCCAAAATGGTATGGTGTTGAGCACCGGTAATATCTTGGCATCGTACTGTCCGTTGCTCTGGTATAATATGCGAATGAGTTGTATAATGTCAAAATCGCTGGTGGATTTGGCCATCAGGTTTCCCAACATAGTGTTTAGCTGATTGCTATCTACCGGCACATTACGGTAGGCCTGAAAAATCATTTTATTGCCTGTGCCATTGGCCACGGCAGAGTCAATGTAGTTGTTTTTGCGCTGTTCATAAATCGGATTATTGGCAGCTTGAAGTATTCCGCAGATAAGCACTAAAAAGATAGGGATAACGCGATTGGAGTGTAATGTGATTTGCATTACACTAAAGTAAACTTAAAGCCAGCATTGCGAAATGTTAATGCTTAAAATGTCTTATGCCAGTCATCACCATGGCTTGCCCTGCAGCATTGGCGGCATTTATACTATCCTGGTCTTTGATGCTGCCACCGGGTTGGGCTATGGCGGTAACACCCGCCTCAGCGCTGATGTTTACACAATCAGGAAAAGGGAAAAATGCATCGCTGGCCATTACAGCGCCTTTTAAGTCAAAGCCAAACTCATGGGCTTTTTTGATAGCGTTTTGCAGGGCATCTACCCGGCTGGTTTGCCCGCAGTTGCTGCCAACCAGTTGCTTATTTTTAACTAGGGCAATACCGTTGCTTTTTAAATGTTTTACGGCTACTATGGCAAACTCTAAATCAGATAGCTCTGTTTCGGTAGGGGCTTTGATAGTTACGGTTTTAAACTCGTTTCTTTTCTCGGCTTTGGTATCAGCATCTTGTACCAATACACCATTCAACAAGTTTTTGAAGGTCTTACTAACGGGCATTAGTTTTTTGGTCTGCAGCAAAATGCGGTTCTTCTTGCTTTTCAAAATCTCTAATGCCTCCGGCTCGTAAGCAGGTGCGCTGAGCACTTCAAAAAACAGTGAGTTCATTTCGGTAGCTGTAGCAACATCTATAGTACGATTTACGGCTATTACCCCGCCAAAGGCCGATGTGGTATCGCAGGCAAAAGCCGCTTTGTAGGCCTCTGCCAATGTAGCGCGGCTGGCTAAGCCACAGCTATTGGTGTGTTTGATAATGGATACGGTGGGTTCTGTAAATTCACTTACTAAGTTGATGGCGGCATCTACATCTACCAAATTATTGTACGAAAGTTCTTTGCCGTTGAGTATATCAAATACCTCATCCAAGTTGCCAAAAAATACTCCGCGCTGATGAGGATTCTCGCCATAGCGAAGCACTTTGGCTTGTTGTTCGCTTTGTTTAAACACTTCTAATCCAAAGGTCCGATTAAAATAATTGAAGATGTGCGTATCGTAATGCGAGGATGTCATAAATGCCTTGGCGGCAAACAGTTTGCGGTCTTCTATATCGCTCTCCCCATTTTTGGTTTGCAGCAATTGCAGCAAAGGAGCATATTCATTTTTGGAAGCTACGATAATGGTATCTTTAAAATTTTTAGCTGCCGCGCGAATAAGCGATATGCCACCGATGTCTATTTTTTCAATAATATCTTGCTCTGATGCACCGCTCGCTACGGTTTCTTCAAAAGGGTACAAGTCCACAATTACTAAATCTATTTCGGGGATTTGGTATTGGGCCATTTCCTGTTTGTCGCTCTCGTTATCTCTGCGGCCCAATATGCCACCAAACACCTTAGGGTGCAGGGTTTTTACTCTACCGCCAAGTATAGACGGGTAGGAAGTCAACTCATCAACAGGAACTACTTTTACGCCCAAGCCCTCAATAAAAGTTTGAGTACCTCCGGTACTGTATATGATTACACCTAATCGGTTGAGCTCGTGTACAATGGCATCTAAACCATCTTTGTAGTAAACAGAAATAAGCGCGGAGGAGATTTTTTTACCCATAACTTGATGTGATTTTGAAGAAGCCGCGAAGGTATTTTACCGTTGCGCTTTTTTATGGGGCTGTGTGGTGTTTTTAATCACATGTTTTCCACTAATGAGTTTTAAGTTTCAAGTTTATGGTTGGTAGTTTGTGGTTGGCTGTCTTCCCGGTTCTGACTTTGACGATCGGTCACCAAGCCATCTACATCAGCAACCTCTCAATCGCCTTAGGGTAATGCTCATGCTCTAACTGCAAAACTTTTTGCGCCAGCGATTCTGCATTCTCGTTAGCTGCAATTTGTACTTTTTGTTGTGCTATAATTTCTCCCTCATCGTATTGGGCATTTACATAATGTATAGTCATGCCCGATTCGGTTTCGCCAGCTGCCAAAACTGCCTCATGTACTTTTTTGCCGTACATACCTTTACCGCCAAACTTGGGTAGCAAGGCAGGATGAATGTTCACTATTTGGTTCGGAAATTTTTTAACCAGCCATTCCGGAATCAGTTGCAGAAAACCGGCTAAGGCAATAAACCCTATTTGCTGCGATTGGAGCAGGGCACTCATTCGCGCTTCGTCTTCAAAAAAGTTTTTGCTCACAATAGCTGAGATAATGCGATGCTGATGCGCCATTTTAACTACCGGAGCCAATGGATTATTGCTCACCACGAGCGCCACCCGTATGTGCGTATGATTTTCAAAATATCGGATAATGGCTTCGGCATTGGAGCCGCTACCGGAGGCAAATACAGCTATATGTTTCATCAGGGCAATAATACAACCGGGGTGGGTGTGTAGTTGTTCAGTTATCTACAAGCTGCGGTGCAGCATACAGTATTGCTTACAGTACCGGCACGCGGGTTTCTAAGCGGTGCTGCAAATCGGCAATTACTTTTTTGCGCCACTCTTCACTGCCTCTATCTGCACCAAAACTACTGTTGTATTGGGCTATGTCTATAAGTTCTAAATTCAATTTTAGTGTTTTGAATATCCGAAATCCCTTTTCGCCCGGGGCGTGTACATGGTGCAAGCCACCGCTATAAGCAATGCCCATTTTGCCGCTATTCAACCCGGCAAGCACATCGGCAATTCCACCACGTATGGTCATTTTTTGTCCGTTCAAATCAAGACCGTTGGGTCGCTTCATTCTCCCTTCTGGAATTATGACAATGACCGAATCGGGAGCAATGGCATCCATAAACTCTTGCCAGCTATCATCGCGCTTGCGGGTAATAGAAACCATGCCTGGGCTAAACAACTTGTAGAAAGTACCTACCAGCGGGCGGTTGAGGGTTTTATCGGCACCGGGGGCTACCATTTTGCTGGCCAATCGCCATAAAAAACGAACCGGCAACACGCCTACATACAGCGGCTCGGCTAATGAAGTATGGTTGAGCAGAGCAATCACCCGTACTTCGTTCCACGGTACGTTTTTGTTGTTATCGGGCCACTGCACTTCAAAGCGATACAAGAGCTTTGCCATTACCTTCATGGTGAGCAGCAAAATGAAACTGATAAGGTAGCGAATGCGGTTGGCCATTTATTGGGTCTTGTTCAAAAAAAACACCTTACCGCTTTGCAAGCAGGTAAGGTGCTGATAGTGTCGTATTCATCAACAAATTATTGCCACTCTACTTTTTTAACTGCTACAATAGCTTTATCGGCAATCACTTGTACCAGATACATACCAGCGGGCAGGTTGTTGCGTTCAAAAGTAACTTGTGTAGCAGCCGGTTGAAGCGATAATGTTCGGCCTTGTAAATCGGTCAGTTGCACTTGTGTTTTTTCGTTGAATTTATCTAACGAAACAGTGATGGCACCTACTGCAGGGTTAGGATAAATTTTCATGTTCACTTGCTCCTTTACTGCATTTATACCGGAGGCGGTTTTGCATACCACTTCCTGATACAAAAAGTCGCGGCTGATGCTGTCGGCTTCGTTGAACGTAGCACCGGTACCACTACCGCCCCAAGGTTGGTGGTCGCCACCGGGGTAGCGTTTATGCCATTGGGTAATGCCGATGTTATCTAAACGCTTAGTATAGCTGCCGGGGCCATGTATGGTAATTTGCGAAGCACCGCCTAATACTTGTCCGTAGCCATAAGGTACAGTACCGTCCGGGTCGCCATGTAAACTAACCACCGGTGCGTTGCCGGTGCTAATCCATGTGGTGTCTTTAATACCACCAGCCCAGTCCACCACAGCTACTACTTTAGATGTAGGGCCGGGGTTTCCGCTGTTACCTTCAATGCCGCCATTGTCATTAATAGCTTGCAGGATAATAGCATCATTGCTTACTTCAGTAGTATCATCTATCCAAGCCAAATGGCACATCAAAATGCCTCCGGCCGAATTTCCACCCACAATAATCATACTGCTGTCTATGCCGTAGGTGGCTGCATTGGCTTTGAGGTAGCGCACGGCTGCCTTACCATCGCTGATGGCTTTCATCACCACCGGATAGCCGGTGCTGGGCGATAACATGTTTAGAGGATTAGATGTAAGGCGATAACTCATAGAGGCGGTTACGTATCCGCGTTTAGCAAAACGCTCACACAATTTCACAATAGTAGTTTCCGCTCGGCTGCCACCGGTAAAGCTGCCACCGTGTGCTAAAAGAATAGCAGGTCGGTTGGTTTCTGCATCACCATCGGGGGTGTAAATATCCATACTCAAATTGTAAGCAGAGGAATACTGCACCGTAGTTTTGGTGACGGAGGCAAAAATGGAATCTTGATAGCGGTTGCTGCACTGGGCGTTGGCAATGGTTGCCAGTGCTAATACCGCAAGAGAGAGGAATACTTTTTTCATGTGATGTAGAGTGTTGTGTTAAGGAAAAGTGACCGAAAGTAAAAAGATTTATTAACGGATAACACTACCGCTGGCGGTATTTTGATTGGGTGATACAAAAACCAATTTGCCGTTTTCGTTTTCCGCAAGCAAAATCATGCCTTTTGACTCTATACCTCTGATTTTGCGCGGAGCCAGATTGGCCACTACACTTACTTGCAAGCCAATCAATTCTTCGGGTTTAAAATGCTCGGCAATGCCCGATACAATGGTGCGGGTTTCAAAGCCCAAGTCCACACTCAGCTTTAGTAGCTTGTCGGCTTTTTCTACTTTTTCGGCTGTGAGTATGGTGCCCACCCGCAAATCCAATTTTGAAAAATCGTCATACGTAATTTCTGCTTTGTCTTCTTTTTTCTCTTCCACTGGCTTTGTTATTACTTCCGGCTTGTTACCTCCGGCTACGGTTTTTTTCAGTTTTTCAATTTGTGCCTCTACCTGCTCGTCTTCTATTTTTTGGTAAAGCAGTTGCGCTTTGCCCAGCACATGGCCGGGTTTCAGCAAATCTTGCCTGCCCGCATCTTTCCACGATACGTTTCGTTCATCTAAATTGAGCATGGCAAACAGTTTTTTGGAAGTAAATGGCAAAAACGGCTCGCACAAAATGCCGAGGTTGGCAATAATTTGTATGCAATCGTACAACACTATTGCCGTAGCTTCCCGGTCGGTTTTGATGAGCTTCCACGGCTCTTTGTCAGAAAGCAATTGATTGCCGTGGCGGGCTACATTTATCATTTCTGCCAGTGCCTCGCGAAAGCGGAAATTTTCAATGGCCTCCGAAATTTTATCGCGCTGCGTGGTGATAAACGCTTTTAAATCGCTGCACTCGCCTGCTTGCGGTACCTGGTTATCAAAGTACTTATCGCTGAGTACCATTACGCGGTTTACTAAGTTGCCTAGTATGGCTACCAACTCAGAGTTCACACGGGTTTGATAATCTTTCCAGGTAAACTCGCTGTCTTTTGTTTCGGGGGCAATGCTGCAAAGCACATAGCGCAGTTCATCGGCTTTGCCCGGAAAATCGTGCAGGTATTCGTGCATCTCTACACTCCACCTGCGGCTGGTGCTCATTTTATCGCCTTCTAAATTCAAAAACTCGTTAGCAGGCACGTTGTCTGGCACTATGTAATCGCCATGCATGTGCAACATAACGGGGAAGATGATGCAGTGAAAAACGATGTTATCTTTTCCCACAAAATGAATGAGCCGCGTATCGCTGTCTTTCCAATATAACTCCCAGTTATTGCCGGTATTTTTTGCCCACTGCTTGGTGGCGCTGATGTAGCCAATGGGCGCATCGAACCACACATACAGCACTTTGCCTTCGGCATCCTTTAGCGGCACTTTGATGCCCCACTCTCCATCGCGGGTCATGGCGCGGGGTTGCAGGCCGGCATCAATCCAGCTTTTGGACTGGCCATATACATTACTCTTCCAATCTTTGGCATGGTCGCGCACGAGCCAGGTCTTTAACCAGGGTTCGTATTCGTTTAGCGGCAGGTACCAGTGTTTGGTGGGTTTTAACACCGGCACTGCTCCACTTAAAGTAGATTTTGGGTTAATCAAATCGGTAGGCGAAAGTGATTTACCGCATTTTTCACATTGATCGCCATAGGCGCGGTCGTGGCTGCAATTGGGGCAGGTGCCCATAATGTAGCGGTCGGCCAGAAAAACCTTTTTCTCCTCATCAAAATACTGCTCGCTGGTGACTTCTTTAAACAGCCCTTTGTGGTAAAAATCTAAGAAAAACTCTTGTGCCGTTTCGTGGTGCAGTGGCTCGCTGGTGCGGTGGTAAATGTCAAACTCAATGCCCAGTTGCTCAAAACTTTTTTGAATCAACACATGGTATTTATCAATAATTTCTCGGGGGGTGGTGTTTTCTTGCAGGGCCTGAAATGTAATGGCCGTGCCGTGTTCATCGCTGCCGCATACAAATACTACATCGCGTTTTTGTGCGCGCAGATAACGTACATATATATCGGCAGGCAAATACGCACCGGCCAAGTGGCCAATGTGTTTAGGGCCATTGGCATACGGCAAGGCAGCAGTAATGGTATATCTCTTCCAGTTCTTCATCGGGTGCGAAGATGAAATTTTTGCTTAAGCAATGTAATCTCATAACACTTGCTCCATTAATTTAAGCTGGGCACTAGCAGGAGCATGCTCAATAAAACAAAAAATACATGCAATCCAAATTTTATTTTACACCATAAGTGTAGAAATAAAGACATGCGTGATGGTTGACATATACAAGATACCTGCTTTGTTTTGCAGCTATAAAAGCACCACATGCTGCATTTTACATTACATTCTTGCTGCTTAAATAATTGTGGTGTAGCTTTCGCGCCCCCCCCCCCCCGCAATACCCACTAGTATATTTTCTGTCTCGGTTTGCTGTTTCTTACTCGTTTACGGGTGGGCTCTCCATTTATTTTTTTCACCTAAACCATATTTATTATGCCAATCGTAAACTGCGAAACAGGCCGCCCGTTTATTGAACTGGGCTAGGCCGATGCCCCCATTTTAGATTACAACATTCCACAAAAAACTGCTTAAATGTGGTGTGGCGAATACCCTTTGCCATTGACCGCGCTAAGTTTAAACGCAATTATGAGGACAATGTATCACAGGTATTTGAGGGGATAGAAAAAGCTGGCGCATCCGAACTGCTGTTGTTTATGTTGCAGCAACTCAATTCGGGGGTAGGCACCATAAAGGGTATAGGCAATGCAGGGGCTTTAGTTAATGCCAAAGTGCCCGTAGTGTTTGTGACCAACGATGTGCCGGATGTCAACAATCCTAAAGATACCTCTTATTACCATAACACCGTAAGCAACCTCAACAAAGTGGTGTAAATGACCGGCAATGTGTTCTCTACCCTCACCATAGCTAATAATGTAACTACAGATGGCTACATCATCCGTGAGGCGCTATTTTCTATTCCTCCGTTTGTAGTAAATTTAAACAATGTAGCTGAGCGGCTTAGCCGCGGGCAGTTGCCTATGGTGGTGATAGATGCTGCGGGTAAACCATCTTTTCAATATCTGGAAAAACCACAATATAATCCCCGTATATTCTGCCTGTTTGACGTAAACATTTGCAGCTATCTGGGCAATTATGGTGCGGGAAAAACCATAAAAACATTTAGCTTGCTACCCGGAGAAAAAACCACCATCAGTGTGCGGACATATAAAGACAGCACTACTACTAAAACCTTAGCAGAAAACATACTTGATTCCTCCGGCTCCAGCGGATACAACCGCTTTCAGAGCAACTGGGAAAACCACACCGGCTCTGATTTTTTAAATGAGATTAATGGCTTTTCGTCTAGAGAAACCGGTGGTGCTCACAACACCCCGGCAGTGTTAGCGCCTATATTGGGCCAAGGACAATCTTCAGCAGCCACTTACACCAGTAGCAATGTGGTTACCCATCTGAACCTGATGGTAGAAACCCTCTATGCAGCATTGAACGATTCGGTTAGCGAATCAAACGAGTACCGGGAAACTACCGTTAACACCACCACCGAAACCACCACCAGCGAAGGCGAAGAAACCTCCATAGTGCGTATGTTAGAAAACACCAACTGGAGCCGTACCCTCAACTTTGTGTTCCGGCAATTGCTGCAAGAGCACCATGTAATCACCTGGCTTAAAAACATACGCTTTGCGGTAACCAATGGCGACCCTGCCGGCACTATGGTATGCCAGATTTGGGATTTGGAGAACATGCTCAATAGTGTACTGGAACCTACCGAAGTGGCCGGAGTGCTGCAAGACCTCATCAACTATGTATGCCACGTGCGCGACTATCAAGGCAACATGCAGCAGTTTTTTGAGCAGCATACCATCAGCGCGGGGGCTTGCGTAGGCGGGGGCACAAGTACCTACGATGTGTGGGAGAAAAAAACAGGGCTGAGCCAAACCTATAACCCCACCGGCCAAAGCAAGCCGCTGAGTATAACCGTACCGGGGGTTATATTGAATGTGCAAACAGCCGTGCTGCGTACCGACTCTGTTATTGTAGATTCGCTGCTGGGGCAGGGCGAGGCATTAGATTGCTACAACAGCCGCCTGCAAGAGGCAGCCGCCAACGCAGCCGAGTTAGAAAACGAAAAAACCGAGCAGGCCATGGCCATTATTAACAGCATAGCCGACCCCAAAGACAAAGCCGAGGCATACCGCAAAGTATTTGGCAAGTGCTGCGAAGATAAAAACATGAACATAGGCCCGTTGAGTTTAAATGTAACCAGCACCAACTACGATAACCCCCAACCCTAAGCGTTTATGCTTTTCATCGGTTTCATTATTGGCGCAGTGGTAGGCGCGGTGCAAGCCGCAGCGGGGGCGGCTATTAGTACCGGGCTAAGCGCGGTAGGGTTGGGTGGGCGGCTGGCTTATGGCACCTACCTCAATACTGTGCGGGCTATAGTGCTGCTGGGCCGTGGGGCAGGTGCAGCCGGAGCCGCGGGCGGGGGCTTGGGTGGGTTTGGGGGTGGCAGCTTTAGTGGTGGTGGGGCAAGCGGCAGTTGGGGAGGCAATACTGCATCTAATAACCAAACACCCACTCCAACCCCTACCAATCAAGCACAAACCCCCGATGAGTTGCCAAGCAGCGGTGCATCCGGCACTCAAATTACCAGCGGTAACGATTTTATGGAAGGCGAGTATGACCCGTTGGTAATTACCAGTACCAGAGGCAACAACATAGACTGGAGCAATATAGGAGGCATAGGCACCGGCATTGCCAGTGGTACACACCTAATGCCACAGATAGAAATTATCTATCCCAAAAGTACCAACGCAGGCAAAATACTAAACACCGGCCGGGTGCTGCAACCCGCCATAACTCCCAACCCCGCTTGGATGCAAGGCGGGCACCTGATACCCCGCCCCGGTGTTATCAACACCCTGCCGCAAGATGCCATTATGAGCGGCATACAAGCATCGGGGCAGATAAGAGTTGAAGATGACGCGCTCACTTGGGAAGAAATAGAACAACTCTTTAAAGAAAACTTAGATGCTTTTTTAGATAAGCTACGTGAAGTGCGTAAGGTATTTGCTGATGTAGCACCTTATATGGTTATGGCTTTTAGCCCGGGATTTGCCCCCTATGGCCTGGCGGGCTTAATGCTGATACCCGAAGCGCGCAGAAGGTTTGTGAAGCTGATAGAAGTAGTCAACCAACTGCATGAAGACCCGCTCACCGAAATGATGCTTGCCATGCTGGGCATGTACCCTGCCTTTGGAGATATAGTGGACCTGGTGAATGGCCTGTTGGATTTAACCAAGGGCAAAGTAGGCAGCGCATTACTCAGCTTTGCCAGTGCAGTACCGGTGGTAGGAAACGCAACCACAATAACGCGCATTGGAGCAGTGGCTAAAAAGATAGCTGCCAGTCGTAAACTACTAAAAAGTGCAGCACGGCTGCGTAAGCGGGCATGGAGCTTGTACAAAAGCAAGTTTAGTTCTAAAACACGAAAGCATATTTTTGGCGGAGATATAAATAATGCTGGTCGTGCAAGTGGCGTTCAAATGTCCACTTGCAGGTGGCGAAGCCACCTATAGAGCAAGGGGGATGTATGCCACAGTAAAAGATACGCTTTACAATGACGCTCAACTCTGTGCGGATGCCCACCCAATGGCCCAGCGGAGTTTACCAAGCCACCATCAAACGTGGAGAAACAACCATAGCCACAGGCAGGGTGGTCAAAAATTAGAGCCACTTGCGGGGCTGCATTATCCCCTCTATAGAGGGGGTGCGCAGCCATTAGCCAAGCAGGGTGTGTTGTATTCCTCTTTTCCCAATAAGCAACAATAACCACAGGCAGAGTAGTCAAGCAATAACCATGTTTCCCATAAATTACAATGTGGTTCTGCATTCCTCCCCTCTCCGAGAGGGGAGTGTGTGAGCAAGAGGCGCAGCAGGGGTGTGTTGTATTCAGTCCTCCCTTCGTTAGGAGAGTTTCATTCCTCTTTTTCTAATAAGCCACAGTAATCAAACAATAAATTTTTTCTATGCGGCTCATCATCACCACCGCCCATGAAGAAACAGGCGTTATCAAAATCGGGCAACGGAGCGCTAAAAACTAAAAGGTGTTTGAGCTTGTACAGCCATTGCGTTGGCGAGTTCTTTTAGTTTAGCGAAGTGAACAGATTTTTAGCCCTGTTTCTTCACCGGTTTGAACTTTTCGTTCTTTTGGTTCAAGCCAAAAGAACAAAAATACAGAAGCAAAAAGCCACCGGCCCAACAGGCCTGCTCCTAAATCGCTTCGGGGGCTGTGTTGCATTCCCCATATATCATTGCTGCATGTGGAATGGCCGCTTCTTCAAAATATTTATCGTTTTGATGGTAGTGCTCCTATTGTTGTTCTTGACATTGTTTAAGCTCTACAACACCACACCTATAGAACAAACCGCAATATTCAACCGGCAAATGTGGCTGACGGACTCTTTGTTGGCAGAAAGTAAATCAGCGGACACCACTTCACTTTTTGAAGCCGGATGGAGCAAGGTTAGTTTAATACCGCCATTTACCACCCCCATAGCTATAGATGCTCACCGAAAAGGTCGTCATTTTGAGGGCATACATGACTCAGTTTATGTACGCGCATTTGTTTTCAAAAAAGGAAACACCAAGGTGGCCTTTATCTCTGCCGACCTGCTCATTATTCCGTCAACGGTTACCCAACTGGCAGATAGTATGTTAACCCAAAATGGGTTTAATCATTCTAACATTTACTACACTGCTACACACACCCACAGCAGCATAGGTGGCTGGCATAATAGTTATGTGGGAGAAATTTTTGCCGGCAAATACGATGCACGGGTGCCGGAGTTTATAGCCCACCAAATCAAAGCAGTTATACTGGAGGCAGAGAAAAAATGTCTGCCGACTACCATAGGTTACGCAGAAGCGGGTACTACAAAACTGGTGTACAACCGCTTGGTAACAGACATGGCGCACCTGCCCGATTCAACGGGGAAAATTGATTCCATTGTTCGTATAATCAAACTACAAAACAGTGTCGGACAAACTGCGGTCATAGCTACTTACTCGGCACACAATACGGTTTATCATGAGTCGCTCATGCAACTATCTGGGGATTGGTGCGGACAAATGATGAAAAATATAGAAGCAAGTGGTACGGTTGATTTTTGCTCTTTTAGTGCAGGAGCCGTGGGCAGCCATGGCCCCTACAAAGCATCGGACCAAGATGAGGCCGAGGCAAAATACATGGCCAATGGCGTAAGTGAAGCGGTAAAGAATTGCTTAGATACACTCGGCACACACGCGGCAAATAATTTATATATGATACGTCTGCCGCTTTTGCTCAACCCACCCAACCTGAAACTGAACAAATACATCTCACTCCGGCCATGGGTTTTTCATTTTTTGTTTGGTAAAGAAATGATATATGTAAATTATTTGCAATTAGATGCCATACCGTTCATTGGTTTACCCTGCGATTTTTCGGGCGAAATAACGGCAGAACTGATGGAGGAGCATCCGGCTATTTCTCCATTCATTGTGACCAGCTTCAATGGAGGATACATAGGGTATGTAACACACAGCAAACACGAAAACCTAAATACCTACGAAACCCAAACTATGAACTGGTTTGGCCCCGGCACCGGAAACCATTTTAAGCAATTGATAGAAAAAATGGTATTACGCCATTAGCGAGCGGGAATAAAAACGGCTGAATCTGCTTAGTGCTTGCCTGCATCCATAGGGGGCAGTATTTTTTACAGAACCCATACAAAGAAGTTTACATAGAGATTGGTAAAACTCATTGTAAAAAAAAATCACCTCTTTTTTTATGTCAGTTGTCTTTTCAACTTCAGTTTTATGTTGTCATAAACCAATCCGATGAGTAGCAAGATACCGGCAAACAACAATACATAGAGATGAATGGAGGAGTAAAAAATGCCACCAAGCAAGCCACCCAAAAAGAAAAAGCTAATGATGGTCAAACGAAGTTTTATGGAAGAATAGAGCTTCTCTTTTTGATCCTTTAGTTGGTAAAAAAATAGTTGTGAAAGTTCTATACCCAAGTCGGTAAACAACCCGGTTAAATGGGTGGTACGAACAGTTGCGTTCGAAATGGTAGTAACTAACGAGTTTTGCAGCCCCATTGCAAATAGTAGCGAGTAGGCCAAAACGTTTGGCGAAGTAACTAATATTTTTTGCCCAAAAACAGCCACTAAGATTAGCATCACCGATTCTATAACAACCGGAATTCTGTATATAAATCGTTCGTTTATTTTGCTGACAAGCTCAATAGAAAAACTTGAAAAAAAAGAGCCCAAAAAGAAAAACGAAATGTACAAAAAGTAGTGAATGGCCTCTGCGAAATTCTGTTTAAAAACTTCGTCCACAAAAAAGGCAAAATGCCCGGTAACATTGGTGGTTAGCTTCTGTACGGCTAAAAAACCAGCCACATTTACAACACCCGCCACAAAAGAAAGTAAAGAAGCAATACGCAGATTGTGAGCCAGTGTTCTTGCATTGCCGTGGTGTCTGAACATGGATTTTTGTTTAAGAAATTTGGTCTGGCGATGAAGATCAAACGCACGGCACGAAGCTAAAAAAAGCGCAAAAGGTAATTGGGGCAGCAAAAAACTTTTGGTTTGCCAATGGAGTTTCGCAAAAACACAAGACCTTACTACTATTGCCCACTATGCATACCAACATAAAAACATACCACGCCAAACTACCGGCACCCGACCGCAAAATTTGCGAACGGCTATATGCCGAAATTGACCAAGCACTACCAGCAGCCGAGAGTAAAGTATGGCATGGGCACCCGGTATGGTTTATCAACGGCAACCCTATTGTGGGGTATGATAAACTGAAAGATGCTGTGCGGTTAATGTTTTGGAGCGGTGCCGATTTTGAAGAAGAAGCACTACAACCCGGTACCGGTAAGTTTAAAGATGCCTCTATTCGCTATACAGATGTAGCGCAAATCAACGCTACTCATCTTCAGCGATGGCTCACCAAAGCCCAACACATACAGTGGGACTACAAAAACATTGTAAAGCGCAAGGGCAAGTTAGACCGGTTGATGTAGCCAGCAAAAAAGAAGCGCCACGTACCCCGGAGCGCTTTACTTTAATATTGAAAGGTATTGGAATTAGTTTTTGGCTAAGTACTCTGCCACAGCATCGTGCGTATCCTTCATACCCGCTTTGCCTACAGCCCAGTTGGCGGGGCATACCTCACCGTTAGTTTCAAAAAAGATAAGGGCATCTAATGTGCGCAGTGCTTCGTCAATATTACGACCAAGCGGCAGGTTGTTGACCAGCTGGTGTTGCACTATGCCGTTTTTATCTATCAAAAACAAACCACGGTAGGCAATCAACTCGGCTGTAGATTGCATTTGGTTGTTTTCGTCATAAAAATATTCGCCATTCAGCACATCGTAGTTGGCCGAAATGGTCTTGCTCGTATCGGCCACTAGCGGATAGGTAACGCCTTGTATGCCCCCTTTGTTTTTGGGTAGTTGCAGCCAGCCCCAGTGGCTCTGCTCAGTATCTGTACTGCATGCTACTACGGCACAATTACGCTGCTCAAACTCGCTTAATTTTTCTTGAAATGCATGCAACTCAGTTGGGCATACAAACGTGAAATCTTTAGGATAAAAAAAGAGTACTACATACTTTTTTCCAATGTACTGTTCTAACGAAAAATCTTCTACAAACGTACCGCCATTGATGACTGCCTGTGCTTTGAAAACGGGGGCTTTTTTGCCTACTAATACTGCCATTTTTTTATTGTTTAAGTGATAAAATGTGTTTTGCGGGCGCGAATATAAACGGCACCACGGTACTTCCTATTGATTGAAGTCAGCCGGGCTACTGATTTATTTCTTTGAGCCGCTCCAACACATAATACACCGCAGGGCAGGTGGTACTATTTTGGTGGGTAGTGTGTTTGTAATCAAAAAACTCATGGCTATCGGTATAGGGATATTTTTCGCAATCGCGGGGGCGGGCTTCGTAGATGCTGCAATAATTATCGGCACCCAAAAACGGACACGGACTTTTTTTTACCACATAATCTCCATCTTCATCTAAGCGCAGGTAAGTATCTATCAACTCGCTCTGCTTCATGCCTAAGTATTTGGCTATGCGCACCAGGTCGGGTGTTTTAAAGCGGGGCGAAATAGTTTTGCAGCAATTAGCACATTTCAGGCAATCAATTTTTGTAAAGGCCTCATCGTGCAGGGCAGGAAGTTGGCTTACGATACCTTTTTTGCGCGCGGCTTTATCTAAAAACTGCCGGTTTTCTTTCTTCTTTTTTTGCGCTTCGGCAGCCCAAATTTGCTCATTAAATTTCACGGAACCAAAGTAGGTTTAATTTTTTTGGTGGATAGATGCCAATTAGCACTCAGCAAATGCCTACATCAAACCTTCCAGTATTTTGTCTATGGGCAACCCTTCGGCCTCGGCCTTGTAGTTTTTAAACACGCGGTGGCGAAGCACGGGCAGGGCAATGGCTTTCACATCGTCTATATCGGGGCTGTATTTGCCGTTAATGGCGGCATGGCATTTGGCACCAAGCACCAGGTATTGCGAGGCGCGTGGGCCAGCTCCCCAACCAATGTAATTGTTGACAGCTGCCGGTGAACCGGTGCGATTAGGGCGGGTGTTGTTGACTAAGCGTACAGCGTATTCCAACACATTATCGGCAATAGGTATTTTGCGGATAAGCTGCTGGAAGTACAGAATTTCGGCAGCCGTCATTTTTTTGCTCAGCGTTACTTTGCTGCCGGCAGTGGTGCTTTTAACCACGTTTATTTCTTCTTCGTAAGAGGGGTAATCTAGGTTTATAGAAAACATAAACCGATCTAACTGCGCCTCCGGCAGCGGATAGGTACCTTCTTGCTCTATGGGGTTTTGTGTGGCCAGTACAAAGAAGGGTAAATCTAAGGCGTGTTTTTTTCCGCTCACGGTTACACTGCGTTCTTGCATGGCCTCTAACAAAGCTGATTGGGTTTTGGGTGGTGTACGGTTAATCTCATCGGCCAATACAATATTGGCAAACACAGGGCCGCGATTAAAACGGAAGTGGCGGTTTTCGTCCAAAATTTCGGAACCGATGATATCGCTCGGCATCAGGTCGGGGGTAAACTGTATGCGGTTAAATCCTAAATCCAGCACATCGGCAATGGTATGCACCATCAGCGTTTTGGCTAAGCCGGGCACACCTATCAGTAAGCTATGGCCATCGCAAAACACCGAAATGAGAATGTTTTTCACCACTTCGTTTTGGCCCACAATCACACGGCCTACCTCGTTGGTCAGTTCTTTATACTTGGCGGCAAATGCATTTAAACCCTCTACATCAGAATTATACATGATATTTTTTTATACAGTAAATAATAGCGTGGCAAGCATGCTTGCTATACGAGCAAAGAAAGAAAAGGAAAGCAACACCGCAACCCGCTTACCGATAATTTGCTTTTTTTGGGCGAAGAATTAAAGCCCATGCAATATCGTTTTACCTTGCTGTTAACTGTCTTGTTATCGCTTTTTGTTTTTGCCGCAGCTGCCCAACCTTGTGCAGAGCAAGATACTGTTTTTGTGCCCGTAGGCATCTGCACTGGCGAAACTTACGTGTACGATGGACAAACCATCAACCAGCCGGGCGAGTACTACTTTACCTATGTCGGCAGCAACGGCTGCGACTCTGTAGTGTTACTGTTTGTGGTAGATTTTCATTTTAGCATTACTGAGCTGAGCATTTGTGAAGGCGATAGTGTGTTGTGGGGTGGCGAGTGGCGATACACCAACGATTTTTATGCAGATACCATCAGCAGCGGAACGGGCTGCGATAGCATTGCCTTTTTAGATTTAGGGGTAAGGCCACCAGTGTATGGTAGCGATACTGCCCTGGTGTGTTTTGGCGATTCGGTTTTTGTAAATGGTCAATGGTACAAAAATGGCGATGCCTACAACATCACGCTCGGTACCGGCAATGGTTGCGATAGTATTGTTACGTATCAAGTGGTCAACAGGCCGCTAAATAATCCCATCTCATTTTCTGAAACTATTTGCTTGGGCGATAGTGTGTTTTTTGGAGGAAGTTGGCGTAAAGATGCAGGGCTTTACAGCGAATCTTACACCGGCCAGTACGGCTGCGACTCACTAGTCTATTTGAAGTTGTTTACTATAAACGGATATTTTGCAACAGATACAGCCAGCATTTGCCTGGGCGATAGCTTTTTGTGGCGGGGGCAGTACTATTATATTCCAAGCACGGTTAGCGATACGGTTTCATTTGGCGCTGCATGCGACTCCATTTATACATTGTTGCTCACCGTGTATCCTTCTTATGCTATACATGATACGGTTACTATTTGCCAAGGAAGTTATGTAATTTTTGGTGGGCAACCGGTGAGCACCGCGGGGTATTACACCCAAACGCACACTACCTCCAGCGGATGCGATAGCACACGCACCTTGCAGTTGTATGTAAACCCGGTGTATCAATCTTTATTGCACGATACTATTTGCCGCGGTAGTGCCTATTCGTTTTATGGAAACATACTTACCGACTCGGGTACGTACTATGCCACTTTTATTGCTTCGGGTGGTTGCGATTCGGTAATTGCGCTGAACTTACATGTAAAAGATAGTAGCATAACCGTAATTAACGCTACAGCTTGCAGCAATGTGGGGTACAATTTTTATGGCAATGTACTTACTGGTACGGGGCTATACTTTCATACACTTCAAAAAACGAATGGTTGTGACTCTACCATTGAGCTACACCTAACAATCAATCCAGCATATGAATTTTTTAATACGGTTTCGCTCTGTCAAGGGTCAACGTATAATTTTTTAGGGCAGCCAATTACTACTGCGGGTAGCTACACACAAGCGTTTACAACCGCACAGGGCTGCGATAGCATTTATCATTTGCAACTTCAGGTAATTGCTATTGACACCACTATATTAGCTGCTTCTATTTGCAATGGGCAGCAGTACAATTTTGATGGAACTATACTCAACACAGCGGGCACATATTACCACACGTACGCTTCTTCTAAGGGTTGCGATTCTGTAGTGGAGCTTCACTTAGCCGTTAACTCCGGCAGTATCTCTACTTTGCAGGCCACTATTTGCAGCGGTCAGCAGTACAACTTCAATGGAAATTTACTAAGCAACACCGGCACATACACTCAAACGCTTACAGCGGTCAATGGCTGCGATTCGGTGGTTACATTACAACTTACCGTTGTACAACCTGTAACTATACCTCAGCAAGCCACTATTTGTAGCGGGCAGCAATACAGTTTTTATGGAAGCATACTCACAGCCAGCGGCAATTACACACACATCATTAGCCAAGGTACCGGTTGCGATACTACCATCACTCTGCAATTGACGGTTACCGATACGTTGTTCACTTACACTACTGCTTCGGTATGCAGCGGGCAATCGTACAATTTTTACGGCAACCTACTCACCACGGCAGGCACTTATGAGCAATATTTTACAACCACCACAGGTTGCGACTCGGTTGTTGTATTGGTGTTGACACTACACCCAACATTCAATATTACCAGCCAGCTATCCATTTGCCAGGGGCAAAGCGTTAATTTCTTTGGCACCGCACTGAGCGCAGCGGGCACATATACACACAACGGTACAACCATAAACGGCTGCGACTCGGTAGTGACCTTGCAGTTAACTGTAGCAGATACCTTTAAAACTATACTTAACCAAAACGCATGTTACGATGGTTTCTACAATTTCTACGGGCAGCAGTTAAGTACCACAGGAGTGTATTACACTACGCTGCAATCTAGCGGTGGTTGCGATTCGTTGTTAGAGCTACACCTTACTATTGACACACAAATTGTAACCCATACATACGCCACTATTTGTAGCAATACATCCTACAACTTTTTTGGCACTACATACAACACTCCCGGCATATATGGTTTTGCGTTGGTGAGCAGCGCTGGCTGCGATTCTATCGTGCGCTTACATTTAAGTGTAAATCAACCATCGGCAATAACTAACTTAACAGCGCAAATTTGTAGCGGCAACAGTTATGCGTTTGCGGGTAATTTGCTTACACAAGCGGGAAGCTACACACATACTTACCTAAACTCTGTGGGCTGTGATTCGGTGGTTAATCTTACACTAACGGTTAATGACTCGGCAGTTACCAACCAGCAGGCATTTATCTGTTTGGGCGATACGTTTGATTTTTATGGAACCCCGTTGTGGTTTTCGGGCCTTTTTAATCATTACTTTACCACCACAGCAGGCTGCGACTCTGTTATCCGCCTAAATTTAGGGGTGTTAGCCACGCCACTAACAAGTGTTAGTGAAAGCATTTGTAAAGGGAGCAGTTACAGTTTCTTTGGTTCTGTGCTTACACAAGCCGGAGTGTATCAGCATAAAATACCGGTGGGCGGACAGTGCGATTCGGTAATTGAGCTAACGCTTACACTCAAGGACACATTAGCCACGGCAACTTCGGCAAGCATTTGTGCTAATCAATCCTACAATTTTTATGGCACCTTACTTACAGCTGCCGGCAGCTACAGTCAAGTATTGGCAAGCAGCAATGGTTGCGATTCTACCGTTTACTTAACGCTAAGCGTAAACCCGGTGCTTCAACAAACTATAGATACGTCTATTCTTAGCGGTAGCAATTACACCTTGCCAGGGGGTGGTGTGGTGAGCACTGCAGGTACTTACAAAGACACCCTCAGTTCAGTAGCTGGTTGCGATAGTATTGTTATCACCAACCTTTCGGTAATTATTGGGTTAAAGAATATAGCTGTAGGGCATTCCTATTCAGTATTTCCAAATCCGGTTAATGAGCAATTGAATGTGTATATAGATGCGCTAGAAAGTTCCCGAGCAACCATTGCACTCACAGACCTAAGCGGAAGGGTGGTACAGTCTGTTTTTGAAGGAGAGTTAACGCTCGGCAAAAACGAATGGCTACTCTCCGTATCGGATTTGGCCGCAGGTACTTATCTGCTCTACATCAATGAGCAAAAAATAAGGGTGGCAGTAGTGCATTAACCGATTGCTAGATAGAAATTGCAGATGCAAAACCTTCACTAATCCGAATACATTTGCGGGTTCAATTTTTAATGCAATGCGATTGAATTATTTGGCTTTAGCTTTAGTAATGGTGCTTGGCTCTTGCCATACCACCAAAAACACAGGTAAGAAAAAAGATATTGATTTAGCTCCGGTAGAAATCAACGTATCGCGTGAGAATCCATACCGCGCTTCTGCTACTAAAGATTTTGATCTTATACATACCCGATTAGAAGTAAGCTTTGATTACGAAAAGCAACACCTCAAAGGCAACGCCACCCTCACCCTTAAGCCCCACTTTTACACTCAAAGCTCAGTTGTGTTAGATGCTAAGCAATTTGATTTGCACGAAGTGAGTGTACTCAATGCCGACAACACAAAAACACAGGCAGAGTTTGATTATGATTCTGTGCAACTAAACATTACATTACCTAAAAGCTACAAACGCGGAGAAGAGCTAAAGGTGTACATTGCGTACACTGCCAAACCCGAAGAGCGGCAACATGGTGGCAGCGATGCCATTCAATCTGACAAAGGCCTGTACTTCATCAACCCGTTGGGCAAAGATAGCAGCAAGCCCACACAAATTTGGACACAAGGCGAAACAGAAAGCAGCTCTTGCTGGTTTCCGACCATAGACAAACCCAACCAAAAAACGACACAAGAAATCTACATCACCCGAGATAAAAAGTATGTGTCGCTTTCTAACGGTGTACTGCTTTCTTCTAAAGAGAATGCCGATGGCACCGTTACCGACTACTGGCGGATGAGTTTACCGCACGCCCCTTATTTAGTGATGATTACCGTGGGTGATTTTGCCATTTACAAAGACCGTTGGCGCGATTTGGAGGTTAATTATTACACCGAGCATAGCCATGCACCGTATGCCAAACAGATATTTGGCAACACTCCGGAAATGATGGAGTTTTTTTCGCAGAAGCTGGGTGTAGATTACCCATGGGCCAAGTACTCACAGATAATAGTACGCGATTATGTGAGTGGCGCTATGGAAAACACATCGGCCACTTTACATGGCGAATTTTTGCAACGTAATAACAGAGAGCTGATAGATGAAACGTATGAAGACATCATATCGCACGAATTGTTTCACCAATGGTTTGGCGATTTAATCACTTGCGAAAGCTGGAGCAACCTGCCGCTCAACGAGAGCTTTGCTACGTATGGTGAGTATCTCTGGAACGAGTACAAGTATGGACGTGATTATGCAGACTACAAGCAGTTTGACCAGTACTACGAATACTTGAGTGAAGCGCAGAATGGCAAAAACGTGGACCTCACCCGTTTTTATTATGCAGATAAAGAAGATATGTTTGACAGCCACAGCTATGCCAAAGGCGGCTTGCTCCTGCACTACCTGCGCCACATTGTTGGCGATGAGGCATTTTTTAAATCATTAGAAACTTATCTAAAGAAAAACAGCTTTAAAACAGCCGAGGTACACGACTTGCGCTTGGCTTTTGAAGAAATAACCGGTAAAGACCTGAACTGGTTTTTTAATCAATGGTTTTTTGCTAAGGGGCATCCGGTGTTAGATGTTACGTATAGCCAAACGGCAGATAGTGTAAAAGTAGAAATTGTGCAAAAACACAATGCTGAGGAAAATCTGGTATATCAGTTGCCCTTGCAAGTAAAAGTGTATTACGAAACTAACACTCGTTCGTATGATGTGGTGTTGAGTAAACCCAAGCAAGTATTTAGCTTCAAATCAGAGGGCACACCACTACTTACCGACATAGACCCACTGCGTGTAGTACTTTGCGAAAAAGCAGAGAACAAAACACCTGCACAATACATTTACCAACTCAAAAATGGCAGCTACAAAGCACAAGCCGAAGCATTAGAGCAACTCACCGAACTCCAAAAAGAAAACGTAAATGCAAAGTTGGCTATCATAGAGGCGTTGGGCGCTTCCTTCTTTGAAATCCGTGTTTCTGCCATAGACGCTCTGCAAATGCCCAAAGAGAACAACGAAAGCATTTTGACCACCTTAGAAACATTGGCAAAAGCAGATGCAAAAAGCGCAGTACGTGCTAAAGCTACCGAGAAGTTAAGCAAGCAACCCCAAAGTAGCAAGTACACAGCTCTTTTCGAAGCCGGGCTTAACGATAGTTCATACGCTGTGGTGGCTGCTTCACTCAAGGCATTGGCTAAAGCCGATAGCAAAAAGGCCATGCAATACGCAAAACCGTATGAGAACGAAAAAAACACTTCGCTGGTGGGAGCAGTGGCCGATGTGTACAGCCGCGAAGGCGAGCAGGACAAACAAGTTTTCTTTGAAGAAAAGTTACCAATAGCAAACGGCATCAATAAATATTATCTTTTTTATTACTACTCAAATTTTCTTACCCGCATGGATAAGAGCACGGTTCTTACCGGCATAAAAACTATAGAGCGTGAAGGACTGAATGGTAATGAGTGGTACCTGCAAGCTGCTCGTGGTGCTTTGAAGCAGTATGTAAAAACTGTAGAGGATCGAAAAAAATTAGCCCAAAGTAACTTGAGCAAAGAAGATGGACAAACCGCTAAACTGACTATACAAGAGCAAATAGCCGACTACGAGTCCGGCATAGCTGCAGCTAAAGATGCGCTACAAAAGCTAAATGCAAAAGAGTAAGGGAAACCGTGTCACAGTGCTGATTTAGATGGATTTTTATGAAAATGAGTTTAGTTATTATTTGTAAACTATTTTGAGTTTACTAATATACTCTTGCTACATTTGGCGCGCTCAATGAAACTACAGGCAAATAATTTTTTAATTCTATTATGGTTGCTCTTGCATACGCTTGGGGTTACGCAGGTGGTTTCTGTTTATGCCAAGATTAATGCCTCGCTGGTATCAATGATGAACGTGGCCGAAGAGGAAACGAAAACAGAAAAGAATGCCGAAAGTTCAGAGTATGGCTCCTCAGAGTTTACTACAGACGCACAGCAGCTTTGCTGCGACCCTTCTTATTTTAATGTGGCCTACAAAAATGTTTGCTCTCACTATCTGTTCACCTCACAGTTTGTAGGCGAAAACACTTCTCCTCCTCCCGATTTAGCCGTCTAATTCTGCTATTGCACCTTTTTTATGCTCGGGTGAGCGCTGCATTATCTATTTTTTAACACGTAAATCTAATTGTGCTATGCCTAAAATTTTCACCGATATTTTTAAAAACAACCAAGAGTGGGTTCAGCAAAAACTAAACCAAGACCCCGATTTTTTCAACAAGTTGGCCAAAGGCCAAAAACCACCCATCCTCTGGATAGGATGCTCCGATAGCCGCGTGCCTGCTAACGAGATTACCGGCACACAACCGGGTGAAATATTTGTACACCGCAACATTGCCAATATGGTAGTGCATACCGATATGAGCATGTTAAGTGTGCTGGATTATGCCGTAAATGTGCTGGAAGTATCACACGTAATTGTGTGTGGCCACTATGGCTGTGGAGGGGTAAATGCAGCTTTAGACAACAAGCAAGTTGGTATTATTGATAACTGGCTACGCAACATTAAAGATGTGTACCGCCTACATAAAGCGGAGATAGATGCGCTGCCCACATTAGAACAAAAGCAGCGCAGGATGGTAGAAGTGAATGTGCAGGAGCAGGTTTTTGACCTTATCAAAACCTCTATTATACAAAATGCCTGGGCTAGGGGGCGGTTTTTGCAAGTGCATGGTTTGGTATATGATATTGCCAATGGTATTTTAAAAGACCTCAATGTTACCGTAGGTGATAATTCAGAAATAGACTCAGTTTACAAATTTGATGTGTAACTTATGAGCAACAAGAGTTGGATTAGTAGCTTAAAGTATGACCTACCGGCTGGTTTGGTAGTATATTTAGTAGCATTACCGCTATGCCTTGGCATAGCAGCTGCTTCAACCGGAAGGCCAGATTTGCTGTTTTCGGGCATAATAGCTGGTGTTGTAGGCGGTATTGTAGTGGGTTTTTTCAGTGGGTCGCAATTGGGGGTATCTGGCCCAGCTGCCGGATTGGTTACTATTGTTTCGGCAGGTATTGCTTCTGCCGGTAGTTATCAGGCCTTTTTGCTGGCTGTAGTACTTGCGGGGGCTTTGCAATTGATAGCCGGATTTCTGAAAGCCGGAGTTATAGGGCACTATTTTCCATCGTCTGTTATCAAAGGCATGTTAGCGGCCATTGGCATTATTCTTATTCTCAAACAATTGCCACACGCTTTGGGTTACGATAAAGACCTGATGGGCGATTTGGACTTTGAGCAAAAAGACGGACACAACACATTTACTGAGTTGTATTATGCGCTTCGCTACAATAGCACGGGGGCTATAGTTATATCGGTTATTTCGGTGAGCTTGTTGTTACTTTTTGATACCGCTTTTATGAAGCGATTTGGGCTGTTTAAGTTTGTGCCCGGTTCGCTGTTTGTGGTGCTGGCGGGCATTGCACTCAACCTTGCTTTTTCATTATTCAACCCAAGTTGGGTGCTTAGTGGAGACCATCTTGTGCAACTGCCGGTGGCCAAAAGCATAGCCGATTTTTTCAGCTTTTTTACGTTTCCCGATTTTTCTGCAATCAGCAATCCTAAGGTTTTCGAACTTGCTCTTACGTTGGCTATTGTGGCCAGTTTAGAGTCGTTGTTGAGTGTTGAGGCCACCGATAAGTTAGACCCCTTTAAACGTAACACACCCACCAATCGCGAGCTAAAAGCACAGGGGTTGGGTAACATGGTTTCAGGGCTTTTAGGAGGTTTGCCGATTACTCAAGTGATTGTACGCAGTTCTGCCAATATCAACTCTGGTGGGCGCACTAAAATTTCGGCCATTACGCATGGCATTATCCTGTTGCTTTCCGCCATTATTATTCCCCAGTTTATTAACCTGATACCGATGGCGGCCTTGGCCTGCATATTGCTTTTGGTGGGTTACAAACTGGCGCGTGTACAATTGTTTTCTGCCATGTACCGCTTGGGCTGGGAGCAGTTTTTGCCCTTTATAGTAACCATTGTAGCCATAGTGGGTACCGATTTGCTGCGCGGCATTGCTCTGGGGTTTTGTGTATCTATATTTTTTATACTGCGTAAAAATTACAAGCACTCTTACTACATCAACAAATCTACCGGAAGCGAAATACGATTGCAACTCTCTGAAGAAGTAACATTCTTGAACAAGGGCAGCATTTTGCAAACCCTGCATCATTTGCCCGAAAATGCATCGGTAGTTGTAGATGGTTCTCGTTCGGTGCATATTGATTATGATGTGGCTGAGGCCATTTATGAGTTCAAAAATCATACAGCAGCTTTAAAAAACATTAAGGTAGAGCTTATCGGCATACCCGAAAACGAAAAGGCGGGAGGGCATTAAGCGCATTATTAAAAGTGCTCGCTTATAGCTTACATGCAACTACTCAACTGTTATGTTCGTTTTACATACGCACTATTCTGCGCACTTAGATTATTTTTGTCATCCGTTTTTTATGAAAAAACAACTAGCTGTTTCTCTATTACTTCTGATAACGCTGTGCAGCAGTGCCACACACATTGTAGGTGGTTTCATTTCGTATCGGTTCATATCCGGTACCACTTACGAGGTAAAACTCACGGTATACCGCGATTGCAACAGTGCTACGGCTTTTGATGGTGCCCCCGGGGCAAGCATTCAGGAGGCAGCCGTTGGCCTTTTTGTGGGAAACACCAATAACCTGGTTCAAACCTATAATTTTGTGAACCCGGTAGTAACCACCATACAACCTCCTACCGGCAATCCATGCCTCACCAACACTTCGGGTGCCTGTGTAGAGCAAGGGGTATATACTTTAAACATTAGTATGCCATCGGCCACGCAGGGCTATACCCTTATTTATGAGCGCTGTTGCCGCAATGGTACTATTACCAATGTGTTTGATCCCGGCAATCAAGGTGCGGTGTACTCGGCATATATACCGCCTACTACAACTTTTCAGAACACCAGTCCGGTGTTTAATAGTTTACCACCATTATTCATATGTGTAAACGCCCCGCTCATTTTTGACTACTCGGCTACCGATGCCGATGGCGACCAGTTGGTGTACAGTTTTTGCACACCATCACACGGAGGCACTGCGCAGGCGCCTGCTCCCAATCCGCCATTTGGTCCGCCATACAACTCAGTACCTTGGCAGAGTGGATACTCGTTAACTAACCTTATGGGTGGCGCGCCTCCATTAGCTATAGATAACAATACCGGGCTACTGACCGGCACGCCCTACACCGTGGGGCAGTTTGTAGTAGCAGTGTGTGTGAGCGAGTATCGCAACGGAAATTTGATAGCCACCTATCTGCGCGATTATCAGGTAAATGTAACACAGTGTAATATACCGGTAGCCAATATCCCCAGCACCGACATCAATCCGCAAACAGGCATAGGCACTTACATTATTAATTGCAGCGATAAGTTTGTACAGTTTCAAAACACCAGCTATAACCCGCCACCCAATACTGTACCACTCAATTACGAATGGGATTTTGGTGACCCTACTACTACCACAGATGTTTCCACGGTACCAAACCCTTCTTACACTTACCCGGACACCGGCACCTATTTAGTTAAGCTGATTGTGACCAAAGGAAGTGGAGCTAACCTTTGCTCAGATACTACTTTTGCATTGGTAAAAATATACGGAAAAGGAGTAGCCAATTTCAACGCTACAACTGATTGTGCCAATAAGCCCATACAGTTTACCGACCAAAGCACTACACCCAACGGCACTATTACCCAATGGAGTTGGAACTTTGGCGATGGCGCTACCGCTACTTTGCAAAACCCAACACATACTTACACCACCAGTGGTGTGTTTACCGCCACACTTATTAGTACCAATCAATATGGGTGCAAAGATACCGTCAGTAAGCCGGTAAGTATTACTCCTACACCACAAGCGGAGTTTAGCTACACAGCCCCTTGCATTTTTCAACCCGTCAATTTTACTATCAATGACACAACTTATGTAAATACTTACGAGTGGAGTTTTAGTAACGGAGGAACTGCAAATACGTCCTCTGCCAATTACACCTACAACACCCCGGGTACTTTTTTTGTAACGCTTATTGCCTCGGGCAGTCAGGGTTGTGCAGATACTGCTATACAAGCCGTTACCGTACAAACTCCGGTAAATGCAATTGCCGATTCTACCGCCAATGCTTGTGTGGGCTATCCGGTGCAACTCAACGCCAGCGGTGGTTTGTATTACGAGTGGTTTCCTAAACAAGGGGTAAGCCAACCGTTTTCGGCCTCCCCGGTGGCACAGGTAGATACCGATGCGGTGTTTATGGTAGTGGTGAGTAACGATTGCTTTAGCGATACGGCCTATACTCAAGTTTATATGCGCCCCATACCCTGGGTAAATGCCGGAAACGACACTACCATTTTTCGCGATACGTATGTGTGGCTCAGCGGCAGCACCAATGGCATTACCTATTTTTGGAACCCCAGTACGTGGATAGACGAGCCGTTTTCGCTCACCACTAAAGCGCAACCTCGCGAAACGATATGGTACGAACTTTTTGCGCAAAATGAATGGGGCTGTGTAAATAAGGACTCTGTACTCATTACAGTTATTTACAATAACATAATAGACCTGCCCACCGCTTTTTCACCCAATGGCGATGGGGTGAATGATGTGTTTCGCATTGTCCGGTGGCTCAATGTATCTTCACTTACAGAGTTTTCGGTATATAACCGTTGGGGGCAGCGCGTGTTTTTCAGCAATAGTTTAACGGATGGATGGGACGGCACCTTTCAGGGGCGAAGTGCCGATGTGGGCGTTTATGTATGGTTCATCACCCTACGCACCGGAGACGATAAAGTGGTATCGCTCAAAGGGAACGTGACGTTGCTCAGATAACCACTCTCAATCTTTCCTTACCTTTTTTACCTTGCGCTCATGAGTCAAACAAATGGCACTTTGCAGCGCACGCTTACGCCCATCATGCTTTGGGGCTTGGGTGTAGGATACGTGATTTCGGGGATGTACTTTGGGTGGAATATCGGGTTAGATAAAGGCGGCACACTCGGCTTAGCCATTGCCACATTTTTTATTCTGATTATGTATATCACATTTTCGTTAAGTTACTCTGAGCTTGCCTGCGCCATACCCAAAGCCGGTGGTGCGTTTGATTATGCTGCCAAGGCCTTTGGTAAAGATATTGGCTTTGTGGCCGGCATGGCGCAGTGGATAGAGTTTGTGTTTGCTCCACCGGCTATCGCGTGGGGCATTGGCTCGTACTTTCATTTGCTGTTTCCCACTGTAGATGCCTTTACGTTTGGCTTGGTGGCCTACTTCATCTTTACAGCCATCAATATTTTGGGCGTAAAAATTTCGGCCACGTTTGAGCTCATCATCACCATAATAGCAGTAGTTGAACTCACCATTTTTGCTGCACTTACCTTGCCGGCATTTGAGTTCAAAAACCTGACTACCAACCCGCTGCCTCATGGTATAGAGGGATGCTTTGCAGCTATACCATTTGCAATATGGTTTTTTTTGGGCATGGAGGGTTTGGCCAACGTAGCCGAAGAGACCATTAACCCGCAAAAAAACATTACTAAGGGCTTTGCTTTTAGCATGGCTACACTCGGCATTTTGGCGGTAATGACATTTGGTTCAGCAGTTGGTGTGGCAGGATGGGAAGCCGTATCGCAAGCGCGCATTGGCGATTCGCCATTGCCGGCTGCACTGGCTTTGGTACATGGCAACGATGGTGCTATGTATCACTTGCTGGTGAGCATTGGCCTGTTTGGTTTTGTGGCTTCGTTCAATGGATTGTTACTGGCGGCAGGCCGCACCACGTACGAGTTTGGGCGCACGGGGCATTTTCCTGAAATATTGGGAGCCGTGCATCAAAAATTTCGCACACCACACTGGGCATTATTGTTTAATATGATTTTAGGCATTGCCGCGCTCTATACAGGCAAAACCGATCAGATAATCACCATTGCCGTTTTTGGTGCTTTGTCCCTCTATATTTTTTCCTGCCTATCGCTATTGCGCTTGCGCAAAACTGCACCTGATATGGAGCGCCCTTTTAAAGTACCCGCTTATCCGTTTTTCCCCATTGTGGCGCTCACCATTGCCGCTGTTGCCTTAGCCGCTATGACTTACTACAACTTACTGTTAGCAGGGGTTTATTTTGGTGTGCTTCTGCTGAGTTACTTGTTCTGGAAGTGGGTGGATAGTAATAAATAACCACTTTTTTCTTTTACATATAGTATTACCTTTGATTATATGCGTATTGTAATACTTGTAACTTTATTGCTGCTTGGCTTTGCTGGTTATAGCAATGGTGGGCGCATCATTATTTTTCATTACAAGGTATCCGGCATTATGAAAATGCAGGACGAAAGCACAAAAATTTTTATCAACGGAGTGCAGATTGGCGGCATTAATCAGGATGAAGCATTACAGTTTAGCTCCAGCCAAAGCCGAAGTATAAAAGTGGGAATAGATTATTTTGATGCCCGCTCACAAATGTTTGTGCCCGCTGTTTCCGGAACAGATACGTATGTGGGAATAAATGTACAATACTCCGGTGTGGGCATTGTGGGTACGGTGGGTGTACGTCTAACACTACTTACCCCCGAAGTAGCCAAAGCATTTTTGCAGACCAAAGGGTTTAAGATCAAAAAGTACGATGAAAGCCACCCGGTATTTAGCGATACGGAAAAGGAAATAAGCCCATCTAGTCCGGTGCCGGCTACGGCATTCTTACTATGCTCCAGCGGTATAGTTGCCACCAGTTATTTGGCGGTAGAAGGAGCTAAAAAAATTGTGCTCTACGGCATTAATGGAAACATGAAAGAGTTTCATGAAGCGCAATTGCTGGCAAAAGATGAAAAAGCAGACATTGCCTTATTGAAGTTAAAACACAATGTGGCTATGGGTTTTGCGCCATATATCTTAAACAGTAAGCCGGCAGATACCGGTGAAGACATTTTTATATTGGGTTACCCAATGAGTGATGTGATGGGTTTAGAGCTAAAGCTCTCCACTGGTGTAATTAGTTCAAAAAGCGGATACTTGAATGAAGCGGCCGTGTATCAGATTTCGGCACCCGTTCAAATGGGCAATGCAGGAAGCCCCTTGTTTGATAAAAGCGGAAACCTGCTCGGGATGGTTACTGCAACTATTCCATCTGCACAGAACGTAAACTATGCGGTGAAGACATCCTACTTAGAGAATCTGCTTTATAGCATAGACGGTCTACACCCGCTAAACACACAAAATCGTCTCAGCGGTAAGCCACTAACCGAACAAGTAAAGGAGCTCAATAACTACATATATTATATGGAAGTATTCTAACATCAACACAGGGCCTTATGAAGCAAAGCGTCATATTTTTGTTGTTGTTGGCAGCCAGCCGAATATATGCACAAAGTACTACTGTAATGCCTGAATTCCCGGGTGGGCAAAATGCGCTGCTACAGTTTTTAAAAGAAAACATTAAATACCCGGAACAGGAGAAAAAAAACGGGGTAGAGGGTAGGGTAGTAGTCCGGTTTATGGTATCAGAAACGGGTGAAGTATTACATGCTGTGGTGGTAAAAAGCGTAAGCCCCGGTTTAGATGCAGAGGCGTTAAGGGTAGTTAGCCGTTTACCCGAGTTTAAACCGGGCACTCAAAATGGGGTTCCTGTTCAGACATACTTTACTTTACCGGTATTGTTCAAACTTTCCGATAAACAAAATCAGGCCGGCAACGGGCCGGGATACCCTGCTGACTCTACCTTTATTGAACACATGCCGGAGTTTCCGGGTGGCGATAAAGAGTTGATGAATTTTTTGCGGACTAACATCAAGTATCCCGCTTATGAAATGGAGGCCAACATACAGGGCAAAGTACTGATAAGGTTTACCGTATCGGTAACCGGAGAGGTGCAAGATGCCATGATAGTAAAGGGGCTAAGCCCCGGGTTAGATGCGGAGGCGCTGCGGGTAGTGCGCCTGTTGCCTAAATTTAAACCCGGCACACAAAACGGTGTACCTGTGCCGGTATTTTACAACATGCCCTTTTCCTTTAAAATAACCGACCACACCGTTTACGATACCATTGTTACTACCGATACTATTTGGCAAGTATCGCCAGCCCCGCGTGACGAATACTCCGGTAGTGTAACACGCATTGAACAACCCGAAACAGACGAAAAACCATTTGGCTACACCGCCCGCAGAAACGCGATCAAAATCGACATTCTTTCGCCTATATCAGGTTCGTTTTTATTTTTATATGAAAGAAAGTTGGCCCACAGATTTGGGTTAGAAATTGGTATAGGCCCTACCTTTCGCAATGCCATATATGAGAGTTTCTCTAAGTGGTACAATACATTTAACATGACACCCATCACGCTCGGTCAGTGGCAGGGTCAACCCAATACTTACGATGTAAACGATAATTTTTTTAACTATACTTACCGGAGTTGCACCTCGGGTTTCGCAGCAGTATTGTCGCCACGTATATATGTGTGGGGTGAAGGTCTTGGCGGATTGTATGTAGCACCTATGGCCACCTACGCGCTAACTACATACAAGTACATGCACTTCAATCAGCAATACCTGCGCGATAAAACCAAAACAGGCACTGAGATGGTGCAGTTGATAAAACCTACACTCAACTTAGGATATCAGTTTGCCTACCACGATTTTTGTATAGAAACTATGATTGGCGGTGGAGTGGCTATAGAAAACAGCAAACGCGAAGACACCGGAATAGATATTGCCACAGATACCTATATTAATGGTATGCGAAACATTAACCGCATTTTACCGGAAATCACAATGACCTTGCGCATTGGTTTCTCGTTTGGAGCAAACTACGACCGGTATTCATATAACACGGTTGACTAAAATAACAGATTATGAAAAAACCACTTTCGTTTGTATTAGTTTTAGCTGTACTAACAACATTTGTGGGCTGCAAAAAAGAAGCACCCTCTAAGCCCATTTCAGCAGAGTTTACTTATCAATATTTCACCGGCACCACGTACACATTTAGTGCCGGTATAAATTCTTTGGGAGCCACCAACGAGCATGTGTGGGACTTTGGAGATGGCACCACCGAAAAAGGAACAGTATTGCCCACCCATACCTACGCGGCATCGGGTACATATACCGTAAAACACAAAGTATATTCGGTAGATGGAATGGATGTAGCTACCCAAGAGCTAACTGTAGGTTCTGGTGGAGGAGGCGGTGGTAACTTTGCTGTGCCGTATAGTATTACCGACATAGTTATTAATCAATACCCCACTACAAAGCCAGGGGGAGGGCTTTGGGATCCGGGTACAATTAGTACAGGCCCGGATGTAAAGTTTCAGATATGTGCTTCAAATGGTGCGGTACTTGCCTCTACCACATCTTGGGAGCCAACTTCTTTGCCCGAGAGTTATATGGTAACTCCTTTTAATGTAATGCTTACAGCGAATGTGGCCTACACCATCAAAGCATTTGACGATGATTTTATACAGGGCACAGCCGATGAGCCGATGGGTTCCATCTTGTTTAAACTGAGCGATTTTATGCCCACAGCATCTTCGCGGCCAACATCTGCTCAAATTAGTGGCAACGGATTTGTCTTGACTATAAAGGTGCAGTGGCTTTGATGTATTGAAGCCGGCATTACAGCAAGTAGAGAGTTGACTACTTGCTTCCAAGCGCACACTGATTTTCCAACAATCAATATTTACTTAGCTATATTCAATCATCTACCCCTGTCCACTTTTTACTGCTTTGCGTGGTAGGCGGTTTGTAGCGTTTTCGCACCTTCGGTTTTTATTTTTTGTTTCGCCTTAGCCCATAAACCCTGACTATGTGTCGTAACCTAACTATTACTCTTTTTACATTAGTTTCTGTTTTTACGTTTTGTTCGCCTGTTTTTGCACAAAGCAAAGATGAGCTTAACGAACTGCTCAACTCTTCTTCTACCGAAACCAAAAGCAGTAAAAATAAATCTAAAACCAAAGAGAAATCTGCTACAGAAACTCAAAAGACTGAAAGCACCAAAACTAACGAGGCGCCAACACAAAACGATAAACCACAAACTGCCAACCCCGAACCACAAAACGGAAACTCCCGCCCGTCCGCTAACAGTGCACCGTCCGTAAACCGAAGTTCAGAAATAGTAAAAGAACTGCCCGAGCCGGCAAAAATTGGTTGGCGCAAGAATCGTAAGTTAGGTGATAAGCTCTATGGCATGGGCAGTGTGTACAATGCTGTAGTATATTACACAGAAGCCACCAAAAAGAAACCTACCAAACCGTTTTTGTTTCAAAAAGCAGCAGATGGATTTTTTATGCTTCGCGATTATGGCTCTGCAAACGCATACTACAAAAAACTAATGGAATTGGATGCAGAGAAAAACAAATATCCCATGGCCATTTACCAGTATGCACTCACCGAAAAGTATATGGGCAATTACGAAGTGGCAAAAACTTATTTTGAGAAGTTTAAACAAACTGCCAAAGCCGATGAATGGAGTGCGCAACGCAGCAATGCCGGTCGCGAAATACAGGGTTGCGATTTGGGGCTAAGCTACCTCAACAGTACCCAACTACCCGAATACACCATTGAGCATTTGCGCGAAAACGTAAACCAACCTTTTACCGATTATGCACCGGTGCTGCAAGGCAGCTCTCTTTACTTTGGTGCATGGACCAGCGATAAAGTAATGATGGAAAATAAACGCGAGAAGTATGCCGATTTCAGTCGTATTTATGTATCGCAAAACAATGGCAGCGAGTGGAGCAATGCCGAAATGCTCAGCAGCCCAATCAATAATGTTAACTTCCATGTAGGCAATCCATCGTTTTCTCCCGATGGCAAAACCTTGTACTACACCCAGTGCTATCAAGATGAATACGGACAAATGCAGTGTAGTATTTACAAAAGCACGAACCTCGGCAGCGGATGGAGCGAAGGCGAAAAATTAGATGCCGGTGTAAACACAGCAAACACCAGCAACACCCATCCGTGTATGGGCAAAAATGAAGCCGGTGAGGATGGATTATATTTTTCTTCTAATCGTAATGCCAGCCGGGGTTTTGATATTTTGTTTGCCAAGCAAAACGGCAATACGTTTGACAAGGCACGTACAGTAGCTAACATCAATACCAAAGGCGATGAGTGGACACCGTTCTACGATTACAAAAACAACACGCTGTACTTTAGTTCTAATGGCCACATCAATATTGGCGGTGCCGATATTTACAAAACAACCTTGGAGCGTGGTGAATGGAGCGAACCAAAAAATCTGGGATTGCCTATCAACAGTAGTGTGGATGATATGTATTTCCATTGGAGCGAGAGCAACAACACGGGCTTTGTAGTGAGCAATCGCCCGGGTGGTTTTGGGCAAAAAAGCGAAACCTGTTGCGATGATATTTATCAGCTATTCAAAACAAAACTCAATTTTGCAGTAGCCGGTACAGTACAAAATGCCAATGCCGGATACAGTGCCATAGAAAACTGTTTGGTTACTCTTTATGATGCCAAACAGGGCACTCAAATCAAAAGCGCATACCCCGAAAAAGGACAATACTTTTTTGATTTAGAACCGGAGCGGGAATACAAAATAATGGCGCGTAAAAATGGTTTTGAAGACATGCTGTTGAGCATCTCTACTGTAGGCAAAAAGAAAAGTGACACAGTTACATTAGATTTTCCGATGAAGGGTATGTTGCAAACACTTTCGTATTTAGATAAAACGATTGGTGTGGTGTATTGGGAGTTTAATGCCGACCGCCTGACCAACGGTGCGCCCGATACATTAAATAATGTAGTAACGTTTATGACCGCCAACCCGCAATGTGTGGTAGAGGTAGGTTCGCATACCGATAGCAAAGGCACCGATGAGTATAACCTTAAACTTTCGCAGCGCAGAAGCGATGCCGTGGCCAAATATTTGATGAGCAAGAAAGTGCCGCAGTTTCGCGTGGTGAGTAAGGCCTATGGCGAAAGCATGCCATTGGAACTTAACGAAAATCCACCGGGCACCGATAACCCCGAGGGCCGGAGCAAAAACCGCAGAACAGAGTTTAAGGTAGTGAAAGAACTCTCGCAAGAAGAGATGAACAAGACAGGCAACAGCAAGTAACGGTATGAGCCCCAAGTTTGCTACAGTAGATAAATACTTGCTCTCCTTTCCGCCAGAAGTGCGGGAGCGATTGCGTAAGATGCGCGAAATTATTTTAACCCACGCACCGGAGGCACAGGAACTGATTTCGTACAACATGCCAGCTTACAAGCTGCATGGCAGAGTGCTGGTTTACTTTGCCGGATATGCTAAACATGTTGGCTTTTATGCCACACCCACCGGCCATCAAAAATTTGAAAAACAGCTAAGCAAATACAAGCAAGGCAAAGGTTCGGTACAGTTTCCACACACCGAGCCACTACCCCAAAAACTGATTGCAGAAATGGTTAGGTTTAGGGCGGAGGAAAACAGTAAACTGAAGTAGGCGCTACTCAAATAGCACTAATCTGTTATAGGTATTGGTCTTATCATAAACCTGAAGAGTATAAACACCTTTTAAGCCATTACCCGGAATGGTTACTGTACTTACCTTCATGTAGTTTTGATTATATACACATTGACCGACCAAATCAAAGAGTCGTACACTTACCTCATTGGTAGATTCATTCAACTCCACAAAAAGATCTCCATTAGTCGGTATAGGGTAAACAGTAATACTTGCCGTAGTTTTTTGGGCCGCTAAAGACGTGGGGTAGCTGGTATAATCATGATAAATTTTATGATATGCGGTATTGGTGTAAATAGGGCTGTTATAGTCGAAATATATAGAGGCCATGTTTTCTATCTTAGTACCATCAGGCAGGTTGTCGTTTTGCTTTACACTAAACGAAACAAAACCATGGCTTTTGGCTTCATTAACATTACTATCTGGCAGTTGTATGTTGTAAAAATTCCACTCTAACACTCTATGCCCGTGCATTTTGAATATGTACGGGTGGTTGGATACGCCAGATACCACACTGAAAATGTTTAAATCAGTATCTAAGGTATCTGTAATCCGGATATTAAAAGCCGTATCGTTTCCGGTATTTTGAAAACGAATGATATAGTTCATTTCTCCATTTGGGCTGATGTAGTGAGAAGCTAACACCCCAAGCGGATACCCGGTTTTATCGTTAGGATCATAACTGGCGGATGCCTGTGCACAATGAATATCCACTCCCGGGTCTGCATCATCAGCGGGCATAATGGTTACTAAGCCCGGCACCCAGTTAGCCATATTGCCACACTTTTCAATAGTGGCATTAGGTCGCGAATTGCCCGGATGATAAGGATGTTGATCTACTTCCATCCGCCAGGTTTTACCGTTGGCCGAGTAAGTAATATTGCGGCTTTGTTGTGCTGCCAGTTGAACAGAATCAAGCATTTGGAATTGCCCATCTACAAAAACCCTTACCGGAGAATAGCAACTCATGGCAGAGCCATGATTAGTAATGGTAAACAGAATACTATCGCCTAAGCAGCTAGCCGAAACACTTAATGCCGAGTTATCCCACGGAGTATTGCATGGGGAAAACCCGGAAGAGAAAGGGGCTTGAGTAGAGTCTAAAGTACAGGTATCTACCGGATACAAATTGGCTTGCACACAAATCGTTTGCCCAATTTCCGTGTAGCAACTAAGTGTGGCATATAACCAAAAATTAACACATTGCCCGGGCTTTAATGTGTCGTGATAAAAGCGAAATACATTATTGGGTAGTGTTAGGTATGGTATAGATGCGCTATCTACACTAACCAAAGTATCTAAGAAAACATCGGTGTACGGCTGGGCAATGAGTGCATTGCCGGTATATAAATTGCAGGACTGTACATAGATGGGTTGTTGACTAAAGCATGGCCGTGCAAAAGGCATTACTACAGATACATTTGGAGACGGGCAAGGAGCCGTGGCATACAATCCAAAGTTAGGGGCAGCAGTATGTGTAAGCGGAGAAGTAACGGTAAAAGAAGCCACTGGCGGGCAAGTAGCTGCAATACTACCGGATGTATCGTAAGTAACAGTGTAAGTGCCGGTTGGTAAAGAATCAATAAACCAAACACCGCTGTTGCCGGTTTCCACCACAATAGCCCCCGGGTTCACAATCGCTCTCCGTTTGTACAAACCCTGCTCGCCAGTATGCTGCTGGCAATCAGCAGACAAATCGTTATAGACCATACCCGATACACCGCGTTGGGAGTATTGAGCAAAAAAAGATCGACTAGAGCCAACCTGATAGTCAGTGTCTATTGGGGTAGTATAATTAGGAAGTATATTAAAGTTGGCATTGCCACTAAATGCACCACCTACCAGTATTTCATCTGTATGGTCTAGTTCAATACACCACCCTTGTATAAACCCATTGGGTGCTCCGAAGTTCTTAGCCCACTGGTATGCTCCAACAGAGGAATGCTTAATAATAAAACAGTCTTGCATGCCTATGGGGGTTAACAAGCTTTGTGGTACTTGTTGGTCAAACTGGGTTGGTGCTTCCATAAATCCAAGGGTATATATGTTATTGTATTTATCTACATCAATACCCATAACCTCACCATTTGAAGAGCTCCATCCCATTACCCATAGAAGTGATCCCACACTATCAAACTTTGCAGTATACAGATTTCCGGGTACGGAGTAATTGGCAGGGCCCGGATCAAAGTCCACCACTCCTGTAATATTGCCAGTGAGCACTAAATTTTTACTTCCATCTACTACAGAATTAATAATGCTTGCACCGGAAATTTTTTTGTAAAAAACAAATTGGCCGCTGCTATCTAACCTTAAGATGATACTTCCTCCTCCAGTAACGTATGATGTATTCGGCCCGGGGTCAGCATCAATAGTATCATTGTATTCAACGAAAAGAGTGACATTATTGACATCTAGAATAGCCACAGAATAACTAATGGAATATTGCCCCCAAATAGTTTTTGTCCACTGAAAATCTCCATTAGTATTTAACTTTAACAAATAGCTGTTTATTGGATTAAATTTGTTAGATTGAGAAGTAAAAACTTGAGTATTGCTGCCAGGGTCAAAATCAATAGACCCATGAAAATAGCCACTTAAGTATATGTTGTCTTGCTCGTCCAGTTGTAATTCGAAGGTGCTTATGAATGAGCTCGAAGAACCTACACCATCACACTTTTTTGCCCAAAGTAAATTGCCTTGATTTGTTAGGCGAATTAAAAATGTTGCAGGGTCTGTAGCATAATATGAAGTTAGGTTTAGTACACCTGAGCCGGGGTCAAAATCCGCAGTGCCCTTGAAGCTACCAACACACACGAGGTCTCCATTTGAGGTAATTGCCACTTTTCTGGGATATGCGGATTGGGTGCTGCTAATCTGCCCAACCCATATCAAGTTTCCATCTGTATCAAACTTCGCGATAAACATGCTTCTGCCCCCAGCAATATTTGTTAGTATATGTTCATTAGGCCCAGGGTCTATATCTATAGTACCTAGAAACCAACCACATGCATACACGTTTCCAACACTGTCTTTAGTCGCATCAGTAACCCTAATAGTAAAATCTTGAGTGTAAATCATCTGTGCCCACTTCAAAGCCAACTGGGCTTTTGCATGGAAACAAACAGAGCTAATAAATGCAAGTAAGATTATCCGAACATTACTCATACAATAAATTTCTATCGCAATGTATATTTTTTTTATGAGTGATAAGCATATACAAATGCAATAATTTTGTGCTTAACTTGTGCCGGAATGAGCAAAACCAAAACCATCTTTTTCTGCCAAAACTGTGGTAACCAAAGCCCCAAGTGGGTGGGCAAGTGCCCGGTATGCAACGAGTGGAATACTTACGCAGAAGAAATTATTGATAAGCAAGAAGAAAAGCTGAAAGAAAAACGCGGCTATGCCGTGAAGAAAAACGAGACAGTTAAGCCAGTGCCCATCACGCAGGTACAGGAGTTAGAAATGCAACGCATAGATACTTTAGACACCGAGCTTAACCGAGTGCTGGGTGGCGGCATAGTACTGGGCAGTTTGGTGCTCATAGGTGGTGAGCCGGGCATTGGCAAAAGTACACTGATGTTGCAACTGGCATTGCAATTAAAAGGCAAAAAAGTACTATACGTTACCGGTGAAGAAAGTGATAGGCAAATCAAGCTTCGCGCAGAGCGCATAGGCATAAACAACGAGCTATGTTTTTTGCTGACAGAAACCAACACCCAACAAATTTTTAAACAAGCCGAAGAGTTAGCCCCCGATGTATTGGTGATAGATTCTATACAAACGCTGCACACCGTATATGTAGAAAGCACACCCGGCAGCGTAAGTCAGGTGCGCGAATGCACAGCCGAACTCATGCGCTTTGCCAAAGAGAGTGCTATACCCGTTTTTTTGATTGGCCACATTACTAAAGATGGTATGATAGCCGGCCCCAAAGTGCTGGAGCACATTGTAGATACCGTACTGCAATTTGAAGGCGACCGCAACTACACCTACCGTATTTTACGCACCACCAAAAACCGTTTTGGTTCCACTTCCGAAATGGGCATTTACGAAATGGTGGGCGAGGGTTTGCGATCGGTGCTCAACCCATCAGAAATACTGATAACCCAACGCGATGAAAACCTTAGCGGAATAGCCATAGCTGCCATGGTAGAAGGCATGAGGCCTTTTTTGGTAGAAACACAGGCCTTGGTTACTCCCGCGTTTTACGGCACCCCGCAGCGCAGCTCCACGGGCTTTGATGTGCGCAGAATGAACATGCTGCTGGCAGTGCTTGAAAAGCGCGCGGGCTTTCGGTTTGGCACTAAAGATGTTTTTTTAAACATAGCCGGTGGCCTGCGGGTAGAAGACCCGGCTATTGACCTTGGTGTGATGGCTGCGCTGTGCTCTTCGTACAACGATATTGCCATACCCAGCAAATATGCTTTTGCTGCCGAAGTGGGGTTGAGTGGCGAGGTACGCGCTGTAAGCCGCGTAGAGCAACGCATAGCCGAAGCCGATAAACTGGGATTTGAGAAAATCTATATCAGCAAGTTCAATCAAAAGATAGATGCCAAACGGTTTAACTTAGAAGTGGTGTACATCAGCCGCGTGCAACAGTTGATGGAAGAGCTATTTGGGTGATTGCCTCATTTGGCAATAAAACTTTACTTTTGGGTAAATTGCTCCAATGAATGAGATTATTTTTTCGGTAGAAGAATCAGATGAGGGTGGCTACATCGCTAAGGCACTTGGCTACAGCATTATTACACAAGCTGAAACCATAGTAGAGCTAAAGGCAATGGTAACAGACGCAGTAAAATGCCACTTTGAAAGCAGTCAATTGCCCAAGATAGTACGGCTTCATTTTGTAAGAGAAGAAGTATTTGCTGTATAGTACTGTTGTATGAAAATCCCGCGCGATCTATCTGGTAAAGAACTAATCCAATTGCTTAAACCACTAGGTTATTCACCCACACGGCAAACAGGGAGTCATATTAGAATAACCACCACAGTTAATGGTGAGCACCACGTTACTATCCCTAATCACTCTCCTATAAAGATAGGTACGCTATCGGCTATTATCTATGAAATAGCAATACATCATCATACTCCAAAAGAAACGCTGATGAAGCAGTTGTTTGGATAACTAATTTCAACGACTCACCATCTTTTTTAAACTATTTCGTTGCTTCTTGCGTCTGTAATGCAGAAATTTGTCGGCTTCGGTGAAAAAGTACCTACTTCTTTCCTTTTTGTTGATAACCACCATGCTCCGCGCAGAGCGGTTGGTGTTTGACATGAGTGCCTTTGGCATTACGTTTGGCAAAATGACGGTAGAGCGTATTCAGGAAACCGACAGCACTGAATTGTACACCCTTCATGCCAAAGGATATTTAAAAGTACTTTGGATGGAGCGCAGTGACGAAACTAAGTACGAAGTGCGCTACCTCAATGGTAAACTCATTTCATCGGGCTATAAGCATTACGAAAAAGGGCAACTGAAAAAATGGAGCCGTGTACAATACAACGGTAACGAATACAGTGTAGAAACACATAAGGGAAAAAGTTCATTTACCGAGGTGCCGGTTTTTTCGGTACTCAAGTTGCACTTTTTTCAACCCCAAAACATCAGCCGCATTTTTTATGAAGAAGAAAGTGCATTTACCAATCTCAACAAGCGCGATGCCAACACTATTGAGATAAAAGGCCGCGAAGGAAACCGAAGCGTTTATCACTACGAAAACGGCAAACTCAAAAGCATGGAGTTTCATATCTCCATTGCCACAGTGTATATGAAGCTGAGCGCTGGTTAAGTGCATAAGAGCGCTGGTAAAATTGTGTCAACAGCCGCATTGCAACAATTAGCCATCTGCTTCAATTGCATTATATTCGCACCCCGATGAACAGAAACTACGCCCCCTCGCCAGCCGTGCTGCTTTTAGCCGATGGCACTGTGTTTCACGGAAAATCGCTCGGAAAAATTGGTACAACAGTTGGAGAAATTTGCTTCAACACTTCCATGACCGGCTATCAAGAAATTTTTACCGACCCCAGCTATTATGGCCAAACCATTATCATGACTAACGACCATACCGGCAACTATGGTGCGTTGGATACAGATGTAGAGTCGGCATCGGTAAAAATCTCCGGGCTTATTACCAAAAAATATACTGCACACGCATACTCCCGCCTACCCGCCACCGAAAGTTTGCAAGACTATTTTGAGCAAAATGCTCTGGTAGGCATCAGCGATATAGATACCCGTGCACTTACTATACACGTGCGCAAGCAAGGCGCTATGAATTGCATTATTAGTTCAGAAACAGAAAGCATAGAACAACTCCAAAAACAATTGGCACAAGCCCCCGATATGAATGGGTTAGACTTGGCTATAAAAGTATCTACATCAAAACCGTACAGCTATGGTGCCGAAAGCAGCCCGCTGCGGGTGGCGGTTTTAGATTGCGGCATCAAAGAAAGCATTCTTAAATGCATGACTGAGCGCGGCATTTATGCGCAAGTATTTCCTGCAAAAACTTCTTTTGCCGAAATGCAAAAGTTTGAGCCAGATGGCTATTTTATTTCTAACGGACCCGGTGACCCTGCTGCTATGGATTATGCCATACAAACTGTAAAAGAAATACAGCAAAGTGGCAAGCCCATTTTTGGTATTTGCCTCGGTCATCAGTTGCTGGCTTTGGCCAATGGTATTTCTACACACAAAATGCACCACGGCCATCGCGGAGCTAATCATCCGGTTAAAAATTTATTATCAGGGCTTAGCGAGATTACCTCGCAGAATCACGGCTTTGAAGTATCGCGAGCCGATATTGAAAAATCAAGTACGGTAGAAATTACACACGTTAATTTAAACGATAACACAGTAGAAGGCATTCAGATAAAAGGCCACAAAGCGTTTAGCGTGCAGTACCATCCCGAAAGTTCGCCCGGCCCGCACGATTCGCGTTACCTGTTCGATAGGTTTGTAAAAGAGATGCAAGGATAAAGTATCGGAGCGCAGATAATCAGGATACTCAAGATTAGTACTGATTTTTCAATAGTAACATAACTAATCAGCGGTCTATTTTATTTCAATTGTAATAAATGAAGTCATTCAACATATTTCTGCTCATATCCTTAACATTGAGTGTGCTGTTTTCCTGCAATTTATCAAACCAAACACCTGATGAATTTGGCACCATCGATACGCAAGCCATAGCTGCTGATACACTTATGCAAAAGTCCATTGAGAGCTCTTACGAGCATCACAGCACTTTAATACAAAATAATAAATTGGTATATGATATTATCGGCTGGGGCGAAACTTACAAGGGGCAATTTGCCATTGTGCGCAGAGCAGCCGATAACAGGGCAGATACTTTGATCGTATCGGAGCGAAGTGGCGCAATTCAAAAAGCATTTATTACTGATTTAGATGCCGATGGGAGCAAAGAGGTATTAGTAGCGTTATACAACAGCAGCGGCAAGCTGGATGCCATCAGTGGCTGCGAAGTTTTAGAAACTGCATCTCCTCTGCTGTTGTATTTTGAAAGGGAAAACATTTCCAGCAGCGATTCAATTTGGTATAATGGTGCAGAGGCACTGGCTATAACCCGCAGCAGCAAATCTTTGGCAGTAGTTGTTTTACAAAACAACCGGCTGAGCGTTTCGGTTAATAAGTAATCTCAAACTCATACGGCTTGCCGGTTGCCATAGGGAAATTATCTATAAACAACACCGGCACTATTACTAACTTAATGGTAGGGGGTATGGGTATAGCCGGATCATCGGGGTATGGTGGTAGTTTTAACGAAGAGAGAGAAACCTTGCCATCCCAAAAACTTCTGCGGTCGGAAACTCCATTTGTATAACCTATTTCTGATACTGCTGCTGATTGCCCGTTGGCTAATTGGTACTCTTCGTCTAAACTCATTACCGGTAAGCCGGGCTTACCCTTGTTACTAAAAAAGATGGGTGTGGCTACATATACCTCACCGGTTACTTCAGGGGCTATGTTGTAAATTCCGTTTACTTCTATTATTCCATTTCGGGTATAGGGCTTATCGGTATCTTCTACCAGTACTTCATAAGCAATACCCAAGAGTACTTCGGTGCTGTCTTTGTTCACTATTTCTCCGGCCCATTTGGTTACGGAGTCCTTGCGTTCGGGAGTATAGTGCCCCCAGTCATACACAATAGTATTGTTGGGGATAGGGTTATATGGATTGTTTTGATCTTTAGGGTTGCCATGTTTAGGGGGTTTTGTATGGGGTGACGATGGCGCATAATAGTAGCGCGGTTTTATTACATATGCTTCGCGAATAGCTTTGCTCACTAAGGCATAGCTAATCCAGCCATAACCCTTATTTCCCCATTTTTCTCCCCAAGAGTTCATAAACTTAAATGCCTTGAGCGTATCGTCATACCCCACAAACACAATGGCGTGGCCTATGGTTTGTTTAGAAGAAGTGAGTGTGCTCCAAAGGTAGTGGGGGGCCTTAGTGTTGTAGCCGTTATCAAAATATTTTTGATCGTAATACGCAGCGCATACTACCGGATTACCACCTACAAGAGCGGCCTTCAGGTTGATTAATGCGTTTTGTAAATCTACTTTCCGAAATGCTTCGATGCGGTACTTTTTTGCCTCTTGCATTTGGTAGTAATTGGGCTTTTTTTTCCAGTCGTAAGGGTCGTAAGGCATAGTACGCATGAGGCAGGCACCGGTATCTAAGAGCATCTGCAAAGCCCTATGCAGGTTGATGCCGCTGTTTTTTCCTTTGTTGAGCAGATTGTAAATAAACGCGGGCGATATAATAGATGACTCCTGATAATACGGGTCATCTTTACAAATTTCCTCCAGGTCTTTGTAGATGTAGTAACTGCGGCAAGCATAACCCAGTGCCCAACCCACACAAGAGTTTTGCGGATGCTGGCTGCCCACCGGAGGCAGTTGGTCAGATAAATCAAGTTTTGGAGGAATAGGATTGCGAAAGTAGGATGGCATAGCCGTGGCTGTGCGGCCCGTGGTACTGCTTGGGGTAAACACTAAGCCGGTACTTTTTTGCGCTACTGCTACTAAGATAAACAGCAGAAAAACAACAATGGTACCAAGCGCTTTCATGTATTTGCTTGATTTAAAAAATACATATCTATTTCGCCTTTGTTTTTAGCGTGTACTTTACCTCGGTAAGTGAAGTCATATTGCGATTGCAAAAGCGCATGCGTTTCTCCCGATACATTGATCTTTCCGGCTTCACCATTTTGCTCCATGCGGGCTGCGGTGTTTACGGTATCGCCCCAAATGTCATAGGCAAATTTGAGCGAGCCCACAATACCCGCTACCACCGGGCCGGAGTGCAATCCAACCCGCACTTCAAAAAACGGTTGATTGTTTTTTACTCTTTCAGCACGGAGCTCATCCATCAATGAAGTGATGGCCAAAGCCGCATTGGCTGCTTTGGTAGCGTGTAAAGTATCGGGTACCGGTAAGCCGGCCACACACATGTACGCATCGCCTATGGTTTTAATTTTTTCTAAATCAAACTGCTGAATTATGGTATCAAACTTTTTAAACAGAAAGTCAATCTCACTAACTAGCTGTTCGGGTGTTAGTTTTTCACTGATTACCGTAAAGTTGCGAATGTCAATAAACATTACGGTTACCGCTTCAAAGAGCTTGGCCTTAGCTTTACCGCTTTGCTTTAGTTCATCGGCCACTTCATCGGGCAAGATGTTGCGCAGCAAATTGTCTGAGCGGTGCTTTTCTTCTTGTAGTTTATCTAAAGCAGTTTTTAGCTCTACATTTTTAAGTTGATGAATTTCGGCTTCTTGTTGTTTGCGCTCCAAATCATATTTTAAATGTAACTCCTCAAGCAGTTTGATGTTGTGCAAGCTCATCAAATTATCTTTGGCGGCAATGTGTTTTTTGTATTCCTCTAGTGCGTTTTGGTAGTTGCCGGCCTTTTGTTCAATTTCTGAAAGTAGCAGTGTGGCGTCTTTCACACATTCTTTCAGGTTGTTAGTTGTAGCTATTTGAATAGCTTCTTGTGCATGCGTAATAGCTTCTTTCAAATTGTTTTTATGCAAACTTAGTTCTGCCAGATTGGTATGTGCTACGGCAGCCAGGGTGTGGTCGCTGGTTTGCTGGCTGAGTTGTAATACGGTGTTGAAGTTGTTTTCTGCCGCATCAAACTTTCCTAGTTTTAAGTATATCAGCCCACGGTTCATTACTGCTTTTTGAGCATTTAATCCATCGCCAGCAGCTTGTAGTTTCTCTTCTATGCCTTCCAGATGTTGTAATGCATTGTTGTATTCTTCTTTTCGCCAATATAAAATACCGAGGTTAAGATTGATATAAGCCAAAGTTCGCTCATCTTGCAGTTCATGGGCAATTGCTTTTGCGCGCTCATACATTTGCAATTCGCGCTCGGTGTTGTGCAGGCGGCTATATACACTGCCTATGTTCACCAAAGTACTGGCAATGCCTTTTTTATCGTTTAGCTCTTCTTTAATTTTTAATGATTTAAAGTAGGCCTCTAATGCAGCACCATGCCGGCTCATGGCATCTAAAAATACTCCATAGCTGTTGTATGAACTGGCCAGTTTGCCGGGCAGGTTCAATGCGCTGCGTATTTCAATGGCTTTCTCTATTTCGGCCGCTGCTAACTCGTGTTGCCCTTGACCAAAAACAATCTGCGCCATCAGGTGCCTGGCATCGGCTTCTTCGGCCAAACTTCCCGTATTGGTGGCATGTAATATGGCGCGTTCACAAACCGCAAAAGCGGCAGGTGTATCGGTGCCAAACAACTGGCGACATTCCTCTAATAGTTGTTTTACAGAAACGGTAGATTCCAAGTTGGGTCAGGGTTAATTTGCTGAAAGATATTTTTTGTTTTGGTAATAGTAAAATATACCTTGTGGCACTAAAACCCACCACTATGCAAAAACTTTTTCCCCTGATGGCGGTTGCATTGCTCCTGCTATTCGGCTGTAACAACAACAACCAACCGGCTGCCGATGCCAACACAGAAACCGCAACTCCGGCTACTACCCCTACCGATTCGCCATCGGTAGAAGACGTAAAAGACGATGGCGCTACTGCCATGCCTGCACAGGTATTTGATGACGAATCTCTACGCCCCGTAACCGGAGCTAATGTAACTGCTATTGAAAGCGGACGCACTATCGCTACAGGAAGCACCAATGCTAACGGTTTTTATTCGCTCAGCAATTTGGTAAGTGGCCGTACATACACTTACACTTGTGCTAAGACTGGTTACATTGAAGGCAGTAAAACCGCAGTGTACGAAGGCGATAACTCTCTGCCTTGGTTTGCCATGAAAAAAAGATAGTTTTCAAGTTAGCCGCTACACTTACAAATGCCTCGCTATACAGCGGGGCATTTTATTTTGCCAAAAACATTTAACACAATAGCGCTTATTGCTGAGTCGTGTTATTTTGCATGGTGAAAATTGTGCAACATTGCATTGGTAGTGAACCCTATGAATAAATCAGGAGCGTATTCGTCTTTAGTAGAAAAGTTAGACCGGTTCATTCGTAAGTATTATACGAATGAAACTATTCGCGGCAGTATTTTTACTGCGGTATATGTGTTGGCCTTATTTATTGCCATTAATGTACTAGAGTACTTTTTGTATCTGCCTCCACTATGGCGCAAGGTGTTGTTTTATGGATTTGTGTGTTCATCAGTGGTGGTAGCGGCACAGTTTATTTTACGCCCGCTGCTGCATTTTTACAAATTAGGAAAAATCATTAGTTATGAGCAGGCCGCTCAGATTATCGGAACACATTTCGCAGAAGTAAAAGATAAGTTGCTCAACATTTTGCAACTGCACCACACGGCATCTGGTAGTGAGTCGCAATTGTTATTGGCCGCTATTGACCAAAAAGCTGTGGAGCTAAAGCCCATTGATTTTTCGTTTGCCATTGATTTGGGCAAAAATAAAAAGCACCTTAAGTATTTAGCACCACCGGCATTGCTGCTACTATTTATTGTTATAGCTGCGCCAAACGTTATTAAAGAAGGCACCAAGCGGCTGTATCATAACGATACGTTTTATGAAAAAGAAGCACCCTTTCGTTTTGTGGTGCTCAACAAAGAACTTACTGCGCTGCAAGGCGATGATTTTACGTTGGAAGTAACCACCGAAGGCGATGCCCTACCTGCAGAAATGCAACTGGAAAACTTGAACACCGGTACAACAGTTTTGCTCAAAAAGAAAAGTGCCAATTTATTTACCTACGAGTTTGTTAACCTTACTACATCCACAAAGTTTCGTTTGCTGGCCAATGGCTTTCGCTCAAAAGAAATGGCAGTTGTTGTCTTGGCTAAACCCACCGTTTCGGGGTTTGAAGTGAGTTGCGATTATCCGGCATATACCGGCAAGCAAGACGAAGTAATTAAAAACATGGGCGATTTAGTGATACCCGCTGGCACCAAGCTCACGTGGCGGTTTACTACCCAAAGCGTAGAACAAGTGAATATGGTATTTGCAGATTCTGCCTACACGGCCAAGCAGCTAAGCGGCAACGAGTTTTTATTCAGCAAAACATTTACACAAAGCATTTCATACATCGTAAAAGTTGCCAACACAGAAGTAAAAGAAGCAGATAGCGCCAGCTACTCATTAAATGTGTTACCCGATCTGTATCCGGTCATAGCCGTACAAGAAAAAAACGATTCTGCGGCCTCTAAGTATTTCTACTACATCGGTGAAATTTCTGATGATTACGGTCTTCGTAACCTTACCTTCAATTATCAAATCATCCGCGAAGATTCCCTCACACCTTCTTCCTCAAAGAGTTTGGCTGTGCCTTTTTCAGCAGGTACCTCTTCCCGCTTTACGTATTATTGGTCGCTTACCGATTTCAATATAAAGCCCGGAGATAAAATCACGTATTACTTTGAAGTATGCGATAACGATGGCCTGCATGGCAGCAAGTGTTCGCGCAGCGAGGTGATGTTTTTTGCCATGCCTTCACTCTCGCAGCTCAACAAAGAAATAGCTAAAGACAACAAAGAACTGAAAGACGAACTCAAAGAAACCATCAAAGATGCCAAGCAATTGCAAGAGGAGCTGAAGCAGTTGAAAGATAAAATGATGGATAAGCAAAACCTGAATTGGGAAGACAAGAAGAACATGCAAAACGCTATTGATAAACAAAAGCAATTGCAAGAGCAGCTTAAAGAGATTCAAGAGAAAATGAAGCAGAATTTTGAGAAGCAGGACGAATTTAAAGAAGTAAGCGAAGCTATTAAAGAGAAGCAGAAAAACTTACAGGAACTAGCCGACAAAGTGCTGGACGAAGAAACCAAAAAACTGATGGAGAAACTGCAAAAAATGCTGGAAGATTTGCAGAAAAAAGAAGCCATTGAGAAAACAGATGAAATGAAAAACAATAGCGAGAACATGGAAAAGGAATTAGACCGCATGTTAGAGCTGTTTAAGAAAATGGAGTTTGCCCAAAAGCTGGAAGAAACAGCAGACAAGCTGGAAAAGCTGGCCGAAAAGCAAGAAGAGTTAGCCAAACAAACCGAACAAAATACCGACCCTAAAACCGGTGCGCCCAAAGACCAACAGTTGCAAAAACAATTGCAAGAGCAGCAGCAGAAACTGAACGAGGAGATGAAAGAGGCCAAAAACGACCTCAATGAATTGCAAAAGCTAAATGAAGAAACCAAGAGCGAGCAAGATTTTAAAGATGTACAGCAAAGCATGGAGAATGCCGATAAGCAACAGCAAGATGCCGAGCAGCAAATGGACAAGCAGCAAAACAACAGTGCTTCTAAAAACCAGAAGAGCGCAGCCAATAACATGAAAAACGCTGCACAAAAAATGAAAGACATGAAGTCGGGTATGGAAATGGAGCAAGCCGCAGAAGATATGCAAGCTATCCGTCAGTTACTGGAAAATATTGTAACCCTTTCGTTTGATGAAGAAAAGCTGATGGCTGCCGTAAAAGCAGTAAACATCAACACGCCAAAGTTTGTAGAGTTGATGAAAGAGCAGCAGCGCATTCGCGAAAACTCTAAAATGGTGGAAGACAGCTTATACGCCATTGCCAAGCGGCAGGAGAGCATTAAAAGTTTTATTACCAAAGAGATTAAAAACATTAATAAATTTTTAGATAAGAGCATAGCCGATTTGGAAGACCGCAATGTGGTGAAAGCCGTGGCCAATCAACAATTTGTAATGACCGGTTACAATAATCTGGCACTTATGCTTAGCGAGGCATTGCAGCAAATGCAAATGGAGCAAAGCGAAAAAGATCAACAGCAAAGTGGCCAACCCAAAATGTGTATGAAGTGCAAAAAGCCCGGCAAGGGCATGCCTAGCATATCTAAGATGCAGCAGCAACTTAAAGACAAAATGAACCAGGTAAGCGAAATGATGAAGCGCGAAGGAGCTAAACCCGGTGAAAAAGGAGAGAAGGGCAGCAGCATGAGCAAAGAGTTTGCAGAAATGGCGCAAATGCAACAGCAAATTCGCAAAGAGTTAGAGCGTATTGCCAAAGAAGAAGGTAAAGACGGCAAAAACGGCAACGCGGGCAATCTGGCAGAAACCATTAAACAGATGGAAGAAACCGAAAAGAATTTGGTGAATAAACAACTAACAGCCGAAATGCTCAAGCGCCAACAAGATATATTGAACAAACTTTTAGAGGCAGAAAACGCCCAGCGGCAGCGCGAGCAACAGCCCGAGCGCGAAAGCAACACCGCCAAAGAAATGGAGCGCAAACTACCACCATCTTTAGAAGAATACCTCAAGGCCAAGCAAAGCGAAGTGGACTACTACAAAACTGTACCACCTTCGCTAAAGCCGTATTACAAACAAATTACGGAAGAGTACTTTAGGAATATTAGCGGTACAAAATAGCGTTATACTATATCGTCTTTCTCGTTGTAGCCGATATAAACCAGAGCCGCCAACACGCAAAGTACAGACCCTAACACACCACTCAACCGCAGGCCAAAATCATTGCCGGGGTCTTTGCCATAGAGGGTAAGCATCATAAAGAGCATCACCCCAAGTGTTTGCCCCAGTTTTTGAAACAGCGCACGCATGCCAAAAAACATTCCCTCTTTGTTTTGCCCGCTGCGCTGGGCTTCTGCTTGAGCAATGTCAGCAACTACAGTGTTGGGTAGTATGCCCAAAAACGAATCGAAGGTGCCAAACAAAACCATCAGTAGCACAACTTGCATAACAGGATGAATGGGCACTTTGCCTAAAAAATAAATGCCTGCAAATACCACACTTAATGCACTAAAAGCAAAAATGATGAGCTTCTTTTTGCTTATTTTTTTCTCTAATACGTTTACGGGGTAGTACATCAGTAGGGTAGTAATGAGCATTACCCCCATATACAAAAAGCCATCTTCCTTGCTCATGCCCAGCATGGCCGTGATATAATACAACAGCCCTGAGGATATGAGCGCCACACTCATAAAAAACACTCCATCTGCAAAGGCAAACACTCTAAAGTTTTTGATAGAAAGTGCCGTGCGTAGCGATTGAAAAACCGGCTCACTAGCGTTGGCCGGGCGGCAATATTTCGTTTCATCAATCACAAATGCCGGTAGCAACATGCAAGTAGCGCCAAATAGGTTGTACGCAAAAACGGCATACTCCAATTGTTTCAGGTCTCCCCATTCTGCCGGAAAAAACGTAGCCGCTTTAGTTACCGAACTGGCGGCAAATACACCCGCCATAAAACCCACACTTTGCGAGGTAGAAAGCTGCATTTTGCCATTCGGATAATGCCCCAATTCGGACAGTAAGGCATTGTAGGGAATCACATACAAACCAAAAAAGAAGTAGTAGCCAATCTGCACAAATGCCAGCCACTTAACATTGTCTATACTTTCGCCTTTTACCGGTGGCAAAAACATAAGCGAGCAAAACAAAGCAATAAACAACGGAGCTACGCGCATCAACGGAATGCGCCTGCCGAGGCGATGGTTGAGCCGATCGCTCCAGTTGGCAATGAGCGGGTCTATAAGAGCATCAAACAAACGGCCGGAGGCCAACACCAAAGCTATGATGTTGAATACATACAGGTAGGTAGTTTGAGGCACTAAATTAGTGAGCGTAGTTTTTTCATCTGCCGGAGGCAAATACATATAGCTGAGCAGCGTGCTTACAATGTTCAGCGATAAGCTCCAGCCAAAAATGCCAAAGCCGTAGGCAATCAGTTTGCTGAGGGGTAACCGTTGTGGTTGCATGGCGGGCAAGGTATTTAAGGTGCTCTTCTAATTAGTGATAAACATAATTTTTTATTAAAACATTTTGACGACACACAATTTATGTTTTCTTTTGTTGCAAAAGAATGCCATGAAAACACACACCAACATTCTATCCCCCCACTTTATTATTAATATTATTAATTTGTGTCTTCGCCTCAGCGCATGCACAAAATGTACCAGAAGTGGATTTTAATAATTATTACCCATCCACACAACGCCCCGATGGCACCACGCAAACGGCAGTCAATTCGGGCGAGGATTGGTTTTATGATCTAAAGTATGCTACCGAAAATGGGAAACCGTACGGTTATATATGTGCCGGCTACTCCACATATCCGCAGTTAACCGGCACCACCGGCTGTGGAAATATTGGTCTAGGGGGTTACGATCCGGACGATTTGGATATACCCGGTACTTGGAATCACAGAGCACCACATTGTAAGTTGGCTTTTGTGAATATGCAAGGCCAGATGGAGTGGTACTACAATTATCCGGTAGTCAATGGCAAGGTGGCAGATAACGGTAGGTTCTATGCTGTGTTACAAAATCCAGATGAGTCATATATCGCCTGTGGGGTAACCCGATTTGTACAGGGTGTAGCATACAATCCAACACCCCAAAACCCGGGCGGCTTATCACTAAATTGTGTATATGACAATGAAAACAATATTGTAGCCACACGCAAGGCATTTGTAGTGAAAACAGATGTAGAAGGGAACTTACTATGGCAATATTACTACGGTATAGATGATTTAATACCCGGTGCCAGCAGTTCCAATGGTGTGTTTTATGCCGTAACACCAAATGTAAGTAACGGTAGTTTTTTACTGACCGGCACTTACAACAAAATGATGTTTGTGGTGGAGATAAACGCCAACGGGCAAGTAATGAGTAAGTCACTCAGAACCGGATTGAACGGTTATTCCTCGCCAATTGACTACATTCGCCCTCGTGCGATTATACATGACCCAGCTACTAACAATATTTTTGTGGTAGGGTACATAAAAGCTCAAGACCAAACCACGGTTCACCCCGATACCTTGGGACGCTACAAAAGAACGATAGGGAAAGGCAGTAGTTTTGTGGTGAAATTAGACGCCAACTATAACCAAGTAGGTAACGGTATATACAAGTCAACAAGCTTATCTGCACAGTATTGGTTTGAGGATGGCAATACTTCCACTTACGCATTCATCAACAATTTTGCGCAAAGTATGTGTTGGTTCAATACTACTACAAACCCAAAAACTTTTTTAGTCAGCTTTTTGGCCGATGCAGCAATAGATGCTGTTAATTCTGAAAATGGATACGGTTACGGCACTGGCGTGGTGGAGTGTTACAACACAAATTTATCAATGCTCAATGCAGCAAGCATAGGTACTGTACGTGCATTTGACCTGCAAGTAGGGGTAGCTAAAACCTCAGATGGTGGTTTTGCAGTGGTTTCCACGAAGCATGTTACTCAACTGACCGATTGCACACACCCATTTTCCCCTTATATGATCAACACCTGTACTTATCAGGGCACAGTTTACAACGGAAGGTACAGTAAGCAACATTGGAATTCAGATGCATACATTTCCAAGTATTCTTCTGCATTTGTGAAACTATGGGAGAAAACCATTTCAGAAAATACACCTCCTACCAACTGGGGGGGCTACAATCCTCCAACAAATTATGGAAACATTGGCGACCCGCGTTTGCAAGGAGACCTTAAGCGAGAGGAGTGTGTGTACAAGATTATTGAAACTCCTTTCGATGCTGGATTGGTGGTCTGCGGTAATAATAGCAACAATTTGGATGATGATTTACTCATAAAACTTCACTCTAATTGTCAGAAATTGCTCACTTTTAGTGGAGCCGACATCAATACAGACCTAAACATCATAACCAATACCACACGGAATACCTCTCGTAAAGTAAGCGGAGATATTCGAATAAAACCGGGTGCTACGCTGACCATAAATGGTAGTACCACCGTCATTCAGTTTACTGATACGCGGCAAGTGGGCAAACAAGTTCACCTGATAGTTGAGCAGGGAGGCAAGTTAGTACTTGCAGGAGGCGCAAAACTCACCGGCATTACTACCTGCCCAAACAGCACTTGGGAAGGAATACAGGTTTGGGGCAATGGCAACCTATCGCAACTACCCGAAAGCAATCAAGGGGTAGTTGAAGTAAATAATGGTACCATTGAAAATGCACGGATTGGAATAGTTGCCGGCTTAATGAACTACACTTACAATGTACAGTCCCAGATAGACTACTCTTTACCCATGACACCTATTTATGGCTTTTTGGGTGGTGGCATTGTTAAGTGCTCTAATGCCACTTTTACCAATTGCGGTACCGATGTGCGAATGCACCCTTATGCCTACTTTAGCAGCCCGGGTGTTGAGGTGGCAAATCGCAGTTTTTTCACTACCAGCAATTTTATCACCAACAATTCATTTTTAGTCAACAACCATCTGGCGCAGCATATTTTCCTCAATGGTGTTGGCGGTATCAAGATAAATGGGTGCAAATTTGAAAACAACCGCACCAACATAACCGAAACAGAGGAGATGGGCTACGGCATATACTCTGTCGATGCCGGCTATCAAGTATTGCCGCAATGCACCGCCTACAGCGGCTCTACATGTGTAGGTGAAGTGCGCAGCAAGTTTAAAAATTTGGAGTATGGTGTAAGAGCAACAAGGATAAGCAGCACTCGTACTTTTACAGTAGATAAATCTGATTTTGACGGAAGCATTATTGCAATCAAGAATGAAGGTATTAGCAATATGACCGTTCAAAACTGCACACTTATAATTGGCAACAGTCCTGTTGCTTTGAGTACTAATACAGGAGTATTTATAGAAGGCAACTGTACTAACTATACAGTAAGAAATAACGCATTTAACAGAGCAGCTATTACCAATGGCGTTTCTGTTAATTATGGCGTTAATGTATCAAACACAGGAACATCTGATACAAGAGTAGAGAAGAACAACTATAATCAGTTAAGTGTTTCCAATTCTTCCGCCTACATCAATAGAAGTAGCAATGGTATAACAGGATTACAATTCCTTTGCAACACCTATGCACAGACAACCTTGCTTGACCAAGTGGCTTTCCTCAACAATAGTAGCAGTACTGATGGCATACGTTATAGCCAAGGCACAGTAACAATAGCAGCAGGTAATAAATTCACTTTCCCTCCTCCAACTTTTGGAACAGCGGGTCATTTATGGAGTATGCCAAGTCCTACTGTAACTTATTTCTACGGCAATGGAACAAACGAATTCCCAACTAATGTTTCAACCAATGTTCAACGTACGCCAACAAATCAACCAAGCCAATGTTCAACAGGTGGTGGTGGCGGTGGTATGATGGCTCAAGGTGGAGGATTAACACAACAGGAACGCTCTGCTTTAGAGATTGAGTTTGCAAGCAACAATCAGAGCTACAATAATTATGTGCAACAACTTCAACTATTAAAAGATGGCGGCAATAGTCAGCTATTGCAAAACGAAATTGCACTCACTCTAAGTTCCGAAGCAGCCGCATTGAGAACAAAATTGTTGGGTGAATCTCCATATCTAAGCGAAGCAGCTTTAAAAGAACTTTCTGACAAATCTGGCGTATTGCCAGACGCTTTAATTTTTGAAATACTTGCAGCAAACCCTGACGAGTTAAAAAATGATGCCCTATTTGAATACTTAGAACAGAAAAACAACCCTCTCCCTCAATGGATGCTGGATATTCTAAAACAAGCCAAAGGAACTATCACTGCTCGTACATTGCTCGAAGCGGGTATCATGTATTACAAAGAAAAAGCAGAATCAGCAGCTTTTGAAATAATAAAAGGAATACTTGCTGACGAAAACGGTGTAAACAACAATGACCTTCGCGGTTGGCTTGGCAATCTAAATAGCAAAGAAGCCGACTATGAAATTGTTTCTAATTACTACGAAACCGGTAATTACAATGCGGCACTTTCTTTTTTAAACTCTATTCCTCAATTACGCGATTTAAGTAATGATGAATTGGCTGAACATGACTTATTAAATTCAGTATATCAAATAATTTCCTCTGCCTCTGCCAATTCGAGAAGTATTGACAGTTTAAATACAGAACAAGTAGCATTGCTCACCGAAATTGCAGATGCAAAACCGTGTAAGGCAATGGTCATGGCAAACGCTATTCTTCGAACTTATTACGGTAGAAAATTCGACACCTATCCTTTTATTCACGAAGAGTTTCAGACAAGTCAATTGCGTTCTGCAAAATATGAGGGCAAAGCATACACAAACCCTGCAGACCGGCAAGAAGTAAAAGTGTATCCTAACCCGGCTAAAGACATGTTAATTTTCGATTACCACGTATTTAAACTTTCAGGTATGGTTACGATAACTATCTATGATGTTACTGGCAAGAAAATGATGGAAGAAAACTTGACTAACCAGTTAGGGCAATCAATTATTGATACACAACACCTGCCTAATGGCATGTATAACTACACAATAACTTCTTCCAACTTTAGCAAGTCAGGAAACTTTACGGTTTTTCACTAAATAAAAATAGTAGTACGCTGTCATTCAAACAGCGTACTACTACCCTTTCTTATGAGAGCCATGTTCCAGATATTACTATTTCTCTTGCCTGCCTTCTGTGGGGCGCAAACCAGTTTTTCGCACAGAAGTACGTATAGCTATCCCTCATGTATTTTTTCAAATCTAAGTTGTAGAGATAGTACCTGTTTTGTCACGGGTATGTTAGCTGTTCCCGAATCAAACTACTATCCTGTAAAAACTTTCAACTTAAATATTGATGATAGCAACAATATCCTTGATTCAACAGTATATTGGGGAAATCACAATAAAGATTATTGGGCTGTTTACGGGTATAGTAACCTTGCAAGTAATAGCAACAACCATTGGGCTATTACTGGTTACACTTACTCATTTGGTACATCGGGGGCGTATAAAGTTCTGTTATCTGTGTTTGATTCAAATACACACCTTCAATTCATAAAAGAATATTCCGACAGCGCAGGCAATCAATATGCCTCAGGTAGGGGCATACTTTCAAAAAATAATTCGTGGTATGTTTTAGCAAGTGTGCAAGATACTTTGTACAATGGGCAAGTCCTTTTCTTTCAAACGGATAGCAACGGAAATCAACTTTGGAAAAAGTATTATGGCGTTGCCGGATTACGCGATGAAGCTGGAAGTCTTTTAGCCATTTCCAAAAACAGGTTCTTAATTGGCTACGCAAGAAACAATCTTTCTACTTGGGGGGGCGTAGGTTTACTGCAAACCAATTCACGGATTATAATAGTTGACAGCTTAGGCACTCAACTTAGCGAATGGGCAGATAATACAGATTCTACTTTTAAGCCTCGAAGTTTAATCAAAACAAATGATGGCGGTTATACTTTCGTTACTGACCATAAACAGTACACTAACGGTTCGGATGTTTTCACACAACCGGTAATTATCAAACTCGATAGTAATTTTAATAAGCAATGGTCTAAACAATACGGACCAACCGACTATCAAACTTTTCTCTACAAAATTGTTGAATTAAGCGACAGCAGTTTCATAACAGTGGGAACAATCTGGGCTGGCGACAGCACCCATTACAATACAGCAGGATGGTTTCTTAAACTAAATCAAACCGGGGACAGCATTTGGAGCAGAACGTATTCAAAAGTCCATACCACTTTTTCCGAAAACGTAATCTATGATTTTGAAATTCTAAACGATGGCTCACTAATAGGTGTTGGTCAGTCAAACGACCACTTTGCACAAACACAAGGCCAACAGGGTTGGATTATAAGAGTGGACAGCATGGGCTGCTTAATCCCGGGTTGCGATACGTTTACCGCAACAGCAATACAGGAAGCGCCCGAAGAGATAATAGGAGTAAAAGTATATCCCAATCCGGCAGCAGATGAAGTGTACCTATTGCTCAAGAGCCCAGAACAGCAACCAGCTGATTTGTCATTTCAAGTATACAACTCTTTTGGTGAAGTATTAGTTGGAGAAAAACAAGCATTTACTGATGTAACCTACATACTCAACGTTTCGGGGTATAGTGCCGGACAGTACTATGTCCGTATTCTTCAAAATAGTCAAACGGTGGCGGTGCGCAAGTTTTTAAAGGAGTGAATTGCAACCATAAATTGTCTTATCATTTATGGGGCTAACACTTGTTCGTTTCCAATAATTTTCTTTGTTTTGCTAACAACTGTTAGTATATGGCCACAAAAGTAGAACAAACCACCAAAGAGAAAGTAAAGCAAACGGCACAAAAGCTATTTCGCGAAAAGGGATATGCCGCTGTGGGCATGCGGGAATTAGCCAAAGAGGTGGGTATACAAGCGCCCAGCTTGTACAACCACTACAAAAGCAAAGACGACATCCTGCGCGAAATTTGTATGGATATGGCGGCACAGTTTTTTACAGCATTTGATGCGGCTATTGCTACCGAACAAAAAGCCGGCAGGCAGTTACGGGCAGTCATCCGCGCACACATTGGCGTAGTAGCCGCGAACATGGATTCGGCAGAAGTGTTTTTTCAGGAATGGATTTTTTTGGAACAACCTGCCTTGGGCAAATTCAAAAAAATGCGATTAGAGTATGAAACAAAATTCAGGGGCATTTTAGACAAGGGAATCAGAAAAAAAGAAATTAAAAAAGTAAACACTAAGCTGGCCACGTTTGCTATTTTTTCTGCACTTAACGCTACGTATGATTTTATGCGTAGCACCGAGAAATTATCGCAAGAGCAAATGGCAGATGAACTGGCCGACCTACTATTAAAGGGATTAAAAACATGAGCATAGAAAACATTTGCAAACAGTTTGGAATAACGTCCTTGGTGATGTTTGGTTCGGCAGTGCGTGGTGTAAAACAAGCAGGTGATGTTGATTTGTGTTATACCCGACCGCTTTCACTCTCAATTACTGACCATCTCAATTGTATAGATCTTTTGCAGCAGTACTTTAGCAAAGAAAATATAGATTTAGTATACTGGAGCAATATCGCCTCATCGCTCAAAAAAGAAATAGCAGATAATCACAAAATACTATACAGTGAAGGCGATACTGCCTTGAACCACATTAACATTGGAGAGCAGATGTTTTGGGACGAAAAGAAGTATTACGATGAAATGTTTCGGGAAATGAAAACAAATTTGCCATGAAACAGTCGCTGACCAACAAATTAAAACAGATGGAGATAGACCTTCAGAAACTACGAAAGGTTAATGTATCTACCGTGCAGGATTTGGAACCGTTCGAAAAGTACCATTTGGTTGAACGGCTGATTGAAAAAATAGTAGATACTGCTGTAGGTATTAATCAAATGATATTGAGGGAAAAGTTTAATGCCACCATTAAAACAGCCAAGGAGTCGTTTACCGACCTGGCTACAAACGGAGTATTGAATATGGAGTTTGCCACAGAAATCTCTAGATCAGTAGGGTTAAGAAATAAAATTATACATGAGTACGATCAGGTAACCACAGTCACGCTTTTTCAGGCAATAGATATTTGCCTACAACAATATACGGAGTATCACAAAGCCACCATCATTTGGATTGATAATAACTATACAGATTAATTTAATTACAAACTATGTACGGAAGCACTAACCTCACTGAACAGGAAGCCAAACGAATGAACGACACCTCTGCAGAAGATGCAGACAAACTTCAGGCCTTTGAAGACCGCATTGCCCGTGGTGAAAAAATAGAACCGGACGACTGGATGCCTGCCGAATACCGCAAGCAACTTATCCGCATGATTGAGCAACACGCACATAGCGAGATAGTGGGTGCCTTGCCCGAAGGCACCTGGATAACCCGAGCGCCCAATTTTAGACGAAAGCTGGCGCTCATTGCCAAGGTGCAAGACGAAATTGGACACGGTCAGTTGTTGTATTCGGCAGCAGAAACCCTCGGCAAAACCCGCGAGCAAATGCTGGATGATTTAATGAACGGCAAGAGCAAGTATTCCAATGTATTCAACTACCCGGCTGTAACCTGGGCCGATATTGCAGTGATAGGATTTTTAGTAGATGGCGCAGCCATTGTGAATCAGGTCATCAATTCTAAAGGAAGTTACGGCCCGTATTGCCGCGCATTGGAGCGCATTTGCTACGAAGAGAGTTTCCACCTGAAGCAGGGGCACGATAATGTGGTGTATTTAGCCACCGGTTCAAAAATTCAGCGAGACATGTTGCAAGCCGCTATCAATCGCTGGTACAGGCCCTTACTGCACTTTTTTGGTCCGCCCGACAAAATGAGCGCCCACAGCGAAAAACTGATGAAGTGGAAAGTAAAACTGGCCAGCAATGATGATATGCGCAATCAATTCTTAGACCAGTATGTGCCTAAAATATTAGAACTGGGTTTAACCTTTCCCGATCCTAACCTGCGCAAAAACGCAGATGGTGTTTGGGAATTCAGCGACCCGGATTGGGATGAGTTTAAGCGCGTAATCAATGGTGATGGCCCGTGCAACAAAGAGCGTCTGGCAGTGCGCAGATATGCTGAAATGGCCGGCCGCTGGGTACGCGAAGCATTGATGAATCCGAGTGATAAATACAAAATACCTTTAGCATAAATGGAGAATATGAATTCGTTAGACCCGAGGGTACAGCGCCTGAACATGGCAGCCGATACGGACAATGAACTGCACACCAATTCGCACCTTATTACCTGGGAGGTTTTTCATCAGGAAAAAAGAGGCAAGCAAGTAGTGCATGTAGGCATAGTACATGCCCCCAATCCGGAAATGGCTCTCATTTTGGCCAAAGAACAATATGCCCGCAGAGGCAAAACCACCAACCTGTGGGTGGCAAAAACTGCTGATGTGTACACCTTTAGCACGGGCGATGACGACATGTTTGCCACCATACCCGAAAAAACATTTCGCGACCCTGCCTCCTACAAAGTGCGCGACCGAATCGAAAAATTTCAGCAACAAAATAATCTGGTATAATGAGCAAAGCACTGCAACAATTACTGTATAAAATGGCCGATGATGCACTCATCATTGGCCACCGCAATTCCGAATGGACAGGCATAGGCCCCATGCTTGAAGAAGACCTTGCCTTTTCCAGTATGGCGCAAGATAAAATTGGGCATGCGCTGGCCCTGTACACCATTCTTCACGAGCACCTGGGGCAGCCCCATCCCGATAAACTGGGATTTATGCGCAGCGAGGCCGAGTTTACCTGTTGCCAACTAGTAGAATTGCCCATTGGCGAATACGATTTTAGTTTAATGCGTCATTTTTTGTTTGACCATGCAGAGCTACTTCGCTACGAAATGCTGACCAATAGCAGCTTTCTGCCTCTCGCGCAATTGGCTAAAAAAGTAAAAGGAGAAATCAAGTATCACGTCCTGCATGCCGACACTTTTTTGAAACAATTGGCACGTGGCACCGAAGAAAGCAAAGCACGAATGCAATCTGGATTAAATTACACTTGGCCCTACGCATTGGGTATTTTTGAAGCAACCGATAATGAACAAGACCTTACAGCACAAAATGTTTTTACCGGAGAAGAGGAACTAAAAAAGCGTTGGCTTGAAAAGGTAAGTTTAATCATCAACAATGCAGGATTAACCGTGCCAAAAGTAGAAGAATCAAAAATTGTGTATGGCGGGCGTAAAGGATACCACAGCGAATATTTAAAGCCATTATTGGATGAAATGACGGAAGTTGTGCGCTTAGACCCTTCAGCAGAATGGTGATTTATGGAAACACCTGTTTCTGAGTTGTTAGAAAATAACATTTGGCTTGCACTGAATCAGGTGAAAGACCCGGAGATACCCGTTCTATCTATAGTAGAAATGGGCATGATAGCCGGTGTCAAAATTCATGAGCATAAAACAGAAGTTATCATCACGCCAACCTTTGTAGGTTGCCCGGCATTGCATGTTATTCAACAAAATGTAAAAGACGAGCTGCATAAACAAGGAATAGATGCGGAGGTAAAAATTGACCTAAGTATTAAGTGGACCACCGAACGAATGACAGCAGAGGCCAGAGAAAAGTTAGAGAAATTTGGCTTAGCTCCTCCGCCCCATATATCCGATGATGAGTTAACAGAAGAACAGCTAAACCGAGTGCGCTGTCCTTTTTGCCACAGCACAGATACTACTTTGCGCTCTGCGTTTGGCTCTACCCTTTGCAGAGCCATTCGCTTTTGCTTTAATTGCAAACAAGGATTTGAACAGTTTAAACCGGTTACATGACAAGGATTTTTCTCGCTCTTTTATTGGCAACAGTTTCCTCTTTTTCATTTGCTCAAACCAACACACTCATAAACTATAAATGGTTAGAAGGAGTTTGGCAGCAAAAAGGAACCGATAGGTTTGAGAAGTGGACTTTTGCATCAGACACCATAGCCAACGGCCTGGCCTATATATTGAGTGATGATGGAGAAGCCGTGCCTGATGAGATTTTGCAGCTAAAAGCCACTGGAGGCAAAGTGTATTACATGCCCTTAGTTAAAAATCAGAACGGTGGAAGGGTAGTGCAATTTTTGGTTGTGAAATCAAATGAACAAATGTTTTTTGCCGAAAACCCCCAGCATGACTTTCCGCAGCGCATCGTGTACAAACGCAAATCAGCCACCGAAATGATGGCTTATATAGAAACACTTCAAAAAAAGAAACGCAGCGTATTTTACTTTACCAAGGTGCAGTGATGCTCCTTTTTTGCGTTCTCGGTTTAAAATATACTTTCAAAAAAAAATAGCAGATGACGCGGGCATACATTTTGGTGATAACGCTATTCGTATCCACCCTCAGTTTTGCACAATCTGTAGAGGAATTATTGCAGAGCGCAAGCAGTGAACTCAATCAAAACCCGACTAAAGCTCTGGCCGAAGCTACTGCGGCTAGAACACAAGCGGCACAATCGGGAAACAAAAAACAAGAAGGAAAGGCAATAGCCATCATGGGTGTGGCCAACTATAAAATTGACAACCACGAAGAGGCAGCTGCACTAGTTACACAGGCCATTACCATGAGCGATGAAAACAAAGACACCTCTACTGCCGCCTTTAGTCGCTATTGGTTTGGCAACATGGCGCTCAACCTTGGTCAATACGCACAAGCATTAGAGTATTACGAAACTGCGTATAATCTGGCTATTGCCATCAACGATAGCAAAAATGTGGCCCGTTGTTTAGATGGTAAAGCATCTTTATATGAATCGCAAAAACAATACGACAAAGCGCTCGATTTTTACAAACAATCATACGAAATAGCCAAGCAGGCCGGCTTCAAAGATTGGTATGCACCGGTTACGTTTTCCATTGCAAATGTTTTAAGCTTACAGGGCAAAACTACCGAGGCCATTGCCGGACTACAAGAATCTATACAACTATCAGAAGAGACAAATAACCTTAACAACAAAGCCACTTGCTGTCAGGCGCTTGCTACTATTTACTATGCAAAAAATGAACCCCGCAAAGCATTTGAGTTTATTCAGCAGGCCATGGATTTGTTTACGCAAACCGGGGCAAAATCATCGTTTAGTTATGCCCGCATTTTGATGAGCTACATCATGATGCAAGACAAACAGTGGGATCTGGCCATTGGCACAGCACAAGAATCATTTGAAGCCGGCAAAGAAGCCAAGGACACCAAACTACAAAAAGACGCTGCTGAGGCATTGTACAACATCTATAATTACAAAGGCGATAAGGCGCTGGCATTACGTTATCACGAAATTTTTCATGCTTTATCAGAAGCCAATTTTTCGGAGGACTTAGCTAAGAAAATGACTCAAATAGAACTACAGTCAAAGTTTGAAAAAGAGTTGGCCTTGGCCGATACCAAGCGCCAAGCGCGCGAGGCAGAGTTAAACGCCCAGATAGAACAGCAAAAGCTGGTTAAGAAGGCCAGTTTCATTGGTATTGGGCTTCTGGCGGTTATTGCTTCACTGGCGGTATTTGCATTTATCCAAAAGCAAAAAGACAACCGCATAATTGCAGCCGAGAAAAAGAAAAGTGACGAACTATTGCTCAATATTTTGCCCGCTGAAGTAGCACAAGAACTAAAAGACAATGGCAAGGCCAAAGCCAAAAACTATGAAATGGCCACAGTGCTTTTTGCAGACATTAAAAACTTTACGGGTGCAGCCGAGCGCCTTACTCCTGAGCAATTAGTAGATGAGATTGATTACTATTTCAAAAAGTTTGATGAGATAGTTGCTACCTATAAAATTGAAAAAATAAAAACTATAGGTGATGCCTACCTCTGTGTAGGCGGTTTGCCCACTGCTGATCGGGATAATGCAGTTTACGTGGTTAGTGCTGCTATAGACATGCAGACATTTGTAGAAAAAGAAAAACAAGCGCGCGCAGCACGCAGCAAAATCTTTTTTGAAATACGTATCGGCATTCATACCGGGCCATTGATTGCCGGTATTGTAGGGCTGCGCAAGTTTGCTTATGATATTTGGGGCGATACTGTAAACATTGCTGCGCGCATGGAACAGCATGGCGAAGAAGGCAAGATTAACATTACAGGGCCAACATACGAGTTGGTAAAAACCAATTTCAACTGTACTTATCGCGGTAAAATAGAAGCCAAAAACAAAGGGCAAATAGACATGTATTTTGTAGAAGGTAAAGTGTAAAACCGGACTATGAACGATAAATTATTAATGTGTTTTCTACTGTTTTCAGCTCTTGCTTTGCAGGCACAAACAGGCAAACAAGATGTGGAGGAAATGCGCAAGCTGCAAAAACAAATGCAAGAAGAAAACAAAATGATTCAACAGCAGCAAGAGTGGAACACACAAAACTCTCAGCAAGAAATCGTAAAGCTTAAAACAGAGAGTAACACTGCTAAGCAAGAAGCAGCAAAAGCCAAAAGCGATGCAGCAAAAGCAAAAGCAGAGTTGGAGGTTAAAAAGAAAGAGCTGGAGGAAACGCTCAGTAAAATTGACTCTGCAAAATCTCGATTAGCCGAAACCGAAGCAGCTTTGCAAACATCAGAAATGATTATCAAGCGCACCTTGGAAGAAAAACAACGGCAAGAAGACAGCATTACCATTTTGAAGAAAGAGCAAGAGCTAGCACAAGTGCAAGCTAAAGCAGATGACCTGGAGAAAAAAAATCTTCGGCAAAAAAACAACCTCTACATTTCTGTTGCGGCAGTTGCATTATTGTTAACCTCTATTATTGGTATGCTCTTTATTCAGCGGCAAAAAACGCTGCGCGAACTGGCGGAAAAAAACAAAATAATAGCCGAGGAGAAAAAGCGCAGCGATGAACTATTGCTAAATATTCTGCCCGCAGAAGTGATGCACGAACTAAAAGCCAGCGGTAAAACACAGGCGCGTAATTACGCCAAGGCCACCGTATTATTTGCCGACATCAAAGATTTCACCACCATTAGCGAACAACTTACACCCGAAGAACTCATAGAGGCATTAGACACCTACTTTGAGCGATTTGACAAAGTGATTGAGAAGTATGATATTGAGAAAATTAAAACTATTGGTGATGCCTACGTGTGCGCTGGTGGTGTGCCTACCAAAAGCGAGAACAACCCCGATGTGGTAGTGAAAGCCGCGTTAGAATTTATAGATGAGATAAACAAACTAAAAGCCGAGCGCACCAAATCCGGATTGCCCACTTTTGAGTTTAGAATGGGCATCCACACCGGGCAGTTAGTGGCCGGTGTAATTGGTATTCGCAAATTTGCCTATGATATTTGGGGTGATACCGTAAACATGGCCGCCCGCATGCAGCAATCTGGCGAGCCCAACAAAGTCAACATATCCGGCTCTACGTATGCTTTGGTAAAAGATAAATTTTCATGTGTTTACCGGGGTAAGATTGAGGCAAAAAATAAAGGAGAGATTGAAATGTATTTTGTAGAGAAAGAACTTGCATAAGCAGTAAAAAACATATATTTATTTCGTGAAGAAGATTTTTAAAGAGGTGGAGCAGCATGTGGTGGCTATCTTAAAACGGGACCTGCCGAATAACTTATTCTATCATGGCATACACCATACATTTGATGTCTTGCAAAGTGCCGAAGAGATTGGTAGGCATGAAGACATCACTGAAGACGAAATGTTGCTACTCAAAGTAGCCGTACTATACCACGATGCTGGGTTCACAAAGGTTTATCGCAATCACGAAGTAGTGGGCTGCGATATGGCTCGTGCCGACCTGCCCGGCTTCGGGTTTACTACTGCTGAAATTGAAATTGTTTGCGGTATGATAATGGCTACCAAAATTCCGCAAAGCCCACAAAACAAGTTAGAGTACATTATAGCCGATGCCGATTTAGAATACCTGGGCACCGAAGATTTTTGGCGAATCGGAAACACACTATTTGAAGAGATAAAAATATACCTCGGTGTAGAAAGCGAGCGGCAGTGGAATATCATTCAACTCAATTTTTTAAAAACTCACCGCTACCACACCAATTTTTGCCGCCAACACCGCGACCCTATGAAATTGGTACACCTGCACGAGGTAGAAAAAATTGTGGCGGGCTACGATTAACCCTTATACTCCTCGGGCAAACATGAAAGCGCTATTCGTTATTCTTTGGTGCTGCACACTTACAGCAGCAGCACAGTTGCCTTTTGACTCTTTGAGCCATGCAAAAACTGAATATGCGCTATCTAAAATGACTTTAAAAGATAAGGTGTACGAAATGCACGGGCATGGCATAGCCCGTTTTGGCATTTCTATGGTGTTTGGTATAAAGCTAAAGCAGATAGTTGCAGGCGGCAACAAACGATGGGGTATTACCGGCACCATTTTTAATGATGGCCCGCGTGGGTTGTTTCATTACAAAGGGGCTACTGCCTTTCCGGTAACTATGGCCCGAGGTGCCAGTTGGGATGTAGATTTAGAAAAAAGAATTGGAGAGGCCATGGCCAGAGAAATTATTGCCGCAGGCGGAAACTACAGCGGAGCGGTTTGCATGAATTTATTGCGCCACCCGGCCTGGGGCCGTGCGCAAGAAACCTATGGAGAAGACCCCTGGCACGTGGGAGAAATGGCAGTAGCATTGGCAAAAGGCATACAACACCATGGTGTAGAAGCATGCGTAAAACACTTTGCCGCCAACAGCATGGAAAACAACCGTTTTGGTGGAAGTATAAACATGAGCGAGCGGACATTGCATGAAGTTTACCTGCCGCATTTTAAGAAAACAATAGATAGTGGTGCGGCTTCTGTCATGAGCGCTTACAACAAACTCAATGGCGAGTACTGCGGGCACAATAAGTATTTATTGACAGAAGTTTTACGTAAGCAATGGGGCTTCAAGGGCTATGTAACTTCTGACTGGAGTTATGGATTATTTGATGCACAAAAAGGAATAGAAGCAGGTATGAATGTAGAAATGCCCACCGGCAAAGTGTACAAATACAAAACCATTCGCCAACTTTTGCATACCGGAAAAATTACCATGCAACAAGTAGATGATTTAGTGAAGCCAATTCTTTACACAAAATTCTATTTCAAAAGTTTGCCCAAACAAACATTCAACACATCTGTAATTGGTTGTGCGGAGCATATTGCACTGGCGCAAGAAGCAGCAGAAAAAAGTGCCGTGCTGCTCAAAAACGAAAACCAAGTACTACCACTTTCAAAAAACATTAAGCGCATAGCAATCATCGGCTCTTTGGCCACTGTACAACAAACCGGTGACAGAGGCAGCAGTTCGGTAACTCCGTCATATATTGTTTCTGCCTACGATGGGTTGAAAAAATATGTAGCACCATTTGGAGCAGAAGTGCTGACCTGTAATGTGCACGATACAGTTGCCATTAAAACAATTTGTAGCAAAGCAAATGCAGTGATTGTAGTCGCAGGCACCACCTATCAAGACGAAGGCGAATACATCGGCAACTTTACCATTCGCGACCGCAACAATCCCGATAAGCAAAACTTTGTAGTAAAAGCCGGCATACTTGGTTTGGGTGGAGATAGAAAATACTTACACCTGCATTTACCCGATATACAGGCCATTCAAATAGCAGCAGCAGTTAATAAAAATGTAGTGGTGAACTTGGTGGCGGGCAGTGCTATTACCGTAGAAGAATGGTACGGTAAGACACCTGCAATTCTTCAAACATTTTACAACGGTATGGAGGGTGGTACTGCTTTGGCGCGTTTGCTTTTTGGAGAGGTATCGCCCAGTGGTAAATTGCCGTTTACGGTACCCAAAAACGAAAATGACTTACCACCATTTGATTCGTATGCCGATACAGTACACTATGGTTACTACCACGGCTATACACTATTTGAAAAAGAAAATAAGCAACCGCGTTTTCCGTTCGGTTTTGGATTGAGCTACACCACTTTTAGCACCAGCCAATTGCTCGTCAAAGAACACGAAAATTACATAGAAATAAAATTAAATGTAAAAAATACTGGCGTAATAAAAGCCGCTGAGGTGGTGCAGGCCTACGTTTCATTTCCGCAAACAGAAGTAGAGATGCCCAATAAACTATTGCGTGGTTTCAAAAAAATAGAATTGCTGCCGGGCGAAGAAAAGCAAGTAACCTTGCACATACCGCTTTCCTCTTTGCAGTATTACAACGAACAACTTCACCAATGGCAGCCCACTAAAGGTACACATACCGTTTTTGTAGGCAATTCATCGGCAGACCCTAATATGCTAAGTGCTACATTTACCCGCTAGGTTGGGCTATTCGGCAGGTTTGCTAATTTCGTCATTCACTCTGCGCGTGCAGAGGTTTCGCAGCAGGTCAGCGCAAGCCATTTCGGCTACTGACTCACCATACAAAAGGTGCCGCCATTCATCGCATGGCAACTGCGAAATACAAATTGCAATAAACAACAGACAATATGAAAAAGGCCAGACAAATACGCCTCATAGAGGTGAAAAGCGAAGTAGGCGCGGGTACCCGTGGCGCCAGCTTGGGTGTAGATGCCGTAAAAATTGCCGCATTGGATTTTCGCAGCAACTTTTTCAAATCGCATCGCGCACTAAATATACCCGATGACAATGCTGCATTGTACGGTATGATTGAGAGCCGCTATGCCAAGCGCATACGCAGCGTACTCAAAATGTACGAGCGCATAGGAGCCGCCACGCGCGATTCACTCAAAGATGGCAAATTCCCCATCACCATTTCGGGCGACCACTCTAATGCCGGAGGTACCATTGCGGGCATCAAAATGGCCTACCCCGACTCACGTATTGGCGTAATCTGGATAGATGCTCATGCCGATTTGCATTCGCCATACACCAGCCCATCCGGCAATCTGCACGGCATGGCATTAGCTACTGCTCTGGCAGAAGATAACATTGAAAACAAGGTGAACGACCTGGACTATGAAACTATAGAGCTTTGGGAGCGACTAAAAAACGTGGGCGATATAGCGCCTAAAGTGGAGTACCGCGATTTGTTGTTTATGACCCTCCGCGATTTTGAAGAGCAGGAAGGATACCTGCTCAAGCAGCATCGGGTTAAAAACTTTACCACCACCGAAATACGCAAAACGGGCATTACCAAAATTTGCCGCGAAGCCATGAAGTATCTTTCGCATTGCGATAAAGTATATATATCGTTTGATGTGGATTCGTTGGATCCCTCCATCTCGCGCGGCACCGGCACACCGGTAAAAGGTGGCATCAACGAGCGCGAGGCAGCCGATTTGATTTTGGAGTTAGTACAAAACGAGCGAGTATGTGCCTTAGAGTTTTCTGAAATCAACCCCACTTTGGATAGCGAAAACGTAATGGCCGAAACCGTGTTTGAAATTTTGCAGAAGGTGGCCAGGCAGGTGGAGATTATATGATTTGATGATTAACAGCATATTGATTTGCTAACTCTATGTACATAGGACAAACCAGTACTTGCGTTGGCATAAGGATCGTATAAGAATATTTGTCAAGTATTTTGTTTCTTCAATTTTGTTTGTTTTATATTTGTATTTCAGATAATAAAAGTGAGAATTCTAATATTATGAAACGCGAAATTATCCCCCCCCTCTTTTTTCGGATTTTATTATTATTTAATTTGTATTCATAACTTTGCCTACATCTGTTGCAGAGTTAGTGAAGCTCACATACTAAATTTTCTTAACTCGCACTTTTTTTACTATAGATGTCCAACAGAATTTAAAGACACTAGTTTATACTGTCATGTAAATCTTTATGATACATGCTCTTTGGATGTATAGCTAATGAGCAAGAAGACTAACTAATGCGCCTTGCACAGCACCATATCAGTTTGTAGTAAGCGTATAAAGTAAACTCAAAATTTGTGCAACTAAATTTACATTTTATGTGCTAATGGGATGTGTTCCCGTTAGTTCATAGGATTTATCAACGGTGCTTGCCAAAGTAGCACTGTGGGTTAATTAGACTCCCCCTCAATTAAATGAGTCATCTCGGAAGCCGAAAAGAGATTTATTATAAGAGTATGCAAACAACAATGTAAAATATGAAACGGGTAATAGAAACAGCTGTATTGCTAATATTTTGTGTACAATCGTTTAATTGCTTTGCCATTTATGAACGGTTTACGTCTAATGGGGGGCCAAATGGATACAACTATGTATCAAAAGAAGTTTCTGGCGATAGAACATGTATTCAATGTTATGACCCGGGTTTTGTATCTTGTGTGTTTATGGTTGAAAATGGCAATCAACAAGAGGCAGATTTGGCCATTATTGCCGCACAAAAAATAGCACAAGGTGTCTTGACTGGGCGAATTGTAAATAATCGTTACACCTGTGAATGGGTATCTCGGGCAAGTGATGGCTACAATTCTACAATTATTGTTTACTAAAAATCAAATAACAATGAAAAGCATAATATTAACTGTCACATTCTTAGGCATTTACTTCCATAGTTTTTCATACTACAAAAGAGAAGCTATCAATGGTGGTCCACATGGTTATTACACCACATCTGTTGTCAAGAATGGAGACAACTGGACAGAAATATCTTGTAAAGATCCAGGGTATTCAGAGTGCCCTATGTTTCCGGAAGATCCGAGCCAAGATGAAGGAGCTCTAGTGAACATTATCATGAGCAGAATATACGAAGGTCAGCTAACTGGACGAATTTCATACCGTTCGTTAGTTGGAGAGTGGATAGCTACTGACAATACCGCTCGCACATCCACCATATTGATACGGTAGAGATTCACATCAACAGAACCGGACATTCCGGTTCTGTTTTGCATATTTATGATATGAAACATATAGTGCTTACAATCTTCATTTTTCTGATATTTCGTGGTGCATCACAAAGTTGTTTGTCTGAAATATACCCATACGATACGCTTTATGCCTTGCCCTACTTTGACAGAGATATAAAATCAAGCAATGCTGCCTTATATAAAAATGAGTTATGGTTATACACTCCAACTTTAAAGGAAAATGACACCCTATATTTTCAAGTGTTTAACCTTGATAAACGTACAGTTGTGCAAAAAACAGTATATGTGCCATCGCTTAGTTTTAAAGTAAGTTACCCAGACAGCCGAGCATTTGCCGTAACTAACAACAACCTTGCATTATATTTCCATGGCGTAGTACTGGTTTTAAAACGGAAAGGCAATGGGCTGTTCTTTGAAACTATCTTTCCTATTAATGAGGGCATAGAATTTATGCATTTGACCGATGACCGAAAACTAAAATTAGGTAAGGCGTACAATTTTCATCCGCTCTCACAGTCCACTAAAACATTTGCCGGAGTTTATGATCTAAATTCACAAAAGTTTAATAGCTACATCAACCCGAGTGTTACAGGCATAGAGTTTACCCACTTTAGTCCACGACAGCACATTGCTTTTTCTGATAAGTTTACCGCCACCGCTGATATGTTAACCTATTTTGTTACAGTATATACCAATAGTTTAAAGGATTCTGTCACTATAAAAAGAAGCATAGACAACTTTGGATTAAATGCAGAACAAAAAATGGCTTATGAAAAGCATCGCACCATTTCTAATGCAAAAACACTCATTGATTCTCTCTCAGAAATAGAAGACAATATTGCACGTATAGAGTGGATAGGTTTTATAAACGATACCACACTTTTGGTGCGCCATATTCCCATCCGGCAATTAGATAAAAATCGTATTCGGTATTACGATGTTTGGCTATTTAGTAACAATAAATGGTCACTATCACAAACTGATATTGCCGATATATTACCTAGCACAGAAATTTATAATAGAAAAAATATGCCGATATTATCATCGCAGTCAACAATACTTGTAAATGATAAATTTTTAGTGGTACAAAGCAAAGGTACAGACATCAACTTTTTATACTTAAACCAGCAAGATGTTAAAAAAAGGCAAGATGAATATTATGCGGAAAAGTACCCATGCATACGATTGGATGTTCATAAAAAGCATTAGTGCAGCAGTGTTGCTAAGTTTTAAAGTCCAAGCTCAAGTTGCCCAAGCTAACTTTAATACACTTAAAATGACCAAATTAGTAACGATTTCTGGTGCCGCAACTACTTTGGCAGATACCAACTGTGCTTTACAAATTACATTTACATACACGAACAAAAACTGTCTGAAGTGCTTCGCTGATATTGTACAAGCAATAGAAAGACAGATAGGTAAAGATTCAAACGTGTGCTACCAATGTATTGCTCCGATGGGCAATACTGTTTTAGAGAGAAGATTTGTGATGGATGCGCTGGAAAAAATTTTACCTCAGGAAACTCGGTATCTGTTTTTTGATGAGCAAAACGATAGTTCATTATTTTTTAATCTAAAAAATGCTAAGTCGCCTAATCTTTATCTGATTAATTGTTACCAGCAAACAGTCAAATATTATTCTTACGATGAGCTTTTTCTAAATGGAAGTTACACTAACGTGATTGCCATATATGATTAGAAATTAATTTGGTACACAGCTTCAAACAAATTTGACTATTGCCGTAATGCCCTTCCAAGACCATTTCAGTACCCAGTCTGATATTTATCGTCAGGCGCGGCCTACCTACCCCGATGAGTTGTTTGCTTACCTCAATTCGCTGTGCAAAAACCACGATTGTTGTTGGGATGTAGGCACCGGCAATGGGCAGGCGGCTGTTTCATTAGCCAAGTACTTTAAAAAAGTAATAGCCACCGACCCCAGCGCTGAGCAAATCAACAATGCGATGGCCACAAATGGTGTAGAGTATAGAGTAGCATCGGCAGAGCAGAGCGGACTGCCCGATGAGTCGGTTGACCTGATAACGGCAGCTACCGCTGCTCATTGGTTTAACCACGAGTTGTTTTACCCGGAGGCACTGCGCGTGGCCCGACCTAACTGTACCCTTGCGTTGTGGACATACAGCTCTGCCTCTATAACACCCGAGATAAACGAACTGATGGAGTGGTTTATGTACACCTACTTATATGACTACTGGCCCGATGGAAGGTGGTACGTACGGCAGCAGTACAGTACGCTACCCTTTCCTTTTCAAAAGATAACTTCCCCCGACTTTTACTGTAACATTAATTGGAGTAAGCAGCAGTGGTTGGCTTACGTGTGTAGTTGGAGCGCTTACACACGCCATAGGCAACAAACCGGTGCCGATGCTTTACAAGTGCTGCTACCACGGCTCAATGAATTGTGGGATAATACAGAGGTAAAAAGCGTGCGTTGGCCATTGCACTTATTGTGCGCCCGATTAAAATCATTGTAAAAATAAGTTAAACCCCGTACCCCTATACCTTGCTTGTGAGTAAAAGGGCATTACATTTGATATGTCAATGACCAAAACCAATTTCGTATTACCAAAAACTAAAAACAAAATGAAAAAGTTACTTCTGATGTTAAGCTTTGCCGGTTCCGTTTTCTTAGCCGCTGCACAAGACCCGGCTCAAACTCCTGCTCCGGACCCTAACGCTCCTGATTTGAAATGGGAATCTACCACTATTGATTACGGCACCGTAACCAAAGGCGATGAAAACAACGCTACCCGTTACTTTAAGTTTACCAACGTAGGCAAAAGCCCGCTGATTATTGGCGATTGCCGTGGTTCATGCGGTTGTACGGTGCCACAGTGCCCTAAAGAGCCAATCCTTCCCGGTAAAGGCGGTGAAATCAAAGTACACTACGATGTAAACCGAGTAGGTCAGTTTACAAAAACAGTAACGGTTACCTCTAACGCAAAAAGCCCTAACGAAACCTTAAAAATTCAGGGTAACGTAATTGACCCTGCTGCTCAACCGGCTCCTACAGAAGGCAAGTAGTAGATATATAAAATTAGTTTCTTATACATAAAGCGGCTTCACTTCGGTGAGGCCGCTTTGTTTTTTGGGGTTAACATAAGTTGTGTGGTGTTTAACTTTTGTTGCCGAGCGTTAACAATCTTAATGGTGAGCTTTGAAGAATTGTTTCATTCTTAAAAAAACCATCATGAAAAATTTATTACTCCTGTTATTCATTGCTACTTCTTTTTTTGCTGTGGCACAAACCGGTGCAAAAACCGATGCCGCCCCCGAAGCGGAAATTACCTTTGAAAAAACCGAGCACAATTTTGGTACGCTGCCCAAGGGCGGTAACACTACCGTTAAGTTCTATTTCCAAAACACCGGCAAAACACCATTGGTGATTTCGCGCTGCCAGCAAAGCTGTGGATGCACTACCCCTTCTTGCCCAACCGAGGCCATTATGCCCGGCAAAAAAAGTTTTGTAGAAGTACACTACGATTCGTTGCGGGTGGGGCAATTCAGCAAAACAGTTACCGTAATGTCTAACGCTAAAACAGCCGATGTGGTACTTAAAATCAGCGGCAATATTACCGAAGAGCAATCGGTACCAGCGGTAGAAACACCCCTGCTAAAACCCAAAGAGTAACCAAGGTCTGCCCTTTCGCATTACCTTTGCGGCTGTGCAAGACATCCGCCAACTTACTTTACCGCAGTTACAAACCGCTTTTGAGCAAATAGGAGAGCCGAAGTTTCGCGCCAAACAGGTGTATGAGTGGCTTTGGAAAAAAAGTGCGCACTCTATTGATGAAATGACCAACCTGAGCAAAGAACTGCGCAGTAAACTGAGCAAGCAGTTTAAGTTGGTGGCTGTAGAAGAAAACATCGTACAAAAAAGTGCCGATGGTACCGTAAAGCTGGGTATGCGGCTGCACGATAACCGTTTGATAGAAGGTGTAATGATACCCGAAGAAGACCGCAGCACTGGCTGTGTATCATCGCAAGTGGGGTGCTCACTTTCTTGCACTTTTTGCGCTACGGGTTTCTTAAAGCGCGAGCGAAATTTAGAAGCAGCAGAAATTTACGACCAGGTAGTGCTCCTCAATAAACACGCTATAGAGCACAACGGCAAGCCACTCACCAACATTGTCTATATGGGCATGGGCGAACCCTTGCTCAATTATGATAATGTAATGCAGAGCATCCGATACATTACCTCGCCCGATGGGTTGGGCATGGCGCAAAAACGCATCACGGTTTCTACCTCCGGCATATCGCGCGGTATTGTGCGCATGGCTGATGAAGGGATGAAATTCAACATTGCCCTTTCGCTGCATGCCGCCACCAACCAAAAGCGGGAGAAGATAATGGACATCAACTACAGCAATCCGCTGGAGGAGGTGATACGCTCGCTCAACTACTTTTACGACAAAACAGGCAACAAAGTAACCTTTGAGTACATTTTGTTTGATGGTTTTAACGATAGCTTAGAAGATGCCGAACACCTCATTTCGCTTTACCACCAGGTACCGGCTTTCATCAATATTATTGAGTATAATAATGTTGAAGGGGTAACGCTCAAAAAAGCTAAGCGCGAAAACCGCGATGCGTTTGTGAGTTACCTGCGCAACCGAAACATAAGCGTAGCTGTGCGCAGAAGCCGGGGCAAAGATATAGATGCCGCCTGTGGGCAGTTGGCGAATAAGAACAAGTAACTTCTTGCTCCAAAACAGGTAAAACCTATATTCGGGCTTATGCGGATAAAACTATCTACAGGCAGTAAGCTCAAAATCATCTACAGCTATTTGTTGCTGTCTATTGTTTCTACACTATTCATGTTTGGCTTAATGTGTAATAGCGAACCGGTGCAAAACTGGCATAGCTACATGAGTTTACCGTTTTACTCGCCAAGCGATTTGCTCAACCGCAATTTGATTATTGATGATTTGAATGAAGAAATAGTAAGATTCTTTTTTGAAAGAGTATATGAAGAATCTGATACAGGTAAAAGCTATTACAGTGAGTTTGTGCCATATCTTGAGTTATTGGCTCTTTTGGGGTTGTTTGTTTGTTGGTTTAGAAAAAGACACACGCACCGGTTCATCATCTTCTTTTTTATGATGCAGATGATGTACATGGCCTTTTTATTTTTTGTATACCTTAAATACTTAATGGCCGGTGGTGTTTTTTTGAGTTACCTACCGTATTTCGCCAGAGTGTTGTTTCACTTTTCTTTTGCTTGGTTTGCTGTGCATACATTGCTTACTTATTACCAACCAACAACACAAGCAGTAGTGCTTTCTGATACATACACTGCCACAGAATCAGTGAAGCAAACTAACTGGCAACGTTTTTTTAACCATAGCATTGATAATGTATTGATGTTGACTATTGCCATATCCATGCTGGTAGGTTTCAGGGTTTGGGAAGAGCCATTCTCTTTTGCAACTGTACTTGGGTTACAAAACCAAGAGGTTGATTTGTATATCTATACCAAGCTGTTCCTTTTCATGCACTACCTAGTTTTTGAAGGTCTATTTGGAATTTCAGCAGGTAAAGTTTTGACAGCCGGAAGGGCGCTAAGTGCAGATGGAGGTAAACTAACTTTTACACAAACCATACAGCGAGCGCTCATTCGCATGGTTCCGGGTTATCCATTACTATACTTCTTTTATCCGCTGCATGATAATGTACCTGAAACTATGGTATGTAAAGTGGAGTTAGTGGCAAATAATTAACCGACACAATTATGTGTTGTGAGCGCTCTAAAGCGTCAACTACTTTTGGGCTAATGATTAATCTCCCTATTTACCCACCACCACATTATCAATCAGCCGCACTCCATCTATTTTAGCAGCTACCAGCACCACCATTTTTTCGCGGATGTTTGTGAGAACGGACAGTGTTTTGGCGTTGCGTACTTCTAAATATTCTACTTCAAATCCCTTTTTAACTAGCCGCACTTTGCTTGTGGAGGTGTATTTTCCAATCATATCGGCCAAACTTTTGGCTTCCGGCTTTTGGCTCACGGCTTCCAAATTTTGAATTTTGAGTGTTGAAATTTGAGCTGCCACATAGTTTAACTCCTTATGCAGGCTCACCGCTTTTCTTCTTGCATCTTTACCCAAACGCACATTGCGCGAGCTCATGGCTAAGCCGTCTTTCTCGCGCAGGGTGGGTAGCGAAACTAATTTAACCCCCATGTTGCGGTAGCTGATAAGTTGCGCCACAATGAGTTGCTGCTGGTAGTCTTTTAACCCCATAAACAGATAATCTGGCTCAGTAATGCGCAGGAGCCGCTCTACCACTTGCGCCATACCATCAAAATGCCCGGGGCGGTGTTCACCTTCTAAAGTGGTAGCCAAAAAGCCAAAATCAATAGGTTTTTTATTGGTGGTACCGGCAGGGTAAATTTCTTTTACAGAGGGCAAAAAAACCAAATCGCAACCCATAGCCCGCAGTTTGGCCAAATCTTGCTCAGTGGTGATGGGGTATTTTTCAAAATCTTTAGGGTCGTTAAACTGGGTGGGGTTTACAAAAATGCTGCAAATGGTCACTAAACTTCTGCGTTTAGCCGCCCTCAATAAGGAGAGGTGGCCCTCGTGCAAAGCCCCCATTGTAGGCACAAAACCAAGCCGTTTTGACCCTTTTTTGAGCAATTTCAAATGTTTTTTTAAACTTCTAACTGTACTGAAAAGCAGCATAATAAGTCGGGGTGCAGTATCTATTTGCGGGCAAACTTGGGTTTATTGGGGTTTTTATTATTATCTTTGCAGCCCCAACCAATTCAGCCCTATTTGAAACAAGGTTACATTTTCTTCACATTTTCAAAACCAAATCAATAATATGGAAAAAAAGAAAGTCCTCATTATTACGCAGGAGCTTGACCCGTATTTGGCTATTACCGAGGCGGCAAAAATCGCCAATGGTGTGCCTAAGCACATGCTGGAAAGCGGCATGGAAATTCGTGTACTGATGCCCAAGTTCGGAACCATTAACGAAAGACGCCACCGCCTGCACGAGGTAGTTCGCTTATCCGGTATCAATATCATTATCAATGACGAAGATTTTCCGTTGGTGATTAAAGTAGCATCATTGCCCGGTGCCCGCTTACAGGTTTATTTCTTAGACAACGAAGATTTCTTTAAGCGCAAGCTCGTGTTTCATGATGAAGACAACAAGTTTTTTGAAGATAACAGCGACCGCATGATTTTCTTCTGCAAAGGAGCACTGGAAACCGTGCGCAAGTTCGGATGGCCGCCAGACATTATTCACTGCTTTGGCTGGATGACCAGTTTAATTCCGATGTATCTTAAAACAACCTACAAAGACGATCCGGTTTTTGCGAATGCCAAAGTGATTTTCAACGTGTTTGAAAATGAGTTTAAAGAAAAACTCAAAAAAGACTTTACCACCAAGTTGGCCATCAGCGAAGACATTCAGAAAAAGCACATAGACTTTTTTAAAGAAGGCGATAACACCAGCTTGCTTATTGGCGGGGTGGAGTTTGCCGATGCTTTAGTGATAGGCGAAAAAATGGATAACAAAGTACAGACGCATGTAAAAAAGGCCAAAGGCAAGGCCGTACTCAAGCTGTCTGACGCAGAAGAAGACCCGGTAATGCGCGTGAGCGAGTTTTACCGAAATATTTGGGCTAACTAAGCGTTGTTGTGCCGAACAATATTTTATTTGCGCAGTGAGCAACATCATTTTTCTGACTACTACATTACGTAACACATTAGCAGCACCGGCAATTTTTATTTGCTGGTGCTTGCTTTTTGTGTCCTCTTGCAAAGACCCTTTGATAGACGATAAAGGGCTGCTGAACAAAGACGATGAACTGGGCTTAGACAAAGACACCCTGAGCATGAGCGCTTTTTCGTTTTTTCAGCCGGCTGTAAAAGCATCCGGTATTTCGGTAGGGGCGCTGGGCAATGTGCAAGATGCAGCTTTTGGCAAGGCACACGCCTCGTTTTATGCGCAGTGCCGTATTTCTTCGTCCAATATAAACTTTGGAGCCGGAGCCACCTTAGACTCGGTGGTGCTGCGCCTGCGCTACAACGGCACCTATGGCCCGTTTACCACCCCTTTAGATATTTACGTGTACGAATTGAATGAGAGCATGGCCGAGGGAACTACGTACCTCACCAACAAATCATTTGCTGTAAAGATTCCTCCCATTGGTACAGCAGCGGCTGTTATACCAAACTCAACCGATAGCCAATATGTTTACGGGGTAAAAATTGCTCCGCACTTGCGGGTGCCGCTCAATTTGAGTTTTGGCAACAAAATTTTGCAAGCCGATACCAATCAGCTTAAAGACAACAGCACTTTTTTAGAACTGTTTAAGGGCTTTTATATCACCGCATCATCTAACGTACAGGGCAACGGGTTGATGTACTTAGACCTCACCTCTGTGGTTTCCGGTATTTCGCTCTATTACCATAATAACGATGCCGACTCGCTCACCTTCTCTATTCCTGTGTCTGGAGTCGCTGTAAATCATTTTGATAATATTTATTCCGGCACTGCAGTGCTTAGTTCGGTTATTAACCCAAACCCTGCTGGCGAACCAAAATTGTATTTGCAAGGCGGAGCAGGCGTGTATGGCAAATTACTGATAAAAAATTTAGACAGCTTACCGCAAAATATTTTGGTCAATAAAGCCGAAATCATTCTTACTCAATCGGTAAACGATACGGGCTTTATACCACCTGCAGTGCTGGATTTATTTAGAATAGATGATGTAGGTAACGAGCAAGAATTGGAAGACGATGGCTTTAGCCATTTTGGTGGTACTCGCGAGTACGTAACTATTAACGGAGCCACAGTGGCAAGGTACAAATTCAATATCCGAACTTACTTTCAAAAACTGTTGCAGGGCGTGTATAAAAACAATGGTTTTTTTGTAAAAACACTCACCCCTTATTCTAATACCGATAGGGTAGTTATTTCCAACTCAGGTACTGACCCCAACTACACTATATCTCTCTATATTACCTACACCAAAATGTAATTTATTATGTGCGGAATAGTAGCATACATTGGCCACCGGGAAGCATACCCTATTTTGATTAAAGGGCTATCGCGTTTAGAGTATCGCGGATACGACAGCGCTGGTGTGGCACTCATCAATGGCTCACTTAACATTTACAAAAAGAAAGGTAAGGTAGCAGACTTAGAAAACGAAACTGCCGGCAAAAATGTATCCGGCAAGTTAGGTATGGGCCACACCCGCTGGGCTACACATGGCGAGCCCAACGATGCCAACAGCCACCCGCATTTATCACAAAGTGGCGATGTGGCTATTATTCATAACGGCATTATTGAAAACTATGCTACACTTAAAGAAGAACTGGGCAACCGTGGGCATGAGTTTAAAAGCGATACCGATACCGAAGTATTGGTACACCTCATAGAAGACGTGCAACAAAACACCGGTTGTGAGTTGGAAGAAGCCGTACGGCTTGCGCTGCATGAAGTAGTAGGCGCTTATGCTATTGTCATTATCTCTAAAAACGACCCGGCAAAACTGATTGGCGCCCGCAAGGGTTCACCATTGGTGGTGGGCATTGGCGATGGGGAGTATTTTATGGCCTCTGATGCATCGCCTATTATTGAATATACAAAAAATGTAACCTATCTCAACGATGGTGAAATGGCCTTTATCAAAAACGGAGAGTTGACGGTAAAAACCATAGACAATGTGGTGCAAACGCCCTACATCCAAACGCTGGAGATGAACTTAGAAGCCATTGAAAAAGGCGGCTACGAGCATTTTATGCTCAAAGAAATTCACGAGCAGCCCAAGAGCATTTATGATTCGCTGCGTGGGCGCTTTAACCCGCAAACGGGCAGCTTTGCCATGCGGAGCTTGAAAGAATACGAAGGCAAAATCAAAAACCTCAACCGCATTATTATAGTTGGCTGTGGCACCTCATGGCATGCGGGTTTGGTAGGTGAATATTTGTTTGAAGAAATATCCAGAATACCGGTAGAGGTAGAATACGCCTCAGAGTTTCGCTATCGCAACCCGGTAGTAGGTGAAGATGATTTGGTGATTGCCATTTCGCAAAGTGGTGAAACTGCCGATACGCTGGCTGCCATAGAGTTGGCTAAAGAAAAAGGTGCTACCATTTTTGGTTTGTGTAATGTGGTGGGGTCATCTATCCCTCGCGCATCACATGCAGGGGCATATACCCATGCAGGTCCGGAGATTGGCGTGGCCAGTACCAAGGCCTTTACGGCTCAGGTTTCTATACTTACTCTTTTGGCATTTGGTTTTGCAGAGTTGCGTGGCAAAGCCACCAAGCAGGACTTGCGCAATGCATTTGCAGAGTTAGAGTCAATGCCAGCCAAAGTGGAAAAAACCTTGCAATGCGAAGAAAAAGTAAAACAGTTGGCCGAATGGATTAAAGATGCTAATAATGTGTTGTACTTGGGTCGTGGTTATGGCTTTCCGGTAGCGCTGGAGGGGGCATTAAAATTAAAAGAAATATCTTACATCCATGCCGAGGGCTATCCCGCTGCCGAAATGAAACACGGCCCCATTGCCCTGATAGACGAAAACATGCCGGTGATAGTAGTAGCTACCAAAAACAGCATCTACGAAAAAGTAATCAGCAACATACAAGAAGTAAAAGCCCGCAAAGGCAAAATAATAGCCATAGTAACCGAAGGCGATGACAAAGTGAAAAAGATGGCCGACCACGTAATAGAAGTGCCCGAAACTAGCGAGTTTTTAGTGCCGCTGATTGCTACCATTCCTTTGCAATTGTTATCGTACTATGTAGCGGTTAGCCGCGGCTGCAATGTGGATCAACCACGCAACTTAGCTAAGAGTGTAACGGTGGAGTAAGTTTTTTTCCGGATTACTTCTTCACCACCGCCACTTCAAAGTGCATACCATCTAAGCGACTGTTGTAATGTCCGCCCCAAAAAAAGCCGTTGTCGTTGGCTATGGGCACCAACTCGCGCACAGAACCATACTCGCCTACTAAGGTAGGCACCACGCCTAACTGGTTCCACGCCACATTAATATCAAACGCGGTACCAAATGCGTGATTGCTCAAAATACCTTGTGCGGCTTTGCCCCGCACAAACCGGGGTACATAGGAGCCGTTGTACGTAATGAGCAAATGCAGCAGCCCGGCTTTTTCCCAATCGCTCCATAATTTTTGCAACTGTTTGGCAGCCGATTGATGAAACTGGATTTTGGTACTCGCAGTTATTCTTCGGAGTTGTGGTATATCCACCGATACAATGTTTTCTTTTGCCCAATTATTAGTGACCACTATATTCTCATAATTGCCGGGCACCGGTTGGTGGCGATAGGCAAACTTGCCAAAAATTTTTTCGCGCTCTGCATTGCTGCTCAGCGCTTTGAAGGTGGGCTTTGCCGGCCAGTTTTCGCCCGATTTATCTTTCTGCACATTGGCTACCACACCAAAGCCCAGCAACATGTCTTGTCCTACGCTTTTGTTGCCCACTACTCCATCGGCCTGCAAACCATACTTTTTCTGAAAAGCAATGGTGGCGGTTTTGGTCATATCGCCAAACTTGCCGTCTGCCGGCCCTGGCTCAAAACCCTGTCCGGTTAAAAAATATTGCCATTTGGTAACATCGTCACCCTTGCTGCCTATTCGTAGTACGTTCATGTGCGTTGAGTTTAGGTACTAAACGTACAATAAATTATTTATCAATCAAAAAAATAATCTTTTACCATTTCACAAATCGGCTTTTGTATAAGCCGTTTTCTGACTTGATGAGCAGGAGATAGGTGCCTCTGCTCAGCTCGCTTACAGATACAGTGCTGCTGTTTTCACCAACCGTAGATTGGGCTAACAAACAACCATGCAAATCAAAAATCTGTGCGGTAGTATTTGCAGCTAGAGGAGTAGTAAAATTAATTTGTAAAACATCAGTAGCCGGATTTGGATACACCTCCACCTGCTCAGCACCAATTTCGTTTTCGGCAATGTTAACAGCGCCATCTTGTGTCAGCAACACGGTGTCGGGCGAGTTGTTGGCTCCGCTGGCTTCCACAATCAGTAATCCGCTTCGCGCAGCACCGGTATTGGCAGTGTAGGTAAATATGATTTTTCCTTGTTGTGTGCCGGTATTGCCTTGGGTAACAGTAACCCAACTAGGTTTAGCAGTTACCGTCCAGTTTAATGTGCCACCACCGGCATTTGCCACTCCAATGCTATCGGTACCGGAGTTAGCGCTGAGTTGAATGTTTTGTTTGGATAAAGATAATTGCGCCACCGCTTGGGTTTGCAAAAACAAGGTATCGTCATTGGTGCCATTTTGCCCATTGTCCACTATTATCCAAATACCGTTGGTGGAGAGGGAATCTTGATTGGGTATAATGGTGTGGCTGGTGTTTGGCCCAAAGGGGATAGAATCAAAGACAAAGGTCTGCTGTCCATTGCTGTTTAGCGATAATATCTCTAAATCGTAATAACCGGCATTGCCGGAATTAGTAATGTAAAATGTATTGCCTGGATTTGCCTGAGTGCTAATGGTAGTACCGTTGGTGGCCAACAGAGAATCTACCATGTATGTGAGTGAAGCGTGAGTAACGGTATCTTCTATTACAGTAACAAAATTAATTATGCGATTGGAGCCCGATGTATTGTTGTACGAAAGCGTAGCATCAGATAACTGCAACAAATCGGTTTCTGCGGCAGCAGTATTGTTTCTCCAAAACTTTTGAATAAGCCCATCTCTAAAAATATACAGGGCTTGCGTGCCGGCAGTATCGCGCAGCAGTTCATAACTGTAACTGCCACTGGGTTGTAAATAGTAATGGCGGGGCACCTGCGCATAACCCGTTAGGGGCACGTACGGTCTTGCTGTGGTGAGTGTACCTAATATCGTGTTTCCCCAAGGCCCTGCATAGTTGCCCGCGTCACCAATTCGGTAGTGGCTTCCCTCAGCAACGGTGCTTAGAAGTACCCCATTGAGCGAGCGACTTAAATCTTCGGCCACTAAGCCGCTAAATTGGCTGGGTGTACCGATATAGAGCTGTTGTACATACGATAAGTCTAAGGAGCCGATATCGGTATTAATGATGGTAACACCACTGCTTTTGTTGTATTCCCACTCCATTGAGTTGTACTGGTTTGGCTTACACGCTATGCCGGTGGCATTATTAAGCGCCTTGTTAGGATCGTAGCAAAAAACCGGTTCTACATATGTGTTGCTGGTTTGAGTAGTGGTAATTTTGTAAGGCAAAAGGGCATGACCAAAGAACTTATCGTCTTCCATTTTGTATATACCTAAAACGGGATGAACTCCTTCTTTATCAGCCAACGAAGCTTTTAAAGCGCTAAGTACCTCTCGCGGCTCTTTATCGTTCCAGTAGTTTTTTTGCTGCATAACAATTGGCGATTGTTGCGCGGTCATGATGATGTTGCACGCATCGCGCCAAGGTTTACTGGAAAAAATATTAGCGGGAGTAGATGTAAAACCTACAGACGGAAAACGTTGCTGTAGTAGCGATAAGGTATCCCAAGCCATGATTGAATTGGCTGCCATGCCATAGCATGCGCCATTAAATTTACCCGACAATGCTTCCCACTTAAAATACGCAGACGGAATCAAGTAAGTATTCCCAAGTGGGCTGGTTACGTAGCAACTATTTGCGCCAAAGGTTTGTACCCATAATGGCCATGAGGGGTATAAGCTTTTTTCAAACGAATTGCCGGTGGCAAACGGAAAAGGATAGCCCTGACCAAGATATGGATCGGACGTGTAATCCAGATTCTGCCACTCAGTAGCCGGCCAAAGTTCGCTCTCTGCATTATCTGGGAGCATGCCGTTGGGGTCCGGGCGAAAATCAATATCGTAGTTGCGCTCGTAAAAACCATGGGCTACACCTTGAGCATCTTCGTACCAACCACATACATGGCCAATGTTATTAATGTCTAATGGATGTACATAGCTTGCCCCTTGTACAGGTATTTCTGCTACTGTGGAGGTAGAGTTTAATGAAATATTGCTCCCAAAGTACCGAAACCCTTTCGTTAAACCGCTAACTACTTGCTCTACCGCCATGGCATTGTTGTTATTTATTCCACATGCCCTTACTCGGTTGCTGGCTACGCTGTTAATGCTTGTAAATGTATTTGTGGTTTTATCAAATAAGAACGATATGTAACTTATTCCGTTGATATACCAGGCGGTAATCTTGTTGTCGTTAGTCAATCCATGGCCACCATAAGTATTGTATTCCGTATAGGTAGGCCCCGAACCGGTAAAATACTGATGTGAGCCAAACGGAATACTCGGCCCTTCAATCCAGATTTGGCGTTGCCCGCCATTGTTGAAATCGCCACTAATATTATTTACATCGTTAATGTCATTTACCTTATAGTTAGTGGCCAATGGGGCTATATAACTATATGGGAAAGTTATGTTACCATTTGAGGGGTTATACATAAACGGTTTGTAATTAGTGCCATCGCTGTAGTGCCCTGCGGCCAACTCGTGGTTATTGATACCCCCAAGCCATACTGCAATAGCTCCGCTGATTTGCGATGGGTTCACAAAAAGGGTGTCTATGCCATTGTAGTAGAAACCCTTAGTAACGCCACTCATGACGCAATATCCTACAATACTGCCTGAGTCGTTGTTGCCGGTAACGTATGTGCCGGTAGCACCGGCAATATCAAACTTAAACTGTGCTTGAGCGTGCAGCATTGCACAAATAGCAATGAGGGTAAATAACTTTCTCATAGTTTTATGATTTATTTTTGGGTATTGATTTCAATAAAATGCAAAGTGCTCGGGCTGTCTATCCCCCATTTGGGGGATATTTAGCCCAGCAATTTCTGGTTGAGGGTTTTAGCTACTGCCTCGGCTGCACAGCTCACATGTAATTTAGAGTAAATATTTTTTACATGCGTTTTTACCGTTTCGCGGCTTACAAACAGCTCATCAGCAATCATTTTTAATGACTTGCCTTTTACCAATTCGGCCAGTACATCCTTCTCCCGGTCGCTAAGGCCATAATCGTTTTCGGGTGCCGGGGTGTTTTGTTGCTGAAAGTGCATCATCACCTTGCGGGCAATGCTGGGGGTCATGGGTGCTCCACCGGCCGATACTTCGCGCACGGCATCTATCAGGTCATTGGGCTGCGCACTTTTAAGCAAATAGCCCATAGCTCCGGCACAGATAGATTGAAAAACTTTATCATCTTCATCAAAACTGGTGAGCATGATAATGGGTAGCTTTGAAAATTTTTCACGCAGTTTTTTTACCGCTGCAATACCATTTACGCTCGGCATATCAATATCCATCAATACCACATCGGGTTTGCTTTCTTCTACGTCTTCTATTACTGTCAATACATCCGGAAAATTTCCGGCCATTTCAAAACCATGGTTGGTTTCAAATAGCAGAGCAATGCTTTCGCGAAAACGTTTATTGTCATCAAAAATGGTGATGCGGATATCAGACATTGGGGGAGAGGTTTACTTCTTCAAAAGTAAAATTTATACTTGACAGTTATTCAATAACTTCTCTTTACAATTTTTGCTATGAACCACGCATTACTTTTAGACGAGCCCATCAGCACTCGTGCTGGAGAAGAGTTGAATATAGCGGCTCTTCAAAACTATTTTGGTAAGTTAGGATTGCACCTTGGAGAAATTAAGGATGTACGGCAGTTTCCGGGTGGATTCTCAAATCTGACTTATGTACTTACTACCATCACCGGAGAATTTGTTTTGCGCAGGCCACCCTTTGGTGCCAACATCAAAAGTGCGCACGATATGGGTAGGGAGTTTAAAGTACTGTCGCTATTAAAGCCACATTATGCATTTATTCCAACACCTATATGTTATTGTGAAGACGAAAAGGTGATTGGTGCTCCGTTTTACTTAATGCAGCGATTGCAAGGTGTAATACTGCGAGCAGCCAATGCCTCTAAAATGGGCTTAAGTGCAGATGTGTTACGGTACACTTCGGAGATACTGATTGATAATTTAGCTCAACTGCACAGCATAAACATATTGCAATCGGGGTTAATACAATTGGGTAAACCGGAAGGTTATGTATTGCGACAGGTGGAGGGGTGGACAAAACGCTATTATGCCGCAGAAACAGATAAGATTGGTTCATTAGATGAAATTGCAGTTTGGTTGAAAGCGAGTTTGCCCGCTGACCAAACTCCGGTGTTTTTGCATAATGACTACAAGTATGATAATGTAGTGTTTGATACTTCTCTTGAAAAAATAATTGGAGTATTAGATTGGGAAATGAGTACCGTAGGCGACCCCTTGATGGATTTAGGCGCAGCGCTTGCCTACTGGAGCGAACCGCAAGATGTACCGGAAATCAAATTTTTTAATTTGACATGGCTGCCCGGAAACCTATCGCGATTAGAAGCCGCAGAACGGTATGCTAACATGACCGGGCGTAACATTTCTAACTTGCTTTTCTATTACATTTTTGGATTATATAAAAATGCGGTGATTGTGCAGCAGATATACGCCCGATGGAAACAGGGTCATACAAAAGATGAGCGTTTTGGAAAGCTACTTCCGGTGGTACAGGCCTTGGGTGTTAGGGCAACAGAGGCATTAAGTAAAAATGCTATTTAGAGTATCGCTCAAGTACTTTATCAGTAGCCACATCCAACATTTCATATACTTCTTCATAATGTTTTTGGGTTAGCCCCCAGGGGTCGGGTACAGCTTGGTACATACCGGGCGATACTTCGTTCATTATCATTTTCACTTTGGCTATTTCTTCTTCGCTTTTGGCCATTTCGGTTACGTTTTTGTAATTGGAGGCATCCATCACATAAATCACATCATAGTATTCTAAATCATTTCTACGCAGTGGCCGGCTGCGCTGATAAGTAATGTCTATGCCAAAATCATTCATCACTTTAATGGACTTTTCATTAGGCAATTCGCCCTCGTGCCAGTCAGAAGTACCGGCAGAGTCCACCTCCCAGTTTAATCCGAGTTTATCGGCTTTGTATTTTAGTAAACCATGTGCAATGGGTGAGCGGCAAATATTGCCGAGGCAAACCATGAGTATTTTCATAATAAGACAGTTGATTAAAGAATCAGCAAATGAATCAGTAGCTTAACGAACAATCAAGCGTTTCACTATTTCATTTTCGCCCAATTTGTAGTGAACGAAATAAACACCCGCTGAAATATTTTGAGTATGGGTAAAATACTTGTTGTCGCCTGGTTTGGTTTCGCCCTCAAAAATAGTTTGTACTTTTTCGCCAAGTGTATTCAGTAGCGTAATAGAAATTTTTTGAGATGACAGCGTGTTTACAGGTAAACAAGTGATGCCTTTGGATGGATTGGGGAAAGGGTTTTGAATTTCGGATCCCGTATTCTGAAGTTCTTCGTTGGCAGTAGTACTCAGAACTTTAAAGTTGTAAAAACCCTTGGGTGCTGTAATGGGTCGTACCTGTTGTTTACCACTATTTGCTTTGGCTTGTATGTAATAAAACACTTCTGTACCAGCCGGTTGTGCAGGAATATAGGCCTCGTAGTGGTCTCCAAATACATCAAACATGGGTATGCTTTGATAAGCAGAATTGGTATCGGTAGTGTAGTAGAGCATTATGCTATCTATACCGGTACGGTGATGGGCAGTGGCGGCTACCATGTAAGGGTTTTGAGTGTTGTAAGTATCGCGCAAACGCATGTGGTTTATCAGTAATGGGTCTGTTGCACCTATTTCGTGCGTGATGCAGTGTAATGCGCCACTAGCAGGTATGCTGGGATTGCTGTTAATGCCCACTACCTTGTACCCCGGACATGCCTCTCGCCAAATACGTAGTGCAGTGGTGTCTTCTGTTTCGTTGTAAATGGGAACAATGATTGTTTTATTGATAAAAGAGGCATTGGTGTAGGTCAGATAATCGCCACCATTGCTGGGCCACTTGCCCACATCATCGGGCATGGGTATGCGCACCACGCGCCAGTCGGTACCGTAAGATGTTTTAAAAGTATTTAATACGTATTGCAGGTTGGCTTCTATCTGTGGGCCATCAGATGTACCCTGCGGATATTCTCCAACCAGCAGGGTTTCTTCATCTAGCAATTTCATGTGCATATCAATGTGGTGTATGCCGTCATACGGCAGTGTTTCCATTTTAATATAGCGGGTAATGCCCATAAAGTTTTTTACGATAGTGTCAATTTCTGCTTCAGTGTGGTTTACACCAAAACCGCCACTGGCTTTATTTTCATCTATAATCAATTTTGAAGAAAAAGCAGTGCCCATGCCATCGCTCATCCAATTGCCACCGGTACCTACAAAACCGTAAGGCGATTGTGTGGTTAAAAAAACGGGTATCTGCATGTTTTTTGCCAAGGCCAAAGGCAGGGTATCATCTTTTGGGCGAGGGCGGTTATATATCCAATCTACAAACACTAACGAATCAACCCTATTAAGATACACATTGTTGTGGCCATAATCGCGTACCCACACACTATTAAAAGGCGCATTGAGAAATGTAATGTTAGTGGTATCAATTCCGGCACTTTGCAAGTCGCTGATGGTGGTACCAATGTTATCGGTCACTACATACATTCTGCATTCTTGTTTGCCGTATTTAATGATTTCGCGCACCATACTTTTGTATGAAGTATAAGTAACCAAATACCCACCAGACTCTTCCCATTCAGCCATGTTGCGAATGTGGTTAGAGGTTGGCGGGTTGAAAAACTGGTTGTAGTCGCGGCTATCCGATTGTTTGAAGGGATAGTTGTAAGAGGGCAACAAATTTTTTTCGTACGGAGTCATTCCCTTGGGCAAATCTTGCGCAAAAGACAGACAGATTTTGGCAATAAAAAGAAATAGTATACAGTACCTCATGGCAATAGTTTTGAATGATAGCTGCAATCTCTACATTTAATGTCAAACTACAAACCATGCCCCAATACATCCTGATTATCCGAGAGGATTTAACGCGTTATCCAATTGCCGAGCAAGAAATGAAAACGATTGTTGATGCACATGTGCAATGGGCAAAAGAATTAGCCGCAAACGGAATTTTTAAGGGCGGAAATGGAATTAAGAGCTACGGAAAATTGCTGGAACAGAAAGAAGGAGAGATAACCGAGCAACCTTTACGTGATGCCAAAGAAGGAATTGGCGGATACTACATGATAGAAGTACAAAATTTTGAAGTAGCGGTAGAAATAGCCAAGCAGATGCCCACATACCATTTGGGTGATAAAGTAGAAGTGAGGGAGTTGGGTGCTTGATATGGCTAGTTTATTTTATTTGCCTTAGTGATTTCAACCGATACCATAGCCGCACTTGCCACTCCGCAAGGCACAGGAGCCATAAGCGTTATCCGCTTGTCTGGCAAAAGTGCAATTGGTATTTGCAATAGTGTTTTTCGCGGAAAAAGTTTAGAGAAGCAGCCAAGTCATACCATTCACTACGGGCATATTGTAGATGCTGATAGTATAATAGATGAAGTAATGGTGGCTATTTTTCGCGCACCAAAAAGTTTCACTACCGAAGATGTGGTGGAGATAAGCTGCCACGGATCACCGTTTATTGCCGAACAAGTGTTGCAATTGCTAATTAAAAACGGAGCGCGTGCTGCAAAGCCGGGAGAGTTTACACTACGCGCTTTTATGCATGGGCGTATAGACCTCACACAAGCCGAGGCAGTGGCCGATTTGATAGCCAGCGACAGCGCGGCTTCGCACGATGTGGCACTCAAACAAATGCGCGGTGGTTTTGCCACAGATTTAAAAAATCTGCGACAGCAGTTGATTGATTATGCAGCACTCATTGAACTGGAGTTAGACTTTGGCGAAGAGGATGTGGAGTTTGCCAACCGGCAAAAACTCATTGATCTCATTTCGCAACTTACAACTCACAATTCACAACTAATAGAGTCGTTCAAAGTGGGCAATGTGATTAAGAACGGAGTAAACACGGTGATTGCCGGAAGGCCCAATGCCGGGAAGTCAACCTTGCTTAACAAGTTGCTCAATGAAGAGCGCGCTATTGTGAGCGATATACCCGGCACCACGCGCGATACGATTGAGGAGGTCATCAGTATCAATGGTGTGCAGTTTCGGTTTATTGATACGGCAGGTATTCGTCAAACCGATGATGTGATAGAAAAACAAGGGGTAGAAAAAACATTGGAGAAGCTGAAACAAAGCGCGGTGTTTATATACTTGTTTGATGTCAACACGCTAACACCGGAAGAGCTATTGCTGGACATTAATGAACTCAACCTGCTTGGCTTTAAAGGCATTTTAGTAGGAAACAAAATTGACCAAGCCGGCTGGAAAACCACCGCACCGTTTTATCACATTTTAGAAACCAGCTTAAACAAGGAAGAAAACATTGCTACAAATTTGGAATTACTTTTTCTATCAGCCAACACCGGATTTAATGTAAACCTGCTGAGGCAAAAGTTATATGACATTACACTTGGCTCGCAACTCGCAACCCACAACTCTCAACTTATCACCAATCTCCGCCATTACGAAGCATTAGTAAAAGCCAACGAGTCTCTAGATAAAGCCAAAATTGGATTAGAGCAGAAACTTAGCGGTGAGTTGGTGGCTTTTGACTTGCGCGATGCGCTGGAACATCTTGGAAGTATAACAGGTGAAGTAAGTAACGAAGAAATTTTAGGGAGCATATTTTCCCGCTTTTGTATAGGAAAATAAAACTATATATCGGACTTGATTGTATCCAGCAACTTCATCAACTCATCTTTCAGTTTTTCAATATTGTATTGAGTAGCCGATGAAATAAAAATTACGGGCACGGTCTCTTTCATTTTTTTGAGTTGCGCTTTCAATTCTTTTTCTATCATCTTTCGTAACTCGTCATCTACTAAATCGCATTTAGTAATGGCGAGCAAGCGCTGTTTGGTCAGCAGCTCGGGGTTGTATTTTTTCAGCTCGCTAAGCAGAATGCTATATTGTTTTATTATATCATCGGCATCTATAGGTACCATAAACAGTAAGGCAGCGTTTCGTTCAATGTGGCGTAAAAACCTGTCGCCTAAGCCCTTGCCTTCGGAGGCACCTTCAATAATGCCGGGTATATCTGCCATTACAAACGAGCGATTGTTTCTGTATTGTACCATTCCCAAATTAGGCACTATAGTAGTAAACGGATAATCTGCAATTTCGGGTTTGGCATTACTAAGCACGGAGATAAGTGTTGACTTTCCGGCATTGGGGAAGCCCACCAAACCCACATCAGCCAGCAGTTTTAATTCTAATATTTTCCATCCCTCTACACCGGGTAATCCGGGTTGCGCATAAGTAGGCGCCTGATGCGTAGAAGTTTTAAAATGATTGTTTCCCCAACCGCCTTTGCCACCGGGCATCCAAATATATTCTTGTCCGTCTTCAGTAATTTCCACATCTACCTCTCCGGTTTCAGCATCACGGGCAACAGTACCCAATGGCACTTCTATATAGATATCCTCGCCATATTTACCGCTACACAAAGCACCTTGACCTCGCCCCCCATCTTCGGCCATAATGTGTTTTTTATACTTGAGGTGCAGCAAGGTCCAAAGTTGTGCATTGCCTTTAAGTATAATATGTCCGCCACGTCCTCCATCGCCACCATCAGGACCGCCTTTGGGTACATATTTTTCACGATGAAAGTGAGAGGCACCCGCACCACCTTTTCCGCTCTTGCAGAAAATTTTCACGTAATCAATAAAGTTTTGTGTGGCCACGGGTGGTAAATCAAGTAATAGAAATGTATAAAGTTATTTAGATGCCCCTGCATCAATTTCAGCACACAGCAGATCAAAAATATCATCTATAGCACCCACGCCATTCACTGCTTTGTATTTATTTTGTTGAGTATAGTATGCTTTGGCAGGTGCAGTATCGCGGTGATATACGTTGATTCGGTTTTGAATCACCTCCGGGTTTTGGTCATCGGCACGGCCGGAGTCCTTGCCTCTAAGCAGTAGGCGTTTTTTTAGTTCTTCTTCTTCTACTTCTAATGATAGCATCATGCTTACCGAAGTGTTGCGAGCGGCTAAGTAGGCATCTAATGCTTCTGCTTGTTGAATGGTGCGCGGAAATCCGTCAAAAATAAAACCGTTTACACCGGTGTGTTTATCTGCTTCGCTTTGTAATATGTGTATGGTTACTTCATCGGGAACTAGCTGCCCCTGGTCTAAATAGCTTTTGGCCAGTTTACCCAGTTCGGTTTCGCCTTTGATGTTGGCTCTGAAAATATCTCCGGTAGAGAGGTGGACTAAGTTGTATTTATCTACCAGTTTGGCGGCCTGAGTGCCTTTACCACTTCCCGGAGGGCCAAACAAAACAATGTTTAACATAGTATGGATTGAGGGGCGAATATATAAAGCGCTATCAAACAAAAACGCCCCGCGTGTGGGCGAGGCGTTTTTGAAAAGATTTTATCAAATTACTGAACAATAAATTTCTTAGTTTTATTGTCGGCTGGGTTGTTAATGTCACGAACGGTGGCAAAGTAGATGCCACTGCCCATGGTTTCAGCACTTACAATGATGTTATCATCAAAACGACCAGTAAATACTTGTTTGCCGGTAATATCCGTAATCGTCAACTCGTGGTCGCCCGGTTTGTTTACAAAAATATGCAGGTTGTCTGATGTAGGGTTAGGGAACAGTGTCATATCCAAATCAGTTGCTGCTATCTGCGGTACATTATTGTACTGGTAATCGGTGCGGTACATCGGGAAATTAATGTTAGTAGGATGCTCTGGGCTGAAATGTACACGATGAACGCTCACCCGGGGTGCGTATTCCTGACCTTGGTAGGTGTACGACTGTCCGTCACCGGGTTTTCTGCGGAAGAACTCACCTTCTTCAATGGGTACATTTGGGTTGGATTGATAACGGGTGTAGTTAGATGAGCTGATGAGAACGCGTAATTTATGTCCGGGGGCAAAGGTGTATCCAATGGGTTGAAACTTGAATACATACTCATAGGTTTCACCAATATTGATGTTGCTGTAAGGAATGTCCCAGTCACCGGGGTCTTCTTCGCCATTGCCATACTTAGGTGAGCCGGGCACTTCCATATCGTCTACCAAAGCGCGTGCGTAGTCGCGTGCGCGGGCATTTACGCATCCTTCTTGCACAAAGTAAACGCGACCATCAGGCCAAACATCGCATAGCCGCACAAACCAATCGGCATCAGTTGGGCCGCTTTCTATACCACCCGGGTTAGTTTTGGAGTAAAGCGTACAAACCGGTAAGCCCAATATGGTAAAGGTATCGGTAAGTACATCAGAGTTAAACTGCACCACGCCTTCGCGATTCATGGTGTACGGAGCGTTTTCAGGAGCTGTCATTTCCATTTGGCTTTGTGTATTGCGAGAGCCGTCTGGCGAGCGCACAATCATGTTATTTCCACCTACAGTAAGAATTGGATCGTCCGGGTCGTGTACAAACATTTTGTAGCCCTCATCTGTGGTTGGTGCATTTGCATTCATGCTGCCATCTTGGTGTAAATACAATCTGTTCCAGAGTAAATGTTCTTTGATGGGGAACTCAGAAGCTCCCAGCCAGTAGTTGCCATATTTGTGATTATCCGGGTAACCCATGGCAGCATCAGCAGCAGAGTCGGGGCCGGCTAAGTACATGCGGTAGTTAGGCACATCATTTTCAAAATCAGTATATGAGTTGCCGCTGAGTTTGCTACCGCCTACAGGGAGGCCGGTGCTAACTTTCGGAATATCTTGAGTGGTTACAAACTGTTGGTTTATGAGTGGTACTTTTACTTCTAGTTTTAAGGCCTTTAATCCTTCAAAACCGGTGAGGAAGTTGATCATATCATTAAAAGTCACTACATAGTTTTCTGATGGTACGCGTACAAAAATATCACCCAAAATTCCAGCATTGCCCAACTTCTGCCAGTTTTGGCTTTCGCGGATAATAAACTTTGGCTCGCCCAAATAGCTGCCGGGCTGGTAGTTGAGGTTGTAGCGGAACCAAGTAATCAAATCTGATTTTACAAGTTCATTTAGCGGCACCTCATTAATGTCAAACTCAGACAAGTCAATTTTGGTGAGGTCGGTTACGTTTTTCGGATAGATTCTATCGCCCGAAACGCGGCCACCCACCGTTTGGTGAGCCCATGGGCCGAGTACAATTTTCTGTAATCCCTTAGCGTAGTTGTTGATGTTTTTGAAGGCATAGTCTCGAGTATAAATCTGTCCTTCGGTAAAAATATCCCACCAACCCGTGATGTGCATGACCGGTATATTGAGGTTGGTATAGCGGCTATAATTGAGGTCGGGTAATGCTTTTTGAGTGATGGGGTTTACGGCCTCGCCAAACTGATTTACCGGTGCGCGGCTGCCGTCCATATCGGGGCGGCCGGTAGAGTTGGGGTAAAATCCGGCATTGCCCAATACACCGGCTTCATCTACATAGCGCATAGCGGTAAAGTGATCAATACTCAGGTTGGCGGCCTCAAATTTATTGGCCTGATAGGTTTTGTTTTTGCTGTTGAGTGTAATGTTTTTTGGCAAGTCGTAATCGGCAGAGGAGTGGATGGAGTTTTGGCGGTCGTAATCTACGGGTATCAAGTCATCATCGGTACCGCTAAAAATTTGGCCTTTCAACCAGCCGGTTACAATTCTATCGCGAAAAACACCGTTGTTGTAACCGGTGGAGAGGTAGTGCTCTGTGGTAGCCACAATAGGCATTAAACATTTAAGGTTAGGCATGCTGTCGGTTACGCGGTGCGAAAGCGCTAATTGCAATTGTGTGTTGCCAAGTGCAGATGCGCCAAACATACCCATGGTGCCATTGCTGATACGCTCGTTAGTGTGTGGCAGGCCATCATAAAATCCGGGGTAGGTGATTTTTTCAATAATCTTAACCGAGTGGTAGCCGTCTTCGTGGCGGTTAGAGTGTTTGGGGTCAGAGGTAGGCAAATAATCTAACACGTGCCCCACCAAGGGGTGGTAGGGGTTTTTGTTCCAGCTATCAGAGTACATCGGGAAATAAACGCCCTCTGAAGTATAGCGCCCGCGCATATCTTGCAACATGTAGTTGTAGCCCAAGATAGAAAGCACAGAACCTACCTCGTCAAACTCGCCTTTGTTGTATGGCGTACGGGTGTATATGGTAGGCAACTGGTAGGGGTTTGGGTTGGGCTGCCCGTTGAGGGAGTCGTAGAAAATAATTTGTGAACCAAACGGAATAAACGTAATGGTATCGGTAACCAAAGTGGCCAAGCCAAGGTCAAGTGTGCCGAGCGACATCCGGAGCGAATCGCGCAAGCGCGGTACGTACACATCGGTCATCAACTTTACCCCATCGGGCATTACAAATGGTACGGTTACTTTAGAGCTAAACTCTTTAAAGTCATCTAACTGACCGTTGATGTTTTGTGCCGTTGAAAAATGAAGGGAGGAAATGAATGCAGTTAAGCCGAGTAAAAACTTCTTCATGGGGTTATGTTGTGAGTTCATGAAATTTATAGTGGGTGAATGTAAACGGATTTTGTGGGATTTGTAGTAACACAAGCACAAAAAAATTATCTCACAATAACCGGTTGCCAGATCGCATTCAATACTACTTTGATTTTTGTTTGCCGGTCCTGCATTTATTGCTGCAATGTTTTACTTCTTTCCACACTTTCTGCCATTTTTTTCGCCAGCTAAAAGGGCGGTTACAAACCTCGCAAATTTTTTGTGGTAAGTGTTGTTTGCGATGGGTCATCCTCTTATAGTTTTATGGTGCTAATACCGCCATCTACTGCTATTATTTGTCCGGTCACCCATGAAGATTTATCGGACAGCAAAAACAATGCTGCCTCAGCTACATCTTGCGGTTGCCCAATGCGTTGCAGCGGATGTCGTTTGGCAGATGCTTCTATCTTTTCGGGCGATGCAGTTAGTTTTTCGGCCAGCGGAGTTTGAGTTAAAGAAGGCGCAATAGCATTGACTCTGATTTTTGGAGCCAACTCTGCGGCTAATGAACGAACTAAACCCTCTACCGCACCTTTAGATGCAGCTATGGAAGCATGAAAAGGCATACCTATTTGTACTGCTATTGTACTAAACAATACCACAGAAGAGGAGGAGGAATTTTTGAGCTTGGGTAATACGGCTTGGAGTGCCCTTACCGCACCTAACACATTAATCTCGTAGTCCTCTTTAAAGTCCTGAACACTTAACCTGCTAAATGGTTTAAGATTAATGGTGCCCGGGCAATAAACCAGCCCGTTTATTGTGTCGGGGAATTCAACATTGGGAAAATCTTCTTTAGCATCCCATGGGGTAAAGTGATGAGCAATAATAGTGCTTGAGCGCGCTGTAGTGAAAACGGTATGGCCATCTGTTTTTAGAGACTCGCTAATGGCTTTGCCAATTCCTTTTGTGCCACCAATTATTAGGTAGTTTTTCATGCTCAAAATAACAACATGAGCGGGTTTTTGTTGAACAGTTTTATGCGAATAATAGTCCCAAAGAATTTTGTTAGTCGTCATTTAGTTGGTACTATTCGCCCTCAAACACTTTTTTACAGCTCATGAGCAAAACCCTCGTTATCAAATTTGGTGGCACCTCGGTAGGCAGCGCAGAGCGCATTGCTCAGTTGCCCTTCATTCTAACACCATTTACCAAACAGTATTCAAAGGTAATTGTGGTGTCATCGGCCATGAGCAAAGTAACCGATATGCTCATTAAAGCAGGTGAACTGGCCGCCTCGCAAAATGAAAACTATAAAAACGTATTGGCAGAAATTGTGAGTAAGCATTTGCTGGCCACTAAAACTTTGCTTCCCAAAGATAAGGTGGTGGAGCAGGTAATTACCGAAATGGTAGGAGCTTTAGAGCAAATTTTAAAAGGAGTGTACTTAACCGGTGAGTTTACCGCCCGCACGCGCGACTTGGTGATGAGTTTTGGTGAGCGCTTGTCCTGCACTTTGCTGAACGAATATTTTAATCACCAAAAACTGAAGTCAATTTTTTGTGATGCACGAAACATCATTAAAACCAATGAGCAGTTTGGTGAGGCAGCTGTAAATTTTACTACGACCAACAAATTGATTAAAACCTACTTTGAGTTGAAACGCGGTATAGTGGTCACCACAGGGTTTATTGCCAGCACCAGAGAGGGAATCACTACCACACTTGGCAGAGGTGGCAGCGATTACACGGCAGCCATTATTGGTGCTGCATTGGGAGCCGATGAAATTCAGATTTGGACTGATGTAAACGGAGTAATGAGTGCAGACCCCAACAAAGTAAAAACAGCTATCACGCTCCCCTATTTATCTTACGATGAAGCCATGGAGATGTGCTATTTCGGAGCAAAAGTGATTCATCCGCCAACAATTATTCCGGCCCTTGAGAAAAATATTCCGCTGCGCATAAAAAACACTTTTGAGCCACATGAAGTCGGCACATACATTGCAAAAAAAATACCTTCATCGAACCTCATTGTAAAGGGCATTACCTCTATTGCAGAGGTATGTATGCTTACGCTGCAAGGTTCGGGCATGGTGGGTGTAGCGGGTATCTCTGCCAGATTGTTTTCGGCATTAGCAGTGGAAAAAGTGAATGTGATTTTAATTACGCAGGCCTCATCTGAACACAACATTTCTTTTGCCGTAAAGCCAGAGGATGCAGCACGTGCCAAACAAGCTATTGAAGAAGTGTTTCTTTTAGAAATTAGATCAAAATTGATAGAGCCGGTTATTGTACAAAATGATTTGTCTGTACTGGCTGTGATAGGCGAAAACATGAAAAACACGAGCGGTGTAGCAGGCAAACTTTTTCAATCGTTGGGTAAAAACGGCATTTCTGTTATTGCAATTGCGCAAGGTTCTTCAGAGTTGAATATTTCTACGGTTATCCAAAAGAGCGATTTGGCCAAAGCGCTGAATGCCGTACACGATGCCTTCTTTCTATCGGATACCAAAACCGCTAACATCTACTTAGTGGGAGTGGGATTAATTGGCGCTAAACTCATTGAGCAAATCAATAAACATGCAGAATTACTTAGCAGCAAACACCAGATGAAATTGCGCATTGCTGCCATTGCAGACAGCAAACGCATGTATTTTCTGCCAGGCACAAAATCAATTACAAACGCAAAGCAATTGTTGAGCGAAAAGGGGGAACCTTTAGATGTTCCGTCATTTATTCGTAAGCTACAGCAACAATCGCTCTCCAATACAATTTTTGTGGACTGCACTGCAGGAGATGCCTGGGCTAAGCATTATGAAACTTTGCTAAACCAAAGCATTAGTGTGGTAACCCCCAACAAAACGGCTGCTTCATCTACCCAGATGTATTATGATAAACTGAAGGCCGCGGCACAAAAACATAACGTACTTTATTTATATGAAACTAACGTGGGCGCGGGTCTTCCGGTTATCAATACACTTCATAATCTGATGGTAAGCGGTGATGAAATTTTAAAAATAGAAGCCGTGCTTTCAGGTACTCTGTCGTACATCTTTAATAACTTCAATTCACAAACCCCATTCAGTAAAGTGGTGAAAGAAGCCAAGGCAAAGGGCTACACCGAGCCCGACCCCCGCGATGATTTGAACGGTAAAGATTTTGCCCGCAAACTGCTCATTTTGGCTCGCGAAAGCGGAGCTAAAATGGAAATGAAACACATAGCCATAGAAAACATACTCCCTATAGAGTGTGTAAAAGCAAAAAATGTAGAGTCGTTTTTTGAAGCATTAATAAAGAACGATGAGCATTTTGAGCAAATGGCGCAAAAAGCAGAAAAGGCAAACAAAGTACTCCGCATGATTGGTGTGTTTGAAAAAGGCAAAGCCACTATTCGTTTGCAAGCGTTAGATGCAGGGCATCCATTTTACAATCTATCGGGTAGCGACAACATTATTACTTTTACTACTAACCGTTACCGCGAAAGGCCATTAGTGGTTAAAGGCCCCGGTGCTGGTGCCGATGTAACTGCAGCAGGAGTTTTGGCCGATGTGATACAAGCAGCCAATTATTTATTGAAATAAGAGAATAAAAAAAACACTATCAAATTAATCGAGCAGTAATGAAAAGTATTGGCGTACGCACACCGGCTACGGTAGCCAATTTAGGCAGTGGGTTCGATCTTATAGGCCTGGCCATTGCGCAAACTGCCGATGAAATAATCGTAAAGCCAAACGACAGAAAAGAGCTAAGCATTTTAGAAATTACCGGAGATGATGGTAAGCTACCAAAAGCGGCAGAGGAGAATACTTGTACGGTAGCTATTCAATCTCTGTTGAACGCTGTGAGTACGGTGCAAGGATTTGATATTTCTATTCACAAAAAAGTTGGATTTAAAAGTGGCTTAGGTTCCAGTGCCTCCAGCGCAGTGGCGGGTGTAGTAGCCGTCAATGAGTTGTTAGGAAGTCCATTTACCAAAACCGAACTTATCCGTTTTGCATTAGATGGCGAGTACGTGGCCAGCCGTGGCTACCATGCCGATAATGTGGCACCCTGTATGTTGGGCGGCATTACATTTGTGCAGAGCACACAACCGCTAAATGTTATTTCGCTACCGTTTCCACAGCAAATGCACCTGGTAGTGCTGTATCAACCAGTTTCTATTTCTACTGCCGAGGCGCGCGAGCTATTGCCAAAGGAGTATGAACGGAAAAAAGTGATTCAACAAACCTCAAACTTTGGCGCATTAATCACCGGGTTGTTTACACAACAAAACAGCATGATAAAAGAAGGTTTGAACGACCTGATTGCAACACCATATAGAAAACAACTCATTCCGCATTTCGATACGTTACAGCAAATTGCTATACATTCCGGAGCAATTGGTTTTAATATTTCCGGCTCCGGACCATCTGTGTTTGCCTGGTGCGAATCAGAAATACAGGCCAATGAAGTACAAACGCAGTGGAACAACTATATGGAGCTAAATGAAGCATCATTCACTATTTACAGCTCAACCATTAATGGAATAGGAGCTGAAATTATATAAAGATAAATGAGCATGTACTTTTACTCTACCCGCAATTTATCTTATCAAGTCAGTATTGACAATGCACTAGTCATGGGTATAGCTCCCGATGGCGGTTTGTTTTTACCATCGGATTTTCCTCCGGTTTATCCTTTACTCAACAACGAGCCGTGCACTCTTCAACGAGCAGCAGCGGTAGTGTTAGCGCCATACTTATCATCGTATTTTTCACACCAAGATATTAGTGATATTGTACAGCAGTCCTTTCAGTTTGAGGTGCCTTTAGTAAAGTTGAATGAAGGATTACACGTGGCTGAGCTTTTTCACGGCCCTACTTTGGCTTTTAAAGATTTTGGAGGGCAGTTTATGGCCAATGTGCTGTCGCGTATCTTAGCCAAGCGGAGTAAGAGAGCAACCATATTAGTAGCTACATCTGGCGATACGGGAGGTGCGGTGGCGCAAGGCTTTTACGAGAAAGAAAATGTAAATGTGGTTATTCTTTACCCTAAAGGTAAAGTGAGCGAGTTGCAAGAACTGCAACTGACCACTTATGGTAAAAACATACGAGCCATAAGTATAGATGGAACATTTGATGATTGTCAGCGTTTGGTCAAGCATGCCTTTGCAGATAGAGAGTTCTCTGAAAAATTATCGCTTTCCTCAGCCAACTCTATAAACATTGGCCGCCTGCTGCCACAAATGATTTATTATGCCTATACATCGCATATTTATTTTTTAGAATATAAAAAAGTGCCTGATGTAATAGTGCCGAGCGGGAATTTTGGAAACATTACCGCAGCGCTATTTGTCAAAAAAATGGGTTTCCCCATAGGTAAACTCATTGCAGCTACCAATAGTAATAATGTTGTGCCGACCTATTTTGAAACAGGCAACTACATTCCCACTTCATCTAAACACACTTTAAGCAATGCCATGGATGTTGGCGCACCCAGCAATATGGAGCGTTTGCTTACTTTATACAACCACGATTTACAAAGCATGAGAACCGATTTTGAAGCCGTGGCGGTAACCGATGAAGAAACCAAGAAAACCATGCGCGATACTTATGATAGATTTGGGTACATTGCCGATCCACATACAGCGGTGGGAATATGTGTAGCGGAAAAACTAAAAACAGACACTCCAAAGATAGTGATGTCCACCGCGCATCCGGCTAAGTTTAAAAAAGATGTGGAGCAAATTTTGCAGATAAAATTACCGCTGCCGACTCAACTCAGTTGCTTATTAAATAAGCAAGTTTACAAAGAAGAATTGCCTGACGATTACAATGCCTTTAAAGCAGCTATTGGATAGCAAATCGAACAAACACACAATTTTTTTTCGGTGAAAAAATAGCGTGTAATATTGGCTGCACAATTTCACCAATACAAATGAGCAAGCACCAAACCGATAGCGGAATAGAGATTGATCGCCTCTACTCTGCCGCAGATTTTGAAAAAAGTGAGCCGGGTAGTTTTCCGTTTACTCGCGGTGTGCACCCCGAAATGTACCGCAGCAAACTCTGGACTATGCGTCAGTACGCGGGTTTTAGCACAGCAGAAGAGAGCAACAAGCGGTACCATTATTTATTGAAACAAGGAGTAATGGGGCTAAGTGTGGCTTTTGACTTGCCTACGCAAATTGGTTATGATAGCGACCACGCATTATCTGAAGGCGAAGTAGGTAAGGTAGGTGTAGCCATTGACTCGCTGGAAGATATGGAAATACTTTTTGATGGAATAAAGCTGGAAGAAGTTTCAACCTCTATGACCATTAACAGCACAGGGTATATTCTGCTGGCACTCTATATTGCTTTGGCCAAAAAACAAGGAGCCGAACTCAAAAAAATTTCAGGCACCATTCAAAACGATATACTCAAAGAATATGCTGCGCGGGGTACATATATATATCCGCCCAAGCCAAGCATGAAAATTATTACCGATATTTTTGAGTACTGTAATACTGAAGTACCCAAGTGGAACACCATTTCTATTTCGGGTTATCACATTCGCGAAGCCGGCTCTACGGCTGTGCAAGAAGTGGCGTTTACACTCAGCAACGGAAAGGCATATTGCATTGCCGCTCAAAAAAAGGGTTTAGACATCAACAAGTTTGGTCAGCGGCTTTCGTTTTTCTTTAACGCGCACAACAATTTTTTTGAAGAAATAGCCAAGTTTCGCGCAGCGCGAAGAATGTGGGCAAACATCACCAAAGAACTGGGTGCAACTGATGCAAAGGCGCAAATGTTGCGCTTTCATACACAAACCGGAGGCAGCACACTTACGGCACAGCAACCCATGAACAACATTTCGCGCGTTACACTGCAAGCCCTGGCGGCCGTACTGGGCGGCACACAATCATTGCACACCAATGGCTATGACGAGGCACTCTCATTACCAACTGAACAAGCAGCAAAAATTGCTTTGCGTACACAACAAATTATTGGTTACGAAAGTGGCGTAACTGATACCGTGGATCCATTGGGCGGCTCGTATTTTATTGAAACGCTCACCAATCAAATAGAAGAAGGGGCATGGATGTACATAAAACGAATAGATGAAATGGACGGCAGCGTGGCAGCAATTGAGAGCGGGTTTATGCAAAACGAAATTGCCAAGGCATCATACAGCTATCAGCAGGCCGTTGAGAAAAAAGAAAGAATAATAGTAGGCGTTAATCAGTTTACCGAAACCGAGCAGGCCCCGGAAGGATTGTTGCGCATTGACGATTCAATCCGAAAAGTGCAATCCGAAAAATTGCAATCGTTGCGCAGCAGAAGAGATAACGAAAAGGTAACTGCAAGTTTGCTGCAGATTCAGCAATTTGCACAAGCCGATAAAAACATAATGCCCGCAGTGATAGAGGCCGTGGAGAATTATTGCACCTTAGGAGAAATTGCTGATTCATTGCGCAAAATTTATGGAGAATATCAAGGGTAATGCCCTGAAAATCATGAAAATCGTAAACACCATGAACGTGAGTTGATATCCCCTCTTGAGAGGGGAGTGAGGGGCAGGAAGCCAAGCAGGGGTGTGTTGCAAAAAAAGAAATCATGAAAAACTACAAAGTGTTTTTTTATCTTACTTTGCTTTTGGTGTGGATGAGCGGTTGTAAAACGTATGCACCCACACAATACAGCACTAAGCAACAAAAAATTACACCGGGCGCAGCAGTTGATGAGAGGTATGTGCAACTTATCAAACCCTACAAAGATTCTTTGGCTGTAGAAATGGACGTGGTACTTGCCGTAAGTGATACTATTCTTACTAAGGCCATGCCCGAAAGCGACCTCGGCAACCTGATGTGCGATTTGATTTTGAAAAAAAGCCGAGACTACTGCAACTGCGCGGTTGACTTTACCTTTTTAAACAATGGTGGAATAAGAATTCCCAACTTACCCAAAGGCGATATCACTTTTGGTAAAATAATGGAGCTAATGCCCTTTGATAATCAAATAGCCATTATGCGGGTGCCCGGCAAAACTTTAGATACACTCTTCAATTTTATGAGTGCCAAAGGCGGCTGGCAAATCAGCGGAGCACGATATACCTTTAAAGTAAACAAAGCTACATCGGTATATATACAAGGCGATACATTGCGTACAGATAAAATGTACACCATAGCAGTGAGCGATTATTTGGCGCAGGGTGGCGATAACTGTACATTTTTAGCAGTGTTGCCCAAAGAGATATTGAAACAAAACCTTCGCGATGCCATTGTGGATGGATTGAAAGAAATGAATATACGAGGTGAGCGAGTAAAAAGTGTGCTGGACGGAAGAGTGACAAAAACAGAATAAATTAATAATTAGAAAGACCAATTTGTCCGTAAGTAATGTTTTTCCTTCTTGAAAGAGGAGTGCGCAGTGTTTAGGGGGCAGCAGGGGTGTGTTACGTTAATTGGTAAAAAATAAAAAATGAAACGCAGCGAGTTTATACAAAAGTCCATTACAGCCACAGCTTTGCTGGCCGCTAATGGTTTTCCGTATGAAGCATTTGCCAAAGGCGATGCTAAAAAAATAACCATTCTACATACTAACGATCAACACTCACGCATTGAGCCGTTTCCGATGGACGGAGGCAAGTATCAGGGTTTAGGCGGCTTTGCTCAACGCGCAGCGCATGTTAACCAAATACGTGCACATGAAAAAAATGTATTGCTCTTAGACAGTGGCGATATTTGGCAAGGCACTCCGTACTTTAATAAATATGGTGGAGAGTTAGAGTTTAAACTGATGACCGAAATGGGCTATGCGGCATCTACGCTCGGCAATCACGATTTTGACAACGGCATGGAGGGATTGGTAAAACAAATGCCGCTGGCCAATTTTCCCTTTCTGAATTGCAATTACAACTTTACCAATACACCCCTGCAAGGAAAAATAGAAACGGACAAAGTATTTGAGATAGACGGTATAAAAGTGGGTGTGTTTGGCGTAGGGATAGAACTAAAAGGATTAGTGCCTGCAAAATTATGTGAAGGGGTGCAATACAACGACCCTATTGCCAACAGCAACCGTACTGCAGCACACTTAAAAAACGATTTGAAATGCGACTTGGTAATTTGCCTCTCGCACCTCGGCTATAAGTATGATGAGAAGAAAGTAAGTGATATGGACTTAGCATATCAGAGCAAAAACATTGACCTCATACTTGGTGGGCACACGCACACCTTTTTCAATCATCCGGAGGAATACGCCAATGCCGATGGCGAAAAAGTAATAGTAAATCAAGTAGGCCATGCAGGTATTTATGTAGGCCGCTTAGACTTTTATTTTGAAAAAGTGAGCAAGAAAAAACTAACTCCCTCATTACCAATGCTCATTAAAAGTGCAAGCGGTAAATAGAAATTTTTTTCACTTGCAAGATGTTCTGCAAAACTTTTTTCAGAAAATTTTCAGAAGCAAAATATTTTTCAAAATCAAGTGCAGAAAAATTTTTTTTCTCACAACAGTTTCTTCATTTTCACCGCACGTTTCGCGACACACACAACGAAGCAATTTTTTCAACCCCTTAAAAACGACTTAGTGAGCATGAAGGAAAAATCGGCACTATCCGTATGGAACAACTGTCTGGAGATTATTAAGGATAACGTTAGCGCGCAGAGTTTCAAAACATGGTTTGAACCGATAAGACCTGTAGAGTTAAAGGGTACCGTACTGACCATTCAAGTACCATCACAATTTTTTTACGAGTGGCTCGAAGAGCACTACGTATCACTTTTACGCAAAACGGTAAAGCGCGAATTGGGCAGCAACGCCCGTTTGGAATACCGTATTGTGGTGGAAAATTCTTCAAACGGCAGTACACCATCTACAGTAGATTATCCAAACTACAACAGCGGCAACTCTAACAACCCCGAGGTGGGCTTCCCGTATTTTATGACCGGCCAGCAAATCAAAAATCCGTTTGTAATTCCGGGGCTTAAGAAAATCAATATTGATTCGCAACTTAATGCCAATTACAATTTTGATTCTTATGTAGAAGGCGATTGTAACCGCCTTGCCCGCAGTGCAGGATATGCCGTGGCGCAAAAACCCGGTGGTACGGCCTTTAACCCGTTAGTAATTTATGGCGGAGTAGGTTTGGGCAAAACACACTTGGCACAAGCTATTGGCAATGAAGTGAAACAAAACTTTGCCAACAAAACAGTACTGTATGTAACGAGCGAAAAATTTACCAATCAGTTTTTTGATGCGGTAAAGAATAACTCCGTAAATGATTTTGTACACTTCTACCAATTGATAGATGTACTTATCATGGACGACATTCAGTTTTTTGGCAACAAAGAAAAAACACAAGATATTTTCTTCCACATCTTCAATCACCTGCACCAAAACGGCAAGCAGTTAGTATTGACCTCAGACCGCTCACCGCGCGATTTAGAAGGCATGGAAGAAAGATTGCTCTCTCGCTTTAAATGGGGATTGAGTGCAGACCTGCAAGTGCCCGACTTTGAAACCAGGATTGCCATCTTAGAAAAGAAAATGTATGCCGATGGCATAGAACTGCCGCGCGAAGTAGTAGAGTTTGTGGCCTACAACATCAATACCAATATCCGCGAGCTGGAAGCAGCGCTGATTTCTTTGCTGGCTCAAGCATCGCTCAACAAAAAAGAAGTGGATTTGGACTTGGCGAAGAAGATTATCAAAAACTTTGTAAAGAGCATCTCGCGCGAAGTGAGTATTGACTACATCCAAAAAACAGTGTGCGATTACTTTAACGTACCACTAGATATGCTCCGCGAAAAAACGCGCAAGCGCATGATTGTGCAAGCGCGACAGTTATCTATGTTCTTAGCTAAAAACTACACTAAGAATTCACTCAAAGTTATTGGCAAGCATTTTGGAGGCCGAGATCACAGTACAGTTATTCACTCTTGTCAGGCCGTACAAAATCTCATTGATACTGATCAGGAGTTCAGAGAGGCCGTAGCAGATATTCAAAAGAAAATTCAAATGAGTATTTCGTAAACACATCACTCATTACAAACAGAAAAGGCACCACAAGGTGCCTTTTCTGCTTAGAGGAAGTAGATACATCCGATAGGTTACTTGCGGCTGCTTCATTACAGTTCAACTTGCAGGAAAGTTACTCAGAAGCTAAAACATAAATTCAATTTCGGCTCCGGAATTCCAACCTGTTGCAATTCCTAAGATTATCCATACAAACAATAAAATCTCGGCTCCACAGAGTAGCATAAAAAGTAAAATTCTGTAACTAAATCCGAGCAGAGGATAATCCTTTCTAAACGCATTCCAATAGCCAAAAACAATGTACACAAGAATGATATACGGACTGATGTGATGTATAAAATCAAATGGCCTTGACGGTAGGCCTGTAAACTCAAGAAAAGAAAACAGAAATATCAACGTGGTAATAAGAACAATGCCTAACAATAAAATGCCACTAATGATGAAGTGCTCGCTGTAGTTTAGTTGCTTTTGTTTGAAAATAAGGAAACTGTTCAGTGCGGTTACGGGCACCAAGGCAAAAATGAATAGCTTCCCAAATCTGGATAACATATCTCCTAGTGTTTTTCCCACATCGTTCATGGTGGGTGTTAGCACTTTATCTGGGGCAATGGATATGGCAATGGCATTGTAATAGGTAGTGAGCAAAATGTTGAATCCTATCAAAAGAAGGATGAAGTAAAATACATTGTAATAGTTTACCCGCTTACCGGCTATGTAATCCAGAGCGGCTTTTCCCGGTTGTAGCAGTGCTTGCTTAGCAGTAAAAAGCATTCCCTTATCAAGATGGAAAGTTCCGTGTATGAGATCGTGAGTAATGAAGCGCTTTAAAGTAATGCGGTGAGTATCTGCCTTTTGCCCGCAGCCCGAGCAAAATTTGTCTGTAAGTTCTTTTCCGCAATTCAGGCAATTCTTGTTTGGCATTTTCAATTTTAACTATGGCAGTTAATGCTTGTGCTAAGTTTTGTGGTCAATATGTTTTGATAAAGCAGAAGCACAGTGGTAATGTACTTATTAAAAACATGATATACTCTGCCGCTTATCAAATATGTACAAATTTTTCTGCGAAGTACTATACGTGTAGAGTTGTAAGGAGCAACTTAGGTACATCACTTTAGGCACGGATGTAAAATTGTACTATGTGCCTTCAAATTTTGTCTACTCGTAAATCGGGAAAATCCAAAAACACAAAACCCGCTCCGAGCAATGCTCGGAGCGGGTTTTGTAAAATATTTTTTCTTAAAAACTACTTCGCCACACTCAGCTTCCCTTTGTTAAGGGCCTTTCCTTGTTGATTAAATACCGCATAAGTGTATAGGCCGTTAGCCCAATTGGCTACATTAAACAAGTGACTATTTCCAGCCAAAAGTTCGTGCGTTACTACACGGCCTTGAGCATCAAATACCATTACTGTGCCGTTCACATTTTCACTCAATTGCAGTTGAGCTACATCGCTAGCGGGGTTAGGGTAAACAAAAACTTGAATCCTGTTGTCAATTTCTTCTACAAAAGAAGGGGCAGCCACATAGCCAAAACGCACAGCATCTACCCAAAGGGTAGAGTTATCTTTAGCGCCTCTGCCATAGCTACTTTGAAAAACCAGTAGCAAAGAATCTGGAGTGGTGCTGATGTTGTTGAGGTAAGCGGTATCGTTCATTAAATAGTAGATGCTCACCCATCCGTTGTTAGTAGTCTCTAACTGCCCGGTGTAGGCAATAGATACGTTGCCATCTATAAATTGCATTAAAAACAATCCGGTATCGGTTTGTTCAGTAGTGTATTTGTAGGCAAAGAATACCGTATCTGGCCGGAAGGTAAATGGCACACCGGTAAATTTAAGTGGGCTGAGTGGCGAGTAGGTAACTGTGCCTAAAGAAGTAAAGCCGGGGATCAGGCGCAAGTTAGGTCCTGCTTGAATACTATCAGTCATGATTTTTACAGAGGAGGTTCCTTCTACTTTACTGGCATTATCCTGAGTAACTAAAGTGGCCGCATAGCCGGGTACTGCTGTAGCCCAGGTGCTCCAGCCATCGGGGTTGGTGGCGTTGGTCCAGGTATTGAACCCGCCATTGGTAGGTTGTTGTGCGCTGAGTGTAAGAACTGTGGCGCTTAGCATCGCCAGTAGAGTAAACTTTACGTTCATTTTTATTAGTAAGTTTTGTGTGATGAAATAATGCGGGCGAATGTATGCGCTGCAGGTATTACACAACTATGACAAAACTCAAAACCATGAAAAATGACAATTCTATGACAAATCACACCCGGTCTGACCTTGGTCATAATCCAATTGTAATTGTAGTGCTGTAAAACGTATTTTAATCTGACCAAGGTCAAACCATGCTAAAACGAAAACTTAGCCCCCAGCACGCCATTGATGCCAAAAGAAGGATAACCATACCAGCGCTGGTATTTAAAGTGGCCAATGTTATTGAGAGTGCCAAAGAAACTAAAGCGTTTGTTCATCAGGTATTCAGCGCTCAGGTTCACATCTGCAATGCCTTTGATAGTGGCTATTTCGCCACCTTTAAGCAACGCATAGCTGTTAGATAATCCAAACACATCTACACTAACCCGTATTTTGTTTTTCCAAACATAGTTAGCTCTGAAAGTAACGCGCAAGTTGGGTTCGTGCCATGCGCGCTGTTGGTTTTTGAGTTGGTAGTGGTTGTAATCGGCTATCACCGAAAAGCGCAGCCACTCTTTGGCGTTGTAGCCCAACTCTACATGCCCGTTATACACGAGCGTATTGCTATCATACACTGTTGTAAATCTGCGGTAGTCGTTGGTATCGTTTACAAACAAAGCCAACTGCTGTAAATGGTTGAGGTGAAAGGCAGCGTTGTAGCTAAAGTTGGCAATGGTGCCCTTTAGCCCGGCTCCAAAATCACCGGCAAGAGTATTGGTTAATGGAGCATTGTTATACACAAAGCGGTTGCGCTCCGCAAAAGTGAGCAGCGAATTTTTGTGGTAGTTCAATTGATAATCCAGATAAGCAATTACGCTGTGCTGATATAAACGTTTTTCAATATGTAAATCGGCTGTGGGGAAAACCTTTTTACCAAAAACAGCCATACCAATTTGTGCCTTGGCTTGCCAGTCATCATTATCATACCCATAGCCCAATGCAAAGCGAAAAATATTTCGCTGCAACTTTATGGTGTCGTGCTTCAGTTGCGAGGCATCAAAATCAAAATGCCCGAGAGCGAAATGATTCACCAAAAATTTCTTTTTGAAATCGGTATTACCGGCTAAGAACCATTCATTGGCTTTGCCAAAAATTTCTTGCAGATAGTTAAAGCGAAAGTCCTGATTGAAATCAATGCCTGCATTATTTTTCTGCGCATTGCGGAAGTACAACTGCGCATCGTAGGTGCGGAAAACCTGTCGCGCATCTTTTGGTTTAACAATGCTATCAGTCAGCAGTGTATCAACGCTCAACCCATAAAAATGGGTGCGGTAGTTATGAAAGTTAAAGGCCGTACCCAGTTCAAACGTTTTAGGAAAGTAGCGCACATACACACCGGCTTCGTCATCGCTAAAACGCTGCAACTTGTTTTTGAAACCATACATGCTGTAGTGGTTATACAGCACACCAAATTTGAGGTTGGCTGTGCGGTTATCGTTGTAAGCCAATTGTGCCAGCGGATTCAAATGCCCTCCAAAACCCAGTTTGATAAACGAGGCATTGAATTTTTCTAATTTCTCTTTACCAATACCAATGGGTTTTAGCGGATTGGGTTCAAATACAAAATTTTTGTATTCCGCTTTGGGTATGCTGTAATCAAAGGTAGGGGCTTTGTCTTCCACTTCAGGTATAGCGGGTTGCAATGCAATCCGCTGTGCATCTTGTATAGTGGCCTCGTACTCTTTTACCACAATTACTTCTTCACTACCTACTCCGGTTTGCGAAAACGCGAACATAACACAGCAAAAAAAGGTTGTGGTGAAAAATGCTTTTACAAAAATGTTGCTCCACTTCATGCTGTACTATTTATTGATGAGGATGGAATCGGTTTCAAAAATCATGGTATCGCTTGGCGGTATCATCATCAGCTTAGATTTGTTCAACTCCTCCGAGCGTATTTTTTCTAATTTCTCTTTTGCTTCATTTAGCAGTGCAGCATCACCATCATAATTATTGACAATGCTCTCTAAAGTGGCCTTTGCCTGAAAGGCATTGTTCAACGCATAATAATTATCGGCCATAAGTATGTATGTTTTCACTACCCAGTATTCGTAACTGCCGTACTTATTTTTGAGTTTAAAGCAGGTATCTAAAGATTGTTTATGTAGCCCTTGTTCATTTAAGATTTTAGCTACCATGTATTTGCTTTCTACACACTTCTCATTTACCGGATACTCGGCTACACGATTGAAAGACTTTAACGCAAAATCTTTTTCTTGCTTGGCATACCAGGCAATTCCTTTTTTGTAGTACGCATCTTGTATATCTATCTCTTTTGCAGTGCCGCTATTGAGCAATTGGTCAGCAAATTCAATCACCTCATCTTGCTTACCCAGTTTATGTGCGGCATTCAACATGCCAACCATGCAAGTGTATGTATTTGCCGGACTAGAAGAAGCTATATACCACTGCTTGTAGTAAGTCAACGCCTTTTCGTATTGTTTTAAATCATAATAGCAAATACCCGCAGCTTTTTGCAGCGCTCGCTCATAATATCTGCTGTATTTATTTTGAACCAATGCTTCTAAATGCGGCAATGCCTCGGTTAGTAGTTTAGCTTTGATGTGACATTCCGATTTTTTCCAATGTGCCTCATTGGCAAAAATGCCTATAGGAAATTGTTGGAGGTAATTGCCAAACAGATTAACTGCCTTTTCGCAATCATTATTGTCATACGCTTTTAGGGCGCTCTCATAAAGTAACGAATCTTGTTCTGAACTACTGATGTTGATGTTGGCGGTGTTTTTAGCAAAGTCAAAATACTCTTGCGCGCGACCAAGTTCTATGTAAATTTCTTTTAATGCACCCATGGCCTCGTTGGCTTCTGAAGTGTTAGGGAATTTCTTTACTACCGTTTTGTAATCTTCTAAGGCCTGCTCTTTTTTACCGCTGTTATAGTCAATTACCGCTATTTTAAGGTAACTCTTCGGCAGCATTTTGCTGGTAGGGTATTTAGAAATCAGGTTTTGATAAGCTGAACGCGCCTGCGTATAGTTGCCGGTATTCATGTGCGTTTCACCTATTTCGTAGTATGCCTGATCGGCATACGATGAAGTACCATACTTATCAATCAGCAGATTCATCGCGCTGATTTTTTCTTCACCTTTACCCTGTAATCCGTAGATGATTCCTTTTTGGTACTGCGCATAAGGCGCGCTAGCCCAGTTATTGCTCACAATGGTGGTGTAGCCCTCTATGGCCTTATTGTAACTTTTGGTTACAAACCCACAATCGGCATAGCGCAAATACAAATCAGAGAGGAGTGATTTTTTTCCATTATCATCTTTTGTACTGTTTGATTCTGCAATGGCATTGCCAAAGTAAAGCAGTGCATCGGTATAGTTTTTTTGTTTGAATGCACAGTAGCCCGTATTGTACAAGGCACGAAACCTGGAGGACACTCCTTTACTTTCTACATTAGGTGTATTCAGTTCTATGTATTTCAAAAACTCATTACTGGCTGTATTATACTCTTGCAGTTGAAACAGTACTTCACCCTTTAAGTACGTAGCCATTGCTTTCAACTCCGGCTGAATACCTGTAGTTAAACTTTTGTTGCAAAGCGATAGCGCATCGGCATACTTACCATCGTTGTAGAGTTCAATAGCGCGAAAGTAGGTTACCTTTTGATAGGCCTCCTTCAGCATAACGCTGCTGAGTTTCATTTTTTCCATCAATTTGTAAGCGCGGTCGTAGTTTTTGGTTTGTACCAAGGCAGCGGCCAGCATTTCGTTTACATCATCGGCATACTTACCATCGCTATATACAGCCAGATAATCTTCAAATGCTTTAATGGCTTCGTTTACATAGTTTGTTTCAAAACACAGCTTAGCATAGTTGTATTGCGCATCCTGCTTTATCTCTAAATCATGATTTGCCGATGCTGCACTCTGAAAAGCGGAGCGCGCTTTATCTTTCTGATTAGTTTTTAAATAACAATCGGCTAGCGCATAAGTGGCGTTTTGCCCCATTTTATCGTCAATAAGATTAAGTTGTTTGAAGTTTTCAATGGCTTTGTTGTAAGCTCCGGTTTGGTATTGGCAATACGCCAAACGATAAATGTCTTCTTTCTGTACTTTGCTGTTTTTGCTGATGTAGTTATCTAACAGAGGAAGAGCTTTGGCATACTCGCTTTTTTGAAAATAGACTTGCCCCAATAAAAATTTCATTTCTTCTTTATACAACACATCCGGCTTAGCCACACTTTGGTTAATGTATAAAATGGTTTTGTCGTAATCTTTTTTGATGTAATAAATTTGCGCTATGTAGTAAGGAATAACGCTGGCATACATTTTTGAGTCCTCAATTTTGGTAAAACCCTTTAGCGCCTCGTTATAGTCCTTGAGGTAAAAACAAATAAAAGAGTAGTAGTAGTTGGCGGGGTAGTAGTATTTGTCTTGTACATCTTTTACAGCCGAAAACAAAGGTCGTGCTTCGCTGAATTTCTTTTTTACAAAATGGCAGTAGCCGAGCATAAACTTGTGGTCGTACACCTGCCGGTTGTTGAGGTCTTTGATGTCAACTTTAGCCAATTGTTCAGCGGCCTCTGTGTATTTGCCGTTGCGGTAATACAACTTGCCAAGATACAGATATATTAATCTTCGCTTATCTGTTTCGTGGTGATTAACGAGGTAGGCATTAAGCAACCGTTCGGCATCTTTATCGCCACACTCGGCAGCGCATACGGCTATGTAGTACTCTACATTTTGGCGCAATACTTCATTGCCATGATCAAAGTTTTGAGGGAAGTTTTTATTGAGCGATTCAAATTTTTCGCGGCTGGCTGCAAAATTGTTTTCATCAAACAACTCTAACCCACTGCGAAATTCCTTTTCGGCATGTATGTACCATTGGGTTTCCTGCGCCTGCAAAAAAACCATAGATAAAACCATACCAAATAGAGCCACACCGCCACGCGCGTAAGTCATACACATAGAGTAACGCAGCAAATGTATTTTTTGGTATAGGGCGAATGTTAAAGCAGTACTAAACGATTTCCACCTGAGTGGTGATGTTGTCTAATCCAGCAAGCAAGGCGAATCATTAAAGTCCCAGTAGCGGTTTCAGCGCTTTCGCTTCCCAATCTTTCCATTGGTTTAAGTTGAAAATAGCCCTCGCTTTATCTGCATACTCCGTGTTTTTTATCAGCGATTTGAGTGTGCGCGATGCAGGGCCGTTAAGACGGTTGTTAGTATAAGTGCAGCCATTCATAATATTTTTCAGAACCTCTTCGCTCGCCAAACCAAGCCGGTCTATGGCTTCCATAGCTTTTACGCGGGTTACAAACTCGTATTTGTTAGAAGTGTATTCCGCCAACTCCCTGTACTCCATACTTGTTACGTTCATTTGGTCTCTGATGAGGATTTCTAAGTATGCAATACGGATGTTATTGTGTGCACCAAACTCATTTTTAGCTATACTGAGGAATCGCTGTTTTTCTTCTGGAAATGATTTGCATAATTTTTTTAACGCATATTCAATGGTGTAGTACGATGTGTCTGTCAGTAATTTTTCTGCCTCATTTTTGAAATGGGCAGGCACGGTTTCTAATTCTTCAATGCAATTTTTGCGTACTAACCAATCGGTATCTGCAAAACACATTTTAATTGCAGTAATGCTAGCTACAGAAGTGTCTTTTAAAAGTTGTTTTACCGCTTCGTTTTTTACCCCATTAAATTTTTCGTTGGCAATAACTTGCAGTAGGCAATCGCGTTTTTTTTCTAGTGAAACAAACCGTAAATCTGTCAGCGCATCATAGCGGTCTATCATATGCTTGGCCTTGAGTGCTTGGGCACACAACTCCTCACTAGTCTTTGAAAAGTTAATGGTTTTTAATAGGTGTGAACCGGCATCAAACAATGGAAAAAGCACCTTCTTGCCGCTTGTTTTTAATGTAATCGTGTCTATTGCATTGCCAATCCATTTTTTTTCTGATACTACTGTACCATCTTCTAAATATAACTCGCAAATTACCGGCATCTTGAAATAATCTTGCAAGTTATCTTTTGTCTGTTTTTGAAGAATAATAAAATGCACTTCGTTTCCGGTAGATTCTGTTTGTACATTAAAATCCGGGTAGCCCGCACGATACACCCACTGGTCAAAAAACCAATCTAAGTTCATGCCGGCAGTTTCCATAAAAGCCATTTCAAAATCGTGGTTGGTTACGTTGGCATAAGCATGTTTTTTCAGGTAATTTGTAATGCATTTTTTGTACACCGAATCGCCAATCACAAAGCGGATCATATCTATCACATAACTTCCTTTAGGATAAACACGAGGGCTGCCGCCTTTGCTGTGAGCTATAGGGTATCGGTCATTTTTATCGGCATTGATGGCTTGTATGGCTTCACCGCGTTGCAGCCATTCCAACATATCTTGCCCTTTTACCTGTGCCATAAAATGCTTGGCATAGTAGGTGGCAAAACTTTCGTGCAACCAGTGGTGCTGAGCGCTATACTCAGTAATGTAATCGCCAAACCACTGGTGAGTAAGCTCGTGTGCATTGGTGCTTACATAACTACGCTCTAATGAACCGCGTTTATCAGTCAAAATAAAATCACCAAAAATAGTAGCAGTGGTGTTTTCCATCGCTCCGTACATAAAGTCTTGTACTGGCACGTTGCAGTAGGTTTCCCACGGGTAAGCTACGCCAAATTCACTGCTCAGCCAATCCATCATTTCGGCACTATAGCGGTAGGTGGGCTCGGCCTCATCGGGCTTGTTGGCATAAAAATACTGGCGGCTAACCATGCCATTTTTGCTCTTGTAATCTTTGTAGGCATATTTATCAATACCAATCATAATCAGATACGGCACCATGGGCTTGCTCATGGCATAGTGCCAGGTAGAGGAGCCGTTGCCGTTGTTTTTCTTGCTTTTCAATACACCATTGGAGATAACGGTATAGGCAGAATCAAATGTGATAATGGTTTCGGTAATCAGTTTATCATTTACATCGTCATAACAAGGTATCCAGTGGCGGTTGTCTATGCCTTGACCCTGAGTCCAGATTTGCTGGCGGGTAAAAAAGCGGTTATTAGTCGCGTTTTTTGTATCTACATCCCATCCCACAAAGTAAATGCCTTTGCGGGGCGATGCTTCATACTCTATCTGAAGTTTATAGTTTTTGTTCCAGTTGAGAGATTGGTTAAATCTGATAGTTAGTCCAGCACTATTTGTATCATACTTAATAGTAGCACCATCCAGCATTATTTTTTTGAAACGTATGCCAGGAGCATCTAAAAACAAACTGTCACATACATATTGTATGGGCTTAAACTCGTAGTTCACCTTTCCCATCACAAGCCCCTCTTTCTCTTTAAACTTAACATCCAGCACCATCTTCAAAAAATCTACATTGTGTTCTCTGATGCGGCCACTGGGGTCGCGAAGCACACAAAGGGCAGTATCCTGTGCGTAGCAGCAACATAAAAACAACGAAACAAGTGCAGTGAGTTTATACCTTTTCATATAGTATCACATTAAGTATGCAGGCAAAGCGCAATTATGGATACTTTTTACCGGAAAATGGAGATTACTACTTTATTAAGAAAAAGTTGACACGAATACTTTTTATAGTACCTTTAAGCAAATTTTTTTTTCTCCAACACTAAAACATAAGCTCATGAAAAAAGGTTTACTACTCTTTACTGCCCTTATTTTTGCGACTTGTGCAACTGTACAAGCACAATCGCCACAGGGCATGAACTACCAAGCCGTAGTTCGCAATGCAACCGGACAGCCCGTTGTTAGCGGCACGGTCAACTTTCGGTTTACCATACGTACAGGTACAGCAACCGGTACAAGCGTTTTTCAAGAAACGCAAAGCACTTCCACCAATCAGTTTGGCTTAGCCAGTGTAGTTATAGGCAGTGTAGGTTCCGGCTTGTCCTCAGTAGATTGGGCCAATGGTTCAAAATTTTTGCAAGTAGAGATTGACCCCACAGGCGGCACTACTTTTACAGATATGGGCACAACCCAGTTAGTGAGTGTGCCTTATGCGCTTTACGCGGCCAATAGTGCACCCGGCCCCCAAGGCCCAACAGGCCCGCAAGGTGCAGCAGGTAATGATGGCGCAACAGGGGCTACGGGCGCAGATGGAACTAACGGAACTGACGGGGCTGATGGCGCAACTGGACCACAAGGGCCGCAAGGAGTTACAGGTGCTCAAGGGGCTACTGGCCCTCAGGGACCAACAGGCGCACAAGGTGCCACCGGTCCAGCTGGAGCCACCGGTGCTCAAGGAGCCACTGGTCCAGGAGGTGCAGCTGGTGCTACAGGTGCCACAGGCGCTCAAGGTGCTACAGGAGCCAATGGTGCACAGGGTGCGCAAGGAATTGTCAATGTGTTAACCGCCTCAGCTAGTGGTGCAAACCCCAATGATTTGACAGCAAATACTATAGGATTTGTAGGCCCTACGGTAAGTGTAACTATAACTGCCGGGCAAAAAATACACTTAGTAGCTACAAAAGCCATGGGTTCAAGCATTGCTGGCGGTGCCACTGGGTTAGACATTTTTCCGGGTTATCAGTTAAGCACAGCAACAACTCCTACTGCATCTGGTAACGGAATATATGGAATACAATGTAGCCAAAACACCAGAACACCATACACAGTAAACTATGTCTTTATTGGTCTGGCGGCCGGCACCTACACAGTAGGTATGGTGTGCAGAAGCCCAACTCCTGCAAATTGGAATTTGAACGAGTATGGATATACTAGCGTTATAGTTGTAAACTAGCATACATTAATTTGGTCTCAGTTCTTTCGCACCCCGGGAATTCCCGGGGTGTTTTTTATGTAAAAAAGCAACTATCGCTTTACCTCATTTTTAGTACCTCACTAAAATATTTTTAAAAAAAAGTTGACACGCATTGTTTTTAACATACATTTAGACCCTTATTCAATCTCTGACCCCTTTATCTATCACCAAAACTTAAGCGCATGACAAGAAAATTACTCCTTCTGTTAGCTCTGTTTCTCACCACCTTTGTGGGAGTACAGGCACAGGCGCCACAGGGTATGAACTACCAAGCAGTAGTTCGCAACACCAGTGGTCAACCCGTTACAAGCGGCACGGTAAGTGTTCGCTTCACCATTCACAACGGCTCGCCTACAGGCACCATTGTGTTTCAAGAAACTCAAACAGCCAATCCTAACCAGTTTGGCTTAATTAATGTGGTAATTGGATCGGGTGGAGGTAACTTAGCCACTGTAAACTGGGGCAATGGTTCAAAATACTTACAAGTAGAATTAGACCCAGCGGGCGGCACTGCTTTTGTTGATATGGGTACATCACAGTTAGTGAGTGTGCCTTATGCTTTATATGCAGCCAATAGTGCCCCAGGCGCTACTGGTGCAACAGGTGCAACAGGTCCGCAAGGTCCTGCTGGAGCTGCCGGAGCACAAGGAGCAACTGGCCCACAAGGTCAGCAAGGTGCAGCCGGTTTAGACGGTGCTACAGGCCCCCAAGGCCCTGCTGGTAACAATGGAGCAGACGGTGCTGATGGAGCTACAGGCCCCCAAGGTCCTGTCGGACCAACCGGTGCTGATGGAGCCACAGGTGCACAAGGCCCTGCTGGTAACGATGGAGCAGACGGTGCTACAGGCCCCCAAGGTCCTGCCGGACCAACCGGTGCTGATGGAGCCACAGGCGCACAAGGCCCTGCTGGTAACGATGGAGCAGACGGTGCTGATGGAGCTACAGGCCCCCAAGGTCCTGCCGGACCAACCGGTGCTGATGGTGCTACAGGCGCACAAGGCCCTGCTGGCAATGATGGAGCTACAGGGGCAACTGGCCCGGGTGGTGGTGCAACAGGCGCTACAGGTGCTGATGGAGCTACAGGTCCTCAAGGTCCTGCTGGTAACGATGGAGCAGACGGTGCCGATGGTGCTACAGGCCCGCAAGGTCCTGCCGGCAATGACGGTGCTGACGGAGCTACAGGTCCTCAGGGGCCTACAGGAGCAGATGGCGCTACTGGCCCACAAGGTCCAACTGGCGCTGATGGTGCTACAGGTCCAGGCGGAGGCGCAACCGGAGCCACAGGTCCTCAAGGTCCAGCTGGTAACGATGGAGCAGACGGAGCTACTGGTCCTGCCGGAGCAGATGGTGCCACAGGCCCCCAAGGCCCAACAGGAGCAGACGGTGCCGATGGCAATGATGGAGCTACCGGCCCCCAAGGCCCAACAGGAGCCGATGGTAATGATGGAGCAGACGGAGCCACAGGCGCTACCGGAGCCACAGGTTTATTGCCCGATGGTACAGCAGCAGGCAACACCACATACTGGGATGGTACAGAATGGAGAGTGGACAATGCGAATATTTACAACAATGGCGGTAATGTAGGTATAGGCACAACCAGCCCAAGCAACAAACTACATGTAGTAGATGGAGCAGGCGCA
>JAEUVA010000002.1 GCA_016787045.1 Chitinophagales bacterium
CGGTGCAGCCGGAGCCCCTGGTGCAGTAGGCCCCACTGGAGCCGCTGGTCAAAACGGAGCAACTGGCCCACAAGGCCCTGCTGGAGTAGCAGGAGCAAATGGTGCGCCCGGGGCTACGGGTGCAACAGGAGCCACCGGTCCTACTGGTCCAAGTGGTAATGATGGCGCGGCAGGAACGTCAGGAGCCACCGGTTCCACCGGAGTTGGAATAGCCAACATTATAGATAACGGCAATGGCACCATTACAATAGTATTGTCCGATGGCAACACATTCACGGTAGCATCCGGCACTACTGGTGCCACCGGTGCAAACGGAAACGATGGAGCCACTGGGCCTCAAGGATTGGTTGGTCCCACGGGAGCCACAGGCCCACAAGGAGCCACCGGTGCAAACGGAAATGATGGAGCAACCGGACCACAAGGTCCTACAGGGAATAATGGAGCTACCGGTCCTCAGGGATTGGTTGGTCCCACAGGCGCTACCGGTGCAGCAGGCCCTACAGGGGTTGGCGCTACCGGCCCCACAGGGAGTGTAGGAGCAACAGGTTCTGTTGGCGCCACCGGTCCTGCGGGAGCTACAGGCGCAGCAGGTGCTACAGGTCCACAAGGCCCAACCGGTAATACCGGAGCTACAGGTTCTGTAGGAGCTACCGGTGCAGCAGGCCCTACAGGGGTTGGCGCTACCGGCCCCACAGGGAGTGTAGGAGCAACAGGTTCTGTTGGAGCCACCGGTCCAGCAGGAGCCACCGGTGTGGGAGCCACCGGCCCAACAGGAAGCACAGGCGCTGCTGGTTCAACGGGCCCTACGGGGTTTCTCTCTAACGGTACTTTAGCCGGCAACACCACTTATTGGGATGGTACGCAATGGGTATTAAACAGTAATAATCTTTACAATAACGGTGGAAATGTGGGTATTGGCTCCGGAGCTACAGCTAATACAAAATTAGATGTGAATGGTGACGTGGCTTTCCGTACTTGGAATCTAACCTTAGTCAATGCCCAAAATAACAACGTGAATATTGACACAGCTCGTTATGCCTTTTACAGGATTTTGGGGCCAACTGCTGCATTTTCTATCACTGGAATGGCTACGCCCTACAATGGCAAAAAAGTTACGCTATACAACTCAACTGCGCAGGTATTAACTGTAGTTAATCAAAGTGGATTTTCAGTAGCAGCAAACCGAATTATTACCGGCAGCGGAGCAGATATAGCCATCAATGCCGGTGGCTCGGTTACATTTCATTATAGTGCACAAGATACCCGATGGGTGGTTGTTGCCACTGTAAACGCTGCGGGCGGAGCGGGTTCATTTTGGTCTTTGGCGGGTAATGCTTTGGCCGGCACAGAGTTTATTGGAAGCACCAACGCTCAGGATTTTGCTGTAAGAACGAGCAATGTAGAGCGTTTGAGAATATTAAACAATGGCCAGTTTGTATACAACAGTGGTTTTACCAATGCAAATGATTTGTTTGCTGTGTGGACTTATGGGCTTCCCAGTCCATTAGCTGCTGGAAACTGGAATGCTATAAGTGGATATGCGCAATCTGCTCAAGGAAATGCCGGGTACTTTTACACGGGAAATACGAATACTTCTAATGCGGTTGTAGTGGAAAAATTTGGTAGTTCGGGCAATGGCATAAACGCTACTATCAATTCGGCAACAAATGCTACCGGAAATGTAATTTTTGCACAAAACTCATCTGGCACCGGGCGTGTAGTCAACTTTCGCCATGCTAATGCTGCTTCTACAGCCAATGTTCTTTTTGCAGAACATACGGGCAACGGTCGTGTAATAAATGCCCAAAATACACTGACCACCACTACTGAGCCGGTGGCCTATTTTACACAAGCATCCACTGGTACGGTATTGGCTACCTATCAAAATGCCGGAAGTGTGTATGGTTTAAGTTCGGGTATAAGGAGCGGTATATTTTATGCCAATGCGGCAAGTGACGATACCCGTGCAGTATATGCAGAAGTAAACCATACTTCTGCCAACAATTCAGTTGCTATTTTAGGCAAATCAACTCCAACTGCCACTACTGGATATGGCGTAGTTGGTGTGGGGAATAATTTTGGTATTTTCTCCAATGGTGCCTTTGGTGGTGTTGGCGCAAAATCGTTTGTGATAGACCACCCGCTTGACCCCGAAGATAAATTTCTGAAGCACTACACCATTGAATCACCGGAGGTACTTAACATGTACAGAGGCAATGTGGTGTTGGATGCAAATGGTGAAGCAACAGTGCAACTACCTGATTACTTCTATGCCATTAATAAAGAGTTTTCTTACACACTCACTCCAATTGGTCAACAGGCAAATGTTTTTGTAAAAACTGAAGTGAATGCTGATGGTAAGTTTGTGGTAGCCGGTGGAAATGCCGGACAAAAAGTTTCTTGGTATGTATATGCGGTACGCAACGATAAGTATCTGCAAGTATATCCTCAACAAACGGTGAGTGAACCATTCAAAACTGAAAGCGAGAAAGGAAAATATCTCCGCCCGGAGGTGTATGGCCAACCCAAAGAGAAAGGTCTTTTCTACAGCGGTGAATATATACCTATGAAGCGTGAAGAGTCAACCCCAACCGAATTGCGTGATAATGATTGGGAGAAGTAATTAGAGCTGCAATAGCTACTATCCATACATAAAAGTATGTACAACTATTGTGGGTGGTAAATCATTGCCGCTTTTTGCATTACCTCCTCTTTTTTAAGCGATAGTGTTCGCGTTTTTTGTTGTGTAAAAAGCTCCATCTGGTTGGTGTAGTATGGGCTGTTTTCGCGGCTACTGTTGCCCAGGGGCTGCACCGCTTCTAACTGAGATACACCGTTCTTATCAAATGCCGCGAACATGGTGTAGGTATCGCCATGTTTGGCTTTAAATTGGAAGGGCTTCTCTTTCATTCTTACCGGAAAAGTAGGGCTAAGTACATCGGCAAATCCACGAAGTGGAAGGTTTACATTGCCACGTACTAATCGGTTTACATCTCCCCATTTTACCTTTACGGTTCCAAAATATTTTTTTAACGAATCGCACCCAGAGCGTAACAAGCCAACCAGTTCTTCTTCGTTAGTATTAACGCCCATCACAAAACATCCGTCCTCACATTTTTTGGCTTTGATAAGTGGGTCAATAATTGTTCCCAGCAGGGTAGGGGCGTACTCATCAATATTGCATTGCCTGTTCCAGTTTTTGAGTATGCCAATGGCTTCTGCTATATCCGCATACTTTTTGTCATCTAAGTTAAATAGGGGCGAAATGCTTTCTATAAACTTTCCGCTCTTAGGGAAGGTAACATCAAACTTCATTTGCTTGAACAATTGCCAACTGAATCGGGAGTAGTTGTCAAAATACTCCATCATGCGGTTAGCACGCATGTTGTTTCCGGGGCGTTCATCGGCATACGATGGAAGGTTGGCTACACAATTGTTGCCTGTACAAGTAGCATTGTAGGGGGTGTTGTTCGTGTTGAAAATATAGCCACACTCCGGATTTTTTACTTGCTGCATTTTAGAAAGTGGCGTGAAAGATGTCCATAATGTTTTAGAGGTATTGCCGGGTAATATCCCCTTCCAATCAAAGCCCGGTTGCCTGTTGGGCATCATGCCGTGGTGAATGTAAAACAGGTTATCCTCCTTATCGGCATATACTATGTTGAACAATGCTAAACTTTGATGATCTATCGCTTTTCTGAAATCTTCAAAAGTTTTTGCTTTGTTCATTTCGTAGAGTTGTTGCCCGGTTTTTATGGTCATATTACCGGGGAAACGAATGGCGTAATAGTTTTCGCTTTTCTTGCTCTTGATAGTCATACCGTACTTACTCCAATAAGCCATTTGTTTTACGGGTAAAACGAATTTGCCCTTCTTAGCTAAGTTTACTTTTAACCACACCGGTTTTTTTTCTAAGGTTAGCCACTGGCCATCAAACTCATATTGTAATTTTTTATCGGGGTGCATTTTAAGTTTGTACACATCTAAGCGGTCAAAATAATTCCAGGTCATTCCCCAACCTAAGTTTTCATTTACGCCCATGGCCAATGAGGTTGATGCCTGAAACATGGCTCCTTCCATATTTAAACCCTCTTCGCTATGTAGGTGTGCTTCATAAAAACTGAGCATGCCTTCCATGTACATGTGCGGGTTAATGCACAAAAATGTTTTGCCGTTTTCGGTAATCTTTGCAGATACCGCAAAAGCATTTGAACCTATGGGCTCTGTTTTTTGCTCTAACGCTGGTACCGATAACTCATCATATTTGCCGGCAATGGCATCGCCCACATTGTTTTGTGCACCACAAAGCAAGCTCATCATGGCCACATAGGCCACCAGCATAGTTTCGTCTTTGAGCGGAAAGGCAGATTTGATGCGTACATCTTTAGGGTGTGCTTTGGCATACGCATTTAAACCTTGCGTGAAACCGTTTAAATACTTTTTGAATTCGGTACTTAGCTCGTGTTGATGTTGTTTTACAAACTCTCTGGCACCTATGGCATGTACAAAATAATCTGATTTTGCTCCCTCAATTCCTTTGTGCCTTCCTCCAAAACCGGCTGCAGCATAAATCAGTTCCTGCGAAATGTGAAACGCATCCTCAGCATTAGCCCAAGCCAGCCCATAAGCCACTTCTGCGTCTGTTTTTGCAAAAATATGCGGTATGCCGAAACTGTCGCGTACTATTGACACATTTACCGGATTAATGGTCGGGTATGTGTTTTGTGATTGCGTTTTGAAATAAATGAATGCGATAACCAGTGTAAAAAATATTCTTTTCATGAAAATATTACGATTGATAGTTGGTTGAATTTTAAAATGATTTGTCAATGTGTTATATGATAACGGTGTGCCGTTGCGATGGTGGTGAGTAGTGTTCGGGTTTTTGGATAATTACATACTCTGCAAACCCCAAAAAATCCCAAAATAAACTGGCCATTACTTTTCGGTAAATAATCAAGTTGTAAACTACCTTTAGTGGCATCAATAATATAGTGGGGATGTGTTTTCTTGTACCCCCTGAAATTACTTTCATCCGATTTCGCAAAAACAGGTTCATCAACTCTGCAACAGAGTAAATACGCACGTGTGTAGGGTCGTCATAAAAATTTAGCGTTCCATACATAGAGGGTAGTTGTGTAGATCTAAAGCCGGGGAACTCTACATACATATACCCACCGGGTTTTAACTTGTCAATCATTTTTACCAATACTTCATCACCACGTTGTAAGTGCTCAACAACATGTGCACACATAATAAAATCAAACCTGTTATTCGGAATCTGGTTAAACTGCAAGTGTTCTAAGTTAAGTTCATAAAATGCATCCATGGAGTTGAAATCATGCTCATCATTGTTGTAAGTTTTATCCAGATCCAAGCCATGATAACTGCACTGCGGGAACCACTTTTTAGTTTTTGATGCAGAGTGATTGCCTGCGCCAATGTCTAAGATGGTAAATGCTTTTTTGCCAAAATATTTTTGTACGTATCTGTATTTAGAAGGTAACAACAGCCAGCGCAGCATGCATTTATTTTTGGGGCTAATGTAAAACTATTGCTTGCTCAAGGTTATTAGTGTAGCGTTTGGCATGTTTAAATGTAGTTGGGCTATACTTTCTATATTATCATAGTTATTTGAAATAGGTCTTGTGAGCCATGCTACGAAGTTAGCATAACAACTGGGTGGCGTTTTTCTTTTCCACAAACCTTTTGCGATGCAGCGCAAAAACTATTTTTGCCCCGTATCAAAACACACGCATGAGCGCAGCAGCACACTTGGAAGCCACTACCGTAGAACAAGCCAAACAATTAGGACTATTACCCGAAGAATTTGATAAAATAAAGCAGATATTAGGCCGAGTACCCAATTTTAATGAGTTGAGTATTTTCTCTGTAATGTGGAGCGAGCATTGTTCCTACAAAAATTCCATCAAGTGGCTTAAGACTCTACCTCGCAAAGGCAAGCATCTTTTAGTAGAGGCCGGAGAAGAAAATGCCGGATTAGTAGATTTAGGTGACGGACTTGGCTGTGCCTTTAAAATTGAATCGCACAATCACCCATCGGCATTAGAGCCATATCAAGGCGCTGCTACCGGAGTAGGAGGCATTCACCGCGATATTTTTACCATGGGTGCACGCCCCATTTGTGCGCTCAATTCTTTGCGCTTTGGCGATTTAGAAAATGATAAAACCAAGCACTTGCTCAAAGGCGTGGTGAAAGGTATTGGTGATTACGGCAACTGTTTTGGTGTGCCTACTGTAGCCGGTGAAGTTTATTTTGACCCGGTGTATCAAACCAATCCGTTAGTAAATGCCATGAGCGTGGGAATTGTAAAAACTAACGAAACCGTATCTGCAATTTCACAGGGAGTAGGAAATCCGGTATACATTGTGGGCAGTGCTACCGGCAAAGATGGAATTCATGGCGCAGCATTTGCCTCCAAAGACATTACCGAAGATTCTGCCAAAGATTTGCCAGCCGTACAAGTAGGCGATCCTTTTCAAGAAAAACTATTGCTGGAAGCTACATTGGAAGTAATACAAACCGGAGCCGTAGTGGGTATGCAAGACATGGGAGCAGCGGGCATTACCTGCTCTACATCTGAAATGAGCGCAAAGGGGAAAAGTGGTATGAAAGTTTGGTTAGATAAAGTACCTACCCGCCAGCAAAACATGAAACCGTGGGAAATTCTACTCTCCGAAAGCCAAGAACGGATGCTGATAGTGGTTAAAAAGGGAATGGAGAAAGAAGTGGAAGCCGTATTTGAGAAATGGGATTTGCACTGTGCAATTATTGGCGAAGTTACAGATACAGGAATTTTAGAATATTATGTAGGCAGTGAACTGGTAGCCCAAGTACCTGCCGAATCTTTGGTGTTAGGCGGTGGAGCACCGGTTTATGAGCGCGAATACAAAGAGCCGGCTTATTTCAGCGAGAATAAAAAATTTGATATTGAAAAAATTGCAGAGCCGGACGACTACAAGCAAGTAGCAAAGCAGCTTACTCAATCGCCAAATATCGCTTCTAAAAAGTGGGTGTACGAGCAATACGACTCTATGGTAGGTGTAGCCAACCTATCCACCAATAAACCCAGCGATGCGGCTATTGTGCGCGTACTGGGTAGCAACAAACATTTAGCAGTTACAGTCGATTGCAACGCCCGTTATGTTTGGGCCGATCCATTTGTGGGTGGGCAAATTGCCGTAGCCGAAGCTGCAAGAAACATTGTGTGCAGTGGCGGAGAGCCAAGCGCTATAACCAACTGTTTAAATTTTGGTAACCCATATTTACCCGAAGTGTACTGGCAGTTTGTCAACGCCATTAAAGGCATGGGTAAGGCCTGCGAGGCGCTGGATACACCGGTTACGGGTGGTAATGTGTCTTTCTATAATCAAAGTACCGAAGGCGGGGCAGTGTTTCCAACTCCTACCATTGGTATGTTGGGCGTGGTAGAGGACAAAGACCTGGTCACCACCATTGATTTTAAAAAGAGCGGACATCGCATATATGTGATAGGTGAAATGCGAAATGACATTTCTTCCTCTGAATATTTGGTGAAAGTTCATGGTGTTCAAAATTCACCAGCTCCATATTTTGATTTATCAACGGAACTCAGCTTGCAGAAAGCCATTAAAAGACTGATCAATGAGCAAGTCATAGAATCTGCGCACGATGTAGCAGAAGGGGGCTTGTTGATTACACTATTAGAATCGGCCATGGCCGGTAAAAAGGGCTTTGAGATTGAAACAGAGAGCGATATTCGTAAAGATGCCTTCTTGTTTGGCGAAGCACAAAGCCGCGTAGTGGTGAGTGTAAAAACCGAGAAGGAAGATGAGTTTTTGAACGTGCTTTCTAAGTTTGATGTTGAGTTTAGCAATATCGGCATAGTTACCAGCGCTATGATTTATGTAGATAAAGATCGTTGGGGAAGTGTAGGAGAGTGGAAAGAAATATACGATAACGCTATTGGTGCAGAAGTAGAAAAAAGTTAATCAGACCGCTTAAGTTTGTATGATAGCTTACTTAATGTTACTTTAGATAAAATTACAGTTATGGCTAAGTCAATTGTTCTGTTGTTTACGTTTGGTACTTGCTTGTTTTTTTCTTCTTGCCAACAATGTACAGATTGTGTAAAGTATCCCAAGACCAACGATAAAGTAAAACTTTGTAAAAAAGATTTTGCTTCCGATGATTCATACAATGCCTACTACCGCCAGTTAGTGTACGATGGCTACCGCTGCGAGTAATCCCTTTTTTATTTCTCCTAATTTTTAACCGATGCTTTCTACCATTTCAGACATTCGCCATTTTTTCATAGCTGTATTAATATCTGCTAACTTTTTGAGTTGTAACAGCCAACCCTTTGAGGTAAAAAATATTAGTCCAGCTGAATTTGAGAAAGGAATATTTTCGGCAGAGACACAGTTGGTAGATGTGCGTACCACAGAAGAATACACAGATAAGCACATCAATGGAGCTAAAAATATTAACTACAACAGTGCTGATTTTGAAAAAGGAATGTTGGATTTAGATAAGAATAAACCGGTATATATTTATTGCCTTGCTGGAGGTCGCAGTAAACAAGCAGCGAATTGGGCCGTAAAAAATGGGTTTACGCAGGTGTACAATTTAGAGTTTGGTATCAACTCATGGTTGGCAGAAAATAAACCAGTTGTAAGTGGAAGCGGAGCAGCCGTGCAACCGGGTGTTGTGGGTATGACCTATGAAGAGTACCTTCAAAAAGTTAAAGGCAATGGTAAATTAGTGCTGGTAGATTTTAATGCAGTATGGTGTGGCCCTTGCAAAACCCTTAAGCCAGAAGTGCACAAAGCCATTAAAAAGAATAAAGATGCCGCAGAACTGCTGGACATAGACGTGGATAAAAACAGCACAGTAGCCAACAAACTTAACGTGCGCGGTATTCCACTCTTGCTACTATACAAAAATGGTAAAGAAGTTTGGCGCAGCTTAGGCCTTGTGGACGAAGCCACTATTTCTTCAAAAATTACCGAGTTTGCCAAGTAGCAGCAATTCACAATTGCGCTTTTCTATTCTGCTTGCTAAATCCGTTCGCTACATTACTTTCGCCCAACTCATAAAGCACTCACATGAACTTACACGAATATCAGGCAAAAGAATTACTGAAAAAAAATGGCGCTGCCATACAAGAAGGCATAGTTGCAGAAACTCCTGAACAGGCCGTAGCTGCTGCGCAAGAACTCAAGAAACTTTACAATAGCGATTGGGTGGTTATTAAAAGCCAAATACATGCCGGTGGCAGAGGAAAAGGAACCATTGAAGGAACTGAGCAGCGCGGTGTGCAACTTGCAAAAAATCATGATGCCGTAAAAGCTATAGCCACCAACATACTTGGCAATATTTTGGTAACCAAACAAACCGGTGCAGCTGGGCGCAGAGTGAACAAGATATTGGTAGCGCAAGATGTTTATTACCCGGGCGAAAGCGAACCCAAAGAGTTTTATTTCTCTGTATTGCTAGACAGAACAAAAGGCACAAATGTGTTTATCTACAGCACCGAAGGCGGTATGGATATTGAAGAAGTGGCAGAGCACACTCCCGAAAAAGTGCATAAAGAATGGATAGATCCCAAAGTAGGTCTGCAAGATTTTCAATGCCGCAAAATTGCCTTTAATTTAGGATTGAGCGGAACTGCATTTAAAGACATGACCAAGTTTGTAAAGGCAGTATATCAGGCATACTTAAACAGCGATGCCAGCATGGTAGAGATTAACCCTTGCCTAAAAACCAGCGACAACCGCATTATAGCAGTAGATGGTAAAATTTCATTAGATGATAATGCACTATATCGCCATAAGGACTTAGAAGCACAAAAGGATAAAAACGAACAAGACCCTACAGAGATAGAAGCCGAGGAAGCTGAATTGAATTACGTGAAGTTAGATGGCAACGTGGGCTGTATGGTTAATGGAGCAGGTTTAGCAATGGCTACCATGGATATTATTAAACTGAGTGGTGGCGACCCCGCCAACTTTTTGGATGTAGGCGGCACTGCCAATGCAGAGCGGGTAGAAAAGGCCTTTCGTATTATTCTAAAAGACCCGAACGTAAAAGCCATTCTGGTAAATATTTTTGGTGGAATAGTTCGCTGCGATAGAGTGGCACAAGGTATTGTTGATGCCTACAAGTCTATTGGCAACATTCCGGTGCCGATTATTGTGCGTTTGCAAGGTACCAATGCCGAAGAGGGTAAAAAAATAATTGATCAAAGCGGCTTGAAAGTACGTGGCGCCATTCAGTTAAAAGAAGCAGCGCAAGCAGTAAAAGAAGCACTGGGTTAACACAAGCATGGAAAATCTCTTTTCTAATCTATCCTCTCAAAGTAGAGTTTGGGTGTACCAAAGCTCCAGAGCATTTAACGCTCAGGAAGCTACAGAGATTGCTGCAATGCTACAGCAGTTTGTGGCACAATGGAATTCGCATAAAATAGATGTAGTAGGTGGTGGCGAGTTATTGCACAATTTGTTTGTAGTGTTAGCTGCCGATGAATCACAGGTTGGTGTAAGCGGATGCTCTATTGACTCAACTGTTCGGTTTGTACGTGAGCTTGGAGCTAAATTCGGAGTAGATTTTTTTAATAGATGGAACATGGCTTATGAGCAGAACAACGAAGTAAAGTGTTGCTCCTATACAGAGTTTGATGCACTACTTAATGCCGGTGTTGTATCGCCAAGCACAACTGTTTTTAATCCATTAGTGAAAACTATAGAGGAACTGCAAACTCAGTTTCGTATATCCTTTGCGCAAAGTCCGTATAAAAATCTGGCAGCAGTAAGTAAAGTTGAAGGGCTTACTCTGTAGTAAGTGTTTATACTCTCTCTATTATTTTTTGAATGTAAGGCGATTTGCCAATCAGCCAGATGACAAAGCTATTGATAGTTGATAGTGGAAAAGGTAAAGGCCTTTTGAAATCTACAAAAAGAACTACTCGTATTTCGTCTGTGTTATTTTGAGCGAAGTGCTCCAAAGTATCATCAAAAATTAAACTTTTTCCGGCTTGCCAGTGGCGTGTTTCATCGCCAATACAAAGTAGGCATCCTTTTTCATTTTTAGGAACTAAGAGCGCTAAATGATAGCGAAGTACACCCGCATACGTACCCCGATGTGGTGTTAGCCGAGTTTGGGGTTCTAATATGGAATAGAAAGCTGTAACCATTCCCGGAATATTTTGTAGCGCGTTGTGGGTATGCGGAAATTTGTCACAATTTTTTTTCACCATTTCACCATAGGCGTAAAAGAAAAGTGTTTTCCATTTGTTGCCTTTTACAATTCGCTGCTGCTCTTCAGAAATTTCCTTTAACTCGGGTATGTTATCGTAGTTGATTAAAGCACGATTAAGATCCTGCAATATCTGAGGGTATTTTTCTTCTACCTTTTTATGCCATGGAAATTTTTCTAATGCGTAAAAAGACTGCTGTGGAGTGAAGCGAAACATCAACCATTCTAAAACGGCAATTCCCTTTTGCCCCAAAACTGAGATAAACTGATACCACATATTTGTTTACTTTAACTTACCCTGCTGTGGTTGATTCATGAAATTCTCCTTCCCATCGGGCTATTACCACAGTGGCTAAACAATTGCCAATTACGTTTACAGATGTACGCGCCATATCCATTAACTCATCTATGCCTAAAATGATGAAGACCGGCTCTACCGGTAAACCAAAAGAAGCCAGCGTGCCTAATAGAATAACCAAAGAAGCCCGTGGTACACCTGCCACGCCCTTGCTGGTGAGCATAAGAGTGAAAACAATGGTAAGTTGGGTGGTAATAGAAAGTTCAATGCCCGCAGCTTGCGCCACAAAAATAGATGCTAAAGAAAGATAAAGTGTAGTGCCATCTAAGTTAAAGCTGTAGCCCATTGGCATTACAAAGGCCACAATTTTGCGCGGCACACCCAAATGTTCCATGGCTTTCATGGCCTTTGGCAATGCACTTTCAGAAGATGTGGTAGCAAACGCAATACTGACCGGCTCAATAATTGCTTGTACAAATTTTTTGATAGGAACTTTAAATGCCAGAGCCACAGGGAGCAATACCGCCAGTATGAAAAAAATCAATGCTGCATACAGGGTAAGTAGCAACTTAAGCAGATTGACTAATATACCTAACCCCATGTGGCCAACCGTGTAAGCTATGGCACACCCCACTGCCATCGGAGCCAAGTACATGATTAACGAGGTAAATTTGAACATTACCTCACTCAACGATTCTACAAACAGAATAATTGGCCTACGGTGATTCTCTGATATCATGGCAGTAGCCACGCCAAACAAAATACTGAAGATGACAATTTCTAACACCGCTCCATCGTAAATACTCTTAGCAATGTTTTCCGGAAAAATGTGAAGAATAACATCGGTAAGTGTTTGCTTGTTGGCAGGTAGTACTTCACTATTAGTAGAGGTGGGTAATTGTATGCCTACACCAGCTTTGCTGAGATTTATTGCAGCCAATCCTATAAACAGAGCAATGGTGGTTACTACTTCAAAGTACAACAAACTCTTCCACCCCATGCGCCCTACCTGCTTGATGTTGCTATGTCCGGCTATTCCGTATACCAATGTACCAAACAGGAGTGGAGCGATGATACTTTTAATCAAGCGCAAAAAAATCTGCGAAAAAATTTTCAGATTTTGCGAGAACTCCGGAAAGTCAATGCCAACCTCCACACCTACAACCATACTGATGAGAATAGTGGTAGTCAGATTTTTTTTTAGCCAGCCATAGTAGAGTAATGCGCCTATGCCCATACAGCGCATAGTGGTTAGCAATCTTTCGGGGGGGCTTATGGTTCCGTTGTTTGCCAAAAATGAAAACAAAAGCGCTACGATGAAGATTACAGCGGCAAAGACAGCTATTATCCACGGTTTTCTCATGGGTGCAAGATAGAAAACGGTTTTACTGTAAACAGTTACGTACTATTTGAGTAGTGTAACTGTTCCTTTGTGCTGTGTTTTTTTACTGTTGAGGTATGTAATATCGGCCACGTAAGTAAATACACCGGGGTTTTGAAGCACGCTTTTGTAGGTACCATCCCAACCGGTAAAACGTTCGTTTTGTGAGTCAAATATTTTTTCGCCCCAGCGGTTGTAAACCGTGAGCATCACATTTAGAATGCTCTCACCGTACACCATAAACACATCGTTGTTTCCATCTCCATTTGGAGAGAATGCGTTAGGTATATATACGGGAGGCAAACCCTCTACAATAATTTTTGTTGCAGCTGTAGCGGTACATCCGTTGTGATAAGTGATGGTTAGATAGTAGGTATTTGTAACGTATCCTTGCATCACCGGATTGGGGCAATCTGTGCAGCTCAATCCTTCTGACGGCTGCCAATCGTAGCCGGTAATGGCGTTTGTATTGTACCCCGATAGAATGCCGCTCAACGTAAGTTGCTCACCTAACTGTATGGTAGAGTCAAGTGGCAACGCAGTGGCAATGCCTTGTGTGGGTTGGGGTACAAAAACGATAGTGTCTGTAACGCATCCATTTTTGTTGATGAGTTGCAGTTGGTGTACACCTGCCGAAAGAGAAGAAAAGTCAGGCGAAATTTGGTTGCCGCCATTATCAATAGAAAAATAATACGGCTGATTAATAGTAGAAATTACCTGTATGTGTACTTCGCCATCATTATATTCTGAACCATAGCATGAAGTAGAGTCAACGGTGTAAGTGAATTCATCTGGGTATGGAGGCAATATGTTTATAGTAGATGAAGTGGTGCAGTTGGTAACATCAGTTACTTTAACGGTATATGTACTTGCTGTAAGATTTCCGAACGTTCCGGTGCCATTCGTTTGTTGCAGCGTGTTGCTCCACATCAAATCGTAAGTGTAAGGAGCAAAACCATTTATCATAGTTGTGCTTATTGTACCATCGGTAGAGTAAGTGCAAGTAACCGGGGTAGAAGCTAACACAGCACTTAACTCTGCCGGCTCACTGGTAGAGGTTATTGCTGAGGCAGTACAAGATTTGCTATCGGTTACAGTTACTAAGTAGTTAGTGGGGTATAAGCCGTTGATGGATGGTGTACTCTGGCCACTATTCCATGCATAGCTATAAGGTGTAGTGCCACCGGTAGCTATTACAGTAGCAGTGCCATTATCTGCAGCAAAACAGGTACTGTTAGTAGAAGTAGCAGTAGCTTGCAATAATGGCGGCTCTATAACTGTGGCAGATGTACTGTTGGGGCAATTATTAGCATCAGTAGCAGTAACCGTATAAATGCCTGCCGCCAGCGAACTGGCTGTTGTACCTGTTCCTCCAATATTCCACACGTAGTTAAAACTTCCGGCACCGCCATTAGCAGTAATGGTCATAGTACCATCATTTCCTCCAAAGCAAGATACATGCGAGATGATAGGTTGGCTGAATGTAACTGCATTAGCTGCATTAACCACGCCCGATGCAGATGCCGTACAGCCATTGTTATCGGTTACAGAAATAGAATATGTGTTTCCGGTTAGTGAACTGATGTTTAGTGTAGTGGCATTATTACTCCATAAGTAAGTGTAGAAAGGGGTTCCTCCCGAAACGGTAGCACTGGCTGTACCATTACTTGCTGCAAAACAAGTTTCGGCAGTAGTAGATATGCTCACACTTACCGGTGATGATGGAGCTGTGATGGTAAATCCGGCACTAACGGTACACGAGTTGGCATCGGTTACTGTGAAGTTGTAACTACCTGCACCAAGGTTGCTGATAGAATTTGTGGTGGCGCTATTGCTCCACGCATACCCGTATGGTGTGGTGCCACCTGTAACGGTTACTGTACCCGTACCATTGGTAGCCCCAAAGCATGAAATATTTGTTGAATTCATCATTACCGATAACTGTGGTGGTTCATTAACGGTGATACTTGTTTCGGCAGTACAACCTTTGGTGTCAGAAGCGGTAACGCTGTAGGTACCGGCAGTAAGTTGGTTTGGAGAGTTACCGGTAAAACTATTACTCCACACGTATCCACTTATCCCAGAGCCGCCATTTGCAGAGATGCTTATGCTGCCGGTATTATCACCAAAACAAATCACATGTGTAATACTTGGAGTGCTAAAATTGATGGGTGCAGCCGCTGCCACGGTAGCAGTGGCGGTGGCGGTACAACCAAGCGCATCACTTACGTTTACGGTGTAGGTACCTCCACCTAAGTTGCTAATATTTTGAGTTGTAGCGTTGTTGCTCCAAGAATATGTAATAGGCGCTGTACCCGTGTTGAGGGTAAGTGTTACCGTACCATCATTTACGCCAAAACAATTTTGGTCGGTAGAAGAAAGAGAGATGGAAAGATTACCGAGTAAGACGGCAATAGTATCACTAGCTATACATCCGCCACTACTTACTTGAATTACGTAGTTGGTTTGGGCAGTAGGGTTTGCTTGCGGGTTCGGAATGATGGTGCTGCTCAAACCGGTATTAGGTGACCAAGAGTAGGTAAATGGATTTCCGTTTACTGGAGCACCGGTAACCACCGCGTTGAGTGTGGGTGCTGCTCCAGTACAAATAGTTACATCTGGCCCAGCGTTTACACTAAACGGAGCAGGCATAATGGTAACAATAGCTGAGTCATATCGCTGGCATGCACCAATGGTGGCATTGCAACGGTAAACTGTTGTAGCGGTTGGAGTAGCTAAAGGGTTGTAAATATTGGTAGCGTTAAGTGAAGCTGACGGAGTCCATGCATAAGTAGAGGCCAAGCTGCCTAATAGCTGAACCTGTTGACCCGCACATACAGAAGTATCTGGACCTACTAAAAAGGGAAGTGAATCCACAATTAGCAATACTGCACTATCATAAGGCACATTGTTACATGGGCTATTGAGATAAATCACCAACGTTTCATTGCCTTCAACAATTCCATCTGCGGTAGGGATAATATTTAGTGTGGTTGTAGTTTGTCCGGCCGGTATTACGATGGTGCCATTTAGGTTGTTGTAATCAACTCCGTTGGTAGCACTGCCGCCAATGGTGTAGTTTACTGTGGTGGGCACTGTTACGGGCTGTTGTAGTCTAAAGCGGATAACGCCATTTACACAACCTTCCATAGCATTAGAAGTAGCCGGGTCATTAGTTTCGGCATCATCTACAGATACAAAGTTTGAGGTCAAGCTGTTTTCTGCCAAAAACACACCGGAGTCATAAATGCCATCACCGGCATCGGCCACCATCAGGCGCATGTGGTAGGTTTGGCAGGGCTGAAGGTTTTTGCGCTTAGCAGTTAATACAGTTGTAAATCCATCATATTGTATGTAATAGTTACTTGTATTTTGAGGGGCGGTGAAACCTGTACCGTTATTAACATAATACATAGAGTTAGCAGTAGAGTTTACGTTGTCTATGCTCACTGGTGTGGCAACTGTGCCCGGTACAATGGCTATATTTTGTTGTCCGGCAATACCGGGGCCGCTAATAAAAAACGCAAACGCATCGTTAAAACTGGCGTTTACCCACTCTAAGTATTCTTCTGATCCAAAAACATATCTAAACTCCACACTATCGCTTTGCACTTGCATATCAAACTCCAATACACAAGCATCGTATGTGGTACTATTAGCTAGAGTATTTAGTTGTGCGTTGCCTGCTGCAAGGTTGTTAACGCCAGCTGACCCGCTGTTGTTTGGCCCGGGGATGCTGTTAACACTACCGCTAGTTAAAGCAATGCCGGTGGTCATACCAAGGTTACAGTTTTGGCAGTTAAATGTTCCCGCACTGGTTCCTGGGCAATTCATTACAGCATTTGTAATGGTTACACCATTACCGGCAAGTATTTGGGCTAACTGCGTAGCGTTGTTTACAGGAACAGTAACAATCTGTGCGGATATGCTTATTGTGCATAGCAGCAGTAGAGAACCAAGAAGTTTATTCATAAGTCAGGGGTGCTTATTTGCCCTCTAAGTTAAAACTATTTTAAGTAGGTGTCAATTTTTTTTAAACAGGCCTGTTTACAGCAAAAATGTGTACTATTTCAACTTGGTAACAGTGATGTAAGCTAAATCGGTACGAATAGAAAAATCAGTGTCCTTTTTTAGCGTTAGATTCATTTGCTGAAATTCGTTGGATGGAGCAATTTGTGTGCTACTGTTTTTATCTGTAGAAACAAATACAGGCATGTTAAAGTCCTTTACGTCTGTTTTCCAACGGTAGGTTAAGGTGTAGTTAGTTTTATCTTTTTTCTTGAGCGAATACTCTAACTCCGGTATTGCTGCATGCTTAATATACTGTTCAAAAATTGGCCTGTAGTTGGTGTTTCCGGCACGGCAAAAATATTCTACCACATCGTTGTAATCTATATTTGTTAGCTTAAAGGTGCGGTTAGCCATGCTTTTAAAAGTACTCCACCAAAGTGAATCATCGTTAAAAACATGCCGTAGGGTGTTTAGAAACAACATTCCTTTAGCATACATATCGCCATCGCCTTCTTCATTTACACCATACATGCCAATGATGGGGCTTTTGTTACCTACAGATGGTTTAGCAGCATTTACGTATTTTAATGCTTTATCATATCCGTACATGCACTCTACGTAAACAGCTTCTGTATAGGTGCAAAAACTTTCGTGTATCCACATATCGGCAATATCGCGGCAGCTTACGGAGTTGCCCCACCACTCATGTCCGGTTTCGTGGATGATGATATAGTCAAAATCTAAACCAATTCGCGAGTGGTCGCGACCCGCATAGCCCGTTAGAAACCTGTTGCCGTAAGCAATAGCCCCTTGGTGTTCCATGCCAAGATAGGGAGTTTCTACAAGGGCATAACCATCTTTCCAAAAGGGGTATTTGCCCAAATATTTTTCGTAGCAACTGAGCATGGGCTTCACTTGTTCAAAATGTTTAATGGCCAGGTCTTTGTTGTAGCTCAGCACGTAGTAGTCCAACGCTAACGAATCTCCATCTGTAGCAATGTAGGTATCGTGTATCTGTACATAGTCGCCTATGTTGAGCGTTACGTTGTAGTTGTTTATGGGATAGTTCACTTTCCAGCGAAAAGTTGTGGTGCTGTTTTGCTCTGCTGTGCTGCGTTCTTCAGTACCATTGGCCACGCACCGCAAACCATTGGGTACATTGCAGGCAATACGCATACTATCGGGCTCATCGCCTAAGTAATCTTTGTTGGGCCACCACAAACTGGCGCCAATACCCTCGCAGGAAACCGCTACCCATAGCTTACCGTTTCTATCATAAGTCCAGGTAAAGCCGCCATCCCACGGTGCACGTTTGGCAGTGATAGGTTTACCATAAAAGTTAACGGTAAATTCTCCTTGTGTGCCTTCTTCAAACCGGATGGGCATATCTACAAACACGGCATTGTACTCTCTACGGTACCGCAACTCTTTGCCGTTCATGGTAATGTTTACCACTTTCATGTTTTCAAACAAATCCAGTTGCAGGGTTTGGAAATCGCGGATAGATGTAAAATAAAATGTATTGCTTCCGCTAATGGTGCGGTTCAGAGTATCAACGGTAATGTTTAAATCATAAAAGGTAACATCATAACAGGCGCGCTCCGGCAAAAGAGTACCGCGCAGAGTATCGGCTCGGGTATATGTTTTTTTCTGTTCCAGCAACGATTGAGAAAAAATTGTGCTGCAACAAGCAATAAACAGTAGGGCAAATAGGTGCTTCATGTATTAGTATCTTCTGCGAAGGTAAAATAGTATAGAGTAAACCTTCTCGGCTACTTTTTCGGAGGCAATTGTTAAAAAGAATTCCAGATTTTGCACACTAATGGTTTGGTGTTCGGTAATGAATACTGTGCTGCTATCATCACCAACTGTTGGGGGCATTATTTTCCATTTGGAAGTGTCTAAGCATGAATAGACAAAATCTTTGTAATCGTTGAACTGTATAACAGAAGTAAGTGAGTCCATATTCAGATTAGTTTTTGCTATAAACCGCTTGTCTTTGTCTACATAAATAACCGGAAATTTAGGCAAGTGGATGCTGTACCCGGGCACTACTAGTATAGCACTCTGTTTGGCATTTGTGCCCGATATGGATTCAAAATTTTCTTTGCGTCCGCTTTCTAAAACTTGTTCTAAATTCTTACAAAATTTTTGTTGCTCGTAAGGAGTAGCAAATTGTGCCATTACAATGTTGGCGAATAAAAAAGTTCCAGTAATCAAATAAACTATTTTCATATTTCTTGTAAATATGGATTATGGAGCAGACTTAGTTTTTTGGCTAAGCATTTGTTTGAGATTGTAGGTTAATGTTACCATAAAATATCGCTGTAGAATAACACTCTTAGTATCTTCAATGTATGTTTCGGTTACTGAGCGATTGACCGCTCTGTTCTGGTTTAGTATATCGTTTACACTCACCCGTATATCCAGCGATTTGTCTTTCAAAAATTTGTACCCCAATGCTGCGTTCCACAAGATTACATTTTGATTGAACCCTTGAGAAATACCCGAGTAGAGTGTGTTTGTAAATGTAGTGTTGAAAACAAATCCTTTCCAAAACATCCAGTTGAAACGGACATTGGCATTATGGTTAAAAAAGTTGTTGTTGGATTGTCTTTGCAAGCTATTGCGCACTACATTGTAGCTGGCATTGTAGCTAATAGTAAAATCTATTTTATCGCTGATGTTACTACTTAGGTTAGTGCCAACATTTGGTGCAATGGTGTTAGATATGTTTTTTGTACCGTTAATAAAACTTGGATTTCGGTTGTAACTCACTCCTACATTAAAACTCCAGTTTGATTTCATTTTTTTTACCGGAAAAGAGTAGGTAGCAAAGGCATTTGCTGTCATGTTCCCATTAATGTTTACCGGTATGCTCAGTTGAGAGCCGCTGGGTAATAACGTACCGTTTATACTGGTATCTTTTGTAGCGATGATGGTAGTGTTAGAGATGTTGTTTTGCATAATGTTGAAAGACGAAAACAAAAAGAAGCTCTGCGCTTTTTTTACATTGGTGATATTATACCGTGCAAAAACGGAATGCGTAAATGACTGTTGCAAATCAGGGTTACCGGTGCTGAGCAAAAGCGGGTTGCTATTATCTACTACATTTTGTAGCTGTTGTACAGATGGAGCGGTGGTGAAAGTACGGTAGTTTAATCTAAAGCTACTGGTGGTAGAAAATTTATAGTTGAAAGAGGCAATGGGTAGCACATTTAAGAAGCTCTTAGTAATTCGAAATGTATTGGGTATTAACTGCTCACCGGTAAGCAATGCGTATTGCCCGTTTGCGCCAAAAGTAACCACCACTTTTCCCTCGCGATACTTGTAGTTGAACCCGGCTTTTTGGGTCATGTACTCGTTATTGAATTGGTTAGTCAAAGCGGTATCTGTTACATCGTACTCACCGGTATTTTGGTTGTAGTTGTAAGTTTTTTTGTTTGATAAGCTTTTAGAGTAAGAGGGGTTGTAGGTAAAAAGCATAATGCCATTTTCTCCAATAGGTTCAGTATAGTTGATGGTGGCAGATGTGGTGTAATTTTGGCTGGCAGTTTGCCCGTTTTGATTCAATTCTACTGTATCTGCAATGGCGCTAAATTGGTTTTGTGAGAGCAAAGATGAGTTATTGAAACGATTGCTTGCTGTGAATGAAAGGTTAGCAGAGAAAGTCCGCCAGGCAGATTTGAATTTGTGCTGAAAGAGCACATCTGTTGAAGCATTGTATCCGGTATTCTTAGAACTACTTCCGGTTAAACTACTACTCAAAAACTCGCTTTTGCCAATAGTATTGATACCGTTCACCGTACTGCCTGGCAAATTTTGTTGCCAGCTAAATCTCGGAGAAATAATCAAACTGTTTGATGTGTCAATAGCGTATTCAATCTTTAGATTCAAGCGGTGATTGAAATTTTTGGTATTGGAAGATGTAGTTTCGTTGTAGGTAATGGAACTATCGCCCCGATTAAAATATTGTCGGGTTACTTCTTTCTGCGTAACGTTAGTAGATGCATTAAAAAAGTAACTACCCGTTAGCCGTACATTTTTTTTCTTGCCCACTACATCAGTATAATTGGTGCCAATAGCATGAGATGTAGATATACCGTCTGAATTGCCCACCATAAAACTTCCGGCCGGTGAATTAGACATCATGTTGTTTCTGCCACCACCACCCATTGGCCGGCCCATACCTCCACCGCCCCTGCCACCGCCACTACCCCCGGTCATACCTACAATATCTTGCATAGAAAAATTTTGTTCATTGATATTGTTGCTCATCGCTAAGAGCGAGATGCGTCTGTTGCCATCAAACCAGTTGATAGTGGCGCCCCCATTGTATCGCGAGCTGTTGAGGTATCCGTACCCGGCATATACTTTACCAAAAACACTTTTGTTCATGCCGGCTCGGGTTACTATGTTCATTTGTTTTTGCGAGTTGCCATCGTCAAAACTGCTGAATGCTCCTTGGTCACTTAGCCCATCAAACACCTGCACTTTATCTACTGCATCTGCCGGAAGATTTTTGAGCGCCATAGAGGCATCATCACCAAAAAAGTTTTTGCCGTCAACGGTTACCTTTTTTATTTCCTCACCGTTGCTTTTTATAGTGCCATTTTCACTGGTGATGCCCGGCATTTTTTTAACTAAGTCTTCGGCAGTAGCATCCGGATTTGTTTTAAATGCTTTTGCATTGTACTCGGTGGTATCATCTTTAATTTCTACCCGCACTTGATTTTCTACAATCTCTACGGCTTTGAGTAATTTATCATCGCTGCTCAGGTAAACTTTACCAAGGTTCTTATCCGCATTCTCTACTTTAAAAACTTTAGAAAATGGCGCTAGACTCATGCCTGAAATTGCAGCACGGTACATTCCATTGCTTAGATGACCAATTTCAAAATATCCGTTATCATCTGTAGCGGTGCCTATGGTTTTTGTGGTATCGCTTAGCGAGGTGATCTTGACCAATGCACCAGGTACAACTGTAGAGTCTGCCTGAGCATATACATACCCTTGCACGTGGTATGTTTGGGCTTTTGTACTTAAGCAAACAACTAAAACGCTGATAAGCAGTAACCACTTTTGCATCTTGGCAATGATAATGTAAAGCGCCAAGTGTTTAGTTGCTTAACTTTTTTTGGGATGTTTTACGGCTGAAACAACACTTCGTAACTGTAGTTAAGTGTAGCTTTTTGGCCGGCAGGTATTTTTACTTCCCATTTAATTTCTGAAGACGGGTTGGTGTAATTGTAGGCATTCAGTTTTGCTGCTTTACCATTATTAGTTACCTCTGTAACCGTGCCGCTTAGTGATTTTTTTACGCTCACTACTACATCTTTACTCTGGTAGTTATCTAACAAAATACTGCCTTTGAGCACCACTTTACTGTACGTTATTTTACCAATCTTTTTTGCATTGTCTGTTCGGTTAATTTCTTCCTCTGTATTTTTCATGTGAATGTCTATGGCTTTGGAGAGCCGTATGTTTCCGGTGGCTCCAGCCGGAGTATATTTTAGTTCGTCTTGTGCTACTAATTGGTCTTTTTCGTTGATGACCATTACTGAGGCAGTGGTTAGTGGTACGGTAGAGGTATTCTTTATTTCTAATGAGTGATAAACATCAAATTTCTGCTCCTCTTGCGGCACAAAACGGTTGCTGTAGTAGTTGGTAATGTCTGAAATGCTTCCCTCGTATTTGTCTTTGTACTCTATGTTTCCGGCAAAAATCGGGAAACTGCCTTTGCTGTTTTGTGGTACCGATATTTTGCCCAATTTGTAAATGTACATGTCACCGGTTTTTTCACCTTCGGTGGTGAAGTTTTGGTCAAAGAATCCATCGGCATCAGGGGCGGCTTCAAACACTATACCATTATTTTGCATGTAATTTTTTGCTGCGTAGCCGCCTCCCGCCCCATCATTTACTGAAGTTGTCAGGTAGTCGTAGGTCATGGGGTCAAGTTGGCTATAGCTCATTTGTGGGGCGCCAACAACTAATTCTACCTCGGCATTACTTATTTCTTCCGCATAGTTTTCTACGGTGGCTTTCATTTCTAAGCGGGCGTTTTTGTCGTCTTTCAGCTTTAAGAAATAGGAGGGAAGCCAATTTATGCCATTAGTCATGTACAGTTCTTGCAATTGCACTTCGCTGGCAGGTTTATCTAACTTGATAACCATCATCCGTTTGATGCTATCAGCCATGTAAGTATTGTTGATGGCTTCTTTAAAATCTACAGTATAAACATTGCCTACATGCATTACCATCGTCTTTCCGGCATCAGTAGTAAAGCGAAGCATACCACTGTGTAAATCGTAGTCGGTTACTTTGCCCGAAACAGTTTTTTCAATTCCTTGTGTGGGTATGTATGAAAGTGCCACGGGTTTGTTGATGTTACCCGCCAGATACTGCCAAATGGATGCGCATTGCTCGGGCTTTTTTAAGGTATCGTTTTTAAAAAGGATGCTTTTGATGCTGTTGTCTTTAGATGCACCAATAAAATAGGAGCCAAAAATGGTTTGCGAGGGTATGGGTAGTGTTATTTGATTGTTTTTGGCAGAGGCAGTGCCCTCTCGCAGCATAAGCGCAGTGCTGTTTTTGAAAATGGTAATTTTTTTAGCGGGCAGCGAATTTTGTGCCAGTAAAGGTAGAGTTGTAATATACACAAGTATTGATAAAACCTTATTCATTAGCGTTGCTTGTTTTATTCAGAAAATTTTTTTTTGTGGTGAAATCCTTAATACAAATCACTTTTTAGCCATCCCCACTTGCATAAGCGGTGCAGTGCTGAAACTTTAAGGCAACCTATACCATAAGTAACACTACGGCTAAAGTTAATGGAGCTAGCTTCGTCAAAATATTTGGTGGGGCAGGTTACTTCTGCAATCTGAAAACCGGCATAAAAAATTTGCGAGAGCATTTGGTTGTCAAACACAAAATCGTCAGAGTTATTGGTGTATTTGATGCTAGTCAATACCTGTTTATTGAAAGCTCTGTAACCGGTGTGATACTCCGAAAGTTTTTCGCCCAGCAAAATATTTTGCGTGAGCGTGAGCATGCGGTTAAAAATGTATTTGTAAAGCGGCATACCTCCTTTAAGTGCGCCACCGCCCAATATGCGCGAACCCAGCACCACCGGGTAAACATCATTACCTATTATGCTGATCATGGCGGTGAGTAGCTTTGGCGTGTATTGATAATCGGGATGAAGCATGACTACAATATCGGCACCAATTTCCAACGCCTTGTTGTAGCAGGTTTTTTGATTACCGCCATAGCCCTTGTTTTTTTCGTGCTTTATTACATGGTGTATGCCTAACTGTTTGGCCAGTTCTACGGTATTGTCTTTACTGGCATCATCTACCAAAATCACTTCATCCACAATATCCATGGGTATTTCACTATAGGTTACTTCCAGCGTTTGGGCTGCGTTGTATGCAGGAAGAACCACTACTACTTTCTTGCCGTTGTACATGGGGTTGCTACTTTCGTGCGCTAATCTAAAATAACCTGTGAGTGCGTTGCGTATTTTGATGTTGATGAACCGAATCCCTTTTCCGCTAAACGATGGAGGGGCTATTGGCTCGTATAACTTTATTAAGGGCTATGCCGAGGCAGGAGCAGAAGTTACTGTGTTGGCGATGAACACGGCCAAGCATTTTGTAGAGCGCGATAAGTTGAAAGGCAGTATTTTGAAATATGCTCAACTCCACGATGTATATGTAGATAACCGCATAAAACCGGTTCCTGCACTGCTGAATCTTTTAAAGTCAAAATCATACATCACCGAGCGCTTTGAGTCCGGGAGTTTTGAGCGTAAACTGGTGAGGTTACTTAAGGATAATACTTATGATTGGGTGCATGTAGATGGACTTCCATCGGCTTTATACATAGATGTTGTTCGCCAACACAGTAATGCCAAGATTTCTATGCGGGCGCACAATGTGGAGTACAACATTTGGAGGCGAATAGCACAGCAAGAAACAAATTTCTTTAAAAAATGGTATCTGCAACTGCAATCGGAGCGGCTGCAAAATTTTGAGAACGAGGCATGGCGAAAAGTGGATGTTACCTTAGCCATTAGCCGCGAAGACGAGCAAATGATTTTGGCAGACGTACCCAATGCCAACACTATCATAGTACCTGCCGGGTGGGACATACCAGAAGAAAAACCAACAGGAAACAACGAAGTGTTCCCACTATTCTTTATCGGCTCATTTGACTGGATGCCCAATCTGCAAGGAATGAAATGGTTTGTAGAGGAAGTAATGCCCGCGCTCACAAAACAAATACCGGATTTACGTTTAAACGTTGCGGGAAAAAAGATACCACAAGAAGTTATCAATTATCAATCACCCAACATTAATATAGTAGGAGAGGTGCCCGATGCTAAATCATTTATGCTGGCCAATGGTGTGATGATTGTACCTATCATTTCAGGTAGTGGTATACGAATAAAAATTTTGGAGGCAATGGCACTGGGCAAATGTGTAATATCCACTACAATTGCAGCCGAGGGTCTTGGACTTACTAATGGAGAAAATGTATTGATAGCCGATGATGTGGATGGGTTTGTAAAATGTTTAAACGATTGCATGAGTAGCGAAATTTTGACAAAACAAGTGGGGAAAAAAGCGTATCAGTTTGTTCGTAATAAATATAACAATCGCTCGGTAATTGAACAATTACTTCACTACTATTGCTCTCAATGATAGCGTTGTTGATTATCTATTTGATATGCATTGTATTGATTGGCTACTCTTATGTGGTTTATCCGGCACTGTTGCGTGTTTTATCAGGAGGTAAAAAGTTTTCACACGAACAATTCACTCAGCATGAATCACTACCGGATGTTATCATATTTTTTGCGGTGTACAATGGCGAAAAAGTACTGCGCGAAAAATTGCAGAGCATGCTACAATCCGACTATCCGGCTCAGCAAATCAAAATCTTAGTGGGCTCCGATGAGTCAACTGATCAAACAGATGCCATAGTGAATGAATTTGCCCAAGTAGATCATCGCGTTGAGCTGCATCGGTTTTCAAGAAGAGGTAAAGCAAATGTACTTAACTCATTAAGCGAAATTTTGCAGAAACGTCCACTTAAAAACGATACCATATTTATCTTGACTGATGCTTATGCCATTTTTGAACCCCAAACTGTTTTTGAACTTGTTAAACATTTCAAATCTGATGAAATAGGTATTGTAGGCGCAAAGTACATCAATACAAATGTGCAGGAAGGTGGAATATCTATACAAGAAAAAGCATATATACAAAGAGAGAATTTGATGAAATATCACGAAAGTGTTGTGTTTGGTAGTATGATGGGAGTTTATGGTGCTTGCTATGCTATCAGAGCAGTTGATTATCCGCAGTTTCCCACCAATATTCTAATGGAAGATTTTTATGTTACAATGTTGACCCTTCTGAATAATAAAAAGAGCATCTTGTCATTAGATGCGAAATTTTATGAGAGCATTCCCAACTCAATGGATATTGAATACAACAGAAAACGTAGAATAGCAGCCGGTAATTTTCAGAATTTATTCCATTTTCCATCACTACTCAGCCCTTTGCGTTTTAAAGTTGCATTTCCTTATTGGTCGCACAAGGTAATTAGATGGATGGGGCCGTTACTGCTATTTGCAAGCTATGTTTGTATTTTACTTTTACCATTCTACTCTACCGCCTATTGGGTAATAGGATTATTGGCTATCCACTTGTTTGTGTTGTTTATTCCAATGCTTGATTTTGTATCTAAAAAAGTAGAATTAGATATTGCCCTTTTGCGTTATGCCAACTATTTTTTGCAAATGAATGTAGCTGTTGCATCCGGCTTCTTATGGTTCGTAAGGGGGATTAAAACAAACGTGTGGCAACCCACAGCACGCTAATATGTCCTCTCCAACACAAACCAACTAAACGCTCTCAGGTTCAGCTTCACCATGCTATCGCGTAGCAGTGGATCCATTTTGCGCCAGGCGTTTTCTAAAATGGTTTTGGCCTCGTGTTCGCAGGTTTCAATTACGCGGTGTTTATCCAGCATGGCTATGGCCTCGCCAATCAGTTTCATATCGCTGGTTTTGGCGCTAACAATTTGCCACAAGCGTTTACGCTCTGCTTTATTCATTACTGCCATGGCCTTGGCTATGGGGTAAGTTATCTTACCTGCAGTAATGTCCTCTGCCTTGGTTTTCAGGTTGTCTTTAAAACCTTTTAGGTTGAGGGTGTCATCAATAATCTGAAACGAAATTCCCAGCGCTTCAAAATAGTTGCCCATGGCCTCTACTTGCTCTTGGCTGCCTTGCCCGAGGAGTACGCCTATGCGAGCCAAATATGCAGCCGGTGCTGCTGATTTGAGGCGATGTGTAGCAATTACTCGTTGCTGCAAGAGTTTTGCAGTTTTATCTTCTTTCAATGCAGCAGGCATCATATAATCTAAACCATATATGTCCATGGCCTGACCGCTGTGTGAGGCGCGCATGGCTTCAAAATACCAGTTGTAAATCTGTACTTTTTCTTCAAACGATTTATCTACATGATAAATACAGTACTGCCCCAAAAAGTAAGCCGCTGTACCGCTGTTAATGGCTGTGGCCTCGCCATGCACCACGTGTGCCGCTGGGCCGCCTCTGCGCACCAGTGATTTATCTTGTACATCATCTACCATGAGCGAGCCCACATGCATCATTTCCGGTAATGCCAACCAATCAATAGCTACTTGCGAATTACCACCCACAGCATCGCAGCAGGCAATAGTGGCATAGCTGCGCCAACTCTTGCCACTGCGGTCGGTAATTTCGCGTATAGGTTTAATGAATTTTTCAATATATGCCTGTTTATCCAATCCTCTGGTGAGGTGGGTATTTCCTTTTTTAGAAACCAGTTCTTCAAATTTTTCTTGACCAAATGCCAGCGGAATAATTTGTTGTACGGAGTTGAGCGTAGCTTTAGAAACCGCTTTCAAAAACTCTTTCATATTGCTACTGTTTACAAACCCGTGGCGCTCTATGTACCCGGGTCCGCTTACTTTTTTGCCTTTGAGAGTACCGGTAATATTCATACGGCCTTCCCAAAATGCGGGCTTAGAAATAACAGTGGCAAATTCTTGGTTGGGGAAGGCCGCTTCGGCTTTTACTTTTAGCCCTAACTCAGGGGCTTCCAGAGTCCAATGGGTAGGGTATTCATTAAAGGTTCGTGTGCTGGTCCATAACTCACCGTGTTGTTTCAATTTAAACTTATTGGAGTGATGGCGCTTTCCTTTTTCATCAATCAATATCACAAAAGAGCCACAATCTTCACCGGTTTTTAAATCTATCAAATCATAAGCCGTTAGTTCGCAGCCATTATCTAACTGCATGGCAATCCAGTTCCAGCTCACATCTTTTTTTGCTTCATCTTTTCCGGCATCTTCTTTTTTAGCATGGCAGCCAAACTCATGGTCGTACCAGCCGGTGGCCGATGTGATTTCTAACTTCTCTTTTTTGAGTTTAACACTGCCGGTTACCTTACATTTTGGTATAAAGTAATAAAACATGTCCTCGGCACTTACACCACGCACCACGCCATTATCTCCATGCCGTGTAGGTGGTTTTTGCGGCTTAAAGTTGATGTCAACACCAAGTTGTAACTCTTTGTGCAATAAGTGTAGTTGATATGTACCATCATCTAACTTTTTAAACGTATTGCCATCGTAGTTCAGGTGCAATTCTTTTTGTGATATGGTGGGGTCTTTCACCAGCAATTCATCTGGATAGGGCATTACGCCTTTGCTCAGCATTTCTATAGCTGCTCTGCGGATAAATGGGTCTTTCACCAGTTCCCCCTTCTTTAACCTCTCCAGACCAAGTTTTGGAGCACGTTTATCTACTAAAGAAACGGTGTGATACTTCTTATTATCTATATCAGAAATTCCCCATATTACCGAGTGGGCATAATTGGGGGCCTTGGTCTTTTTATCAAAACTAATGGCGTGGCGAAAGAAGGAGGCAAACAAAGAAAGGTTCCTACCACCTTTTGCTCTGATGTGGCTATGCATGTACCACCATTCGGTAGTAGATGATGCATGCGGTAAGTCATGAATGTTTAAATCAATGGGGCCATCTTTAGGCCAATCGGCAGCAAAAAATTTTTCAGCAGCGGGTTTCTTTTTCATTAGTAAATGAGAATTTTTAAAAACAGCGCAAGAAAAGTTTTTTATTTAAAGCGGTGTAAACAAGTATCTTATCTGTACTCAAAATACTTAAAAAAATTTCTGTGCTATGTAGCACATGTAACACAAACATGCCTATCATTATTATGCAATAATGAGTTTTTGCTATTTATTTGAAGTGTTACTCATGCATTGCTCACCAAGCAGTTCAATTGGTTTCAACATTCCTTCACATCTTATGCAGTGTAGATAAACACTTCAAATGTAGTTAACCGCAAGTTTTGTTGTTTAAAACTCTTCATAGCTCATTTGGTGCTTACCTTACCTCCGTTCATCAAGCCATTCTATATTGTAATATCTATATTTATTAGCCCCTTGCTCATTTCAAACCCTCTGTTATCTTTGCGCGCTCTAAAAAAGGAATGTTGAGGCAAAACTTCAGGTTGGGTAGTATGCAAGCCGGCAGGCGCGAAACCCACCAAACCGCCAAAGACAGCCCGGTTTTTCGCTATACGTATCTCTTAAAACAACCATTTTATGGCATTTAAAAAAGACCAGAAAAGTAAAGCCGATTTTTCAAAAATCACCATCATGTTGGCATCGCCCGATGTGATTCTCAGCCGCTCAAACGGTGAGATTAAGAAGCCAGAAACCATTAACTACCGTACCTACAAACCCGAAATGGAGGGCTTGTTTTGCGAGCGCGTTTTCGGTCCAACTAAAGATTATGAGTGCTACTGCGGTAAGTACAAGCGCATTCGCTATAAAGGTATAGTGTGCGACCGCTGCGGTGTAGAAGTGACCGAAAAGAAAGTACGCAGAGACCGCATGGGGCACATTAAACTAACAGTGCCGGTGGTGCATATCTGGTATTTCAAATCATTGCCCAATAAAATCGGTTACCTGTTGGGTATTTCATCTAAAAAGATGGAAAGCATTATCTACTACGAAAAATACGTAGTAGTACAGCCCGGCAATGCAGGCAAAGAGATAAACGTACTTACAGAGAAAGGAGAGGAGCGCAAAGCCATTCAGTACTTAGATTTACTTTCAGAAGAAGAATACCAGAGTGTATTGGAAAACGAAGAGTTGAAAAACAACTATGCGTTAGACGATACTGATCCTAATAAATTTATTGCCAAAATGGGTGCCGAGGCCATCAAAGAATTGTTGGCTCGCCTCAATTTAGATGAACTCTCTTACCAACTTCGCCACTCTGCGGCTAACGAAACTTCTCGCCAGCGCAAGAGCGAAGCCCTTAAGCGCTTAAGTGTAGTAGAGCTTTTCCGCTCTGCCAACGAGCACGTAGAAAACCGCCCCGAGTGGATGGTTATTCAGTACTTACCGGTAATACCACCTGAACTTCGTCCGTTAGTTCCGTTGGATGGTGGCCGTTTTGCATCATCCGACTTGAACGATTTATACCGCAGAGTAATTATCCGCAACAACCGTTTAAAGCGATTGGTGGAAATTAAAGCGCCAGAGGTGATTTTGCGTAACGAAAAGCGCATGTTGCAAGAAGCAGTGGACTCTTTGTTTGATAATAGCCGTAAGTCTAATGCAGTAAAAGCAGAAGGCGGGCGCCAGTTAAAATCTTTATCAGATGTACTCAAAGGCAAGCAAGGTCGTTTCCGCCAAAACTTATTAGGTAAGCGTGTAGATTACTCCGGTCGTTCAGTTATTGTGGTTGGCCCTGAGTTAAAACTGCATGAGTGCGGTTTGCCAAAAGACATGGCGGCTGAGTTATTTAAGCCGTTTATCATCCGCAAGTTGATTGAAAGAGGCGTTGTAAAAACAGTGAAAAGTGCCAAGAAACTGGTAGATAAAAAAGAACCCATCATTTGGGATATTTTAGAGAACGTGTTGAAAGGCCATCCGGTACTTTTGAACCGTGCCCCTACACTTCACCGTTTATCTATTCAGGCGTTCCTTCCCAAACTTATTGAAGGCAAAGCCATTCAGCTTCACCCGTTGGTATGTACCGCCTTTAACGCTGACTTTGACGGTGACCAAATGGCAGTGCACGTGCCGCTAAGCAATGCTTCAATTCTTGAGGCGCAGTTGCTCATGCTTTCGTCACACAACATTTTGAACCCGCAAAACGGTACACCTATCACCCTTCCTTCGCAGGATATGGTTTTGGGTCTGTACTACATGAGTAAAGAGCGCAAAAGCACCAAAGACGTAAAAGTAATTGGCGAGGGCCTTACCTTCTACGGTGCAGAAGAAGCCATTATCGCCTTTAACGAAGGCCGTGCAGAACTGCACGCTCCGGTAAAGTGCCGTGTGAGTGTGAAAAACGAGAAAGGTAAACTGGTACAAAAAGTAGTAGAAACCTCTTTGGGTAAAATACTTTTCAATCAGGTAGTACCAACAAGCGTTGGTTATGTGAACAAAGTATTGACCAAAAAGCAACTTAAAGACGTAATCGGTCAGATATTGGCCGAAACGGATATTCCCACCACTGCCAAGTTTTTGGATGATATCAAGAAGCTCGGATTCTTCTACTCCTTTAGAGGTGGTTTGAGCTTTAACTTGAGCGATGTGGTAGTGCCTACCAACAAAGAAAAGTTAGTAGCCGAAGCACAGCAACGTGTGGATGAGGTGTTTGATAGCTACCAAAACGGTTTCATTACCGATAAAGAGCGTTTTAACCAGGTTGTAGATATTTGGTCTAGCACCGATAACCGCCTTACTTCTCAGCTTATGAAACAGATTGCTGAAGATCGTCAGGGCTTCAACTCTATTTACATGATGTTGGATTCTGGTGCTCGTGGTTCCAAGCAGCAGATTAAGCAGCTTTCGGGTATGCGGGGTATTATGGCTAAACCACGTAAGAGTGGCAGCACCGGACAGGAGGTAATTGAAAACCCGGTATTGGCAAACTTTAAAGAAGGTCTGTCGGTATTAGAGTACTTTATCTCTACTCACGGTGCGCGTAAAGGTCTGTCCGATACGGCTCTTAAAACGGCAGATGCCGGTTACCTGACCCGTAGGTTGGTAGATGTGGCGCAAGACGTGGTTATTTCTGAAGAAGATTGCGGAACACTACGTGGTATTGCTGTATCACCTCTCAAAGACAACGAGGAGATTCTTGAACCGCTATACGATCGTATTTTGGGTCGTACATCGCTCAACGATGTTTATCACCCCGAAAACGATGAGTTGCTGGCAGAAGCCGGACAACACATTGATGAAAATACTGCTCGCAAGATTGAGGCATCGGGTGTAGATCAAATAGAAATCCGTTCGGTACTTACCTGCGAAGCCAAAACCGGCTGCTGCGTAAAATGCTACGGACGCAATTTGGCCACTAACCGTATAGCCGAAACCGGTGATGCTGTAGGTATCATAGCCGCACAAAGTATTGGTGAGCCGGGTACTCAGCTTACACTTCGTACCTTCCACGTGGGTGGTATTGCCAGCTTGGGTCAAAGCGAATCGCAGATTGCTGCCCGATTTGATGGTTTGGTACAGTTTGATGGTATTCGTACAACTACCGGTATTGATGAAAATGGTGAAAAGGTAAACATCGTAATTGGCCGTACCGGTGAATTACGTATCGTAAAAGACGATAACCCTGATAAAGTGCTTATCTCTTACCACATTCCATACGGTTCACACATTGCTGTAAAAGATGGCAAGCCGGTTAAAAAAGGCGATGTTATTTGCAAGTGGGATCCATACAACAACGTTATTGTATCAGAAGTAAACGGTAAGGTGAAGTTTGAGCACATTATTGAAAACGTAACCTACCGCGATGAGATGGATGAACAAACCGGCCACCGCGAAAAAGTGATAGTGGAAACCAAAGACAAAACCAAAATTCCATCTATCCTCATTGAGCATGGCAAAGATGGTAAAGTATACAACCTACCCGTGGGCGCTCACATTGTAATAGATAATGGTGTAGAGGTGAAACATGGCGATATTTTAGCCAAAATACCGCGCGTAATGGGTAAAGTGAAGGATATAACCGGTGGTCTTCCTCGCGTTACCGAATTGTTTGAAGCCCGTAACCCTAGCAACCCGGCCACAGTAGCTGAGATTGATGGTGTAGTGCGCTTTGGCGGTGTTAAGCGTGGTAACCGCGAAATTATTGTAGAAAGCCGCGATGGCGAAGTAAGAAAGTACTTGGTACCTCTTTCTAAGCACATCTTGGTACAAGAGCAAGATTTTGTACGTGCCGGTACGCCACTTTCAGACGGAGCTATTACGCCTACCGATATTTTGGCCATCAAAGGACCGTTTGCCGTACAAGAGTATCTGGTGAATGAAATACAGGATGTGTACCGCTTACAGGGTATCAAAATCAACGATAAGCACATTGAGGTGATTGTTCGCCAGATGATGAGTAAGATGATTATTGAAGACCCGGGCGATACCCGCTTCCTGGAAGGTACTTCGGTAGAGAAGTTTGAATTGCTACGCGTGAATGACGAGTTGCACGATAAAAAAGTGGTAGATGAAGCCGGTGAATCAGAACATCTGCGCCCCGGCCAGATTGTTACGGTACGTCAGGTTCGTGAAGAGAACTCTATACTAAAGCGTGCCGATAAAAAACTGGTTACTTTCCGCGATGCCATACCGGCTACTGCCACACCGCAGTTGCAAGGTATTACCCGCGCCTCACTTTCTACTTACTCTTGGATTTCTGCGGCTTCGTTCCAGGAAACTACCAAGGTACTTAGCACCGCCTCTATAGCAGCAAAGCGCGACTACTTAGAGGGCTTGAAAGAAAACGTAATCGTAGGTCACCGCATACCAGCCGGTACCGGATTGCCACAGTTCAAGCAAATAGTGGTAAATGCCAAAGATGAGTTAGAAACCTTTGAACGCAAACAGCCCAACAGCAACGTAGAGTTGATAGGATAATTTATCTGGTTAATTCTTCGGTACATTATGCGAGCCGCGCCCTTTGGGTGCGGCTCGCTGTTTTAGGGTGATGATAGGAAAGGGGGCAGGTTCTGAAATTTACTCGCTTCAATTGCCATCGTACTTCCTCACTCCGCCATCCGCAACACAAGCCCTGCGGCCAGTGGTGCAAGGCCGGCATAGAGAATAATGTTTGCCCCCGGCCAGTGCATGAGTTGGTACAGCACACCAAGCAGCAAAATACCTATACCCACATTAAGCAGCAGGTGAGCAAGTTTTGCTTTGCCCTGAGCTGTGTTTAAAAAAATGGCTTTAATGATATGTGCCAAACTCAATGAACTTAACCCGCAAATGAGCATGATGTTGGCACCATTCCAGTGCATGGTTTTAAACAACGCACCCATTAGCGAAACACCTAAGCCCAATATTTGAATGTATCTGAACGATTTTTCCATGGGGTAAATTTACTTTTGAGTAATACCTAGCATTTGCCTTGTTTCTTCAATACCGGCCACCTCACGGCCTAACATACGCACCATTTGTGCAGCCGCATCTATCAATTCGCCATTACTTTTGGCCATTTCTCCGTTGGGCAAGTAAAAGTTGTCTTCTAGACCGGCACGAATGTGGCCGTCTATAGTGATAGCAGCGGCAATCAACTGCCATTGCTTACGGCCAATGCCTATTACCTGCCAATGCGACCCCTCGGGCACACTGGCCGCTTGGTGAAGCAGGTTTTGAGTAGAAATAGGAATGCCGCCAAGTACACCCATCACAAAACTAAACACATACGGTTTAGCTATTAAGCCCATGTCTACAAGGGGCATGGCGTTGTTAATGTGGCCGTTATCAAACACCTCCATTTCGGGCAGGGTGCCGGCTTCTTTCATTTTTTCCAGATAAAATTTGATGTCGCTAAACGGATTTTGAAACACAAAATCGTGGTAAAATTCTTTGGTTTTTGGGGAGTAAATACCATAGTTCATGCTCCCCATGTTTAGCGCAGCCATATCAGGTTTTAGCGCTGTAATATGTTGTATGCGTTCTTCGCGGCTTAACCCCACAGCACCGGTGCTGTAGTTAATAATTGCAGTGGGGCAAAGGGAGCGCACTTCTTCGCCAATTTGTTTGTAGGTTTCAATATCGTATGCCGGTGCGCCATCGGGCTGGCGGGCATGTATGTGCAATACACTGGCTCCGGCATCAACGGCACGTTTGCCTTCTTCGGCAATTTCTTTAGGGGTGTAGGGAATATAAGGGCACTGCGAGCGGGTAGCCAGCACACCGGTGAGCGAAGCAGTAATCACAATTTTTTTTGCCATGCACTAAATTTATTTGTGCAAGAAAAGCAAAACGTGTGAAACGTTGAAAATTTATTGGTGCAGAAACTATAAACCAGATGTTTCTTTAGAGGCAGTAACACCTGGGCTGGTGTAGTCAATAGACGGGCAATCGGCACCTGTGGTATTTACCCGTAAAATGAGTTTGCCTGTTTTGCTTATGATGTTGTAGTTTACATCTGTGCGGTCAAATTTGCCATCGCCATTGGTGTCAAAACTCATGACCATAGTTAGGTTATACTGGCCGGGGTTATCTATCACCACTCCGCTAAACTGCAAAATGCCGCCTTCTCCAGGTTTAAACATGTTGTTGGCGCTTGTTGTAGCCCAACATAAACCGGCTGGCAGGTTACTTATCTTATCAATGCGCATGGCATACACGGTATCTTCGCCATTGAGGTGTGCAATAGTGGTAAAGGTTTGAAACGGTACATTAATTTCTGCTTGATAATCTTTTTGAATACAAGGCAGAGCATAACTGCCGCTAAAACCGCTGCCTTTTTTTAGTTTAAGGTAAGAGCTATTGTCGGCTACCTGCTTACCGGCACACGATTGTGCCGCCAAATAATTTGTGCCTAAAATCAAAACAGACAAAATTGTAATCAAGAAGTGCTTTTTCATATCACCGAAGATTTACCCTCTTGTTACGAAAAACAAATCTGCTTTGTTACTAATAATTTTCAGGGGTTTTCCACATAGCCATCGCTGTAAACACGAGTTTGGCCATTGGGGGTAATAGTCAGTATAATCGCCTCATTGAGCAGGTCAACCAACACAACAGTACGACAATCGGAAGGTAAGGTAGAGTCGCATTTAAACACAGCGCTAACCATGTTGTGTTGCACATGTATAGTGTCTCCAAATGCAGTATATTTTCTAAAAGCCACTAAATCCATACTATCCTTAATTAGATTGGCTATTCTGCGTTCAAGAATATGATTGGTTAAAAATCCTACTTCATCAGGCATCCGTCCATCATACTGGGCTAAAAATGCTAGCTCGCCTTTGGGTATGCGTTGTTCTTCTACCCAAACGGTGTTTTTTTCTACAAGCAGATAAGCTGCTCCGGCAATTATTGTAGAAGCAATAATGGCAATGTACCAAAAGCGTTTTGTGAAAAGCAAATCGGAGTGTGGCATTACAACTTTTTATCCCACACATATACACTGCGCTGTGCGGTGGGGTACATTACTAAGTTAGTAATGTTTACATGCGGAAGGGTTTGCAATACATACAAAATAGCATCGGCAATATCTTCAGCAGCAAGCGGAGTGTACCCCTTGTACACTTTCTTAGCTTTCTCTTCATCGCCATGAAAACGTACCACCGAAAATTCGGTTTCTGCTGCACCCGGGTCTATGCTGCAGCAGCGCACATTTGTGCCTGCCAAATCTAAGTTGATGGCTTCGTTGAGTGCTTTTACAGCAAATTTGGTTGCGTTATATACATTGCCCTCGGGGTACACCGTATGCCCGGCAGTAGAACCAATGTTGATGACGTGCCCTTCGTTTTTATCTATCATAGCCGGTAGAATACATCGGGTGATATATAATAATCCCTTAATGTTTGTGTCAATCATTTTTTCCCACTCGGCAATTAACCCTTCCTGTATTTTGCTTTTGCCGGAGGCCAAGCCGGCATTGTTGATGAGGATGTCAGGTACTATTTCGCGCTCACTTAAATCGTTGGCTAACTCGGCACACTGGTTCAGATTGCGTACATCAAAACAGTAGGAGAGTACCTTGATTCCATATTTTTCTTCAATAATATGATGAGTGGCCTCTAACTTATCGGCTCTGCGCCCGGTTATGATAATGTTGCAGCCATTTTTGGCTAACAAATCGGACGTAGCTTTGCCAATACCGGAGGTGGCACCGGTGATAAGTGCCCATTTTCCACGTACAGAATTCATAGCTCTTTTTGAAAAGTTGAAATAGCAAGTATTTTAGACACAGCGATGATAAAGCATTTACTTGTAGTTTTTTTTCTGTTGTATGGCTTAGCGGTACTTGCCGGAGGCGATAATTATACAGCCGGGGCACGCGCCACAGCATTAGGCGATGCATCAGTTACACTTAGCGATGTATTTGCTACTACAACTAACCAGGCGGGTTTAGGTTTTTTAGAAAATTACACTGGAGGTATTTATACTGACCGCAAGTTTCTCAATGCATCTATCAATAATTTTAATGCTGCAGTAGCACTTCCGTTTGGTAATAAAATAGGCACCTTCGGGTTAAGTACAAATTATTTTGGTTATAAGTTATACAACGAAACCAAAATTGGTTTGGCGTATGCCCGAAAATTGGGCAGCAAGTTTTCGCTGGGTATGCAGTTTGATTATTTACGCATGTTTATTGCCGAGAACGGCCAACGCAATTTTTTTACTTTTGAATTGGGGATGCAATATCGCCCTTGGAAAGTACTTACCTTTGGTGCACACATTTACAACCCCATACCCTACAAGGTTGAAAAAGTGTATGGTGAGCGCCTGCCCACTATTATGAAATTTGGCTTGGGTTATGAGCCATCACCAAAGGTGCTGATTGCGGCAGAGTATCAGCAGGATATTCATTACAAGCCGCAGTTTAAAGGTGGGGTAGAGTACCGCCCTATTAAGTACTTTACACTGCGTGGGGGTGTACAAACCACGCCTTTTAGCGCGTCTTTTGGTTTTGGAGGAAATGTGGCCGGAGCTAAGTTAGATGTAGCTGCGAGTTACCATCCGGTGCTGGGCTTTACCCCGCAGCTAAGTTTTATCTACGAACATCAGAAGAAGAAAAAGCAGCCACCGCAGTAATGTATAATAGCTACCCGCTCATTTGCAGCGGGTTTTTATTTTAGCCCACTCAAATTTTAAACAAGACATGAAACGCGAAGACATTGAAAAACTACTGGGAACAGAAAAATCTAACTTTCTGCTTAACCACGAATCAAAAACCATTTCTAAAGAACAACTGCATTTGCCCAACAAAAAATTTATTGATAAAGTATGGGTAAACAGCAACCGCAATATTCAAACCTTGCGCAACCTGCAATGGATTGCTGACAATGGCCGCTTAGGAAACACAGGTTATGTTTCTATTCTACCCGTTGACCAAGGCATAGAGCATAGTGCCAGTGCATCTTTCGCTCCCAATGTGCCCATGTTTGACCCAGAGAATATTGTGCAGTTAGCTGTGGAGGGTGGCTGCAATGCAGTGGCTTCTACGTATGGTGTGTTGGGCATAGTAGCCAGAAAGTACGCCCATAAAATCCCGTTTATAGTTAAGATAAATCATAATGAGTTTATCAGCTATCCCAACTCGTTTGACCAAATTATGTTTGGTAAAATAAAAGATGCTTGGAACATGGGTGCTGCGGCTGTTGGAGCCACTATTTATTTTGGCAGCGAAGAGAGCAAGCGTCAGATTGTACAGGTAGCCGAAGCGTTTGAGTATGCACACGAGTTAGGCATGGCTACAGTGTTGTGGTGTTATTTGCGCAATTCTTCATTTAAAAAAGACGGTATAGATTATCATGTAGCAGCCGACCTTACCGGGCAAGCCAATCATTTAGGAGTAACTATACAAGCCGATATTATCAAGCAAAAATTACCCGAAAACAATGGTGGATACAATGCCATCAATTTTGGTAAAACACATAAAAAAGTTTATAGCGAGCTAACCACCGATCATCCAATTGACCTGTGCCGTTATCAGGTAGCCAATTGCTACATGGGTCGCGTAGGTTTGATTAACAGTGGTGGAGCCAGCAGTGGAGATACCGATTTGGCTGAGGCAGTAACTACTGCCATTATCAACAAACGCGCAGGTGGCATGGGGCTTATCAGTGGACGTAAAGCATTTCAACGCCCGTTAAAAGAGGGTGTGGCACTGCTCAATGCCATACAAGATGTGTATTTGAGTAAAGAGGTAACTATCGCATAGTCTAATTAGGTAATGTGATGATATGAAAATATAATAAGGTAAGCATTACCCTAAATATCTTCGCATCTTACCCCATCAATTCGTAAACACACAAATGGAAAATAAGCTCCCTTGGTGGAAAAGGTTTCAGAAAGGAGTGCAAACTTCTACTGAGGAGAAAATGGAAACTCCTGAGGGCATTTGGCATTTGTGTGAAAACTGCAAGGCCACTATGCTTACCACCAAGTTGGTAGAAAATTTGCACGTGTGCCCCGAGTGTAACTATCATGAAAAAATTGATGCATCAGATTATTTAGATATATTATTTGGCGAAGATAAATACACCGAACTATTTGCTGATTTAGTACCGGTGGATGCGTTGGGCTTTGTAGATTCTAAACCTTATACACAGCGCATTGAAACTACCACAAAGAGCACAGGATTAAATGAAGCCATGCGCGTGGCACATGGTGTATGTACTGAGCACGAGCTGGTGGTGGCAGCTATGGATTTTCGGTTTATTGGTGGCTCTATGGGGTCTGTAATGGGGGAGAAGATTGCTCTTGCCATTGATTTTGCTTTGCAAAATAAAATGCCCCTACTCATCATCTCTAAAAGTGGTGGCGCCCGTATGCAAGAAAGTGCTTACTCACTGATGCAAATGGCTAAAACAGCAGCTAAACTCAACCAACTGGCCGAAGCGAAAATTCCATATATTAGTTTATTAACAAATCCAACCACCGGAGGTGTAACCGCCTCTTTTGCCATGTTAGGTGATTTTAATATTGCAGAGCCGGGTGCGCTAATCGGTTTTGCCGGCCCACGGGTAATAGAGGAAACCATCAAGAAAAAATTGCCCGAAGGTTTTCAAACATCAGAGTTTCAATTAGAAAATGGATTTTTAGATTTTATCGTTAATCGCAATGAACTAAAAAGCAAAATTGGATCGCTTTTAAGTTTGTTGAAGAGTTAAAAGAAAAACAGAGGTGTAAACTTTTACTCTGTTCGTTTAATCGAAAAACTTTGCAGCTACCGGTACTACCATATCGTGCGGAAAAAGTTTGGCAGAAAGGGCTCCGGCCTTATTGGTGAAGCCGGGTATCACTACACTTTTATTTTTTAGCACACCGTTTATTCCCAGTTTAGCTACTTCTTCCGCTTTCATCATAAACTGAGCATTTTTTTTCACTACTTCTTCCATTTGAGCGGGACCAAAAAAATCGGATTCGGTACCACCGGGGCAGAGTGCAGTTACGTTTACTTTTTCTTTGCGCAATTCGTGCCGCAAGCCACGAGAGAAGAACAGCATAAATGCTTTAGTGGCGGCATAGATGGTCATGTTAGGTACCGGTTGGTAAGCTGCAGTGCTGGCCACATTGAGGAGGTATCGTTTTTCTTTTTTATCAGAGCGTTGCAAAAATTCGTGCGCCATGCGTACGCAAGCATCCATATTTAATTGCATTACCCGTATGTGGTTTTGCAAGTCAGTTTCGTGAAACACGCCATAAAACCCCATGCCGGCATTGTTGACGAGCATATTGATGTTCATCTGATGTTGTGTGGCAAATTCAAATATTCTTTGTGGTGCATCAGGGCTAAATAAATCTGTGGATAGAAATTTTACTTGCACTTTGCTGCTTAGCTCTTGAGCAAGACCTTGCAGCAGGTTTTCAGAGCGGGCCACTAAATACAGATCCATACCACGCGATGCACATTCATGCGCCATGGCTTTGCCTATGCCTTTGCTGGCTCCGGTTATTAGCGTAAAATTTTTGGTTGGCATTACTTGGTGCCTGTAAAGGTATAATAGAGTACGTCAGAGGAGTTAGCTTTGTTGGTTGCCACCCCGTTGAGTGTAAGTGTGTTGCCGTTGAGTTTACCTGTACCCGAAAAACGATAGGTGTTCGTATTGGCAGGCACGGTTACTATAGTACCGTCTTCATCTATTATTACTGTAGTGGCATCGGTCAGTTTACCCTTGCTGATAGTAGCAAACGCATAGTAACTGCCTGCAATGTTTGTTTGTAGTTCCATTTTTACAGTTTTCTTATCTACAATGGTTACTACTACACGTTGTACGGTACTACTGCCGGCTATACCAGTGTAGGTGCCGCCCCAGTTTTTAGACAAATCTTTTTGGCAGGAATTGAGCAGTAAAATAAATGTTGCAGCAAGGAATAAAAGGAATTGCTTTCTCATTGTTAATTATTTTTATGTGTTATTTTTCGTTTTTTACCTTTTGCTTAGCTTCTTTTACCGCTGCTTTTTCTTTCTCTTTTTGTAGCTTTAGGTATGTTTCCCATTTTTTCCATTGGTCAGCAGTTAGGGCTTGCTTTAACGCCTTATCGCGCTTGGCTTTTAGGGCATCTTCTTTGTCTTCGCGGTCTTGCTTGGCTAACTTGGTATTCGCTTTTAGGGCGTCTTTTTGGGTGTAGTAATCAATATAAATGGTGTTGGCCTTGTTAAACTGCTCGGTGCTTAACTGCACTGCGCTATTCAGGTTGCTCAATTGGCGCTTGGCTTTTGCCTGAGGTAATTCTTTGTCGCTACCTTGCGCAAACGAAAATTGAGAGATGGTTAACAATACTCCGAATGCAAAAAGTAATTTTTTCATTGATTTCAATTTTGGTTAAAGCGAATGTAAGTGATTTGCCGGAATGCAAAGTAGTGATGCAGGATTTTTAATTTTATTCGCACTTTCATGAGTCCGCAAATCATTTTTTTTGACACTAAGAGCAATTGGTATGCCAAAGCTTTAGAATTAAGGTATAAGATATTGCGTGAGCCGTTGGGTTTAGAGTTTACAGAAGAAGAGTTGATGAAAGATGAGGCAGATGTACATGTTTGCGCGCAAATGGGAGACAAGGTTGTAGCTTGCCTTACCTTAACCAATGGTGGAGACAATACATTAAAAATTAGGCAAGTAGCAGTCGATACGGAACATCAAAGTAAGGGCTTTGGTAAACTACTGAATGATGCCGCAGAAGAATATGCAGTGAAAAACGGTTATGTTGAACTAAATTGCCATGCCCGAAAAACGGCAGTTCCTTTTTATCAAAAGCAAGGATACAGAGTAGTTGGTGACGAGTTTACCGAAGTTACCATACCACATTGCAAAATGAAAAAGAGTTTGTATGAACAGAAATAAAACTATAGCCATAGCAGTTGTACTTATTGGGGCGATTGCCATTGGTGGTGGATGGTATTGGTACAAGAGCAGCAAAAATCAGCAGCCGGTGCTGCCGGTTATTGATACAACTGGTATGAGCAAAGTAGATGTAATAACCGCACCACATGCCGATACTTCCTTGATTCCTATTTTGAGTAAAGTGTTGGAAGAAGCATTTGCATACAGTCAAGCAAAGGAATACGATAAGCTGGCGGCCATGTTGGTTTACCGGGGTGCCGATCAGCAGAGGTACGGTTATGATGTGTTTAATGTAAGGGATAAATCTGAAAAAGAAACGGTACGAATTACCGCAGAAGTTTTTGCTAAATGGAATACCGGACTATCTTCCGTAGAGTACCCCCGGGTTTTTGATTTAGACCTGCCAGACGGGCGGAAAATGACAGTACTGGAAGTGATTTTTATATCAGAAAAAAATATTAACCGAAAATTTTTTGCGTTTGTAGAAATTGGTGGTCAGTACAAGATTGGTGATGTTACTTCTTACCTGTAGCATCTGGCCGGCAGTAGATGGCTTCTATGTTGTTGCCATAGCCACTTGGGCGAAATACAAAATATTTTTTATTGAGCGTAATAATGTCTGACTGTGTAGTTTGCCCGTAAATAGTGGTGTTTAATTGTTTTAGTTTAGTATTAAAGTTCCACGTGCCTAAGGTGGTGTCGTACCCTTTTATCACTCTGTATACACTGTCACGCATAAACTGAAATTGGAATTCATTGATGAGCTGATACAAAATTTTACGTTGCTCTGTTGTGGTGAGGTTGGTGCTGCGTACGTTAAACTTTACATCATATACCTTCCATTCAGAGCATAGTAGTTTTGTTGGGTTTGAACAACTGCTGATAAATACGAACAGAGTTATTGGAAAAACAAGAGTGTAATAGAAAACAGAGTTACGTAACTTCATATAGTCCATTCATTTAGTTTTTTAGTGAGCCACCATTTGTAAATATCTTCATCCAAAAAATCGGGCATGTTTGTTTCGTGCAGCAAATAATGAATTTGTTTTTTGATTTCTCTTGTTTTGTTTTCTGCAACAGCAACGTTCAGTTTTTGAATGCCACTCGCAAAGTCTTGAAGCCCCACTGAATTAAACTGATGTTTTAGTGCAAAGTTTTGAAAAACTTTTAGCAAGCGCTTAACCAATGTATGATTTTTTAGATCTAAGTGAACCAATACATTAGCTGCATGTGCGGCTATTACAATGTCTTTTCTGATGTTGTCAAAATTGTCATTGACCAATCGGTTAATTCTATGTAGCGCATCTTTGTGTTTGTCTAACCCAAAGTAACATAGCGCACTAAAATAAAGAATGGTTGCCTGGAGTTCTGCTCGGATGGGTTTATTGCCAATGTACTTCATTAAGGTCTGTTCGGTATTTACTGCTTCTTCAAACTTGTATAGGCCACCAAGTACAATCAGTTTTTTTTCTAGCATTTGTGTAGCTATCTCAAACCGTTGACTATCACTAAGCGGAAGTTGCTCGTTTTGCAATACTTGGTTTATCTCTTCAATGTGTAATTCTGCTTCGGTGTAATTGAAAACGGAGATACATCTATTGGCTAATGAGTTGAGTGCTACAAAGTAATTGTAGGGGAGTGTCTTTATCTTTTCGGAATTGTTTTTAAATAATAGGCAAAGTTCAGTTGCGCTCTGATATGCTTTTTGTGCATCTCCAATTTTTAAGTAACATTTATTTAGTATTTCATATCTGTGCATTTTTGCTTTGAAGGACAACGCCATTTTCTCATTTGCGAGCAACGGATGCTTTAGCAGCAGTTTCATTTCATTGGCAAAATCAGTTTTAGTATAGCCATCTATTTGCGTTTTGCTCATACTTATACTCTGTAAGTAACGGTACTCACAAAGGTTTTTATATCGCTCAATTTCTGCCAGCTCGGTTTGCAATTTATCATCATTAGTAGCTAAAATTTCTTCATACATACCTTTGCGCAGCATAATTTGGTATTGCATCTGTATGGCTTGAAGGTGCGCAAGTTGGGTTTCTTGCACACTCATTTTTTCTCGTGCTTTTTGCAGGTAACGATATGCCGTATCGTACATGTGTTTTTTTATGAGCATGTGCGCTTCAACCAATGTATTTAAGCGTTCAATATCGGGGTCGGTGTCGGTATGGTAGTTTCTCAACGACCTTACAATCATTTTTTGTAGGTATAGTTTGGTTACATTCAACTGCTGTAAAAATTTTTCACCGGCAAATTTTTTGCGAATCTGGTTTTCGTCATATTCTTCCATTTGATCTATACAGTCAAATAAACGGATGTAATTGCCCTCGCCCTTTTTACTGTTGATAGAGGCAAACTTTTTGAAATATCCTTTCTCATTCTTGTTAAGCGATTTGATGAGCAAAAACAGTTCGTTGGTTGGTTTCATTTGCTATTAATGTGCGTCAATAATATACTCAAACTGCCTCATTTTAAACCACATTTAACTTGTCGGAATTTATGGTTTATATTTTTCTGCTATTAGGAGATGCCGGGTATATGTAACCTAATGTACTTTTCGGAATTTATGATGTGCGTAATTTTTTATTCCCTCAAACGGATATATACAATGTTAGAGTGAACGGCAATTCTATATTCGCGCTCCGCTTTGTAAGGACACACTTAGCGGATACAAAAAACAAAACTCAAATTCATGAAGAAGATTCTTTTCTTTTTCCTCTCGGCTTTTGCCGTCTTCACTTCATTTGCGCAATCGGTAACCGTTACTCAACCCAATGGCGGAGAAACACTCTATGGCTGCCAAACCTACCAGATTCGCTGGACAGCCACCGGTGTTTCAAACTTTTGGAACATTGAGTACTCGCTCAACAACGGCAGTACATGGACTACCGATGCTACCAATCTTTCTGTAACTCCAAGCGGTGGTTTTTATACCTACAATTGGACAGTACCGGCTATTACCTCGGCACAATGCTTAGTGCGTGTAACCGATTTCAGCGATAACCTAAAAACTGACCAAAGCAATGCTGTTTTTACTGTGGCACAAGCAATAGTAGTTACAGCACCAAATGGTGGAGAAACTTGGCAAGGGCTTACTAACCAAAGCATAACTTGGAATAGCCCAGGTACTTCCGGCCCATTCAATATTGCGTATAGCACTAATAATGGTACTTCATGGACAAACATACAAACCAGCTACAGTGGTAACTCACTTACCTGGACGGTGCCTAACATTCCTTCCACACAAGCATTGATACGTGTTCAAAACACTTCTAACACTTGCCAAACAGACAATAGCAACGCTAATTTTACAATTTCGGCTGCCACACCTGTAGTAACTGCTCCAAATGGCGGACAGGTTTGGACAATTGGCACTCTTCAAAACATTACATGGACTCCTTCTACCTACTACTCTAATGTAGATATAGAATACAGTACCAACAACGGCAGTACCTGGACTACCATAGTAACCAACGATGCGAATGACGGCACCTATTCTTGGACTATTCCTAATGCGCCCACCTCGCAGGCATTGGTACGCGTGAGCAACAATGCGAACCCGGCAATTAACGATGTTAGCAACGCGGTCTTTAGCATAGTGCCCGGCTCTGTTACTATAACACAGCCCAATGGCGGAGAAACTTTATATGGTTGCCAGAGTTACCAAATCCGTTGGACGGCTTCAGGTACTTCTAATTTTTGGAATATTGAATATTCGCTCAATAACGGTGCTACATGGACATCTGAAGCCACTAACTTATCTATAGCCCCAAGTGGCGGTATTTACATTTATGGTTGGACGGTGCCTACCGTTACCTCTAACCAAGTGTTAGTGCGCGTAACCGATTTTAATGATAATGCAAAAACGGATGTTAGTAATGCAGTATTTACCATAGCTGCTGCTATTACAGTTACTTTCCCTAATGGTGGTGAAAGTTTGCAGGGTCTTACTTCACAAACCATCACATGGAATAGCCCTGGTACTGTAGGGCCATTTCCAATTCAATACTCCGTAAACAATGGCACTAACTGGACTACCATAGCCAGTAGCGTTAGTGGCAATACATATGTATGGACAGTGCCTAACAACCCAAGTGCCTTGGCACTGGTGCGTGTGTTAAATCAAAATAATACGTGTCAGCAAGATCAGAGCAATGCTAATTTTACCATTACTCCAGCCACACCTATTATGACTTTACCAAATGGTGGAGAAAGTTTGGTAGTAGGCACCAGCTACAATATTACTTGGAACTCTTCAACGTATTACTCTACTGTTAATATTGAATACAGCACTAATAACGGATCTACGTGGACACCAATTGCCACTGCTGACCCTAACGATGGCACTTACACATGGACTGTACCCAACACGCCTACCTCGCAAGCTATAGTGCGGGTGAGTAATAACGCCAACCCATCAGTAAATGATGTGAGCAATGCAGTTTTCTCTATTGTGCCCGGCTCTGTAACCGTAACTGCACCTAATGGTGGAGAGTTGTATTACAGTTGCCGCACATATAGTATTACTTGGACAGCCGTAGGTACTTCAAATTTTTGGAATTTGGATTACTCGCTCAACAACGGTGCAACATGGATTTCTATTGCCACTAACCTTTCTGTATCACCAAGCGGTGGCACTTACACCTACAACTGGGTAGTGCCGTTTGTAGCTTCAACTCAAGCATTAGTTCGTGTTCGCGATTTTAACGACTTAGCCAAAACAGATGTGAGCAATGCTAATTTCACCATTCAATACCCTATAACTGTATTGACCAATAACGGTGGAAGTACATGGCAGGGCAATACCGTACAAAATATTACCTGGACCGCAGCCGGTTTAATTTCAGGTACACTTACGCTGGAATACTCTATCAACAACGGTACTACATGGACTACTATTTCTAGTGGAGAAACCAATGATGGCACCTACAACTGGACAGTACCAAATACTCCAAGTACTCAGGCACTTATCCGTGTAAGAGATAATACAAATACCTGTCAAAACGATATTAGCGATGCGGTGTTTACTATTTCTGAACCAACACCCATACTAACAGCCCCTAACGGTGGAGAAACATGGACAGTAAACAGCAGCCGCTCTATTACATGGAACAGTAATTCATTCTACTCTACCGTTAATTTAGACTACTCTATTAATAACGGCAGCACTTGGACAAACATTGCCACCGGAGTAAGCAACACCGGCAGCTATAGCTGGTTAATTCCATATACTCCGTCTGCTCAGGCGTTGGTACGCGCCAGCAACAGTGCAAATACAGCCATCAACGATGTAAGCAATGCAGTGTTTACCATCTTAATGCCTACACCTGTATTAATTGCACCAAACGGTGGTGAAACTTGGAATGTAGCCACCACTCAAAACATTACTTGGAACTCTACCACATTTGTATCTAATGTGCGCATTGAGTATAGCATAGATAATGGTGTAACTTACAACCTAATAACCAGCAGCACCCCTAACACTGGTTCTTATGCGTGGACCATTCCGGCCACACCTTCAACACAAGCATTAGTACGAATCTTTAATACTTTAAGTGGCGCTACAACTGTTGGCGATACCAGCAATGGTGTATTTACAATAGCCAACCCGGCTATTGCTGTAACAAATCCTACAGCCGCCACTCAATGGCAGGTTGGCCAGTCGGTTACTTTGCAGTGGACCAACGGTGCGGGTATTTCTAGCGTGCGCTTAGAGTATTCTACCAATGGTGGCACTACCTGGACATTGATTACAAGTTCTACGAGCACTACCAGTACTGGCGGCAGCTATGCTTGGACAGTACCAAACATACCCGGCACACAGAATGTGATAAAAGTAAGCAATACAGCAAACCTAAGTGTAAATGGCAGCAGTCCGTTCTTTACTGTATTGCCTCCAATGACAGTTACACTGCCAAATGGCGGAGAAGTACTCAACGGTTGCCAGACTTATGCTATACAACTTACCAAAACTCCGTTTTTAACCACGGGTTGGATACAAGTAGAATATACATTGGATGGTGGCGCTAACTGGATTAATTTTTCTAACCCAAGCAATAACGGATTAACTACACAAACCGTAAACTGGAGTGTACCAAATTTACCAACTAACATTGCTTCTATACGCGCATTTTTTAGCAATACACCTGCTGCGCGCGATAGCAGCGATGGGTATTTCACGATTAACCTCTCTAACGATATAACGGTGCTTACACCTGCTGCTCCGGTTAATTACACTCCGGGGCAAACGGTTACCATTTCTTGGAGCAACACGGCCAATGTAAGTGGTTTGTTTACGCTGGCTTGGAGAGATAGTTTGGGGAATTTTTCTACCATAGCCAGTAGTGTATCGGGTAATAATTATATATGGACTGTACCCAATACTCCGGGCAATGCAAACCGTTTCCGTGTGCGTGATAGTGGCAATAGTTGCCGCGAAGATTTGAGTGATACTACGTTCAGAATTTTGCCTAATTCTCCATTACTCACATATCCAAATGGGGGAGAAGTATTTGATGTAAACGATGCAGTAACCATTACATGGAACACAGCTACCTACTATACTCCACTGCGTTTGGAATATTCTACCAACAACGGATTTACCTGGAATTTGATTGTGAGCAGTACCTCAAACTCTGGTAGTTACTCGTGGACAGTTCCCAACGCTATTTCTACCCAATGTTTAGTTCGTGCACAAAGCACTACCAATTTATTTTTGGGAGATACGAGCAATGCGTTCTTCACCATTCGCAGGCCTGTACAACTTTTAACCCCACTGGCTACAGATACTTTTATAGCATGTAATAGTATACCATACAGCTTCCGGAAAGGGGCTAACGTTGGTACCTTGTATAGCGTTTTTGCTTCTACTGACAATGGTGCAAACTGGACGCAGGTAATTACTAATGCAGCTTTGGCTAATGGCGCTTACACAGAAAGTAATTCGTTCACTGTACCGGTAGCTAATTATGTAGGGCCAATGAAAATTCGTGTGGTAACCAGTTTTGGAAGTGTGTATGCCGATACATTGGCGTATAACTTTTACATTAAACCATTTACCGGAATTAATGTGGTAACCCCTAATGGTGGGCAAACTTTTAATGCCGGTACACAGCAGTTAATTGGGTGGAATAACACACTAGGCCTTACTTCCTTTAACTTGCAGTACTCGCAAGATGGCGGTACCAACTGGAGCAATATTGCCAGCAGCGTGGGCTGTTGCAGCTACACTTGGACAGTGCCAAACGTAAACAGTAACCAGGTATTGGTTCGTGTGCGCGATCAAAGCAATACTTGCCGAGCAGATAGTAGCAATGCGTTTTTCACTATCATTCCTACGGCACCTATACTTATTTCACCTAACGGGGGAGAAGTGTTGAGTGTAGGTACTACTCCAAACATTACATGGAACAGTGCCACATTCTTTTCTGCTGTTCGTTTAGCATATTCAATTGATAACGGAGTGAACTGGATTTTGATAACCAGTTCTACACCAAATACCGGCAGCTATTCATGGACGGTGCCTAACGGAGTATCTACTCAATGTTTAGTACGCGCCAGCAATGTTAGTGATACTACTTGGTTTGATGTAAGCAATGCGGTGTTTACTATCAATCAACCTAAACCTGTGTTGATTTCTCCAAATGGTGGTGAGGTGTATGATATCAACACAGCATACAGCATCAACTGGAACTCATCTACTGTAAATAGTACAACTGTTCGCTTAGAGTACTCTATAAATTCCGGATTAACATGGGCAACGATAGTTTCGTCTACCACAAATAATGGCAGTTACTCATGGACTGCACCTGCCGTTCCTTCTAACCAGTGTTTGGTGCGTATTGTCAATCTGTCCTTCCCGGCACAGATGGATACCAGTGATAATGTGTTTACCATACTAACTCCGGTACAGGTATTATATCCTAACTTAACTTCAGATAGTTTAAAATCTTGTCAAACAGTATCGGTTACCTTCCGCAAAAACTTTAACAACAGTGGTACTTATTATTTCTACTATACTTTAGATAATGGCGCTGTATGGAATTTTGTTAATTCTAACACATTTGCATCTACTACCTCCGGTAGTTTTAGCTGGACAGTACCACAAGTTGCCGGCTCTAACAATGCCCGTGTAAAAATTTCGCAGAGTAGCGACCCATACAATACATCTACTATATATCAGGATAGTAGCGATCAGGTATTTAGTATAAAAATGCCGGTAGCTGATATTACGGTTACTGCACCCAACGGTGGGCAAGTGATTAACGCATTAACTAACTATACGATTACATGGACCAATGGTGCTACCGCCTCTGGCTTGTACCGCATACGCTACCGCAACTCTGCCGGCAGCAATACTACCATTGCATCAAACATTACAGGAAATGCCTATATATGGTCTGTGCCAAACCTTGTAGGCGATTACAAGATTTGGGTAGAAGACCAAAACAACACTTGTAAGTTTGATACCAGTGATGCTTTCTTTACTATCAACCCTGCTACACCGGTACTTACCGCACCAAATGGTGGAGAGTTTTGGGGTGCAGGTACATCCCAAAACATCACATGGACTACCAATACCATTTATAGCGGTGCTACCGTTCGCTTGGACTACTCATTGGATAGTGGCTTGACATGGAACTTGATTCAAACCGGCCTGAGCAATACCGGTAGCTACAACTGGACAGTGCCAAACGTGCAATCTAATTTAGCTTTAGTACGCATTAGCACAGTAGGTACGGTTAACTTAACAGATGTAAGCAATGCTATATTTACTATTGGCTACCCTACACCGGTGCTCACCACTCCTAACAGTGGTACATTTGAGTATGGCGAACCTATTTCTATTGGTTGGACTCCTTCATCGTTTAACTCAACAACGGTACGCTTAGAGTATTCGGTAGATAGCGGCACCACTTGGACATTAATTACTACACAAACCACTTCAGCGGGATCATATGCGTGGAACGCTCCATACATCACCAGTACAGCTAAGTTTTTTATCCGGGTAATGAACACACTGAACCTGAGTGTTTGGGATGCCAATAACAACCCACTAAGCATTAACCGTCCGGTGCGCTTGAATGTAATGAATACTCCTACCACATTGACTGGATGCCAGACCTATACATTTAACGTAAGTCGCACACCGTACTATAGTAGCACACTTTATATTCAGTACTCTACAAATGGCGGTGCTACATGGACTACAGCTACAACCATTAGTAGTGGTGGAGCAGTAACCCAAAATGCCACATGGACGGTTCCGAACATTAGTTCTCCCAATACGATTTTTAATGCCTACTTCATAAATAATCCGAGTTACAACGATACAGCAGATGCCAATGTGGTGATAAATCCGGATTATCCGATTGCGGTTACTGCTCCTAACTCTAATGTGCAGTTGATACCCGGCCAGTTGTTTACCATTAGTTGGAGCAACACCGCCAACGTGAGTGGCTTGTATAGAATTCAATTATGGAATGGTGGCTCGCTTACCTCTACGCTCGCCACTAACATTACCGGCAACAACTGGGTATGGACTGTGCCCAACTCTCCGGGTACTAACTGGAAGATAAGAGTATTGGATGATCAAGCTACTTGTAAGTTTGATAGCAGTGATGTTTCATTTACCATAGTGCCAAAAACACCTTTGCTTACGGCACCAAACGGAGGGCAAACTTGGTGGGCCGGCCAAACGCAAGCCATTACTTGGGATAACACTACTTTCTACGATAACGTGCGCTTAGATTACTCTTTGGATAATGGCTTTACTTGGATAAACATCACAACAGCTACTGCAAACGATGGTTCTGAGTCATGGACACTACCTTGGACAATTACACGATCCACACAAGCGTTGGTTCGTGTTAGCAATGCAGTTAATTTGAGCTTAAATGATGTGAGTGATGCAGTATTTACTATCAACCCGGCCATACGCATACTTACACCAAACGGTGGTTTGCAATTGGGGGCTTGTACCAATAGTTCTATTTCGTTTGAGCACTCACCGCAAATACAAACCAACGGTTGGACATTCCGTATTGAGTACTCGCTCAATAACGGTGTAAACTGGACAACGCTCATTACCAACCAATCGCCACAAACCAGTTCGCTCACCACATACAATTACAGTATTCCTAACTCTTCATCAACACAATACGTGGCCAGAGTTTCGGTTACTTCTGTTTCGTCATATAATGACGTAAGTGATTCGCTCAATACCATCAAGCCGGCTGTAACTATTATTCAACCAAACTTTGGTGGTGTGTTGCAGGTGGGTAGCACTTACCAAATAAAGTGGAGCAGTGATGGTATATCTAACTTGTACAATCTGTATTATTCCACCACAGGTTATGCCGGGCCGTACTCTACTATTCAATTGAACTACAACACTGCCACCAACCAGTATAACTGGACGGTGCCAAACACACCATCTAATAACTGCTACTTGGTGATACAAGATGCTACAGCCGCTTGTAAGTCAGATACCAGCAACCTTGCCTTTATTATTTCATCTACTTCATCGCAAATTACGGTAACAGCACCAAACGGTGGCGATTCGCTTAGCGGATGCCAGAGCTACAACATTACCTGGACAGATGCCGGTGCTAACGGGCCATATAATGTGGCTTATACCACAGATGGTGCGGCCTCTTACAATACTATTGCTACTAATGTGAGCGGTACCAGCTACAATTGGGTTGTGCCTAACAACATCAACAGCAGTAATGTGCTGGTGCGTGTACAAAGTGCAGGTACACCTACCGTGTTTGACTTGAGCAATGCATTGTTTACTATTCAGAATGGTAAAGTAATCGCATCGCCAGATACTACCATTTGTCAAGGCCAAAGTGCACAATTGATGGCAACCGGTGGAAACGGAATTTACAGCTGGACTCCATCTGCCACACTCAGCAACCCTAACATTCCGAACCCCGTAGCTACGCCAAGTGTTACTACTACATATACCGCTACTTCTAACAACAGCGGATGTATATTGAGCGATACTGCTCGTGTAACTGTGATACCCGGTGGGGTAGTAGCTCCTACGGTAAGTATTGCGGTTTCGCCATCTACGGGTATTTGCAGCGGTACATCAGTTACGTTTAGCGCTACTGCTACCAATGGTGGCGGCTCACCAATCTACCAATGGAAAAAGAATGGTACTAACGTAGGTACAAACAGTTCTACTTACACCACCAATACCATTGCCAACAACGACCAGATTACCTGTGTGATGACCAGCAGTGCGGCTTGTGTTAGCCCGCTTTCAGCTACTTCTAACGCCATTACCATGACTGTGTTCCCAACAGTAGCGCCTTCTGTTTCTATTTCAGCTTCTTCTACAAACGTTTGTACAGGAGCAAACATCACCTTTACGGCTACGGCTACGAATGGTGGCGGCTCACCTGTTTATCAATGGAAGTTGAATGGAAATAACGTAGGTACAAACAGTGCCACATACAGTAACAACGCGCTTGCTAACAACGATATAGTGGTTTGCCAGTTAACCAGCAGCGCTAACTGTGCCACACCGGTTACTGTTACTTCTAACTCTTTAGTAATAACGGTAAATAGTTTTGTAACTCCTTCAATTACTATTAGCGTGCCAAGTACAACAGTATGCTCAGGTCAAAGTGTAGTGTTTAGTTCATCTATCACCAACGGTGGTGCCGCTCCGGTTTATCAGTGGAAGAAAAACGGTAGCAATGTGGGTACAGGTTTAAGCACTTATACCACCAGCACATTGGCTAATAACGATGTGATAACTTGTGAACTTACTTCAAATGCAGCTTGCCCAAGTCCGGCAACTGTTACCAGCAATTCACTGACCATGAGTGTAGTGAGCAGCGCAGTGCCATCGGTAAGTGTAAGTGCTAGTGCAACCAATGTTTGTGCGGGAACTACAGTGTTATTTACAGCCACTCCAACCAATGGCGGCTCTACCCCAAGCTACCAATGGAAAGTAAACGGCAACAACACCGGCACCAACTCCGCTACATATTCTACCAATGCGTTAGCGAATAATGACGTGGTAACTGTAGTGATGACTTCAAACTTTGCTTGTGTATCGCCTACTTCGGCTACTTCAACAGGTATTACCATGACGGTGAACCCAACCAGTGCTCCAACTGTATCTATTGCTGCATTACCAAGTGGTGCGGTTTGTACCGGTACTTCGGTTACGTTTACGGCTACGGCCTCTAACGCAGGAGGCACCCCAAGCTACCAATGGAAAGTGAATGGTAGTAACGTAGGCGGTAATTCATCTACGTACAACTCTTCATCTCTGGTAAGTAGCGATGTGGTAACCTGTGTGGTAACCAGCAGTAGCACTTGTGCTTCGCCAAACACTGCTACCTCTAATGCTGTTACCATGACGGTGAATAGTAATGTTGTACCAACTATCAGCATTAACACAAGCAATACCAACGTTTGTGCTGGAGCTAACGTGGTGTTTACATCTACCATTACCAATGGTGGTACCACACCTGTTTACCAGTGGAGAAGAAACGGTACTGTAGTGGGCACCAACTCTGCATCGTACAGTTCAACTACTTTGTCTAACAATGATGTGATTACTTGCCGCTTGACATCTAATGCAGCATGTGTCACACCGGATAGCGCTATCTCAAACGCTGTTACAATGACTATTAATCCTGTAGTGGCTCCTTCAGTAACCATTGCTACTACAACTACCACAGTTTGTGCAGGCACCTTAGTCAACTTTACGGCAACCCCCACTAATGGCGGCAGCAACCCTGCCTATCAGTGGAAAGTGAATGGCAGCAACGTGGGGACTAACAGTAACACCTTTAGCTCATCTACATTAGCCAATAACGATGCAGTGAGTGTAGTGCTTACCAGTAATGCTACCTGCGCTTCGCCTGTTTCGGCTACCTCTAACACGCTGAACATGACGGTGAACCCGAATGTAACACCTACCGTAAGCATCAACGCATCGGCTACGAGCATTTGTACCGGAGGTAGTGTTACTTTCACTGCATCTGCTACCAATGGTGGCGCATCGCCAGTTTACCAATGGAGAGTTAACGGCTCACCTAGCGGAACCAACAGCAATACATTCACTACTACTACCTTAGCCAATAGCGATGTGGTAACTTGTGTGTTGACAAGCAATGCAACTTGTGCCACTACCACTACTGCTAATTCTAACGCCATTACTATTACCGTAAATTCGGCAGTTACTCCTTCGGTTACTATTGCCACAGGTAGCAGCACTATCTGCTCGGGTACATCAGTTACGTTTACCGCCACACCAACCAATGGTGGCGGAACTCCTGCTTACCAATGGAGAGTGAATGGCAATAACGTAGGTACAAACTCTGCCTCTTACACTACCAATACATTAACCAATAGCGATGTGGTAAGTGCAGTGCTTACCAGCAATGCCAACTGTGCCTCACCGGCATCGGTTACATCTAACAGTATAACCATGACAGTAACGCCTAGTGTTACCCCAAGTGTGAGCATTAGCGCATCATCTACTAATATTTGCGCAGGTACATCGGTTACCTTTACAGCTACACCTACTAATGGCGGCACTACACCAAGCTACCAATGGAAAGTAAACGGTAGCAATGCAGGTACTAACTCTGCTACGTTCTCTTCTTCTACACTAAATAACAATGATTTGATAAGTGTAGTGATGACCAGCAACGCCTCCTGTGCCTCACCTGTTTCTGTAACCTCTAATGCCATCGCTATTACCGTGAACTCTCTAAGTGCACCTACCATCAGCATTAGCACAGGTGCTAATACAGTATGTGCCGGAGCAAACGTTACGTTTAATGCCACGGTTACTAATGCAGGTTCATCACCGGTTTACCAATGGAAAGTGAACGGCAACAACGCAGGCACTAATGCGGCATCTTTCTCTACTACTGCTTTAGTGAGTGGAGATGTGGTAAGTTGCCAGTTTACATCAACCAGCCCATGTGCGGGTACTACTACTGTAAGTTCAAATAACGTTACCATGACGGTGAACCCAAGTGTGGCTCCGGCAGTTAGCATCAGCGCATCGGCAACTAACATTTGTGCCGGTGCATCAGTTACGTTTACTGCCACGCCTACTAATGGTGGTAGCACTCCGGCTTATCAATGGAAAGTGAACGGAAACAATGCGGGCACTAATAGCGCTACGTTTACCACTTCTACACTAGTAAATAATGATGTTGTAACTGTAGTGTTGACCTCAAACGCTACTTGTGCAGTACCTGCTACTGCCACTTCAAACAGTGTAACTATTACAGTGGGTTCTAATGCCACACCTACCATTAATATCAGTACCGCTTCAACAAGTATTTGTGCAGGAGCAAACGTTACGTTCAATGCAACTATTACCAACGGTGGAAGCAACCCTGCATATCAGTGGAAAGTGAATGGCAATAATGCCGGCACTAATGCTCCATCATTCACCTCAAATACGTTACCGAATGGTGCGGTGGTAAGTTGTGTGCTAACCTCTAACGCAAGTTGCGTAACACAAAGTACAGCCAACTCTAACAACATTACCCTTACGGTATCTCCGGTAGTAACTCCTGCTGTAAGTATCAGCGCCAGCAGCAGCACAATTTGTGCAGGTGTTAGCGTAACGTTTACGGCCTCACCAACCAATGGTGGCAGTACACCTACTTATCAATGGAAAGTGAATGGCAACAATGCGGGTACCAATAGCGCCACTTTCACTACGGTTTCATTAGCCAATGGCGATTTAGTAACCTGTGAGTTGACAAGCAGTGCAACCTGCCCAAGTGTGCCTACGGCTACTTCAAACACTGTTACTATGACTGTGAATAGTGCGGTAACACCTTTAGTTTCTGTAAGCGCAAGTGTAAATAACATTTGTGCCGGTACATCGGTTACTTTTACAGCCACTCCATCAAATGGTGGCACTACACCTTCTTATCAGTGGAAAGTAAATGGCAATAACACCGGTACCAATAGCAATACTTTTGTTTCTACCACTCTGGCAAATAACGATGTTGTAACCGTTGTTATGACTAGTAACGCAGCGTGTGCTGCTCCGGTTACTGCCACATCTAATGCGGTAACCATGGTAGTAACTCCAAATGTGGCACCAACTATAACAATAACCGGAAACGGTGCTGTTTGTGCGGGTGCTGTGGTTAACTATAGCGCTACCATTACCAATGGCGGAGCTGCTCCAGTTTACCAATGGAAAGTAAACGGAAACAATGCAGGAACAAACAACGCTGCTTTCTCTACTTCATCATTAACCAATGGTGATGTGGTAACGTGTGTGCTAACCTCTTCGGCTAATTGTGCTTCACCGGTTTCAGCTACATCTAATCAAATTACTCAAGTGGTCAATGCCAATATTACTCCTTCTGTTAGCATCAGCACGCCAAGTACTACAATATGCAGCGGTGCCTCAGTTACGTTTACAGCAACAGCTACCAACGGAGGTAATGCTCCTGCATATCAGTGGAAAGTAAATGGCAACAATGCCGGTACTAACTCAGCTACATTTACATCTTCAGCACTTGCAAGTGGCGATGTAGTGAGCGTAGTGATGACCAGCAATGCCGCTTGCTTAACTACAGCTACTGCGTTATCTAACACAATAACCATTACTGTAGTAACTGCCGCTGCGCCTACCATCAATATTTCTGCTAGTGCTACAGCAATCTGTGCGGGTACCTCTGTAACCTTTACGGCTACTTCTACCAATGGTGGGTCTGCTCCGGTTTACCAATGGAAAGTGAACGGGTTTAATGTGGGAACCAACAGCAGCTCATTTGCTTCAAGCACTTTAAGTAACAACGATGTGGTTACTTGTGTGCTTACTTCAAATTCAAGTTGTGCTATACCAAACACAGCTACTTCAAATAGTGTTACCATAACGGTGAACAGCACTACAGCTCCTACCGTGAGCATTAGCGCATCACAAAACCCGGTTTGTGTGGGTGGCTCGGTAACCTTTACCGCCACTGCGGCTAACGCAGGTAATGCCCCGGTATATCAATGGAAAGTGAATGGTGCAAATGCCGGAAGCAACAGCAGTACTTATTCAACTTCTACTCTAAGCGATGGTGACGTAGTACTTTGCGAAGTAACTTCTAACGCGCAATGTACATCTGGCACAACTGCTACATCCAATTCGGTAACTATACAAGTAGGTACTGCGGGAGCAGCGGGAGTGAGCATTACTGCATCGGCAACTGTAGTTTGTACAGGTACAGTGGTTACGTTTACCGCTACACCTGCTAATGGCGGCACGACCCCTGCTTACCAGTGGAAAGTGAATGGTGTAAATGCCGGAACCAACTCACCGGTGTACAACAGTACAACGTTGAGTAACAACGATGTGGTAGTTTGTGAAATGACCAGCAGCAATACCTGCGCTTCGCCACAAACCGCTACATCTAACAGTATAACTATAGCTGTATATGCTCAGGTTACGCCTACTGTAACCATTACGCCTAACCCTTCTGCTAATGTATGCGCTGGTACCACGGTAGTATTTACCGCTACCGCCACCAACGCGGGCACCTCTCCGGTATATCAGTGGAAACTGAATGGTGCAAACGTAGGCGTAGGTGGAGCAATATACTCTAACAGCGGCCTTGCCGATAATGATGTGGTTACTGTACAGTTAACCAGCAATGCTACTTGTGTAACCACACCAACTGTATTATCACCATCGGTAGTTATGAATGTGAACCCCATACCAGCCAAGCCAACAGTTTCGGTGAATGGCAATGTGCTCACCAGCAGCGCAGTGAGTGGTAACCAGTGGTTGCAAACCGGTAGCCCCATTACCGGAGCCATCAACCAAAGCTATACCGCTGTTACTTCCGGTTGGTATAGCGTACAAGTGAATGATGTTAACGGTTGTAGCAATCGCTCAGACTCTGTACAGGTAACAGTTACCGGAATAGAAGATGTAGTAATTAGCGAAGTAGTGAACGTGTATCCTAATCCATTTACCGATGAGTTGATGGTGCAAATCAGCACTGATGTGAAATCGGTAGAAGGATGGACACTGACTATTACCGATATTGCCGGAAGATTGATTAACTCAACAAAAATTCATGAAATGACCACCGGACTAGATATGAAAGAACAAGCTGCCGGAGTGTATTTTGTACGGATATCTAACAACCATCAACACCATGTGGTGCGAGTGGTGAAGCAATAACCCCACTACTGCTAACCTGGTAGTTAAGCCGCTCAAGCAATTGGGCGGCTTTTTTATTTAGTATAGTATAATTATGGAGTTTTTGGTTACCTCTTCGTTTGCATAGCGAATGCTTGCAACGATTCACAGTGATAATCTACAAGTGATATTTCTACTTCTTTTAATTTCTGCTCATCGCCCACATATACGGTAATCATACCGGCATTTTTGCCAAACTGCATATCGCTGCCGGTATCGCCAATCATAATGCTTTTAGAAAAATCAATTTCAGGAAAATCTTTTTTGGCTTGCTTGGCCATGCCCGTTGCCGGTTTGCGCAGGTGCTTGGTATCGTTGGCAATCAAATCTGTTGCGGCATAAATGGCATGTATGCGTCCACCGTATTTGCGAACTTCACGAAGCATTTCAGCATGTATATATTCTAAATCTTCATTGCTCATTAATGCTTTGCCTACGCCTTGCTGGTTGGTCACTACAATAATTCTCCTAAATATATGCGATAAATCTTTTAGCGCATCCAGCACACCCTCCAAGAAAAAAAACTCTTCCCACTTTTTTACATAGTCGTTGGGATAATGAAGATTAATGACTCCATCGCGGTCTAAAAACAGCGTCCAGGTTTTATCAATTGGCAGTTGGTTGAGCGGAGTCATCTACTCTTGAGATAGTATTTTTTTTAATTCATTCAGTTTCATGATGGCTTCTACGGGTGTAATTGCGTTTATCTCTACTTTTTCTAACTCAGCAGCCAGTTGCTTCATTTTAGGATCGCTCACATCAAAAAAACTGAGTTGAAAATTTTGAGCAGGCATTTTCTTAACGGCACTTTTTACATCGGTATGTTGTTGTCGCTGGCTTTCTAATTCGTACAGCATTTCTTTTGCACGCTCAACTATTTCTTTGGGCATGCCTGCCATTTTGGCTACGTGTATGCCAAAGCTGTGCTCGGTACCCCCCTCCACTAACTTTCGTAAAAAAATCACTTTAGTTCCGGTTTCTTTCACACTCACATGAAAGTTTTTGATGCGAGGATATTTTTCGGCTAGCTCGTTCAGTTCATGGTAGTGTGTGGCAAAGAGGGTGCGGGGTTTTGCCTGGTTATTATTGTGCAGGTATTCTGCTAAACTCCAGGCAATGGATATGCCATCGTAGGTAGATGTACCTCTGCCTATTTCATCTAAAAGAATTAAGCTGCGTGGTGAGAGGTTGTTCATAATGCTGGCGGTCTCATTCATTTCCACCATAAAAGTGGACTCACCGGCACTGAGGTTATCACTGGCGCCTACACGCGTAAATATTTTGTCCACCAATCCAATTTTTGCAACGGCAGCCGGAACAAAACTTCCCATTTGAGCCATTAGTGCTATGAGAGCAGTTTGCCGAAGTAAGGCACTTTTACCGCTCATGTTTGGTCCGGTAATAATCAGTACTTGTTGCGTTTCGGCATCTAACAGCACATCGTTTGCAATATATTTTTCGCTAACGGCTAACTGTTGCTCTATCACCGGATGGCGCCCATCTTTAATTTCAATAATGTATGATTCATTGATTTCGGGCTTAGTGTAGTTTTGTTGTACCGCTACTTCGGCCATACTGAGCAACACATCTATTTGCGCAATGGCTATTGCGTTTTGCTGAATGGATACTACATAGTCTTTTGCATAGAGTACCAACAGGCGAAACAGTTGCTCTTCAAGCGCTTGAATTTTTTCTTCCGCCCCCAGTACCTTTTGCTCGTATTCTTTTAGTTCTTCGGTAATATACCGCTCGGCATTAGACAAGGTTTGCTTGCGAATCCAGTCAGATGGTACTTTATGCTTGTGTGTATGTGTTACCTCTAAAAAATATCCAAACACATTGTTGAATCCCACTTTTAGCGAACTGATGCCGGTGCGTTGTTGTTCTTTTTGTTGTATGCCGGTAATGTATTCTTTACTGTTGTTTTTGATGAGGCGCAAATCATCTAACTCAACATTAAATCCGCTCTTGATAAAATTTCCTTTGGCAATCACCGGTCCGGCTTCCTCAGCTACTTCGCTTTCGATCTTATCGATCAATTCTTGCAAGATTTGTAACTGGCCGGCTAACTTTATCAGTTCTGTATTGTTGGATTGGGTTAACAAAGTTTGAATAGGAGAGATGGCCTGTAACGCGCGCTTGAGTTGCAGCATCTCGCGCGGGTTTACTTTCTCTAAACTCACTTTTGAAATCAAACGCTCCAAATCGCCAATAGTGCGGATATGTTTTTTGAGTTCGTCTGCCAGCGAATTTTGTTCAACAAAACTAGCTACTGCATTTTGCCTCTGTGCAATTTGATTTCTATCTATTAGCGGCATTACCATCCAGCGTTTCAACAATCGCGCACCCATGGGCGAGGTGGTATGGTCTAATACTTCTAACAATGATTTACCGCCTGGATGCGGGGAGTATATCAACTCTAAATTGCGGATGGTAAACCGGTCTAACCAAACGTACTGCTCACTATTTAGTTTGGTAATTTTGTTAATGTGCGATAAGTTGTTGTGCTCCGTATCTTTAAGATATTGAATAGCAGCACCGGCAGCTATGATGCTGGTTTGTTCGTCTTCTATACCAAATCCTTTAAGCGAGTTGGTGCCAAATAGTTTGAGAAGAGTTTCTAACCCATAGTCGTAGGTGTACACCCAGTCCTCTAACTTAAATGCATAATACTTTGAGCCAAACTGCTGAACAAAATCCTTCTGTTTGTTTTTCGGGTACAACACTTCAGAAGGAGCAAAGCTCTGCAACATTTTTTCAGCGTATGCCGCATTACCTTCTGCAATAAAAAACTCACCGGTACTAATATCAATAAAAGCAAGACCATACATATCGCGGTCTATGTGTACAGAGGCCAAGAAGTTGTTGCTCTTAGCTTGTAAGATGTTATCGCCCAGCGCTACTCCGGGGGTAACCATTTCGGTAACTCCTCTCTTAACAATGCCTTTGGCAAATTTGGGGTCTTCTATCTGGTCGCACACGGCTACCCGGTGCCCGGCACGCACTAACTTGGGCAAGTAGGTATCTAACGCATGGTATGGAAAACCGGCCAGTTCTACTTCGCTGGCTTTGCCATTACTCCGCTTGGTTAATGTGATGCCCAAAACAGCCGATGCAGTGCGGGCATCTGAGGCAAATGTTTCGTAAAAATCACCTACTCTAAACAGCAAAATGGCATCCGGATACTTGGCTTTGAAGCTATTGTATTGCTTCATAAGCGGAGTTTCGGTTTCGCTGGTAGCGCTCTTAATCATGCTTCGGTGAACAGCCATTAAACAGGTAGTGTGGTTGCGTGCAGGGCAAATGTATTTTTTTGCGCTATTAGGTGGCATACATCTATATATGCCTAAAGTTGAAAACTATATCAGCTACCTTAAATATACTTACCCCTTGTTGTACTTGCTCATGGCGCGTTCAATGCCTTCAAACATAAAACTGTTTACCGCTTGTGTGGCAGTCTTTACCTTTTCATTTAATGTTTGCATTTCTTCCGAACTCCATTTCCCCAGCACATAGTTCACTTGTTTGCCTTTTGCAAATTCATTGCCAATGCCAAACCGTAGCCGGGCATAGTTGTTATTACCCAGCGTAGCATCAATATCTTTTAATCCATTATGGCCTCCATCGCTGCCCTTACCCCTAAGCCGAAGGGCGCCAAAAGGTATGGCTAAGTCATCTAACACCACTAAAATGTTTTGTTGAGGGATGTTTAACTCGTTCATCCAATACCGCACTGCTTTGCCGGAGAGATTCATGTAAGTAGTAGGTTTGATAACAAAAACTCCTTTGCCTCTGCTGCGGTACTCTGCCACAAATGCCAACCGCTGTAAACTAAATTTTGTGTTGTTGATTAACGCAAGTTCATCTGCAATACTAAAGCCGATGTTGTGGCGGGTATTATCGTATTCTTCTCCTATATTTCCTAGGCCGGCTATTAAAAAATTCATGGTCAAATTTGAGCAATACTACTGAGTGCACAAATGTAATGCTGTACATTTTATTTCGGTACTTATTTTAGCATTGCCACTCACTAATTCACATCAATGGCTCGCGCTTCAGGTTCAGACGAACTATTTCTACTCATAAAATCACTTACCCCAAACGAAAAGGGCTACTTTAAAAAGTATGCTCAGCGGCATGTAACCCGAAAAAGCAATTATCTGCAACTATTTACTGCATTAGATAAAATGGAAGTGTATGATGAGCCCGCACTTAAAAGCAGATTTAAATACTTAGCGGTAGAAAAAGTTTACCTCTTTGACATGATTTTGAATTCGCTCATGGTTTCTGATGAGGGAGATACTGTGGCAATAGCTATCTACCGCGATTTGATTAAAGTTCATTTGCTGATAAAAAAAGGGTTAACACAACGTGCCGTAAAGTTGATTGATAAATCGCTTGACATGGCCGAGCAGCATTTTTTGTTCACCACCACTGCTACTTTACTCAAACTTAGGTACAACGTTACTCGCCCAACAACTCCTGTATCTCAACGCCTGGCAGAAGTACAATTAGTATCTAAAGCTATTCAACACCAGTATATGCTTCAAGTGCAAGAAGATGAAGTGCACTGGCAGCAGCACATTATTTTGGCTTTGCAACACGCAGAACAACATCAGTTGCCTGTAGAGAAGAACACTAAGTTGTTGAACAAAAAAATGTTGTTGGGTGAGGTTAATACACAGCAGCCAATTTCTACTCAGCTCAAGCACATGGAAGCGCTTCGTTTTTACTACGAGTGGATGGATGTGAAGCCGGAGAAGAAAATTCAGTTAGCTAAAAAGATAGAACAGTTGTGTAAGCGAATGTGGGAGCAGAGTAAGAACTCGGAGAGCTTGCTTCACTATTTACGGAGTATCAATAACCTGATTAATGTACTTTTTCATAATGATTTGATAGCTGAAGCAGAAGAATACGTAGAGCGAATTTTATTGTTGGCTCCAAATATCCATCTGAGTATTCGTCAGGAAGTGTTAACCACTTATACCGATCAAAAACAGGCAGTGATGTGGTGCAAAGGCGAACACACGGAGGCCTTAAAATTTACGAACGAAAAGTTGCGGCAGTTAAAAACTCTGGAAAAATTTCCATTCCAATGGTCGCGGGTGATGTATATTATGTATCGTAAGGTATTGTTAGAAATTTCTACTGGCGATTATGGTAAAGCTGTACGCACTTTACAGTTTTTCTTTGGCACGGAGCAAAAAAAGCTATCTCCCAGCGCTTTGCTGGCTGCTGAGTTGCTGTACCTGCTTTGCCAGTTTGAAATGGGTAATTTTGATACGATGTCTAAAGCGGCACGCTCTGTGTTGAAACGTTATCCTAAATTGGATGCCAAGCAGTTGAAGTTTATACAGGCGTTTGCAAAAGCGCGAACAACACCACAAGAAGTTATTGACCATTTGAATACGCACTGCTACGATTTAGTGTTGTTTCGTTTGTTTATGCTCAGTGAGTGGCTACAGCATAAAAACAAAAACATACCCTGGGCAGATGTGGTGAAAGGGCTTTTTATGTAAAGCACATCAGCTGGGTTTAGTTATGCGCCCCTATTGGCAAATTTAGTATCACAACTTTGTTTTATTTGCCGCCACAAAAAATAGCATGGAATACATTCACTTTTTTATTGAACTGCTCACACACACTAAAGATGTGCTATTGATGCTTTTTCAACAGTATGGCACCCTAATATATGGCATTCTTTTTCTCATCATATTTGTTGAAACCGGGTTAGTCATTTTTCCGCTGCTCCCCGGAGATTCGCTATTATTTACAGCAGGTTTGCTTTGTGCGCAGCCAAGTGGGTTAAACATCTGGATACTAATTCCGCTCTTGATAGTTGCTGCGGTTTTGGGTGATAATGTCAATTATTTTGTCGGTAAATTTTTTAGCCAGAAAGTTTTATCGTGGAGGTTCAACGGTAAACCTTTAGTAAAGCAGCAATGGTTAGATCAGACGCACGAGTTTTTTGAAAAGAACGGAACCAAAACCATCATCCTTGCCCGCTTTGTGCCCATTGTGCGCACGGTTACTCCGTTTGTATCGGGCGTAGGCCGTATGAACTACAGCACTTTTTTACCATACGATATTTTAGGTGGTGTAATATGGGTAGGTGGAGTTACTATTGTTGGATATTTCTTAGGTCAAGTACCTTTTGTAGAGAAGAACTTAGAAAAATTTATTCTTGGCATTGTGTTTCTATCTGTATTGCCTATTTTTTGGCAAATGATAAAAGCGAGAGCTGCTAAGTAATCAAACAAGTGTCAATCCACTTGCTTAGTTACTTCATCAATGTTAAGCTGCCTTTATACAATTCTTTAGCATGGTTGTTGGCAAAAACTATTTGCATAGTGTAAACCAACACCTGCGGTTCTAGGGGGGCTCCTTTGTAACTGCCATTCCATTTAAAGTAGATGTCGTTACTCTCAAATACTTTTTCACCGGTGCGGTTAAAAATCATCACCTCTATGTACTTTACCGCTGCTTTGTTACCGTAGTATTCAAAATAATCGTTTTGCCCATCGTTGTTTGGCGAAAACACATTAGGAATAAAAATATCATAATTGGGGGTAACAGTAACTGCGTAAACAGTACCAGCCTCACAAAGGTTGCCATTGATATCTACCACTGCTTGTACAATATATTGCATGGTGTAGTTGTAAGCGAAAATGGGTGCAGGGCAGTTGTAACAACTTAGCCCCAATGCTGGAGTCCAGTAAAACTGCGCATTGGAGTAGTTACTGCTGGCGTTAAGGGGCAGTTCTTCGCCTAATTGCACAAGTGCCGGAGCAGGATTCACAGACAAAGTAACTTCATTTGGCTCCGAAATCTGAACAGAAGCTCCATCTGTACAGCCGTTGGCATCGGTTACGGTGTATGAATAGTTGCCTGCCGATAACCCACTAAATACACCATTGTTGTTGTTTGAAGCATTGCTAAACTGATAGGTATATGGAGCCACGCCACCATTTGAAGTTACAGTTACTTGGCCATCTGATAATCCGTAGCAACTCACCATTTCTAAACTGAAAGATGAAACGAGCAAACTGGGCTCATTGATAGTTGCGTTTGCGGTATTGCTGCATCCAAAAGCATCAGTAGCACTAATAGTATATGCCCCGGCAGAGAGGTTAGCAAATTGCCCTGTAGTATTTGCGGCTATCGGGCTACTGCCTTGCAGCAAAGAGTATGCATAAGGGGCAAGTCCACCTGTTGCGTTGGCTTGTATTGCACCGGTATTATCTCCATTGCACAATACATCAGTTATACTTGAAGTTAGCACCGGGTTTAAAACTGTTAGTTGAGTTTGAATGGTGCTATCACATCCATTAACTGTAGAAAGTACCACAGTATAACTGCCGCTATTACTTACAATGTTTCCATCGGGTAGAGTATAAGTTGACCCATTACAAATGGTATCTAAAACGGTTACAGTATAAACTGGATGCACTGTTAAGTAAGTTACCACTATGCTGTCGCAACCTAAAGAAGTAGCAAGTGTATCGGTATAAACTCCTGTAGTATTTACACTGCTTCCATCGGGTAGGGTGTAAGTTTGGTTGGCGCAAACAGTATCATACACATTGGTGATGGGCGAAGGATTTACCGTTAAGTGTGTAACCACCACACTATCGCAGCCCAAAAATGTTTGTAAAAGTGCAGTATCGCTAATGTTTACAGTAGAGGTATTTCCTCCGGGAAATGTATAGGTATTACCCTGGCAAATAGCGGTATCAATTACGGTATGATACACCGGGCTTACTGTTACAACAACTGTGTCGGTAACATTACATAGACCCACAAACGAAACATCATCTATTGCAAAATCATTGCCGCCACCTGTGGTATTTTGGTTCACAATACAAATGTTGGCGGTGGTATTACTCCCTGAGTTCCAAACCGTGTAAAACTGTTGCCATTGGCAAACTGTAGGAGTAAGATTAAATGGAGACCCAAGCAAACCACCATTGATAGAAAATTGTAGAATAGCAGGACTGCCACCGGTTACACTAATTCCCCAGCAACTAAAGGCATAGTCGGTATTGGGCACTACACTAATGCTTTGGCACCAAACACTGGTATTGGCAGTACCCGCCCCATTTACAATCATCATATTGCCGGTGCCGGTAGTATGGTCCGGGCAAGGCGAAAAGCTGCTATGGTAAGTATTTGGATTATTACCAATATAATAGTTGCCGGCTGGTAACAAATTGGCATCATAAGTGTAACTGCTGCTGAAGCCCGCATTTCCTGATTCAAAATCACCATTAACAATTAAATCTGAAGAGGCAGTTTGTGAGGTTACTACATAAGTGGTGGTAGATGCCGGGTAGGCAATAGGATTGGCAACAGATGTATCGCTTAATCCTGCAGAAGGTGTCCAACTGTAGGTAAATAAACCTCCACTGGCTTGTAGTGGAGTTGAATCGCCTAGGCAAATAGCCACATCGCTGCCAGCGTTTATTGTTGGATTTACAATGGTTAGGTTTATGGTGTAGCTGCTGTCGCAACCCGTAGAACTGGTCAAATTAACTTGATAAGTACCACCTACACTTACGTTATTACCATCAGGTAGTTGATAGAGGTCATTTGGGCATATAGTAGGGTTATTGGTAAATTGATAAGTGGGATTAATAGCTACTGATATGCTTTGCGCTGCGGTGCAGTTATTCTCGGTTACAGTAACTGTGTATGTGCCAGATGCCAATGTGGTGCTATTTTGTAAAGTGGCATTTTGCTGAACCGAAGCAAACCCGTTTGGCCCAGACCAACTGAAAGTACTGCCCGGCAAGTAGCTTCCGGAGGCGTTCAATTGCAAGGTAGCAGCTGCACAAATAGGAGCGTTGCTACTAAGTAGTGGGGTGTCTATCGGATTAAATGGCGTACTGCTTTCGGGAACAGATAACCCTTGTAGTGTAATGCCATTTTGCCCTGCACTTGCACCGTAGCTATTGCCATAGCTGGTAGCAATACCCGGCTGTCCTCCGGTGTTGATTACGGTTACGTTTGCCGGCAGAGCATTGGTGCTCCAAACCACACCACCGCCACCACCACCGCCCGGGCCATGTCCGTTGTTTCCACCGCCATTACCGCCATGCACGTCTATAGTTAAGTTGCCTATAAAATTATTTGCACTTAATAAAACCGTACCCGCTCCACCGGCTCCACCAGAGCCATCGGTGCTGGAGGCAATAGCGTTTTGAGTAAATGCCTTTATAGCTCCACCGTTAGTGGCTATCTGCGCAGATTTGATAAATACAATTCCAGCCCCGTTAGTACCGGGTGTTGCAGTAGCATCGTTTTGATGGCCACCACCGGCACCACCACCCAAAAAGATTTTATTGTTGGCATTGCTGTAAACCAAGTTTAGCCCACCATCGCCACCAATAGGTATAGAGGGGCAGCCGCCCCATTGATTGCCGCCTCGGCCACCGGTGCCGCCATTTCCACCACCCGCACCGCCTGAATTAGTATCGTTTCCACCACCGCCACCATTGGCATTTTTCCCCCTTCCATTAATAATATTGGTAGGCAACTCAAAAATACCTTCCCCTTTCCGGCCACCATATTGTGAGGTAATATCGTAGAAATAATCTTGCTGATTGCAGGTGTAAGCCATGTTAAGCGATACCACACCGGCTCTAAATCCGAGATTACTCGCATCTACATCGGCATTGAGTGTTACTGTACCGCTGGCTTCCATAGCTATTATTCCGCCTATGCTACCATTCCAAGCAGGGCAGGTGATAGGGGAGGTAACCAACACATCAGTGTATTGTGGCACTCGTACCAACTGCACTGCTCCACTTATGGTGTAGCTACGTAGTATGGTGTTCAAAAACTGAATATTGTTGCCATTTATGGATGCCACAGTAGCCATTTCGTAATTGCCGGCATTGTTGTAGTTGGTTACATGGCCAAATGCCGCTGTGTTGGTTTGGTCAATACTTGCGCCTTTCATTTGTATGAGCAATACCCTGTCGCCAACGCCAAATCCCGCAGCACTACCTACAGTTATAGAATTGGTGCACGGGTCTATGGCTGTAACGGGAGTATAGATATTTATGACTCCGCCTACAGGCGTACCCGGGCAACTGATAATGGTAATGGGCTGCACGGTAGTGTCGCTTACGCAACCTACAAACCGAATAAGTTGCACATTGTAAGTGCCCGCATTAGCGTAAGTGTGCGTAGGGTTGATTAGCGATGAATAATTAGCTGCACCCGATGCGGCATCACCAAAATTCCATTTTACAGAATCAAGTATGGCGGCATTGCTGCTAATGGTAAACGGTAGGGGTGTACCCGAGCAACTATCGGTACCAAACGAAATGGTTTCGGTAGTATTGAAATAATTTTGAATAAATGGAGGAAGACCCAGTATGGCATTTCGCCCTTGCAAGTCTATGGCATTAGGTTGGTAGCCACATCCGGCTCCAATAACATTTGGATTATTTATAGCTGCCAAAAACGGCTGGGCATAGTGGGGCATGTATATTTTACCATCGGGGCCTAATTGTAAAGCACCTCCACGGTAGGGCGTTCCTGTGCCTGGTGCAGTACCCACATTTTGTGCTGAGGCAATAATGGCAGCCGGGGTTCCGGCTTGCAAATTCCATTGGTAAATATTACCGGTAGATATTTGCAAGCCATACAGCACCTGATTGTTGGGCGAAAACGAAATACCATAACAATCGGTGGCCTGACCCAGATTTATTGGATTGGAAACAACACCGGTGGCATTGTTGAAGTCAAGCACTTCAAACCCCACAGCCCGCATAGCTGAGCCCAACTTTAACCCGTCAGAAGAAGGGGTTAGGTAGCCCCAGCCCGGCCAACCTTCTACACTGCCTACATCGGTAATTACCGGATTTTGTACACCATTACAATCTATCAGGTACGCATAGTAACGGTTGTTGTTAAACCCGTGTCCAATAGCCCAATAGTACAATCCGTTAGCATGCCTAACTGCCGCGCACTTTTCTACCGATGGCGTAAAAAGTTGCGTGTTTTTATTTACCGCCAATACGTCTCCAAAACCTGCATTGAGCGTCATATCTACCTCTGAGTAGCAAAAGCCGCCCGGATTGCCTTGTGCAGCTACTGTGAAAATATAGAACCGATTTGGATTGCCTGGGCGAGGCACAATAATGGCTGATTGCGCAGAGGAGGGATCGCCCAATAGCCCAATACCATTGGGCATTTGGTTGTGGTTTCTATCCCACACTCTTATGCCATCTGTATAAAAAAGTAGGTTGCCGTTTTTATCGCTAATGGTGGCGCTGCCTTCGGCTGTGTTAAGCGCACCATTGGTGAGCGCCACAGGTGTTCCGCTATTGAACGTAACACCAGCCAAAGAGCCAAAATACCAGTTGTTGGCTTCGCCTTGTGAGTAAACAGATAAATAAAAACCGGCCAATGCCAGCAGGAGTAAAATTTTATTCATGCTAATGGGGTAGTAACTGCGTAAAGATATAAGAATGAGTGATGCAGTTGCATCAAATCAAACACTAAGATGCGCACCTTAATTGTGTATTTATTTCAAACACTTGTTTGAATTTTCGGCAATCACTTCTATTCTTGCACAAAAGCAACACCCATGATTGATTTTAGCAAAGATAGCAACAATGTAGTTACGCTTACGCTCAATAACCCTGACAAATCGGCCAATGTTATCAACAAAAAATTTGGCGAAGCTCTCAAAGATATTTTAGCAAAACTTCAGGCAGAGAAAGAAAGCATACGTGGTATCATTATCACCTCTGCCAAAGAAACTTTTATGGCCGGTGCCGATATTGATGAAATGTTTGCAGAAAGCAGTGCTCAGAATTTTTTTGATCGCAGCTTAGAGTTTAAAGCTGTGTTGCGCTATTTCGAAACACAAGGTAAACCCGTTGTGGCCGCCATTAACGGCACTGCACTAGGCGGTGGATTTGAGATTACACTCGCCTGCCATCGTAGAATTTGCATCAATAATGATAAGATTCAACTGGGTTTACCCGAAGTTACCTTGGGTCTGCTGCCCGGTGGTGGCGGTGTTACCCGCATGGTGCGTTTACTTGGGCTGCAAAATGCTTTTGCGTATTTAACCGAAGGTAAAAAAGTTAGCCCCAAGCAAGCGCTTTCAGACGGGTTGATACACGAGTTGGTAAGTGCTAAAGAAGAGTTATTGGCCCGCGCTAATGCTTGGATATTGGAAAATGCTTCCGCAAAACAGCCATGGGATACCGATGGATTTAAAATACCCGGTGGCTCACCCACCACACCCAAAGTAGCACAAATGCTGCCTGTGGCACCGGCTATGTTGGCTAAAAAAACATATAATAATTATCCTGCACCATTAGCAATAATGAGTGCAGCGGTAGAGGGCGGAATGGTAGATTTTGAAACTGCCTCGCGCATAGAAAGTCGCTACTTTGCTCAGTTAGCCACCGGCAATGTGGCCAAAAACATGATTAAGATTTTTTGGCAACAACTCAATGCCATTAATGCAGGCAACAGCCGCCCTAAAACCAGCTTAAAGGGCGAGTTTAAAAAAGTAGGTGTGTTGGGAGCAGGCATGATGGGCAGCGGCATTGCATACTGTGTGGCCATCAGCGGAATGACATGCGTGCTGAAAGATGTAACCGAAGAAGCCGCAGCAAAAGGCAAAGCATACTCCGAAAATTTATTAAAAAAGAGAGTGAGCAAAGGTAAGACAACACAAGAAAAAGCCAACGAAGTATTGTCACACATTATTGCTACTGCTAACCCCAATGATTTAGCGGGTTGCGATTTAGTGATAGAGGCAGTGTTTGAAAACCGCGAGCTAAAAGCCCGTGTAACTAAAGAGAGCGAAGCTGTAATGAATCCTGAAGGTATTTTTGCTTCTAACACCTCCACTCTCCCTATCACAGGTTTGGCTGCTGCATCTGCCCGACCTCAAAACTTTATTGGGCTACACTTTTTCTCACCGGCCGATAAAATGCCTTTGGTAGAAATTATTGTTGGCAAAGACACTACCGATGAAACACTGGCCCGTAGTTTTGATTTTGTAAAAGCCATTAAGAAAACTCCCATAGTGGTTAATGACTCTCGTGGCTTTTACACATCAAGAGTTTTTGCTACGTATGTTTTAGAGGGCTTGGCGCTTTTGCATGAAGGCAATAACGCCCGCAGTATTGAAGCAGCCGGTATGCAGGCCGGTATGCCGGTAGGTCCATTAGCATTAACCGATGAAGTATCCCTCGGGCTGCTTTCGCATATCCGCAAACAAACCATTGAAGATTTGAAAGCCGAAGGCAAAGAAATACCTCAGCATAGCGCTTATGAGGTGGTAGAAAAAATGCTGGCGCTTGACCGTGCAGGTAAAGCTAAGGGTGCAGGGTTTTATGAGTACCCGCAAGGAGGCAAAAAGCATTTGTGGAGCGGGTTAGGAGAGTTGTTTGGAAGAAAACAAACGGCTTCTGCGGGAGGAGTGGCGATTGCGGTATCTGCTTCATCTGATTTACCATTACAAGATATGATTGACCGTATGTTGTTTATTCAGTGCATAGAAACCGTACGTTGCCTGCAAGAAAACGTACTGCGTAATGTGCCCGATGCCAATATCGGTTCTATTTTTGGTTGGGGTTTTGCACCATTCAAAGGAGGTACTTTGCAGTTTATTAATGATTACGGTTTGCAAAAATTTGTAACCCGTGCCAAAGAACTTCAAAGTAAGTTTGGCGATCGCTTTGCGGTGCCGGATTTACTTTCGCAAATGGCTCAGCAAGGGAAAGAGTTTAACTAGCCGATTAGGGCAACTAAATCTGTACACACTTTTTTGAAGTTAAAAGTGTGCTGCTATATTTATTCCATTAACCCATACTTAAACTAACACCCACATGATTATTTACGGCCACCGCGCTACACACATCGACACTAAAGAAATTCCACTTAAATGCAGCAGTTGCGGAAGCGAAAATACCTTACGTATCAGCGTTTTTTCTCGCTACGCACATATTTTTTGGATTCCTATTTTCCCGTTCGGTAAAACCGGTGCATCAGAGTGTAGTAACTGCAAACAGGTGCTGCAGCTTAACGAAATGCCACCAGAGTACAAGGCATCATACAATGCCATTAAAGAGCATACGGCTACCCCTAAGTGGACTTTTGCCGGCCTAGTTATCATAGCTGTGCTAATTGCTTTTGCGGTGTACTCTTCTAAACAATCCGATAAAGAAAATATGGCCCGAATCAATGCTCCCAAAGCTGGAGATGTGTATGAAATTAAAACTTCTGAAACTGCCTATACCATTTACAAAGTAAACAGCATTACAGACGATACGGTTTACGTTTACATGAATGAATACGAAACCAACAAACCCTCCGGCCTTAGCGATATAAAAGCCAAAGGAGACGAAGCATTTTTACAAGTACCTATTGGCTACACCAAGGCAGAATTGCTTCAAATGTTAGAGAAAGGGGAAATACGCGATGTAGAGCGCGATTAGCAGTATATGTTACTCATCATCAAAGTATTTTTCGCCTCTATTTTATTTACGCAGCATCCATCGGTGCAAGTAGATTCAGCACCTACACTGCGCATACTCACTTGGAACATTAAAATGCTTCCGCGTGCGTTAGCGCATCTAAAACATTATCCCATTAAGAGAGCTAAACACATACCCGCTCAGGTGCTTGCAGATTCTGTAGATGTAGTGTGTTTTCAAGAGGCATTTGACCCCAAGGCACGCAGAATAATCCGCAAAAAATTGAAACAGGATTTTCCATACATGGCAGGCCCGGCCAACAATTGGAAACCGAGTTTTAAAGTGAACAGTGGGGTAATGATGTTTAGCAAATACCCGATGCGGCAATTGGGCCAAACTAAATTTAGCACCTGCGATAAAGAGGACTGCATGGCCCGCAAAGGCGGCTTGCTTTGCGAGGTTCGTAAAGACAATCGCACCTATCAATTGTTGGGTACGCACTGCGAGGCAGGCGGCACCCGCGAAATGAAGATTTCGCAATTTTATGAGTTAAAGAATTTAGCTGATCAACACTACTCAGATACGGTAGTGCAGTTTTTTTGTGGTGATTTTAACTGCAAAAAAAACGATACCATTCTCTACCCTAAATTGGTAGAAGCCATAGATGCCGAAGATGGAGAAATAACCGGTGAATGGCAATGCACTACAGACCATCGCTATTGCGATATGAACGATATGAAACCAAACGGCAAGCAAAATGTGATTGACTTTGTGTTTGTGCGCAAAAAGCAAAATCATCAGTACACTTCGCAGCGCTATGTGCGCAAATACACACAGCTATGGGATAAAAAACACAAAGATTTATCTGACCATTATGCTGTTTATATGGTTTATACCTGCAAGTAAGTACATAAAAAAAGTTCATCGTTGTATTTGATGAACTTTTGTGACCCCGAAGGGATTCGAACCCCTGACCCACAGCTTAGAAGGCTGTTGCTCTATCCAACTGAGCTACGAGGCCAAATGCGGGGCGAAAAAAACAAAAATTACCCAATAATGTATAACAACTGTTGTCAACTGTACGTTACAAGTACACTACTTTACTAATTTCGTTATATGGAACGTGAAATCATATCCATCAAGCGCAAGGCATTGCGCATTAACCTTGATGAAAACATATACGGCACATTTGCCGAGATAGGAGCCGGGCAAGAAGTGGTCAGAAATTTTTTTCAGGTGGGCGGTGCATCAGGCACTATTGCCAAAGCCATGAGCGCTTACGACATGACTTTTTCAGATGCCATATACGGTAGCGATGGAGCCGGGCGGTATGTAAGCGAACAGCGTTTGCATAAAATGCTGGATCATGAGTATAATCTACTCCACGAGCGGCTTACCGATGAGAAGTATGCGCGCAAAAAGTTTTTTGTTTTCTCCAATACCTGCACCACACTTAATTTTTACAAGAACAACGATCCACATGGCTGGATGGGTGTGAAATTTCAATCGGAGCCGGGTGGCGAGCCAAACGAAGTGGTGATACACGTTCGACTCAAAGGTACCGACTCTCTTTACCAGCAACGCACCATAGGCGGCATAGGCACCAACTTGCTTTTTGCTTGCTACTGGTACTACGACCAAATGGACGATTTTATTGACTCGTTGCTTGATAACTTAGATACCGACCAGGCAGAGATAGATATGATACGGGTAAAAGGTCCCGTTTTTCAGCAGGTAGATAATCGTTTATTGGCGCTCAAGTTAGTGCGCAGGGGCTTTACCGATGGAACCATTTTTGGCCCGGATAAAGAAGTTTATCAGCCCAAAGATATGTTGTATAAAAAAGACATCTTATGCCTGCGCGGCAGGTTTAGACCGGTTACATTAGTCAATGAGGATATGATGAAGTGTGGTTTAGAGAGTTTTAAAAAACACGTACAGAATCATGATAACATCATAGTACTATCCGAAATTACACTGAACAATCTGGCTGATGGCGATGATTTTGACAACAAAGATTTTTTAGACAGAGCCGATATTCTGTGCAGCTTAGGGCATACAGTGATGATTTCCAATTGCCACAAGCATGATGTACTCATCAATTATTTAGACCGGTGCAAGCCCAAGAGTATAGGTATTATATTGGGTATATTAAACATTGTAGAGTTGTTTAATGAGAAATATTACAAAAATGCCGCTGGAGAATTGCTGCACTATTTTGGAGAAATATTTATGCGCAATACACACATGTATGTGTATCCCTACCAGCCCGAGCCCAATGGTAAAATGATAACTACAGACAATTTGGATGTGCCAGAATCACTACAGTTATTGTTTCAACACCTAAAAGTCAATTCATTTTTAACCGATGTACAAGGGGTAGATAAAAGCGTGATGCAGATATTTTCGCCACGAGTGATACAAATGATTAAGAGTGGTGAACCCGGTTGGGAACAAATGGTGCCCGAAACTGTGGCTGATATTGTAAAGGATAACTGCTTGTTTGACTATCCCTGCGAAGTTCAGTTCGATAAGGCGTAACAAGCGTTTACCATTCGTGGCTATTGTTATCTTCGCGGCATGGTAGAAAAAATTCTGATTCTTGATTTTGGCTCTCAGTACACACAGTTAATAGCCCGCAGAGTACGCGAAAGTGAAGTGTATTGCGAAATACACCCCTACAATAAAATTCCTGAACTCACCAACGACATTAAAGGCATCATCCTTTCCGGCTCTCCGAGCAGCGTGCGCGATAAAGATGCACCTAATGTGGATGTAGAAAAATTGATTGCATTTAGGCCGGTACTGGGTGTTTGTTATGGTGCTCAGTTAATGGCTCAACATTATGGAGGAAGTGTAGAAAAAAGTACTGTACGCGAGTATGGTAGAGCGCAATTGCATATTCAAGAGGAAAATGATGTGTTGTTTAACGAGGTAGCCAACCACTGCCAGGTTTGGATGAGCCATGGCGATACTATAAAGTCTGCTGGAGACAAGTTTGAAGTTATAGCTACATCCGAGAATATACCCGTAGCAGCTTACCGTTCTAAAGCAAATGAGTTTGCAAACCCGGTGTATGCCCTTCAATTTCATCCGGAGGTGTACCACAGCACAGAAGGACACAAAGTGCTCAATAACTTTTTGTTTTCGGTGTGCGGATGCACACATACATGGACTGCCGGTTCGTTTGTTGAGGAAACTATAAAAAGCTTAAAGGCACAAATTGGTGACGATAAAGTAATACTGGCATTGAGTGGCGGGGTGGACTCATCAGTAGCAGCTCTACTGCTGGAAGAAGCCATTGGCAATAATCTGCTTTGTGTATTTGTAGATAATGGTTTACTGCGAAAAGATGAGTATGAAAATGTGATGCACAAGTACGAAGAGATGGGGCTTCATGTGGTTGGTGTGCGTGCGGCTAATCGCTTTTTACAAGAGCTGAAAGGAGTAGAAGACCCAGAGCAAAAGCGGAAGATTATTGGCCGGGTATTTATTGAAGTTTTTGAGCACGAAGCACACAAGCACCCCGAGGTAAAATGGCTGGCACAAGGCACCATTTACCCGGATGTAATTGAGAGTGTATCCGTTAAAGGCCCTTCGGCTACTATCAAGTCACACCATAACGTAGGTGGATTACCCGATAGATTAAAGCTGAAAATCGTAGAGCCACTTCGCAATCTGTTTAAAGACGAAGTGCGTAGAGCCGGAAAAGAGTTGGGCTTAGTGCCCGAGATTCTTTATCGCCATCCGTTCCCCGGGCCTGGTTTGGCAGTTAGGATTTTAGGCGACATTACAGCCGAAAAAGTAAAAGTGCTGCAAGAAGCCGATCATATTTACATAGAGAACTTAAAAAAGTTTGGGCTATATAATCAGGTGTGGCAGGCAGGTGCCATACTTACACCCATCCGAAGTGTGGGTGTGATGGGCGATGAACGTACGTACGAAAACGTGGTGGCACTGCGCGCAGTAAATTCTACCGATGGTATGACAGCTGACTGGAGCCATTTACCCTATGAGTTTTTAGCTAAAACCTCCAATGAAATCATTAACCATGTAAAGGGAGTAAACCGCGTAGTGTACGATATAAGTAGTAAACCCCCTGCCACTATTGAGTGGGAATAATTTGGCCGACTTTTTGAATACGATTGTAGTGCATGAAAAAAATAGCTGTTATTCTGTTAATGCTTACCGGTGTTTCCTTGCAAGCACAAACAGATTCTCTCTATCATGTGGCGTTTATCTTGCCGTTTAATGCAGAGCATACTTATTTTAGGTTAGAAGAGTTTTTGGATGCTACCGATGTTACTACCGCCAACAAAGTAAGAATAAGCGAAGAAAGTACGCTTGCACTGGAGTTCTACAGAGGAGCAAAAATTGCAATAGAGCAACACCAGAATGACAAAAAAATGCAGTGGCATTTTTTTGATAACAGCAGTTCAGACTCTTTAACAGCCGCACTTTTGCTAAACCCAGTATTTAAAAAAATGCATGTTATTGTTGGTTCAGCAGGTAGTGCAGATGCCGCAAAGGTGGCAGAGTTTTGTCGGGTAAATAAAATTATCAATATACAGCCGTTTGTACCGCGCAAAAGTTTAGGGCACTACAACAATTACCACTTGAAATTAGTGCCCACTATTGAAACACACGTAGATAACATGTTTTTATCCATAGTAGATTCATTTGCCGGTGCAAACGTAATAATATACACTCCTAGTTCAGATATTAACTTGAGCATCGCTCAGCGTTTTGACTCGCTATTTACCAATTACAACAAATCTGCTGCAAAAAAATTTAATGTAGTTTTTATTAATACCAAAGATATGCTGGTGAACGGAAAAAAAACTACCGCAGCAGAGCAATTGAAAACCGGGCAAAAAAATGTTTGGATACTTACTTCGTTTGACGAAAACAGCGTAAGCGGAAGTTTTAGGGTAATGTATGAAAATCGCAACAAATATGATATAGCCGTTTATGGCATGCCCAATTGGCTAAATTTAGAAAATATGCGGCTGGATTATTTGAATCACTTTAATGTGCGCATATCTGATGCATATTACTTTGATTCCACCGCTGTGCTATCACGTACTTTTGCAGAAAATTTTGCTGCCAGCTATAAGCTTCCTGTAAATAGAAACTCATGCATGGGCTACGATGTAGTCAACTTTATTTCAACCGCTTTGCAACAGCACGGAAATGAAATGTTAGACAAATTGCCTTCCTCGCGATACAAAGGTGCAGGATATATTTTTGATATTCATCAAAATAAATCGGTAGATGGTATAATAAACTATTATGAGGCCAAACATGCTAATGTGTTTATGTTGCGTGATTATACATTACAAAAAATTTGGTAGTTATGAAAGGAAAGGGATGGCGCTATTGGTTAGCCGTAGCAGCAATGCTTGCTATAGTTGCGGGTGTAGTGATATACAGAAATGCAATAGTAAATGCGGCAAAAGACAAGTTTAATGACCTGCTCAATACTAATCAAAAAGTGGTAGTAAAAGGAGATACTGAAGTGGTCAGTAACGCTGACCTCCTTAAGAAGTATTATGAAAAATACGGCTACGATAATTTGTGGAGCGATACTACCTCTAGCAAAGGATACCGACACATGTTGCTGAGCATGTTAAATTATGCCGATAGTTTAGGACTAAACCGAGATGATTACCATGCAGCGTACTTAATGAAGTATGACTCACTAATAAGAAGTAGTAGCTTTAACATGGATAGTTTTGTAACCGAAAACGAAATTATTTTTAGTGATGCTGCTATAACGTTTTTGTTTCATGTGGCTTATGGCCGGGATATAAAAAGCGAGTTCAATGGCGTAAATTTTAAAGTAGATTCTGCCTTAATCTTAACTTCTTACAGCCAGTTAATTAAATATCGAAACTGGCGGCAGATATTGGATTCATTAGAACCTCAGGTTCCCCAATATGTTCAGTTGAAAAAATACTTGAATTACAGCAGTACCTTTCTAAGTGATTTTCCTGAAGCTGATACGCTTCAAGTAAATAGCTCAGAGTCTGGCAGGATAATGGCAGCTATTAAATTAAAGTTTTATGGATTTATTGCCGATACTTTAGTAGGAGATAGCAGCGATGCGCTACGTATGAAGTCCGCACTAACCGGTTTTCAGCGCATGCATAGCATTGACACTACCGGTTTGTTAGACGCTAAAACAATGAGTTTACTCAACCAACCGCTTACACAAAGTATTGCTCGCATCAAAGAGAGTTTAAACTATTGGCGATGGACGGGCAGGTTGGCTGAGCAAGAATTTATATTAGTGAATCTACCTGCTGCTCGGCTTCAAATAGTAAATAATGATAGCGCTGTAAATTACAGTATGCGAGTTATTGTGGGTAAAACCGGCACTAAAACACCTCAATTTACTGCTTACATAACGGGTGTTATTGCATATCCATATTGGACGGTTCCTTACAGTATAGCAACCAAAGACATACTGCCAAAAGTGAAAAAGAACCCCGCATATTTAGAGCAAAACAACTACCAAGTTCTTGACTTAAAAGGTAGAGTGGTAGATGAATCTACTATTAACTGGGCTTCACTTTCATCCAATAAATTTCCGTACAAATTTAGGCAAGGTACCGGATGCGATAATGCTTTAGGAGTAATGAAATTTGATCTGAACTCACCTTTTAGCATTTATCTGCACGATACTAATAGACGAGATTTATTTAGTAAAAAAGATCGTTTTATGAGTCACGGTTGTGTGCGGTTAGAAAAACCAATGGAACTGGCCAACTATGTGTTAGATAATGGTCTAGATTCGGCAACTACGAGCAAACTCAATCAGTGCCTCAAAGACGAAAAGCCAACTACATTTAAGTTATCGCGCAAAATACCGGTACTTATTTTTTACATGACGGCAGATGTAGATGAAACAGGTATGCTTCGCTTTTACAAAGATGTTTACGATTTAGAAGTAAAGTTGCCATCCTAACTCTTTTCCTCAATATCCTACACTTTTTTTGCAGCTGTTCATAATGCTTAACATCAATTACACTTGGCAAGTGAGAGGTAAAACTATTTTTGAACAAGTACCATAGTAATAATGTCGTATCCGATAATTGCAGAAAATAGGTTTAAGTATTGTGAGCAAGGCAGCGGTGAACCCATTGTACTGCTGCATGGCTTGTTTGGTGCGCTTAGTAATTTTAATCCGCTCATTGCCCATTTTTCTTCTCAATATACGGTTTCAATCCCCTTGCTTCCGTTGTTTGATTTAGAGTTAGATGATACTAACATAGAGGGCATGTTGCGGTACATTCACGATTTTGTGAATTATAGAAAGTTTGAAAAAGTGCATTTAGTAGGAAATTCGCTTGGAGGTCATGTAGCGCAGTTGTATGCCTTACAAAATCCACACAAGGTTAAAACTATGACACTTACAGGCAGCTCCGGTTTGTTTGAAAACTCATTGGGCGATACTTACCCGCGCAAAGGCGATTATGAGTACGTGAAGAAAAAAACAGAAGGTACTTTCTATAATCCGTCAATGGCTTCTAAAGAGTTGATTGATGAAGTTTTTGAAATTGTAAATAATCGGCAAAAGGCCATCCGCATTGTGCTGATGGCCAAAAGTGCTTTGCGCCATAACCTGCGTGAAGAAGTGCCTAACATGAATTTTCCGGTTTGTTTAATCTGGGGAAAAAACGACAACATCACTCCGGCATTTGTAGGAGAGGAGTTTCATAAGTTGTTGCCACAATCGGAGTTACATTTTGTTAATGAATGTGGTCACGCGCCAATGATGGAGCATCCGGAGTACTTTAACTCTATTTTGGAACAATTCTTGAACAAATTCGGTAGATAACTATTATTACAAAAACATGACAATGCTTCACGAACTTTTTTTGTGAATTGTTCGTCTAATCGTAAAGATAATATGATAGCGCCCAACCTCATATCAGATGCCATACAACCTCTACACACCGATGATAGTGGAGAAGATGCGCTATTAAAAATGCGTGAATACAACTTAAACCAGTTGCCGGTTGTTACTGGCCGTGCTTATACCGGAATTGTAACGCTGGAAGAAATTGTGCACTCTAAACAACTTCAGCGCCCCCTTTTAGAAATCATAAAGAAATTTCGTCAGCCGCAAGTGCTTACTACGGCACACATATTTGACGTAATGAAAGCAGCCGTAGAATATAACGTACGAATAGTACCTGTGGTGAATGAGGAGCAAACATACATTGGTTTGGTTACCGCTGAAAGTTGCCTTCGTTCGTTTGCAGTGCTCAATTCATTAACCGAACCTGGCGGAACCATTGAATTAGAAATTGAAAAGAAAGACTATAGGGTAAGTGAATTGGCGCGCATTGTTGAAGAAAACGAAGCAGAGATTTTGTGCCTCTACTCGCACCGCAATCCGGAGACCCACCTGATGGAGATTACCATAAAAGTAAATACCACCGATATATCTGCCATTGTCTCCTCTTTTGAGCGCTACAATTACGAGGTAAAAAGCGTTTACAACGAAGTAGAGTACTCCGAAGACCTTAAAGATAGGTATGATGCGCTGATGCGCTACCTCAATGTATAGATGGTAAGATTTTGCTATTTGTAAATTGTGGCATTGATATTGCCTCATACACCCGTAAAATCTTATACATTCGCGCGTTTTTTACTTTATCATGCGGTTCTACTTTTATATTTTATTGCACTTGTTTTTTGTGCTTACTGCACATGCTCAGACAAACACTGAGGTGTATGGAAAAGTAATTGACGCCAATACCAAAGAACCTATTGATTATGTAACCGTGCAATACAAAGGTACTGTACGCGCCACATTAACAGACCCTAAAGGCGAGTATCGCTTACGGGCTATAGAGAAAGTAGATACCCTTGTTTTTTCATACCTCGGGTACAAAACCCGCTATGTACCCATCAAGCGCGGAGTAGTACAGGAACTGAATATTGAAATGGGTTCTGAAGGGCTACAGTTGAAAGAAATAACCATTGATGCCGGCAAGAAAAAACGCAAGCGCGAGATTGACACCACCGCCAATTATGTTTTTTATCAAGTCATCAAAAATAAAGACAAAAACCGTGAAGGAGCCATCAACAGCTATAGATATGATGCTTACGAAAAGCTGAGTATATCATTGCTAAATCCTGCGCAGAAGTTGCTGAACATAAAAATACTTCGCCCGTTCAGTTTTGCATTTAAAAATACAGATACTACTGAAGAAGGCAGCGTGTTTATCCCTGGGGTTATGCGCGAAACAGTGAGTGAAGTGTATTACCGCAGAAAGCCACGGTCACTCAAAAAGTTCGTCAAAGCCGATGTAATGACCGGTATTGATGAGCCAAGTATAGTGGAAATGGCCAGTTACCAGTTTGATGAGCAAGAAGTGTATGATAACGTATTGAATTTGGCTAACACACCATTCACATCACCATTTGCAAACACTGGTACGCTTACCTATTTCTATTACTTAACAGATACAGCTGTTTTAAATGGGCGAATCTCCTACAAACTACATTTTGTAGGGAGAGTAAAAGAGGATGTTGCGCTCAAGGGCTTTGCCTGGATAGATTCGGCTACATGGGCAATACGAAGTATTTACTACCGGCCTAATGAAAAAGCAAACCTTAATTTTGTGGCCGACTATTCAATTAAGCAAGAATTTGAATATGTACAGAATAAGCACTGGATACTTCAACGCGATGAAATGTACAGTGTAGGTTCACTCTTTAAAAAGAGTAAACGCAAAATGAGCATCCTGGTCAATAAACTGATGACTCGTCAGAATATTGATATTGATGTGCAAATTCCTGATTCAATTTTTAAAGGAGCTAACGAAAAAATTTTGTTAGACACGCTGCGCATTAACCGAAAACCCTATTTTGATAGCACTCGGTTTGAGCCACTTACTCCACAGGAGCACGAAGTGTGGCACATATCAGATACCATAAAATTAGTGCCGGCATGGAAAGCTTTTGAGTGGACTGGGCGTTTTTTTACCAATGCTTATGCTGATGCCGGCCCCATTAGCATTGGTAAAGTGCTCAACTTTGCAAGTAGAAATAACGTAGAAGGTTGGCGGTTTAGGTTTGGTTTTGAAACCAATCCGCGGTACAAGTATTTTGGGTGGAAAGACCGTGATAACTTTTTGCGTAAATTTTACTTTGCCACTTATTTAGCATATGGAACTAAGGACAAAGATTTCAAATATCTTTTCTTGACCAGAATTAACTTGCCTCGTAAAAACAACCTCTGGCAATCTTTAGAGGCCATGTATCGATATGATATGGTGGTACCGGGTCAAGACCCCAACAATACACTACTCACTTTTGACAATGTAGTTACACTCATCAGCGGCCAAACGTTGAGCAAAGTGATGAAAGTGAGCAATTTTCAAATTAGCTACGAGAAAGAATTTACGCGTGGATTTTCGGGCATTCTGGGCTTTAGCGAAAAAGTGTTTCATGATATTCCAGGAGTATTGGACTTTGCAGTTAAGAGAGGAGAGGAGTGGAAGCCCATCAGCAAGTTTAATATCAGTGAGTTTTTTATTGATACCCGTTATAGTTATCGCGATCAATATTTCGTGGGCACTTTCTACCGTTATTTTCAAAACTCTAGATGGCCGGTGTTTATGTTGCGCTACACAGCCGGGTTAGTTAACATGGATAACACAAATTTTAACTACCATAATCTGCATTTCACCATTCGTCAAAAAATTTCTACACGTGTGGGGTACACACAATACATTATTCGTGCAGCTAAAATTTTTGGAAGAGTACCCTATACAGCAGCTTATCTCACCCAAGGTAACTTGGGAATACTCTTAGATAAATTCAATTACAATTTACTTCGGCAGTTTGAGTTTGTGAGCGACCAGTATGCATCAGTATGGGTAGAGCACCATTTCAACGGTTTCTTCTTCAACAAAATTCCGGGTATCAAAAAGTTGCGCTTGCGCGAGTTAGTATTGGTTCGCTCAATTATTGGTAATTTTTCAGATAAAAACGGCTCCGTACTTCGCACCCCAACTGAGTTAACCAGCCCCGGCCCTATACCCTATGTGGAAATGGGTTTCGGTATAGAAAATATTGCCTATATCTTAAGAGTTGATTTTTTGTGGCGCGTTACCTACCGCAATATGGGCGGGCCTAATTGGGGCATAAAACTTGGATTGAACCCGAGGTTTTAAAGCTATCGATCTAGTTTACTACATTTTCTTTGAATATTACCCCGTAGCTTTTTAACTCGTTCAATACGGGCTCATATACCTCTGCATGCTTAGGCATTAGCACACCGCGTTTTTTGATTTGATTGTTGAGTATGAGTTTTACTACCATGCCAACAGGTAGGCCAACTGTAGCTGCCATGGCAGTGTGGTGGGCATCTTTGCCGGTGTACACCATGCTGCTTTGCAGCGTATATTTTTTTCGTTTCAGTTTGTAATCAATTTCATGGAGCATTACCACTCTGTCTTTATCGTGCTCGTGGAGTTTCCAAGATTGCTCCAGCACACTCTGCAAAAACTCAAATGGAATAATAATCTTAGCGCGATGCTTATTCAATAATGGGAGGATTGCAATTTCTTGAAGTAAATGTAGGGTTGATTTATCGGCAATGATGTTTTTATCTTTGGCACGGTGAGTAACAAAATTTAAAAACTCAACAGTAGGCATTTCTTTTCTGGAAGTAAAACCCAATTGTATTAGCGTGTTCCATCCTTTGCAAAATGGAGGTACACGCAGCGTGCCGCGATACATCGTTTTTACTTGATGCAAGCCATACTCTTTTACATATTTCAAAGAATCGCGGTTAGGGTAGCTTTCAAACTTTCCGTGCCCTTTGATTTTTACTTCAGAGGTATGAGTAAACAATTCTCCATAGGTAAGCAGCACTTTTTTTCCATTTTTCAAATATTGTATATGCCCTTCACCTTGCCCGGCCAGTATAACATTGCGGGGGTTCCAAGTAAATTTATAGTGCCATTTGTTGGTGTCACTCTCCGTAGCCACCAAACCACCGCAGTGCGATTTATAACCTATAATTTCAGCACCTTCTGCTTTTAGCTTATCCAGTATTTGCATGGTACTCATGTGGTCTATGCCCGGGTCTAAACCCACTTCGTTCATAAAAACGAGTTGTTGCCTTTTTACGTCAGTATTCAACTTTTTCATGGCATCGCTGATGTATGAAGGTGTAACTAAATGCTTCTTCAACTGCAAGCATTCTTCGGCAATTACCGTATGCATAGCAGCGGGCAACATACTTACTACAATATCGGTTTTACCAATGAGTTGTTCTCGTTTTATTTCATTGTAAAAATCAAAACCAATGGCTGTAGTAGATGCTCTTCCTTTTGTTTTTTGTAAAGCAAGTTCACGTGAAATGTCTGCAACAGAGATATGCCAATCTTGTGTAGCAGCATGTTCAACCAAGTAATCTATCAAAACTCCTGATGATTTACCGGCACCGAGTATCAAAATCTGACGCATACAAATGAGGTTTGGTATAAATGTACAAGTGCCTGAAAAATTACTCTCCGTAGTATTCTACATAAATGTTTTCGGTCTCTATCAACTTAATACAATGCAGTTGGCAACCGTTTAGGTGTGGAGTAATCCAGCGCCATATCAACATAACTATATTTTCAATGCTGGGTAAAACACCCTGTAACTCCGGCACATCTAAGTTGAAATTCTTGTGGTCTAATTTATCTACCACTTCGCGTTTTAGCAAGCGGCTAAGGTCATGCGCATTTATCACAAAACCGGTGTCCGGATTGGGGGTGCCTTTAACGGTAACAAACAACTCAAAGTTGTGTCCATGCCAATGCGCATTAGCACATTTGCCAAACACTTGAACGTTTTGCTCTGTGGTCCAAGCGGGGTTGTACAAGCGGTGCGCTCCGTTAAAATGTTCGCGCCTTGTAAGATAAACCATTTATATGGATGATTGAATATGGATGATTAAATAGCAAATGCACTTGCGTTATTTATCAGTTAGTTAACTATCAACTACTGGCATCTTTCCAGAATCATGGCATGGCCGTGTGCACCGGCAGCACAAGCAGCAATCAAAGCATACTTACCGTTTTCTTTGATTAACCTATTGCTAGCTGTGGTTACTAATCTTGCGCCTGTAGCGCCAAACGGATGCCCCAGCGATAGTGAGCCACCCCATAGATTAAATTTATCCATAGGCACAGTGCCCACGGCTTTATCGCGACCAAGTTTTTGTTTTGCAAAATCGTCACTGGCTAAGCATTTTATGTTTGCTAAAATTTGGCCGGCAAACGCCTCATGAAATTCAAACACATCAAAATCGCTGAGTTGCATGCCGGTTTGCTTTAATAGTTTGCTAACTGCATAGGTGGGCCCAAGCAGCAATTCTTCTTGCAGATCGCAGCCGGCAAAGGTATAGGAGTGAATGTACGCTTTGGGTTGGAGGCCGAGTTGTTGCGCTTTTTCTTCTGTCATTAAAAGACAAACAGCAGCTCCATCGGTTAAAAATGAGGCGTTGGCTGCGGTTATAGTGCCACCTTCTTTTACAAAAGCCGGTTTTAGTTTAGACACTTTTTCAAGTGTAGTGTCTCCTCTGAACCCGTTATCTTTTTTAATTGGTTTGAATGTAGGCGCGGATTCAACTGTTGTAATTTCATTGGCTAACAAACCTTCGGCATCTGCTTTGGCAGCTAGCTGGTGCGAACGCACAGCAAACTCATCTTGCTCTTTACGGCCAACGCCATAGCGACCGGCCAAAATATCGCAATCTAAGCCCATGGTACGGTTGGTCAAAAACTCAGCTACGGCAGGTGCTTCGGGCACAAAATCAGACGGGCGAAGTCCCAAAATAAATTTTAGCGTGTCGCCTATCCCTTTTAGTTTCTGTGCTTTGAAGAGTTTTTTGCGCATTTTTTTGTTGAACATAATTGGCGCATCGCTTACGGTATCGGTACCACCGGCTATGGCCACATCGGCTTCGCCATTGCGCAAAATATTAGCTGCGCTGGCAATGGCCTGATTGGCAGAAATACAAGCCATGGTTACGGTATGGCAAGGGGCGCTATACGGGATGCCCGCAGTAATAGCCGCCTCGCGAGCCACATTGCCCGTTTTTACATTGCTGATGGTGGTGCCCATTACTACATAGCCCACTTCTTTTGAGTCTATGCCGGTTTTGTTCAATAATCCTTTTATGGCAAACTGGCCTAATTGATAACTCATTAAATCCATATAATCGGTTCCGGAACGTAAAAACGGAGTACGGCAGCCGTCTATCACTACTATTTTTTTGCTCATGGTTTTGGTTAATTTGGGTGTGCTAAAATAACCCAATCCATTAACTGCGAAACAGGATTGGTTCTAGTGCTTTAGTGTAATGTTTTCAACTAATTCATCTGTTTTCTTACTGTTTGTACTAAGATTAACAATTCTGCCTTACAAAAACATTAAGTTTATACGGTGAAATACATCTGCCTTACATGGTTTTGTATTTGTAGTGGGTTGCTTTCTGCGCAAACCACCGAGCGTGGTGCTGTGGTAACCAACACATCTACCACAGCCACTGGCAAAGTGTATGCTTTGATAGTTGGGGTATCTAAATATACCGAAGTAACTCCCTTAAAGTTTGCCGACCGCGATGCCTTGGCTTTTGCAGATTTTTTGAAATCAAAAGCAGGTGGCAATGTGCCCACAGATAACATTCGTGTTTACACCAACGAGGATGCTAACCGCGCAAATATTATTGATGAGTTATATAACCTCAAATCTACTGTGCAGAGTGGTGACTTGCTCTATTTTTATTTTGCCGGACACGGAGATATTGAACAAGAACTTTCGGAAGGAGAAGATGCCCTGTTGCTACTCTCTAAATCGCTGAACAGAAACTATTTGAAAGGAAGCGAGTTTATTGAATTGGACAAACTGCGTGGTTATATCAGCAATTTTGCCAAGAAGGGAGTTAATGTAGTGTTTGTGGCTGATGCCTGCCACAGTGGTGCCATGCTCAGTGGTGGCAGCAGTGGCAAAGAGCGTACTCTTTCTGCATTGCAAGAGGCATGGAGCAATGAAGTAAAATTGCTCTCCTGCCAACCCAACGAGGTATCAGAAGAAAGCCCAAAGTGGGGTGGGGGGCGTGGCGTGTTTAGCTACGTGCTGGAAGACGCACTTAAGGGAATGGCAGATGCCAACAATGATAGTGTAGTTACCGTTGGAGAGCTAAAAAGATATATTGAAAATGAAGTAGCCCGCCAAACAGGCGATGCGCAAAACCCGCACATTACCGGTGATCCAAAGCGAAGAATCAATGTAGTAGATATGCCAACACTACTGGCACTAAAGGAGCAGAAGAAGCAGACCCTGCCTGAAATGATAGCCATGAATGCCGGCAGAAGTTTAGAAGATAATATGTTGGCCACTGCTACACCAGATGTAAAAGAGAAGTACGCAAAGTTTAAAGATGCACTTGAAAAAGGTAATCTACTACAACCCAAAGGCAAATCAGCTTACGATATTTATACATGGCTAAGCGCATCTGATGCCAGCGCGGAAGTGAAAAGAATTACCAAGCGTAATCTTGTTTCTGCACTACAAGATGGTGCTATGGTGTTTATCCAAGAGCAGTTGGGTGGCAAAAAAGATGCAGACAATTACAACGAGAAAGTGGTGCGGGAACAATTGGCGAAATGGCAAAATAGTATTGATAATTTAGATACTGCCATAGCCATTTTAGGAGAGGAGCACTACCTAACATCTTCTTACAAGGCGCGCAAACATTATTTGCAAGCATCGGTTTTGTATTACAAAATTACCAACTATACCCGTGAATACACGGTAAGTAATCGCGATTCATGTATCAACCATCTTAAACTGGCTATTTCCTTAGAGAATAATGCCAGCTATGCGCACTATCTGTTGGGTAGTTTATATTCATTTTGCCATCGTAACGATTCTGCTCGTATAGAATTTGAAAAGTATATGAAGTTAAACCCCAGAGATGGGTACGCCTTTGCAGATATAGCTGTGCTGGAGAGCCGTAAAGGCAACAAGGATATAGCCGATAGCTTATTGGCAGTAGCAATAAAAGTAGGATCAAATCAGATGGATGAATTTATGAACCACATAGCAAGCTATTACTATGTGCGCGATGAGTACGAGCAAGCCAAAAAATATTTTTTTAAAGCATTAGAGTATAACCCTGATTTTAGTTCGGCACACCTCAACCTGGGTGTTTTGTTTAAAATACAAAAAGACTACGATAAGGCACTTTACCATTATGGCAAAGTGCTGAAGTATGATTCGGCTTACGCATGGGCTTACAACAATATGGCTAACATCTATTTGATTCAAAAAAAATACGATATAGCCAAAGAGTATTTTGGAATGGCAATAAAGTTTGATAGTACCTACCATACGGCATACACTAATTTGGGTATTTTGTATGAAGATAGGAACGATTACAATACAGCTTTTAGGTTATATCATTTGTCTAAATCTATTGAGCCGTACTATGAAAATAACTACTACGGTATTGGAAACGTACACTACAATCAACAGCGATACGATAGCGCAGAACTGTATTACTACTACTGCATACAATTAGATTCAAACTATTACAGTGCCACAAATCAGTTAGCTAATACCTACCGAAAAACCAACGAAACCGATTTGGCAGAGTATTACTACAAAAAGGCCGCACTAATTGATACCACTAAAGCCGGACCTTATGTTGGTTTAGGTCATTTAAAGTTTGATGCCAAACTATACAATGAAGCAGCTACTTACTACAGTTGGGCATTATTGAAAGATACTACAGATGCAGATTATTGGTACAACTTAGGCAGGGCATGGCAATATGCAGATAGTACAGATTTGGCAATCAAAGTATATCGTAAAAAAGTACTAAAAATTGATAGTGCGTATTCTGCGGCTTACAACAACATTGGTATTATTAATTACAGGAAAGGCATATACGATACTGCTCTTTGTTATTATCGCTCAGCATTAAAATTTGATACTTGTTACACTAGTAGTTTGTACAATTGCGCATTGATATATGAAAAGAAAAATGAAATAGATAGCACCCTGTACTACTACAAAAAGTGCATTCAATGCGATTCTACATATTCATCGGCTTACAGTGCATTAGCCACTTTTTACAACGATAGCTACCGCCCCGATAGTGCAATTAAGTACTACGCTCTGTATATTAAGCACGCAATGGAGTATGACTACGATGCCACTTACAGTTTGGCTTATCTATACCTAACTAAAGATGATTCTTTAAATGTGTTTAAGTATTGCAGTTTAATCTTGCAGAATGATTCAGCGAATGTAGCTGCCCGCTATTTGATGGCCTCTGCTTGTCAAAACAAAGGCAATTACAACGCGGCTCGCAAGTACTACAAACAAATAGAGAGCGATGAAGGATTTGGTAAATATGTACTATATCAGTATGGTGCTATTGCAGAAACTATTGAGCAGTACGATTCTGCACTTTATTACTACAAGTTAGCGCTTGCGTTAGATTCTCTCAATCCTGACTACTTAAACAGGGTTGGGCAAACTTTGGGCTACCGGCTTAAAAAGTACGATGAAGCATTTACGTATCATGCTGCCGCTTTAGATTATGACTCCTTTAATCAAAAATATACCTACTCATATATTGCCTACAATTATTTCTTAAAAGGCGATATGTCACAAGCCATTGAATGGTATAAAAAAGCAATAGAGTTAACGCCACTGCAAGATATGGCCTACTACAACTTAGCTTGTATATACTCTCTCCAAAAAAACGACAAGGATGCACTATTGTTTTTAGCCGGAGCGCTTAAAAATGGATACCGCGACTTTGAACACATGAAAAAGGACACGGATTTAGACCACATACGTTCGCTGCCCGATTACAAAAAGTTGTTGCAGCAATACGCCAAGTAAAAGAGGTAATCTTTCATTTTTTGTTATCATTATCATATTTCCATAATTGTTGTTAGTATTAACATACGAAAAAGGTTTCGTACAGTAGATAATTGTAATGGCAGTGCAGCAACAAATACCCAACCTTGTACTTCAGTTTTTTGACACCTATGCAGAGGCCGTGCTAGTAGCAAATGCCTCTGCCGATATTGTATATGTAAATAAAACTTTTTGCCGGCTCACGCAGTTTGATTCCAAAGAAGTTTTAGGTCTCAAGGAGAAACACATATTCAAAGTGAAGATTAACTATCACTTAGTTGAATCGCTCAAAGTTACCCACTGGGAATCTGGTGTAGCTACCAAAAGCGGAGACCAGTTATGGGTAAAGGTTTCATCATCTCCGCTCATTTACAACAATGAAGAACTAACGGTTTTTACCTTAGTGGAAAACCCAAGTATTGAGCAACTTAAAGGGTTGCTGAAAGAAAGCGAAAATAGGTTTGCTTCATTAGCTGACGCTTCACCGGTAATGATTTGGATGACCGATCAGGATAATCTCTGCTACTACTTCAATAAATCTTGGTTAGATTTTACCGGCCAAAAGTTTGAAGATGAGGTGGGTACCGGCTGGTTGCAAAGGGTACATGAGAAAGATTTAGCCAACTTTAACTCAGTTACCGAACAGTTAAATAACCACGAGGGATATTCATTAGAATACCGTTTGCGGAGAAGAGATGGTGCGTACCGAAATATTTTAGAAATAGGAACCCCACGCCTTTTGCCCGATGGCACTTTTGCCGGATATATGGGAAGTTGTTTGGATATTACCGAGTTTAAGGCAGTACAAAATGAATTAGCAAACTACACCGAAGAATTAAAGCGCTCCAACGAAGAGTTGGAGCAGTTTGCTTATGTGGCTTCGCACGATATGCAGGAACCACTGAGAATGATAGCGAGTTATGTGCAACTTATTAAAAGAAGCATAGAATCTGGCAAACCAACCGATGAACTTTTCGATTTCATGAAATTTGTGTTAGACGGAGTTTCGCGCATGCAATTACTGATAAATGACTTGCTTCAATTTTCTCGGCTAAATAAAAAGGGAATTCCATTTACGGAAGTTGATTTAAATGAAGTGGTAAAAGTGGCTATAACCAATCTCACCAATCGCATAGCAGATAACAATGCTGTAGTTACTTACACTCCAATGCCGATTGTTAATGGTGATGTAAGCCAGTTAACCCGCCTTATTCAAAATTTAGTAGATAATGCCATAAAATTTAAGAGTGCGGAACGAACCCCGGAGATAAGTATTTCCGTAAAAGAGCGGGAAATCGATTATGTAATATCAGTTCGTGATAATGGAATAGGCATAGAAAATAAATTTTACAATCGCATTTTTGTGATATTTCAACGGTTGCATACCCGCAATGAGTATGAAGGAACAGGAATAGGTTTAGCAGTTTGCAGAAAAATTGTAGAGCGCCATGGAGGTGAAATCTGGGTAGAAAGTGAGTTTGGAAAAGGCAGTTGTTTTAATTTTAGTATTAAAAAATAAATAACCAAATTTGTTACTATGAATATACTGAAGAACAGTAACGATAAGCCCAGAATTTTGCTGGTTGAAGATAACCCCGGTGACATTCGGCTTACACAAGAGGCACTAAAAGAAAGTAATCTGGATATTCACTTAGATGTAGTATCAGATGGTGAACAAGCAGTAGATTTTTTAACCCACAAAGGCAAGTATGCTGATGCTGTTCGGCCGAGTATCATACTTCTTGACCTCAATTTACCTAAAAAGAACGGCATAGAAGTGTTACGGGAAATTAAGTTCAATGACGTACTCAAAAAAATTCCTGTAATAGTATTAACCACTTCAGATGCCGACCACGACATCAGCAAAGCGTACGGCCTGCACGCTAATTGCTATATTCTTAAGCCGGTAGATTTTGATGACTTTGCCAAAGTGATAAAGTTAGTTGAAGTGTATTGGTTCAATACAGTTAAATTGCCTAACGATTAAAAACATATACCCACCATGTCTGCACCCACACAAGAGCTTAAAGTATTGTTGATAGAGGATAACCCTGGCGATGCTTTTTTAATGAAATTTTACCTTGGTGAGTCCTCATCGCCAATGTTTCATGTTTCGCATGCCGAAAACCTGAAATCTGCTCTTGATCTGCTTTCCGAAAACAAGTTTGATATCATACTCAGTGATATGAACATGCCGGATAGCTATGGAGTAGATACTATTAAAACATTAATGGGCAATCATCCCGGAAATTTAGTAGTAGTACTTACCGGCCTAACCGATGAAGAAGTAGGTCTGGAAACAGTTAGATATGGGGCACAAGATTTTTTGGTTAAAGGGAAATTTGATGGCAAAGTATTGGTATCATCGGTGATGTTTGCTTTTGAGCGTTTTAAACTTAATAAACAATTGGATGAAGAAAATTCACGGCTCAGCACACTCCAGCAATTGGCCGGTGTAGGATATTTTGAAGTAGATGCTACGTCACAAAAACACTTCTATACAAAAACAGTTGTTAGTTTAGTAGGAAGCGATGAAGAAGTAAAAGTCATGGCTGAAAAGGCCGTAGATAATGCCCCAGCGTATAATCACGAAACAGCATCTGGCAAGAAGTTTAGTATAAAATGCAGCACGCAAGGCAATAAGTTATGCGCTGTAGTGATACCGGTTTGAGTAGCACTGATGGGTACCATGTACAAGCAACTGGAGATTTCTTACTACGGTATAGATGAGTTGACCGATGTGGCTAAAGAGATATTGAACTTTACTACAAATTACCGGGTTTTTGCCATAGATGGAGAAATGGGAGCCGGAAAAACAACACTAATAAAAGAGTTGTGTACACAGTTAGGGGTTTCTTCTACGCTTAGCAGCCCCACATACAGTATAGTGAACGAATACAGCACAGCAAGCGATCAAAAAGTTTTTCATATGGACTTGTATCGTTTGCAAACCATAGAAGAAGCCGTTTCTATCGGAATTGAGGAATATCTATATAGCGGAAACTACTGCTTTATAGAGTGGCCGTCTATCATAGCACACATTTTGCCGAACGATGTAGTAAAGATTGACATTCGGGTGGCTGATGGTTTTCGCAATCTCTCTATCTTTACGCGGTAGCATTCATTGTGTTGCTGAAAGTATACCCCTAACACTGTTTTCTATGACCGACAAGAAAAAAGATTTCTCAGGTATTGTAACTAAGCTTGGCCTACAGCCCATGGAAAGCCCGACCATGGTTGCCAACCGAAAGGCAAAACTGTACATTGGAATACCTAAAGAACAAAGTTTTCAGGAACACCGCATTGGGCTTACACCCGAGAGTGTGCGCACACTTATTGCAAACGGACATCGCATAATTATAGAACGCAACGCAGGAGCCGATTCGCATTTTCATGATACAGATTTTAGTGAAGCCGGAGCAGAAATTGCCGAATCAGCAGAAGAAGTTTTTAAAGCGGATATCATCATCAAAATTGCTCCGCCACAAGAAAATGAGTTAGAGTTGATGCAAATGAACCAAACGCTCATTTCACCCCTTCATTTACCTACACTCAATGAAGAGTACATCAAGAAATTGATGAAGAAAAAAGTAACCGCTTTGGCTTTTGAATATACTAACGATGAGTCCGGTCGGTTTCCATTTGTTCGTGCCATGAGCGAGATAGCGGGTAACAGTGTTATTCTTTTAGCTGCAGAGTTTTTAAGCAACGCCAACGAGGGAAAGGGAATATTGCTTGGGGGTATTTCGGGTGTGCCACCTGCCAAGGTGGTGATACTTGGCGCGGGTGTAGTAGGTACCTTTGCGGCTCGTGCTGCCATGGGCTTGGGAGCGGTGGTTTCTGTGTTTGATAATAACGTGTATAAGTTGCAACGATTGCAAGAAAAAATAGGCGCACGCATTTTTACTTCTACCATTTCTCCGGCCATTTTAGAGCAAGAACTACAAACAGCCGATGTGGCCATAGGCGCCATACACAGCAAGCAGGGGCGCACACCTATTATTGTTACTGAAGATATGGTATCTACCATGAAAGCGGGTAGTGTGGTGATAGATGTGAGTGTAGATCAGGGGGGATGTTTTGAGACTTCACACATTACCTCTCATGCCGACCCTACATTTAAAAAGTACGATGTAATACATTATTGTGTGCCCAACATTACATCTCGTGTTTCACGTACTGCCTCTTATGCATTTTCTAATATTCTTACCCCTATACTACTTAAATGTGGCGAGCTGAACGGTATTAAACCACTACTATATACCGATGCCGGTATCCGCAGTGGTATTTACATGTACAGAGGCAACCTGACCAATCAAAATTTGGCCAGTATGTTTGGCCTTAAGAGCAGCAATCTTGAATTATTGTTTGCTACAAATCTATAGTAGTTTTTTGGATTAACGCACAAACACCACTGACTGATGTGGTTTTAACACGGTTGCAGTAGTATCCTTTTTAGGAGCAGCGTTTTTGTCGGCATTTAGATTGGTAAGCGTTTTGGGTTTACTAGAAACGTTAACTGCCAAATATGCCACTTTGTGGTTTGATAACTTTTTTTCGTAATACCATATGCCATTCTTTTTTAGTGTAAGCACTGCATTTGCCGCTAAACTATCTTGATTGATAGCCAAGAGTTCAGCATTCATCAAAATATTTTTTGTTGGTTCATTCATCTTTCGCAAATCGCAACTGGAAAGCAGTGGAGCATTGGTAAACGCCCACAAGGCCATGTGGCTTTGATATTCTAAATCGCTAAGCCCTTTGTACTTTCCTTTACCACCTGTAGCTTTTCCATTCCCGTAATTACCTACTATTAGCATATCGGGGTCGTTCCAGTGGCCTTGTTGCTGGTATTTCAAAACTTTATTTTGCCGCCTCATTATACTCATCACACTGCCGTACCAAATAGGGTTGGTTTTCCAGCTATCAATAATATCGGGTGTAGTGCGCCAGTAGTTTCCACCGGCTTTTGGCGCCCATTTCCACGGAGCAAATAAGCCCCAGTTGCACACGCTGTAGGTGATGCTGCGCGAAGAATTTTTGAGTGCTTCACCCATTTTAGTGTATCGTTCTACGGCTTGCTTTTTCTTCCACGGCACAAAACAGAAATCATACTTCAGTAAGTCAACACCCCACTCTGCGTATGTTTTGGCATCTATTTCTTCGTATTGATAGCTTCCAAAACATTTGCCACAAGTTTTGGTGCCGGCATCGGAGTATATACCAAGTTTTAAACCTTTTGAGTGTACATAATCTGCCAGCCATTTAATGCCATGCGGAAATTTTATGGGGTCTGCCTGTGGTTTACCATCTGCTGCTCTTGCAGTATCATGCCAATAATCATCCATGTTGATGTATTGGTAGCCGAGGTCGCGCATACCGGTACTTACCATGGCATCGGCCATTTCTATTACCATTTTTTCGTCTAAGGTGTTGGTGAAAACATTCCAACTGTTCCAGCCCATTGGCGGTGTAAGGCAAAGTTTATCACCAATCACCAACTGAATGTTTTGTGAAGTTTCTCCAATGCTGTTTTTGGCAGTTACACGAATAGTATAATTGCCTCTTTCGTTTACAGTGCCACGTATAATTCCGGTACTTGCTTCTAAGTTTAATCCGGCAGGTAGGTTGATAGTTGTAAATGTAATTGGTCGTTTACCGGTAGCTGGCACCGTAAAGATGAGTTCGGTATGGGGTCGGTTGCCCACTACTTTGGCTCCATGAAAAACCGGTGGGCCTTCGTACAAAATTTGGTCAATGGTTTGAGCATTTAGAGAGCTAATAATTGCACTTAAAAAGGTTACCGCAAAAATTTTCATATAAAATTACTTAATGATGTTTTGTTCAATGGTTTGAATAGGCCCCGGGCATTCGCGTTGGTGGCAGTTGATACAAGTATTTACTACTTTGTTGAATTGCTCTTTGCGGTTTACCTCTTTGTTGTAATAGGTGCTTAACTCTGTTTGAAAGTTTTGAATGTATTGCGCATGGTCTGTGCTCAGCTTTTTTCCGGGGGTTACTTTTGCTGTTTTGATGAGGGCAAATTGTTTAGGAAACTTCTGACGGGGGGCATTTTTTTCAATGAGCAGTTTTTCTGTTTTTACAAAAGTGAGCATCTGCCGCATGAGTTTGGCTAATGGACTGCTATCAGAAGAGGAGAGTATTGTTGCAAAACTGATGATTAAGATGCCGTAAACCACACTTTTCATATCCTTTTTTTATTTCTTGGCATCCCAATTTTTTACGAATTGTACCAATCCGTTAAGCGTATTTTTTAAAGCCACAGGGTTCAAATTTTCTATCGTGTCTCTACGGGTGTGGTAGGTGGGGTCTAGTTTTTTCATGCTCAGCCCAATGATGGAAACAGCGGGAATACCTGCCCGGTTAAAAGGCACACCATCGGTACCTCCTATGGGTGTTTTGCCGGTTTTTAGTGGTATGTTTTTCTCTTTAAATGATTGTTGAATGCGGCTTATCAAATCAGTAGAGTAGTTGGTGCCACTCATCATTTCTTGCTCTATCACAATTACTTCTTCGGGCAGTCGGATGCTATCAATATTGATGAGGTGAGCATTCTCTTTTTTTAGTATTTCTTTTCGTTGTTCAACATAGTTAAATGAACCAATTAGCCCTGTTTCTTCGCAGCCAAAGCTGACAAACTTTAAGCGGGTATTTTGCAGCACCGACTTGCCTCTATTTTTTTCATCGGCAAAATTTTTAAAAATTTCATAAGCAATAGCAACCCCCGAAAGGTTATCGCAAGCGCCATCTACCGGGTTGGAGCCATGCATGTCAAAATATACCACCAGTGCCGGAGAAAGTGCCGCATAACCCAATACAAAAAACTGAAACAAATCCTCTTGCGGAAAAATAGCTGCGATCAGAAGTGTAATCGGAAATGTAACCAATAGTACTCCTGCAATTACGGTTAGCGTAGCACCACTTTGCCCCAGTTTGTACCACCATTTAAACTCGTACACACTATCAATGTGCCCGCTAAAAATAAGTGTAGAGGTAGCTACGCCTTGTGGTTCTAAAGTGGCTTCTATGTTACAACTCTTTTGTTTTGGCCCCGGAAAAGAACTTAGCACAGAACGATACATCATAAAATCCATCACAAAAACAAGTGCATTAATAAATGCAATGCCAAAAGCAGCAAATGGAATAAAGAAATAAATGGCCAATGCAACTAGATACAGGATGCAGTAGTACTTCAATTTGCCAAAGCGGGCTTGCAGATAATCTTCAAAAAAAAGAACTTGAACATTGTTTGTTAGCGCACGACATTTATCGGCAACTATTTGCTGAGCATTTTGCTCTGCAGCACTCCCCGAAGGTCTGGGGCCGCATTTTTCAATAATCTCTTGTATCAAATTTATCATCCATTTATTTTTTGTTCTACGGTTTGCAGTACTTCATTCTCTAAAACAATAGCTTTTTGTAAAAGCGAATTAGCATGAACCAGCGTTTGCTGCACATAAGCTGTATCTTTGTAACCCGATGCATTGATTTTTACATTCAAATAAGCACCATATACTGCACTGCGGGCACACAATGCGCCAACTCCGGCATCACTTACCGAATTGGGGTTGCCAATTTCAGCCATGGGTTTTATCACATCAAAACTTTGCAACGAAAGCTCCATTACTTTTAGTGGCACTTCTATGGCGTATTTTGTAGCTGCTTGTATAGTTGCAGTGCGCGCAGCTTTTTCGGCATCGGTGGTTTTGGGCAGCGAAAATGCATCCATTATTTTGTTGAAAGCACGGGTATCTTCATCCACTAACTTAAGTAGTTCATCTTTAATACGCTGCCCCTTTTCGGCATAATCGGAAAACTCTTTCCAGCGCTCATCCCATCCTTTTTTGTGTGAAGAAAGATTGGCTACCATAGTACCGAGTGAAACACCCAATGCGCCAATGTATGCCGCAATAGAGCCGCCACCCGGTGCAGGGCTTTCGCTGGCGGTTTCATTGGCAAATGCCCAAAGGTTCATATTTACCAATGTGTAATCGGCTGCATCTTCAAGCAAATATTCAATAATTCGTTTGCGGGGTTCAAAGGGGGCTAACTCATCTAACCCCATGCTCTTAATGGCAAGGTGAATAAGGTCATCTTGGCTTACACCGGTGCTGCGCTGCTGTTTTTCTAAAAAATATTTACCGGCATCCAGCATAGCTTGCAGCGGAATCAGGCCAATCAACTCGCTGCCGGTTACTCTCATGCCGCGTTGGTGGGCACTTTTTACACATTCATCAAAGGCAATGTGCACCGGTGTGGTATTGATGTTGGTGAGGTTCATACTCACTTGCGCAATTTTATATTCGGGGATGTACCAGCCAATTCCTTTAACCGATTTACAACTGCCCGGTTGTACCACTTCTTCGCCTTTATCGTTTTTGATTTTTCGGCCTTGTTCACGTACATCAAAAGCCACTGAGTTTGCTCTGCGCGTAGAGGTGGTGTTGAGGTTAACGTTGTAGGCAATCAAAAAATCGCGGGCGCCAATGGCAATATTGCCGCTTAGTTCGTTGAATTTTGCAGGTCCATAATCGGGTTGCCAATCGGGCGTAGAAATTTTCTGTGCTATACCTTCATACTCACCGGCACGAACATTCGCTAAGTTTTTGCGATGCGCTGCACTAGCTGCGTATTCATACAAATAAACCGGAATGTTTAACTCCTTGCCTACACGCTCCCCCAGTTTTTTGGCGCAGGCAATACAATCTTCCATAGTGGCATTAGCTATGGGGATAAACGGGCATACATCTGTTGCACCAAAACGCGGATGAGCACCTGTATGCTTACGCATATCAATTAACTCTGCTGCTTTTTTGATGGCTTGAAAAGCGGCTTCTACCACTTGCTCTTCGTTGCCAACAAAGGTAACCACAGTTCGGTTGGTGCCTTTGCCGGGGTCCACGTTTAGTAGTTTTGCCCCTTCTACACTTTCAATGGCAGAGGTTATCTGTTGAATAATGCTCATATCGCGCCCTTCGCTAAAGTTGGGTACGCATTCAATTATTTTATTGCTCATAGTATTGTTGTAAAGCATGGCGAGGATAGGAAAACAAATTTACACCTGCGGCCTACAGAATCCAAAATGTTAGGCGCTTTCGTTCGTTTATCTACTTTAGTATCATTAAAGCCGCTTACCGTGGAGTTCAAAGTTATCGTTTACATCATAATTGGGGTTTTGTATTTTCTATATTCCTTGGGTAAAAAAGCTCAGGAAAAAGAAAAAGCATCACCCAAGAAACCAGCCGCCCCCGCCTCGCCCAATGCGCCTAATCCATTAGATGAAATTTTACAGGAAATTAAACGCAAGCAAGCAGAGTTAGAGCGCCAACAAAACTTACCTAAAAAACCACCGGTAACTCCACAAAAACCTAAGCCACAGCCACTTCAAAAGCCCAAACCCAAACCTGCTCAGGCAATAAAAACCGGAAAGGATGTTTTGTTGCACGAAAAGCGCGCCTCCTTTTATGAAGAAGGGGTAACAAATGCTTTTAGCAGTTATGAAAGAGAGTTGACTGCCGAAGAAAAAATTGAACGAGGTACTTTGTATTTAGAAAATGAGGGGGCTTACAAAACAGAGAGCATTATGGAGATGGAAGCCCGCGAAAAGCAAGAGATGGAGGACTCTAAATTTATTTTTGAACCACGCGATGCAATTATCAGCTCAATTGTTTTGGAGCGAAAGTTTTAATTTCTATCCCTAAGTAGGAGTATCCCACATCTTTTTAGTACTGTCCAAAATGCTTCTGCGGTGAAGCGTTAACTCATTGTGGCTTTTATACACACGCTACAAACGTAAAACACTAAACCTCTCACATCTGCTATTATATTCGCCCCTCAAAATTGAAGCGATATGATAAAAATAACTCTGCCCGATGGCAGTGTTCGCGAGTATGAAGCAGGAGTTACCGCCCACCAGGTAGCGGCCAGCATCAGCAGCGGATTGGCAAAAGCAGTGGTGAGTGCAGAAGTGAATGGTGAAGTGTGGGATTTAATGCGCCCCATCCAAAATGATTCCTCTATTAAACTCTTAAAGTTTGATGATGAAGGCGGCAAAAGCACCTTTTGGCATTCATCGGCTCACCTTATGGCTGAAGCGGTTGAGTTTTATTATCCGGGAGCAAAATTTTGGGTTGGGCCGGCCGTTGAACACGGCTTTTACTATGATATAGATTTGGGGGGCACAAAACTCAGCGCAGAAGACTTAGAAAAGTTAGAGCAAAAAATGAAAGAACTGGCCGCGCAAGACAATAAATTTGTGCGTACAGAAAAACCTAAAGCCGAAGCAGTAAGTTACTTTACCGAAAAAGGAGATGAGTATAAACTGGATTTGCTGCAAGGGTTAAACGATGGAGAAATCACCTTTTACACACAAGGTAAATTTACCGACCTGTGTCGTGGCCCACACATTCCCAGCACCGGACTCATCAAAGCCATAAAGCTAACCAGTTTGGCCGGTGCCTATTGGAAAGGCGATGAGCGCAATAAACAACTTACACGCATTTACGGCATTACATTTCCTAAGCAACAGCAGTTAGATGATCACCTCAAAATGTTGGAAGAAGCCAAACTGCGCGACCACCGCCAGTTGGGTAAAGATTTAGAAATTTTTGCATTTGATGATGACGTAGGCCCCGGCTTGCCCTTGTGGTTACCCAAAGGTGCTGCGCTGATTGAGAAGTTGGAAGAGTTAGCCAAAAAAAATGAAAAACAACAAGGATATGTGCGCGTAAAATCGCCACACATTGCCAAAGAAAGCATGTACATCCGCAGCGGGCACCTACCATATTATGCCGATAGTATGTTTCCGCCCATGGAGTTAGATGGCACCAAGTACTACCTCAAGGCCATGAACTGTCCGCACCACCACAAAATTTTTGCCGCCACCCCTAAGTCATACCGCGATTTGCCTTTGCGATTGGCCGAGTATGGCACCTGCTACCGCTATGAGCAAAGTGGTGAATTGTTTGGGTTGATGCGTGTACGTAGTTTGCAAATGAACGATGCACACATCTACTGCACTAAGAGTCAGTTTGAAGAAGAGTTCATGAAAGTGAACGAACTCTACGTGAAATACTTCAAGATTTTTGGAATAGAAAAATATGTGATGCGTTTTAGCAAGCACGAGCCAAGTAAACTGGGGCAAAAGTATATTGACAATGCACAACTCTGGTTAGAAACCGAAGAAATGGTGCGCAACGTGCTTATCAAGAGTGGTCTGCCGTTTAAAGAAGTAGCCGATGAAGCGGCATTCTATGGCCCTAAAATTGATATACAAATCTGGAGTGCCATAGGCCGTGAGTTTACCATAGCTACCAACCAGGTGGACTTTGCACAAGCCGAGCGTTTTGATTTGAGTTTTACGAACGAGAACAATGAAAAAGAGCGCCCCATCATTATTCACCGTGCGCCACTTTCAACCCACGAGCGGTTTATAGGATTTTTGCTGGAACACTATGCCGGAAAGTTTCCGGTGTGGTTAGCGCCCGAGCAAGTAGCCATATTACCCATCAGTGAAAAATTTACCGATTTCGGAAAAAAAGTTTTAGCCCAACTTAAAGATGCAGGTGTAGAAGCAACTTTAGATGAACGCCCCGAAAAGATTGGTCGTAAAATTCGCGATACAGAGCTACGCAAAGTACCCTACATGCTGGTGATTGGAGAAAAAGAGATGAACGAAAACGCTGTGGCCGTTCGCAGGCAGGGGCAAGGCGACCAAGGCGTGAAACCGGTGAACGATTTTATAGAACAGTTGTTGAGTGAAATAGCAGAATACAGATAATGTTTGTTGAAAATCTGATTTGTTAACTCTTGCAGAAAACCTTTTTATTGCCTTTAATTAAGCAACATGCCTAAAGTTACCATAGACGGTATTACCGTAGAAGTAGAACCGGGAACAACTATACTTAATGCAGCCCGCAAAATTGGTGGCGATGTAGTGCCACCGGCCATGTGCTACTACAGCAAATTAAAAGGGAGCGGAGGCAAATGCAGAGTTTGCTTGGTAGAAATATCAAAAGGCAGCGATGCCAACCCCAACCCCATGCCCAAATTGCAGGCCAGTTGCTGCACTCCCATCATGGATGGTATGGAAGTAAAAAACATGACCAGCCCCAAAGTGCAAGACATGCGCAAAGGAGTGGTAGAGTTTTTATTGATTAACCACCCCTTAGATTGCCCTATTTGCGACCAGGCCGGTGAGTGCGATTTACAAAACCTAGGTTACAATTACGGAGTAGGTACTACCCGTTACCAAGAAGAGCGCAGAACTTACGAGCGCATTGATATTGGTGAAAAGATTCAACTGCACATGAACCGCTGCATATTGTGCTATCGCTGTACATACGTAGCAGACCAGTTAACGGATAAACGCTGCCACGGCATTATCAACCGGGGCGATGCGGCAGAAATTTCTACCTACATTCAAAATGCCGTAACCAACGAAATGAGCGGCAACATGATAGACGTATGCCCGGTAGGTGCTTTAACCGACAAAACCTTCCGCTTCAAAAGCCGCGTATGGTTTTTGAAGCCATACAACGCACACCGCAACTGTGATAAATGCTGTGGCAAAACCACCGTATGGCAATTTGGTAACGAAATTTATAGAGTTACAGCTCGCAAAGATGAATTTCACGAGGTAGAGAGCGATGAAAGTGGAAACCCCATGTGGATTTGCAACGATTGCCGGTATGAAAAAAAGAGTTTGAGCGATTGGATCATTGAGGGCTTACGAAAACACGAAGGTTGGAGCGTACTCAACCAAGGCAAGTACATGAAAGCCACCGAAAAAGTAGTACTGGATGGAGACATTCGCTTGCAAATTGGGCGTGCCGAAGACCGCAAGAAGATAAGTATGAATGGCACCAATACTTTGGAGCAAACATTAAGTGACGGTAACTAATAAATCATGGACATCCTATTCATCCTAGAAAAATCTGTCATCATCCTAGTAGTGTTTGCCATTACTATGCTCATTGCGCTATACTCTACATTTGGTGAGCGGGTTTTTGCCGCCTATTTTCAAGACCGGTTAGGGCCAAACCGTGCAGGGCCTCTGGGGCTATTGCAGCCATTGGCCGATGGGGTAAAAATGTTTACTAAGGAAGATTTTATACCTGATACCCCCAATAAGTTTCTGTTCATTTTTGGGCCTTTTATGTTTATGACAACCGCCCTTATTTCCAGTTCGGTAATACCATGGGGCGATAAGTTGGTGATTATGGGGCGCACTATACAATTGCAGGCAGCCGACATTAATGTGGCTATCTTGTTTGTGTTTGGTGTAGTAAGTATTGGTGTATATGGCATTATGATTGGCGGATGGGCCAGCAACAACAAGTTCAGTTTACTGGGTGCAGTGCGCGCTTCATCGCAAATGATTTCGTACGAAGTGGCCATGGGGCTATCTATTATAGCCGTACTTATGGTTTCTGAGACATTGAGTTTGCGTGGTATTGTAGAAAAACAACACGGGTTTATAGATTGGACGGCCATTAAAATTGGCAACACCTATTTGCCCTGGTTTTCGTGGTATGTTTTTAAACAACCATTAGCATTTTTAATATTTCTGATTTGCGCCTTTGCAGAAACTAACCGCACACCGTTTGATTTACCGGAGTGCGAAAGCGAATTGGTAGGTGGTTACCATACCGAATATTCATCTATGAAACTCGGTTTCTACCTTTTTGCAGAATACATCAACATGTTTATTTCTTCTGCACTTATTGCCCTTCTGTTTTTTGGTGGATTTAACTACCCGGGCATGGATTGGGTAAGCAATAATATAGGAGTGAATGCCGCTACCTTGCTTGGGGTTGGTGCTATGTTTGCCAAAACACTGTTCGGTATCTTTTTTTACATGTGGGTACGTTGGACAGTAGCTCGTTTTCGTTATGACCAATTGATGAACCTGGGCTGGAAAATTTTGATACCATTAGCTATTGTAAATATTGTAGTAACCGGTGCTGTGGTATTATTCACCACCAATTGATTGTTGAAAATTGAATGTGTTACACTAACTAAATTTAGTAGAGAACTTATATCATTGCCCCGCCTTACAAATGACTGATTACAAATCCATATCACTTTCCGGTAGAAAAAAAGATGTTTCTGAACGAGACATGACTTTTATGGAAAAGCTCTACCTGCCGGCTATTATGAAAGGTATGGGCATTACACTTCGCCACTTTTTTAGACCCAAAGCCACTATTCAATACCCGGAGCAAAAGCGAGAGTTCAGTCCAGTATTTCGTGGGCGTCACATTTTGATGCGCGATGAAAATGGAGCTGAGCGCTGCACTGCTTGTGGATTGTGTGCACTCAGTTGCCCGGCAGAAGCTATTACCATGACCTCGGCAGAACGCGAGAAAGGGGAGGAGAACTTGTATCGCGAAGAAAAGTATGCTTCTACTTACGAAATAAATATGCTGCGTTGTATTTTTTGCGGATTGTGCGAAGAGGCGTGTCCTAAAGAGGCCATTTTCTTAACTCAAGACATGGCCCCTGCCGATTATAGACGCGAGGGATTTATCTATGGCAAAGAGAAATTGGTAATGAAGATAGAAGACCCCAAAAAATAGAGATAGAGTGAGTTTGACCCTGATACTTTTTTTGTTTCTGTCGTTTGCGGCTGTTTTCTGCGGCTTAATGACTGTTTTTTCTCGCAATCCTATTCACTCTGTGTTGTATCTCATCGGTTGTTTTTTTGCTATAGCCGGGCATTATTTATTGCTCAATGCACAGTTTTTGGCGGTAGTACACATCATTGTTTACGCAGGAGCCATAATGGTGTTGTTTCTGTTTACGATAATGCTCATGAACCTTAACGAAGAAACTGAGCAGCACAAACCGGCTTTAGCCCGAATGGGCGCGGTGATTAGTGCCGGCCTGCTCATGTTTGTGCTGTTGGCCATCTTCAAAAAAGTAGATGATATGGCAGTGCCTGGTTTTCAAAACTCTACCTTAGGCACTATTGAAAATTTAGGCAAAGTACTGATGAACGAGTATTTGTTTCCATTTGAATTTGCCAGTGTACTCTTACTTACTGCTATGATCGGAGCGGTGTTGTTGGCAAAAAAGGATTCCCCTAAAACTGTAAATCAATAATCGTGTTGCTCAATATATTTAATACAATCCCCATTCAATATTACATCATGGTTAGTGCCGTGTTGTTTAGCATTGGTGTAATGGGTGTATTATTCAGGCGCAACGCTATTATCATTTTTATGAGCATAGAGTTAATGCTCAATGCCGTTAATTTATTGTTGGTAGCTTTTAGCAGCTACCATAACGATGCCAGCGGGCAAGTATTTGTATTTTTTGTAATGGCTGTAGCTGCGGCAGAAGTTGCCGTGGGCTTAGCCATTTTGGTAACGATATTCAGAAACGTGCATAGTGTAGATATTGACGAACTGAAAAACTTGAAATGGTAAACCTATTACTCATCATCTTACTACCGCTACTTGGCTTTTTTGTCAATGCTCTGGTGGGCAAAAAGTTGCCCAAATCTGTTTCGGGGGGCTTTGCTTCGCTGATGATATTTATTCCGTTTGTAATTTCCACTTCTTATTTTGTTGGATTTGTAAATGGTTCACAACAAAAATTAGATATTGACATCTACAACTGGATTGCTTTCGGAGATTTTAAAATCACTTTTGGTTTGTTGTTAGATCAGCTATCGGCCACTTGGTTGATGGTAGTTACAGGTATCGGATTTCTGATACACCTCTACAGCATCAGTTACATGCACGATGACGAAAAGTTTCACAACTTCTTTTCTTACCTTAACTTGTTTATTTTCTTTATGCTATTGTTGGTATTGGGCAACAACTTCCTCATTACATTTATTGGTTGGGAAGGAGTGGGACTTTGTTCATACCTATTGATAGGTTTCTGGTTCAAAAATCAGGATTACAACAATGCTGCCAAGAAGGCCTTTGTAATGAACCGTGTAGGTGATTTGGGTTTTTTATTGGGCATCTTTTTTATTCTCTACTATCTTAAAACACTCAACTTTACTCAACTACAAGCAGTTAACTTAGAACTACTGCCACACGGGTTGATAGTGGCTATCACTATGTTGTTGTTTGTTGGTGCCATTGGCAAAAGTGCTCAGATACCGCTATATACTTGGCTGCCCGATGCTATGGCTGGCCCTACTCCGGTTTCTGCTTTAATACATGCAGCAACTATGGTAACTGCCGGTATATACATGTTGGTTCGTGCCAACTTCTTATTTATACATGCCCCCGAAACCATGATGATTGTGGCGGCTATTGGTGCTGCTACCGCCATTTTTGCGGCCACCGTTGGAGTACTGCAAAACGACATTAAGAAAGTACTGGCTTACTCAACCGTATCGCAACTTGGCCTTATGTTTTTAGCATTAGGCGTAGGTGCATTTACTTCGGGAGTTTTTCATGTGGTTACGCACGCATTTTTCAAAGCATGCTTATTCCTCGGCTCTGGTTCAGTAATACATGCATTGCATGGTGAGCAAGATATTCGCAATATGGGTGGTTTGAAAAAATGGATGCCCATTACATTTTGGACTTTCTTAATATCTTCTTTGGCTATTTCAGGGATTTTTCCGTTCAGCGGTTTTTTTAGTAAAGACGAAATTTTGGCGTCAGCATTTGAGCACAACAAAGTGTTGTGGGTGGTAGCTTCTTTAGCTTCATTGCTCACTGCTTTTTACATGTTCCGTTTGGTGTTTCTCACCTTTACCGGAAACTTTAGAGGTATCGAAGAGCAGAAACATCATTTACACGAATCGCCAGCGCTCATTACAATTCCGCTTATTATTTTAGCAGTGCTTGCAGCGGTTGGTGGGGCAATGGGTTTGCCTGAGTTTTTGGGCTTTCATCATTGGTTGAAAGGATTTTTATCTCCGGTATTAGCAACCAACCCACATGCTGAGGCACACGGCCTATCGCACAGTACCGAACTGATGTTGATGGGTGGTGCCTTTGCCGGAGCAGTGGCTTCTATTGCTTATGCTTACATCAAATATGTAAAAGGCGGTGCCTTGCCTGCCAACGATGGTGAAGAGAGTGGAGTAGGGAAGCTGGTGTACAACAAGTATTATATAGACGAAATTTACAATGCACTATTTGTAAAACCAAGTCTGCTTTTGAGTGACTTTGGCCATTCGGTAATAGATAATAAAGTGGTAGATGGTATAGTGAATTTTACCGGAAAAGCATCACTGATTATTGGCTCGCAGGTACGCAAAATACAAAGTGGCTATATAGGATTTTATTTGCTGGCTATGGTGTTGAGCATGGTGGCCATATTTGTTTATTCATTTATGATAACAGGATAAGATGTTGCTCTTAATAACTCTCTTTTTGCCATTGCTTTTTGCTCTGCTCACATATTTGAGTGGCAATAGATACGCTAAGTATGTAGCGCTACTTGGTGGGCTTTTGGCGTTTGTGGGCTGCAATTTGCTCAAGCAATCTTTAGTATCTAACCAGTTAGAGCCACTTGGTTATACACACGATTGGATAGCCAATCCGTTAATTGCATTTTCACTTACAGTTGATGGGCTTGCCCTTTCTCTGATAGCGCTAACTACCTTTCTGATTCCACTTATTGTTTTCACCACATACAGCAAAACGATAGAAAATGCCAAAGCATTTTACTCACTTATTTTGCTGATGGAGTTTGGTTTGTTAGGTGTTTTTATGGCAGCCGATGGCTTTTTGTATTATGTATTTTGGGAATTGGCGCTTATCCCCATCTATTTCATCGCTTTGCTTTGGGGAGAAAACCGCGATAAGGCATTTCGTAACCGTGCTATATTCAAGTTCTTTGTTTACACCCTGGCTGGTTCTTTGTTTATGCTGATTGGGTTTATTTATCTCTATCAATATTCCGGAAGTTTTAGTATTCAATCACTTTACACACTTAATCTAAGCAATACAGAACAGGTAGTTTTGTTTTGGGCCTTTTTCATTGCCTTTGCTATTAAGATTCCGGTATTCCCCTTTCATACTTGGCAGCCGGATACTTACAAAGAAGCCCCTACCGCTGGTACCATGTTGTTATCGGGCATTATGCTCAAAATGGGCTTATACAGTTTGTTGCGTTGGTTGCTGCCTGTGTTACCGCATGGGGTTGAGTTCTGGACTCCTTATGTGATTGTGTTGGCTACTATTGGTGTATTGTACGGGTCTATTATCGCGATTAAACAAGATGATTTAAAAAAGCTTTTGGCCTATTCATCGTTTGCGCACGTTGGGTTGATTACTGCGGGCATTTTTACTTTAACACGCGAAGGTATGCAAGGTGCCATAGTTCAAATGTTTGCTCACGGTTTTAATGTGGTGGGTTTGTTTTATGCTGCCGAAATAATTTTGCAGCGCACCGGCACTTTAAGCATTTCTCAATTGGGCGGAATAAGGAGTGTGGCTCCAAAGTTTGCTACTGTGTTTATGATTGTTGTACTCGCAAGCGTTGCTCTACCTACAACTAACGCCTTTATTGGTGAGTTTTTGTTGCTGTTCGCTTCTTTTCAGTACAATACTTGGTTGGCAGTAGCAGCAGGATTTACCATCATTTTTAGTGCTGTGTATATGCTGCGCATGTATCAGTTGAGCATGTTGGGCGAAACCAATGAGAAAACAGCCGGTTTTCAAGACTTGAATTGGCAAGAGATGTTAGTGTTCGTGCTAATTATTATGGGTATTTTTCAGATTGGCTTAGTTCCTTCTTCTTTTCTTGGAATGATGGAAAACAGTATTGATCAGATTTTGAGTTTTAGTTTACGGTAATTCAATAAATAGTAATGAAAACCCTTCTATATACTTCGGCACTGGCATTCATCTGTATGATTACAGAAATGCTCAATCTGCGCAAATTTATTTTGCCGGTAGCTATAGTTGGGCTATGTGTAGTTTTTGGTATTAACTTTTGGGAATGGGGAAACGCACAGAGCTACTACTACAACATGGTTGTTACAGATGATTTTTCTGTAGCTTTTTCGGGACTTTTTTTGTTTTTAGGTATTCTTATCTTGTTGCTTAGTGGTAATTTTTACAAAAACGAAGAGAGCAAACTCAGCGATTATTTAGCCATTACACTTTTTACAATTGTTGGAGCTATAGCCCTGGTTTCATTTGGCAATATGGCCATGTTCTTTTTGGGTATAGAGGTTTTATCTATATCTCTGTATGTGTTGGCCGGCAGTAAAAAGAAAGAATTGCGCAGCAATGAGGCCGGTATGAAATACTTTTTGATGGGTAGTTTTGCATCGGGTATTTTGCTTTTTGGCATTGCATTAATTTATGGTGAAACCGGCTCGTTTGATTTGCAGCAAATTGCAGAGTTTGCCACTAACAACCAACTGAGTTCATTATTCTACGTAGGTGCAGGTATGATTTTGATTGCTATGCTGTTTAAAGTATCTGCCGCTCCTTTTCACTTTTGGGCGCCCGATGTGTACGAGGGCTCGCCCACATTAACTACTGCAACAATGGCTACACTGGCCAAGGTGGCTGCGTTTGCCGCTTTTTACCGATTGTTTAGCAGTTCCTTAGTAAATGCCATTCCTGCCTTTGCTTGGGTGCTTTCCGGAGTAGCTGCTCTTACTTTAACTATTGGTAATTTTTCTGCGTTACAGCAAGATTCATTTAAACGAATGCTGGCTTACTCAGGCATTTCTCATGCCGGGTATTTGTTGCTTGGTATCTTGTCGCTTTATGGCAAAACCGACAATGCTATTTTCTTCTACTCTGTGGCTTACGGTATTTCCTCAATGGCTGCTTTTGCCGTAGCTATAGTGGTAGCGGCTAACGCAGGTTCAGAAAAGATAGAAGCATTTAACGGGTTGGGTAAACGCAAACCCTTTTTGGCTGCAGCACTTACCATAGCCATACTTAGCATGGCGGGCATTCCACCCTTTGCCGGTTTCTTTGGTAAGTACTATATCTTTAGCGAGGCTATTCGCAATGGGCATTTATACATTACACTTTTTGCCGTGGTAGCATCTATTGTTTCGGTGTATTATTACTTTAAAGTAATTATTGCTATGTACACCGAAGAGAGTAGCGAGGTGGTATTTTCAATTAAACCGGCATATACAGTGGTTATAGGCATTTGCATAGCACTCACGTTAGCTTTGGGATTGTTTCCCGGAATACTACAGTTGCTTTAATTGCCTTTTGCTGTAGTTCTCATCTTTTTTACATGTTGAATTTTTAAGGTTAGTCATCTGTAAGCTGAAATAGTTACAAATACTACATTAGCTGTATGATAGCTATTTACGGTAAGTCAGTAAACGAAAAAACTGCCCCTCAGGCACAAGAACTGTTTAACTGCCTCAATAAGCGCAGCATGAGTTATGTAGTGGAAGATGGTTATGCGCAAATGCTAAACCAGTTTATTCAATTTGATTCAGCACTTCCTACATTTAATATGTACAGCGATGTAGTGAGTAACATAGATGTGGTACTTAGCTTGGGCGGAGATGGTACCATTTTGGATGCTGTTGTAATGATAAATAATCATGAAACACCAATACTAGGGGTAAATTTTGGCCGCTTAGGATTTTTAGCCAGTTTAGGTAAAGAACAAATTAGTGCAGCAGTAGATGCCATAGACCGCGGTACTTATATGATAGATAAACGTAGTTTGTTGGAGTTGGAATCTAATAAACCGCTCTTTACCGATAATTTTGCCCTGAATGATATGACCATTCAGCGCCAAAATCAAAGTAGCATGATTACGGTAAATGCTTACCTCAATGGCGAGTTACTCAATACCTATTGGGCAGACGGTTTGATAATAGCTACACCCACCGGTAGCACGGGCTACTCGCTAAGTTGTGGTGGCCCTATTATTTATCCCACATCAGGTAATTTTGTAATTACCCCTGTAGCTCCTCATAACCTTAATGTGCGCCCTATGGTGGTGAGCGATGAGGTGGTGCTTTCTTTTGAAGTTACCGGTCGTGGAGATAGTTTTTTATGCACCTTAGATACCCGTGCAAAAGCTATTGATTCTACCTACCAGTTGGCGGTTAAAAAGGCAGCGTTTAGCGCCAACATCATTCGCTTAACCGATCAAAGTTTTTTGACTGCGCTGAAAACAAAACTTAACTGGGGTAGCGATCAGCGCAATTAGCCCATTTGCTTTTTACCAATGCCAAAATCAAGGCGGTAATAAAATATGGGTAAAAATCCTAATTGATAAACTTCGCGTGCCGGCTCTTGAGGACTCACATACTGTATGCGCAGAATATTTTTATACATGGCTACGTTCACTAAATCTATACCTACCTCGTGTGTAAATCGCTTGGTATTGCAACTGTAATTCAGCTTTACATCAAACCTAAAATAGGGCTTAAATTGTTTGCTGTTTCGCAGCGAATCTATCACTACGGCATCTTCTCTTAATTGCGAGAGCGTGGTATCATAAGGGGTGTAGCGCTGCCCTCCACCAAAAGTAATTTTACCGCCAATGCCAATGGTATTCAGGCGCTTTTTGCCCCACTTGAACTCTTTAGTACCCAGTGCATTCAATATATATTGTCCATTGAAATCGCTGTTGTACCATTTGCCGTTGCTGGCCCGCAGACGAGAGTCATACAATGAAGCGCTGAACATAAAAAACCAATTGTGGGTAAAGAATTTTTCTAAAGTAAACTCAATGCCCATATTTCTGCCCAAACCTTTGTTAACCAATTTGCCTGGGAAAAAACGATCAAAACCACTGCCTTCGTTAAGAATATTGTAAGCAGTAGCAAACGTATCTACCGGTATGCCCCACAGGTATTGAAAGTAGGCCTCTGCTTTTATTCGTATATCTTTTTTGAAAAATACATCGTATCCTGCTACAGCGTGCATACTCCGTATAAAATCTAATTTGCTGTTGTAACGCTCACCGGCATTGCTTTGTACAAAGTATTGGTACACGGGCAACATTTGTGAATGTAGCCCATACCCAAATGCCAACGATTGGTTTTGTTTAAACTGCCATTTAAGCGACATGCGCGGTTCTACGTTTACAGAGTTGCTGAGCGTAAGGTACTGCCCATGCACTCCAAGTACAGCCGTAAGTTTTTCGTTGATGGCGTACTTCCACTGTATATATGGTTGCAGCAACAAATGTATGCCGGTTGTGGTGTTTAACCTCTTTATCCAAGTAAAATTGCTGACCGTAGTTTCAAATTGCGGTTCTAACAGATTGCTATCTGTAAAAAAGGGTTGAAACATTTCGGCAGTAACACCATAGCGGATGCTAGAACGGGCACTTATTTTATTGTTGCGGGTATAGGCCAGCGTATAGCGAGTGTTAATGAAAAAGTATGCCAGTTTTGGGTAAATGCTATCCACCACAAAGTTTTCTGTAAGCGAGTCCACATGGCGGATAATGCGGTTAAAGTTATTGCGGTTATACTGTGTACTGATAGCAAATGAAGTTTTAGAGTATTCGTGGCTGTTTACCTGATGGGTATAGGTAACTCCCATCATTCCTACACCTGCCCTAAAATACTCGTCTTGATCTTTAGAGGCATAGATATCGCGTTTTTCAGGCCTAAGTTTGTTGCTGGTAATAAAGTTGATATAACTGTAGCCGCCAATACCAAACACAGAGAGATTGTCACCGTTTTTCATCGGAAAATTGAGTTTAAACTGTAAGTCTTGATAATACGGTATGGCCTCTGTGCCAATATCAATTCCAAGTTTCACCAATGCTTCTAATGTGGCATATCGGTAGTTAAAAATGTAAGATGACTTACCTTTTTTGCTCAATGGCCCTTCGCCAAAGGCCTCTAAGCCAAACAAGCCCACCTGAGCCGTATATTCATGCTGGCGGTTGTTGCCGTTTTTCATACGAATGTCAAATACTCCGGCAATGGCATTGCCATATTCAGCCGGAAAAGCTGCGGTCATAAAATCGCTATTACTCAGCATACGGCTGGTAAGTATGTTCACGCTGCCACCGGTAGCTCCGGCCACAGCAAAGTGGTTAGGGTTGGGCACCACCACATTATCTATTCGGTATAAAACACCAAAAGGAGAATTGCCGCGCACCACCAAATCATTTCGCGAATCATCAGTACCGCTTACTCCTGCAAAATTAGAAGCCATACGGGCCGGGTCGCCACGGCTGCCGGCATACCGTTGGGTTTCCTCCACCGAAAATGCCCGAGCACTCAGTACAGCCATTTCATTAATTGCTTCGCCCTTTCTCGCTCCGGAAATCAGCACCTCTTTCATGGTTTCTACACTGCTTTCCACTTCTATGGTCATTACCACTTCTTTAGCGGCTGTGAGTTGTACATTAGGAATATACACCCGCTTGTAACCCACAAAAGAAACCGCCACATCTACCCGCCCCACCGGTATTGAACTAATGGCAAATGCACCTGATCCATCTGTTATAGCCCCGCTCAGTACTGTAGAATCTTTTATCACGGCTACGCTAACGCCTTCTAAAGGCAAGTTGGATTCTTTATCTATAACGGTTCCCCGAATGGTTTGTGAGACTTGCTGTGCTGTACTGCCGTAAAGAAAGCAGATGAGCAAAAGTATGATGCAAATGATACGCTTACGAGCAACCATACCTACAAATGAAGTAGTTTATAGCGCAATTTCAATTTTTTATTGTATAGGCAATGGAGAACAATAGATTCAAAAAGTCAATTTATACTTTGGCTTTTTATTAAAATAAGTAGAGTTTTGATAAGTGTAATTATGGATTTTAATGAAATACTTTGAAGAGCAGAAGTATTTATTCACACCTGTGAAAAATACGGCATCATAATACAAAGTATATTTTGTGTTTTTGAGGTACACACTAACACACTTCCTAGAATGTTTCAACTCAACTTAAAACGCATTTTTAAAGCGCGGGGAATAGAGCAGCCCTACCGGTACTTGGTTCAAAACGGCTTTGTTCCTTTTAGCGCTCATAAGTACAAAAACAACAAAGTGGAGCATATCCGACTTGACCACATAGAGCGTCTATGTATTCTGCTAAACTGTACACCCAACGATTTGTTTGAATGGGTACCCGATAATCTGCTGGATGATAAGCCCAACCATCCTCTCCAAAAAATTCGCAGACGGGAAAAGAAGATAGACATCAATAAATTGCTCTCTACCCTTAGCTTAGACAAGTTAGAGCAAGTGGAGCAACTGCTGAGTGAGCAGGCGCATTAGCAACAGTCGCTGGTTTTTTACACACCATGAGTTGCCCAAATCTTACAAATGACAAAACTATGACAGTTCATTTGTATGGATTTTCTGGATTGGCGCATTATAGTGCTAAACACTATTATGAACACCAATTATCAAAACACTCCGCTCTTAGACATTATCTTTGAAAACCGCAACAAGCAGTATGGAGCTTATGTACTGCGCAATGAGTACGACCGCTCCCTTCGGTTTTCGCTGTTAGTTTCGCTTTCGTTGGTGGCCTCGCTTTTAATGGGGCATTTCTTGCATCAAAAATTTAACGATAAGCCATCCCTTAAACTAGCGGGGCCGCTAACACTTACCGATGTTGACATAACTCAATTGCAAAAGATAATTACTCCTCCGGTAGAAACGTCCAAACCACAGGCGCTGGGCAAACAAACCATCAAAAACCCAGAGCTAAGGGTGGTGGCAACCGCCAATGCAAACCAAGATTCCATACCGCCTAAGGATTTGCTGGCACAAGTGGACCCTGGGCTTACTACAAATTTAGACCCCAATCTGGGTACTAAACTGGGTACCGAAGGCGGTGTTAAAGATGGTGATGTAATGGAGGTGAAGCAAGTAACACCCCCTGCTCCAGTTATCCATGATGTAGTTACCGAAATGCCCAAATTTCCGGGTGGAGATGAAGCGCTATTTCGCGTTTTGCGCGACCGCACCCGCTACCCCGAAATGGAAATGAATGCAGATATGGAAGGCAAAGCGTTTATCCGATTTGTGGTCAATGAAGATGGGTCTATATCTAATGCCACTGTGTTACGTACTGATAGTCGTGGTTTTGGACAAGAGGGGGTAAGGGTAGTTAGCAGTTTGCCCAAGTTTAGGCCCGGCAAGCAAAATGGAGAGCCGGTGAAAGTATATTTTGTATTGCCCTTTACATTTAGGTTAAGCAAGTAAGTTTTTGGTAGTTTTTAGTTTTTCTGGAGGTCGTACTTTGCAAAAAGTACGGCCTTTTTTGTGAGATGGCAAAGTGGGTTTGATAAAACATTCGCACAAAAAAACCTCGCCAATTTGGCGAGGTCTCTTGCTTTTCCATAGTGCGAGGGGTAGTGTTAGTTTAAACTCACTTCAAAACTGACCACGTTGGTAATAATGGTTTCGGCAGCAGGTTTATAGAGGTTAAATGTTTTGTTGTTGACTACAATTACCAAGGAGTTGCTCTCCTCACAGTTTTGCTTCATTAATACCAAATCACCGGGAAAAACACCATGCTCAAACAGTTTTTCACATATCCGGTTGTTTTGCATATCTACAATGTATGCCTGCTCACCGGGTTTTAGATGATGTAAGGGTTTCATGCTGAGTTTTGTTGCAGATAAAATAATGTGCTGTTTGTATTTTGTCAATACCCTAAAGCATGGGGGTATCTATAAAAATGCGCACGTTACCTTTTTCGTCTTTGCTGCGCTCTTTCATGCGCTCAAACATTTCGGGTCTGTCATATATGGCAAAGTACACAAATGGGTCATAAATCACACTCTTTTTTATATCAAAGTGCGGGTCACCTTCGTGGGCGTTGAGTAAAGTAAGTTGAATGCCGTGTTCCTTACGAAACCTGTAAGCTGCGCCTTTGATAAGTTGGCGAACGCGCTGTTGTTCACCGGTAAATAGAGTAGCGTAAAGCAACTTGTCGGTAATGCGCAGCGAATCTATCACCTTAAAAAAACCTTTCGGGTTTTGGAGTTTTACATGCAGGTAATCAGCCCAGCACACAAAAAAACCGGCTGCATCTATTTGATTATTGCCGTTAAGTAATGCATAAAGCCGAGAGTTAGGAGAGGAGTTGGTGATGCGCTTCACCATATTAAAAAACTTTTCCTCGTTGTGCAGTTGATTAAAAACATATTTATCGCGCGAGTTAATAATGTGAGCGTAGTACTCGCTTAAGCGTTTTTCGTCTTTAGAAATATCTACTAACCGGGTTGCTGCGCGGCTACTGCCTATCAGCAGGTTTACGTGCGTATTATTGCGCATCGGAAACGTTTCGTACAATTTTCCGGTTCGCTCACTATTCATTTTCAACGCATCTAAAATGCCCTGGTTTTCGCGACCCATATTGGCATATACAAAGTGAATGTCATTGACCACAACCAGGTCAAGCAATACACTGAAAACGGTTGTAAAAATTCTTTTTCTGCGGTAAATGGCTTCGCCTTCAACGGTGGCTTCGCTCATACGCAATACATTGTAGTAGTAGCCCTCTTTTACCTGCCCATCTGCATCAGTAAAATGAATGATGTTGGCATGTATGTAGCCAATCATGTTGTAATCCTGTAAGCCCTGTTCGTTAAACTTGCCATGCGGATGTAGTACTACTACTACTATTGCATCGTCAAAAAAGTGCGCTACCGAATCCGGAAATTTGTGGAAATAACTTTGAAAAGTGAGTTTGCCCTCGCCTTTTTCGTTTACATGCTTCTCGGGCACGCTTACTACTTCGCGGCTCTCACTGTAGAAAAATTCGGCATCATCGCGCAGTTTAAAGTTTTTCAGCACGCTGCTAATGTCTTTCATCATAGCAATGGGGAAAGCCAGCATCACCAAGTCTTGCTCAAACTTATCATCACATTCAATTAGACGTTTAGTGTATTCAATAGCGCCTGAATTATTTCTGCCGGTAATATTGTAATAGTGTCGTTGTTTACTCATTCGTTTTGTTTTGGGGTATAGCGAAAGTATAATTTTTGACTTTTGGAACCCGTAGCAGCAATTAGGCAGTTAATTTTCTGCCGAACAGTTTACAATCATTTTTACTTTCGCTCGTCAGCTACAAATATGCAAATGGCTACTATCTGTGTTTGCCCCACCGGGGCCGAAGTTCAATCGTTTTCAAATATTCAATTTTCAACATACTCTACCGTATCAGGCATTAATGAGTACCAATGGAACAACATGGTGCCTGCCGGAAACTTGTTAATGCAAACTCCCAATTTGCGCTTGCTGGAGAGTTTGCATGCCGGCACTTTAGATTTTAGATATGTAGTTGCTAAAGAAAATGATACTACTTTGGGCGTATTGTACTTTCAGGTTGTTAAGTTTGAGGCCGCGCAGTTGCTCAATTATTTTCCGGAAGATAAATACCAATGGCTTAAAGGAATTTCGACAACAATCTTAAAAAGAATCAATGCCCGTTTATTAGTTAGTGGTAATGTGTTTATGACCGGAGAGAATGGATATTACTTCCATAACGGAGTGGATGAAGCCAAGAAAGCTGCTGTACTTCGTTTGGCGGTAAGGCAAATAATGAGAGAGGATAATTCTATCAATGCTGTGCTGATTAGCGATTTGTATGCGCCTAAAACTGCTTTTGATGATAAATTTCTTATGCACGGCTATCATCAAATTACGGTGGAAAGTGATATGAGTTTGCATATCCGCCCCGAATGGAAAACGATGGATGATTACTTGAATAGTTTTTCGTCAAAATACCGGGTGCGCGCAAAAAAAGTATTTGCGCTCTGTCAGGATGCCGGGGTAGTAGTACGCGAACTAAGTGCTACGGAAATTTCTATTTATCAAAACACGCTTTACGATTTGTATAACAACGTAATGGCTAATGCAGATTTTAAACTGGCTACACTTTCGCCCGATTTTTTTGCGCAGCAAAAGCAACTGATGCCACAAAACTACCGACTCTTTGCCTACTTTAAAGCCGATGAAATGATTGGCTTTATTTCAGCATTTAACTTTGGCAAGCGCATGGAGGTTCACTACACCGGCATGAAACATGAAGTTTCGCGCCCCATTCACCTGTATCAACACATGATGTACGACATGGTAAAAGCAGGTATAGATTGCGGAGCGGAGCGCCTGCACTTTGGCCGTACTGCACCCGAAATAAAAAGTACCATTGGTGCGTCTCCTTCGCCCATGTATGGTTACCTCAAACACCGAAATCCGGTATTCAATTTTATGTTAGTAAAACCTTACACCGCCAATCTTAGACCCAAAGAATACGTTTTCCGCAATCCGTTTAAGTAAATAATATTTTGTATGGATTTGCGTTTTGTTTGCATCTTACGCTTGTGAAATTTTTCTACGCCACCCTATTTGTAGTGCTTTCTTGCTTCTTGTTTGCACAAAAAGGCGACTTGCGTAAAGAACTTCGGCACAGTCAATACACCTACATTTACAAAGTCCCCGCTGCACATGCTGCTCAGTTTTTAAAGCGAAGTATTAAGCAGCCGGAGCATATTTTATCTTACTTGTGTGTAGATTCTTTTAATACAGACTCATCGTACCAAAAAACATTGCCGGCCGGTCATTATTTATTTGTGAAAGCAACTGGTAAAATGCTAGATGTACAATACAAGCACGTAACTAACTTGTGGGTAAATGCACTACCGGATGTGAAGCGAGTAAAGTTTTTGGTGCATGATTTCAACCAAGTACCCGTCATCAATGCGGAAGTAAAACTGGGTTTGCGTAAAACAACTTACAATACCCTTGATCAAGCGTACTTGTTGCCTTACCACGGAAAGAAAAGGTGGCTAAACATTGCTGTGCCGGGCGATACCACTTTTTTCTGGTTAAATAAGAAAGAGGACGATTACTATAGTAAACCCACGGCATTAGATATACTGCGAAGAGCATTTGTATATCCGTTTCAGCGCTTAAAGTATAAGCTAACACATCTTGCAAATAAGAGAAGTGAGTACGATGGTTATATAGTGTTTAACAAACCCAAGTACATGCCGGGCGATACAGTAAAGTTCAAAGCATACATTACTCAGCACAACGGCAAGCCATACACAGAAAATGCGATGGTGAAGGTAGGTGAACGGTGGTATGGTAAAGAAAAGATACTAATGAATGAACTAAAGCCCGTATCTGATGGGGCTTACTTTTCTGAATTTGTGTTGAACGATTCTTTTCAGATAGATAAAACATATCAACTTAAGTTATTCAACAGCAAAGAGAGATTACTCATAGAGGGTTATTTTAAAACAGAGCAATATTTGTTAGACGCTAACTCGTACACTGCAGCTGCCGATAAAGAAAACTACTATCCATCAGACTCTATACAAATTACCATTAATGCCACCGATTTTAACGGGCTACCTGTTATGGATGGAACTGCAAGATTGGTGGCAAAAACTTACCGTATAGAAAAGTACTATAGTAAGCAAGTTTACACTCCCGACACACTTTTTAAAGCTGAAAAGAGGTTAGATAATTCCGGCAAAACAAATTGGAGTTTTTCTACCACACACTTCCCCAAAGCAGACCTGCAAATACAGTTTAAAGTAAGTTGCGTAAACAGCAACAACGAGTTGTGGGATACTACATTTACCGTTAACTATAAATACAGCAAGCGCGAAGTAAAAGTTGTACAAAAGAATGATTCAATTGTTGCCAACTATTGGGTAAATGGGAAAGAAACCCTTGCCACAGGCCGTTTGTGCATTGCCGGAAACTGCAAAGTAATTTCGTACCCGTATGCACAAAAGACAAACCCTTTGCATAGCATATATGAGTTTTATGCGCAAAACGATTCGGTAACGTATGATTTTTCTCCAAACTATGCCGATGCAATGAGTTGTATGGTGCTGCGCACAGATACCACCGCTTCTTTTATCGTCATAAATCCTGAAAGAATTGGTTTCCACTATCAGATTTTTAAAGGAGGCAAGAGCATAGAGCAGGGTATAGCAGATACACTGCGAAGACACTTTGTTGATGCTACAGATGCAGCTTATGTTTTAGTGGTAAAATATATATGGAGAGGAAACGCAGAGCGAAAAGTTTGGCAGGCGGACAAAAACAAGAGCCAACTGATTATAGAAACTGTTCATGATGGGGAGGTTTTCCCCGGCCAACTAGATACCATTACCATTAAAGTAACAAAGCACGATAACCAACCCGCTCCATCCGTCAATCTTACGGCTTGGGCTATCAACGCTCAGTTCGCTAAAGATATTACAACGCCAGAGCTACCCAACTACTACCATCCTAAAAAATTCAACAAACTATTTGTACAGTCGCAGTTAGCTAAGCCCGATTTTTCTGCAAAATTTATTTTGCACAAGTTCTTAAATTGGCGCTACCGATTGCAATTGCAGCAACTTCCGTATTATCAAATGGTTTATCCTGCCGCTTCTGCCACTATCTATTTAGACTCTACTTCTTTCGCATCTCCTCAGTATGCGCCCTACATTTATCAAAATGGAAAACAGGTAAAAATTTATGGTATAACAATAGATGGCAGGTTAGTGTATTCTTGGTTGAATCAACTTTCTGCCCCCTACAGTTTTGTATTAAGTCCGGGGTTTCACCGGGTTCAAATTCGTACTCAAAAGCACTTGTTTTTGTTAGATAGCGTGATGGCGCCTATAGGCAAAAAAATGGAAGTGAGTTACCGGTATGATTCACTCCTTGCACAGCAGTCGTTTATTTCTTGTAAAAAGCAATTGAGTACCTCAGAAGTTAATGTACAGCGCAATGCACTCCTGGTATTAGATGCAAAAAAAATGTATTGGTATGATTTGTGGCTATCACAAGGCAATAGGGTTTTTCATAAAAAAAGCAGCGACAATAACTACGAAACCGCATTAGTTGGTCCGTTTGGTTACGATTCAATAACTGTGTTTAAGGAAAATCACTATTCAAACAGTAAGCCATTTGAATTTTCGTTTGTGCCGGAGCGGGGCTATGCCTATAGTTTTGAAAGCAATAAACAGCGATTGGTTGAGCATCAATTGTTTGAAAAGAAAGTAAAGTTGAAAGAACTTTACAATGTTTCCGATATGTTGTTTGGAGAAATTGCACTGCCGGCACCCCACTTACCGCCTGCACAGAAACCAAAGCAGAAATACTTCTTAGATAATTCAGTGTCGTCAACTACTTCACGCACTGGTAAGTTAGAGGTGCGTATTGTTACTGATTCTACTTTTGCTTATCTCCATCTGCTCAAGTTAGATACCTGTAATTATAGTAAGTTGCTCAGCGGTACATGGCGAACTTTTCATGCTTTAGATTCCGGCAGATACATTCTACGTTACTATACTGAAAGTGGCAGTTATTTTGAAACACCACCAGTTACAGTACTTCCTTTTGGTACCAATTTTTATGAATGGAAACCCGATTCGCTCAGCCAAAAACTTGACTTGAAAGCGTTGTTGGGTAGCAAGCGCACAGATTCATCGGCCATTGGCGGGGTTTACCATCAGCCACAGATATTTACAGGAGATGCATCACTCACCGGCTTAGTAACCGATGAAGCGGGTGAGCCGGTAGCTTTTGCCTCGGTGGTTTTACGAAAAAACAATGAAGTGATAAAAGGCGGCACCACTGATTTTGATGGGCGTTACAGCATAGCACAGGTGCCCGATGGAGTGTACGAACTTCGCGTGAGTTTTGTGGGGTACAAAAATATTGAACGAAAAGTTGTTTTGAAAAACGATCAACTTTTAGAGCAGAATGTAACTCTCATTCCTTCTCAAAATGAATTGAAAGAAGTGATGATAGTAACCGATAGGTACATGGCACCATTGAAGGAGCAAAGTGTTTCTTTAGCCACGTATGCAGTTTCCGGGGTTTCTATAAAAGGAGCCAGAATGGCTAATGGCAATGTGCGCTTTGCACCATCAGAGTTGGAGAGCGTTGCCTCTTATGGCTATAGTGATGTTCGTAAGCCAAGTAAAGGCACCTACACTTATTCGCTAAATCCAACTACATTGGAGGAAGGTGAAGAGGATAAGCAATATCGTATGGTTACCGATAGTAGTGGTAACACATACGCCTGGTTGGGCGCAGATGGAAAAAAGAAATTTGAAGAAGATAAATACAAAGGTGCCAAGTCATTACGCAATGCCTTTAGCGATTATGCTTATTGGCAACCTAACTTGATTACAGATGCTACCGGCAAGGCGAGCTTTGCTGTGCAATACCCGGATAATCTAACGGCTTGGCAGGCATACATACTTGCTATGGATGGCAAAAAACACAGCGGGCAATCATCGTTGTATGTACGTTCTTACAAAGATATGAGTGCCTCACTGAGTGTGCCACAGTTTTTGATAGAAGGCGATAGCGGCAGTATAGTTTGCCGCATCAATAATTACACGGCAGATACACTTACCCCCACTGCCTCCTACAAGTTGAATGGAGAGTTGCTGATGAGTAATGCCGTAAAGGTGAAGGGCGCTCTTTCAGAAATTATTGCCATTAAAGCCCCCCTTTTGTTGTCAGAAACAGATACATTAAAACCGCAGTTTGGCATTTCGTTACCGGGTGGCTTTGCCGATGCAGAAGAGAGGAGTATCCCCGTTTTGAAACAAGGTACTGAGGAAGCAGATGGTGTGTTTATGGTTTTGCGAGCCGATACTTCATTTACCTTTACCCCAAGTGGTGGCAAAGGCAATGTAACCTTACATGCCGAGAGCGATGTGCTGCAACTGATGCTGCGCGATTTAGAACAACTGAAAAATTATCCGCATTGGTGTACCGAGCAAACGGCATCTAAGTTGATTGGGCTGTGCCTGCAACAGCGCATTGACTCGCTGCTGGGCAAAAAATCTGTTCTGGTAAAAGAAAAAGCTAAACTTCTAAAAAAACTGCAAAGCATGCAATTGTTTAGTGGTGGTTTTGGCTGGTGGGAAAACGCGCCTTTTAACGCTTACCTTACCAATCATGCGCTAAAAGCCATGTACATGGCTGGCGAAAAAGAAAGCAGTAGTTATGCCCTGCGCACCGCTAAAAAAATGATTCAGGATAACTTGCAAAGTTTGAGTGTAGGCGAAAAATTGGCAGCGCTGCAAACCATATCTGTTTATACCAATGAAAAAGAATGGGTGGCTTTTCATTTGAGGCAGTTTCAGTTTGATTCGCTGAGTACCATTGACCAACTGCAATTGGTGCACACTCAATTACTTTGCGGCATTGATAGTGCAGCTTACCAACAAAAAGTATTGAGCAAACAAAAAACAACAGCGTTTGGTGGCGTGTACTTTGGTGATGATACCTATTCGTTTACCACCAATTCTGCCGCAGCAACAGTTTGCGCTTACAAAATTGCTGAGTTGCTCGGCAACCAATCTCTACAAGATGCTACTTTAAGCTATTTAATAACTACCCGCAACCATAGCGGTTGGAGAAATACTTTTGAAACAGCAGAAATTCTTAGCGCAGTGCTACCACAAGTGATAAAAACAAGAGGGGGAAAAATGACTTCACCGAAGTTGAACATCAATGGTGATGCCGTGGTGGCCTTTCCTTACACAAAAAAATACGAACCCAACCAAGAACTGCGCATTAGCAAAACCGGTGATGGCCTGTTGTTTTTTACTGCGTATCAAAAATGGTGGAATACAAAGCCACAACAGAAAGCTGATGTGTATGAAATACAAACCTCTTTAGCTCAAAACGGTAACCCGCTCACCAACCTCAAAGCCGGTGAGCCGGCAGAGCTAAAAGTAAAGATTACCGCCAAGAACTTTGCAGAGTATATTAGTATAGAGGTGCCTATTCCGGCCGGTTGTACTTACTACAAAAAAGATTTCCCTAAAATGCAAGGAGAGATTCATCGGGAGTACCACAAAAACAAGGTGATGATTTTTTGCGATAAACTAAATGCAGGTACACACGAGTACCGAATTTGGATAGAGCCGCGATTTTCGGGGGGCTATACACTAAACCCAGCTCGTTGCGAGTTAATGTACTTTCCTACAATTTATGGCCGAAACGAAATCAAAAAGATTAACATCGCACCCTAATTCAAAAAATAATGAAAAAAATTATTGCAGTAATTGCCGTGTTGTTTGTGTTTGCTCAGTGCAACACCAAAAAAGGAATTCCCGAAACGTTTGACTATGGCACCATTGCCAACGGTACTTACACCAACAAGTTTTTTGATTTTGAAATAGCTGTGCCTGCCGGATGGCACAACTCCTCTAAAGAAGAGATGGATCAACTCAATGAGCAAGGCCGCGAATTGATAACCGGTGGAGATGAGCAGAAAAAGAGTGAATTCAAGGCGGCAGAAGTTAATACTGCATCGCTTTTTCAGATTTCTAAATTCAGTTTAGAAACTGTAGATACGGCCAACTTTAATATGTCGGTAATTTCGATGGCCGAAAAAATAGATACCGCACAAAAAATTGAAACAGCCAGCGATTACTTGGTGCAAGTAAAGCAGCATTTGAGCAATGCTCAGTTGCCCATATCTATTGACGAAGGCACTACAACAGTTAAGTTAGGCGGAAAAGATTTTTTAGCACTCAGCACTCATTACTTAATTCCCGGCACACCGGTAGATCAGGTGTACTACACCACATTGCTTAATGGTTTTGCGCTGTCGTTTATTTGCACCACACAAGGCGATGAGCAAAAAACGCAAATGCAGGAAATTTTGAGCAAGCTGAAGTTTAACTAAAGTACGGCTTTAGTTTATCTAAGAGCAATGCCGGTGCACTTTTGGGTTTTCGTGTAATAGCATCTACAAAAATCAATTGATTTTCGCCCTCGTTAATCAATGTATTTTGCTCGTTGTACACATCGTACTTAAATGTAATTATTCTGCTTGGTAATTCAGGTATGCTTACCTGTATGGTTAGTAAGTCGTCATACTTAGCCGGTTGAATGTACCGGATGTTCATGCGGGTAATAGGCATCATGGTTCCGCTTTCCTCTAATTGTTTGTAGGTAATGCCCAATGCCCGGATGCTCTCTGCCCGGGCTTGCTCATAGTAATAGCCGTAGTTGCCGTAATATACGTAGCCCATTTGGTCGGTATCACCATAGCGCACGCGGAGTTGATGTGAGTATTGGTACATGTCTATAATTTTATGATTTGAGGGGTAGGAGAGTTAAAGGGTCAATAATCAATCAACAATTTAGCCAACACTTCTAACTTATCTTTAAGTGGATTAAAAATAATTTGAGCTTGCTCATAGTATGCTCTGCGATCTTGTAATGTTTGAATGATGTATTGCTCTAACTCTGTATCAGTTTTGCCGGCTAATAGTGGTCGCTCATTCAAGTTAGACTGTTTGAGCCGGTGAAACAATGTTTTCTTGTCTAGTTCAATGTAAACCACCGTACCATTTTTTTTCATCCACTCCAGGTTGTCAAAAAAACATGGAGCGCCACCACCTGTAGCTACCACCGTATTTTTTTTTGCTACTTGATGTAATGCCACTTGCTCTTGAGCCCTAAAAAAATCCATCCCATTTTTTTTAATCAATTCTGCAACGGTATCAGTTTGATTGTTGATGCAAATTTGCTGATCTGTATCGGCAAAAGCAGCGTACAGTTTTTTTGCTAACTGTTTGCCAAGTGTGGTTTTTCCGGCACCCATAAAGCCAATCAGAAATATCGGTTTCACCGGGCAAATTTAGGTAAAAGACTGGGGTGTATTTGACGATAATTGAAAAAGAAAAATCCCCGCTGGTTGGCGAGGATTTTTTATTGTTTTCAATAGTTGTAAGTTACTCTATGTGCACGTTGCCTTTTGCACAGTTGATGTATTGGTTAGAAGTAAATATATCGCTGTTGTATTCAGAATTAGCGCTCTGGATATAGATGCCTGATGCAGCGCTGTTCATAATGGTGCTGTTGCGCACTACAATGTTGCTGGCACCGCCTGATGGATTTACTACGCTAATCATACCATCAAAACCACCGTTGCTTAATCCGCCACCGCTGATGTTGCAGTATTCTATGCGATTGTTGTTTGAGTCAGAAGAGTTGAATTTAATAGCATTCCACACACCGGTACCATTGTAGATGGCTGCTATGGTGATGGGTTGGTTGGGTTGGCCTACAGCGTTAAAGGTACCGTTACCGTTTTTGCCGTCTATCACAAACTCTGCATTGTTGTTCATAAATATTTTGGTTCCTGCAGCAATTTTAAGTTCATTGCCAATTGCTGATTTTCCACTTACCAGGTACGGTTCATCACATTTGCTGATAGTGATAGGTGCGGTGGTCATTTGCGTTTCGGTACCTGTCAATTCAATGAACTCTTTACCGTTGGTGGCAAAGCGATTGCTACTCTCTATTGCAAAAGCATCTGCTAGATTTAAAGACAGAGGGAAAGTAGTGTTGGTGTGAATGTTGTTTCCGGCAAAACCAAAAACTTTAGAACCTTTAGCAATTACTACACCGGCAAACTTGCTAGCTGTAATCTCAGAAAAGCTGATTTCGGCAGAAGCTGTGTTATCGGTAGCACCTATGGTTAGGTTTGCAGTACCGTTTCCACCACCATGTTCTATTTTACAGTAGCTGAAAACGTTTTTAGCGTTGGTGCTAAGTACGGTAATGCCCTTCCAATCGCCACGTTTTCCGCTTTTTGATGTGAAAAGTATTTTGTTGGAAACAGCACCAATGGCGGTGATAGAACCTTCTTCGTTCACCTGGATACCCGCACCATTTTCAAACATGATGGTAACACCGGGTTTTATGGTTAGGTTGGCATTTAATACCAAGTTTGAGGTAATGGTGTAATCCACACCGTTTACACGGTCTTCCAACACCATATCGTTGCTTACGGTGCTGTAGTCAATTACTTGTGCAGAACTTTCGTCTTTGCGAAGCACATCATTGTTTGTCAATGGGTCGGCTTCTTTGTTGCAAGAGTTTAAAAGCACTACGGCTACGGCTGCTGCGGTAAGTTTGGTGAGGATAGATTGAGAATTCATATCGCTTGGTTTTGTATGCCTTTACGCGATATGGTTGGTGTTTGTTACGTTTTGGTTAAAAAAGATACGCGAATTACCCGAAACAATACTCAATCATGAAACCCTAAGCCCTTCATTATTTTAGGGATACACTTCTCTATACGGCTGGTGCGGGTGCTGCTTTGCTTGGCTTGCGAAAAATGCAAAAGATAACCGCGCTGCCTGCCCGGAGTGAGGGCTTGAAACGCTTTTTTAAGAGCAGGGTTGGTTTTGAAAATAGCTTTTAGCTCATCGGGCTGCGGATAGTCTTCAATTTTTTTAGACACCACTTTGGCTCCAGATTTTTCTACCTCTATGGCCTCGTAGATGTATGGTTTAAGCAGTGGCAATAGTTTTTCCACTTCTTTTAAGTTAGTGAATTTAATTAGCCGCCCGGCTTCTGAGTTTTCGCCTTGTTTGGTCAAAATGCCGTGCTCATCTTGCAGCAATGCGCCTTTAAAAAAACTTACAGAGCAATAATTTTTAAAGGCACTAAGGATGAGTATGTTTTTCTTTTGGTGAGTATAGCAGGCCACGCCCCATTTTAACTCTTCTACCAGTCCGGTTTCTAATACCGCATTGCGTAAGACCCGCAGTTCTTTCTCCCAAAAATGCACTTTACAATCGGCTGTGCCACCCAATGGGCAACGCCCACAGCCATTGGCAAAGTAGTCGTCTGCGTTTTTGGGTTTAAGCATAGCAGATTAGCGCATCACGGCAAAGCGGCCAAGTGTAGCTTTGTAGTTATTGATACCCACCAAAACAGCCAAGTATGCACCGTTAGATAGCTGCGAAGTGTTTAGCGTAGTTTGCTGGCTTCCTTTTTCTAAAGAGATGATGCTTACACGGTTGCCCATGAGGTCGTAAATTTCTAGCAGAGACGCATTTTGGGCAATCTCAGTATTGCTGCTGCTCCAATCCAAAGTTACTTGCTGGTTGGCAGGGTTGGGGTATATGTTTGCTGAGATGTTTGAAACATTGTTCAATCCTACACAAGAGATTTGTGTGCTGTCGCATTTAGTATCGGTACCGCAAACATTGGTTACAGACAGGCAAATTTTGATTTGTATCGCCTGGCTGGTAAACTGGTAGGTGAGTGTATCGGTAGTATAGTTGGTGGTTGAATTATCAAATGCATCATAAACCGTCCAAACTAAGGAGTTGTAGTTTTGCGAAGTTTGAGGTAGGGTTAATGTGTTGCAGTTGTGGTATTGGTTAACACTGGTACTCAGGTTTGGGAAATCAGCCACCGCTACATAGGCGCTGTTGGGCGTTACTGTTACGGTTGCCTGAGCAGTATCGCAGCGTACGGGGTTTCCATTATCGCAGATGCTGTACCAAAAGGTTTGAGTTCCGGTAAAACAAGTATCAGAGAGGTATGTTACACTCGTGCAGTTTCCGCTTATCAAGCCAACAGAGGGTATGCCCCATACGTCTGTTATGCACAGGGTATTGCCATCGGGGTCGGTGTCGTTGGTCAATAGATTAAAGGTAGCAGGAGTGGCTTGTACGGCAGTAAGCGCATCGTCCACGGCATTGGGTTTGTTGTTAGATGGCAATACGGTAATAGTTACCATGCCGGTATCGCAAAGAGCAGGGGTGCCGTTATCGCATACGCTGTAGTACACTACTACAGTGCCGCCTAATCCAACAGCCGGGGAGTGCTGTATGCTGCTACAGTTGGCCACGGTTACATCGGGGGAGCCCCAAACACTACTTACGCAAAGCGTGTTGCCATCGGGGTCCACATCATTGGCGGTAACATTTATCACGGCCACTTTTCCGGCAGTATCTGTTACAAAATCATCGTTAGCTACCGGTTTGTTGTTTGCAGCAGTAATGTTTGATACCACCACATTTTTGCAAACTGTATGGCTGCCACCGGCATTGGTTGCCGTTAAGCACACGTTGTATGTGCCGTTGGCGGCATAAATATGGTTGGGGTTCTGCTGCGTGGATACCGCAGAGCCATCGCCAAAATTCCAACTCCATGAGGTGGGGTAGTTATCGCTTTGGTCGGTAAAGGCCACTAAGCCGCCACTGGGGTTATTCCAAATATAATCGGCCACCGGTGCGCTGGGCGGGGTCATGCTCCACGATACGGAACGCAGGTTGTTGAGCGAATCATAATCAAACGTTACTGCGCTGCCTTTTGTTTCTTTGGTCAGGTAAGTGTAGCGGGTGGTAGTACTGGTGGTATTTGAGGCAGTACTCCATGGCGAAAAAGAAAGAAGTTTAAACTCTATAAGTGTGGTGGTGGTTTCATCGCGTTTGTTGCGCAGACATTTGTAGGTGCCTAAGGGTGTTTTTACAGCGCCCCAGCCATCTACCGTATCTTTGTAAGTGCCCGAAATAGTTAAGCGCACTTCGCTCACCGGTTGCCCTACCTGGCTTCCGGGAACTGTTTTTTGCAGATAAAAACTACCGCTAAAGTTATTGTTGTAGTTCATGGGCAATTGGTAAATATCGGGCTTAGTGCTGTATGCAGCCGATACCGTGTTGCCCGGTGTAAGCTGACCTTCAAAACCTTCTAAAATCAATTTGTTGGTAGTGGTATTGGTCAATATAAAGTTGGTGCCATCTAAAGTGGTGGCGGCATCGGCTTGCGGGCAGGTGCTAAGCTGCGATGAAGTAGGATTGCGGTACTCTACAGTATCGTAGCGGTACACTACCAAGTTACTGAAATCGTAAAATTGATTGGCGCCTTTGTTTCCGTAACTTACAGCGGGCAGTGGCAAAGTATCTATAGCAATCCGGTTGTTAGATACCGCCACCGGTACATCGGCCAGCACAAAGCTGATGGGCGATTGTGCTTGCGTAAAAAGAGCCATAAAACAGAAGGAGAGGAGTAGAAACTTCTTCATGCAGGGAGTGGGTTTTGTTGTGTGCTAAAGTAAAAAAGTGAGGCGGTGTTGGCTACAGTTGCTTGAGGTGTTCATAAATTTTTTGCCAGTGGCGGGTTTCAGTGGCAATGTACGCTTGTAGTGTTTCGCGGTTGTTGTTGCCAATTTCGGTGGCGCCAAGGTTGCGGCCATCATTTAGCCAAAAGCATTTGCAGCCCAGGTTTTTAGCTAAAAGTACATCGGTTATTCTATCGCCAATTACAAAGGAGTTAGGCAGGTCATAATCGGCACCAAAATACTTGGTAAGCATACCTGTACCCGGTTTGCGGGTGGGCAGGTTTTGGTGGGGGTACGATTTGTCTATAAGCACCTCTGCAAAGTGAATTTTTTCGTACTCAAAGGTTTGGATTATGAATTGCTGTACTTCGTCAAAATCTTTTTCCGGAAAATCGGTGGTGCCTAAGCCATCTTGGTTGGTTACCATCACTAATTCATAATCCAATTCACGTACTATTTTGCCCAGCCAGTAAAATACCTCAGGGTAAAAAATCAGTTTATCAAATTTCTCTATTTTAAAATCATCGGTTTCTAAAATGAGGGTGCCATCGCGGTCAATAAAAAGGCATTTTTTCATTTGCAGTGGTTAGTAGGCAATAATCTTCGCCTTTTTTGTTTTGCGTAAGTGGTTGCGGATTATTTTTTGGGTGTCAAAATCATCTTCGGCAGGTTTTATGATTTCGCGGAGGTTTTCGGGGGTCGCGGGAGTTAGCTCGGGGTCAAAGTAGCCAAACCCTTTGTATTGATTAGCTTCAATCATTACAGCACTTAAACTTTCGGGGTGTATGCCTTCGGCTATAATAAAAAAGTTGGGTTGCCGGTACAGGTATCGGCCAATGGCTTTTTCTACCACCCGGTTGTAGTTGCGCAGGGTTTTTATTTCGGGTGCAGTGCCGGCTTCAAGCAGTTTTGCTCTAACGGCATACCAGCTGTGCAGCCCGCCTTCTTTGTTTATTTTGGCCAGTACTTTGTTGGCGGTGGGCTTTGAGCCAAACCGCAGCACTATATCGCCAGCGGGTTCATGAATATCGTGTACTTTGAGTTGTGCAAACCCTTGTTCATCGTATTGTAAAAATATGGCGTGGGTGGTAGGCAGAATTTTAATTTTTTTATTGAACTCCGGTTGGTGTTGCCGGGCATCGCGGTGGGCTATAAGCTTGGCTACTAACTCATTGCCCGATAGTTCGTAATCAATGTTGCGGATAAGCTCAAACAAGCGTGTTTTTTCGGGTGCGGTAGATACGGGAGCGCTAAAGTAGTTGATCACCTTTTTGCGAATATTCTTAACGCCTTCTAAGTACAAAATGCGCCCTACTTCGTCTTTGTAATAAAATACGCCTGCATCTTCGGGTAGTTTTTCAATTTCTGCCTTGCTGAGGTAAGGGGGCAGTAAATCTATATCTATACCGTGGTTGAGTTCTATTTCTATGTACTTGGCGGCAGTGTTTTTGGTGAGTACAATTTCCAAGAGTTTTGCCGTGGCTTCGGCATCGCCCAGGGCGCGGTGGCGGTTTTCTATTTGTATGCCCAAGCTATCGCAGATGTTGCCTAAACTGTACGAGTTAAACCCCGGAATGGTTTTGCGGGCAAGGTTTACGGTATCCAACTGTTTGCGGTTAAAATCAATACCCAGCCGTTTGAACTCTTGGCGCAGCATGCCAAAGTCAAACTTTACATTATGCGCTACAAAAATGTTTTCGTGGGTTAGCTCAAGTATTTTTTGGTGGATGTCTTGAAAAGTAGGCGACTTTTTGACCATTTCATCAGTAATGCCGGTCAGTTTGGTCACGTAAGGGTCTATGGGGCGCTTAGGGTTGAGGAGCGTACTATAGCTCTCAACGGTGCGCTGGCCATCGTGCACAATTACTGCAATTTCTATTACTCTGTCGGTGGCGGGGCTGCCTCCGGTGGTTTCTACATCTATGATGGCATACATGGCGCGTGAAAATAGTTTTTTGGAGCATTTGTAAGATAGAAACGTGTTAGCTGTTTTGAATAGCCGCTATGCGCTTTGGATTGGCTCTGCCGCGAGCTAGTTTGGAGCACCCGCGAATGATTTTGGAGGAGTGGCGAAGGAGACCTGAGAAGGCGCGAGTTAAAAGGGAGTGCCCGCGTGTGACTTTGGCGCACCAGCGAACGAATGCTGAGCGTGCGCGAATGAATTTGGCGCACCCGCGAGCAATTGCCGAGTGTGCGCGAAGGAGTTTGGCGCACCCGCGAAGGAGGAAACTGTGTGCGCGAAGGAGTTTGGAGGAAGCGCGAAGGAATTTGGAGCGTTGGCGAACGAGGGTGTGTGTACCCGCGAGTGGACAGGGAATTGGCGCGAATGATGGGGGAGTACCCGCGAGTGGGGGTTTTGGGTGTAAATGTTGCTCTTTTAACAAAAAAGGGTGTCAAAAGGGAGTGTAAAATAAACTGTGTGAGAGTGTATAAGATTTTTTGTAAGTAGGGGTTGCCTGACCCCGTTTGCGGAGCATAAATGGGTCGTGTAACGCGGTTGGGCGACCGCTAAAAACTTGGGTTGCGCTCCCTAAGCATAGTAAGCGGTACCCAAAAACTTGGGTTGCGCTCCCTAAGCATAGTAAGCGGTACCCAAAAACTTGGGGTGCACTCGCAGAGTTCTGGAAGTGGTACCCATAAACTTGGGGTGCGCTCGTAGAGTTCTGTAAGTGGTACCCAAAAACTTGGGGTGCCGTACCGAGGTGTAGATTTTTTGCCTTTGTTGGTCTTCTCCGTTGCGTAACGGAACGCGAGCCAAGCCGTTGTTGGGTGTTTTCACCAACAACAGATGGGTGGGTAAATGGCGTGTTACTTGCACAAAACATGGGTAATGTTGTATTTATTATTGCTTGACCACTCTGCCTGTGGCTATGGTTGTTTCTCCGCGTTTGATGGTGGCTTGGTACAAGCCAATATGCCAAAGGTAGCAATGTTTTGGGGCTATGTGCAGATGGTATGGTGGTAGTCGAAAACAAATACTAGCAATACCGGTGTATAAGTGATGTGCAAACACAGTTTCTCGTTTTGGCTATTCTTCTATATTTGCCGCCTCATTTTTAAAACCTTATACAAAAAATCATGCAGAATTTAAAGGGAATAATCAAAACATTCGCCATTTTGTTAGTGGTGATTGGCTTGATTCAGATTTCGTTCACGTTTTTGGCGCGTGTAGTAGAGGGCAGAGCAGATAAGTACGCTGCTGCCAATGTGAACACCACAGCCCCAGCCGGTTTGAGTGGTGCTGCGCTTATTCAATATACCGATTCGGTAGAGCAGGTTTCTAAAAACTACCGCAGAAACTTTTTAGATTCTGTAGCCGGAAAACCGGTTTTTGACATTCCCGGACTACGGTTTTTAGACTATCGTTTTTGCCGCGATAACTCCCTCAAATTAGGTCTTGACCTTAAGGGAGGTATGAGTTTGGTATTGGAGATAAATGAAGATGAGTTGTTGCGCAATTTGGCCCAAAACAATCGCAGCGAGTTATTCAACAAAGCGGTGGAAAATGCTAAGAAAGCACAAGCTACTGATGTGGGTACCGACTTTTTGACCCTGTTTCAAAAGGAGTTTGAATTGCTTGACCCAAAGGCCAAACTGGCAGCCATATTTGCTACCGTAGAGGCCTATTCGGGCAAAATCAACTTTAACTCTACCAATGCAGAAGTAATAGCTGTGGTGCGCCAAGATATGGATGCGGCCATCAGCAATACTTTTCAGGTATTAAAGAAGCGTATTGACCAGTTTGGTGTTGCTGCGCCTAACATTTCGCTGCAAAAAAGCACCGGGCGTATTATTCTTGAATTGCCGGGTGTAGAAGACCCATCGCGTGTGCGCAAACTCTTGCAGCAAACCGCACAGTTAGAGTTTTGGAATACGTACGATAACCGCGAGTTGTGGGGCTATATTAACCAGGCATACGAGGCGGCTAAGCTGCTGAACAAAGAGAAAAAAGAAGAAGTTCAAACAACTGACTCTTCTACTTTAGCCACCACGGTTGATACATCTGCCAATGATTTGCTTGCCGGACTGGGTGATTCTACCACCGTAAAAAGCGATTCGGCTAAAAAAGCAGAAGATGAAATAAGCCCGCTGGTGCGTGTGCTACAGCCATTGTACTATCAAGAAAACGGCCAACCAGCCGAAGGTCCGGCTATAGGTGTGGCTTTGGGCAGAGATACTGCTGAGGTAAACCGCTTGTTTGCTAACCCGGCTATCAAAAATATTTTCCCGAACAATGCCCGTTTCTTGTGGGCCATGAACCCTACAGATGGCGCACAGCCGGCCTATTACCTGTATGCTATTGCCGTTAATCCATCAACCCCTGATGCTCCGCTAACCGGTGCTGTAATTAAAGATGCCTACTCTGAGTTTGACCCTATGAAGGGTTCATTTGCCGTAAACCTATCTATGAACAACGTAGGCGCTACCAAATGGGAGGCACTGACCGATGAGGCCGTAAGAGCAAAATTGCCCAATGGTACAGATTTTAAGCGAAGCATAGCTATAGTGTTGGATAACCGCGTGCTGTCTGCTCCGGTAGTACAAGAAAAAATTTCGGGAGGCCGCTCCAGCATTTCAGGCCAAAAATCGCAAGATGAGGCCATGGACTTAGCCAACATTTTGAAAAGCGGTAAGTTGGAAGCCCGCACGGTGGTGATTGAAGAGCAGATTGTAGGACCATCATTAGGCGAAGAGTCTATACGTGCCGGTTTGCTATCACTCGTAGTAGGTTTCTTGTTGGTGTTTTTGTTTATGGTGGCGTACTACAGCACATCGGGCATTATCGCCAATGCAGCCATGTTGCTCAACGTATTTATACTGGTAGCTGCACTTATCTCTTTTGGCGCTGCGTTTACCCTTCCGGCTATGGCGGGTATTTTGCTAACGTTAGCAATGGCAGTAGATGCCAACGTAATTATTAACGAGCGTATTCGGGAGGAGATTAAGCGTGGCAAAGGGGTTCGTTTGGCGGTAGATGAGGGGTACCAGCACTCTTATAGCGCGATTATTGACGGTAACTTAACCACCATGGTGGTAAGTATTGTACTGATGGTGTTTGGCCTTGGCCCTATTTATGGCTTTGGTTTCACCCTCTTTGCCGGTATCCTTACTTCGCTCTTTACTGCGGTATTGGTTTCTCGTTTGTTCTTTAACTGGGCTTTTGACCGTGGGTATAACCTCACTTTTGGCAATTCGTTTACCATGAATTTGTTTAAGGGCTATAACATTGATTTTTACTCTAAGCGCAAGATTACCTACGCTATATCAGCAGTTATGATGATAGCGTCTATTGCTTCTATGGTGATTTTTGGTTTTGACTTAGGTGTAGATTTTAAAGGGGGCAGAAGCTATGTAATACAGTTTGATAAGCCGGTAACTACTACGCAAATAGCCGGGCTTTTGGAAAAAGAATTAGAAGGTGCTCCGCAAGTAAAAACATACGGTAGCAATAATCAGGTTTCTATTACAACTGATTATTTGATTGATGCAGTGGGTGTGAATGCCGATAGCATTATTGAGCAAAAAGTGTATGAAAAAGTGAAAGGTGTTTACGATACCCCACCTTCGTTTGATGCTTTCCGTGCCAAAAACGTAAAAAGCTCTATCAAAATAGAAGCGGCTATAGCCGATGATATTCGTAGCAGTTCATGGAAAGCCATTCTGTTCGGTTTGTTAGGCGTATTCGTTTACATTTTTGCTCGTTTCCGCAAGCTGGAGTTTGCAGCGGGTTCTATTGTGGCACTGGCCCATGACCCGATAATTGTGTTGGGAGTTTTCTCTTTGTTCAAGGGCATTATGCCATTCTCTTTAGAGATAGACCAAAACATTATTGCCGCAGTATTGACCTTGATTGGTTACTCTGTAAACGATACAGTGGTGGTATTTGACCGTATTCGTGAGTACATGAACCTTTACCCCGCCCATAGCATTGAGAAAAACGTAAACGATTCTATTAACTCTACTTTGAGCCGCACTATTATGACCGTGTTTACGGTAATGATAGTATCGGTTATTCTCTTCTTGTTTGGCGGAGCTACCCTGCGTGGTTTCTCTTTTGCCTTGATAGTAGGTTTGATAGTAGGTACTTACTCTTCTATTTTTGTGGCATCGCCTATTATGGTGGATATTGCCAAGAGGAAGAAAAAATAGTTGACGTGAATTTAATAAGTGAAAGGGCGCTCAAAAGGCGCCTTTTCTTTTTATACAATCATCAATCACAACACTATATTTGCCGCTCAATTGAAAACAATGGAACAAGACCCAAATCAGAATCAAATTAATATTGAATTGCCGGAAGATATTGCCGAAGGTACTTACTCTAACCTTGCTATTATCTCTCACTCACCGCAAGAGTTTGTGGTGGACTTTGTACGTATATTGCCCGGTGTGCCTAAGGCAAAAGTGAAGTCGCGCGTGTTGCTTACTCCCGAGCATGCCAAGCGCTTAATGAAAGCTCTTGCAGATAATGTGAAAAAGTACGAAGCACAGTTTGGCCCCATACAGGATAAGGAGTTTCCGGCCATGCCCATGAATTTTGGCCCCACTGCACAGGCATAGTACAATCTGTTTTGAAAATTCAAAACACCCGTTTACCTTCGGCTACTGACGAAACGTAAACACCTATGATAGATACCTTCAAATTTTTGGTTGAGCAAAATGTATATGGGGTTTGTGAGCGGATTGGTGAACGCCTCCAAATGCCGGCAAAAGATATCCGGCTGTTTTTTATTTACGCCAGTTGCATGACTATTGGCTCTCCTGTAATTATCTATATGATTCTTGCCTTTTGGGTAAAAATGAAAGACTATGTGCGTGGTAAGCGCACCCCCATTTGGGATTTTTAGTTTTACCTAATTGGGTTTGGTAAACATAAGGTAGGTAGTCAATTTACTGATTTTGCCTTCTCTGAATTCAAACACATCGCAAAACACAGCATCTAATTTACTGCCATCTTTCATTTTGGCGTGTACTTCGCCCTCTGCTATTACTACGTTAGCTTCTTCGGTCATTCTGCTGATGGTAATACTCGGGTGGCCATCGGCATTGGGGTTTTCTATTTCTTTATCAAACTGCTCAATGCCTTTGTGCGAAAAGAAACCCGGCATTACCCACTCCACATCATCGGTAAGGCAGGAGAGGATTGTTTGATGGTCGGTGCTCCGGAATCCATCCATATATTTTTCAACTACTTGTTTTTGGTGACTCATTTTGTAGGATTGACAATTTGAAAAGAGCAGAAGTGCCACTAATGCAGCCAGTATTGTTGTGCGCAAAGGCATGAATCTATTTTGTTTTGTTTTGCAATAGAAGTGTGGTCTCTAAAATGGTATAGCAGACGTAATACACTAAAAAATGCAAGATAACCGCTCGTGGCTCATCGTATTTGACTACAAGAAATGCCGCCACAATGAGAATGTACACCAATAGTTTTAGCGCCATAGTGCCCATGAACGCACGGATAAAAACATTGGGCTTGCCTTGCGATGAACGAAGTAAAATCAAGTGCGAAACAAACACTACACCACTAACAAGTGTTAGCAACAGTAAGCCACTGCGCAACTGAAACAATGGCGGCAAAGCGGGCACGGCAAACAGATTGAGCGCTATAAGCAAAGTAGTAACAACAACAAATACTATGGCAAATCTTAGAAACTCTTTACTCATTACAGTTCTTTAAAAGACTCTAATATTCGGTCTATTTCGCTCTTAAACTTTAGTTTGCGCTCATCGCCACGTGTCCAAACGCTTAAATGATACAACCCTTTAGCTGTTTCTAAATACACTTCACTAAAGTAAATGCTTTCATCTGTCATTTTTCCCCAGATTTCTAACCGCACACCGTTTGCGCCATTGTAATTTACTTCGGTAGAGTCTGTAACTAATGGGTTGCTTAATGTACTTTTTAGTTGGGGGATATTTTTTTTCATCATCCCTTCAAAACCCAAGCTATCTGTTTTGGGTTCAGCAAAGCCAATGGCATAAAAATTTCTAAAGCGGTTGGCGTATTGAAACTGTGCACCCGGTGCCAGATTATCTTCTTTTTTTAACCACGATGGTATGCTCAACGTAAATTTGTTATCGGCATTTACAGTTTCGTAGGTATCGGCATACTTGCAGGAGTGGAGTAGTGCAAACAAAACTGCCAGTATTGAAATTCGGATGTGGTTCATATTTACTTATGGTGCGAAAATAAACGGTTAATGCATTGGTAAGTTGTAAAGGTTTGCTTGTTAGTAATTCGGTAGCGCAAAAGTAGAGTTGGGTTTCGGGGAGCATTATTTTCACCGCAAACAACTTTAAGATGTCTGACAGATTGGTTTTTGATTTAATAGCGAAAGAACTCCACCGCCAGCGCGAAGGAATTGAATTGATTGCTTCCGAAAATTTTACTTCTCAGGAGGTTATTAGCGCCATGGGTAGTTGCCTTACCAATAAATACGCAGAAGGCCTGCCCGGCAAGCGATACTATGGTGGTTGCCAGTTTGTAGATGAAATAGAGAACATAGCTATTGATCGGCTCAAAAAACTTTTTGGTGCAGTGTGGGCTAACGTACAGCCACACAGTGGTGCGCAAGCCAACGCAGCGGTGATGCTGGCCTGCCTGAAACCCGGAGACAAGATACTGGGCTTTAACCTATCGCATGGTGGGCACCTTACGCACGGTTCGCCAGTAAATTTCTCAGGCAAACTGTATGTGCCTTCGTTCTACGGAGTAGAAAAAGAAACCGGACGCATAGACATGAACAAGGTACGCGAAACGGCCTTGTTAGAAAAACCGAAGTTGATTATTTGCGGTGCCAGCGCTTACAGCCGCGAGTGGGATTACAAGCAGTTTCGTGCCATTGCCGATGAAGTAGGCGCATTGCTATTAGCCGATATATCTCACCCTGCCGGGTTGATTGCAGCCGGTTTGTTAGATAACCCGTTGCCACATTGCCACATTGTAACCACTACCACACACAAAACACTGCGTGGCCCACGCGGTGGAGTAATAATGATGGGTGCCGATTTTGAAAACCCTTTTGGAGAAAAAACGCTGAAAGGAGAACTGAAAATGATGAGTGCCGTGTTGGATGGTGCGGTATTTCCCGGCACACAAGGCGGCCCCTTGGAGCATGTGATAGCCGCTAAAGCAGTGGCGTTTGGCGAAGCGCTGACCGATGATTTTAAACGGTATCAAATACAAGTACAAGCTAACGCACAGGCCTTGGCAACGGCATTGGTGGCCAAAGACTACCAAATTATTTCGGGTGGTACCGATAATCACTTGATGCTGATTGACCTGCACAACAAAAACATATCGGGCAAGCAGGCAGAAAATGCCTTAGTGAAGGCGGACATTACTTGCAATAAAAACATGGTGCCGTTTGATGATAAAAGCCCGTTTGTTACCTCAGGCATACGCTTAGGCACACCTGCTGTAACCTCGCGCGGGATGAAGGAAAAAGACATGCAGCACATAGCAGATTGGATAGACCAAATAGTGCAGGATACTGAAAACGAACAGTTGTTAGTTAGGGTAAAAAATGAGGTTAACGAGTACATGAAACAGTTTCCGCTATACGGGTAAATACAAATGAGCTATTAAATGAAAGTAACTCGTGGACTATTTACACTGATTTTACTTTCGCTGACTACCGCGAAGGCGGATATTCATCCCACATATTTTAGGGCAGTTCAAGATTTTGAACAGCAGAATTACAGCAATGCTTTATTGGCTTTTAATGAGTTGCTGCAAGAGTTTCCGGATAGCAAAGAGAGTTACTTTAACCGCGGGCTTTGCTTATATAAATCCGGAAAATACGCAGAGGCCATTCTGGATTTTGATGAATCGCTGCAAAGGGATTCATTGCTTACCGCTGCTCTGTTTTTAAAAGCCATGAGTTATGAAAATGCAGCACAAACCGACAAGTCGGTAGAGGTGTTAAATCTTTTATACAAGCAAGATAATTTGTACCCTACCCTGCAACAACGTATCCAAAACTACCGTCTTGCCGTAGTAGTAAGTAGTAAATGGTATTATATGGTTATCATGGCAATCATTGCAATAGCACTTATAGCGCTGCTTGTTTCTTTGCTGAGTAGCAAAAGGCCTCTCTGATGTAGCTTTTTCGTATCTTAGCCATACCAAATCAATTTTGGATGAAACCACTCAAGTATATTCCGCAATACACATACGAAGATTACTGCCAATGGGAAGGAAACTGGGAGTTGATTGATGGATTGCCTTATGCCATGAGCCCTTCGCCCATCCGAAAACACCAACGAATGGGTGGTGTTGTGTTTTTTGCATTAGAAAATGCATTAAGCAATAACAGGCAAAAATGTGCTACATGCGTTGCTATTTATGAAACCGACTGGGTTATTAGCCCTGATACTATAGTTCGCCCCGACTTGGCAATAGTATGTACTAATGAGGGAGAATTCATTAAGACTGCACCAGTGGTAGTGGTTGAAATACTATCTCCATCAACCGCTATGAAAGATCGCATTATCAAAAAGGATATTTACGAACGCGAGCAAGTTCCTTACTACATCATCATAGATCCTGAAAAACGAATTTTGCAGATTCTTGTATGGAAACACAGCGGATACGAAGAAGACAATGATCTAAAACGATTTGATATTCATGGTCAATGTTCCATAGAATTTGATTTGGCTGAAGTTGTTAAGCAAGCAGTTCTTTAGTTTTCTCCTTTTGCCCCGAAATGGTTTATTTGCCCGCTGTGAAACCCACTACCGATGATTTGTTGCGCGCCTACCGGCTGATGTGTACCGCTAAGGCCATGACCGAGTTGTATGAAGAAAGAAAAGACATTACGCAGAAGTATGTACATGCTACATCACGCGGGCACGAGGCCATACAATTAGCTACCGCTTTTCATCTCAAGCCGCAAGATTTTGCTTTCCCTTATTACCGAGACGATAGCATGTTGCTGGGCATGGGCTTTACCCCGTATGACCTTATGCTGCAGTTGATGGCCAAGGGTACCGATTATTTCTCCGGAGGAAGAACCTATTATTCTCACCCATCCAGCAATCGGGTGGATAGGCCTAAAATTCCGCATCAAAGCTCAGCAACAGGCATGCAGGTAATACCTGCTACAGGCGCAGCTCAAGGGTTAAAATATAAAGAAGAGCAAGCGCTTGCCGCATACAAAAGAGGAGAGGAGCCAATTGTATTATGCTCGCTGGGTGATGGCGCCATTACAGAGGGAGAAGTGAGCGAGGCCTTCCAAATGGCAGTATTGCATCAATATCCTATTATCTATTTAGTACAAGACAACGAGTGGGATATTAGCGCACACGCCAGTGAAATACGCGCGCAAGATGCACCTGAATACGCCAAAGGGTTTAAGGGATTAAAAGTGGAAAGTATAGACGGTACCGACTTTGCCGAGTGTTTTGAAACCATGAGCCGTGTGGTGAACTATGTGCGCACCCATCGTGCACCGTATTTGGTTCATGCCAAAGTACCGCTGCTCAATCATCATACATCTGGTGTGCGCAAAGAATGGTACCGCCCAAAAGAGAATTTAGAAAGTGATTCGCTACGCGATCCATTTAATAAATTGAAAAAATATTTGCTGTATGATAAAGTAGCTACAGCAAACACATTAGAGGAAATACAAAAACAATCTATAGAGCAGGTTTACGCTGATTTTGAAAATGCATTGAAGGAACCATTTCCAACTGCTGATGATTTAACTACTCACGTTTTTGCTCCCACACCTATTACTGATGAGCAAGGCACCCGCGAACCGCAAGGTGGGCAAACCGTGGTGATGGTAGATGCGGCATTACATGCTGTAGATGAAATTTTGAAAAAGTATCCGGAGGCACTTTTGTATGGGCAAGATGTAGGAGGCGAACTGGGTGGCGTATTTCGTGAGGCAGCATTACTGGCCAAAAAGTATGGCGATAAGCGAGTGTTTAATACCCCTATTATGGAGGCCTACATTGTTGGCTCTACCGTGGGTATGAGTGCCACCGGTTGTAAACCCATTGTGGAAGTGCAGTTTGCAGACTATATTTTTCCGGGAGTCAATCAGTTGTTTACCGAGGTTTCGCGCTCATGCTATTTGAGCAACGGCAAATGGCCGGTGCAAGCCCTCATCCGCATACCCATTGGTGCTTATGGCAGTGGCGGGCCGTATCATTCTTCATCGGTAGAAAGTTTCTTACTGCAGATTAAAGGCATAAAAATTTGCTACCCGAGCAATGCAGCCGATATGAAGGGTCTTTTGAAGGCCGCTTTTATTGATCCCAATCCGGTGGTGATGTTGGAGCACAAAGGGTTGTATTGGAGTAAAGTAAAAGGCACCGAAGCCGCCAAAACAGTAGAACCCGATGAACATTACATAGTGCCACTTGGAAAGGCAAGAGTTGCTCTGACAGCCGATGCCGATAGAATTGCCAATGGAGAAACGCTTTGTGTGATTACTTATGGTATGGGTGTACATTGGGCCTTGAATGCTGCAAAGAGTTTTGAAGGGCAAATTGAGGTAGTTGACCTACGTACGCTTAATCCCTTAGATGAGGAAGCAATCTTTACAACCGTCCAAAAGCACGGCAAAGTGATTGTACTTACCGAGGAAACAGTTACTCATTCATTTGCCGAGGCACTTGCTGGCAGAATATCCTCATCGTGTTTCACCCATTTAGATGCACCGGTTAAAATTATTGGCGCTATTAATACACCCGCCATTCCGCTGAACGAAAATCTGGAACAAGCCATGCTACCTAATACGGAGAAAGTAAGAGGGGCAATGGAAGAATTGTTGGGGTGGTAGTTTTTTTCAATGAACTTTTCTGGCGCATTGTGCGTTTTTGCGGCTATACTTGCATCCGCAAAAACTGATGAAGCAAAACAAACTGCGCATTTTAGGTCTTGGAATAGTACTTGTGCTGCCTGTATTTTTTTTCTTTTTGTTTAGACCACTCAGCAAAGTGCCAAGGCCTAAAGCCCCCAAGCCACTTTTTCCTGTAGATACTATTCAGGTTAAAAATGATAAAGGAGAAGTGGTGGTAGATACGCTTTATCATGTTATTCCCTCTCAAAAATTCCAGACACAAAATGGCGATTCGTTAGAGTTAGATTCACTGCGCGGAAGCATTTATGTGGCTGATTTCTTTTTTGCGAGTTGTGCCGGTATTTGCCCCAAACTTTCAGGCAGTTTAGAGCGGGTGCAGCAGGCCTTTATCAAAGACCAAAAGTTCAAAATATTGTCTATTACTGTTGACCCACAGCGCGATTCGTTGGCCGCACTTCGGCACTATGCTTCTATACACAATGCCATTCCGGGTAAGTGGTTGTTTTTGCGCAATTCGTCTGATGAGGTATATAAGTTAGCCAAAGATGGTTTTCGGTTAACTGCCCAGCGGGCAGGAGAGGTGGTGTCAGAAGAATTTGTGCACAGCGAAAAATTAACGCTAATAGATTGGAATGGAAATATTCGTGGTTACTACACCGGTACCGATAGCGCCTCTGTGGTTCGTTTGATGGGCGATATTGTTTTGCTACTGCGCTACACCGAAAAAGGATTCAACTTTAAAGAGCAGAAAAAAACTTCTAAAAAACTATTCTCTAACTAATGGCATCTTTCCAACTTACCCCCTTACTCAAACGAAATGACAAACTAGCTTACCAAATTATTGGCGTGGTTAGCTTTGTGGTTTTTGCAGTAGTAGTTATTCTTGGCCGTGTACACTACATTGTTGATTTAGGTTTTAGTCCACATGTTTTTGCGGCCATCAACGCGGTAATTAACTCAATAGTCAGCTTGCTTTTAATTGCCGGTATAGTTTTGATAAAACAGAAAAAATATGCTGCTCACCAAAATGTGATGTTGGTAGCCATGGCGCTGTCCGGTTTGTTTTTGGTGTCGTACATTGCACACCACCTGTTTGCCGCAGAAACCAAGTTTGGTGGCGAAGGAAACATCCGTTTCTTCTACTACTTCATACTGTTCACACACATCGTATTGGCTGCGGTTATCTTGCCATTCATACTACTTACGGCTTATCGCAGTTTAACCGGTGAATACGCAGCGCATAAGAAAATAGCCAAATACACCTTTCCGCTTTGGTTGTATGTATCTGTTACCGGAGTGTTGGTGTATTATTTTATTTCTCCATACTACCGGTGGTAGATAGTATCTGTCCATCCTTCATTATTACTTTTCTATCGGCCATGTTGGCTAATTCCTCGTTATGAGTAACGATAATGAATGTTTGCTGTAATTTATCGCGCAGCTCAAAAAACAACTGGTGTAAATCGCGGGCATTGTTAGTGTCTAAGTTGCCCGATGGCTCATCTGCCATAATAATGGCGGGGTTGTTCATCAACGCCCGCGCCACAGCCACCCGCTGCTGCTCACCGCCCGATAACTCTGACGGTTTATGGTGAATACGAGAAGATAGTTTGAGCATTTCTAATAACTCTTTGGCTCTTGCCTCAGATTTTGCTTTGGAATTGCCGGCAATAAATGCCGGAATACACACATTCTCCATAGCCGTAAACTCCGGCAGCAAATGATGGAATTGAAAAATAAACCCAATGCGTTGGTTGCGAAAAGCGGCTAATGAATCAGCGCTTAGGTTAGATACGTTTTTAGCTTCAATAGTTACCGTTCCACTATCCGGTTTATCTAAAGTGCCTATAATGTGCAGCAAAGTACTTTTGCCTGCACCCGATGGCCCAACCAAAGAAACTATTTCACCTTTGTTTACGGTGAGCGAAACGCCACGCAGTACATCTAGTGTACCATATCTTTTATGAATGTTGTTGGCCTGTAGAATCATGCGCGGCAAATGTAATATTTGAGTCAAGTTGAAGATTACCATTTCAACTTGTGGTAAAAAACTATATTCGCACCATTATAGCAATGCAGCCGCGCATCATTCTTGACCAAAAGAAATTTGACCTCACCATTACGCGCCTTTGCCATCAGTTAATTGAACAGCACAAAGATTTTTCGCAAACCTCACTTATAGGTGTACAGCCACGTGGAGTTTTTTTGGCTGATAGAATACACGAAAAGCTCAGTAAAATTTTAAAGAAGAAAGATATTCAGTACGGTAAGTTAGATATTACTTTTTACCGCGATGATTTTCGGCTCAAGGGCAAACCGATGATTGCCGATGAAATGAGCATTGACTTTTCGCTGGAAAACAGAAATATAGTACTGATAGATGATGTGCTTTACACCGGGCGAACCATCCGCGCGGCCTTAGATGCCATGCTGGATTATGGCCGCCCTGCAGATGTAGAGTTGCTGGTGCTTATAGACCGCAGATTGCACCGCCATGTACCCATTCAAGCCAAGTACGTGGGCAAAGTGATTGATTCTATACACACCGAAAAGGTGAAAGTGGAATGGAAAGAAACCGAAGGCAACGATAAAGTTTGGATAACCAGCGAAACCGCATAACACCACCCATGAGCGCACTGAGTCAAAAACACCTTACCGGCATTAAACCACTCACTGCATCTGACATTGACCTTATTTTTCAAACGGCTGATAACTTTAAAGAGATTTTGCAGCGCCCTATAAAAAAGGTGCCTTCGCTGCGCGACATTACTATTGCTAATCTCTTTTTTGAAGACAGCACCCGCACACGTATTTCGTTTGAATTGGCTGAAAAACGCCTGAGTGCAGATACTATCAACTTTTCCTCTTCAGGTTCATCAGTAAAAAAAGGGGAAACACTTTTAGATACGGTGCGGAACATTTTGGCTATGAAGGTGGATATGATAGTGATGCGCCACAGCAGCTCCGGTGCGCCCGAGTTTTTGGCACAACACATCAATGCCAATATTGTGAATGCCGGTGATGGTACGCACGAACACCCCACACAAGGTTTGTTAGATGGCTATTCTGTGCGCGAAAAATTCGGCACACTCAAAGGATTGAATTATCTGATAATAGGAGATATTAAACATTCGCGAGTGGCCGGCTCCGATATTCCACTGATGCAAAAAATGGGTGCAAAGGTTAAGGTTTGTGGCCCGCCCACGCTAATTCCTAAACATTTAGAAGAATTAGGAGTTACCTACGAACCCAACCTTAAAAAAGCGCTGGAATGGTGCGATGTGGCCAACGTGCTGCGCATACAATTAGAGCGAATGGACATCAAATTTGTACCGTCATTACGCGAGTACTCGCTTTTTTATGGGGTTAACCGTGAGTTGCTTGACAGCATTAGTAAAGACTTTACTATCATGCACCCAGGACCCATTAACCGTGGTGTAGAATTGAACAGCGATGTAGCCGATAGTAAACAATCGCTCATATTGCAACAGGTAGAAAATGGTGTGGCCATACGCATGGCGGTGCTGTACCTGCTTGCCGGCAGAAATTCCTGATGTTTTTTTGTGGAATAGATTAGCGTAACTATTCTTATACATACATCATTTCAATACTTATGCGCTCACTAGTTATTTTGTTGCTGGCTGTTTCACAAACAGTTCTTGCCAACATGGCTTCTCCGTACTTTTCGGGTACCCAAAGTGCAGCACCCTTTAGCAGCAAACGGGTAGAAGTACAAAAAGAAGTATTGCTTATCAAGCTAAAAAGTGATTTCCAACAAGCCGATTACGACATACAATACCACATTAACTGCGATACCGATGGCGTGCAGATGCCTCTCTTGTTTTATGCACAGCAGTATAGTAGTGATTTTCAGGTATGGGTAGATGATAAACCGGTGGAGTTGGTAAATCTTCCATTGGGTTTTGATGGCGATAACTACTTGTTTGGCAACGATACTGCACATACTCAAGACGATGAAGATGTATTGGTTAAAATTTATTGGGCTAAAGATGAATGCGATTATTACCGTATTGGAGAGCTGAAGTATTTTGTAGTTGACCTCACAAAAGGCAACCACACGGTGAGGGTAACTTATACTGCCAACTCTTCGGTTGACCGCTCCGGTTGGGTAAAAGAGTATGGCCATCAGTACTCCCTTTCACCGGCTAAACACTGGAAAGGTTTTGGAGGTTTATTACTTCAAATTGATGATACAGAGTTATCAGATAAGAACTACACGGTTAATTTGCCGGTAGAAACTGTAAATACGGGCAAAATGGGCAGTTTTACAGGACTTCCATCAGACCATGTAATACTTTGGTACAGGCCTCAAACGAACACTATTGGCTGGTTTCTCATAAAAGTTGGGCCCGTTTGGCTTGCTCTGATGTTTTCTTTGATGTTGTTGATTATACATTTCGCTGCAATGTACAGGTACCGCCAAAAACACCCGACCGGAGTATCTTTACTGGTTTGGCTGGTTGGTATGTTGGTTCCTGCCCTATGCATGTTACTCTACATACTTTCATTTTCGCTGATTGATGCAGCTATAGGCGAACAGGCAGCGGCACGGCATGGATATACTTTTATGATTTTCATGTTCTATCCTTTAGTTGCACCCTTGTATTTGTTGGTTTGTTGGCTATTAGACAAGTACTTATTTAGAAATACGGGCTTTTTTATCAAAAAATAATCTCGCAAACCATGGTTGTAAGTAATGAAATAGTACTAAATTTGCGAACCAAGTAAAAAAATATTCATTGAAAATCAATTAGTTGCAATGTTTTTTCAAAAAAGGTGAAACATTTTTTGGGTAAGCTATTGACAACCGAAACCCCATCCATTACATTGCAATTGTTCGCAAGCTATTGGTCAAACAAAAAAAACAAACAAGTAACATGAACAAGTTCTCAACCATCTTCACCAGCGCTTTAGTAGCTCTATCGCTCAACTCTTTTGCCGGTGATTGTCCTGCACTTTCCGGTGAATTTACCATCGGAGCCAGCGAAAACGCAGATTTCTCTACTATTAACGATGCGGTTAACGCCCTTAAATGTGGTGGCGTAAACGCTCCGGTAACTTTCCTTTTAGAGGACGGTACCTACAAAGAGAGAGTTGTGATTTCTGACGTGCCCGGTGCCAGCGCATACAACACCGTAAAGTTTGAATCTAAAAGCGGTAACAATACCGAGGTTGTAATTTCTTACAACACTACTGATGCTACTTTAGTGTTGAACGGAACTTCGTTCGTAACTTTTGAAAATTTGACCATTGACCACAAAAATGCTACTTATGGTAACTGTGCTCGTATAGATGGTAAGACCAACCACATTACTTTTAAGAGTGTAGTATTTGATGGTGTTGAAGCCAACCGCACAGGTACTGCCACTGCTACGGTGTATTTTACTTCTGCTGCGCCTAAAACCAATGTTTCTTTTGAAGATTGTGAAATCAACAACGGTAGCTTTGGTATCTACAAAGCAGGCATAAGCGGAGAAAACATGGATAGCAAAACCAACGTAACCGGTACTTTGTTCTTTAATCAATACGAAGCCGGTTTAGCTTTAACTAACGAAGATGCTCCGGTAATTACAAACAACGTAATCAGCACACTATCTAACAATACGGCTTTCAAAGCGGTTGCTTTAGACAATGTAGCAAACAACGTAATCATCAGCAACAACATTATTAACGCCTCTAACGGTTCTTACGGCTTAGTAATGAATAACTGCGGTGCTCAAGCCACCAACCTTGGTCAAATCAACAACAACTCCATAGCAGTAGGTGGCAACGGTGAAACTTTTGGCGTGTACTTGACCGGTAATACCGACAACCAAGTGTTGAACTTTAACCGTGTTAAATTGACTATCAGCGGCAATCAAAACAACAATCAGGCATACTACCGCAACACCGGCTCCGGCAACAACATCAACATGATGAACAACATATTCTATGACCTGAACACCGGTGGTTACACTATAGTAGGAAACACTTACAAAGATTTCTTTAACCAACTTCCGGCTCAAAGCAATCCATCTCTTTCGGTATCTGCTAATGGCATTATGATTGAGAAAGTTTCACCTATAAAGTAACCCAATAGCTTGTTCGTTACTTTACTAAGCAGCCCCGCATTGCCGGGGCTGTTTTGCGTTTAAGGGTTTTGTATATGTTTGCCCAATATGAAAGCACTTCTTCTCCATTTATTTTTTTTATCGGCTTTTTTTTCTTGCATAGCTCAATCTGAGCATCGCTGGTGTGGTACCGATGAGCGGTTAAAACAACAGATTGCAGAGCAGCCATCACTTAAAGCCGGTTACGACTTGTTTCTGAGCCGCTTGGCAGACTTTCAGCAGCAATACAGTAGCAGAGCAGAGGTGCCATACTCTGGTGGTAATCCGTCTGATGCATCGGCAGTAGTGTATATACCGGTAGTCTTTCATATTGTACATAACGGAGATGCCATTGGTACCGGAGAGAACATTACAGATGCCCAAATTCTTTCCCAAATTGATGCTTTAAATCGCGATTTTAATGCTCAGGACCCCGATGCTGTCAATATTCCTGCAGCATTTCAATCGCTACAAGCCAACTGCAACATCATTTTTTGCTTGGCGAAGTTTGACCCTGATGGTAATCCTACCTCGGGCATCATTCGTCATCAGTTAAGCAATGCCACCTGGGATACCGAAACTGATATTGACAATAATCTGAAGCCCTCCACCATTTGGGATAGAAACCGGTATTTAAATATCTGGAGCATTCGTATGGGTGGCTCATTATCTACCAATGGGGTATTGGCGTATTCCTCCTTTCCGTTTTTTGGCAATGCTAATGCAGATGGGGTGGTAGCACGGTTTAATACTATAGGTACTACCGGCAGTTTAATGCCCGGCTACAACCGGGGGAAAACTATTACGCACGAAGTGGGACATTGGTTAGGGTTGCTGCATACCTGGGGTACCGGTGCCGGATGTGGCGACCAGGGCGATTTTGTGGCCGATACACCCGATCAGGATGATGCCAACTTTAGTTGCCCTAATTTTCCGTTGGTTTCTTGCCCTAGCGCAGCGCCTAATGGCGATATGTTTATGAATTACATGGATTATACCAGCGATGCCTGCCGAAACATGTTTAGTAAAGGCCAATTGAGCAATATGCTCAGCGTAATCAATGGATTCCGTACTTCGCTAAAAAATGCTGCTACTCAGTGCTATTACAATTTAGATGTAGCAGCTAAAAAACTGTTATTGCCTACCGATACAATTTGTTCGCTGAGTTTTCAACCCTCATTTATGCTCAAAAATGAAGGGATAACCACGGTTAGTAGTGTTACTGTTTACTATGAAATAGATAACAACGGGGTGCAACTGTTTACATGGAACGGTTCTTTGGCTATGCAAGAAGAAACGAATGTTTTTTTACCAGTTATCACCTTGCCTGAAGGAAACTATATGCTGTACATTACCATTGCGAACCCTAACGGACAAGCGGATGGGTTAACAACCAATAATGAATTGACCAAGAGTTTTTATGTGTACGGAGGTGCTTCTGCTGCCACTGTACCGTTTACCGAAAATTTTGAGAGTGGTTTTCCATCTGCCGGATGGGAAGTAGTAAACCCGAACAATGATGTAACATGGGGGTTGGATTCGTACAGCGCTTATGGTAACGGTTTCGGCTGTGTTTCTATAGATAATTTTAGCTACGGTGCTAATCCAAACAAAAAGAAAGATGCTTTTGTATCTCCTCCCTTTGACTTGTCGGGCACCCAATACCCCGAACTCAAATTTGATGTGGCCTATGCCCGTAGAGATAATTCAAAGTTTGATTCACTAAACCTATACTACAGTTTAAATTGTGGCTCAACGTGGACAAAAATTTGGAACCAGCGAGGAACAGAGTTGGCCACAGCGCCCGATGCTTCTACACTATACTACCCCGGCAATTCTGAATGGAAAACAGTTACGCTGCCATTGGTACAATTAGGCGGATTTAGCCGAGTAAGTTTTAAGTGGGAGAATGTGACCGGTTGGGGGAATGTATTGTATTTGGATAACATTAACCTGCAAAATAATAGTGCTTTAACTGCTACCAATGTGGTAGTTCCTACTTTTACTATTTATCCAAATCCGGCACAAGAAGTTTGTCATTTAGAGTTGCCTGCCCATCATACTTACTCCACTATAGTTGTACTGAATACTCTTGGAGAAGTGGTGTGTCAGCATTCTATCTACCAACTAAACACAGCCATTTCTACATCAACTTTGCCAAACGGGTTGTACTACATTTGCTTGCAGGGCAAAACGCGAAGCGAAGTACAAAAAATGATAGTAACACATTAATACCTACCTAAAACATATTGAATGAAAAAGAGTATTCTGTTTCTTACCGCATTGGTGATTTTTAAAATTTCTATCGCTCAAGTTCAGCGCTGTGCATCTACAGAAGCTATGCAGGAAATAGCCAAGACAGATGCGCATTATTTTAATCGTGTTAATCATGTTTTTGAGCAAGCGCAGCAGTATGCTGCTCAAAAATCTGCTAACCGCGATGCGGACGATACGGTTTATCATATTCGGTGTGTTTTTCATGTGGTCTATGCCAGCAATAAACCCGAAGAAAATATTCCGGACTCAGTTATCTTTTCGCAGATACAAATATTAAACGAAGATTACCGCAGAATGAATGCAGATGCAGTTAAAACTCGCAGCGTTTTTTTACCTGTTGCGGCAGATACTAAAATTCAGTTTGAACTAGCCACTGAAGACCCTGATGGAAATCCTACTACAGGAATTACCAGGAAAACAGGTAGTGGTGGCGTTTTAGGGTTTAATCCTTTTCAGGATAACGTAAAGTCCACTACCTCTGGTGGGCAAAACCCATGGCCTACAGATAGGTATTTAAATATTTGGGTGTGTAACATGTTTTTGGGGGTATTGGGTTATGCTTATCCACCCAGTAACGCTCCCAATTGGCCGGCTAACTCCTCTGTAGATTCTGCCAGACAAGGTGTGGTGTTACATTACCAATGCGTGGGGCGCAATTTTAGCAATCCTATAGACGCTACCGTTGCCGGTGGCAGGAGCGCAACACATGAAATAGGCCACTATCTTGGCCTTCGTCACATTTGGGGCGATACTACCGGCTGCAATAAAGTAGATGGTGATGGTATAGCCGATACTCCCAAACATGCCGATGCGCATCAACAAACTTGTGATACTGCCGACAATAGTTGTGTAGATGCTCCATTTGATTTTCCGGATATGATTGAAAACTACATGGATTATAGTGATGATCGTTGTTTGAATATGTTTACCGAAGGGCAAAAAAACCTAATGCGTGCCATGTTGCAAACTTCGCGCAGAGGAATTGCCTACACTACCATAGAAACAGCTATTCCTTCTACCGCTTCACATTTTAGCATGTTCAGTGTATCTCCAAATCCGGCAACTGATTTATTGCGGGTAGAGGTACAGTTGCCAATTGCAGAAACTACTTGTAACTTAGAGATATACGATGTTAGCGGAAGACAATTGTTTTCGGATAAGTTCAGCGGCTCTACTACATTTATTCCTGTAAGTAACTTGTGTAACGGCACTTATTTTTTAGGCGCAAAATCGGCATCCAAGTATCAGATAATTAAGTTTGTGGTTAACCGATAGTTAACCTAGTAAGCCAACGTTTTAATTTTTTTTACCAAACGGTGACAAAGATTTTGCGTTTCTCTGCATCATACATGCAGCGCATGTGTATATTTTTTCGTTTTACTGTGTGTAGCGTTCTTTTTATTTATCCCCTAAGCAAGTACTAAAGCAGAAATATATGGCTTACAAGAATTATAAATTTAAAACCCTGCGGGTGTTTGCCAGCGATGAATGGCTGGCAAACCGCAGCCGGGAGTACCGCATGGTGTTTGACCGTTCAGAAACTACGTATATAAGTGCAGAAATTGCTTTTTACAATAAACTCTTTGATGAGCAGGATTGGGAAACTACACTTACCCTCAAAGCGTACTCACATGTAGATGGTAAAAAGAAAGAGCTTTGCTCACAGGACGAAAAACGTAAGATACGCTTAGATGAAAACGTGGTGTACATCAACAAAGGTTGGGGTATGGCAACTCCCGGTGTATTTTGGACTAAAGGAGAATACAGCTGGGAGGCATATATTGATGGCGATTTGATAGGCACTAAGCGATTTTATATTGAAGATGTGGGTCGTGTTACTGCAGATAACAACCCTTTTTTTGATATAGAATCAGTACGTTTTTACACAGGCGATTACAATGCCGTAAATGATGAGAATAAAGTTTACCTACGTAAAATCAACCGAAACGAAACGCAATACCTCTACGCAGAATTTAAGTTTCTAAACAAGATAGAAACAGAGTGGAACTGTGAGTTGGTTTTCAACTGGTATAATGCCTCGGGTATGCTCAAAGCAAGAATTGAGCGGTTTAGAAAAGTAGAGGCAGGCAAAATAGGTGAAACCTTTACTTTTAATGAGGGATGGGGCAATGACATACCCGGAACATGGAAAGACAGCCGTTATCGGTTAGAAATTGTGTTTATGGACAATGTGATTGCCGTATTACACTTAGAAACCGGTGAAGAAGACGAAGAGGGTGAAGTGGAAGTAACTACGGTTGCGGGAAATGTGCCTACTGTTACATCTTCATTACCAAATGCACCTGACGAATCGTTGGATGCTAATGTGAAAAAGTTGGATGAACTGGTGGGCTTAGAGGAGTTAAAAAAGGAAGTCAAAAACCACATTGACTACCTCAATTTTTTGAAGCTTCGGCAAGAAAAGGGATTTAAAGATTCAGAACGGATTAATCTGCATTCGGTATTTACCGGAAACCCCGGAACCGGAAAAACCACTGTAGTGAAACTGCTTGGTCAGATTTACAAAAGTATGGGGCTGCTCAGCAAAGGGCATGTAAAAGAAGTGGATCGCTCACAGTTGATAGGCGAGTACATTGGCCAAACCGCACCAAAAGTGAAAAAGGCAATTGAAGAAGCTAAGGGAGGAATTTTGTTTATTGACGAGGCATACTCACTTGCTCGCGAAGCGGACGATTCAAAAGATTTTGGCAAAGAGGCCATAGAAGTTTTGATTAAAGAAATGAGCGATGGCTCAAAAGATACCGCTGTAATGGTGGCTGGCTATCCGCACGAAATGGAAGTGTTTTTAAAGTCCAATCCGGGACTAAAATCTCGGTTTGCCAACTACTTTCACTTTGAAGATTATCTGCCCGATGAATTGCACTCCATTGCCTTGCGGTACACGACCCAAAAACATGTGCGGCTTACCGAAGAGGCCAACGCCTTTTTGAACGAGCAACTCATGGAGGGTTTCCGCAACCGCGATAAAACCTTTGGCAACGCACGGTATGCCATTTCAATAATGGATGAAGCCAAAATGAATCTTGGTTTGCGATTAATGAAGCGCAGCGACCTTCGCGATTTAGACATGGATACTCTTTCTACTATTGAAAGAGAAGATGTAGAATTGGTATTTAAACAACGAGGCAAGCGCAAATACAACATTACCATCAACGAGCGCCTGCTGGCCAGCGCAATGGATGAGTTGAACGCATTGGTAGGTATCAACAACATCAAAAACGAAGTGGTTGAGTTAGTGAAATTAGTTCGCTTTTACCACGATATTGGCAAAGATGTGTTGAATAAGTTTTCACTGCACACTGTTTTTCTGGGCAACCCCGGAACCGGCAAAACCACAGTGGCCAGAATTATTGGTAAAATATACAAAGCGCTCGGTTTATTAGAGCGCGGGCACATGATAGAGTTAGACCGTCAAGGACTGGTTGCCGGATTTGTAGGCCAAACCGCTATTAAAACAGATGAGCGGGTAAAAGAAGCAAAAGGCGGTGTGCTGTTTATTGATGAAGCATATTCGCTTGGCGAAGGAAATGATTTTGGTCGCGAGGCGATTGAAACCATACTCAAAAGAATGGAAGATAACCGTGGAGAGTTTGCTGTAATTGTTGCCGGTTATACCGAGCCAATGAATCGCTTCTTAGAATCCAACCCCGGCCTCAAGTCGCGCTTTGACCGCACGTTTATGTTTAATGACTACACCGCAGAGGAACTATTTAAAATTGCTATATCTCTATTGCGGGTAGAAAACATGCGTTTAGACAATGAGGCGTATGATTACTTACAAAAGTATATACAATCGCTTTACGACTACCGCGATAAGTATTTCGGTAACGGTAGGGAGATACGTAAACTGGTTATAGAAGCAGTACAAAATCAAAACCTGCGGTTGGCCTCTATGGCTAAAGAACAACGCACCAAAGAAATGCTGGAAACATTAACGCTGGAGGACCTCAAAGAATTTAAAATTCAGGAAGGTAAGCGAAGTGGTTTAGGGTTTAAATACTAGACCTAGCTTCTATTTAACCCTTTCCGGCTTTTTTAACTTGTAGGTTTCACCATGTTGAGTAAAGTCTAATCCATCACTTTCGTCTTGCACACTCACCCGAAGTGGAGAGATAAAATCAGTGATTTTGTAAAGTAAGTACGCCCCCCCAAAGGTGTAGATACTCACTATAGCTAATCCTAAAAGGTGATAGAGAAATGTAGAGGTTTGCCCATAATAAAGCCCTACTTCTTTAGCAAAAACTCCGGTTAGTATCATTCCTACAATTCCCCCCACACCGTGGCAGGGAAAAACATCCAATGTATCATCTAAGTTCGATTTGTTTTTGGCGCGAACCGCCAAGTTGCTTATTACAGCAGCAATAAAACCAATAAACAAGGCATGGGGAATGGTCACATAACCTGCAGCCGGTGTAATAGCTACCAAACCTACCACAGCACCTATGCATGCGCCCATTGCCGAAATCTTTTTACCCCTTACAGCATCAAAAAAAATCCAAGCCATCATAGCTGCTGCAGAAGCAACTACTGTAGTGGCAAAAGCTAAAATAGCGGTAGTATTGGCACCCAGCGAAGAACCGGCATTAAAACCAAACCAACCAAACCAAAGCATTCCGGTACCTAAAATTACATACGGAATATTGGCTGGCTCTACATGCTTGTTATCACCAAAAGTAGTCCGTTGCCCAAGTATTATTGCACCAGCCAAGGCAGCATAGCCCGCACTCATGTGTACCACTGTACCACCGGCAAAATCTAATACTCCCCACTGACGCAAAAAACCCTCAGGGTGCCAGGTCCAGTGCGCCAAGGGGGCATAGATGAATAAAGAAAACAGGCAGATAAAAAGCAAGTAGGCATTGAACTTAACCCGCTCTGCAAAACTACCGGTAATAAGTGCAGGAGTGATAATGGCAAATTTGAGTTGAAACACAGCAAACAACAAGAGAGGAATGGTTGGGGAAAGAGAAGCATGAGTATTTAGATCAACATGATTAAACATTAAGAAAGTGAAAGGATTGCCAATGATGCCGTAAAAACTTTCGCCAAAGCATAAACTAAAACCCACCACTATATACAAAATTGTTATTACGCCCAGTGCTATGAAACTTTGGAGCATGGTAGAGATAATGTTCTTCTTGCTTACCATTCCACCATAGAAGAATGATAAGCCGGGCGTCATCAAAAGTACCAAGCCGGCTGCGGTGAGCATCCAGGCAATATCGGCCGGGTTAGAAGTGGTGTTTTCTAACGCCAAATCGTTAGGAAAAAACAAGCCCACACTGCAGATTAGCGCCAAAAATAGGAAGGGAGCAAGGAATTTTCTTTTCATACGTGGGAATAATTGCCCGCAAATTTAAGCGATACCTAACGTTAGTACACATAATTCATTCCACAAGCAATAAACAATTAAAAAATTATTTAATGAGTAAGAATAAGTGAGTAGTTTTTTTGCTTGACCACTGTTTTTCTATTTTAGCCCCGATGCAGTACAAAAGAGTATTACTGAAACTAAGCGGTGAATCGCTGATGGGCAGCAAACAATTTGGCATAGACGCTGATATGGTAATGCAATATGCCGAAGAGATTAAAGCCGCCAGCGATGCCGGAGTACAAGTGGCTGTAGTGATTGGTGGTGGGAACATTTTTAGAGGCATACAAGCCACCGCCAATGGTATTGACCGTGTACAAGGTGATTACATGGGCATGTTGGCAACAGTGATTAACAGCATGGCTCTGCAAAGCGGATTAGAGAAGTTAGGTGTAAACACCCGTTTGCTTACCGCCATTGAAATGAAAGAAATTGCTGAGCCGTTTATTAAACGCAGGGCAGTACGGCATTTGGAAAAGGGTCGTGTAGTTATTTTTGGTGCTGGCACCGGTAATCCATATTTTACTACAGATACAGCAGCAGCACTACGGGCTACTGAGATAGAATGCAATGTGATACTCAAAGGCACACGTGTTGATGGCATTTACGATGCAGACCCCGAAAAGAATGCTGATGCCAAACGCTACGACAAGGTTACATTTACTGAAGTACTGGCCAAAAAGCTGAATGTGATGGATTTGACCGCTTTTACACTTTGTCAAGAAAATCATTTGCCGATTATTGTATTTGATATGAATAAAAAAGGGAACCTCAAGAAAGTACTCAGCGGAGACCCCATAGGAACAGTAGTAACCGATTAAACATTTTAATAATATTTAAAACATGACTGAGCAAGACCTCAAAAAAGTATTAGACGAAGCCCGCGCACAAATGCAAAAGGCAATAGAGCATTTTGAATTTGAACTATCAAAAATACGTGCCGGCAAAGCCAGTGCAGGTATGCTTGACGGTATATTGGTAGAAGCGTACGGTGCAAAATCTCCGCTTATACAAGTGGGCAATGTATCTACACCAGATGCGCGCACTATATCTATTCAACCCTGGGATCCATCTCTTCTGCAACCTATTGAGAAAGCTATTTTGGCTGCCAATATTGGCATGACTCCGCAAAACGATGGCAAAATCATTCGTTTGAACATACCACCACTTACCGAAGAGCGCAGAAAAGAATTGGTTAAGCAAACTAAAGCAGAAGGCGAGCAGTGCCGCATTTCTATGCGTACATTACGTAAAGATGCTTTAGAAAAAGTGAGAAAGTTGCAAAAGGATGGCTTGCCCGAAGATGTAGCTAAAAATGGCGAGCAGAGTGTACAAAATATCATTGACGACTTCAACAAAAAAGTAGATAAACACCTAGAAGTAAAAGAGAAAGAGATAATGACTGTATAGCATTATTCTTCTCCTGTTACTTATACGGTTAAATGCCGCGCCCCCTCAATATACTTTCGGTAACAGACCGGTAAAGTGCTTGTAGTTTTTCATCATCTCGCAGCATTTGAAGGTGCCTGTCTATGGTTCTGAAATCGCCTCGCACAGCCGGGCCGGTCTGCAATACTTTTGGAGAATTATGTTGTATGTTTTCTGCCGAACGAAGAATGAGCGGTAGGAGTATTTCTATGGATACCCCCTGTTCGTTAAGGAGTTTTTCTGCTATGGAATAAAAGTGATTGGTAAAGTTATTGGCAAAAACAGCCGCCACATGTATCCACTGGCGCTGTTGCTCATTTACGCGATACACTTTAGTGGATATACTTTTAGCCAACTGAGCCAATATGCTTGCTGTTACTTCGTCATTACCCTCAATAATAATGGGCACCTCGGCAAAGTTGAGTTGCTGATGGCGCGTCATAGTTTGTAATGGGTAAAAAACACCATGTGTGGCAGAAGCATCGGTGAGTAAAAAAATGGGTTTAACTCCGGAAGTGTGTGCTACTATTTTACCCTCCACATCAATTCGTGTAGCCACATCGCTTATGGCATCATCTTTTACGGCAATTATGTAAATATCAGCGCCAGCAAGTGCTTTTAAATTGCTGTTAAATTCTGCATCCACATTTTTTGCCAATGCCGCTCCATGTTCTTCATTGCGGGCTACTATTTCAATGATTCGGTGCCCTGCACTTCGAAAAGCTATGGCTAATTGAGTAGCCACATTACCCGCACCAACGATTGAAATGTTCATTACGCTTAATAGAAATATTTAACGAATAAATCAAAAAACCATTTTCATTGCCAATACTTTTATATACATTAGGAACATGGAAAGCGAAGTGATTGATAAAGATGCAGAAAAACAAGTTATACTAAAGGAGTACCGCTCTCTATTGCGCTCGCTGCGCAAAAACACCACCACTCAAGAAAAGAAAATGATTCGCGCAGCTTTTGAGCTAGCTATGGATAGCCATAAAGATATGCGCAGAAAAAGTGGTGAGCCGTACATTCTACACCCCATACAAGTGGCACGTATTGTGGCTGAAGAAATGGGTTTGGATGCCGTAAGCGTAGTATGCGCCCTACTTCATGATACCGTTGAAGATACAGAAGTTACCTTAGAAGAAATAGAAAGAACCTTTAATAAAGAGGTGGCTAAGATTGTAGATGGGCTCACCAAAATCTCCGGCATTTTTGATTTAAACTCCTCCATACAAGCAGAAAACTTTCGCAAACTTCTGCTTACACTAAACGATGATATACGGGTGATATTGGTAAAGTTGGCAGACAGACTACACAACATGCGTACACTGGAAAGTTTGAAACGCGAGAAGCAGTTGAAGATAGCCAGCGAAACCATGTATCTCTACGCGCCATTGGCCCACCGCATGGGTTTGTATGCCATTAAAACCGAAATGGAAGACCTTTCGCTCAAATATACCGAGCCGGATCTTTATAGAGATATTGCTCAAAAGCTGCAAGAAAAGAAGAAGGAGCGGACTAAGTTTATTGCCGATTTCATAAAACCGCTAAAAGAGGAGTTAGAAAAGCGGGAGTTTAAGTTCGAGATATACGGCAGGCCTAAATCTATTTTTTCAATCTACAACAAAATAAAATATAAAGGTGTTCCTTTTGAAGAAATATACGACCTTTTTGCCATACGTATTATATTGCACGCTGACCCGGATAAAGAAAAAAGCGACTGCTGGGGTGTATATTCTGCTATTACAGATATTTATCATACTAACCCAGATCGCTTGCGCGATTGGTTAAGCAACCCCAAGTCAAACGGATATGAAGCGCTGCATACCACAGTAATGAGCAACCACGGTAAGTGGGTAGAAATTCAGATTCGTACCGACCGTATGCACGAAATAGCCGAAAAGGGCTTTGCTGCACACTGGAAGTATAAGGAAGGAACAGCAGATAATGCATTGGATCTTTGGTTAGAAAAAATACATAACGTACTCAGCAATCAAGATGCAAATGCCATTGAACTGGTTACAGATTTTAAACATGAATTGGTCAGCGATGAAATTTTTGTTTTTACACCCAAAGGCGATTTAAAGAGATTGCGCAAAGGCGCCACAGCTCTTGATTTTGCTTTTGAAATTCACTCAGCAGTAGGTAAAAAATGTATCGGTGCTAAAGTGAATAACAAACTGGTGCCGCTGAGCCACATACTTAAAAATGGCGACCAGATAGAAATATTGACCAGCAACAAACAATCGCCAAATGAAGATTGGCTGAGTTATGTGGTTACAGCTAAAGCTCGTACTGTTATTAAGCAAACGCTTAAAGAGGAGAAAAAAACAATTGCTAAGCAGGGAAAAGATTTGTTGGAGAAAAAAATGAAGCAGTTGAAGATGGAAATCAGTGAGGCGAACATTAGTTTGCTGTTGAGCCATTTTAAAATGATTTCGGGTATGGATATGTACATAGCAGTGGCTACTAAAAAGATAGATATTTCTGCATTAGATACATTAGAGGTAATAGCGGGTAAGATAAAATTACCCAAGCCGCCAAACACTCAAAAATTGGCCGCTAACGAGAGTATAGATGAAGTAGTAAAGAAAACCCTTCAAAAAAATGCGGAGTTGCTCATTATGGGCGAAAGCAGCGACAAGATTGACTACAAATTTGCCCCATGCTGTAACCCCATACCGGGCGATGATGTATTTGGCTTCTTAACTATTAATGAGGGTATTAAGATTCACCGCACCAATTGCCCAAATGCGGTGCAGTTGATGAGCAGGTACGCCTACCGCATTATTAAAACGCGATGGACCAAACAGCATGAGATTGCATTCCTTACCGGTATTAAGCTTACAGGTTTAGACGATGTGGGCTTAGTGAATAAAATTACCAACATCATTACCGGTCAAATGAACCTAAACATGCGCTCCCTGTCGTTTGATAGTGAGGACGGCATTTTTGAAGGGAAAATTATGGTGTATGTGCATGATACCGCAGAGTTAGAAGATTTAACGCATCGGCTAAACTCTTTAGATGGTATTTTGGAGGTAGGTAGGTTTGATTCAGAGGATGCATAACCGTTTTGTAAAATAAATCTTCGTTTGGTAAGATTCTCACATATTTAGGTATTGACAAGTGAGAAATTAATGCTCACTTTGCAGCATACGCTCCCCAATGCGTCCCCATAATTACTTGTTCATCTGCATTTTTGCAGTATGCTGTCATTTTACTATGGCACAAACTGCCCCTGCTGTAGCTAAAAGTGAAGCTGCGGTTTACACCTATTGGGTAGATACTCCTGCTATGATTTTGCGATTACCTGCTGATGTAACCGGTGGTACTAATGCAGGTGGTTTAGCTTATCATCCGTTGCGCAAAATTTATTACTCTGCAATGGCCGGCAATGCTGCATACCCAATAGTTACATTTGATAACCGCGGTAAATGGCTGGCTACGGCACCGGCTAATGCCGATTTGAGGGGAATCTGGTACAATAACACATTGGGCAGAATAGAAGTGAACCTGTATCCTAAAAAAGGATGGGCATACTATGAAACCGATACCCGTGGCACTCCTTTTAAACTATTACCAATTAATAGCGACTCTTTAGCAATTTATGATGTAGATGCTTGCCCGGTGTATGATTCTAAAAACAATCAGCTAATATACCTGGATTACGATTATCTGCTTCGGTACAACGCTGTTGATGGAAAGTATCTGGAAGAGACACAGCTAGATAGCGAATACGCGGTAGAGTTTGATTTTGTTAATACCACATCACCCGGTTATACAGGGCGCAGCCAAGAAGAAATTGCATTATTAGATGCTCAGCGTATGCAAGTACTTTTGTTTGATATGGCTAATGGCCGATGCACAGGAAAGATTTCATTTAAAAAACAACCCTCAAGCAATGGTTTTGATCGCTTCAATTTTGCCGTTTGTAACAATATGGTTTGGTTGTTTGATGTAACTAAAAGAGAGTGGAGGGGATACAAACTGCCACAAAAGCGATAATTAAGCTACACTTTTTGTCATAATACTGCTGTTCAACCATTGTCAATTTGGCACAACAGAATATATTTGCGCCCGCATTTGGCGAGGTAGCTCAGTTGGTTAGAGCGCAGCACTCATAATGCTGAGGTCCGGAGTTCGAGCCTCCGCTTCGCTACATTTCCCCTCTCAAGTACATGGAAACCAAACTGTACAATAACGAAATAGCATTTGAGCTTTCAACCAAAAAAATAGAGGAGGAAAGGCAGGGGGAGACCCTTGCTGTTGAGAGACCTGCCTCTGTACAGTCAAACGGCAAAAAATTCTATATAGAAAGCTACGGCTGCCAAATGAATTTTGCGGATAGTGAAGTAGTAGCTTCTATACTGGCCAATGCCGGTTTTGATTCTACCACACAGTACACCGATGCAGATTTGATATTAATAAACACCTGTGCCATACGTGATAATGCTGAGCAACGCGTACGCAATCGCTTGCAAGGGTTTAACATAGTGAAGAAAAACAAGAAGGGTGCATTAGTAGGGGTATTGGGATGCATGGCAGAGCGGCTAAAGGAAAAGTTTTTAGAAGAAGAAAAGATAGTGGACATTGTTGTGGGTCCCGATGCTTATCGCTCGCTACCTGCTTTGGTTGAAGAAGCCGAAACCGGACAAAAGGCAGTAAACGTATTGCTCAGCCGCGAGGAAACTTACGCTGAGATAAACCCTGTTCGGTTAAACAGCAACGGCATTACTGCATTTATCAGCATTATGCGCGGGTGCGACAACATGTGCGCCTTTTGCGTGGTACCCTTTACCCGGGGCCGCGAGCGAAGCCGCGATTACCGAAGCATAATTGAAGAAGCACAAGATTTGTACAATCGCGGGTACCGAGAGGTAACTCTATTAGGACAAAATGTAGATTCGTACCGGTTTAGCGATGACAAAACATTGGTAGGCAAAAGACTAGTTGAGGCAAAATATGAAGAAGGTGTTGTCAATTTTGCCCGACTCTTAGAAATGGTAGCTCAAATAGCTCCTGACTTGCGTGTTCGGTTCTCTACTTCGCACCCAAAAGATATGACAGACGATGTGCTGTATACCATGGCCAAATACAACAACATTTGCAAATACATACACTTGCCATTACAAAGTGGCAACTCGCGTGTTTTGGAAATGATGAACCGCACTTATGACAGGGAATGGTACAAAAATCGGATAGATGCCATAAAGCAGATAGTACCCGATGCAGCTATTTCTACAGATATAATTGTAGGTTTTTGCTCGGAAACCGAAGATGAACTACGCGATACCATGACTATGATGGAGTATGCAAAATATACCATGGCCTACATGTTTATTTACAGCGAGCGCCCCGGAACTTTAGCGGCAAAAAAATACAAAGACGATATAGCTGAAGAGGAGAAAAAAAGAAGATTAAATGAGGTGATTCAACTGCATCGTATTCAATCTTTAGAGAGCAATAAAGCCGATGTAGGCAAAGCGTTTGAAGTACTTATTGAGGGCACTTCCGCTCGCGATGAGAATTACTTTTTTGGTAGAAATTCGCAAAACAAAGTGATAGTGTTTCCCAAACAAAGCCAACAGCCGGGGCAATATGTACAGGTTAAAGTAACCGATTGCACCAGTGGCACATTAATAGGCGAAGCCGTATAAGCAGCTATGGAAATACAATCCATTAAGAACCGATTTGGAATAATAGGCAACTCGCCATCGCTTAATCATGCCATCAGCATAGCAGAGCGTGTGGCCGGCACTAACCTCACTGTTTTGATTACAGGCGAAAGCGGTGTAGGCAAAGAAGTTTTTGCACAAATTATTTATCAGTTGGGTTTGCGCAAGCACAACAATTTTATTGCTGTAAACTGTGGGGCCATTCCCGAAGGCACTATAGATTCTGAGCTTTTTGGTCATGAAAAAGGTTCTTTTACCGGAGCCAGCGAAGCGCGCAAGGGCTACTTTGAAACCGTAAGCGGTGGCACCATTTTTTTAGATGAAGTAGGAGAGTTGCCGCACGGCACACAAGCGCGTTTGCTGCGGGTGTTAGAAACCGGAGAATACATCAAAGTAGGTTCCAGCAAAGTAATGAAAACCGATGTACGGGTAGTAGCGGCAACCAACGTAAATCTACAAGAAGCCGTGCGTGCGGGGCGTTTCAGAGAAGACTTGTACTACCGACTTTCAACTGTTCCTATTTACATACCGCCACTCAGAGAAAGAGGCGAGGATATCTACCTGCTTTTCAGAAAGTTTACGGTTGATTTTGCCGAGCGCAACAAAATGATTCCGGTTAAACTTACTGAAGATGCCAAACAAGTGATACTCAAATACACCTGGCCGGGCAATGTACGCCAGCTAAAAAATGTGGCTGAGCAGGTATCTGTGTTGGCTATTGACAAAGAGGTATCGGCCAACGAACTGGTGCAAATTGTGCCGGATATTACCGATAACCGATTGCCCGCTTTGGCCGAGGCCAAATACGATGCAGGCGGTAGTTTTACGGAGCGGGAAATACTCTACAAACTTATTTTTGATTTAAAGAAAGACCTCAACGACCTCAAGCAGTTTGTATTTGATATTACCAAGCAGCAAATGACTGGCGAGCCGTTGGTGCATACCGGATACAATTTTCAGCAGAATTTACCCGCTTCTGACAAGCCGATTATTGTTCCACCCACCAACCAGCAACCTGTTTTTATCAATAACGATAATTTTGAGCAGCACGAAACAGTAGAGGAATCACTTAACTTGACTAACGTAGAGAAAGATTTGATACTCAAAGCGCTTCGCAAGCACCGCAACAAGCGCAAAGATGCTGCAGCAGATTTGGGAATTTCTGAGCGCACGCTATACCGTAAGATTAAGGACTATAACATTGATATTTGATGAAGTTGCTATTTGCAGTTTCTTCTTTGCAGCACATCTCTCCGTTATTGCAAAAGAATGCAGAGGCCCTGCAACCCGATAAGTACCCGTATTTACATAAAACTAAAATGGGCCAGCACGAAATATCCATTTTAGAGACAGGATACAGTAATACAGCTACAACTTACCGACTTGCAAAAGTGTTGAATCAGGAAAAATTTCATTTAGCACTCTTTTGCAGCTTTGGCCGTTACATTGCCGAAACAACCGCAGAACCACAGTTTTTTAATGTTGTGAACGAAAAGTTAGGAGATGAGGGCATGACTGTTTCAGGTGAATGGAAGGATTTTTATGATCTCAACTTGGTTACAAAGGAAGAGCCCCCTCAGGTGCGTGGTGGTTTTGTTAATCTCACCAATAGCTACATGAATGTGTTTTTAGGTTTCCGGAAAGTGATAGGTGTTACAGTTCACCACCAATCTAACTCAGTACTTCAATTAACTTATCATAATAAATTGAAAGCCAGTGTTGAAACGACAAATAGTTTTGCCTTTTCTTTTGTCTGTTTGGCAGAAAAGCAAAACTATTATCACTTGTGTTTTGCAGATGTAAACTACAAAGTTGGAGCACCATCTGAGCAAAATCTGGATGTTTTTAACGCCACACTTGCCCAAATTATAGCCATACTTTAATCATCTATTGACAAACGGGCGTCATTACATTATCTTCGCGCAGCTATGAGACCCCTGCCTCTGTTATTATTCCTTATTGCAATCCCCTTTGTTTCTTTTCAATTTGAAGAAGATAAAGACAGAGGCAGTTTTACTGCGGTAATAGATAACAAGCCCTTTAAAGTTCGTGAAGACCAACTTTACCGGGGTTTAGTAATGGCTAAAGCCGGGAGTATGGATGGCAAAAGTCCGGCTCGCAATGTTATTAGCGCCACCTTCAACGGCCCCAGTTACGACTTAAAAGATGGGCGCTCTTTTAGTGAAAATATTTGGGTGGAGGTTGATTTCGCCCTACCGTTTGAAGCAGGCAGTGCGCATAACTTTTCGGTTTCATCGCAGTTTGATGGCACCAACTACTTTATGCTCAAAGAGCAAAGTACTATAAACATTACAGATGTGGCTTGGGAAAGCGACAAAAAGCATTTTCGGCTAAATGCAGACATCAAGTGTAAAATGCGCAGCATGGGTTATCCGGCTGATGGTAAACGCGATGTAGTTCTCCAAAGCAAAATGACCAGCATCAGGATTACCGTACCCAGCTGGCTGGCCAAAAGCTGATGTAATTCTGTTTACGTATTATTGCGCGTGAGTAAAAGCCAGCCCAATCCGCAGATAGAAGAAGTTAAGAATATATTCTCTGCCTACTTAGAGCAGAAAGAACTGCGCAAAACCAATGAGCGCTTTACCATTCTAGAAGAAATTTACAACCGTACCGACCATTTTGATGCCGAGAGTTTGTATGAATTTCTAACCAAAAAGAAAAAATACAACGTTAGCCGCGCTACAGTGTACAATACTTTAGAACTGCTGGTTTCCTGCGATTTGATAAAAAAGCATCAGTTTGGTAAAAACCAGGCACAGTACGAAAAGAGCTATGGCTACAAGCAGCACGACCACATTATATGTGTGGATTGCAAAAAGGTGGTAGAATTTTGCGACCCACGTATTCAGCAAATCAAAAGTATGATGGGCGATTTGCTCAACTTCAAGATTACCCACCACTCGCTAAACATGTATGGTGTTTGCGGAAGTTGCCAACTTAAAAGGGAGTTGGATAGCAAAGAGAGTAATACCTAGTTTTTCACACTTCTGGCTGTGGGTAAATTACTTTTTCATTGGTTCAATATTTAGCAACTTAGCCCAGTTTTTAACCACAAAAACTAAACAGTAGCATGGCTATACAACACAACTTAAAGGAAGGCGTTTTGGTGATTTCGTTAGAAGGAAACCTCTTGGGTGAACATACTAATGCGCCTGTTATGGAACTCCTCAAAACCAATTTGGAGCAAGGCAACAAAAAGGTATTGTTTAATCTGGCCGAGATGAAATTTATCAATAGCACCGGTTTGGGTATGTTGATGACCGCCCTTACCAAAACCCGCAATGCCGGTGGTGAGTTAGCACTTTGCAGCATACCTGAGCAAATGAAAAAGCTGCTTCAAATGACCAAGTTAGAAACCATTTTTCCTGCGCATGGCGATGAAGCAGCTGCACTTCGGTTCTTACAAGCGTAGTGTTATACCTGCTTTATCATATTTGATTGTACTATTAACTCCCAAACTTTAACTCTTAACTATTATACATGTCTGTTGATATATTACTTGGCCTTCAGTGGGGCGATGAAGGCAAAGGCAAAATCATTGATTTTCTTGCTCCGCAATATGATGTTATTGCACGTTTTCAAGGCGGGCCAAATGCCGGTCATACATTAGTTATTAATGGCGAAAAAACTGTATTGCACACTGTGCCATCCGGCATTTTGCAAGACCGTCCTATTAATATCATTGGCAATGGAGTGGTGATAGACCCAGTTACACTCCAAAAAGAAATTGAAAACCTTTTGGCAAAAGGAATAGACGTAAACAAGCGGTTGCTCATTTCTAAAAAAGCGCATTTCATACTACCAACGCACAAAATTTTAGATGCCGCCAGCGAAGCCGCCAAAGGCAAAGAAAAGATTGGTTCTACTCTTAGGGGTATTTCGCCAACATACATGGACAAGACCGGCAGAAACGGTTTGCGGGTGGGCGATATTTTATCATCCGATTTCAAAAACATATACCAGCGGGTAAAAGAAAAGCATCTGCATCTGCTCAAGTTATATGACTTTGAGTTTTCGTTAGAAGAGCAAGAAAAAACCTGGTTGTCTGCCATAGATTTTGTTCGCTCGCTCAATTTGGTAGATTCTGAATATTATATCAATCACGCACTATCTAGTGGTAAAAAGATATTAGCAGAAGGCGCACAAGGCACCATGCTTGACATTGATTTTGGAACATACCCGTATGTTACCTCATCCAACACCATTTCATCGGGTGCTTGTAATGGATTGGGCATTGCCCCGCAAAAGATAAAGGAAGTTATAGGCATAGCCAAAGCATATTGTACCCGTGTAGGTAGTGGGCCATTTCCGACCGAACTATTGAATGATACCGGAGAATTGATTCGTAAAATTGGGAGCGAGTTTGGTGCTACCACTGGCCGCCCACGCAGATGTGGTTGGATTGATTTACCCGCACTAAAGTATGCTTGTATGCTCAATGGAGTTACTCAAATTGCGCTTACAAAAGCCGATGTGTTAAATGAGTTTGATACAGTGGAAGCATGTACAGAGTACAACATCAATGGAAAAATTTCTACAGAATTGCCGTATGATATGTGTGCTGATGAGATAATACCACAGTACCACAAACTTTGTGGCTGGAAAACAGATCTCAGATTGTTTTCTTCTTACGATGATTTGCCGGAAACATTTCTAGGTTACCTCAACTTTTTAGAAGAACACCTTCAAGTGCCTATCAGTATGGTTTCCACAGGGCCAGAGCGGGAGAGATTGGTAGTTAAGTAAAACCTCAACCTGCTTCATTTATCCTCACCTCTGCTCTTAGATTCTGGCCAGCGCAGAACATACAGCCGGAAGTAGTAGATGCTGTAATTAACAATAAGCGAAGCCGGCTTCCGAACAATGTAATACATGCGAACTAAAGCTGTCTTTATATGCAAAAAAAGTGTTGTAGTAAACGCCCACAATACTTTGTTAGGGAAGATAATCAGCCACGCAGCCAACCAATAATTTTGCGAGGAGTTAAGTAATATACTTGTTGTGCAGGCCGCACCTAAAAGTGCATGATTGTAAGTGTAATCCAGGCCATTTAAAACCGCACTAAAGTTATTGATGCGATTTAGGAGCAAATACATCGTAGAAAAAAGGACTATCAATGGTGCAAAAAAAATGGCTGATGAGTTGCTCAGCATGAACATAGTAACCCAGCTAATGAAAAAAGCAACTTCAAAAAATGAAAGCATTCTAATCCAACCATAACACGCTTCAGAACCATATATTGTGACAATGCTTTTTACCCCCGATACTTTGTCGTTTTGTTCATCGGCTAATTGTCCCGCAATGTAATTTCTGCATTCCCACACAAATGCCCAAGTGATGTAACAACACGTAAACCATACACTTACACTTTGATCTAATATGTATATAATAATTAGTGTGTAGGGTAGCGCTCTTTCTTGCAAGCCCGTGATTAATATGGATATAATACCGCGCTCTTTAATTCGTGTGGGTGGCAAGGAGTAAAGTATGTTAAGAATGGTCTGCGCAATGGATAGCGCAAAAATTGGTAAGCTGAAAAATGAATAAGCTAAACTGAGGTTAAGTAGGGTAACTCCAGCAACTATCCAAAACTGATAACGTTTGGCTAATTGGCTCAGTATATTCGTTTTACCAGTTAGTCTATCTGCGCCCACATCTCCCCAATCATTCAACAAATGCCCCTGTACAGCCAAACCAACCAATAAAATCAATAATGCTAAATCATTACAGTTAACAGATGCAACAAACGATTGTGTGCTGAATAAGAACTTGAAAAGCAGCCAGGTAAATACACCAGAACCTATCTTGTAAATCCACCATTTGTCAAACTTGAGTTTGTGCTCACTGATAGTGGTTAGCATACTTTGAGGGTAGTTCAATCGCTATTTTTTTTGTAGCTGCTTGTATAAATGTAAAAATTCTAAATACAATGCTGTGGTAATGGCCGGTGAACCAAAGTAGGAGTGGGGTTGATTTGTGTTTTTATCAAAATCGGTTTTTACATTGCTGGAGTACAACGGTTGGGGTAGCGTGTAGTTTTTATTTAAAATTTGATGGAAACATAGTGTAGTAAGTTCTTCGGGTAAATCAGTTTTGAATAACAGCAATCCGATAGATAGCAGCAGATGATTTAGCGGAGACCTTTCTAACCAATCTGAGGCAGATAATTTTTTCTTGTATTGAAGAATAGTGGATTCTACGAAACTACAATTGCTAAACTTTTCGTACGATGCTAAGCGGGAGTAAAAATAAAATGCCCGATAGATATCAATGTAGTATAAAAAATCTATCTGCATACTCTCAAATTCCGTATTAATTCTATTCCATACTGGTTTTGTAGCTTGTTCATTGCCCAAGTACAATAGGTTTACGCAGGTGCTGCAAAACTCGCTATCATCTAACAATAAACCTCTATTGGTAACATTGGTAGAGTTTATGGCTTTGCGGTTAAACCACCACAACTTTAATGCTGTTTTAATAGGTAGATGAGGTGGAATGCCTTTGTGGAAAATATAGAACGGGAAATAAGATGTACTGTCAATTTGCTGAACTAAAAAGTGTTTGTTCTCAATAATGTATCCTAGCTTTTCTAAGAGATAAGAGCAAAGAGAAGTACTGTCGGTATCAAACGGTACCAAATCAAAATTCCCTTCGCTGGGATATCGCCACAGCAAACCATCTAAGCTCTCGTTACGGATAAATGTACCGGCTTTAAGTAAAATGTTTTTTGCTTTTTTATGCTGCATTTTAAGCAACGGAATACAGGTTACTGCTGTGTCGTGTGGCGAATTGCCAAAATACTTAAACCATCCGTCAGCAGGTCGATGTGCCGGTTGCAAGCATAGCGTTTCAAAACTACCGTCAGCGTTTTGAATGCTTTGCAGATAATTGAATAACTCATCAATAAGCAAGTCAATTTGCCGGCTATCCATTTTTCCTTACAATTTGCAATTGCGGCTTCAAGGTAGAGTTTTTAATACGGTGTGTTAGTTTAGTACTTGTAAACTGCCAATCTGATTGGTGTTCATTCAAAAACTTGGTTAGCCCAAATGCTTTTCCAAATGCAGCAAATCTGCCAATGCAAGCATAGCTGCCTTGTCCAAAGGCAAGATGCTTGTTTGTTCGTTTAAACTTGATTTGTGTAGGGTGCTCAAAACTCTTTGTATCTAAATTGGCAACTCCTATAAACAACACTAACAAATCTCCCTTTTTCAGCAATTTGCCTCTGTAGGTGGTGTCGGTCTTAATCGTTCTATATATGAAAGGTACTGGCGTGTATATTCTTGCTGTTTCGTTACACAAGTGCAAAAAATCTTCGCTACCCTCTTCAATTTTAAATGAATAGTTATTGAAATAAACAGATGCAAATGTACAGGCAAATGCAATGGTGCTTTCAGAAGATGCAAAAATCATAGAGCGAAGAAACTTAGGTATATCACTTGAATTAACCGGATGATGAGAGCTAATTTCCTGCAACATTTCTTTTGTTGTACCAAGTAACGCACTATTTGCGGCTAATTTTTCTGTTATGTCTTTCAGAAGTACATCCCCATCGTCAAAGTACCGGTCAATAATCTGCAACGCATTTTGTGTTGATGCTGTGCCGTTTATTACATCTAATTCAGGAAACAAATGGAGCAAAGAAAAATCACGCAGTGTGCTGATGAAAAATGCAGGGGCAACCAAATACTGCATAAAATCAACAGGTTGCTGTACAGGAAGGTTAACGAAAAATGCTTTGAGTAGCGATTGTAAGTAAGGGGTAGTAGTGTATTGCTCTCTTTTTGATAAAAACGGCAATACTTTCAGTGCAGTGCTTTTGTTTTGCTGATGCACTGCTTCGGTAGGGGAGAAGTAAATATTGTTTAAGGCCAAGTGCACGTTAGATACTCCGGCTACTTCATTTAAGCGAAGCAAGTCAGTTACTACATCATACTTAAAGGCAGCATAAGCATTTATCTCTTGCAAAAAAATAACATCATCACCATTTAAGTAGGGTTGGTAGTTAAAATAGATGTTAGATAAAACATCTGTAATGTAGTTTTGGTCAACAACAGGTAACTTATGCTTCTGAAAGTACTTGCAAAAAAACATTTGTGCAGAGTTTATTGTAGTTGAAGTACTTTTTGAATTGCATCAGAGTTTATAGCAGTATTGCTCTCTGTGTTTGATAAAATTCTATCCGCAAAAAAATAAACTGACTTGATAGGTTGATTCAAATACACACCAACACCAGGGTTATGAAAACTATACTTTTGATTCAAGTAATGAATCACTTCTTGCTCATTAGCGCTGAAATGTTGCTGAATAACATCGTCAGTTACTGTATTCCATCCATACACATTTAGCTTGGCCAGATTGTTGGCAAATGAGTATTCATACAACCCCGATGGGGGTAGGTATGGCACATTAAACAACTTTCGGAGTTGTTGAATAGAATTGCTATCGGAAAAATAGTAGTAGTTTTTGATCAATGTTTCACTGCCAGAATACTCATAGTTGATGCCTCCGGAAGCAGCTTTGCTCAAATCAATTGCTGCTAAAGATTGTTGCTTGCTGAGTATTTGCAAATCATTTACATGCGAAAAAAAACCTAACACGGGCAATTTATTTTCAATTTTATACTTCAACTCAAAGGCAATACCGGCATTGCGTAAACTCAATTGATTGCTATTGGTAAAACACTTATTGTATTTGCCAAAATCTTTAGTATGTGGTATAAAATCTTGTGCTTGCAGTTCGCTTACATGAGTAAAAGTATGTGCATAATATTTAATACTATGTAACTGATCGTTCTTGAAATTGATTCCAATGTAGGTGAAAAATTGAGGGTCGTTGTTTTGCTGACGTAAGTGCCGGTAACGAAGCAGCCAATCCCGCAATTGCGGAAGATTGAAATGCGATTCAATCTGATTTACAACTTCAGTAGCGTTCATAGCAAGGCAAGTGTACTACTTTTGAGGAGAAATAATCTGCCAATTTAGCCCCGGCATTATACCACCTCTTACTTGTAATGCATCCGTATTAAACCCATTTGCAAAATGAGATAAGCGTAGCTTAAAAAACAACACACCATCTGCAGAGAGTATATTCTCTGTTGCAGCATTGTTCACCTTATCAGATGCATCGCTGTATGAGGAATTGCTTACTGTTTGCAGCACTGAAATGCTTAACCTGTACGTTTGATACCCAAAGAAAAATGCCGGAAATGTGGCTAGCAGATTATACTCTCCTTGTTTTTCTATGGCTACATCTTGTTGGATTATAGGAGTAGAAGAGAGGATGGTATTTCCATACAAATCGGCTATGCTTATTACAGGGAGCAAATTGCCTGTGTCTGTAAGTTTGTTAATGTTGAAGGACAGTGTTAATGGCTTGTCGGTGCAGAGTTCAGTTTGTTCCGGCTGAGTTAGTTTCACTTCTATCAATTCAGCAAAATGATTTTTGATAGTAGCAGAAAGACCAGTTAAGTGCACTGGTTTTTGATGAATGGTAATATGATTTTTTTCTAAGCTGTTTTCCGAATACTTGCTTAGCACATCAGCATTAGTGCTGATAGATTGAAGTGTACCCTTCTCAAGTTTTAAAAAGGTTTGAAATCCGGCAATTTCACTCAAATTGTGGCTGATTAAAAGCACTGTGGCATTCCGTTTTTTAAAATCAGACAGTTTGCTTTTTAACTTAATAGAAAACTCCGCATCTCCGGCATTCATCACCTCATCAAACAAATAAATATCAAACGGCAAGTGGGTTAGTATGCTAAATGCCAATCTTAGATACATGCCGTTAGAGTAGTTCTTTACCGGCTCAGTAATAAAATGACCTATGCCGCTAAAATCTTCAATCGCTGCAGTGTGTTGAAGTATTTCTTCTTTAGTAAAGCCGTTGCTTAACCCGGTAAGCAAAATATTTTCGCGTCCGCTTAACTCCGGGTGGAAGCCGCTTCCAATATCTAATATGCCGGCCACTTTGCCTCTAATAGTTACATTGCCCGAAGTGGGTTTGGTAACACCGGCTAATATTTTTAAGAGCGTGCTTTTACCGCTGCCATTGCTGCCTATGATGCCCACTTGCTCACCCTGCAACACTTGAAAAGAAACATCTTTGAGTGCCCACAATTCAGTATCATCACCGGATTGTAACCGGTAGCACTTTGATATATTTTTTACTACAATAACCGGCTCGGTATTCATTGGTAGTAATAATTAGAAGCGGAGATGTTTGACCGTAAGCCCATCGTTGATTAATTGGCGAAGCGAGTCTATACCCACTTTTAAGTGTAGCTCAACAAAGTTACTACTCACTTTCATGTCGCCACTTTCGGTTTTTACGCCTTGCGGTATCATGGGTTGGTCGCTAACTAACAATAACGCACCGGCTGGTATTTCGTTTTTAAATGCAGTAATAAATACGGTTGCCGTTTCCATATCAATAGCCATGGCTCTTATGGTGCGCAGATATTCTTTGAAATTTTCGTCCCACTCCCATACTCTGCGGTTGGTGGTGTACACAGTGCCTGTCCAGTAGTCGCAGTTGTAATCTCTAATGGTGGTAGAGATGGCTTTTTGTAAGGCAAAAGAAGGCAGCGCTGGCACCTCTGGCGGATAATAATCATTGCTGGTGCCTTCGCCACGTATAGCGGCTATGGGTAGTACAAAATCGCCCACTTCATTTTTCTTTTTCAAACCGCCACACTTACCTAAAAACAATACTGCTTTTGGGGTGATGGCACTAAGCAGATCCATGATGGTGGCTGCATTTGGGCTGCCCATTCCAAAATTAATAATAGTGATACCCTCTGCACTGGCGCTACGCATGGGGCGGTTTTCGCCTACTACCGGTACACCGTGCATTTCGGCAAAAATCTGCACGTAGTTATCAAAATTGGTGAGTAATATGTAGGGTGAAAAATCTTTAAGTTCGCGACCGGTGTATCGCGGCAGCCAGTTTTGTACAATCTCTTCTTTACTTTTCATACCGAGGTAATTATGAAGCAAAGAAAAAACTTCTGCTCACAAACCACGATTTACTTATTGTTGAAACAATACGCCTTTCTCTATCTGCAATTGATTAAGTAACTGAGCGCTTTCAGAAGATAGATTTTCGGTTTCCAGATCAGTGATAGAAAGTAAAATTTCTACCATAGAATTGATTTTGGCTTCCGGTTCATGAAATCTATTGATGACCACTACTCTGCGTTTTTCCAAGATGCAGTAGCCATTTTGAAAATTACCTTTTTCATAGCGGATAGTGTACCCGCCTTCTTTCAAAATGTCTTCTACTTTTTTGAGCAGTGTATTATTATATTTCAAACTCATAGATGTGTTTTCATTTAATTCGTCACGTAATACAATGATTTCTAACAAGAACGAAAGTATTTTTCTGAATATTGTACCCATGAAGAAGAAACTAACACTGTTGATTTTTTTATTGCCGGTTGTGCTTTTTGCGCAAACGGAGATTAAAGACGGCTCCATAATTATTGATTTCGGAAAGGGCAAAAGCAAAAACGACACCATTAAGCCCAAGCGAGTACAAGATGATGAGTACTACAATGAGCCAAAAACAAAGGACAAAAAGAAGCCACTGATTGTAGAAGGGCAGGAAGAAAAGCCGGATTTTCAGCGCGATGGTTTGTTTAGGGCATTATTTATAGCTGGCTTAAATCTTTCGCAGATAGATGGCGATGAGCAGGCGGGATACAACTACCCGGGGGCACACATCGGAGTAGGTACTTTGGTTAAGTTTCATAAAAATGTGTCGGTAAGTATGGAGTTGCTATATACCATGAAAGGTGCTTACCGCAGAAGAAATGTGAATGAGTTTCCGCAGTATCTGATGCGGCAGCAGTGGGATTATGTGAGTGTGCCGCTCATGCTTAATATACACGATAAAAAATTAGTAATGCTAAGTGCCGGACTTACCTTAAACTATATGGTGCGCAATAAACTACGCTACGAGGTTTTTGACCCAACCGGTGCGGTGAGTGATTCATTGAGCGCACCTGGTTATCTTGCATTAAGCCGTGAGCCCCGTAAATTTGATTTGGGCGGTACTGTAGCTTTTCAGTTTCTTATTAAACAAGTATTTGGTATTGGTGCGCGCTTTGAGTACTCGCTTATTGGATTAAAACCATCGGTCAACCCGGTGAAAAATATTCGGTTTATGCACAACAACTCTATTACGTTACGATTGATGTATATATTAAATCCGATTAAGAAAAAGAAACGGTAAGTAACTACTCCGGTTCGCGTCCTAATATAATTCTGAAGGCACCGTACTTGGCAAAGAAGTTGTTCCCTGCTCCCAACTGTCCGTAGCGAGCGCGGTCTAAGCCAAAGCCATAATCAAAGCCGAGTAGCCCGAACATGGGTAAAAACACCCGCACACCTGCACCAAAACTTCGAGCCAAATCATATGGCCTGTAATCACGAATATTCCCCCAGTAGTTACCGGCATCAGCAAACACCAAACCATAGATAGTTGCTTGTTGTGAGCCGCTAAACAAGTAGCGCAGTTCCATGCTGTACTTGTTGTATATAGGAGAACCACCTTGCGGAGTCATTACTTGATAGCCGCGGAACGATACAATATCGCGACCCAACTGTGTACCCATATTAAGGTTGCTCAATCCATCGCCACCAAACTCTACGCGCTCAAATGGCGAGTACCCCACCCGTGGGTTATACAAGCCCAAAAAGCCCATTAATGTAGATGCTTTAAATACTAATTTTTTGTTTTTTGTTACCGGCAAATACCATTCTAACAACAACTTCCATTTGTGGTATTCTACAAAGCGATAGCGAGAGGCAGATGATAGTGTATCGCTCTCAAACGGTAAGTTTTTGATAGATGGTATGATGTATGAATATGGCAGCGTGAATTTGGCTTGTGCTGAAAGGTACATACCACTCTCGTAAAATGTTGGTGCAGCTAGATTTCGCGAATCGCGCGACAGCGCTAGCTGTAAATTTAAATTAGTAGCACGTCCATTGTTAAAGATGAAAAATGTACCATAATTATCTAATATATAATGTTGAAACTCCAAGCCGGCAGATACAGTAAACCAATCATCGGGCCATTTGATGCGCGTAGCCACACCTAAATATACACTGGTCGAGAAATATCGTCCGGTAATTTTTGTAAAATCAGTACCACTAAAGTTGTTAGCTCTCAAACGATTGAAAGCAAAATCGAGCGACAAAGGTTTTTTGCCTCCTAACCACGGTTCGGTAAAAGAAACACTATAGCTCTGAAAAGCACGTCCGTTGCTATTCATTCTAATGCTCAACCGCTGCCCATCGCCCGATGGGAGTGGAGCCCACGCCTTTTTGTCAATAATATTTTTGATAGAAAAGTTAGTAAAGTTTACCCCTAAGGTGCCAAACAAACCACCGGCACTGGTAGCTGATGCGCGGCCACCCCAGCCGGCAGAAAGTTCCAATTGGTCAGAAGGTTTTTCTACCACGCGATATTCAATATCTACCGTGCCGTTTTCAGGATTTGGGATGGGTACTACGTCTAATTGCGAAGCATCAAAGTAGCCAAGGTTCACGATTTCGCGCTGCGAGCGAATAAGATCTGTGCGCGAAAACTTGTTGCCAGGCAAAGTACGTAGCTCTCTGCGAATTACCTTTTCGTTGGTTTTGGTATTGCCTACAATACGCACATCGCGTATGGTAGCTTGTGCTCCTTCCTGAAAGCGGAGTTCAATATCTATAGAATCGTTTTCTACGCGAATTTCAAGTGGTGTAACGCTGAAAAACAAATAACCATCGTCCATGTAAAGTGAGCTAACATCACCACCATTGGGGTTCATAAATATTCTTTCGTCCAGCAGCTTCTGGCTGTACACTTCGCCCTTTTTTATGTTGATGATTCTGGCAAGTAATGAATCGGGATACTTAGTATTTCCTTTAAAATAAATATCGCGGAAGTAGTAGCGGTTGCCCTCGTCCACCACTATGTCTATGTTCATGTTTTTTTCATCGGTTTGATACACCGAATCGCGCACAATGCGAGCATCGCGGTAACCCTTGCTATTGTAGTACTCTATCACTTTGCGTTTGTCGCTTTCGTAATCATCGCGCTTAAACTTAGATTGTTTGAAGATATTGAGGTTTACGTAGCGCGAAGCATAGTCCCAAGCGCGGGTAGGAGAAAGGCCACCGGGTACTTCGTACCACTTTATCTTGATGGAATCTCGCTTGAAGTTTCTTTTAAAACTGAATATGCCATCAATATCAAACTTGATACGCTCGCGGGTATCTTTCATTTGCCTGCGCAGTTTGGCTTCGTTTAGTTCTTCGTTGCCGTAAAATGCAATGTGGTTAATTTTTACTTTTTCTCCTTTATGGACATTGATTTTAACTAATACGCTGTTAGCTAATAAAGAGTCTGTAGTTTCTGTGATGTCAACTTGTACGCCCAAAAAACCTTTGTCAACAAAAAAGGTTTTGCAGGTGTTAACAGTTAAACTGCGTAGGTTGTCTGTAAAAATTTGTCCTGCACGTAGGTCTAATTTTTTTCGCAATTCTTCGCTCTCGCTGTTTTTGATTCCCTTTATAGAATACCGTGAAATACGGGGGCGTTCTTCTACCCGGATAACTAAAAATGCTTTGTTGCCCTGAAATTTTTCCACCTCAATAGATACATCAGTAAACAAGCGTTGTCTCCATAACGTTTTGATGGCCTTGGGGATTTGCTCTCCCGGAACTTTTAGTTTATCTCCAACCGCCAGACCTGAGAGGGTAGCCAATATTTTGGGGTCCAAAAACTTAGCGCCTTCTACCCGCACATCAGCTATTTCAAAATCGTAGCTACGGCTGTAGTCTATCATGTTGGTGTCTAACTGAGCACGCAACAGGTAACTGCTAAAAGTGATAAAAAGTAATAAAGTGAATTTTAAAAATCGTATTTGAAACAAAACAGTATGGTTATTAGGTTTTAATAATAGGTTTTAAGAGTGAAGTTGCTCGCTGGTTTTGCCAAATCTGCGTTCGCGGTTTTGGTAGGTGTAAACGGCCTTGTACAACTCTTCGCGGTCAAAATCGGGCCAAAATACTTCGGTAAAATAAAACTCGGCATAAGCCAGTTGCCAAAGCAAAAAATTGCTGAGCCGTTGCTCGCCACTGGTGCGGATGAGCAACTCAGGGTCGGGCATGCCGTAGGTGTATAGGTTTCGATGTATTAAATCATCGGTAATCTCATGAAGACCAATTTCACCACTCTGCACTTTCAGGGCAATTTGTTTCATGGCTCGCACTATTTCTGCTTTACCGCTATAGCTGAGTGCAAGGGTAAGTTGCATGCGTTTGCAGTGGGCTGTTTTTTCTATGGCGTTGCGTAATTGCTTGGCCACGCTGGCGGGTAGAGAATCTACATCGCCAATTACACCCAAACGAATGTCGTTTTTGGTTAATGTTTTCAGTTCGCCATCTATAGTGTTTACCAGCAGAGCCATTAGCGCGTTTACTTCCATTTCCGGACGGTTCCAGTTTTCGGTACTAAACGCATATACGGTTAAATATTGTACACCCAACTCGGCACAGGCCTCTGCGGTTTCGCGCACGGCACGCACTCCGTTGGTGTGGCCGAAAATTCTGTTTTTGCCTTGCTGCTTAGCCCAACGCCCATTGCCATCCATAATCACGGCTATGTGTTTAGGCAGGCGGTGGGTATCTATTTTTTCTTTAAAGCTCACGCAGCGGCAATTTAACGGATATTGGTTATTTGTTGCAAAGCGCGCGAAGATATGTAAATGAATGAAGGCAAAAAGCCAGTTATAGTTTGAAGTTTCAAACGGAGACTATAAATAGGTTATGGGGAAAAGCCAAGCAGCTACACTGCCACAGCTTCTTCCATCAGGTGCTTCACTTTTTCCCACGGCTCTGCTTCAAAGTGCTTGCGGTCTTTTACTTTTTCGGGGTAGCGTACGTGGTACTCAAACTCGTGGCGGAAATGGCGGATAGCCGCAGCCACCGGCCATGCCGCTGCATCGCCCAGTGGGCAAATGGTATTGCCTTCAATCTTTCGCTGAATGTCCCAGAGCAAATCAATGTCTTCCATACTTCCGTAGCCGTGCTCTAAGCGCCAGGTTACTTTCTCTAACCAGCCGGTGCCTTCTCTGCATGGCGAACACTGTCCGCAACTTTCGTGATGGTAAAAGCGAGAGAAATTCCAAGTGTTGCGCACTATGCACTGCCGGTCGTCATACACAATAAATCCGCCCGAACCAATCATACTACCGGTAGCAAAACCTCCATCGGCCATGCTCTCGTAAGTCATCAGCCGGGTTTCATCTTTTGCTGTTTTGAAAAGAAGATTGGCCGGAAGAATAGGTACAGAACTACCTCCGGGAACACAAGCTTTTAGTGGCCGGTCGGTTTGCATACCGCCACACCATTCGTCACTCATTACAAATTCTTCTACTGTTATGCCCAGTTCAATTTCATACACTCCGGGCTTCTTAATGTTTCCGGAAGCAGAAATCAATTTGGTGCCGGTAGATTTACCGATGCCGATTTTGGCAAACTCATCGCCACCATTCAGCACAATCCACGGCACATCCATAATAGTTTCCACGTTGTTTACCACCGTTGGGTTGCCGTACAAACCTACCACAGCAGGAAATGGGGGTTTGATGCGTGGATTTCCTCTTTTGCCTTCAAGCGATTCTATCAGAGCGGTTTCTTCGCCACAGATATATGCGCCTGCACCGCAGGTAACGTGCAGATCCAAATCGTAGCCACTGCCTTTGATGCTTTTACCCAACCAGCCATTGGCGTAGGCCTCTTTGATGGCACGCTCTAATATACGATACACCCACATGTACTCGCCACGTATGTAGATGTAGGAGAGGTGTGCCTCTAAGGCAATGCTTGAAGTAATCATGCCCTCTACCAACAGGTGAGGCAGTTTTTCCATTAAGTAGCGGTCTTTAAAAGTTCCCGGTTCGCTTTCATCGGCATTGCAAACCAAATGGCGAGGGCGACCGCTTTTTTTATCAATAAAACTCCATTTCATACCGGTGGGGAAACCCGCACCTCCACGCCCGCGTAGGCCGCTCTTTTTTACTTCTTCTACAATGTCGTTAGGCGCCATTTTTAGCGCTTTTTCTACCGAAGCGTACCCGCCTTTGCTTCGGTACACCTCGTAGGTATGAATATTGGGTACGTGTGCGTGCTCTAAGAGAATTTTCTTGGCCATAATGTTTTAATCTTTCAAACTATATAAAATACACATTTTAGCGTGCGTTTGGCGGGCACGAATGTAATCTCACTCAACAGCATATCCAAAGAAACTTTCAACAACAGTTTTAATATGCCCCCGCCATATCGGTACGGTGGTCATCCACTTTTACATCGCTTACCCAATCTTCATCAGTTACCGGTTTTGGCAATAGTATTGGGTTACCCAAATAATCTATTCGTTTGGCCGGGTAAATGTGTGTGGTTATCAAATAACTAAGAAGCGACTTTTTATCTAAAGATGGGTGAATATACGGTCGCACATTTTTCTCATGAAACTCGGGATATAAACTCCAGTGTAAGTTAGGTTTCATGTGATGCGCCCCATGATAACCGTTGTTGAACAATAGCCAGTTTAAAAAACTGCCCGTAAAATTACGGCTATGGTTGTAGGGGTGTGTTTCATCGCAACCATCATGCTGAAAATAATTGGTGCCCACAATGCCCCAAGCAGCGTATTGATGTGGAATGAATACAAACAGCAAAAAACACTTCCAATTGATAACTGCAAGTATCACTTTCAGCCCTATTACAATAATCATTTCTATCAGGTACTGTCTAAACCATTGTGGTCGTTCGTAATACATTTTTTTTACAAATCGTATTTCACCTTTCAGTATATCTCCGCTCATGATAAAAAAGAAAAACAATTGGTTGAGAATATTTAAACGGAAACGTGCTTTGCTGGTGCGGATGGCATCTTTGGGTGTTTGTGTGTACTTGTGGTGGCTAAAATTATGCCCCGGTACGTAAGCACTGGTAGAGTGCCCATAGGTGAGCGAAAGCACTATCTGAAAAACCTTGTTCATCCAGTTTTTAGTAAAAATGGGAACATGGATAGTGTTGTGTACTATGGTTGCGCAGATAAAAGATAGCAGACAGTTCACTACTACCCAAGCTGCTATTTGTAAGTTATTCAATTGCTGCCAATACAGCCATGGCGTTACTGCTACAATAAAGTAAATACCTACAGTAAGCAAGGTTCGCCTATCGGCTTGGTAACGTAGCATTGGTTTAAAGTAATTGAAAGCAAGAAACAGATTTTTTGCAAATAACAAAGCCCGACATTACTGCCGGGCTTTACTTTAAAAAAGTGTATGATAAACTATTGAACCACTACACGCTTGCTCACACTGCCTTGTGCGGTGGTAAGGCGCAAGGTGTAAACCCCTTTTGCTTGATTGCTAAGGTCTATTTGTTGTTGCATAGCAGAAACATTTTTAAGGTTTTTGCTAATTACAATTGCACCACGCACATCAGTTAATGTTACTTCCAAATTAGATGTGTTGTAAAGCGATAAATTGATATTTAATGTGCCGTTGGTAGGGTTCGGGAAAATATTTAATGCACTAATACCTGCATTGTTTTCCTCAATACCCGATACAAACTGCACTTCGCAATCGGCAGTTACTGAACAACTGTTAGCATCAGTTACCGTTACAGTAAATATGCCTGAAGATAAATTACTAGCGGTACTTCCGGTGGTGCTGTTGCTCCACGAATAAGTGTACGGAGCAGTACCTCCCTGAGCCGCCACAGTGGCCGAACCGGTAGCTTGTCCTAAAATAGTGGGTAAGCAGTCTGTTGTAGCAGTTAATGCAGTTGGTTGTGCTACAGTGGCAGATGCGGTAATTGTACACCCTTTAGTATCAGTTACGGTTACTGTGTAATTGTTGGCAGCTACATTATTTAGGTTGGCTGTAGCAGCGCTATTGCTCCATAAGTAGGTAAGTGTGCCTGTTCCACCGGATGCAGTAAGCGTAACTTTACCGTTAGTGCTACCAAAGCAAGTAGCATCTGTACTTACAGTACTGGCGGTGAGTTCTACCGGGTTTGTAAGAGTGCTGCAAACACTTGTAGAGCACCCGTTAGCATCTGTAACGGTTACGCAGTAATTTCCGGCTCCTAATCCGGTGACAGTAGGAATGCTAGCCCCAGTGGTCCATTGGTAAGAAAAGTTTCCTACTCCGCCTCCACTTGTGCAAACTAAGCCACCATCAGTACCATTGAAACAGCTTACCGGGGTAGAAGTAATATTAGCAGATACAGAATCGGGTTGCGATACACTTACCGAAGCAGTGCTCTGGCAATTAGAAGCATCAGTTACAGTTACAATATAATTACCCGCAGCCACATTATTTACCGGGCTGCCGCTTAAACTGCCACTCCATGCAAACGAATACGGAGCAGTACCACCCGTGGCAGAGGCACTAAGTGTACCGGTATTAGCTCCGTAGCATAGTGCCGGAGTGGATGATGCAGAAACTGTTGGGGCGCCTGAGCTATTAACGAAACCTGAGCCGCTAATCGTGCAGTTGTTTTCGTTAGTTACGGTTACACTGTAAGACCCACCGGCTACATTTTGAAGTGAGGCGCCATTACCGGCTACATTCCAAACATAATTAAATGAATTACCGCCAGTGGCATTAGCCGTAATGCTGCCGTCAGATGAGCCGCAGTTGGCATTTGATGTAGAGAAGGTAACGGATGGCTGTACACCTACATTGCTTAACACCACTTGAGCAGTATCTTGACAACCGCCTGCGGTAACAGTGGCTGTGTAAGTACCGGGAGCCATGTTGCTTAGCGTGCTTCCGGTTGCTCCATTGCTCCACAAATAAGTGGCTGTGCCGTTTGCTCCGGTAAGTGAAAGAGAAGCCGATGCGTTGTTTTGTTGGCAAGAGGCATTGTTACCGGCACCGTCAGCTACAAGTGTACAAGTCCAGTTGGTTTTTACCCATATCAACATAGAGCCGGGAAAGCCCACTGCTGAAGATGGAGTCCACGTAGTGTATGGCGATAACGAAAGCATGGTATTTCCACCCACTACATTGTTAGCCACGTAAGCAAGACCCATGTTAGAGTTGCCTAACTGCTCAATTCCAATAAAGTAAGTATTACCTGCTGTAAGATTCACATTTGGCTGAAATGGAAAACGAATAAACCGGCCACCGGTATCTGCAGGTGTAATCAAGTGGTTTGGAGAAACTGCCAATTGTGTGGTGGGCACACCACCTGCAGTGTTGTAAATAACAGCACGCACGCTTTGCCCAAGGTTGGCTCCGGTCATAATAAAGTAACCGCTTACGGTATCTACCTGAGTATTGTTGATTACCGGATATTTTTGACCAAAAATAACCGGTGATGTATAGCCCAAAGCATTGTTCAAATTACCTGTAATTATGGCTAAGTCATTGGCTAATAAATTAGGGTCAATTAGTATATATCTGAAAGCAGTATCGTTGGTTTTGTTGCCATCGGTTTGGGTCATAGAGCAGATATAGCGAAACTCATAAGCACCTGTAGTAAAAGGGGGTGTAAATCCGCTGTTGCTCACTACTGCAGTAGCCCCCGGAGCCAAAGAAGCCGGGCCACTAATAGTTTGGTTGCTCACAATGGTGTTGCTAATCATGTTACGAATACGAACAGTAACCGCCACGTTGCTGGCGGCAGCGCTACCGTTGTTTTTTAACCGCGCTCCTACACTCAACGGAAAATTTACTTGCTGCAAGGTAACCGATGAATATGCACCCGCAGGGAGAAATGCAGAGTCCACAGCCAAATCACCGGCAGGTGGCGGAGTAATGGTGATAGAAAAATCATAATCGGAATTAACTCCATCGGCTAAGCACTGGTCAATAGCATCCCACTCGGTAAGGTATAAAAAATATGTGCCGGCCGCAGGTGCTGTCCACGTGCCAACCGGTGGCCCCCATCCGTTACCTAAAATGTTTGTGCAGCCATCTTCAAAAGATGTAAGTACTGCGGCAGATGCCGAGTTTTGATCTAAAACCGATAAGTGCCCATCATTGGTGCCATCAGGCACGTTAGTGCCCGGGTTGGTAATGCACAAGTCAATAAAGTACTGTGTATTGGCCGCTGGGCAATTGATTTGGACCACATTGCCCGTGGGTACGTTCATTACCGTGAAAGTGCCGCTGGCAGCAGAGATAGTGCCCGAAACAGGTCGGGTACCGGTAGGGATACATTGCGATTTTGCAGAATTGGTAAAAAGTACCACCGCAACAAGCGCAATGAGGAAGGATAAAAACTTGTTCATGCTTTGTTTTGTTTTTTTTGTGCGCGCAAAGATAAAAGCTACTCTCTCATTTTACATAAAATTATTCACCATTTGTATATCTATGAAAGCTACAGTAATAACCATTGGCGATGAAATATTGATTGGGCAAATAGTAGATACCAATAGTGCATGGATTGGTCAGCAACTATCAGATATTGGTATCAAACTCTATGAAATTATTTCATGCGGAGATAACGCAGAGCAGATAACAAGCGCAATAGATCGCGCCAGGGCTAACTCAGATGTAGTAATAATGACCGGTGGGTTAGGCCCTACCAAAGATGATATCACAAAAAATACGCTGGTCAGTTACTTTAACACCACACTTGAACTGAATGAAGAGCTTTGGGAGCGTATGAAACAGATTTTTGAAAAACGAGGGTTACAAGTTTTAGAAATGAACCGCTCACAAGCCATGATACCCAAAGACAGCACCATGTTACCCAACCAGCGCGGCACAGCGCAAGGAATGTGGTTTGAGCGCGATGGCAAAGTATTTATCTCCCTGCCGGGTGTACCGCATGAAATGAAACATTTAATGAGTGCGCAAGTAATTCCCCGCCTTAATGAGAGATTTACTTTTCCAACTATTGTACACCGCACTATCATGACAGCCGGAGCGGGCGAAAGCATTATTGCGCAAAAGTTATCGGAATTTGAAAACAACCTGCCTGCAAACTTTAAATTGGCGTATTTGCCTAACTTAGGAATTGTTCGTTTGCGGCTCACTGCACATGGCACCAACGGTGATTTAGCCAGACAAGCGGATGAGTTGGAGTTCAAACTGGTGGAAGTACTTGGAGATTTAGTGTATGCCCGTACTGATGAAAAACTAGAAGTGGTTATAGGTAAACTGTTAAGGGAGAATAATGCTACATTAAGTTGTGCTGAGAGTTGTACCGGTGGGTATATTGCCCATTTGCTAACCTCTGTACCCGGAAGTTCGACCTACTTTGAAGGAAGTTTGGTTACCTACTCATATGATGTAAAAGAAAAGTTGCTGGGAGTTAAAAATAGTACTCTCAACACCGTAGGTGCTGTAAGCGAAGAGTGTGTGCGTGAAATGCTGAGTGGTTTGTTACAAAAAACAGAAACTACCTATGGCATAGCAGTAAGTGGTATAGCTGGCCCAGGTGGAGCTACACCTGATAAACCGGTAGGTACAGTTTGGATAGCTGTGGGCAATAGTGAAAAAATGGTAGCCAAAAGGTATCAGTTTTTTCCGGGTAGAAGTGAAAATATCAAGGTGTTTTCCTACACAGCGCTCAACATGCTTAGATTGTTTATGGCAGGTAAATGGTAGCTACTTTTGAAGATTAAACTTCAGCGGCCGTTTAAAACTTTCCTCTAAAGAGATGAGTGTTTCAGTTCTGCTGATGCCTTCTATTTTTTGCAATTTATCGTGTAGTACTTCCCGCAAATGTTGAGTATCGCGGCAGATTATTTTAATAAACAAACTGTAGTTGCCGGTGGTGTAGTTGCACGATACCACTTCTTCAATTTTCTTCAATTCTTTTACTACTCTGTCATACATTTCGCTGCGTATCAGATACACTCCTATAAAGGCAGTTATATCCATCCCCATTTTACTGAGGTCAATTCTAAGTTGTGGGTTTTTTACTATCCCTAACTTCTCCATTTTATTCATCCGCACGTGCACCGTACCGGCAGATACGTAAAGCTTTTTGCCGATTTCGGTATAGGGCATAAAGGCATTTTCCATCAATAGGTTTAGTATTTGCAAATCCAGATTATCAATTTCGTAATGCAGAGCCATTTTGTAAATGTTATTTTGATAATTATCTAATCAAAAGTAATCAATTTTATTAAAAACATATATTTATTGATATTTTATTGATTTTCCAATAATTAAATGGAATAACCCATTATATTTGCATCAACGTTCTACACAATATTGTTGGGTGATGGAATTTTTGGCAAACATGCCCTCCTGTCGCGGGGGTGAGGAGTTCGGGATAAATTTTAGGTACTTTCGGTCTAAGGGGTTATGCCGCAAGTATCAAAACCAACCGCCTCTTGCAGGTTCGAGTCCTGCCTCAACAGCTACTTTTCGTTCATTTATTTAATTTTGCAATATGTTACGGGCTATACCAGCTGCGGTGGTTTTCTTTCTAATACTAATGTTCAACATAGTATCTGTGCCCGTAGAAATGGCCATTCGTTTTTTACAAGTTATTACTGACCGTGAAGATTAAGCTGCCTACTGCTTAACAACTGCTTTTGTATAGGCGGTTGCTCCACATTTTATCTCCAATAGATACTGTCCTGCGGGTACATTGCTTAAATTTAACGTAGCGTAGTGCAATCCCACAGATGTGTCTCCCGCATTTTCTGACATTACCAACTGAACATTTGTAGTGTAAAGTTTAAGAGAAACCGGCTGAGGTTCAAAAAGATAATATTGAACAGCAACGGTGCTTGAAGCAGGGTTGGGGTATATGCTCAACACTGTAAAATTGATACTCGGCAGCGCTACCGGCTCAGTAATAGTTATGCTGACCATAGTAGTGTCGCAATGATTAGCTGCACAGGTATCGCAACCTACTACCAGCAACGTATCTGTGCCGGTATAGTTGAAAAAAGGGAAGTATTTAAGGCAGCTATCGCCTACAACTTGAAAAGTTCCGTTTGTAGGGTTTTTGATAACTTGTAGATTGGATGCAGTGCAAACTAAATCGTCAAACAAGGTGCACAAACTTACATTCGTGTTCTTGTTCATAGCTACCGAGTAACTTCCTGCTGTTACCGGCACGTTGACTTTAAAGATGTAAACTACCGTGTCGCAGTTAGTAGCAGCATCGCAAGCGGTAAAAACAATTGTTTCTTTACCACAGTAAAGTTTGTTTGAAAGGTATTCAAAGCAAGTGTCAGTTACACTCAGCAATCCGTTAATAGGTGTGTTGTATTGCACAGATACAGCCGGAGAGGAGAGGTCGTCAAATATTATACAATTAGTGTAAAGTGTACTGTCGTTGATATTTATGATAACCGTATCTACATCTTGCACTGCAGTGATAGTGATGTACCAATAAACCGTGTCGCATGCTGTAGGAATGGTGTTTGTGCAAGTGACAAACCCTACCGTATCATATCCAAAATAATTTTGCTGCGGCACATAAGTGGCATTTTGGCCATTCAACGAAATGGTGGCTCCATGTTTACCTTGCAGAATGCTTAGATTAAGAGTTGGACAAACTTGTAACGAAGGGATGACCAGGGTATTGGCTTGTGTATTTTCTGGAATGGTTGTGTATTGGTCGTCAATTTTCAAAAAGCCGATGTTTTGTTTGGCATTGGTGGGTGGAATGGGTCCCGTTAATTGAGGAACATTGAGTAAGGTGCTACCTTGTTTAAGGTAGCTCTCTTGATTATTTACATAGTAGCTGACCACTTCTTGATTAGAAAAAGTGGGTTGATCGGTTTCTACAAAAGTATAATCGGCCTGTACCCGGTTTTTGTTTACATCCAGAGTGTAATAACCATGATTGGCCAGGTTAATATACTTCATGTGCGGGTTTAGCGATTTAATAATGCCTGAGCCAATGGGGAATGGAGAATTTAAGGAAGTAACACTGGTTCCTACAAACTCTACACCCACAGAGCCGGCACCTGTGTTGCTGTTGTAATTGGGGCCGGGTATATCGTTGCACCAACTGGTGTGTATGTCACCGGTTAGCACTACAAAATTTTTAATGTTATTCTGCAATAAATGAGTTTGAATTTTTTGCCGCTCGTAATTGTATCCATCCCATTGGTCGCTGTTAAAGGGCTGTCCGAAAATTTGCAAGGGGGCAAACATGACCTGGTTTCCGATTATCTTCCAACGGGTAGAAGTATCGCTTAGTTGCTGCAAAAACCAATTCATTTCCACCGGCCCCATCAGTTTATGCGATGAATCGTTAGTGGCTGAAAGTGAGGGTTCATCTCTATCGTACAGCCGAGTGTCTAACATCACTAAATCCAGTAATTTACCGTAGCGCAATGTGCGGAAAATACGGATGGGGTCGTTGGGGTCAGGTTTCCGCAATGGCATCCAATCAAAATAGGTGTTTGTAGCTACACCTTTACGTGTGGTGTATGATCCTTCTGTGGCCGGCTGGTGATTATCAGCCCCATCTCGCCAAGAGTTATTGCAAGTTTCATGATCATCCCAAACGGTGATAAATGGAAATAACTGATGCAATCTGCGCAATTGATTATCTAATTTGTAGTGAGAGTGCCGAATCCGGTAATCTTGCATGCTTACAATTTCGTGGTCGGGCTCAGTAAGGCGCCCGCCCGGATTGCTCACAGATATACCGCCCGGCTCGTACTCATAAATATAATCGCCAAGATGCACAACTGCATCTACGTTGTTTTTGTTACTAATGCTTTCATACGCATTAAAAAAACCATTTTCATAGTCAGCACAGCTAACTACTGCAAACCTGACGCTGTCATTATTGCTTAGTGCAGCAGGTGCTGTTTTGGTTCGCCCCATTACAGAGTTTCTGCCAAGGGCATTAAACATATAATAATAAAAAGTAGATGGATTAAGGCCGCAAACATCTTGCTTAACACAAAAGTCATTTTGCTCGGTGGCAGTTAACTTACCGTAATTTACAATGTTGTTAAAGTTGGTATCTGTAGCTATCTGCCAAAAAACTTCTATAGCATTAGTACTGCCGCTATCAGGGGTAACTCTTGTCCAAATAATCACTTGATCTGCCAATGGGTCGCCAGATGCTACACCGTGATAGAAAGGGCGTAGAGAAGGGTCTAAAGAACTGCGTGTTTGTTGGGCAAAAACGCTATGAATGGTTGCGATAATCCAAAAAATGAAGAGCGTGTTTTTCATTGCTGGGCGAAAATAGTTGGATTGCTTCATTTTTTTAGCCAAACGATTGATTTGCGCATAGTTTACCAAATAATCAAGCTATATTACCTTGAATGTGGATAATTGGTTTGAATGCTGCCGTTTATAGATGCAACACAGCCAGCTAAATTTACATCTAAACGGGTGGGAAATGCTGGCGTAATGACCTATATTCGTCCGCTTTTTCAAAACATACATTTTTCATTACTTTTAAAGCATGACTTTGAAACATTTTTTACTCGCTGGTTTTACTGCTTTTGCGCTTTTTGCAAACGCCCAATTTGTGGTTACTGCCAACAACAACGCTGCACAAATCTTACAGAATTTGCAAGGGCAAGGGGTTACTCTCAGTAATCCTGTTCTGCTTTGCCACAACTGCGGTATAGGCACTTTTACCGGAGGCAATGCAACTAACTTGGGTATTACTTCAGGTGTGGTAATGAGTACGGGTGCTGTGGCAGTACCTTGTGGCACAGCTACAGTTGGAGTTGCAGCTCCTCCGGGCGGACCTTATGCCAGTTTCATTGCCGGTGGCCCAAGCGATCCACTGGTTAATCTAATATCACCATCATTAAATAATTCATTTGATCGCTGTCGGCTTGAGTTTGATATTGTACCCACTGGCGATACCGTGTCGTTTGATTATGTGTTTGGCTCTGAAGAATATACCAGTTTTGTATGTACGCAGTTCAATGATGCGTTTGGCTTCTTTGTAAGTGGTAACATACCGGGTGGAGGCACATATACCAACCAAAACGTAGCATTAGTTCCCGGTACAAACTTGCCGGTTCTTATCAACTCTATCAATGACGGAACTCCAGATGGCACACAAACACCTTGTTACACTACATACACTCAGTACTATGTAAACAATACCGGAAATAGTGTGGTGTTTGATGGCTTTACTCAAGTGCTTACAGCAAAGTTTGCTACCATACCTTGCCAGAATTACCACATTATATTGGTGATAGGCGATGTGGGGGATGCTAGTTTAGATTCCGGTGTGTTTTTAGAGGCCAAGTCTTTTGCCTCTACTAATGTAACCATTTCCTCTTCCACCACCGCAGGCGCCAGTTTTACCAACGCTGTTGAGGGTTGTGTTAATGGCCAGTTTAGATTTAAAATCAATCCTGCACTTCCTACAAATTACACCATCAACTATACCGTAGCAGGCACAGCCACCAATGGTGTAGATTATGCTCCAATTAGCAACTCAGTTGTAGTGCCAGCCGGAGATACCATAGCTACTATTCCAATAAATGTGGTGAATGATGGTATTAATGAGGGGTTAGAAACCGTGAAATTGTATCTCATAAACCCGTGCACTAACTTGCCTTATGATAGTGCAGTTATCACTATACAAGACTCTATTTTGGCAGATGCCACAGCCAGTGATTATTTTATATGCCGCGGTGAGAGCACTACGCTCACCGGTATTGGAGGTGTTACGTACAATTGGAGTCCTGCCTCTTTTTTGGCTAACCCAAACTCTCAAATAACAGTTGCTACACCCGATTCTACAATTACATATTTGCTTACAGCTACTGTACAAGGTTGTGTAGGCCGCGATACAGTTACCATACATGTAAGCGATCCAAATTTTACAGTTGATGCCGGACCCAATAGGACTGTTTGCGCTAATGAGCTAGTGCAGTTTGCCCCGGTAGTTACTCAGGGCGCACAACCCTACACATACTCATGGACTCCCACCACATACATCACAACCGGTACCGCTAATACACAGGCGCCAACTGCATACCCGCAGCAGTCTATTACTTACACTTTGACTGTTAACTCAGCTAACGGATGTACACTAACGGATACCTTTAGGGTAACTGTAGCTGGAGTTGGTCCGCCAATAAAAGCTACTGCAAACCCAACTACAATATGCCCGGGGCAACAGGTGCAGTTAGATTACATTTCACAGCCACTTAATTGTGGGGTAAACTACACGGGGTGCTTTGGAACCGATAAAATAGATTCGCTTTGTGCCGGATGTCTTACTCAAACCGGCTCGGCTACGGCCAATGTTAGTTTGTATGGCAACTACGTTCGTAGCCGCAGGGTGCAAATGCTCTACAGGGCCAATGAACTATTACCATTGTTTGGCTCAGGAGGAACTATTAAAGAATTGGCATGGAGAGTAGGTACATACAACAGCAACGCCACACTTGAGAATTTTACTATTAGCATTAAATGCGTTTCTCCTTCTCAAACCACCCTTACAAACTGGGAAACGGGTATGAAAACCGTTTTTGGTCCTAAGAATTACACCCCATTAACCGGTCCCGTTTGGAATTTTCATCAGTTAGACTCCTTGTATGACTGGGATGGTGTGTCTAACCTAGTTGTGGAGGTATGTTTCTTTAACCCCACCACTTTTGGCAGTTTGAATAACATGATGCAGTATTCAACCGTAGCTAATTCTGTATTGTTTTCAACCGGAGCAACTAACCAATGTGGTGCCGGAGTTGCTACGTCTTCCAGCCAAAGACCTAAACTGCGTATGCGCTTATGCCAGGCAAACTACACCACCATGACTACGGCCTGGACACCTGCCAGTGGCCCCAATACGGTTTCCAATCCATCTATTAAAGCACCTACTGCCAATCCACAAACTACACAAACTTATCAAGTTACTGTTTCGCAAAACGGATGTAACGGCAGCGCAAACGTGACGGTAAACATTGACACGAGTGTAAAAGTAAATGCAGGACCAGACCAGAGTTTTTGTGTGGGGCAAAATATTACGCTCAATGGCGTTACTTCCGGCTCTCCGCTACCCGGTAATACCTTTACTTTTCAATGGAGAACACTGCCCAACAATGCCTTGGTTGGCGGCACACAAAGCATTACGGTAAACCCTGCAGTTACTACCACTTACGTGGTTAGTTTAACTGGTGGGCCTTGTGTGGTTACCGATACGGTTACTCTAAACATAGGGTCTTTGGGTATTACACACCAAATCACTCCAATTACTTGCAATGGTGCTGCTAACGGAAAAATTAAGGTAACTAGTACGGGCTCCGCACCTTATACTTACAACTGGAGCCCTAACGCACTTGCCGGAAATGTGGATTCTGCTATAAACCTTGGGCCGGGTACCTATTACGTTACCATTACAGATGCGTTGAATTGTGTGGGCAGAGATACAATAACCTTAACGGAGCCAACAACCATTGCATTTACTTCTAATGTAATAAACGTGAGCTGCAATGGGCTTAGCGATGGGGAGATAGTACTTACTGCCAGCGGTGGTACCGGTACGTTGAGCTACGCTTGGAGTAATGGTTTGCCTGCAACTGCTACTGTTACCGGTTTGCCAGCAAATACGTATTCTGTTACTGTATCTGATGCTAATACTTGTACTGCAGCAGGTAACTTTACTGTTACCGAGCCGCCTTTACTGACCATCAGCAATATTATTTCTAAAAATGTGCGTTGCTTCAATGGAAACGATGGCAACATAGCAGTAACTGCCAATGGAGGTACTTTACCTTACACTTACATTTGGAGTCATAACGCTTCGCTAAATTCTCCCTCAGCTACTGTATTATCTGCAAATACTTACACAGTTACTGTTCGAGATTTGAACTTATGCACCGCAACTGCCAGCGTAACTATTACTCAGCCCGCTGCCGGCATTTCATTCAATCCACCTGCAATAACTAATGTTACTTGTTTTGGAGGTAACAATGGTACGGCTACCGTGAATCCAACAGGTGGTAGTGCTCCTTACACTTATGTTTGGACACCGTCTAACCAAACCACCCAAACAGCCACATCACTTATTGCTCAGCAATATTCGGTTTTGGTTACAGATGATAGCTTGTGTACTGCTACTACTACAATTACTGTAAACCAACCTGCTCAAATACAATTGAGTGGTGCAGTTACCAATGTAAGCTGTAATGGTGGAAGCAATGGAGCTATAGATCTTACAGTTACTAACGGTGTGGCACCTTTTACTTTTGCCTGGAACAATGGAGCCGGTACAATTGAAGATCCGCAAAATTTGGCAGCTAACACGTACACGGTTGTTGTAACTGACTTTACTAACTGTACGCAAACTGCCACTTATGTAGTTACTCAACCCACACCACTAATTTTAAATACCCCTACTATTACTAATGTATCGTGTTTTGGTGGAAACAATGGTAGTATTACGGCAAACCCTGCTGGTGGCACTACACCATACTCCTATACATGGACACCGTCTGGAACTACTCAAACTATTAACTCGCTTACAGCCAACTCTTATACAGTAATTGTAACGGATGCTCAAAGTTGTACAGTTACAAACACCTACAACGTAACTGAACCCTCAACCCCGCTTACGTGGAGTGCGCCAACTATTACCAATATACTCTGTAATGGCAACAACACCGGCAGCATTACAGTTAGTTTATCTGGAGGCACTCCAAACTACAACTACTTATGGAGTCATAATTCGCAATTGAATAATTCTACTGCATCATCAATAGTTGCTAATACATATACTGTAACTGCTACTGATGCTAACCAGTGTTCAATAACTGCACAGCACACGGTTACTCAGCCACCGGCATTGGTCTTTGGCAATACAAATGTTACCGATGTTACCTGCTACGGTGCAAGCACCGGCAGTATACAGGTGAATGTGAGTGGAGGCACCGGTGGTTACTCATACACATGGAATGGCACACCTGGCGCTAATCCATACACCGGTATAGCCGCGGGTAATTATGTAGTGGTGGTTACCGATGCAAACAACTGCAATGCTTCCACCACTGTTGTAGTAAATCAGCCCGCTGTGTTTGCGTTGAATCCAATTACTAAAGACGCCTCTTGCTATAACTCCCCTACAGCATCAATAGATGCAAACCCTACAGGTGGTCTTGCTCCTTATGAGTTTTTGTGGAGCCCGGGCAATTACACTACACAAGTCGCTTCAATGATTTATGCCGGTTCGTACGTTGTGGCAGCAACTGATGCCAACGGATGTACAGTAAGTGCCAGTGCATCTGTAAACGAACCTACCGAGCTGACTTTTACGCTCAATGCCACTCAAGTAAAATGTGTGGGTGATAAAAATGGTACTATTACCGTAAACGCTACCGGTGCCACACCACCTTACAGTTATTCAGCCACCCAAGATTTTACAAACTTTGTGTTTGCAACCAATAATATTATTCAAGATTTAGCTGCGGGTTGGTACAACGTTGTAGTAGCCGATTTTAATGGATGCACCAAAGTAGATTCTGTAGAAGTACCTAACGCGGTTGAAGATGTTTATGTAGTTACTGCCGACTCTACATCATGCTTCGGCCCTGAATACAACGATGGTGTTATACATATTACCGGTATTACCAATCAAAATATGCCGTATCAATACAGTGTAGATGGCGGGCCTTTACAATACAGTAATGATTTCTACTATCAAAGTGCCGGACAACATGAAGTAACAGGGGTAAATAATTTTGGATGTGTTACCAATCTCACTATTGTAGTTCCTCAACCGGTCAATGCATTTGCTGAGGTTTACCCGGGTGATACCGTTTTACAGTTGGGAGAAACTATACAATTGGGAAGTGGTTTTGGTCCGTATCCATTGAGTGATATTAAGTCGTATTTGTGGGTTCCTTCAACCGGATTGAGCTGCGATGATTGCCCAAATCCTGTAGCTACCCCTTATGGCAGAATTACGGAATACTTCCTCACTATCACCTACAACAAAAATTGTAAGGCAAATGCAAGCATGACCATTATTGTAGAGAATAATTTACCGGTGTTTATCCCTAATGCGTTTTCACCTAATGGTGATGGCAACAATGATGTGTTTGAAATTTACGGACAAGGAATTAAAGTAGTTGACCTTACCATTTTTAACCGTTGGGGAGAATTAGTTTACCAAAGCAACAGCCAGTATGCCGGATGGGATGGCACCTATAAAGGGGAGATGCAACAACCTTCGGTGTTTACTTATTATGCAAACATTACGTTCTTAGACAATAAAAAAATTGAGCGCAAGGGTACTGTAACTATTTTGCGGTAGTGCCTCAAAAACCAACAGCAACAAAAAAAGCCGACTGATGTGAGTCGGCTTTTTTGTTGCTGTAAGTTAGATGGAATTTACCCTTGCTGCTCTTTGAAAACTACATCTACCGCCAAACCACCCAATATGAGCAACGCCACCATTTGTTCGTTACCGGCAATAGATGGATCTACGGTTATGATGTAGGTATCTGCATTGGTAAAAAGTTCTTTACCAATACCAGCCCATTGCTTGGTGATTTGACCTAACTGATTTCCGTTTGTATCGGTATAGTTAAAATCCCAACCGGTCCACTTGCCTTTTATTTCAGCCACTTTTGTTTGTTCATCGCGGAACACATCAAAGGCACCACCAATGCTTAAAATACGGCTACGCATAAAGCCCAACTCTGAACCATCGGCAGTGTGCATAGTTACTTTGGCACGCAAAAAAGTGGGTGATTTTTTAATGGAGTACAGTACGTTACCATTAAGATCTTTTACTTCAACGGTTGTAGGCAGAAGTGCTTTTTTTACTAAAAGCCGTAAGTACTTTTTCCAACCACTCAGATTTTCTGCTACGTTGGCTACTACCTGACCACTTTCGGGGTCTATAATGTCGTAGCGGTCGGTTAGTTTCATGAAAGAGACGTGCTCTTTGATGATGTATGTGCTTTTATTAAACATGTTGTGCTTGGTCTATAGTTTTTCAATTACAATGGCACTTGCCCCACCACCGCCATTGCAAATACCTGCACAGCCGTATTTGCCAGATTTATTTTTGAGTACTGAAATGAGCGTGCAAACTATACGTGCACCACTGGCCCCTACCGGGTGGCCAAGCGATACGGCACCACCAAACACGTTTACGTTATCTGGGTTTAAGCCAAGTAACTGGGTGTTTGCCATGGTTACATTGCTAAATGCCTCATTGATTTCAAAATACTGAATGTCTTCCAACTTTAACCCGGCTTTTGCAATTGCCTTAGGCATGGCTATAGCCGGTGATGTGGTAAAATCGTCCGGAGCTTGCTCTGCATCGGCATAACCCAATATTTTGGCAATTGGCTTTAGCCCAAGCTCTTTTATTTTTTTGCCGCTCATCAACACTACAGCTGCTGCGCCATCGTTAATTTTAGAAGCATTGACAGCGGTAACAGTACCATCTTTTCCAAAAGCCGGTTTGAGGGTGGCTACTTTATCTGCACGTAATTTTTTGTATTCCTCATCTTCTTTCACAAAAGTACTTTCGCCTTTTCCTGGTATTTCTACATCAAAAAGTTCATCGGCAAATGCCCCGTTTTTGTACGCCTCTGTTGCTCTGCGGTAGCTTTCTAAGGCAAATGCATCTTGCTGCTCGCGGGTAAAGTTGAATTTACGAGCACAACGATCGCCACTGTTACCCATCATCTCTTTTGAATAGGGGTCTTGAAGCGCATCGCGCACAATGGCATCCAACATTTCGGCATTACCATAACGGTACCCGCCACGGCCATTGGCAATCATATACGGAGCATTGGTCATACTTTCCATTCCACCGCACACCACTACATCTTTATCACCTAGTAAAATAGATTGTGCACCATAAATAATGGCCTTCATGCCAGATGCGCATACTTTGTTGATAGTGGTTACCGTAGCATTAACATGAACTCCTGCAGCAATAGCCGCCTGGCGAGCAGGGGCTTGGCCTGTGTTTGCTTGAATTACATTTCCCATGATTACTTCATCTACATCATTACCGGTGATGCCCGCTCTTTCTATTGCTTTTTTTATGCTCTGAGCGCCTAACTGTACAGCACTGAGCGAACTTAAAACTCCACTCATACTACCAATTGGTGTACGAGCCATACTAACTATAAATACTTCTTGCATGTGTTTGTTTTTTGGTGCTGCGAAAGTAGAAATTCAGCGCAACTCAGCTAATGAAACCAAAGCGCACACAAAACAAAAGCCACTCGGTAGGAGTGGCTTTTGAAAAAATTTTAGAAATAGGATTAGTTTAATTCTACAGAACCTTTGCCCACTAAATAACCGCTTTGGTAAACTTCTACTTTGTAAGTGCCTTCAGCATTTACGTTAGAGCTCCAGTAAACCACAATTTTCTTGTTGCTTTGGTTCCAATCAAACTCAGCTTTTTGAGTGTACTGTACAGTTTCACCACTCTCTGCTAATTTAAACGTGCCTGAACCTTTATCTGCAATGGCTATGGTTTCGCCTTTGGGGTTGATAACACGAATAAGTAGTGCTACATTGCCCTGCTCTAGCACTTTGTTGTCTCCGGTTTCAAAAGATATACGTAAACTCTCCACCTGCTTGGCGCGTTTAATCACTTTATCATCACCACTGCCTTTTTTTCTAACACCAACCACTTCCATGCTTCGCAACTGAAGTAATGAACCTAATTCAACCTTCTTAGATAATCCTTTGTTGGTTTCTGTCAATTGAGCTGTGGTTGCTTTTTCAGAATTAAGATCGGTTGAAAGTTGCTGGTTTTGATCTGTCAATTGCTTATTTTGAGCTACTAACTGATCTATGCGCGCTTTCATTTCTGCCATAGAACTTTCGTATCCTGTAAGCATTTCGCGTAGTTTCTTTAACTCTGCTTTGTCTTTTTTACCTCCGGCAATAGCCGATTGCAATTGCTGCTGCTTTTTTTCCAACTCATCACGCATAGCTAAAATTGAGTCGTCTTTGATACCACTCTCGCTAATCATTTGCTCAATTTCTGACTTGCGTATTTCCAGCGTATCGTTTAGATTTTTGTACTCTGCTTCAAGTTGTTGCTTTTCTGTAGTAAGTACATCATTAGCGTGGTTTTTGTTCCATAACAGATAGCCAGACCCTAACAGCAAAAGCAGTAGTAGTGCTATAATTCCTAAATAAACTTTGTTTCCCTGGTTGTTTTCCATAACAGTTTAGTTTTTTGTATTAACGCAAATGTATGGCTATTAGATACATAGCCCATAGCACTTGTCTACACCATTAACGATAAATGTGTCTAATATTGTTGAATTTCAAGTTGTGCAAAAGCAAAAAGTAGCACTAAAACTCGTTATTTTCTTCACGCACACGGGGTTCGGGCATAGGGCCAATTTCCGTTTTGATTTTTTCTAAAGCATCAAAAATTTTTCTGAAATCTTCTTCAAAAATCAAAACACTATGGCGAATGAATTCACCATCGTTTTTACGGCTCTCAGTAATTTTTAAAACTTTTGAACCTTGTTGGTTTTCTTTGAGGTCAAAGAAATAGGTGCGCTTGCCGGCTGGAACTTTTTCGGTGTGTAGCACTTTGTCGTCAATCATTCTTTTGTTGTTTTGTGCGCAAGGTAACAAACAATTTTTCAATCTTAATAATTCAGAAATGGCGAAAAAAATATTGCTGCTTGGCAGTGGTGAGTTGGGTAAAGAATTTGTTATTGCGGCAAAGCGATTGGGGCAATATGTGGTGGCAGTTGATTCTTACAAAAATGCTCCGGCACAACAAGTAGCAGACGAAAGTGAGGTCATTAACATGTTGGATGGCGATGCTTTAGATGCGGTAGTGGCAAAGCACCGGCCCGATATTGTTGTACCGGAAATTGAAGCCATACGCACCGAGCGTTTTTACGATTATGAAAAGCAAGGCATGCAAGTAGTGCCATCTGCCCGGGCGGCAAACTATACCATGAATCGTAAACAAATACGCGATTTAGCAGCCAAAGAACTTGGGCTGCGTACCGCTAACTACCGCTATGCCAGTTCGCTGGAAGAATTGCAGAAATCTGTTAGCGAGATTGGAATTCCGTGTGTGGTTAAGCCACTCATGAGCAGTAGCGGCAAGGGCCAGTCTACTATCAAAAGTGAAGCAGATATAGAAAAAGCATGGAACTACTCGCAGAGCGGTAAGCGGGGCGATATTGCCGAGGTAATTGTAGAAGCATTTGTCAATTTTCACACAGAGATTACGCTACTCACCGTTACTCAAAAGAATGGTGCTACACTTTTTTGTGCGCCTATTGGCCACCGGCAAGAGCGGGGCGATTATCAAGAAAGTTGGCAGCCCTGCGCAATTAGTACTGAACATTTGGTAGAGGCACAGCAAATCGCTGATAAAGTAACCCGTGCATTAACCGGTGCGGGTATATGGGGTGTAGAGTTTTTTTTGGCAGATGATGGAGTATATTTTAGTGAGCTTTCACCGCGCCCACACGATACCGGCATGGTAACATTGGCCGGTACACAAAACCTCAATGAATTTGAGTTGCATGCCCGTGCTGTATTGGGTTTGCCCATCCCGCAAATTGAATTACTGAAAGTGGGCGCAAGTGCTGTGGTTTTAGCTGATAGGGAAGGAGCAAGCCCTAATTTTTCAGGTATAGAAAATGCGCTACTGGAAGAAAAAACGGATGTACGTATTTTCGGAAAACCCACCACTCGCCCTTATCGCAGAATGGCTGTGGCTTTGGCTTACGATAATTTAGATGCAGATGTGAATGAGGTGAAGCAAAAGGCAATTGCCAATGCAGCAAAAATTAAAGTATTAGTTTAGTAGCACTTACTTATCCAAGAGAGAAAATCGCCAGGAGTCAAATATATATTTCAATTTTCTGCCCAATGATTTGCCTTCCATTTCTAGCATAAGGTGTGTGCGAAAGGATGGGTTAAGCGCCCACTTTAGCAGGCGTTTGTATGCCGGCTGCATGGCGTATGGAAACTTTTTTAGCTCTAAATACGGTTTTAGTTTTGGATATATTTTCTTTTCATAAATAGTACGGTTGTAAGTATAGTATTCTGTGTTGAGTGGCGGCATTACCTCTGTGCCAATGTGAAAAGTCAAGTGTAACTTGTCTTCTAAAACTAACTTCTCGGCAAAGGCGATAAGGTTATGAATCATAGCCACTTCGCTGAAGGACACGCCTAAACAAATATCATCCAGTATAAGCTGTGGTAAAAGTGTTCGTTTAAAAATAAAACAATCAAAGCCGGGGTGCGGCATGCCGTACTCGCTATACATTAGCGGAAGTTGATTAGGGTACTTGTATTTTTTAGAAATTCCTCTGCGGTTGACCACCAATGCATCGCATTGTTCATTTTCAATTATCTGTACAACAGCGTTGTAGAATTGTGGCATCAGTGCTATGTCCATATTGCTGTATAGCAAAAAATCAGCATCTGTTTTTTCGTAAACAGCGCTCAATACATCTTTAAAAATTGGATACTTTTTGAGTGTAGTAAATTTTTGTAGGTCGGTTACCGAGCGTTGTAGCGTTGGTAAACGCTCAAAAAAATCCGGAGCTACATTTTGATCTTCTTCATACCCTACACAATAAAACTCCACCTGTATAGCTGATTTTGTAAAAGCCCGGGCGTTTGAAATACTTTCAAAAGTAATGGGCTGTGCAATGCCCAACTCACTATCTGCCGGTGAGCATACAGGGTTTACTATGTGGGCAAATTTAAGGGGTTTAATCTCAGCCATCAATTGCAAATATCTATTTTCACGGCATGAGTAAAACAGTACATGATTTTGTTTTAGAAGGTTTACGTGGCGGACAAGTTAACTTCAACGATTTCAAAGGAAAGAAAATACTGATAGTGAATGTGGCCTCTGCTTGTGGCTACACGCCACAGTATAAGCAATTGCAAGATTTGTATGAGCATAATGCAGATAAATTAGTGGTAGTGGGTGTGCCCTGTAATGATTTTGGCGCGCAAGAGCCGGGTACTGCCAGTGAAATAGCCGATTTCTGTGAAGTTAACTATGGCGTTAGTTTTCCGCTTACTCAAAAGATAACCATACTAGGTGAGCAGAGGCATCCGTTATATTCTTTCCTTACTAAAAAGGAGTTCAACAATGTTGCCGATAGCGAAGTGCAATGGAATTTTCAAAAGTATCTGATAGATGAAAATGGTCAGTTAATAAAATGTTACTCATCTTCTACAGAGCCGTTAAGTGAGGAAATACTAAAAGTGATTCAGCCATGAAATTTAGCGAAGTTATTGGTCAGCAGGAAGCTAAGGTTGGATTACTTAACATGGTAAGGAGTGGTAAGATGCCACATGCACTAATGTTACTGGGGCCAGAGGGCAACGGAAACTTGTCCTTAGCATTGGCATTGGCACAATTTCTTCAATGCGAAAACAGGCAGGAGGACGATTCGTGTGGTGGATGTAATTCGTGTTTAAAGCAGAGTAAGTTTTTGCATCCAGATTTATATTTCACTTACCCTGTTATTAAACCCGAAAAACAAACATCACCACCCGTTAGTACAGACTTTATTAACGAATGGCGAAGTGCTTTGTTGCAAACCGGTTACCTGACCTATAACGATTGGATGCAGCACATAGGTGCAGAGAATAAGCAGGGCAACATCACCGCAAGAGAGTGCCGGCAAATTATTCACCAGCTTAGTTTAAAAACTTTTGAAAGTAGCTACAAAGTTCAGTTGATATGGCTGCCCGAGTACTTAGGTGCCGAAGGAAATATGTTGTTGAAAATATTGGAGGAACCGCCACCCAATACAGTGTTTATTTTGATAGCAGAAAGTACGGAGTCCGTTTTAACTACCATTCTTAGCCGGGTACAAATAGTTAAAGTGCCGCCCATACAAGAGCCGGATTTAGCCGCACATTTGTTACGTAATTTTGAAATGGATGAACCTGTTGCAGCCCGCATTTCGCGAATAGCAGATGGCAATATGAATGCAGCTCTTGTAATAGCAGAAGGGCAACAAAGTGCAAACGATAAGGTTTTGCGGCAATGGTTGCTGCAATGTTTTGCTCTTAAACAAAAACCCAATAGCGATGGTTTTCGCGAACTTACTTTGTGGGTAGATGATTTTGCCAAAGCGGGCAGAGAAAATCAAAAGATATTTTTTCGCTATGCATTATTTTTTATACAAGAATGCCTGCGTATCAGCGCTTTAGGAAAGTCAGATAAGCTAGAAGGGGAGGAGCTAAGTTTTGCTCAAAAATTTACCTCAAGGTTAGCCATTGAAGATTTAGAAAAACTTCAAAAAATTATTTCGCAGATGCACTATTATGTGGAGCGAAATGCCAACCCCAAAATACTGCTCATGAGCAGTTCTTTTCAAATTGCCGGTGTGTTAAAGCAAGAAAACGTAGAGGTATAGCTGGCTTTTTGTTCTTAGCTTAAAGGGGTTTGTGGCTCTTCAACTTCTACCATGTACTGCTGCTGAGTAGCAGCATTTTTCTGTTCGCTCAAATCATCTTTGTAAGCCAGTAAGAAAAATAGGGCAGCGATTGCAAAACCAATGAGCGCTACATAAAATGCAGGTTGAAATTCAAAAGTAAAGCTCATGAGCATGGCAAACTCATTAGAATCCCCCAGTTTGTCATCTAATGATTTTTCAATGGTAACTTTCAGAATAAGCAGCGCCAATGCACCCAGAAGTGAAATGCTGATGCCGGCTATTGCTCTTGTTTTAAATTTCGTTGCAAACGCAACAACAATACCCGCAATAGCGAACGCCAATGCCGCAATGGCAAGTGGGTTGGGCTTTATGTCCTTGCCCCCTTTTTTTGCATCTGCATTTTCAGTAGCAGTAGGCGTAGTTTCACTTTCATCACTAGTTGACTCCTCGTCTGCTAATAGGTCTTCATCAGATTCATTACTGGAGTCTTCATCGGCATTATCCTTTCCAAGATTCATTAAATCTTTCATTTCTTTCCCCATACCGGTAAAGTCCTTGGTATCAATTTTTTTTCCGGTAATCAAGTCAATGCCTTTTAGGGAAATCAGTTTTTTGTCGTTACACTTTAGGTCAGTAAAAGTGAAAAAGAAACAGACGATTACAATAACTAGTGTAGATGGCGATGCCAAATGAAGAAGTTTCATGCGTAGTAGGAGTTTACAGATGAATAATATTGTTCAGATATGGTAAGCCAAATGTAACATTATAGCCGAATGAAACTTGCTTTTTTATATTTACACAAACCACGTTATGGCATCTTTTATTGATAGAATCAGGGAGTTTCCTAAAGCTGCACCTTATATAGTTGTTACAGAAACTGCTGAGCGGTTTAGTTTTTATGGAATGAAAGCCATTCTATCCACATTCTTAATTAGTCAGTTTTTTAACCCCACCAATAACCCTGCATTACAACAGCAGGCAGAAGCCCACAGCAATGAGGTAACTCACTTGTTTGTGGCATTAGTGTATTTACTTTCTATTGTAGGTGGGCTACTGGCCGACTATGTGTTGGGTCGCTATTGGACAATTTTACTCTTAAGCGTAGTGTATTGTATTGGACATTTGTTTTTAGCGTTGTTTGATACCAACTACGAGCTTTTTTACACCGGGCTTATATTGATTGCTATAGGTGCGGGTGGGGTAAAGCCCAACGTAAGTGTAATGGTGGGCGACCAGTTTAAAAATGAAAACGACCCGGCAATAGCGCGCTTGTACGATATCTTCTACTTTGGAATAAACATAGGTGCGTTTTTCTCTATGCTAATTACTCCGGTGCTTAAAAACAGCCGGTTTGGTGCGCCACTTGCATTTGGTGTACCCGGTGTATTAATGTTACTTGCACTACTTATCTTTTTGCTTGGCAAAAAACATTACAAGATAAAAAGTGCTGTAGAAATCAGAACGGAAGATACAACACCTCTCTGGCAACAGATTAAATCTGTTTGGCAAGTGTTGTTGGTTTTTTCTTTTATCCCCATTTTTTGGGCACTATACGATCAAAACGGCAGCGAATGGGTGCTGCAGGCCGGTAAAATGGATTTGCATTTCTTAGGCATCACTTGGTTGCAGGAGCAAATACAAGTCATTAACGCTTTACTTATATTAATACTAATTCCTGTTTTTTCATTTTGGATATATCCTGCTATGGAAAAAAGTGGCATCAGAGTAACAGCACTGCGCAAGTTTGGATGGGGGTTGATGCTCACCATTGTCACATTTGCTTTAGTAGCTTGGATTCAAACACAGATAGATGCAGGAGTTAAACTAAGTATCGGTTGGCAGCTCTTGGCCTATTTACTCTTAACTGTTGCAGAAATTTTTGTCTCTATTACAGGTTTGGAGTATGCATTTTCAAATGCTCCAAAATCTATGAAGAGTACCATTATGGCCATGTTTTTCTTTACTATGTTTTTGGGCAACATAGTAGTTACTATTATCAATAACAATATTCGCGATAAAGGATTTTTTAGCCATTACGAAGGAGCAAGTTACTTTTGGTTGTTTACAGGAATTATGGTAGTAAACACATTATTGTACTACTTGGCTATATGGGCATTTGGTGTAAAAGATACCGTAGTAGTAGAGTCCATAGCTGATGATGTTCATCAGTAAATGGTTCAACTATTTAGATGCTATCGTAGCTGAGTTTAGATTTCAGGTATCCAAAACTACTATACTCTCCCAACTCAACTTGTTGGATAGTATTTACAATATCTGCGACATACGGAATAGCCACTTTGATGTAGTTATCTGTAAAGCCATACATTAATCCACCATCATTTTCTGCTTCAAAAAGTACAGAGCGCACAGTAGCGGCATATTGCGAATAGAAATTAAACTTCTTTTTTTCTGAGAGTGTGCGCAGCATCTTGTTTCGCTCTTTGCGTACAGCTACCGGTACTATAGCATCCATATCTGCTGCTTTTGTGTTAGCCCGTTCGCTATACGTAAATACATGCAGGTAAGACACCTCTAATGACTGAATGAAGTTGTATGTATCCAAAAATTCTGACTCTCCCTCCCCCGGAAAACCAACAATTACGTCCACCCCTATACAAGCATAAGGCATTACTTGCTTTATCTTCTCTACTTTTTCGGCATATAGTTCGCGCAGATATTTTCTACGCATTTTTTTGAGCAATAAGTTGTTGCCACTTTGCAGCGGAATATGAAAGTGCGGCATAATCGTTTTACTCTGTGCTGTTAGCTCAATAATTTCGTTGGTCAGCAAATTTGGCTCTATGGAAGATATTCGCCAGCGGTCTATTCCTTTTATCTGTTGCAGTGCAACAAGCAATTGATAAAAGTTTTCGGTGGTTCGCTCTTGGCCGTTAGGTGTTTTGCCAAAGTCTCCAAGGTTTACTCCGGTAAGTACCACTTCTTTTACCCCTGTTGCAGCTACTTGTTTCGCTATTTTCAACGTATCGGCAATGCTGCTGCTACGGCTTGCTCCACGAGCCAATGGTATGGTGCAAAACGAACAATTGTAGTCGCAGCCATCTTGTACTTTTAAAAAACTTCGCGTTCGTTCACCGTAGCTAAACGCAGCATGAAAACTATTCACATCATCTATATTTCCATCTAAAACAATAGGTGATATAGAGTCATCAAGTTTTTCTAAATGAGTATGCAGTTGAAATTTTTCGTTTGCCCCTAACACCATACTTACACCCGGTATTTGCGCTATTTGTTCGGGCTTGAGTTGAGCATAGCAGCCAATCACCACAATTTTTGCATCAGGGTTAGTGCGTAGTGCGGTTTTTACAATTTGCTTGGTTTCTTTATCTGCATTTTCGGTAACGCTGCAAGTGTTTATCACGTAATAATCGGCTCTGTCGCTAAAGTCAACTTTCTGAAAACCGTTATCTACCAATGTTCGGGCAATGGCACTGGTTTCTGAGAAGTTGAGTTTACAACCTAACGTGTGAAGGGCAACTTTACGCTGGTAGTACATGTATAAATTTTAGCAACTATTCTGGCGAACTAAATTTCGCGGTTAACATCAAACTGCTCCAAGTAATCGGCTACTTTGCGTACAAAAGAACCGCCCAATGCACCATCTATAATACGATGGTCATAGCTGTGCGAAAGAAACATCATGTGGCGAATGCCAATAGTATCTCCAGCTTCGGTTTCTATCACCACCGGTTTTTTCTTTATAGCTCCGGTAGCCAAAATGGCAACTTGCGGTTGAAGAATAACGGGCGTGCCCATTACATTGCCAAACGTACCTACATTTGATACAGTGTAAGTTCCACCCTCTATTTCATCGGGCTTCAGTTTGCCTTGACGAGCACGACCGGCCAAATCGTTTACTTTTTTCGCCAATCCAACCATGTTAAGCGTATCGGCATTTTTAATTACCGGTACAATCAAGTTGCCCGAAGGAAGAGCCGCAGCCATTCCTATGTTGATGTCTTTTTTGAGGATAATGTTATGGCCATCTACCGAAGAGTTTATCATCGGGAAATCGCGCAGTGCGCGGCATACTGCCTCAATAAAAATAGGAGTGAAGGTCAGGTTCTCGCCATATAGGTCGCTGAACTTTTTCTTCATTTTGTTTCGCCACAGCACTAAATTGGTAACATCCGCTTCTACAAAACTGGTAACATGTGCGCTGGTATGCTTACTGGCTACCATATTTTGTGCAATAAGTTTGCGCATGCGGTCCATCTCTATAATTTCCACATTGCCGCTGTATGACTTAGCGGCAGGGGTAGCATCTTTTTGCTCAGGTACCACAGCAGAAGCTACAGTTTTAACTTCGGTTTGTTGTACCGGCTGTATAGCAGGAGTTGTGCCCTTAGATTTTACAAAATCAAGAATATCTTTTTTTGTTACACGACCAGCGGCACCCGTGCCGCTCATAGATTCCAAATCGGCCATGCTTACGCCTTCTTGCCGGGCAATATTTAATACCAATGGAGAGTAGAATCGGTCTGCCGATGCTGCTACGGGTTGTTGCTTAACCGGTTCCGTTTTTTGTACCTGTGTTGTTACAGGTGTGGCTTGCACTTTTTGCGGAGCACTTTGTTTTTCGCCCGCGCTCTCGGTTTCAATTACCGCTACTATTTTGCCTACAGGTACCACATCGCCTTCGTTAAAAAAGGTTTCGGCAAGTACTCCACTTACCGGAGAAGGCACTTCACTATCTACCTTATCGGTAGCAATCTCTAATACAGATTCATCCGCACTAACTTTATCACCTTGTTTCTTGTTCCACTTCAGGATAGTTGCTTCTGTTATGCTTTCGCCCATTTTGGGCATAATCAATTCAAATCTTGCCATTCTTCTTTTTTAAGCGGTGCTAAAATAACCTCAAATCACGCATAGCAAAAACAAAAACGGCACCCATTGCTGAGTGCCGCTATAGTTCAGGGGTTGAACGGGGTCATAGTTTAATGAGTTTTATTGCCACGTCATTTTTTTGTTTATGAACGCGCAGTGTGTAAACACCTTGTGCAGCATCAAACAATACTTGCGATTGAAGAGTTTTTATGGTTGATATGTACACCAGTTTTCCGGCAGCGTCAAAAATTTCCACATCGGCACCTATCCATTGGGCAGTAACTTGCAAACTCCAGTATCCTTCGCTCAATGGGTTAGGATAAACAATTACTTTGCTATCTTGTAGGTTTTCAATACCTGTTACCGACAATTCTACCGGCTCAGAAATGTTTTTACATCCATTGCCATCTGTTATTTGCACCTGGTAGTATCCACTTTGAGATACAATGTACTGTTGCGAAGTTGCTCCCGGAATTGGCGAACCATTTCTATACCACTGGTAGCTGAGCGCGGTACTTGAGGTAAGCGTATCGCCTTTTACTGTAATACCTACCGAAGGCACAGGATGCACGTTTTGTGTTAACGAGTTAGACGCGGCTGAACAACCGCCATTGTCTGTAACCGTCACTTTGTAGTTTCCTGCATTCTTTACGTAAATACAAGGTGTAGTGGCACCTGTATTCCAAGTATATGAAGAATATCCGGTAGGGGCGCAAATTTTAGCACTATCGCCAGCGCAAAAAATGGGTTTATCGCTACTAATAGTAACGCCTGTTCCCCCAGATGGATTAACCACTGCGCTTGCAGTGGCGGTACAGTTGTTAGCATCTGTAACGGTTACATTGTAGCTTCCGGCAGGCAGGTTATTGATAGTGGCCGATGTTGCACCATTACTCCAACTAAAAGTAAATGGCGCAGTGCCGGAAGAAGTGCTGGCTGAAGCCGAACCGTTGTTATTGCCACAAGTAGTATGCGTACTTACTAAAGAGAGGGTAACCCCGTTAGCAGCAGTTATTACCACGGTGGTAGAAGCAGAACAATTTCCGCTTCCGGTTACAGTAACGGTGTAAGTACCTTGCCCCATACTGGTTATAGATTGTGTGGTTGCACCTGTACTCCAGTTGTAGGTATAAGGTCCGGTGCCGGTTATTACGTTTACAATGGCGCTGCCGGTATTGCCCGTACAACTGCTTTGTTGAGTTGAAGTAACCAAGTTGAGCGGTGTGCCACCCGTTACGCTTACCGATGCGGTAGCACTACAGCCACCACTACCGGTTACAGTTACAGAGTAATTACCGGCCGGTATGTTGCTGATGCTTGTGCCAGTGCCGCTATTGCTCCATGCGTAAGTGAATGGGCCGTTGCCTGCGGTTACGTTAACAGAAGCGGTGCCATTTGACGTTCCACAACCGGCACCTGTAGCACTGGTGGCCAAAGTAATTGCACTACCACTACTTCCAATAGTTGCAGTAGCTGAAGCTGAACAGCCACCTGCTCCGGTTACCGTTACCTGATAGTTGCCAGCCGCAGCATTGATAGATGACGTTGTAGCTCCGTTACTCCAACTATAGGTGTAAGGGCCAGTGCCGGCAGTTACGTTTACTGTGGCAGAACCATTGGTGGTACATCCGGCAGCAGTAGAGCTGGTGTTTAAGGTAATTGTGCTTCCATTGTTGGCAATGGTGGCAGTTGCTGAAGCAGTACAACCACCGGTACCGGTTACAGTTACCTGGTAGCTTCCTGCTGCTGCATTAATGCTTGGAGTTGTAGCTCCGTTGCTCCAAGCGTATGTAAAGGGTGCTGTACCGGCAGTTACATTTACTGTTGCAGATCCTGTGGAGGTACAACCGGCAGCGGTAGAGGTGGTATTCAGCGTAAGTGGTGTTCCGTTGCTGGCAACCGTAACACTTGCTGTTGCAGAGCAACCTCCTCCGCTTACCGTAACCTGGTAACTTCCCGCAGCTAAGTTGCTGGCTGTTTGGGTATTAGCACCGTTGCTCCACAAATAGGTAGAAGCTGTACCACCAGATGGGTTGGCAGTAGCTGAGCCATTGTTATTACCACAGCTTGCAGCAGTTGATGTGGCAGAAGCTACTAAAGTACAACCTGAGCAGCTTTGTACAGATGCAGCATTTGGAATGCTGAATACAGTACCTGCATTATCTACTACTTGCATTGGGTAAGTTTGGCCGGGAGTATGCGTAACTCCTGTGCCTACCTGCACCCAGCCGGCCGGTGTATTGCAACTGGTAACTGCTATAGGGAATGGATTAAAACATTGATTAAGTAGCCAACTACCACCACAAGCCACACATTGTGCTTGATTGGTGATTGGTGTGGTGCCACCAGGATTGTACTCGTACCAAGTATAAGGTCCTGTACCACCACTTACCTGATAAGTACCATTATTATCGCACACAGAAAGAGCCGAGCAGTTGTTGACCACTATATTGATAGATTCTGATCCGCAAGGAAGTGTGTAAGTAACGGTGTGCGTGCCTACACCAGCTGTAGCGGGGTTAAACACTCCGCTAGAGTTTACCCCGGGACCACTCCAAGTGCCACCGGTGCTGGTGGTGGTAAGCGTAACTGAACTACCTTGAATACATTGCGGGGGAATAGGGCAAACTGTAGCATCGCAGCAAACCAATGGTTTAATAGCACAAGCTCCACCTGCCCAGCTTTGTATGTAACCGGTACGCGCTCCCGATGAAGATGTACCGGTAGAGCCGCAAGCTATAATATCGCCATTTGCAGATACTTCAACATCGTAGATATTAAAGTTTGAAGAGGTGGCAAAACTGCCGGTTTGTTGCAGGTTAGTATTGAATTTGTACACATTGTTGATAGAGCCCACGAAAATGTTGCCGCAGCTATCAATATCTATACCACTACAACCTACTTGATTGCTACCGAATGTGGTAGTAAATGTGCCATTAGGTATAGCAACTGTGCCTACAACTGCGCCCGTGGCAAAATCTCGTTTTTGTAACTGGTTACCCCGGTGTACATACACAAAGCCATTGTAAAAAGCCAGCGCCATGATGCCGGTATTGTTGTATCGCCAGTTTTCACACTTGTATCCTAAACTAAAACCATTAGTTACGTGAAAAGGAAAGCCAGAACTGCCGCCACCGCCACCAAGGCAGGTATTTAAACTTTGGTGAATATACCCGATAGAGTCGTGCGATAGAAAGTAATACTTACTATTTTCGCATGCTGTAACCGAGCGCACCTCCTGAGTAGGGAAAAGTGCCCCTGCATGTACCTGCACACTATTAATCACGTTGCCGGTATTCATGTTAATGTTATAGATATAAGGAAGGGGGGGAAGTGCACCACCCGTACCGCCAATAACTAAGCGGGTTTGGTCGCAGTTAAAAGCAATATTCCAAAACTCTGTACTGCCAAACAGACCACCCGGGCTGGCATTATTCCACTGTAAAGCGGCAGCGGTATTTACCTTAAATATTTTTGCTAATGAGCCATTAGTTACATAAGAGTTCCCCACGTAATCAACTGCAAAAGTTCCCAACCATTCTGTGGTGTCGTATGGAGTATTGTAAGTCCATTGCAAGGCACCCGCAGCATTGTATTTCAATAACTGTAAGGGTGATGTACCGCCTATAATGTACACATTACCCGCTGCATCGCGCTCACACTCCCACACACAATCCCATCCGGTGCTTACAAAGTTGGGGGTTTGTACCCAAGGATCCACCACAAGTGTTTTGGTTTTATCGTAACCGGCTACAATAAAACTTACGGTGTTGTTTTGTAGAAAGAATTTAGAGTAAACAGATTGGTTCTGATTTCCGGCATAAAAAGTAACCGGAGCATGTTCTATCATTTCACCAAGAGCGGTATTGATTACTATTTCTCCGGCATTATTCAAAACTGCGGGTTTTGAATAGCGAAGTTGTACTTTAGATAAATCTCCCCCCGGGCGTACTACTAATGAATACTTAATACCACACTCTCCTGTAAACTCATATACCACATCAATGTTTGGGTACAGGTTTTTGTAGGTTAATTTTTTGTAGGATTTAATCTGATTGGCATTTTCCTCAACACCTTTGCCGTTTACAAAAGTATAGCTATGATAAAAGCTATTTTTTTCGTCAGCAATAATGCTTACATTGGGATTTGCTCCAACCCACTCAGCACTTACTACATCGCGAGTTTCAATTAGCTTGTGGCCTATTTTTTCAAACTCTTGCCAATCTGCCAAAGTGTTGAACCCTTCATTTTTGCGATTGTAGCGATCTACTTTTTCCTCTACTGTCCTTGGTTTTTTCTCGGTTTTCAAAAAGGAAAAAACTACTCCCTTTTTGGTGAAAAGAAAATCTTCACCACCACCATCAAACGCATATTCAACAGTATTTGTAGAGTTCTGTTTATCGGGTAGCGAAAACTGGCCTTTGTTTTCAATAAACACTTTTAGATCATCGCGAGATACTGACCAACCTGCAGATGCCTGGTGTGTGTTTTGTGAAATCAAACCGGTGCTTACAAAAAGTAGCAGTAGAAAGTAAAATTGTTTTTTCATTAAAGAGGGGGTTATGGTTGATTTTGAAACTATCTGACGAAAATAAATTATTACCAGAAAATTTGACTGAATTTACGACATTGGCGTTGCGTATGATGCTCTTTTTTTTCTCTAAAAGTTAATGTTTGAACAGGTATCTTTTTCCCTTTTCGTGGGTTATGTGGTGTGTTACAGAGCTGCGAAACTATCTCTACAACAGGCGCATGATAAAGTCTGTACGGTTTGATTTTCCAATCATCTCTATTGGAAATTTATCTGTAGGAGGCACCGGCAAATCGCCACACACCGAGCATCTGTTACAATTGTTGTTATATACGCATCAAGTGGCTACGCTCAGCAGAGGATATGGCCGAAAGTCGGTAGGATTCAAAGTGGTGCAGGCAAATTCCTTGGCCACAGAAGTAGGTGATGAGCCGCTCATGTTTAAGCAAAAGCACCCGGATGCCTTAATTACTGTTGGTGAAGATAGAGTGGATGCTATACCGGAAATTTTGCAAATGAAGCCGGACTTAGATGTTATACTTTTAGACGATGCCTACCAGCATCGGGGTGTAAGACCCGGATTGTCAATTTTGCTGACCACTTACAAATATCCATTTTACAAGGATGAATTATTTCCGGTTGGTCAGTTAAGAGAAAGCAAAGCGAATTACAAACGCGCAGATATTTTAGTGGTTACTCAATGCCCAGCAAAATTACCTCCGGTAGAAAAGCAAAATATAATCGTTCAACTCAAACCACAACCCCATCAAAAGGTATATTTTACTACATACCACTACGGGCAGTTGTACTCGTTGTATGATTTTAATTGGAAGTATGACCTGCATAAAGACACCATTGTATTGCTTCTATGTGGCATTGCAAACCCTCATGAGTTAATGCAGCAAATTCAACAACAAGTAACCACTGTGCATTTAAGGCAGTTTGCTGACCATCATACCTATGATTTGCACGATATGGATAGTATTCGTGAAACGTGGAGCCATATTGGTGATAAGAAGAAAGTATTGATAACTACAGAGAAAGATGCCGTGCGCTTATTGCCTCATCGCGATTGGCTGCTAGCCAATAAAATTGAAGTAGTAATACAACCTATTCAGGTAAAGTTTCTATTTAACGAAGGGGAGCAATTTGATAACGATGTGATAAACTACATTGTTTGGGAAAAGAATCAGACAATTGCTTAACAAATATACTTTCGCTGCTTCAACTATAAATATGAGCCAGTTAGCAGAGCAAATTCAACAGACTAAAACATTTTTAGAAAGCAAAATCAGCAATAAATATGAGCACGGTATCATACTTGGTTCTGGTTTGGGCAATTTAGTCAATCACATACAGATACATGTGCAGATTCCATATTCCGAGATTCCCAATTTTCCGGTTGCTACAGTACTGGGGCATAAAGGAAGTTTGATTTTTGGTGTACTGGGCGGAAAAAATGTAGTAGCCATGAGTGGCCGCTTCCATTACTACGAGGGATACACCATGCAAGAGGTTACCTTTCCCATACGAGTAATGAAAGCATTGGGAGTAGAAACACTCATTATCTCTAACGCTAGTGGTGGCATGAATGCAGATTTTGAGTTAGGTGATATTATGATTATCACCGACCATATTTACTTACAACCTGAGCACCCACTACGCGGTAAAAACGATGAAAACTTAGGCCCACGTTTCCCGAATATGAACAATGCTTACGATGAAGAACTTATCCGTAAAGCACTTACCATTGCTATTGATAACAACATTACTTGCCACACCGGTGTATATGTGGGTGTGCAAGGCCCTACATTCGAAACTCCGGCAGAATACAAGATGTTTCACCTGATAGGTGGCGATGCGGTGGGTATGAGCACTACACCCGAAGTAGTGGTTGCGCGCCATGCCAATATGCGGGTATTTGCACTTTCGGTAATCAGCGATATGGGGTATCCTCCTGAAAAAGCTGATAAGGTAACGCACGAGTTTGTACTGCAAAAAGCTAAAGAGGCCGAACCGAAAATGACAAAGATTGTAACTGAGCTTTTGGCACAGATTTAAATTGAACTATATCTGTTATTCGCAAATCTGCAAAGTACTACCTTTAAAGCGCAGGCCCGCACTTAACGGGTGGCAGGCCAATGTGTCAAGGCCTGCATCGGTGAGTAATACACTATCAACTTGCTTGTAGTATCGGCTGCTTAATACGCCATAACCACCAGTTACATTGGTATAGGGCGGAAGTGCCTCGTTAGAGCCAATACCTGTTTGTTGTGTGTTGATGGAAGAAATATACGTAGCCAACTGCTCTCCCCCGGCACTTATCTTAAAGGTCATACCTTTAGATTTATTGAACAGACGATAACGATCCGTGCGTTTTTCTAAGCGGGCACTCAGTGAATTAATCAGAGTTACAGCAGAAAAATCTGCTTGCACGGGTGCTGCCCCTAAAATATACTCTATAGAAGAAGATTTGAGTAAGTAAAACTCAATAAAAGTATCTTTCAATAGAGTATTGCTTGCGGCATCATATTCTAAATAAGGGAATCGAACCATCAAGTCATATATTCCAGCATTTACTGCTGTATAAAAGTTTACTGCGGGCGGATTAACAGTTCTTAGGGGCAGCTTTTGACCCTTGATTGGCACATTAATGCTAAAATCATTCACCAGCTTTGTTTTGGCAGAAATCGTATTGCCATTTGAGGTGTTTTTTACTTGTAGTTCATATTCTTTAGAGCTATCTAAGTTGCCATTAAATGTAAAAACAACATTATTGGCATTCGAAAATATGCCACTGTCTTTTGGTAACACAACTTTAGTGAGCGTAAAGGTAGCTCCGCTTGGCAAAGTTTTAAGTTGTACAAATAAACTATCGGAGTAATATATAGAGTCATTAGCAACAGCAGCGGTGTAGGCATTGCCATCAATCAAAAAACCTTTTTGTATGCGGATGTAGTGTGTGTTTTCTTGTGGGTTGAGCAACCCATAAACCACCGGAACTTCTTTGTAATTGGCCGTGATGTCAAAATCTTGCTTGCAGGATTGAATGCTCAAAACCCAAACAACAGACAGTGTAATGAAGATATATTTCATAAGGAGCGCAAACGTAAACGAAAATTTAGCAAGTAATAATGATTTACCCCCTGCTCTTTATTACTTCATAAAGTATTACCCCTGTACTTACCGATACGTTCAAACTCTCCGTTTGTCCGCTCATAGGTATGGTAATCGTTTCATCTGAAAGTTTTCGCAGTTCGCCCGAAACACCATCGCCCTCGCTGCCCATAATTATGGCTACAGGCAATTGCCAGTCAGCACGCGCAATATTAGTTCCTTTCATGTGCGCAGCATACACTCTAAATCCATTGGCCTTGAGAAATTTAACCGTCATCGCCAAACTTTTTTCGCGACAAACGTGGATGTTGCCAAGCGCACCTGCACTGGTTTTCATGGCTTCTGCATTGATTTGGGCAGCACCTGTAGCCGGAATAACCAAACCATGAACACCAAAACACTCTGCACTGCGGGCAATGGCACCAAAATTTCCCACATCCGTAATTCCATCTAAAATCAACAGCAAGGGGTTTTCACCTTTTTCTAAGGCCTGATGAATAACATCTTCTAACTTTTGGTATTCTATCATAGATAAAAAACCAATAACACCCTGATGGTTGGCCTCTTTGTGTTTAGAATATTTGCGGACTATTCCTTCTAATTTTTCTTTAGGTACCAGTTGCACGGGCACTTCTTGCTCGCGTGCTATCTGATGTATTAGTTTGGGTTCATCTCCGGTGGCAGTTTTGAGGAGCAATATTTTATCAAACCGCTTGCCCTCTCGCATAGCGTCTAATATGGGCTTGCGACCAAAAACACAAAAACTATTTCCTCTTGTAGAATTACTTAACATAGATCGCTTTGAAAAATCAATGTTAGCAAAGTATTTTCAGGCACACAGTTTGTTATCACTTTAACGCTTTTTGATTTCTTTATCCATACCTAATGGTTAAACTTGCAATTAAAATTAACAGCATGCGCTATCTGATTTTTACTCTTACAATTTTGGGAGCCACTCAGCTAATTGCTCAAAACACGTCTAAACCCAAGCCCATACCGCAAAAGCCCAAATACGATACCACAAGATTTGTTTTAGTGGATGGAGGTTCTTTTAAAATGGGCACTTCTGAGTATGTAGAGCTACACGAAACACCGGCACATGAAGTTACCGTAAAGCCATTTATTATAGGTAAAACTGAGGTTACTTTTGATGAGTATGATAAGTATATGTTGGCCACCAAGCAAGACACTGCACGCAAAAGCATGTGGGGGCGCGGAAAGCAACCGGCCATTAGTGTAAGTTGGTTAGATGCTGTAGCGTATTGTAACTGGCTTAGTGTACAAGAGGGATTCTCAAAATGTTATGTAATTGAGGGTGAAAAAGTGTTGTGGAATGATACCGCCAAGGGATACAGACTGCCAACTGAAGCTGAGTGGGAATATGCTGCAAGAGGTGGCAATAAAAGTAAAATGACTTTGTACGCTGGCAGCAAAGAAATAGACGAAGTGGCCTGGTACAAAGATAACTCCGGTGCTCAAACTCATCCTGTAGCTTCTAAAAAGCCAAATGAGTTAGGTCTCTATGATATGAATGGCAATGTTTGGGAATGGGTGTGGGATATCTATGACTGGAATTACTACAAATACTCACCACAAGACAACCCCCGTGGCCCAGAAGTAGGTACTTACCGGGTGATGAGAGGTGGCGCATTTTACAATGAAGAAAAGCATGTACATATACCCACACGCCAAAACTCATACGTAGTTTTTAAGCAAAACAGTGTAGGTTTCAGAATTGCAAGAACATACTTTCCTTAGTACAACTTTTTTAAGAGTATTGTTTTTTTCAATTATCCCCCTATATTTGGCGCAACACTGCAAAACGGTGTAGTATTATTTAACCCTTATTTTTTAAAAACATGAACATTTATGTAGCTAATGTCAGCTTCCGTGCAAGAGAAGAGGACTTGAAAGAAGTTTTCGCCCGTTATGGTGAGGTTTCTTCTGTAAAAATTTTGAAAGACCGTGAAACTAACCGCAGCCGTGGTTTTGGTTTTGTGGAAATGCCTAACGATGATGAGGCGCGCAACGCCATTGAAGCCGTTAATGGGCAAGAGTTTCAACAAAGAAACTTAGTAGTGAAAGAAGCATTGCCTCCAAAACAATAGTTTAACTTTCTCTATATTGCAAACGCTCCCCAAAAGGGAGCGTTTGTTTTTTTTATTGGTAATAAGCATTGAAAATCTCTATACATTCCACTGCTTCTTTCACATCATGTACACGTAGTAGATTAGCTCCGTTTATCAAACAAAGCATGTGCAATGCGGTAGTGCCATTAAGCGCCTCTTTAGCTTGCACATTAAGCACTTTATTAATCATAGACTTACGGCTAACACCACAAAGTAGGGGCACATTTAGTTTATTAAAATGGTGTAATGTGCGCAACAGCATATAATTCTGCTCTACTGTTTTGCCAAAACCAAACCCTACATCGGCTATAAGTTGGCTTATACCAAAGCTCAAAGCTATGGTGATTTGTTGCTCTAAAAAAGCAAATACTTCATTAGTTACATATTCGTACTCCGGAGCTATTTGCATGGTATCCGGTGCGCCCTTCATATGCATTAGGCACATTGCAGCTTTATGCTTTGCAACTACAGCAAACATTTGCTTATCGTATGTTCCACCACTAATATCGTTAACAATGTGTGCGCCACACTGTAAAACAATATCAGCTGTAGCAGCATGTATGGTATCTACAGAGATTATAGCTCTTGGAAAGTGTTGAAGGATATCTTCCACTGGCACTGCTATTCGTTCAATTTCTTCTTCTGCGGTAATAATTGCAGCACCCGGTCGGCTGCTCATACCACCTATGTCAATAATTGCTGCACCTTCTTGTAGCATTTTTTCAACTTGCTGCAAATAGGTAACATTGTGTTTGCCTCCGTCAAAAAATGAGTCGGGTGTTAGATTGAGTATGCCCATCACTTTGGGCTGAGTGAGGTCAAGTGTTTTTTCGCGGCATTGCAAAAGCATCTGCTAAACTTTTTGCAGATAACCCAATACACTTTGTTCTATAGCGGGTATTGAATTATCATACCCTGAACGGTCAAATTTTTTTCCGGTTACAATTTCATACAGTTTAATGTAGCGGTCAGTAACAGTTTGCACAAATTCATCAGGCATTACGGGCATTTGTTGTCCATCTTTACCTTGAAAATTATTTTCAATTAACCATTGCCTTACAAATTCTTTGCTCAGTTGTTGCTGAGGTTCGCCATTTTGCTGACGTTTTTCATATCCATCTAAATAGAAATATCGCGATGAGTCTGGAGTATGTATTTCGTCTATCAGCATCACATTGCCTTTTTCATCAATACCAAATTCGTACTTTGTATCTACTAAAATCAACCCACGCTCATTAGCCATCTGCTGCCCGCGTTCAAATACTTTGTAGGTGTATGCTTCCATTTGCTCATACACTTTTTCATCCACTAACTTTTTGCTCAGTATTTCCTCGCGCGATATATCTTCATCGTGGCCTTCCATGGCTTTTGTAGATGGAGTAATGATAGGTGAGGGGAGGCGGTCATTTTCTTTAAGTCCATCCGGGAGAGAAACGCCACATAGCACCCGCTTGCCTGCCTTATACTCTCTGGCTGCGTGACCGGCTAAATAACCACGAATAACCATTTCTATACGTACGGGTTCGCATTTTTTGCCAATGGCAACATTAGGGTGTGGTGTTGCTTCTAGCCAATTGGGGACAATATCTGTTGTGGCGCTAAGAAAATGAGCGGCAATTTGATTGAGCACAGCCCCTTTGTGTGGTATGGGTTTGGGCAAAATGTGGTCAAATGCCGATATACGGTCGCTGGCAATAATCACTAATTTATTATCAAGCGTATAAACATCGCGTACTTTGCCACGATAAACTGCGGTTTGCTGTGGGAAATTAAAATCAGTTTGAGCGATTGCTTGCATAGTGTTGATTGTAGGTTAGCTGTGTTGCAAAGTTAACACCACGTTCCTTTCCTGAAAGCCATGTAGATAATTTAAGTACCAATGTGGAGATAAAGCACTAGCGAAGATCAACCAACTTTACCCCCGGAAATCGCTTTATATCAAAGGTAAAGTTTCCATCGGTTGTAGAGGTATTGAAATTTTGTTTGGTCAATTTGTAGAGGTACCTTACGCCATTTCGCTCATATATCTTGCTCTCAGTTATCTGTAAGGTAGATTCATCTATAGTTACATCTATCTTGAAATAAGAGGCCTTTTTATTGACCGGACTCATTTCAATAACCGTGTACGGCTTGTTGCCAATGCTCTTTTTTTCTTTTACGCGATAGCTGTAACCATCGCTATACATCGTAAAAATTTTGGAGGGCGAAAATACATCGTCTGATTCTTCAAAGTAATTTACTTGTGCCTCTTTGTCAGCAGAAATGTATGTCCAAATGTTTTTACCATCGCAATAGATTTGCTGGCCATTCATCAAAATATTGAATTTAGCCCCTTCAAGTAGTACTGTGCCATCTAGCGTGTCTGTAAACTTGCGGTCATCATCTTCGGGTTTTGGCTTTGGCTTGATGATGAGTAGCTTAAAATTAGCTGAAATATTTTTATAGGCCTTGTACTTATCGCTTACTTTTTGCAGTAAAGCGGAAGCATCGGGGTCATTAACAGTAGTTTGCAAAAAAACAAAAGAGGAGAGGAGGGTAAGTGTACCCAAAAGAGCTAAACCGCTTTTTACTTTTTTTGATAGTATAGAATATGTATTGGGAATTAAGGAATTCATTAAATCGGTTGTTCTCTAAGTTTTTGCAAATACTGTTCCAATTCTGCTTCGGTTTTAAATTTTACTTCGCGGGCTTTAGTTCCCAAGTTATCGCCTACAATACCTGCCTCTTGCAACTGGTCCATTAATCGTCCGGCACGATTATAGCCCAATTTTAGTCTTCGCTGAATCAATGAGGTAGAGCCCATTTGGTTTTGAACTATTACACGAGCAGCATCCTCAAACATTTCATCGCGTTCACCATCAATAAAAAAGTCTTCGCCTTCTTTGGCATTGGGGTCTATGTATTCAGGTAATTCAAAGGCGGTGGCATACCCTTGTTGGTTAGCAATAAAATCGCGCACTTGCTCTACTTCCGGAGTATCTACAAAACCACATTGTAAGCGTAACATATCGCTACCCACACTCAACAACATATCGCCACGACCAATCAATTGGTCTGCACCACCCTGATCAAGAATTGTACGCGAGTCAATTTTTGAAGTGGTTTTGAAAGCAATACGAGCCGGGAAGTTGGCTTTAATAGTTCCCGTGATAATGTTTACAGATGGGCGCTGAGTGGCTAAAATTAAGTGGATACCGATAGCCCGAGCCAACTGTGCCAAACGGGCAATAGGCGTTTCTACTTCTTTGCCGGCTGTCATTATTAAATCGGCAAACTCATCAATTACCAACACAATGTATGGCAAAAACTTGTGTCCGTTTTGCGGATTAAGCTGCCGGTTTAAAAACTTATGGTTGTATTCTTTCAGATTTCTACAGCTTGCTTTTTTGAGCAAATTATACCGGTCATCCATTTCAATACAAAGTGCGTTGAGCGTAGTAACCACCTTCTTAGTATCGGTGATAATGGCATCGGCCTCCCCGGGTAGTTTCGCCAAAAAATGTTTCTCTAACGCTTCATATAAGCTAAGTTCAACTTTCTTAGGGTCAACTAAAATGAACTTTAACTGCGATGGGTGCTTTTTGTAAAGCAGCGAAACTAATATAGAGTTTATGCCCACCGATTTACCCTGACCGGTGGCACCGGCCATAAGTAAGTGAGGCATTTTGGCCAAGTCGGCCACATATATTTCATTGCTAATGGATTTACCAAGACAAATTGGTAGATCTGCTGTGGTGTTTTGAAATTTTTCGGAAGCCAAAAGTGAGCGCATACTTACTACTTCCTTGTGTGCGTTAGGCACTTCTATGCCTATAGTGCCTTTACCGGGTATGGGCGCAATGATGCGAATACCCAAAGCGGCCAAACTCAAGGCAATGTCATCTTCCAGATTTTTGATTTTTGATATGCGCACACCGGCTGCAGGTACTATTTCGTAAAGCGTAACTGTGGGGCCAATAGTGGCTTTTATTTTAGAAATTTCAATTTGATAGTTATTGAGTGTGGTAATGATTTGTGTTTTGTTGCGCTCTAACTCCTCAGCGTCTATTTTTACCTTATCGCTGCCATGTTCTTCTAACAGTTCCAACGATGGAAACTTGTAATTGGATAAATCTAATGTAGGGTCATATACTGTATTTAAAGTGCCTGTGTTTTGCGCAACTGTTTCTTCTTCTACCTCTTCTATTTCCAGTTCTAAAGTGCCTGTAGCGGAAGATGGTTTTTCGGATTTTGCAACCGGAGCAAATTCAGTCTCTGTGTCAATAGGTTCATCCATTTCTAGTTGCAATTCACTTTGCACAGTTTCATTCATCACTGCATCTGCTATGTTATCTTTGGCAAAAATATTTTCTGAGGTGTCTTTAAATTCCGAAGAAACAACCTGCTCAGTGGTAGCCGGTTCTGTGGCTGCGCCTACTTTATTTTCATCATCCGCCTTTTTTCTAAAGAGGGATGCCCCATTGAGTACAAATCCGAAATTGATATTGTAAACAGCTACTACAATAACCAGTGCAGAGGCCACCAAAAGAGCTGCTACTCCAAGTGGTTTAACCAAGGTGGTTAGGTAGCCGGTTTCACCAGTAAGGTATGTGCCAAATGCGCCACCCCAACTCAAAATACTATTGGGCAAAATAAGTGAATTGGCAAATGCCAGTGCAGACGAACACCACACCAAAGCTATAAACGAATAGCCAAATATTTTAAATACGTTAAACACACTTTTTTGCACCAAAAGATTAAAGCCCATTGCAAAGCTCATCAATACAAACAAGTAAGAAGCCAAGCCGAACAAATCGTTTAGGAACCAATTAGCTAACTTTGCACCCATCGGGCCAATTGCATTGCTTACCTTGCTCATTCCTTCAATAGTGGCGTTGCTGCCTATCAGTTCGCTTTGGTCATCGGCAGCATTAAACAAATGCGAAGTAAAAGCTACTAAAAGTATAAACGAGAGTAGAATCAGCAGCAGTCCGCTGATTTTAGATAAGCGGCCATCATTCCAAAAGCGGGGCTCCACTGTAGTTTCCTCCTTAGCTTTTTTAGTGATTTTGCGCTCTCTATTGGGTTTAGCTGTGGCCTCTGTATCCTCAACAGATGCTTTTTTCTTTTTTGGTGTAGTAGTGGTATCTTCCATATCTGTAAAGTCGGCCACTAAAATGTAAAGAAACATGGCGGTACATTTATTCTGTAACGCCATGTTATGAACAAACTGTATGGTGATGTACAAAATATTGTCAGATTCGCCCCGCTGTTTTTGTATGCAGGCACCTACACACATTCTGGTTGGTAGTATTTTACAACAATTGTTTAAGGGCGAGCGGTTGAAACCGTTGCGTTATTTTTTGCTGGCCATATTCGCTTTTTTGCTGCACGGTATTTTTGATAAAATGGCTAAATTGACCTATCACCCGCCCAATGCCAATTTTGCAGATACATTTTGGGTGCTTTACCACTTAGTAGTGTTGCTTACCACAGTGGTGTTTATTTATGTATGGGGTAGCGAATACGCATGGGGGATTATTTTTTCACTTTTACCCGATTTAGATTGGCTATTTATACATGGCCAAAAAATAGCAGGAGTAACTGTAGATTTTTACAATAAGCCATACTTGCACAATTTCCTGCATTTTGTAATTGATAATACCTTTGATGCTATAAATCAATTACCTGATTTTCGTTTTTACGAATGGTCTTGCTTATTTGAAGTAGCGCTACTATTCATTTTAATCATTCTATTGCGCAGTTTAGAAAAGCGCAGAAGAAACATACATTTTTAACTCGGGCATAGGGCAATTTTTATTTTCGCACACTTTAATTGAAAAAATATGAGCAGGAGAGTACGCGTACGTTTTGCACCATCACCTACAGGCCCATTACACCCTGGGGGCATTCGCACAGCGTTGTATAATTATTTGTTAGCTAAGCAGCAAGGTGGAGATTTTGTGTTGCGTATAGAAGATACCGACCAAACCAGATTTGTGCCCGGTGCCGAAGAATTTATCATAGCTGCGTTGAAATGGTGTGGCATAGAACCCAATGAGGGGGTTGGTTTTGGCGATGGCCCGCATGCCCCTTACCGTCAAAGTGAACGAAAGCATCTGTATCGTGAGTTTGCCGATAAACTGATTGAAAACGGAAGTGCATACTACGCTTTTGATACTGAAGAGGAGATAGAACAAATGCGCCAGAACCTTACTGCGCAAGGCGTACAAAGCCCATCATATAATGCCGTAACCCGGCAGTATATGAAAAACTCGCTAACACTTCCGCAAGATGAAGTGCAAAAACGTTTAGAGAGTGGTGCGGCATACGTGATTCGTTTTAAAATGCCGCGTAACGAAGAAGTAAAGTTTCATGACGAAATTCGCGAATGGGTGAGCTTTAATACTTCGCAATTGGCTGATGCCGTATTGCTAAAAAGCGATGGTATGCCTACCTACCACTTAGCCAACGTAAGTGATGATTACATGATGCAAATTACGCATGTAATACGCGGTGAAGAGTGGCTGAGTTCTGCACCTTTACATATTTTACTTTACCGCGCGCTGGGTATAGAAGATGTAATGCCTAAGTTTGCTCACTTACCGCTTATACTCAAGCCGGATGGTAATGGCAAGCTCAGTAAACGAGATGGTGACCGGTTAGGGTTTCCATTTTATGCCATCAACTGGAAAAATCAAGAAACCGGTGACGTTTCCGAAGGATACAGAGAGAAAGGGTTTCTGCCCGAGGCGTTTATTAACTTCTTAGCTTTATTAGGTTGGAGCCCCGGAGAAAACCGAAAGAAAATGAGTTTGGAAGAAATGATTCAACTCTTTTCGCTAGACCGGGTACACAAAGCCGGAGCAAGGTATGATTTCAATATGCTCAAGTCGCTCAACCACGAATACCTAATGGCTACTGACGATAATGTTTTGGCTGAAAGTATACGTCCGCAAATAGAGCAGATGGGTATGGTGTATAACGAAAAATATGTAACTGAGTTTTGCCGGTTGATGAAAGAACGCGCCCATTTTGCCAGCGAGTTACTTACACTTGGCTATTACTTCTTTGAAGAAGTTAAAGAATTTGATGTAGAAACTTTGAAGAAAAAATACAAAAAGGAGCAACGACCTGTTTTTGACGATTTAGTTACTGTTATCAGCAATCAAGTAGATTTTACATCAATAGAAATAGAAAAAAACATTAAAGGATTTATTGCCGAGCGCCAGTTAAAAATAGGTGAGGTAATGCCTGTTTTGCGCCTTGGCTTGGCCGGCACCATGCAAGGCCCTGCGGTATTTGATATGATGGCACTTCTTGGAAAAGAGAAAGTAGTGAGCCGATTACAAACTTCATTGAGTTATTTTGAAACTGTTGTGGTTTGATTATTTTCATTTTGCTCAATTTCAACCCAAAAATTTTTTTGATAAAAGTTTTGAATAACCCAAAACATTCACCTTAAATTAGCCGTACAAAAAATCTATTCACCAAAAACCAAACCTATGCCACGCAAAAAGAAAGCGGAAGAAGATGAAAATGAAAAACTGCTGAATAAGAAAAAGCAGAAAGAACGTGATGAAGATGAGGATGACGATGATGAAGAAGATATAGCTGATGAATACGAAAAATCATCAGATGATGGAGAAGAAGAAGTTGAACCGTCTGAAGATGAAATTACCAGCATGGAAGGCATGGAAGAGTTTGATGACATTATAGATAAACGTAGTGCCGGTAAAGGTCGCAAGGCCGCCAAACAAGACGATTACGATGACGAAGACTTTGAAGAGTTTGACGACTTTGGCGAAGACGATGAAGATGGATTTGGCGGTGGCGGTGGTAGTTTTGACGATGACTATTAATCATTAAACCTCTAAAAATCAAAGCGGATGCATAAATTGCATCCGCTTTTTTATTGTACCATTTATGAGTAAACGCCCCATTAGAATATTAGTAGCCAAAGTTGGTTTAGATGGCCACGATCGTGGCGCAAAAGTAATTGCCTCTTCGCTGCGCGATGCGGGTATGGAGGTTATTTACACCGGCCTGCGACAAACCCCCGAAATGGTAGTAAACACCGCCTTGCAAGAAGATGTAGATGCCATAGGGGTAAGTATTTTGAGCGGAGCACACATGACAGTTTTTCCTAAAATACTATCGCTCATGAAAGAGAAAAATCTAAGCGATGTTTTACTTACCGGTGGAGGCATCATTCCCGATGAAGACATGAAAAAGTTGCGAGAGCAGGGCTGTGGCGAACTCTTTCAACCCGGTACACCTACCGTGCAAATCGCCAACTACATTGATAGCTGGGTTAAGCAACACAGGGGTTTTTAAATGAAAAAATCCTCAGATTGCTCAGAGGATTCTTGTTGCGGGGGTAGGACTCGAACCTACGACCTTTGGGTTATGAGCCCAACGAGCTACCAACTGCTCCACCCCGCGAAGTGGGCGCAAATTTAAAAACATACTTGCTTAATACAACAGTATTTTCAAAATGTTAGCAAGTAATCTCCTATAAATTAGGAGGGTCTTAACCGCTGATACTGTGCTATTTGTATAAATTAGCTTAAACGATGGCCGATATAAAACCATACAATGGCACAGAGCCGTTGCATAAATTGCTAAAAAGAGCAAGGTTGTTTGAGCGCAAAAAACAGCCAAATGAGCTATGCCAAACTTACCTGCATATTTCAAGATACTATTCAGAGCGCGAGATAGATACTGACAAGGCATTTGAATTTGCCGAGAAGGCCACAGAGTTGGCAGAGTTGCTTAACGATGATTTTTTGCGGGTAGATTGCCTGTACGCTAAAGCTGTGGTTGAACGCGTAGTGGGCAACGTAGCATTTGCACTAACTCTACTGCAAAATGCGTTGCAAATTTTACATCGGTTAGAAAAAACAAAAAAAGTGATGCGTGAGCAAGCAGGTATTTTTTACCGCATTGCCACTTTGTTTTTTAAACCGGAAGAGTTAAAACAACGCATGTTTTACCTGCGCAAGGCATACAAACTTTTTAAGTTATTGAACAATGAGCAAGGCATTGGTTTCTGCTACATAGTTGCGGCCAACTATTACTTCAGAAACAAAGACTATGAGCGGGCTATTAAATACAATCTACAATCTACAGAGATTTTTACACGAAGCAATGATCGCACACTTATTGCAGGCAACAAAAATAACTTGGGCAATATCTATATGGAATTGCAGGAATTTGATAAGGCCGCAGAAAATTTAAAAGTAGCCATTGAATACTTTGATAGCAACCAGCATGGTAAAAGTATGGCTCTGATGAATTTGGGTGATTGCTATATGCAACAAGGTATGATGCAGGAAGCAAAACAGTTTCTCAATAAAGCATACTTGATATCGCGTAAAGGGAAATTGAAATATGTACTGTATAGCGTATTAGAACTGCAAGCAACCTGGCTGCACAGGCAAAAACGCTATAAACTGCTCAGTGAAAAACAACAAGAGATTATTGAACTCAAAAACGAATTTTTTGAAAAGGAAAAAGCGAAATCACAAAAAGAATTAGAGCTACGTTTTGAGCTACAGGAAAAAGATAAAGAAGCCCGTATGCTTAAACAGCGTACAGCAGAAATGGAGGCCTATACACATAAGTTAGAAATGATCAACAATGAGCTAAAAACATTTGCTCATGTGGCCTCGCATGATTTGAAAGAACCGCTACGTGGCATCAGTTCTTTTGTAGAGTTGCTGCACCGCAGAACTGCCGGCAAGTTGAATGATGAAGAGAAAGAATACCTCAACTACATACACACCAACACCCAACGTATGGGGAACATCATAAAAGATTTGTTGGAATACACGCAAATTGAAATGGGCGAGCGAAGTACTAATTACGTAAATGTGCAAGAGGTAGTAAATCATGTTTCAGATATACTAAAAGCTCAACCCGAAAACATAAATGTGTCAATACACGCAGAAAAACTGCCCAGCGTTAGGGCAAACCAAACTGAAGTTGAGCGGCTATTACTCAACCTGATTGCCAACGGCATAAAGTACAACAAAAGTGATAAGCCGGAAGTACGGATTTCAGCTAAAAGAGAAGATGGATTTTATCATTTTATGGTTAGCGATAATGGCATTGGCATTTCCAAGCAGTACAGAAAAAAAGTGTTTGAAATTTTTCAGCGGCTGCACTCAAGAAACGAGTATAGCGGTACCGGCATTGGCTTAGCTATCAGCAAAAAAATAGTGGAAAATCATGGAGGGGAAATTTGGGTAGATGCCAACGATGGTGGTGGCTCCGTGTTTCACTTTACACTACCTGCATAACTACCCCGCCATTGCTTCTATCAAATCAAACTCGGTAATAATACTCCAAAGCCCGCTATTGGCTTTTACCATTACAGCAGAGTTTTGAGCATTAATGAGTTTTGATATATCCTGAGCGGTATCTTGCAGCCCAACAACCGGAAATGGTTTTGACATTAGCTTACCCACTTCATCTTCGCGGTTCACAGGGTTGTCCATGAGCAACTGCAATATGTCTCGCTCTGTAATGCTGCCGATTATTGCATCATTTTCTACCACTGGCAATTGAGTGAGCGCCATTTCTTTCATTTTTTTGAAAGCCGCTGCTACTGTTTCATTTGGAGAAGCGCTCACCAGCTCTTTAATCCGTTTGCGTTCAATAATAGATTTTGCAGTAACCGGTTCATCGGTCAAAAATCCACGCTCACGCATCCATTCATCATTGTAAATTTTGGCTACATAGCGGCTACCGTGGTCGTGTAAGATGCAAACTACTACGGCATCCTTATCAAACTTATCCTTCATTTGTTGCAGACCCTGCATAAGTGTACCTGCACTGTAACCACAAAATATACCTTCTTCACGAGCCAACTTACGAGCCATAATGGCTCCGTCTTTATCGGTTACTTGTTCAATGTGGTCAATATACTTCATATCATAGTTGGCCGGCACAAAGTCTTCGCCAATACCTTCGGTAACGTATGGAAACACTTCATTCATGTCTAAGTCGCCTGTATCATGATACTTCTTTAACAAAGAGCCATACACATCTACTCCTAAAACCTGAATGTTTGGGTTCTTTTCTTTAAGATACATAGCAGTACCCATTACCGTGCCTCCTGTACCAATGGTGGTTACATAGTGGGTTATTTTCCCTTCTGTTTGTTTCCAAATTTCTGGCCCGGTAGTTTCGTAATGTGCCGCACGATTGCTCAGGTTATCGTACTGATTCATGTGTATAGAGTTGGGAATTTCTTTAGCCAGCCGTTTTGCAACCGAGTAGTAAGAACGAGGGTCTTCGGGCTCAACATTGGTAGGGCATACAATAACCTCGGCCCCCAGTGCACGCAAAATATCTAACTTTTGCTTAGACTGCTTATCTGTAGTGGTGAAAATGCACTTGTACCCCCGCACTACACTGGCTAGTGCTAGACCCATACCGGTATTGCCGGAAGTGCATTCAATAATTGTACCCCCGGGTTTTAACCTCCCATCGGCCTCTGCATCTAAAATCATTTTTATGCCAATACGGTCTTTAATAGAATTGCCCGGATTGAAATACTCTACCTTGGCTAAAAATAGCCCGGGAATATTTTGTGTAATGCGGTTGAGCTTTACCAGCGGTGTGTTACCAATAGTATCTACAATGTTGTTGAAATACTGCATGCCAAATATTTGGCGGCAAGATTACAATTTACCGGCTACTGCGGCTTGCATTTTCTCCACAAATACTAAAGTGGCGGGGCAGTAAGTAAGATTATTGGCGTATGTTTTTTCTTGTACTTGGTAGCGAATGTCTTTGCGGTTGGTATGCGGAAAACCACGGCAATCATCCGGACGAATTTTATAGATGGTGCATTTGTGGTCTTTGCCTAAAAATTGGCAAGGCGTTTTGCGATTGATAATGTCTTTGTTGCTATCTATATACAAATACTTATCAAAATACTGCTGATAAGTCATGTTCAAGTGCTTGGCAATGCGGTTGATATCCTTTTTGGTGTATGTAGGGGTCATTTTTTTGCAGCAGTTAGCACAATCTAAACAATCAATTTCTTGCCATACTTCCTTATCGGCTTGCTTGGCGTAACGGTTAAGTTGAATTTTTGACTGCCCCAGTTTTCGTAGAAATGCACGGAGTTTCAATTTGTTTTTTGCGGCTCTGCGGGTGTGTGCAGCTACACTGAATTTACTCATGGGTAGTAGAATATTTTTGCAGGTGAAGTTGGATGTTGTTACTATCAGTACTTTGCAGCACTAACAGCTGCGAATCTAAACGGGTAATTTTAAAAACCGTGTTATGTGGCTTGGTTTTTATAGTAGAATAAAAATTAATGGCGTTTTCTTTTAGCAGATAGTTTCCGGTATCGGTGGCAAACAATTGAGCGGTGTATGTTCCCGAGGGGAGAAACACATAACTCCAGTTAGCGGTAAAAGAGCTATCAAATGCTGTACCGTTGATGTTTATCTTTTTAACCTGCCACTTGCCATGAAGTAGTTTGCTTTCACGATTGGTACATGCACTTAGATACAATAGCATAAGTAAAAGAAAACAGAAGCGCATTACTGAGCGGGTACCATTACAAAAATTACTTTTTCGCCACCCTCTATGGCTTCAAAAGAAAAGCGAGCATCAGATAGCTCTAATATGCGATACTCCACGGCTTTACCATCGGGCCCAGTGCTGGTAATTTTTGATGAATTGAAATTAAGCGACCATTTGCCTGAAGTAGCAGTTCCATCCATTAACGCCTGGTAAGTTTTGTCTGCGTTGTAAGTAATAGTGTAACCGGATTTGAGGCGGTCTATTTCAGTTTGTATGGAAGCCCGCATGGCTTCGGGCACCTCGCGCGAATATTTGAGTTCGCTGATTTTCCAGGTGCGGGCCAGCAAAGATGTTTTATCTGCTCCGCAAGATTGCAGAAGAACAAATACAAAAAACAACAAACCATACTTTGTAGCCATGAACATTAGTTTTGCGGCTAAAATAAGCGGCACATGCAAATCACCTACTTTGTAACCGGAAAAACCAACCTGGCACCCATACAGCAAATTACAGCAGAGTATTACAAACGCTTGAGTCGTTATGCCCGCTTTGAGGAAGTAGTGATTGACAACACGGCCATCAAATCTACCGACCCACAACTAATAAAACAACGCGAAGGGGAGTTGCTTCTTAAAAAAATATTGCCGACCGACTTCCTCATTTTGCTGGATGAAAAAGGAAAAGAGTACACATCGGTGGGGTATGCAGAGTATTTGCAAAAGTTGTTTTTGCAATCGCACAAGCGCATTTGTTTTGTGGTAGGAGGCGCCTATGGTTTTTCGGATGCGGTATATACAAGAGCCAACGCCAAACTGTGTTTATCTAAAATGACCTTTTCGCATCAAATTATACGAGTGGTTTTTGCAGAGCAACTGTACCGGGCTTTTACCATACTCCACAACGAGCCCTATCATCACCAATAATTGAGCGCTCAATTTCCTCCATAATTTATCCACAATTTGTTCACTCGCAATAGCTCCGCTGAACAAAAAAACTACATTGCGCCCCGCAATTCGTAACTTGACACACGTTATGTTTTGCCTCTAGTACTCATGGATATATCGGTACATATCAGCACTTTGCTCTATGAGCAAGATTGCATCATCATCCCCAATTTTGGTGGGTTGGTCTGTAATTATCGTGCTGCTGATATTCATCCGGTTACACATCAAATTTTACCTCCAGGCAAGGCCATTACATTTAACCGGTTGCTGCAAAACAACGATGGTTTGCTGGTTAACCACTTATGCGAAAAGGAAGGGATAACTCCGGGATTTGCCTCACAACTTATTAGCAATTGGGCGAGCAGCGCAAAAAGTTTGTTGCAAGCAGGTGAGCAGCTAAACTTGCAAAACATAGGTTCTTTAAAATCCGATGTGGAGGGCAACTGGCTGTTTGAGCAAGATAAAAGCACAAACTTTTTGAAATCAGCTATTGGGCTACGGGCCATTACTGCCGAACCGGTATTGAGGGGTAAAGAGATTGAATTTACAGACAAGTTTAAGAGCGAAACTAAACATGAAATTAAGCCCCGCAGAAACTGGCGATGGGCTGCTGTTGCTGCATTGCTTTTGCTGCTGGTGGGTGTGGCGCAATTGATGTGGATGGGCAAAGATATTGCCGGGTTAAAGTTGAACGAAGCAGGGGTGTTGCATTTTTTGAATGGGATAACTAATGTAGCTGAGCCGGAAATAAAGCCCATGCCCGTTTATGAAACCGAGGTGATAGCCGAGGTAGATACAACCGCTACCCACAGCTATGTAGCTGCTAATGAACCAAGCGAACCTAACGTAACCGAATACCAAGAGCCGGTGTTTGAAAATACGGTAGCCGAAGAGCCGCAAGACAAAAAGTACTACATTATGGTAGGTGCCTACCGCGAGCCACAAAACATTGAGGCGGCCATTGCGCGTTTGCAAGAAAAATTCCCTGACTCTGTAATACTTATTGAACGCGGAAAATCACTCACCAAGCTTGGTTTTAGTGCAGGCAATACTTACCGCGAGGCATTTCAAAAGCTACAGTCTGCCTGGCAAGATGACTCTACGTATTGGCTATTAAAAAAATAGCCGGCAGTATTATTCTGCATGAAATTTCTTTCCCTCTTTGGTGTAATCGCGAAGGATTTGTGCCGGCTTAAAGCGTGCTCCATATTTTGCGCTAAGATCTTCCATAAGAGCCAATACTTTATCGGCTCCTTTGGTATCTAAATAACGGAAAGGCCCACCTGTGAAAGGAGGGAAGCCAAGCCCGAATATAGCACCCACATCTCCATCGGTGGGGTTTTCAATAATGTTTTCTTGTAGGCAATAGAGGCATTCGTTCAAAAACATCATACCCATTCGGTTTTGTATAGTTTCTACGGTAAATTGTTTTCGGGTAGGATTGCCGAAGTATTTATATACCTCCTCGTTAATACCTTGCTTCTTTCCTTTTTCATCGTATTTGTAGAAGCCGCGTTTGTTCTTCTTTCCGTGGTAACCATCGGCAAACATTTTAATTACCGCATCATTGCTTCGGTGGCCTTCGCGCTGCTTGGCCATTTCGGCCAATTCGCCTTTCATCACATGCGCACCTACATCAATACCCACCTCATCTTGCAGGGTAACAGGCCCCACCGGGAACCCCCATTGTTTCATGGCTTTATCAATTAACGCTGCTTCGCAACCTTCTTCTAAAAGCAGAAAGCATTCGTTCATGTAAGGAGCAAGAATGCGGGTGGTATAAAACCCGGGTCCATCGTTTACTACAATTACCGTTTTGCCTTGGCGAATGCCAAGTTCAAAGCAGGTAGCCACTACCCAATCGGCAGTTTTAGGTGTTTTGATAATCTCTAACAACGGCATTTTGGGTACCGGGCTGAAGTAGTGCATACCAATTACATTTTCGGGGCGGGCTGCTTTTTCAGCAACATGCGAAATTTGCAAAGCCGATGTGTTAGATGCAAAAATAGTATCGGGGCGGCTGGCAGCTTCGCAGTCGGCCAAAATGCGTTGCTTGAGTTTTATCTCTTCAAACACGGCCTCTACAATTACATCCACTTTGTCAAAGCCGCTGTAATCTAACTTGCTTTCTACACGGTTTAGGATTTCATCTACCTCGGGAGCGGTGATGTTTTTGCGCTTGAGTTTTTTCTCAAAATCTTTGTAGATGGTTTGCTTGGCGGTGGCAATAGTTTCCTCTTTAATGTCTTTGAGTAAAACTTTTATTCCATCTACTGCGCTTACCTGAGCAATACCCGCACCCATAAAACCTGCACCTACCATGGCTATGGTATCGGTACTCTTGATTTTATCTGCCGGGTATGGATTCTTCTTTTTTTCTGTCATGTTGAAGAAGATGCGGATCAGTTGACGGCTAACATCCGTTAGTATCAACTCTTCAAACTTTTCGGCTTCGGCATCTAAACCCGCTTTCATGCCCTGCTCCATACCTATTTCCACACACTCCAATATGCGCAGCGGAGCGGGATAGTTGCCCAAGGTTTGCTTCAGCACCATTTCTTTGGCTTTTTTGTACACGATGCCTCGGGTAAAGGAGTTACTCTCCAATATCTTTTCCACTAATTCGCGTTTGTCTTCGCGTTTAATGGGTGATTTTGCCAACTGCAATGCAAACTCTATTGCTGCATTCAACAAACTTTCTTTGGTAGTTATCTTATCTGCTAACCCCATCTTTTTGGCTTTACCGGCATATATTTTTTTACCGGTCAGCATCATGTCTAATGCCTTTTGAATACCAATTAATCGGGGTAAGCGCTGTGTGCCACCGCCACCGGGTAGCAGGCCAAGCATCACTTCAGGTAGGGCAAGATGTGTAGATTTATCATCGCTTACGATGCGTCCGTGGCAAGCCAAAGCAATTTCTGTTCCTGCACCAAGACATGCACCATTTATGGCAGCTACCACGGGCTTTTTACTTCTTTCTAAACGGTATAGCGACTCGTGCCCGTTGCGAGTAAACTGAATAAAGTCGCCTTTCTGTTTTACCTTACCAAACATGTCAATATCAGCACCGGCAATCCAGTCCTTTTTCTTAGAGGCAATCACAGCGGCTTTAATGCTGCTGTCGTTTTCCAAACCCTGAAACAATTGATCTATCTCATTCACAAAATCAAGCGAAACTTTATTGATTTTTTCGTTGGGCTGGTCTAACCATACAATGGCTACTCCGTTACTACGCTTTTCAATAGTGGCTATTTGACTCATAAATTGGCTTTAGATATTAGAAGTAAGATTTTAGATTGCGTGTATCAAGATTACAGCGGCTAAGATAAAAATGAAGATGAATGTGAATTTAAAGCCAAAGATAAATGAAGCATGAAACTGTATTTTGTAACTTGCCAAGCCAAATAACAACCGTATTTTGAAAAATGCTTTCATTATTGTTCTCTTCATCACCTTAACCCAGGTTTCCAGGGCCGATAGAACATTTGACAGTCTTTTTACGATTCTAAACACAAGGAGCGACTTATTCGTTGAAGATACATCGGAGAATAACCCGTATGACCTACTTCTAACTCATTTACAGTCAAATCCGGACACGATTGCTCTTGATAAATGGCTTTCTAAACTAAAAAAGCAAAAAATACAGTTTAAAAAGCAAGGTGATGAAAGGATGTATGCCTTACTTGCTTTTTATGAATTGCAGTTTTATGACAACTTTAGAAATTTTATAGTTAGGCCAGAATCAGATTCCATACTAATGGAAGCAGAGAGTTTTCTGCCCATTTTGAAAAAATATCAACTCAATGACCAGTATGCTATGGGCTTTGTTTTTTTGGGAAGAGCTAATTTTACAGTAAATGAAAACAAAGCTCTTGCCTATTTTCTGATAGCCATTTCGCAAAAGTCTTCTGTAAATTGGGTCAATTCGTTGTCGGCATTTAACTTAGGAGTCATTTACAGAAGGGCAGAAAACTATGAGAAAGCCATAACGTATTTGAAACTTTGTATAGAATACGATACTACACAGGTTGTTGCTTACAATTTGATTAGCTTTTACCATGCGCATTTGCATCAATGCGACTCTGCTTACAAGTATCTTTCATTGGCTGGAAGATATTTTGATACAAAGAACAATGCGTACATCAGGGCAAAAGCATATCACCACTTATGCATATATGAATACGACTCAGCAGTATTTTACATAAAGCAGTGTGTAGCTTACTGGGATACAATGCCGGCTAATTCTAATACTTACCACTACCTGATTTATTTCAATCGCGATTTGTATCGCATTTACAAAAAGCAGCGGCATATATTGAACCAACAGCAAGCAATTGATAGAATTGATTACTATACAAGCAATTTGCAATTTGATTTAATGGGCATTCAAGCCGCAGTAATGGGTTTTGAAGTGTTAGAAGAAGATGCATTTGAGCGCAACGATTTTAAAAAGGCATATCTATACCGCACGCAGTTAGAAGCAGTGCGAGATTCATCAGAAAAATTGGGCGCTTTGAATGTGTATGAAAGCATTCAAACCAAAAATACTTACGAGGAGAAACTAAACTCCTATGAGTTAGAGGCACAACAAAAAGAAGAAGCCGCCAAACGCAAATTGCAGCAACAAAAACTAATAGGAGTGTTAGCAGCCATTGTTTTAGCGTTTCTTGCATTACTTGCCTTTGTTCAGTTCAGAAACAATAAAAAAATTAAAAAGGAAAAGGATAGGTCAGAATCTTTATTGCTAAACATTTTGCCCGAAGAAGTTGCCGAAGAGCTCAAAACAAAAGGCACTGCCGATGCCAAACTGTTTAATGATGTAACAGTTTTCTTTTCCGACTTTAAATCGTTTACCACTGTAAGTGAAAAACTATCTCCCCAACAATTAGTAAACGAACTGCACGAATGTTTTTCGGCTTTTGATTCCATTATGCACAAATACAATATAGAAAAAATAAAAACCGTGGGCGATGCCTACTTAGCGGTATGCGGTTTGCCTGTAGCCAATCTAAAACATGCCGAAGATGTGATAAAAGCCGCCTTGGAAATTCAGCAGCTTATGGCAGAAAGAAAAAAGCTAAATATAAATCGCGAAGGGTTGTATGATATACGCGTGGGAATAAACTCCGGCAGTGTGGTAGCAGGCATTGTAGGGGTTAAGAAGTTTGCTTACGACATTTGGGGCGATACCGTAAACACAGCAGCGCGCATGGAACAAAATGGCGAAGCAGGAAAAGTAAACATCAGTGAAGCAACCTATGAGTTAGTGAAAGATAAATTCAACTGCGAATACCGCGGAGAGATTGAAGCGAAGAATAAAGGAAAACTGAAAATGTATTTTGTGGAGTAGTGTCTATCTCTCTTATCATTGCAGCATGAATGGATGGCTCTCCAAAATTTGGCACTGGCTGCTCAAAGCTGCGATGTGGTTTTTCGGTATCACTTTTATCTGGGTTCTAATTTATCGGTTTGTACCCGTACCTTACACCATACTGATGTTTCAGCGCTGTGTAGAGCAAAAGTGGAATAGTACAGAAGTGCGTCTGCAAAAAGATTGGGTGCCGTTAGACAAAATTTCAAATCACTTACAACTGGCAGTTGTTTGCTCAGAAGACCAACGTTTTTTATGGCATCATGGATTTGACTTTGAAGCCATGAAAGAAGCCATGGAATACAATCAAAAACAAAAAGCAAAAAAGAAAAAGCGAGTGCGAGGTGCCTCTACCATTACGCAACAAACCGCCAAAAATGCCTTTTTGTTTCCGACACGTAGTTACCTGCGAAAAGGGCTGGAAGTATACTTCACCTTGCTCATAGAGCTACTTTGGAACAAGGAACGAATTATGGAAGTTTACCTCAATGTGATAGAGTTTGGCGATGGTATATACGGTGCTGAAGCCGCTGCACAGCATTTTTTTAAAAAGTCATGCTATAAACTTACAACAGCCGAAGCAGCCAGGTTAGCAGCTGTGTTGCCCGCTCCATTGCGATTTAATGCCGGCAAACCAAGCGGATATGTTTTGAGCAGACAAGCGCACATACAAACTCAGATGATGCTTTGGGGTGGCTCTTTAGACTATGACATGCAACCTGTTGAAGAAAAATAAGTATGGAGTTTAAGGTACATGTATCCACTGTTTACGATTGCTCTTTAGAGCGGGCATTTAAGGCACCCATGCTTACAGACCTATCAAAAGTACATACCGGATTTTTAATAATGCCCAAAGTAACACATGTTTCAAATGACGAAAATTGGGGCAAACCCGGCTATAGCAAGAAGGTATATGCGGCTCCATCGCTCACTCAAAAAGGCGGTTATGTCAGTGATGACAAACTGATAGAGCGTATAGAAAATAAGTATTGGAAAATAGAGGTCAGCAATTTTCAGGCATGGATGTTGGGCTTTACAAAGTTTACCGGTGAGTGGCAAACCACAGAGTTATCGCCTAATCGTATTTTGATTGATTACACGTATCACTTACATGCCGAATCTCCAGTTTTATATCCGCTAAACTGGCTGTTTGCAAACACATTTTGGAGAATATACATGCGTAGAGTGCTGGAAAATGTAAGGCAATTAGCTTACAACAATGAAACATTTTTGTATGACTAAGTGTGTGCTTAGCCCATTCTTTTGCGCAATAGCAACAGCAGGCCAAATACCGCAGCAGCGGCCAATGCAGCCACGCTCAGCCATTTAACCGTTGTAAAAAAAGAGGCAGTGGCCACTGCACTATCCTGTAAATTGGGGTAACTAAGCATCACTCTTCTTATAAAGAAATTTTCTACAAAGTCAATCACTACTGTGGTAATAGGGAGCAAATGAATATAGCGGTAAGCCGCTAAGTGCTGTGGCACATTATTGTATACCCAAGCTAAAATAATGATGAATAAAAAACCGTACACTAGCGGATAAACCGTATCGGCTACCCAACTAAACCATACGCCAAACGCTATGGCTTCTGGAGTGTATGCACTTAGTATATCTGCAGCGCGAGTTGTAGTGTAGCTAAACTGCAAGTCTAAAATCTCTACCGGCTTGCCTGCCAAACTGGCAATTTTTTTTGCGCCTTGCGGCATTACGTAACCCCCAAAGGCAACATAAATTAGAGTGGCAATGATGAAGGTTTTTAATCCGGCAATGCGGCTAAAATATAGAGCTATTGTGTTCATAGCATGAAGGTATAAAAGTTTGTGTCCTGAATCACATTGCTATTAATGCACAAGCTAACCGTGCAGTCTTGTTTCATCTTAAAATAGGTTGACATTAATGCAGAAAATAGGTTTGTTGCAGCCCATTACTGGGCAAGACTATCGCCATTAACCGCTCTTTGCTTTATTCGCTGCATGAAAACAACAAAGCGATTTTTGGTAGCTGTGGTGTTATTGGGTGCAGTACTGGGCTTGTATTACCAATTTTGGTTTTTGCGCCTGCCCGATAGAAACATACCCGCTAACGAAAAACTGTTTGTAAGCCCCGCCAACGGCAAAGTGGTGGCGGTGTTTGGCTGGAACGATTCAATTGTTCAAATCACGAAAAAAGAGTTTGGCGCTTTTGATACCTGGGTGGCCGATGTGGACACAGCCGGCACTATTATTCATATACAAATGGATGTTACCAATGTACACTACCAACGCGCGCCTACCAATGCGGTGCTGTTATCAAAAAAATATGTAACCGGTAACTTTAGCAATGCCGTAGTGATGAATAATGAGTGGGGCATACGGTTTGAAAACGAGCACAACGAACTGACCTTTGAAAACACGAAGGGCAAAAAATATAAATTAGTGCAAATAGCCGGTTTTGTGGCTCGCAGAATAGAAGATTTTTTGACCAAAGGCCAGCAAGTAAAACAAGGCGATGTAATTGGGCTGATAAAATTAGGCAGCCAGGTAACGGTGATACTACCCAGTGGTGTGCAGCTAAAAACCAAAACCGGTGATGTGGTAACAGAAGGCGAGAGCGTACTGGCGGAGTGGTAGATTAGGGCTATCTATACTTTGGCGTTTCTGCGCAGGTCTTTCAAAAAGTCTGAGGCAAAAATAAAGTCAAACAGTTCACCATCGGTAATGGTCATTATCTCTTTATTGGTGCCCTCCCAGTACTTTAACCCTTCGTGCAGAAAAACAACTTTTTCGCCAAACCCCATCACGCTGTTCATATCGTGCGTATTTATTACTGTGGTAATGTTGTACTCCTGTGTAATTTCTTGTATCAGATGATCAATTACAATAGATGTTTTGGGGTCTAAGCCCGAGTTGGGCTCATCGCAAAAAAGATACTTGGGGTTCATAACAATAGCCCGCGCAATACCTACGCGCTTTTTCATGCCACCCGATAGCTCACCGGGGTATTTTTTATTGGTGTTTTCCATGTTTACCCGCTTCAGGCAAAAGTTAACCCGCTCGTTTTTTTCTTCAGTGGTTTTGTTGGTAAACATATCTAACGGAAAACGAATATTTTCTTCCACCGTCATTGAGTCAAACAGCGCAGTGCCCTGAAAAAGCATCCCTATTTCGCGCCTGATAGTTTTGCGCTCTTTAAAGTCCATAGCCGTAATGTTGCGGCCATCAAATTCTATGGTACCCGAGTCTGGCTCAAAAAGCCCCACCATACACTTTAAGGTAACGGTTTTGCCCGAGCCGGACTTGCCAATAATAAGGTTGCACTTACCGGTATCAAACAGCGCACTTACCCCTTTAAGTACTTGCTGCGTACCAAAGTTTTTCTTGATGTCTTTTATCTCTATCACAATAGTAAAAATGCTACAAAAAAGTTTACAACAATTACAGCTATACTGCTCACCACCACCGCTTGAGTGCTGGCTTTGCCTATTTCAATAGCCCCACCTTCTACATAAAATCCTTTGTAGCAAGAGATAGAAGCAATAATAAACCCAAATAAAGTGGACTTAATAAGCATGATGTTAAGGTCTTTAGTCAAAAACAAATCTTGCAAGCCGCGCACATATTCTGCCGTGCTAAAGTAGCCACCGGCTACACCACCAACCCATCCGCCCATAATGCCCAAAAATACGGCTATAACCACCAACAATGGCACTACAATTACTGCTGCCAAAATCTTGGGGCCTACCAAATACCCTGGTGTGTTAACCCCCATTATCTCGTACGCATCTATCTGCTCAGATATACGCATGCTGCCCAACTCAGAGGCAATATTGCTGCCCACTTTGCCCGCCAATAGCAGTGCCGAAATGGTAGGTGCTAACTCTAATATGATGGATTTGCGCAAGATAGAACCCATCCACCACATGGGCACTATGCCTATAGATTTTAACTGATATGAAAATTGTACAGCCGTAACAGCACCTATAAAAGTAGCTACTATAGCAATGATAACTAAAGACCCAATGCCAATTTCATTGGCCTGCCGGAAAGTTTCTTTCCAGTACATCTGGGCTTTTTCGGGCTTTGAAACAGCGCTGCGCAAAAGCGACACATAGCTCCCAAACGTGGCGAAGATTTTATACATAAACCGCGCTAATATAGATTTTTCGGTAAGTGCAAAATACTACTTACCTCTGATGAGGTGAATAAAACCACCTCCCTTTTTTTCGCCAAGCGGTTTTTTAATCAACTTGCCCAGGCGCTGTTCGTAGTAGAAACCGGCATACAAATACACTCCATCTGCGCAGTCTTTTCCGCTGTTATTCATTTTGCCATTCCAGCCAATATAGGGGTCTTCGGTGCTAAACACCTGCTCGCCCCAGCGGTTAAAAATTTTCATTTCAATTTTAGATACAAACCGGTAGGGTAGAAACGGATGGAAAATTTCGTTTGCTCCATCGCCATTGGGGGTAAAGGTATTGGGTAGTATGTAGTATGGGCAATTATCTACACAAAAAACATTGCTGAACGCACTCTCGTTGCCTACTCTATCCAGTGCTGTAACAGCATAGCAGCCCGCCAGATTATCGGTCAATAAGTGGTTGTAAGAAGAATCTGCTTTTGTGTTAGTGCTATCTAAAAGTATCCATTGTGCAGTAGAGTCATCGCTACGATAAATGTAGTAGTGGGTTACATCGTCATTACAAGTGCTGTCTATCAAACTCCATTTCAGGTAGTTGATAAACTGCTGTGTGTTCCAGGGTTGGTTATTGTATGTATCACAATCATTAACCACACGAAGTACTGGCGGACAAGGAGGAAGCGTATCTACCGGTACCCCGCAATCAATTTGACTTTTATTGAGCAGCGGACGCGGAAAAACACCCACCGCATAATGGCCATAGGCCTTCACATAGTAGCAATACAGCGAGTCATTAGTCAGCCCGGTATCCGCATAGGTATGGGTGTAACTAACGCCTATAGAATCATACGCGGCTGTTAGCTTGTTGAACCGGAATACCGAAAAACTGTCGTTTGTCCAGGGTACGTTTTCGTTCCACTTCAAATTTAGCGATTGGTCGCTGGGCTGCACTTCTAAATAAACCGATGAGGCAGTGTTGGAATTGCCAACCGTATCACCATTAGAAAAAAATAATACCCGGTAACTATACGGATTGTCTTGGGTGTTTAATCCGGTATCGGTAAAAAAGGTATCTGTTATAGCAGAAAATGAATTGGCATTAGGGGTTGAGTGAATCAACACCGGAGCATTGAAATTGAACCCGGTGCTTCGATACAAATCAAACCGGTAAGGTGGTGTAAACTGTAAGGTATCTAAATTGTTGCCCCCGGCCAAGGGTTTGCTCCAGCGCACAAACAGTTGTCCGTTGGTGGCATCGGTAGTCAGCACATCGGCATTGAGCATTACCGGCACACTAATGGGCATAAACACGCATACTTCGTTGCTTGGTACACTTTCTACCGCATCGTACTGAAACACTCCGTTGGGCGATTGCTTAGAAAAATGTGCTAACACCCTGTAGCTATACTGCTGACCCACCACACTGGTAAAGTCGGTATAGGTGTAGGTGAACACATTAGCGGTGGTAATTTTAGTATAACCACGCTGCGCCAATCCGGTTTCGCAGTAGTCGGGGGTAAACGAATCGCACTCTACCTTTCGCCACACACTAAAGCCCCTAAAATCTGGCGATGAAGCGCAGCTATATGGGTTTTGCCAGTTGAGCGTAATGGCATTTGGCGATGAGGTGGCTGTGAGGTTTTCTACCGGTGGAGCTATGATGGTAATGAGCCATGTTTTTAAATCTACCAGCGGAATGGGCACTCCTGCACTCACGTAATTATCCTCTGCTTTAAAAACTACCTGATACGGCTGCTTACGAATAAGCGCACAGGCGGTTTGCCAACTAAACGTGCCGCTGGCCGGGTTACCGTTAGTGGCGCTAAATGTAGCCGCAGGAGTGGTTAAGAATGGGCCTCCATTGGCCGTAAACTTAACTATCTGGCTAAAGTTAGGGTCTGTGGCCGATACGTTGCGTAGCAGGGCATCACCGGCACGCACACAGGTATCGGCAAACTCTACAATTTGTGGAGGTGAGTTGGGTTTGCTGCCCACCAATATTTGCATATCTCGCAGTAGCGTGCCCATTTTTACTCCATTGCGAAATTCGGTAACCAGTATGGCTATGTTGTATATGCCGGCCTTGCAAGGGGTGTTCCACACAATTTCACCGGTTTTGCTGTTGATGCTAAAAATGTTCCCGCTTACACAACAATTGTTGCAGTAAGGTGCCGGAAAAACATAGTTGGGCACAAACACATTTTTATCGCGCAGAGGTACTACTAGTTCATACGTTAAACTATCACCATCGGGGTCGTAGGCATTAGGGTTGTGCTCAAATATCTCGTTCACATTAGCGTAGTCTATAGGCATATTGAGCAAAATAGGAGAGGAGTTAAACCCAATATTTTGAATATCGTTTGGGAACCGAAGTGTATCTTCCACATAAAACTCTACATCTATGGAGTTGCCATTGTCTATATTCAAAATGCCATTAATGCGATTGGGGTCTTGCATGCCTATAACAAAATAATTTCCGGGTGCAGGAGGTACGCCTACATAAGTGTGGCTGCCTACAAAAATATTTTGTTGTATATCGTTACCCACCACGGTACCATTTCCATTTACTCGCCCAATGGTGTCTATCACACCATCGCCCCAGTTGAGTACAACCCAGGGTTTATCGGCAGGGCTGCCTACGGTGGTATAAGTAATTACGCTGCATTTGTAGCTGAGGTTACCGGTGCGTTCGTATATAATTTCGCCAGCCCTATAGTGTGTTGCTCCGGCAAAAAAAGGAAGAAAAAAAACGAAGAATAGGACTATGCTTTTCATGGGCTTGGCTGTACTAACGCTAGGTACGAAAATATGTTTTAAAGGCAGAAAATTTCACCACCATCTTAAAAGCATACATGCGTAGCACAGAGGGGTGTTTGTTATTGTGTACAACATGTGGAGAATTATCATTAATTGTGTAAACTTGCAATCCTGTTTTGCCGTACAAGCATGCAAACAGTGTTTTATGCAAAAGATGAAATACATAATGATAGCGTTGCTCTTGGTGCCTGCTTTTGCATTTTTGCCCAGCGATAAATCGTTTGAAGAAATTCAGAAATCGTTTCCGCGAGTGAGCGAGGCGTATGAGCGTAAAGAAGAACTGATAAAAATGCGCTGCCGCTCTAAAGATGTGGCCGAGGAGTTTGGCAATATGTTTATTCGGGTGTTTAAACAAGAGGCACAAATGGAAGTATGGGTGCGCAATTCTTTTGGCAATTACATTCTTTTTAATTCTTACAAAGTATATGCTATGTCGGGCACACTTGGCCCCAAACGCCAACAAGGCGATGCACAGGTGCCCGAGGGTTTTTACCATATCAATGAGTTTAATCCATACAGCAATTATCTGCTCAGCTTGGGTATTAACTACCCCAACGAGTCAGACATGAAGTTGAGTGCTGCTCCCAAAAAAGGGGGTAGTATTTTTATACATGGCGGGCAGGTGAGTGCCGGATGTATGGCTATGAGTGATTATTATATTGAAGATATTTACCTGTGTGCCGTTAAAGCGCGTAATCAGGGGCAAGAAAAAATTCCGGTACACGTTTTTCCTTTCCGGATGACTACCCAAAACACCTACAACGCACTTACAAAACCCGAAAACAAAGCACACGCCAAGTTGTGGGCTAACTTGCAGCAGGGCTATTTGTTTTTTGAGCAAAACAAGCGGGTACCCGATGTATATGTATCTGCTGAAGGGTACTACAAGTTTGTAGATGTGAATGCCGCTCAGGCCTCATCGGGCAAGTAATCTGTTTTCTATTTCAACATTTCGTAAATGGCTTCTTGTGCGCGTACTTTTGGTGCGCTGGCATGTATGCGCAATTCATTGCGCAAACCGGGGTCTATGGTGCGGGTTTTGGTGTTATCGCTCCATTGTACCTCCATTATTCTACGTAGCTCACGTTGTATGCTTTTGTCGTAAATGGGGCAGCCGGTTTCTACACGGTAATCAAGGTTGCGGGTCATCCAGTCGGCACTGGAAATAAAGTAGAGTTCATCACCACAATTTTTAAAAATAAAGATGCGGGAGTGCTCTAAAAACTTATCTACTAAACTGATTACTTCAATATTTTCGCTCATGCCTGGCACACCGGGTACCAGCGTGCAAATGCCGCGCACTATGGCACGAACTTTAACACCGGCACGCCCGGCTTTGTAAAGCTGGCTAATCATTTCTTCATCTACCAAGCTGTTCATTTTAATAAAAATCTCTGCGGGCTTGCCTTTGCGGGCATGGTCTATTTCGTTTTCAATGAGCTTAATAAACTTTTTGCGGGTAGAAAGTGGCGAAAGGATAAGGTGCTTGTACTGATGTACTTTGTAGTTTTTTTCAAAAAAATCAAACACATGTTCAACCTCTTTTGTAATGGCGCTGTTGCTTGTAAACAGGGCATCATCGCTATACACTTGCGAGGTTTGCTCATTGTAGTTGCCGGTAGTAATGTTGGCGTAATGTTGGTTTTTTCCTGCCTCGGTGCGGGTAATGAGGCAGAGTTTGGAATGTACTTTTAACCCCTGTACACCATAAATAACTTGTATGCCTTCGTCTTGCAGTTGCTGCGCCCATTTAATGTTGGCTTCTTCGTCAAAACGGGCTTGCAGTTCTACCACAGCCACTACATGTTTACCATTTTTTGCGGCATTGATAAGTGCATTAATCACCATCGATTTTGCAGCCACACGGTACAGCGTGATTTTGATAGTTTTTACCAAAGGGTCAATTGCTGCTTCGCGCAAAAAATCAATAAAGTGGGCGAAACTTTGGTATGGGTAGTGCAGCATAATGTCCTGCTTTTTCAGAACTTCAAAAAAGCTGGCACCGGTGGGTAGTTTTTTGTGTGGTATGGGCTTAATGCGTTGGTAGTAGAGGGCATCGTTTCCCATTTTTGGAAAACGCATAAAGTCTTTGAAATTATGGTATCGGCCACCGGGCAAAATATTGTCGTTGTCTTTGAGTTTCATTTTCAGTTTAATGAACTCAAACAGGTCGCGGGGTATTTGTTTGTCATATACAAACCGTACAGGCACACCTTTTTGGCGGGCTTTCACACTCTTGGTAATCTTATCTAAAAAGCTGTGGGATATATCGTTGTCTATATCCAGTTCTGCATCGCGGGTTACTTTTATGGTGTAGGCCTCTATCTGGTTGTATGGAAAGGCCACAAACACCTCTTTTAGATTGTAGCGAATTACATCATCTAATAATATGATGTATTTGTTTTTGCCTTTAAATGGTAAAATCAAAAACCGGTCGGCCACATCGGTGGGTACTTCTGCCAGGGCGTATTGCTTACTCTGCGGTTTATTTTTTACAGAAAGACGTATGGCCAGATAGATGGCTTTATCTTTTAGCTCCGGAAAGGTTTTTACCTGCTGAAGCATAATGGGTACCAGCGCGTGGCGTACGTTTTCGTTGAAATAGTTTTTTACAAACTCACCTTGCTCTGCATTCAATTGTGTTTCGTTAATAATGTGTATCCCTTTTTTGCTGAGTTCAGCATGTATCTGGCTGTAAATTTCTTCAAACTTGCGCCCCTGACGCAGCACGGCTTTTTGTACTTCGCTGAGTATTTTTTTGGGCTTGTAGTGAATCGTAGCTTTAGCGCGTTTACCCAAAGCCAGCAATCGTTTGAGCGTAGCTATACGCACCCGAAAAAACTCATCTTGATTATTGGAGAAAATGCCCAAAAAGCGAAGTCGCTCTAACAAAGGCACATTAGCATCTGCTGCTTCTTGCAACACTCTTTCATTGAAACTTAACCAACTAATTTCGCGGTTAATAAAACTATCTTGCTTAGCCATAAATGGTACAACTACACGGTGGGTTTTAAATTCTAAAAGTAATTGTTGGCAGCACTAAAAAAATAAAAGCTACCTGTTTGATTGGAATTTTAATGTTGGCTTAACATGCTTGAACCGTTTTTAAAGTTGGTGATTACAGATTAATTTGCTTTGCACCATGAACCTAAAAAGCCGTATTGCCCCCACCCCCAGCGGATACTTACACTTAGGCAATGCGTTTAATTTTCTCCTTACCTGGTGGTTGGTTCGTCAAAGCAAAGGCGTGTTGCAATTGCGTATTGATGATGTAGATGCCCCGCGCATACAGCCGGAGTACCTTAACGATGTGTTTTATACCCTTGAATGGTTGGGCATAGATTGGGATGAGGGACCGTTTAGTGCCGAGCAACATCGCAAAGAATTTTCTATGCAGTTGCGTTTGCCCGAATACAGAGCGCACTTGTTATATCTAATTGAACAAAATGTAGTGTACGCTTGTACATGCTCCCGAAGCGATGTGGCAAAAGGATTATCGTGCAATTGTGTAAAGAAGCACAAAACCGCTTTACCCCAAAAGAAGTTTGCTTACAAAATGAAAACAGATAACGCTGTAACATCATACACCGATGGGTGGAGTGGATATCAAACAGCAATCCTCCATGAAGTAATGCCCAATTTTGTAGTGTGGCGCAACGATAATTTACCTGCCTATCAACTCTTTTCGGTGATAGAAGATAATAGGAGTGGAGTGAATGCTATAGTACGTGGCGAGGATTTGCTGCACACCACAGCCGCTCAACTATTTTTAGCCGATAAACTGGGTATGCAATCATTTCATCAAGTACAGTTCTATCATCATCCGTTGCTGACAGATAGTAATGGATCAAAATTGTCTAAATCGGCAGGTTCTTTGTCGCTAAAAAATATTCGGGAGTCCGGTCAGTCGGCACAACAAGTATTGCAGTCATTTTCAAACTGGCTTAAATTGAAAACTCCCGTTTGTCAAGCGAAAGAGTTGCTTGACATCTCTATTAACGTGGTATGTTTTTGATTAGCAAACCTTTCTTGTTTCACATACGGCAATAAAAAACGGTGCACTGTTGCCAGTGCACCGCTAACTACCCTGCTAACCCTATCTTTGTTTCTCTATTACATAACAAGTTACGATGTTTTAAGCACCTTGGATTTCTAATTCTGTATTTATGATAAATCAAAGCGGTCAAGATTCATCACTTTGTTCCATACCCTTACAAAATCGTGTACAAACTGCTCTTTGTAATCATCAGAAGCATAAACCTCAGCTAAAGCCCGCAGTTCTGAGTTAGAACCAAACACCAAATCTACCCGGGTGGCCTGCCATTTGGTTTTGCCTGTAGCGCGGTCGGTTCCGGTAAAGGTGTACTTGTGCTCATCGGTAGGTTTCCACTCGGTGCTAATGTCCAAAAGGTTTACAAAAAAATCATTGCTCAGCGTATCCTTCTTTTCAGTGAATACTCCATGTGTAGTGTTATCGTAGTTTGCGCTGAGTGTACGCAACCCACCCAATAGTACTGTCATTTCAGGAGCGCTAAGGGTAAGCAATTGTGCTTTGTCCACTAACAAGTGTTCTGCCGGTACAGCCGAATGAGTTTTGAGGTAATTTCTAAAACCATCGGCAAAGGGCTCTAATGCGCCAAACGACTCTACATCGGTTTGCTCTGCTGTGGCATCGGTACGGCCTGGAGTAAAAGGCACACTAATATTCACTCCACCATTTTTTGCGGCTTGCTCCACTGCGGCCACTCCACCCAATACTATCAAATCGGCCAGCGATACTTGTTTGCCCTTTTGTGAGGCATTAAACGCATGTTGAATCTTTTCTAAAGCATCTAACACTTTACCCAATTGCTCCGGGTTATTGGCTTTCCAATAACGTTGTGGAGCAAGCCGAATGCGCGCGCCATTGGCTCCACCGCGCTTATCAGAGTTGCGGTATGTGGAAGCCGAAGCCCATGCAGTGGCAACTAATTGAGCAATGCTTAGACCGGATGCCAAAATCAGCTTTTTCAAATCTGCCACATCATTCGTATCAATCACATCGTATTGGCGAGCCGGTATAGGGTCTTGCCAAATCAATTCTTCGGTCGGTACTTCAGGGCCGGTATAGCGCAATTTTGGCCCCATGTCGCGGTGGGTAAGTTTGTACCATGCGCGGGCAAAAGCATCGGCAAACACCTCTGGGTTTTCATAAAATTTGCGCGATATCTTTTCGTAAGCCGGGTCAAAACGCAACGATAGGTCAGTGGTAAGCATGGTTGGCTTGTGCTTTTTACCGGAAACATGCGCGTCTGGTATGGTTTCGTTTGCATTTTTAGCTATCCATTGGTGTGCACCTGCCGGGCTTTTGGTCAGTTCCCATTCGTACTCAAACAAATGCTTGAAAAAATCGTGGCTCCATTTAGCAGGTGTGGTGGTCCAGGTTACTTCTAATCCACTGGTAATAGTATCGGCACCTTTACCGCTGCCATGCTTATTTATCCAGCCAAAACCTTGTAGTTCTACAGGCGCTCCTTCGGGTTCTGCACCCACATTTTTGGCATCAGCAGCACCATGTGCTTTACCAAACGTATGTCCACCTGCTATTAGTGCCACGGTTTCTTCATCATTCATAGCCATGCGCGCAAAGGTTTCGCGGATGTCTTTAGCAGCAGCAATGGGGTCTGGGTTTCCACCCGGGCCTTCGGGGTTTACATAGATTAAGCCCATTTGTACTGCGGCTAATGGATTCTCCAAATCTCGCTTGCCGCTGTATCGGGTGCTATCGTCTAACCATTTTTTTTCTACACCCCAGTAGATGCTTTCATCCGGCTCATACACATCCTCTCGCCCTCCCGAAAATCCAAACGTATTAAAGCCCATGCTTTCCAAGGCCACATTGCCGGTCAGTATCAGCAAATCTGCCCACGATATTTTTTTGCCATATTTTTGTTTGATGGGCCAAAGCAATCTGCGGGCCTTGTCTAAGTTGCCGTTATCGGGCCAGCTATTTAGCGGAGCAAATCGCTGTAACCCGAGTGCTGCACCTCCACGGCCATCGCCTATGCGGTAAGTGCCCGCAGCATGCCAGGCCATGCGGATAAACAACGGACCATAGTGTCCAAAATCTGCCGGCCACCAGGGCTGCGAGTCGGTCATTAATGCACGTAAATCGTTTTTCAGCGCCTTGTAGTCAAGTTCAGAAAATGCTTTACGGTAATTAAAGCCATTGCCGTATGGGTTGGTTAGTCCGGAATGTTGGCGAAGCATACCTAAGTTTAGTCGGTTGGGCCACCAATCCTGGTTTTTGGTGCCGTGTGTGGCAGCACCGTTAGTAGAGCGTGTAGCTCCGGTAAAAGGGCATTTACCCCCGCTTTGGTTGTTGGTATCCATGGTATAGTTTTTTGTTAGCAGCACGAATGTAGCATAGCTAACTAATCAATCAAACTGATATTATCTATACTTGCATAGATATTGTCAATATGAATTTTCAACAGTTAGAATACATAGTTGCCGTAGAGCGGCACCGGCATTTTGTTACCGCAGCAGAGCACTGCTACGTGACTCAGGCCACGCTTAGCATGATGATTAAAAAACTGGAGGAGGAGTTGAATACTAAAATATTTGACCGCTCTAAGCAACCCGTAGTCCCCACCGAAAACGGGACCAAAATTATAGAGCAAGCCAAGGTGATATTGAAAGAAGCAGAGCGGCTCAAGAGTATTTCTGATGCTGAACAAGTAGCCGCAGTAGGGGAGTTGCGGGTTGGAATTATCCCTACACTGGCCCCTTATCTTTTGCCCTTATTTTTAAAAAACTTCTTAAAAAACCACCCCAAAATAAAACTACAAATCAGCGAGTTGACTACCGATGTCATTATAGAGCGAATCAAGCACAATCAACTAGATGCCGGCATTCTGGCCATACCACTCAGCGACCCCGACCTGGTAGAAAAGCCGCTCTTTACCGAAGAGTTTGTAATTTACTCTTCGCAAAAAATGCTCTCTGCAAAGAAAAAGTATCTGCTACCTACAGACCTTGACCCCGACCGCTTGTGGCTGCTGGAAGAAGGCCACTGCCTGCGTAATCAAGTCATAAACTTGTGTGAGTTAAAACTAAACGAGCGAAACCTCCACCAGTTTGACCTCTCAGCCAGCAGTATAGAAACACTCAAAAAAGTGGTGGAAATGAACGAGGGCATTACCATACTTCCACAACTTTCGCTATCGGGCTTAAACAAAAAGCAATTGCAAAATACACGTCAGTTTAAATCCCCGGTGCCGGTTCGTCAAATCGGACTGATTTGCTTTCGCTATTTCGTTAAAGAAAAGTTGCTGGCTGCTCTTTCTGAATCTATTATCACTACACTACCCGAAAGTATGCTGTCTGATAAGGGAAAAATGGTCATTGACATATAATACTTACAAAACAACAGCAGGTTAAGCTAAGTGGTAAAAACAACTTAGCAGTCAACAATCAATGCCTCCTTAAAAGTTGTATCCCACCTGAAAGGTAAAATTACGCGGTGCCTCTATCAAAGCCGGCCTCAGCATATATTCCTTGTTGAATACGTTTTTGCAGATAAAGTTGAACAGAAACTTGTCTTTGTAGCTATAACCTGCCCGCACATCCATCACAAAATCGCCTTTATTGTGGGCCGCGCGGAACTTGCTCACCACCCCTAAAGCGCCAATTCCTACATTGTCAATATTCTTCATAAAACTATTGAAAAACATACTGGTACCAAACGTAAACCCTTTGTAGTTGGCTTGTATATCGGCCTTGGCAGAATGCTGTATCCTATACTTTAAAATTTTTACTGAGGCAGGATTAGTGGGGTCGTAACTAAGGTTGCGGGGGTCTATAAAAGAATAGCCAATCAAAAAGTTGAGTGGCACACCAAAAATTTTACCATTGGCTATAGCGCTAAACTCCACGCCCATAATCCGGGCATCCGTAATGTTTTGCGCCTGAAAGGGGATACCTATGGCATTAGCCAACAAAGAGTCCGGCAGTTTATCATACAGTTGAAACTCTATCATATCATGGTAGCGCATAATAAAACCACTCACATCAAAGTAGGCCAGCCACTTGCTAATCTTCACCCCTTGCTTAATGCCAATTTCTGCACTCCAGCCATTCTCGGGGCGCAGCGAATCGTTGGGGTAAACCTGTGCACCACTGCGCACAGTGTAAACATACTTTTCGCTCAAAGCCGGGTAGCGGAAACCCTGTCCAAATGATGCCCGGATAAATGTACCCTCTGTAGCTTGGTAATTGGCGCCAATACGGAATAGGGGAGTAACCGGTGAAACAATATCTTTTTTGGCCTTACCGTTTTTACCGGCATGATGTATAAGGTTAACAAGCGGCAAGCGGTTTAGTACCATTTCTTTACTCAGTTGAGCCACCTCAATTCGCAAACCACCTGATACAGTTAGTTTTTCAAAAAATTTTTTCTCGGCTTGTATGTAAGCCGAAAAATTCATCACATCCCTGCCGGTGTAGTACTTTATCTTGTTAATGTCGGCCACCAATTGCCCAAAAGTTTTGCCATATATAACCGAGTAATAGCCATTGGTGCCTGTTGTGATAGTAAAGTTGATTTTGTTGAAACGTTTTACAAACGAATAGTCGTAATAAAACTGTGTGCTCTCGCTGCTATCACCGGTAGTAGAGTTATACTTAGAGTTAAACACTCTGAACTTAACACTGTGCTTATTCTCCTTTTTATCGTAGTAATTCAGGTACGGGTCTATAGTAAAAGTGCGGGTGCTCGTAATGGCCACCTCACTGGGGATATACATGTCCAGAGCCACCCCTTTGCACGCAAAAAAATCTTTCAGGTTTTGGTGAAAGAAACCCATGTTTAAACCCACAGTAAGGTTATTGAGTTTTTTGGGGGTGTAGCGCAGCTTGGCCATCATGCGGGCGCGCTTGTAGTCATTATCTTTCCTAAAACTCATGTCTTGCTGATACGCGCCACTAACCACTACACCAAAATCGCCATACTGCTTAGCATGTGTAAACTGTGCTCCGCCAAACATTGGGTGCTGTACACGCTGAATGGTGTCTCCATTTAGTTTAATGCGGTTGCGGCTCCACCAATGGTTCCAGGTGCGCTGCCGCGGCTGGTCGTAAAAGCCGTAGTTGATCAGTAACTTGTTCACCATTTCTTGCTTGGGCTGTATGGTCCGCAGGTTAATCACTCCGTTGAGTGCCGATGAGCCGTACATGGCCGATGAAGAACCCTTAATCACCTCCACTTGCTCTAAACCCTCTATAGGAATCATTTCCCAAATAATGCTGCCGTTTTCTGGGCTTATCATGGGCATTTCATCCAAAAGTGCCAAAACTCGGTTGCTGGTAGCATCGCTAAAACCGCTGCCACCCCGTATGCTGATAGTTTTGCCCAACATATTCACCCCCGGTACCTTGTTCATGGCTTCATCCATGCGGGCATTGTTTTGCTGTATCACATTGGCGCGCAGCACCTCCATACTCGTTATTTCCTCACTCAATTTTTTCTCGTACTTAGTGCCCGTTACCACTATTATATCCATCTCTTTTTCTTCTACGCCCATCAACACATTTTGCTCTTTGTCTTTGCCGGGTAGTATAGAAATCAAAAAACTGCGTTTGGCATACCCGGTGTACGAAAACTCTACGGTATGCGTGCCGGGGTTTAACTGCAACTCGTATTTACCATCCACATCGGTAATTGTACCATTTTGTGTGCCCTTTACTTGTACAATTACACCCACCATAGTGGACTTGTCTTTTTCATCAGTAACGGTGCCGTATAGTTTTACGGTTTGGGCAGAAATATATGTTGTAAAAAGCGCGGTCAAACACAGAAGCAAAAAACGGCTCATCAGTCGGTTTTGTGTGATGCAGCGGTTAGCTTTGGGTTTAGAAAACATTACCGCTGCGAAAATTTCGTAGCGGCTAAAATAGAATTTTTGCAGAGGGGCAAAATCTCAGGAATCGGGTTATCCACATTCACTGTACAGCACACTTTGTATTCATCTCATATAGCAAGAGAGCGAGGCCGCAAGCAAAAAGCGCAGCAGTGGTGCCTGTCCCTTTCTAATCACACATTCCCCCGCCATGCCATGCTGTATCAAGTTTAATTTTTTACACAGTTTACTGAACAGACTTGATTAGCCCCCCAATAGTGGCCATATTATCTACTCAAAAAATATATTCAATACTCAAGAGACAATAGAGCATACTCAAATGGTTTTGTATGCATATAGACCAAATGAACATTTTAAATTACTCATAATTTACATTATGTTAAACAGTGAATCTAAAGATAAAGGGAGCTTAACTCCCTAAATCTATATTACTGTAGCGCTATATTAAAGTCCTAACTTCAACTTTACGTTCGTGTAGTTCTTTTTGATTTGTGGATCATCCGGGTGCAGCTTTGTAGCTTGCTCTAAATACGGAAATGCTTTTTGGAGCCATTGTTTCTGCTCAGCATCCATAGCATCGTATTTCTTTTGTTCTGCTGCCGTAGTACCCAGCTTGTTCATTTGCTCTAACAAGTTATTTGATTTCTTTACATAAATAGCCGCTATGTTGTTATACGGCTTAGCATGTGCCGGCTCCGGTTTCTTGGCTTTGTTAACCTCTATAGATTTGTTGTAGTAAACAATAGCAGAGTCTTCATTAAACATTTTTTCGTTTTCATACGCCAATCCTTTAATAAACAAGGCCTCTCCATTAGTTGGGTCCAGCGCCAGCAAACTATTCAGGTAGCTTACCCCTTCTACATACTTCTGCTCTACCAAAAAGAAGTTTAAGCGCTCTATAATAAGGTCTTGATTTTTAGGGTACTTTGCCAAACCCTCTTCGCAAATTTTAAGCGCTTCGGCACCATTATTTTGTTTGTTGTACAAACGCACTAAAGTACTATACACAGCCGGTGAAGGAATCAAAGTAAGTAACTCTTTGTATGCCTGAATGGCACCATCTATATTACCGGCCTCAGTAGCTGCTGCACCGGCACTTTTCAATATGGTAGTATCTTGTACATACGTTTTTTGGTTTTTGGCCTTAAGTACATTGTTCATTTCTTTAACGGTGCTAAAGTACTGGTAAGCACCGGCATAGTTGCGGGCTATGTACTGGTCGTAACCGGCATTAAAAGCACCAATAGTAATGGGTGCCAGCGAGTTAGCTACTTCTGCCCAGTCCTTAAACTTGGGGTCGTTTATGTCCATCAGCTTTTTAAAGGCCTTAGATGCTTCAAAGGCCGCATTACCGTATTGTTTATTCAATACCGTATCGCGAAACACCAAACTGTAAAGCTGCCCCCTATAAAACCAGGTTTTTGATTTTTCGCTGGTGGCCGGGTTCACTGCTGCTTCATCGGTACATTTAATGCCTTTTTCCAAATCAGAGGGTCCACCACCGGTGTTGTAGTTATTCATGGCGTTCCAGGCGCAAATGTTGTTGCCATCTTGTGCTGAAGCTACTGTTGCTGCCAAAATAGTCAAGGAAAGAAAAATGTTTTTCATGTTTAGTTTAAGTTTTGTGGGTTTTTGAATCAAAACTGTGCCTTTTTATTGATTTTTTAAGTGTTTAACAAATTATTCTGCCGGTGCTTCGGTGTTATCGGCCGTGCCCAAGTCTCCATCTTCTTCGGCATTGTAATTAAGCTTGCCATTGGTGATTTTGGCAATAGCCGCAATAGCATCTTTTTCGCCTAATTTAATTACCCGTACACCCTGTGTAGCGCGACCAGCTACACGTAGTTGGTCAACAGCCAAACGAATAGCCACACCGCTCTTATTAATAATCATAACATGGTCGTTATCAGTTACATTAAGCAGCCCAATCAAACTGCCGGTTTTATCTGTAATGTTAATGGTTTTTACCCCTTTACCCCCTCTGTTGGTGATGCGATATTCTGCTTCACCGGTTTCGGGGTCATTGATGTAACTGCGTTTGCCAAAGCCCTTTTCGCTGAGCACTAAAATGGTCTCTTCTTTGCTATCCGGATGTACGGCAATCATGCCAATTACCTCATCTTTATCGCTGCCCAAAGTAACTCCACGAACACCTGCCGCTACCCGGCCTACTGCTCTTAGTGTGTCAACATCATTCGGAAAGCGAATGGCTTTACCCTCTTTTGTAGCTATAAGAATGTGGCTATGGGCATCGGTTAACATTACTTGCACCAACTCATCTCCTTCGCGAATGTCAATGGCATTTACTCCGCCTGACCGTACATTGCTGTACGCCTTTAATGTGGTTTTCTTTACCGTGCCTTTGCGGGTACAAAACACCACAAAGTTATTTTCCAGATACTCGTCTTCTTTAAGGTTTTGCACCGGTATGTAGGCCATTATCTTATCCTCTTTGGGGATATTCATCAGGTTTTGGATAGCGCGACCCTTACCGGTTTTTTCGCCTTCGGGTATTTCGTACACCTTGAGCCAATAGCAGCGACCTAGTTCGGTAAAGAACAAAATGTAGTTGTGGTTGGTGGCTACAAAAATGTGCTCTATAAAATCTTCATCGCGTGCCGATGAACCTTTGCTGCCACGTCCTCCCCTATTTTGAGTTTTATATTCTGTTGATAATGTGCGTTTTATGTACCCTAAGTGAGAAATAGTTACAACCACTTCATCATTCGCTATAAGGTCTTCCATGTTAAAGTCGCCAGCGGCAAACTCAATGGTGGTTCTGCGCTCATCGCCATATTTTTCGCGTACTTCTTTCAGTTCATCTTTAATGATTTGCATGCGAAGCGGCTCTTCTGCCAACACACGATTGAGCCATTCAATCGTTTTCATTAACTCATTGTACTCATCGCGTATTTTATCGCGTTCCAGTCCGGTTAAGCGCTGTAAGCGCATTTCCAGTATGGCCTTGGACTGAATTTCGGATAGCCCGAATTTTTCCATTAAACCATTTTTGGCAATTTCCGGGTCGGCTGCTGCACGAATGAGGGCAATTACCTCGTCTAAATGATCCAGCGCGATGAGCAAGCCCTCCAAAATATGAGCGCGCTCTTTAGCTTTTTTGAGTTCGTAATTGGTGCGTTTTACCACCACTTCATGACGGAAATCCACAAAATGGCGGATAAAATCTTTTAAATTGAGAGTTTGTGGTACGCCCTTAACAATTGCTACATTGTTAATGCCGTAGCTGGTTTGTAATTGAGTCAAAGCAAATAGCTGATTGAGCACCACATTGCTGATGGCATCTTTCTTGAGTTCTACTACTATACGGTTACCCTCGCGGTTACTTTCATCGCGCACATCGCTAATGCCTTCAATCTTTTTTTCGTCACCTAACTCAGCAATTTTCTTCACCAGATCCCCACGTACAATTTGGTACGGAATCTCTGTAATAACTATTTGCTCGCGGCCATTTTCCATAGCTTCAATCTCTGCCTTACCGCGCAGAACTACCCTACCACGTCCGGTCAAAAATGCCTGACGAATGCCCTCATAACCATAAATAATGCCCCCCGTAGGGAAATCGGGTGCCTTTATAGTTTGCATTAACTCTTCAATAGTAATATCCTTATTATCAATATATTGAGCTATTCCATCAACTACTTCTGTAAGGTTGTGCGGAAGCATGTTGGTAGCCATACCTACGGCAATACCGGAGGAGCCATTAATAAGTAGGTTGGGGATTTTGGTGGGTAGTACGGTGGGTTCTTCTAAGCTGTCGTCAAAGTTCAGCTTCATGTCCACCGTTTCTTTATCTATGTCATCCAAAAACTCTTCGGCAATTTTGCGGAAGCGTGCCTCAGTGTAACGCATAGCTGCCGGGGGGTCATTATCCACGCTGCCAAAGTTACCTTGCCCATCAACTAAAGGATAACGCAAACTCCAGTCTTGTGCCATACGTACCATGGCATCATACACAGATCCATCGCCATGCGGGTGGTACTTACCCAGCACCTCCCCTACAATACGGGCGCTTTTTTTGTGGGGCTTGCCGGCACCTACTCCAAGGCCGTTCATGCCAAACAAAATTCTGCGGTGTACGGGCTTTAGGCCATCGCGAACATCGGGTATGGCGCGGCTTACGATTACCGACATAGAGTAATCTATGTAAGCCGTTTTCATTTCATCTTCAATGTTTATGGGAATAATGCGTGGCTGCTGCTCCGGATTTTCGGTGGGGCTTTGGGGGGGGGTGTTCAGTTCGTCAGACATATAATTAATGTATTAAAGTGTTAAGGTATTTAAGTAGTAAATAGCGCAAAATGCAATACAGGCGATTTTAGCGTGCGAATGTATCATTTCCTCACCCCCTTTGCAAGAGGGGTAAGTAGGGAATTTTCCACATTATATGCAGAAAACCGGAAGGTGCTTATACTCCGGTGTAATTTTGAGGTGTAATTTTAAGCAGTTCCTGCTTTACAGTATCACCAACCTTAAGCGTTTGAATAAATGCAGCTATGCTCTCTCGGTTGATTTGTGCTGTACCACGCGTTAAATCTTTGAGTGCCTCGTAGGGTTGTGGGTAACCTTCTCTCCGCAAAATAGTTTGTATGGCTTCAGCTACTACCGCCCAGTTATTTTCTAAATCGGCATTTAATGCTTGCTCATTGAGTAGCAGCTTGCTTAATCCCTTCTCTATAGAATATAAACTAATCATGGTATGTGCCACGGGTACGCCCAGGTTGCGTAAAACGGTAGAGTCCGTAAGGTCGCGTTGCAAACGCGAAATGGGCAACTTAGCAGAAAGGTGCTCAAACAGCGCATTGGCTATACCCAAGTTTCCTTCGGCATTTTCAAAATCTATAGGGTTTACTTTGTGCGGCATGGCCGAAGAACCCACCTCTCCTTTTATAGTCTTTTGCTTAAAATACTCCATGCTAATGTATGTCCACATATCGCGGCAAAGGTCAATAAGGATGGTGTTGACGCGCTTCATGGCATCTAACCGGGCCGCCAGCGAATCGTAGTTATCTATTTGCGTGGTGTATCGCGAGCGTTTAAGCCCCAACTTTTCGTTCACAAAATTATCGGCAAAGCCAACCCAATCTATTGCCGGGTATGCTACATGATGGGCATTGAAATTGCCGGTAGCACCACCAAATTTCGCAGAGTAAGGAATGTGCTTTAGTGGTTGTATTTGACCATACAGCCGCTCAACAAAAACCAGTATTTCTTTGCCCAAACGGGTGGGCGAAGCCGGTTGCCCGTGGGTATGTGCCAGCATGGGCACTTCTTTCCATTGCTCGGCCAAAGTATGCAGTTGGTTTACAACCCTCAGCAACACAGGCATGTAAACTGCGGCATCGGCTTCTTTCCACGAAAGGGGTATGGCTGTATTGTTTACATCTTGTGAGGTGAGACCAAAATGAATAAACTCCTTCCACTTTTGAAGCCCTAAATCATCAAAACGGCTTTTGAGAAAATACTCTACCGCTTTTACATCGTGGTTGGTTACCTTTTCAGTTTCTTTAATGCTTTGCGCATCAGCTTCACTAAACCTTACTACTACATCACGCAGTGCAGCAAATTTTTCATTTGGAAAGTTGGCCAATTGTGGCAGCGGTATCTCACAAAGTGCTATAAAGTATTCCACCTCTACCAATACCCGGTACCTAATTAAACCTAACTCTGAAAAATAGGGTGAAAGTTCTTTTGTGCGATTGAAATAGCGGCCATCTACCGGAGAAACCGCACTTAGCGAAGTAAGCGACATGTGTTTTATTTGCTGCGCGAAGATAAAAATGTAGAGCGGTAAAGTTGCCGACAAACACTATTCTACTGAACCACAACCCTAAAGTACTTCTTATCTGATCCAAAATTTACAGTAAGCTGGTAAATACCTTTTGCCGTATTCTGAATTTGGATAGGATGGTGCAACCAGCCATTGGCGGCAATATTGCTTTCTGCTAAAACTAATTCGCCCAACAAGTTAGTGAGCGTTATATCTATGGCTATGCTTTTGGTAGAATATAGTGATAACTCAAATGCTCCGTTGTTGGGGTTAGGGTGCAGGTTTATGGTCTTGATATTTAACAGTGGGCTAACCGAAACTTGATCATCGTGCAATACACTCACCTCTGCCTCAAACTGTCCCGAGCAGCCATTGCTATCTGTAAACTGATAAGTAATGGTATATGGCCCTCCCTCTCCGGCATCGGCCGGGTTGAAAGTATTGCCTGAAATACCTGTGCCATAAAATACACCACCTGAAGGCACTCCCTGGAGCGAAGCAGATGGGTCGGTATCAAAGTATGTAGAGCCAAGTCCTGTAAAAGATACTGTGGGAGGAGTGTTTACTGTAGCTGTTACCGGTACGCGGATACTGGTACATATTGTAGATACTTCTTCAATTTCCCAATCGTAGTAAGCATACCATCGGGATGGGTCGTTAGCCGAATTGCCGGTTATACTTAGCAGCCCTCCAAAATTGTATGGATATGAAGCGCCAGAACTATTGCGATACAAATCGGGTGAACTGCCAATCATCCAACCCAACTGGTAGTTAGTGCCCGGTGCAACGTAGTAATCTAGTGGGATCACCTGCATACCTTTGCTAACAAAAACAGTATCTTTTCTAAGCACGGTACCGCTGCTATTTCTCAATTCTATTACTCGTGATTTTGAAGAATTGGCGTAAACTTTAACTGTCTTTATACGAATGGCTTTAAAAACGCTAAAAATTTGATGTTGATCATTGCTAAAGTAACCTCCACCGCCAATAGATGTATCTGCCGGCCCTACAAATCCACTGATCCCCAACAGCGTATCTCTTGATTCAATAAAAAAAGTGGCATTGCTGCTTGGTGTATAGCTGTAAGAGTTACCTGTGGTTACCACTCCGCCCGCTACCGGAGCATCAAACCAATATAATGTACCGGTGCCGGTGGCTTGCAACAATACACTCTCTCCTTGGCAAACAGCATCGGCAGTTACATTCGTTACATGGCTATTGATTTGTGTAACTGTAATAGGTGGACTGGTAGCAAAGCCACATTGCGATAACACCTGAACGGTGTATTGCCCCGGTGAACTGACCAAAATAGCTTGCGTGGTATCGCCTGTGCTCCACAAATAGTTGGTACCGGCATTTGCAGAAAGAGTTAATGCCGTACCTTCGCAAATAGATGTGTTGCCCCCTTGTGCTGTAATGTTTGCAGTTCCGTTAGTTAATTGTTTGGTAAGGGTGTATGGCACGGCTATCACATTGTCATTTTCATTTTCCTCTAAAAAATAATTGTGTGGGTCTATATGTACTACTATGTAATAATCGCCATTGCAGGTGGTGGGTGGCAAATCAATGTACATGCCATCTAAACTCTGATAATAAATATCCGTATAGCCCGATGAAATGCCTTGGGTGGTTGGCGAGCAATTGTAGTTACCACCACCCAAACCGTAGTTAGGAAAACTGGAATTGGTCAACACATTATCTGCAGAATCGCGACAGTGGCCATTGTAGTAAGAGCAGCTTCCATAGTCCATTAAGCAAAAACCAAGTTTGGCACCAGAGCCAACTATGGGCCAGTTGAGCGGGTTGGGTTCAGTAGTGTCGCGCTTACGCAGCCAGTATTGCCCCCAGTCGTCCACGTGCATGTGCGAGTGGGTGGGGTGGTAAGTCATAGACCCTGCCGGGCGGTCCCAGTAGGTCATGGTATTTCCGTTTTTATGATAAACCCGCTGCTTAATGAGTTGGCGGGGCGATGAACCATCGGAACAAGTACCGGGGTTAGAGGTAAAAGTATCGGTACCGCAAATAAAAATTTGTGTAGCAAAAATAGTGAGTGGCCCACGGCCAATATTTGGCGTAGAAACAGATATACGCAAGCGGCCATTTTCTACTCCATTGCCTGTTTGTGAATACTCAATTACTCCGTTGCTTCCACTTACTAACAAAGGGGCTTCAGCTATTTTAATATTTGGTAGTAGATCGCAATCTGTACTGCCCGAAGTGAGGCATTGACAAGAGGTAGCGTTATTGATTGTACATTGAGCAAAAACTGATTGAACTGCTGTAAAGCAAAGTAGAGCAAGTAAAAACTGCTTCATGTTGGATATTGATATCCGAAAGTAGGAATGTTTATCAATAACAAACAAAGATTTTCAACAGCGGTTTTCAAAATCTAGCTTCAAACAACTGCATTAATGGATGTGTTTGCATTTTTCTTTTTGCAAACTCCCTTGTCAATTCTGAATAGGTGAAGGAAACGCCATTCCAGCCCTCTATTGCATGGCCATCAATCTTCAATCTTTCAATACGCCCTTGTTTGATGGATACCTCTGTGTTTTTAAATCGCAAAACGGTATCAGGGCTGCGGCCATACACCCATTGTGCAGATTCAAAATTCTGAGCCAGTTTTTCTATTTCACTACTCTCCTCTTTGCTAAGCTCATAGTTACTTGCTATGGGCAGTTTCTCTATCAAAACTTTTTGCAATTCTTCTGCGTTTACAAAATAGTTGGCTGTTTCGCACAGGTTCATCACTGAACTTCGTACAGAAGCCACTGCCTTGGTTTCTATATCAAAAATATTTTCGCGAAGTGATGCCCTCAGGTTATTCAAGTTGCTATTGTACAGTAGCGTACCATGGCTGATAATGTTTCTGCGATTGGTAAACTGTGCATTGCCGGAAATCTTCTTTCCATTCAACAACAAGTTATTTCGCTCATCGGGTTTAACGTTGTAGCCAATGCTTTGCAACGCATCTATAATGCATTGGTTGAAGTAAAGATAGTTACCTGTTTTATGATTAGCAGCAGATTCTATAAAACTGAAGCATAAATTTCCTTCATCCTGATACACCGTACCTCCACCGGATATGCGTCTGCAAATTTTAGTGAAGTCGTTTTTTAAGAACTCAAAGTTAACCTCCCGGTAGATGCTTTGGTTGCGCCCCACCACTACACAAGGTTGGTTGATGTAGAAGAAAACATACCTGTTTTCTCCGCAATGCAGATGTTCTAACAAGTAATGTTCAATAGCTATGTTGACGTACGGATTGCTGCTTGGTGAAGTAACAAGTATCACGCAGCAAGAATAAAAAACTAAGCGCGATTGCGTCTGGCTAATCTACGTGCTCTGCGCGCATTGCTGATGGCCAATGTATCTTCTAAAGGTACTGTACCAGAGCGGTAGTATAAATAGATGAACAAAGCACTAGTGGCTGTAAACAAATGCCAAAGGGCATGACCCTGAAAAATACTATCGGGGCTGCAAACAGTGTTGGTGCGATCTAATATCCAGATGATGGCTCCAAGCACAAGCACAGCAAATGCAGCCCAGAGATAATTGGTAAAGTAGTGTTCTTTACTCACAAACATGAGGTAGTACGCACTGGTTAAAAACGCTAGAATAATAAACACCGGAAATACCACATTGATGTTTAAGTGCATGATGCGGGTAAGGATGAGGTAGTTGAGTGCCACGCCAAAGGCAATCATGGCGCCATGTGTACTTTTCCATTGGCCATTTATCCAAACTAATGGAAATATTTTGTAGAGGTTAAACACCAAAACCATAATAACAATAGCATACATGCCCGCCTGATCTAAAATCTGAAAAAACTGAGTGAGCGAAGCGTGGTACATAAAACTACCAACAAACAGATACAAGCAAGATATGCCAAACATGATAGAAAACACCGGGTAACGCACCAAAAAATTATCGCTTTGTTTACGTTCGGCATACTTTAAATCATGAATTCCCAATGTAATGGTAAATAAGCCCACTACAAAAAAGCCAAGATTACTCCATGTATTGCTGGGTTGGCGGATGAGGTGCTCCATTTGATTGCGTTCGCAAAAATGAAAGGCATTTCCACCGGCAATATTCCAGGTGCTCCAAACATCTGCTGTTTGAAAAAAGTTATAGTATCCAATCAGAAAAAAAGTAGAGAGTACGAAAATGATTAAGGGCAGCAAAAACACCCTTCCATGCAACCGCTCAAAGTATAATCGGGTGCGAAGAATCTGCCATTTAATTTTTGCCTGAATACCTAACATAGTGTGCTTGTTGTGTTGCTTTTTCGTGAATACAATATTTATGTTACGAATTGGTGAAAGAAAAATTTTAAACGGATGAAAATAATCTTACGCATTAAAAACAAATATCCTATCTCCGCTTATTGAGCACAATAGGATAATCAAAGTTTAATGCAAACATGGGGTGAAACACCACCTGCCCAAGTGTATTAAACTCAATAGCGGGCATGGGCACTTTAAATACGTTTAGCACTCCAAGTATTGCTTTGCCGGCTTTGCTTTTAACAGGTATTTTGGTCAAGTCTGCATCTACAGAGAGGTAAAAACTGCGGTAACGCTTGAGGTCGCTCCGATCGTGTGCATTGCCCTTGGCATCTACCCACACGTTTTGAAAGCCACCATATAAGTTTCCTGCACCATAACCCAGCGATACGTTTAGCCACTTAGGCCTAATTTTGTGGTTGAATGAATACAGATTAGCCGAAAGCCAAATCACTGTGCCATTGTAATCTTTGAGTGCGCGTTCAATAAAACTTTTGCCATAGAGTGCTTCTGCCCTATCGCGCAGTTCGCCTTTTGGATAATCTACTATATGAAAAGAGTATTTAGAGGTTATACGTTGTTCTTTCCAAAGCAAATACTGGCCGGTGGCAAAGGCAGCACCTGAAAAATTAAACACAATATCGCTCCAAGAGGCACCATATTTAGGACTAAGTCCATCCGGAATTTCCATCATAGACAAACTCAAAAAACCAAATGCACCGGCTGTTAGTGCAGCTGGAGTGCTTTTCATACCACTCCAGCGTAGCATTTCGTAACTGAGAGTGGTAATAAAATATGGAGCATAAAAGTGGCCGGTTTTATCTTGTTGCAGCCATTCGCGTGAGTCGTCAAACCATCTAAACTTGCCTAACTGCTGGCGGCCATACCACACAAAACCCACACCGGTCATAATTCCGGTATATGCACCCAAAGAGCCACCACAAACTAAGGCAAGCCGCTTTTTGTTTATAGAGTCGGGGTACTTTTGAGCAACAATGGTATGTAGCGAATCTATGTAGCTAATAGCTGAAACACTTAATTGCATGCAGAGCAGCAATAAAAACAAGAAAATGCGCAAGGGTTTTGAAGTGGCAGGCATGGCACAATAAACGCCCTGCAATGAAGCATAAAAATTGATGAAACTCAATCCTTGTTGGCGAAACAAAAAAATATATTCGCACCGCGTTTACTTAATGAATTTGCTAAAACAACAATGGTGGAAGTGGATATGTGTAGCTATAATGCTGTACGTAACTGCAGGTGGGCTTTTGGTTCCTCTGGGTCCTGGTATTCCCAATGTTGAACCCCTCGTTTTCAAAGCAGATACCACTTACACTTTTAAGGTATATACCTACAATACCCACTTTACTGATGTAGCCGCCAATCAAACTCAGGTTTGGTTTAAGAACGATAACAACTATTTCTGCCCTACCGAAGTTAAAGTTATTGACAATACGCTGCTGGAGGTAAAATTTGCTGTACCGGCTGCTGCGCAAAGCACCTTTAGGTATGCTAATTTTGATGTGATAGCCAACAATGATATAGATGGTACCTTTGCGCTGCGCGATGCGGTAACGCTCATTAAATCAAAGAAGGAAGTTTCGGATACTGCTTTGCAGATGACATACTGCATACCCGAAGTGGAGCACAACAAAACATCCCTACTCGTTTTTCCGTTTCGCGAAATTTTGCAACAAACCATCCGCAATACTTTTTTTCATGTGCCCATGTGGTTTGCTATGACGGTTATGGTCATCATTTCATTAGCTGCCGGCTTACTTTTTTTATGGAAAGGCGATTTGAAGTATGATATATATGCATCTCAAGCTGTGCTTATTGCTATTGTTTTTGGTTGGTGCGGCTACTTTACCGGAGTACTGTGGAGTAAGTACACCTGGTTTATAGGTATTGGTTGGGAAAAAGCGATTCGCAACATGGTGTATCAGGATATTAAACTGGCCGGTGCACTTACTGCTATTGCCATTTACACGGCTTACTTTTTGGTGCGTAAACTGATAGATGACCCACTTCAGCGGGCAAAAATTTCGGCTATTTACAATATATTTTCGTTAGTGCTTTTTGGTTTGCTCATCTATGTACTCCCCCGCCTTACCGATTCGGTACACCCGGGTAACGGTGGTAACCCGGCTTTCAGTAAATACGATTTAGACAGCACGCTACGGATGTTTTTTTACCCTGCAGCTATTGGCTGGATAATGTTTAGTGTTTGGATCTATTCCATAGCCCTACGCCTCAATTTTTTACAACAAAAATCTAAAGGATGAAACACGCTACACTATTATTAATGGCTATGCTCTTTTCAACTGTTTCTACTGCACAAGAGAGCGTAGCGAACAGCTTGTTTAAGAGCGAACTGAAAAGCTATGTTGTAGTTGGTATATTGCTTATCATCTTCACTATCCTATTTGCGTTTTTGTTTTGGTTAGATAGCCGGTTGAAAAAGTTGGAGGAAAGAAGTTAATTGTTATCCGTAATTCCATTAAGTGTTTTCTTGCTCGTACACCACATCAATCAATAGATTTTTACTATCTGCGGCTGCTGTGGCCAACTGGTCGCAGCGTTCATTGTAGGGATGGTCGTTGTGTCCTTTTATCCAATGAAACTTGATATTGAATTTTGATTGAATAGCTAAATACTGCCGCCACAAGTCAGCATTTTTTTTGTCTTTAAAATTCTTTTTCTGCCAGCCCCAAACCCAACGTTTCTCTACCGCCTCTACTACATACTTAGAGTCAGAAAATACATGCACGGTCAGCCCTTCACGTGTGAGTGCCTCTAACCCCTTGATAACCGCCAATAACTCCATTCGATTGTTGGTTGTTTTTCGGAAACCGCCATTCAATTCTTTTTCATGTTTGCCATATTTCAAAATAGCACCGTAACCACCCGGCCCGGGATTGCCGCGCGATGAACCATCAGTATAAAGTTCTACAACACTCATGCTACAAATCAATAAAACAATAGTACACCGCCATAAACAAAGCGTTGATATGTGTACAATGCACAGCCAAGTTTTGTGTTGATTTGAAGTGTGAATAATCCATTTGAATCGTTTCTAAATTTTCTGAAATACGAAAAACGTTACTCGCCACACACACTTTTGGCGTATAGTAACGACTTGCAGCAATTTGAAGCGTTTTTCAAAACTAACGGAACGGGTAGCGACATTAAAAATGTATCGCATTTAGACATCCGCAACTGGATGGTCAGCTTGATGACCGATAAAATCTCTGCCCGTAGCATTAACCGAAAAGTTTCTTCCCTTAAATCGTATTACAAGTTTTTGATGCGCAAAGGTGAAACATTAAAAAATCCGTTTACTAAAATTCAAAAACCCAAAGTAGCAAAGCGCTTACCCTCATTTGTGGAGCGAAAAGGAATGGAGGAACTACTTACCAATGTACAGTTTAGTGAAGGATACTGTGGTATTCTTGAAAAAATAATTATTGAACTGTTGTACGGCACAGGTATGCGCAGAAGTGAGTTGCTGAACCTGAAAGAAGCCGATGTAGACAGCTATCAGCAACAACTTAAAGTACTGGGAAAGGGCAATAAAGAGCGCCTTATTCCTCTGCACGGAAATTTATTGCAGAGCATACAGCAATATCGCAAAGACAAGAAGTATTATTTAGAATCCTATGACACTAATTACTTGCTGTGCGATGAGAAAGGCAAAAAGTTGAGTGCTGTCAAAGTTTACCACACAGTAAAAAAGTATCTGGCACAAGTAAGTACCATAGAAAAGAAAAGTCCGCATGTGCTTCGCCACACATTTGCCACTCACTTGATGAACAATGGTGCAGATATTAATGCCGTAAAAGAGCTATTGGGGCACAGTTCATTAGCGGCAACTCAAGTTTATACACACAACACTATTGATAAGCTAAAAGACATTTACAAGAAGGCACACCCTAAGGCGTAAAAACTATCCTACTTCTTTATATCGGCATCACCGGGCAAACTATTTTCTCTTTGTTTATCTGTTGAGTAAGCCGGCATAGGCGTTTTGCTGGTACGTTCTTCTTCTATGCGAGCTTTCTCCTCTTCCACCTTTCTACGCTTCATCTCTGCTTCCTCTACATCTAAGCGTATTCGTCCGGGTGTGAGCTTTACTTTATTGAGCATTTCTTCGCGCTCAGCTTGGGTATAATCTTTCTTTATTTCAAGTAAATCGCGGTTAGTTTTTGCAATAGCAATCCAATCAATCTCTACAGGGTAGTTATTCCCTCCAACCACTTTTACTTTAAAGCCGTTGGCGGTTTTACCGGTAATGGTTAACTGAGCAGTGCTATTTAGCGTACTGATAGTAACCACGGGTATTGTAGCGCATCGCTGAGTAAATGATGCAGGATAACTGATTTCTGTTTCTACAGAAGTAAGCGTAGCAGAGCCAAATTCTGTAGTGTTAACCAAAATCTGCTCCGCATTTTTTTGTTTTTGGCTCAGCTCTTTTACTGCGTTTAAAACCACATACTCCAACGGACCAGAGTTGTATGCTAAATATTGTTCTTTGTTTTCGCTGATTTTCTCAAAGGGTACTTTGGGATCAACATACTCCATGGTGCTGATAGTATATGGGGCTACCTTTTGCATGTCTTGCGCTAATATTCCTACGCCATATTCGTTAGAGGGAGTTTTGGCCTTGCCATTGTACTTCCAATAAACAGGATTTATCTTCTCTAACACTTCTAATCCGTCTTTAAATGGATGAATGTCTTCTTTTAACCGCTCATCGGATGCTATCGTCCATGCATTGCTGGTGGGTTTGGCGGCTAAGTTAAAGGCCAGTTGCAAATCGTATGCAGAGGCCGCGGCAAGGTTGATAGACAAGCCCACTGAATTTGCACCATTATTAAAATCAGTAGTATTTGAATAATCATGTATATACTCAACACTACCGGTTTGTATTTCTGTACCATCTGCTGTACCGTTTCTAAATACTGCAATACGTGTGGTGGCAGTAGAGGGGTCGTAGCAATGCAGCCTGGTGGCAGTAGGGGCGGCTATGCCAATACCCAAGCGGCCATCACCGCGTAAGCGCATCAACTCAGTTGTACCTCCATACCAGCGATGGTTGTAAGTAGATAGTGCATCGGGAACAGAACTCCACAAAGTACTTCCTGCAATGCCCATGGCATAGTCCACCTCTGTAGCGGATACTTGAGGATAAAATACAATTTTAGTTCCGGCACTTCTTGTGGTTAAAGTAGGTGCCGCTACTCCGGCTGTACTGTAAGTAAGCATATTTGATGTCGCACTGTTCATGTATATCTGCGCGGCAGTGCCTCCAATCTCAAGTGCTTGAGTAGGATCAATGGTGTTTATCCCTACGTCTCCAGCTCGCTCAAAGGTCATAATGTTTGATGGTGCTGTGCAACTTCCTTCCAAAAACAACTTATTTAATGCCCCATCGTGACGGAACTCTATACCGCAATAGTTAGCGGTGCCGGTATAACCCAAAATGTTTTCGTCAAAAGTAATACGACCACTCTCTGCTTCATTAAGCGACTGAGCTCCTAAGCGAATACGTCTGCCCTGAGCACTAGATGTAGCATTACCCACCACCAACTGATCGGCTGGAGTAACAAGCCCTATGCCCACTGAGCCATCTATAGCTACAGTAACTTTTTCGGAGTTGTTTGTTCTAATACGCAAAGGCATAGCATCTGTAGTACCCAAAAAGTTGGCAGCGGTAGTACCGGTGTTGCCGGTGGTGCTCCAAAAATTGCCGGTGGCATTATCGGCCGAAGATTTTACCACCCAACGGGCAATAGAAGAGTTATAGATTAGTGTAACTGAGTTGTAGATGCCGTTTAGCAAATAGTCAGAACCAGAGGGGGAATAGATACGATTGGCTGCTAAGCTGGCTGCGCTGTTGTATATAAGTGTCATTGGCTGCGCAGTGGTGTTGATGAAGGTAATCATCTTACCATTGACCCCACCGGCAATGCCGGTAATACTGAATGCAGCTGTGGGTCCGGTGATAGCGATGTGTGAGGTACCACCTATAGCTACGTTGTTGTTTACACCATTTGCAAAAACCGGTGAAAGTCCCTCGCGGAGGGCAAAGTCGCCATTCACGTCTAGTGTAGTATTGGGTGCCTGATTGACCATAATACCAACCTGATTATCGCCTGCTACGCTAAAGATGTTGGTGCTGGTACTGCCGTAGTAAACATTCCACACAGAACTGGCATCTGTTGCTGCATTTAGAATGGCGCTATTAGTCCAGTACTTTGCCGCTGTGTTGGTATTCATAAATGAAAGACGTGCATAGTCGTTGCCGTTTTCACGGAGTAAGAGTTGTGGAGTAGGTACAGTGCTATTGGCATAAATCTCGGTGGTTGCCGCAGGGGCTACAGTGCCTATGCCTACGTATCCGGTGGTTTGTTTCAGTCGCATCCGCTCTATGTTGTTGGTTCCCCATACCACGTCATTGGCATCGGTAGTGCCCATCCAGTTTTCGGTAGCTGCAATAGCGGTAGTGCCGTATATGGCAGGGGTGCCCGGTGTGGTAATGCCTGTATTGCCGGTTAGGTTCCAGTCGGTAGGGTCGCTGCTCAATGGGCTGGCTTTGAGTACCCAACGGGCTAAAGTAGAATTGTATATAAGTGTAACTGAGTTGTATTGACCCGTGAGTGTGTAATTAGCAGATGAAGGATTGAAAAAACCATTGGCTAAAGTTGCAGCTGAGTTGTGGAGCAAAGTCATATCCTGCGCAGTGGTGTTGATAAGGGTGATAACTTTTCCATTTACCCCACCGGTTAATCCTGCAATGCTAAATGCAGCAGTGGGACCGGTGATTCTCACATGCGATGTAGCTCCGGGGGCAATGGTGGCATTTGCTCCATTTGCTAATGCAAGAGCAGTACCCTCGCGCAGGGCTAGGTCTCCATTAATGTCTACATAGGTGGCAGGCACCGTAGCGTTAACCCCCACTAGTCCGGTGCTAATTATCCTCATCCGCTCTGTAGTATTGGTAATAAATCCTAAAGCTCCATCAGAGCCGGCTCCACCTCTAAAGAAACGAATACCATCACTTACAGCCCCTGCGGCACCGTATGCCTGACCTAACTGCATGGTCATATCACCTGTATTGTTGGTAGTAGCTCCGCGTGTGGCAATGAGTTGGAAAGCCGGGTCGCCAATAGCATTTGCTATGGAGGAAACTCTGGCATTAGCTGTGGTAGAACTGGTGCGAACCATGAGGGGAGCTGTAGGAACTGCCGTACCGATTCCCACATAACCGGTAGATTGCATTATGCGCAGCCGCTCAATATTGTCTGTACCCATTACAAAATCTCTGGCATCGGTAGTGCCTATCCAGTTTTCAGTAGCGTTTAGTGGTGTGGTGCCATAAGTACCTGGCACTGCGGGGTTGGTAATAGAAGTATTTCCTTTTAGCCGCCAGTACAGACCAATACCTGTATTTTGTGTTTCGGCTTGTGCTAATAACAAATGATGGCAAGTAAAGACCACAAATAGCAGTAGCGCAGTACGAGTAAAGTAAATCTGTAGCATGGATAATGTTTTTCCTTTATGAAAATGGGAACAAGTATAAGTAATTGTGGAATGATTTATCCGTAAAAAATAGGGATATGGTGCGCGCTTGGGGCTAAATCCAAATACCGTTGCTCAACCGGTGCTTAACTCGGCCTTTGCAGTCGCGCTTTACAGTGCAGCTTTGAGCAGCAAGTAAGAAGATAAAAGCACTCACAAAAACAGTACATAGAGCCCGTTTCATATACCTTGTACGCATTTTAAACAATTGTATTGTGTTTACCCGTTCTTCCAAGTCTTCCGCCACAGGCGGACGACTTGGAAGTTTCAAATAATGGAATGGCTCTGACTTTCCGGTTCCATCTATTTCCCATTTTTTCAAAGTTCACTTGGCTAAGCTATGGTATATTTTTGAACCTACTGTGCCTTAATCTTTTTAGAAATGATTGCTTAGTTGGGTTTATTGGTTGTATGGAATGGTTTGCTGATGGTTAGATATAGTGGCATGATTTGACAATATGGCATCTTGAGTATGCTCTTGGGTTGCTTGAGTTGACAATATGGCATCTTGAGTGTGCTCTTAGGTTTCTTGAGTATGCTCTTTGGTGTCTTGAGTATGCTCTTGGGTTTCTTGAGTGGGTAATATGGCCGCTTTAGGGAGTCGGTTTAACAAAATGGTGTTGCAAAAGTATGGGCAGTTGGATGGTATGGTCTCTGCGTTGTTTACAAAGTGAACAAAGGAACCTCATTTGCCCTTGGGGGTACCTTCTTTTGAAGGAGAAGGGTTTTTAACAGGGATTTGAATAGAAGTTAAATCACCAAAACCATCTGCTTAACCAAGACTCCTCTTAGTTACCAAACAAAAATACCTCGCGTGTCCCCCACCATTTCCTACTGGTGGGTGGGACACCCACCAGTAGGAAAATAGTTTAGTGTAGTCAGGTATCCATACAACCGGACAAGCCGACTGGCTAACCTTCAGCGGCATAAAAGAGATGATGCATACCTGTTTATTTCTTAAATAGGCATCATCACATTTATGCCGCGCTTACGCACCCCACCCCTCCTGCCTACAGTGGGTAATGTAACTTTCTGCAAACAAGCTATATTTATATAAAAATTATCCTTTACATACCTATACCCACCAAAACCAAATGCTACGAAAAACTTTTATTAAAAAATGTGCTATGGGTGCGGTAGGGGCTTTGGCAACTGCCGGGGGGTACGCCTGGCAGATAGAGCCATTTTGGGTAGAGTTTGTAAAAATAAATATGCCGGTCAAAAACCTACCCGACAGCTTGGTTGGTAAAACAATTATGCAAATCAGCGATTTGCACATTGGCGATGAAGTGGAAACGTCCTTCATTATCAATGCTCTTCGTCAAGCACAAGTATATCAACCGCACTTTGTGGTTTATACGGGCGATTTTGTAAACGGTACCGATCCGGTTATCCGGTACAACCAACTACAACAAGTGCTGCAACACACCGTGCTCGGTAGCATAGGTACGCTGGGCATTTTAGGAAACCACGATTACGGCATGAACTGGACACTGCAAAAAGTAGCCGAACAAGTAACCCAAATGGCCACCCATGCGGGTATTAACATGCTGCGCAACCAAAATGCACAAATACAAGGCATCAACTTTATTGGTATAGACGACTACTGGGGCCCCAATTTTAACCCCGCACAAGCCATGAGCCACTACAACCCCGCTATAGCTAATTTGGTACTCTGCCATAACCCCGATGTTTGCGACTTAGATGTTTGGAACGGCTACACCGGCTGGATTTTGGCCGGCCATACCCATGGCGGGCAATGCAAGCCCCCCTTTTTGCCGCCACCCATACTCCCTATC
>JAEUVA010000013.1 GCA_016787045.1 Chitinophagales bacterium
TTGGCTTGTAATTGACGGTATGTCCCTCCGCCACCAAGGTAATCTGATATTACCCGTTCTTTTAATTTTTTATCGTATTTCTCCATTTTTCTTGTCCTAATTTAAGTTGATTTTTTGTCAACCTATTTCAGGACGAGACACTGGATTGTATGATTTACCCTGTTCTCCATTTTCTTCGATGACAGACCAGTCCATTAAAAAACAATTCTCAATGTGATTTTGTGTAGTTGTAATTTCAATTTCCTCTGCAATACCAAAGAACGATAACTTTCCTATTCCTTTTTTGCCAACTACAAACCGCTTATCATTTTTTGATTTCTGAGAATTACTGTCAAGCCTTCTGTTTCTGCCAATTAGTAAAAAGCTGTCATTTATCTCATCAAAGCTCATTCCGTGTCCGTTGTCAGAAATAATGATTTGTTTGGTTGCATTTGTATCATTCAAGTTTATGGTCACTTTTTCTGCTTCCGCATCATAACAGTTTGAAACTAACTCCGAAATTACAGGTGGCAGAGTTGAATATTGATGAACCCCCAAATGCTTAATTGTTTTGGGGTCAAACTTCATTTCGAGAATTTTAGCTGCCATTTGTAATTGATTTTGCAATTCTCATTGACAACTGCGGTGGAACTGCATTACCAATTATTCTTGCGGTTGTGGCGGTTGAATTAGAAATAAATTTATAGTCGTTGTCAAAAGTTTGCAGAGATGCACCTTCTCTCAATGAAATTGCTCTGTTCTGCTCGGGGTGAGCAAATCTTCCATTTGAAATGCTGAAAAACTTTGTTGTGATTGTCGGTCCGGGTTTGTCCCAGAACATCCGGCTGTAAATATTTTTAAAGAACTTATCTTTCCCAACGTAAGCCGGAATTTGCAAGTCCGTGTCCTTCCATGCTGCTCGTGTTCCTCCGTCATGCGGAGTTAATTTCAAACGCTTGATGTTCTTTTCAGATAAACTTGCCGTTGTGTGAAGAAAATCAGTTGAATCTTTTTGTCCGGCAGCTATGGGCTTGAAAACTTTCTTGTTTCCAATAAATTCTCTTACAGTTGGCGGTTTGCTTTTTGTATCAGCAATAGGAAGGGTTACTTTTTTATTAACTCTTGACGCAATCAAGAGAAATCTTCTCCTTGATTGAGGCACTCCGTAATGGCTTGCATTAATTACGTTGTATTTGTAGTGATATTTTTCCTTGTCAAGAAATTTTAAAAATGATTTCAGCGGGCTTTCATCAAACTTGTTCAAAATGCCCGGCACATTTTCAATAACGAGGTAGCCGGGTTTAAAATAATCTACAAATTTTTGAAAGTCCTCCAATAAGTTTTTTGTTTCTTCCGCTTTGGTTTTATCTGTCTGTATCTTACTCCAATATTGGCATGGGCTGCAACCGATGAAAATCATTTTCCTGTCGTTACGTTTCAACTTCAGTTTCTTTTGAAGCGTAGTAACTGAGAGGTCTTTTATGTCAGCATGAATGAATTCGGAATCAGGATTGTTGGCTTTGTAGGTTTGTTCACATTCCAAATCAATGTCAATCCCTCCTATAACTTTTACACCTGCCTTACGAAACCCGGAAGTCATGCCGCCCCCCGAGCAGAAGAAGTCCACTGCCTTGAAAGTCGCTTTCGGTTTTGATGTTTTTCGTTTCATAATTGGTCGCGAATTTAGGGATTTACCCCTTACTTTTCATACGAAGCTGATAGAGTGGTGAGATTTTGTTCTTTTGCTTTTGCCAACTGAAACAAACAGCCCCGTTTTTCGGGGCTGTTTGTTTTTGGGCTGTTTTGCCTTTACAGTGCGTGGCGATTGCACTCTTTTGGCTTTGCCTTTGGGTTGGCTTCGTGTGTTGGCAGGCAAAGACAAATGTGTGCAATGTGCGTTGGCATTAAAAACTTCAATTTTTTTGAGCGTGGGCAAAAAATAAAAATACGAAGCAGGGTATGTCTCTGAAAAGGGAGTGTCCTAAAAGTGGAAAAGGGCTGTTGTCAGGTCGTTAAAAAGTCGTCAGTTTGAAGTTGCACTGTCGCAAAATAGGGTTTCCGGTAACGTTTGGCGGGTTTAAGAAGTTGGCGATTTCGGAGCACAAAACTGTCTGCCAGCACTACACTTGATGCGAAGAACAAATGTTCATTTAAGCACGTCACCGCCAATTTCTTAAACCCGCTGTTAGCGGTTCGTGCTACTTCTTCCATGTTGCAAGGTTTGTTGTTGTCTGCGGTAAATTTTGAATAAATGTGTCGTCAACCTTTCCGATGTTGATTACTGCTTCGTCAAATTTTTGCTCAAGCCAAGCTGCTGAATTATGTGTCAGCTTAACATACGCCTTTCTCATCAGTGATTTTGTCGGTTTGATATTTTGTTCTCCAGCGTCAAACCTTCGTCTTGTTGAAGGAAAGCTGTCATAGTCAAATTTGTGGATTAGTGTCTCGTCCTAAAAAAAGTTGACACTTTTTGAGTGTTAATCTTGACACAAATTTACGTTTGTTTTTTAATCCTACATTTGGTTTACAATTTAATTTTGCATTACCGATGAAAGCGGAAACAGGCTCTGCTGAGGAGCA
>JAEUVA010000032.1 GCA_016787045.1 Chitinophagales bacterium
TTTTGGATTTCGTCTACCACTTTCATTTTGAAGCCGTAGTTGTAGTCCGGTTTGTGCCATTGTTCGGCAGCAGGTGCTTTGTTTTGCATACTCGTCTGGTTTAGGTTTCTGTCAACCTATTTCAGGACAAGACACGTCAAATAATAGCCGCTAACGTTTTGCGGCTTGGCGTAGTGGCGGATTTTTAGCACAAAAGCTCAATCGAAGAACTGCACTTGAACCTACCACATAACTGCCATACGAAGCACTGCACCCGCCATTACGCCAAACCGCTGTTGGTGGCTGGCGTTTTTCATAATTCCACGTAAACACATTCATTTACTGACTGAAATTTGAGTTTTGTCGCTTGAAACTGTTCGTTAATAGTAAATTGTATGCCTGTTGTTCTGTTGTCTCCTGTGTTTATTGTCGTGGCTTGGGGAATGGTATAGGTCAATTCGGTATTATTCGTGTCTAATAGCTTTATGTTTTGTTGAACGTTATTAAAAATGAAAGTCCTATTTGAGTTGTTGTTGGTTTGTATTGAAACTGTAACAATATTGTTTGCTGTTGAATAATTTGTAACACAAAAGTCGATTCCCTCAAAAGAGAAAGGATTGTTTATTCCTGTATAACGAATTGTAGGAAGTTCAAATAGTTGTGCAACAAGATTGTCAACGTCTGTGAATGGATTTAATAAATGATAGTTTGCTATGTTTGAGTGGTGATATTTCAACCACGCAGCATATTCAAGAGCTATATCACGTTTGTCGCTTAGGTCGTCATATAATTTTGCTTTACCTTTTACATAAGCTGGGTAGTGATTTATTTTAATGTAAGTAGAAGCACAAATAGCCCCTTGACAAGTGCATTCTTGTCCTCTGCTTTCGCAATCACTTCTTTGAAATGCTGTTGTGCTTTTTTCAAAGTGAAGCAATACCCATTCTTCAAACGAAATACTTGAAAAAGCAATTTTTATTTTTGATTTAGAAGCAAGTTCTATCGCTTGTAAATTTTGTTGGTCTCTATCTCTGTCTTTATCAAAAACAACCCAGATTTCGTCATAAGACCTTTGACTTTTCTTGGCTTCTTTGACCATATTTACGGGGTCGGTCTTGCTCCCGTCAACAATTTCTCTTACATCAACAGTTACAGAGTATTTCCATTCGTCTTCATCGCCTAAAATTTCGCTTATTCTTGAAAAATACGCTTGTTCAGTATGTCCTTCAGTAAGAATATACAAAGACCTTTTTATGTTTTTATTCTTACTCATACTCTGCGATAAATTCAAATTTTTTGATGTTAGGAACTGCACCGAATTTTCCTGTTCTATACCATTTATCAAACGGTATATCAGAACGAACATTTTTTAAATCGTTGAAGTCTTTTACTGAATACAATTCAGTAACTCCGTATTTGTTTTTATCACCAAACCAAATTTGGTCTTTGCGAAAAACTTTTTTATCAAGTAAGGTTGTTTCGTGTGTTGCGAAAACAAGTTGTGAATTGTTTTTATTGACTTTGGGATTATGAAACAATTCAACCAAAAACTTCGCAAGGTCAGGATGTAAGCTGTTGTCAAACTCATCTAAGAAAATCAAAACAGGTTCTTCTTTTTCAAAGGATTCAAGCATCAAGCCGCCAATCGCAAACATTGTTTTTGTTCCTTGTGATTCTTGGTCATTGAAAGACAACATTTGAATACCCGATTCATTACCTAAATGAAATACTTTGTGAACACCAAAGGTTTCAAATTTTAGGTCTTTTATTACTCTTTCTCTAATATTTTCAGGTAAACTTTCAAAATCTTTATCGGGTCTTTCCGATACGTGAACTTCTGAAATTTTAGTATCTGCAACACTTATTAGTTTGCTTAGTTTTCTTCTTAATTCTTGTCTTTCTGGCTTATTGAAGTTTTTTTGAACATTGTTGTAAAGTTCATTGATGTGATGAACGGATGGAATATTCCAAACTTCAATTTCTTTGAAATACAAGTAAATATCTCTAAGTTGGTCATTGGGGATGCCACCGAACTTTGAAAGAAAAAGAGTGTTTTTAGTAACTCTTTTATCTTCTTTTTTGTTTTTCATAGCCTCGCCAAATTCAACAAACTCGTTAGCGTCCTTCCTTTCAAAAATTTTTGAAATCCAATTTGTTTCATAAACGCCCAAATACTCATACAGTATTTCCGTTTTGTTATACTTGATGATGTATCTGTGTCGTTTCTTGTTTTTAGGGATAAAATTTATGGTTATTTCAGTCGGCTCATTTTGTGAAGTAACATCTAATAAAAAAGGGTCGTAAAATCTGTTGGGTATTGGGTCGCCTGCTTTTAATTCCAAAGAATTTAAAACAAAGTTTCGCAATGTCCACATTAGCCGAATTAGATTGGATTTGCCTGAAGCGTTAGCACCGTAAATTACCGCTGACTTTAAAAGTTTTAAATTTTTGTAGTCCGAAAGTGGAGCAAATGTGTTCCCTGGTTTCAACTTCAAAGAACTTGCTTCTAAGCTGAAATTTTGCTCTTCTTTAATTGAGCGGTAATTTTTAGATGTTATGTCTATCAACATATTCGTTGCTTGTTATCGTTTCGGTTGCAAAGATAAGTTTTAATCTGATAAAATACTGAATTATGTAAATAATTTACAAGATTTGAGGTTTTAGCTGTTTTGAGCTATGTCAACATTCATTTTTTGTAGAATTTTGCAAGATATGCTGTCGCCAATAAGAAACATTGCTTTTTTGATTGCAGAAAGTTTGATTTTTGGTCAGTCCGTTGATTGTAGCACTGTCGTCCTACGCTTGCCACCAACGTTAGTCGGCTTGGCGCTGTGCGGGTTTAAGAGCGCAGCGAGTTCCGCCAGCACTAAGGTAAAAAAGAAGAAATACACTGCAAGTTTTGCGCATCGCCCCGCATAGCGCCAAACCGGTGTTAGCAGTAGTCGTAATCTCTCCGTTTAGCACAACTCTGTCTACATAGCGCAAGTAGTTAGAG
>JAEUVA010000018.1 GCA_016787045.1 Chitinophagales bacterium
ACTTTGTATGAACAAGATGGTACGACTGTGATCAGTACAACAACAACGGATGCCATCGGTAATTATGTGTTCACGAATCTGGATGAAGGCAGCTATGTGGTTGGTTTCAGCAATCTTCCTGCGGGCTTTAGTATCAGTCCAAAAGATGCCGATAGCCAAGGTCTGAACGGAGAATTGAATAGTGATGTGAACATCGGTTCTCAAAAAACAGATATCATTGCATTAGGCATTGGTGAAGATAAAATGAGTGTGGATATGGGCTTGATACCTCCGGCCGGAACAGCCTCTTTGGGCAATTCGGTTTGGTATGACCTGAACAATGACGGTCTTCAAACCGCAGGTGAGCCCGGTGTTCAAGGTGTGAGTGTGACCTTATATGATAATGCCAACAATGTAGTTGCATCCACCACAACTAACGGAAATGGTGAGTATTATTTTGTTGGTTTGACACCTGGAACCTACTATGTTGGATTTGGTAATCTTCCGGAAGGGTACAGTTTCACAACAGAAAATAGCGATGCTCAGGGTGTAAACGGACCATCCAACAGTGATGCGAATGCAACAACCGGTTTGACTGCCAGTGTTACCCTGGCTGCAGGTGATAATAATCAGAATGTAGATGCGGGTGTTGTATCGACCACGGTTGCTGCCATCGGCGATTATGTATGGTACGATGTTGATCAGGACGGAATTCAGGATGCTAATGAGTCAGGCCTGGGAGGTATATTGGTTACATTGTATGACAATACCAATACGCCTGTAGCGAGCACAATAACCACACCTGAAGGATTCTACATCTTTACGAATGTTGTACCGGGTACATATACGATCGGTTTCAGCAATATACCTGTAGGTATGGTCTTCACCCAACAAGTGGGTGGACCATCAGACAATAACAACAGCAATGTGATTCCAACAACAGGTTTGACTGCAAGCTTTACAGTTACCGCAGGTACGTATAATCCTACTATTGATGCAGGATTAACAACGCCTATAAACGCCGGACTTGGCAATTATGTGTGGCTAGACGCCAATGAGAATGGATTGCAGGATATCACTGAGCCGGGAGTTGCAGGTGTAGTTGTTACTCTGTATGCTTCAGATGGCACTACCGTTTTAGCAACAGCGGTTACTGATGGTAATGGCCAATACAGTTTTACCAATTTAACTGAAGGTAACTACATCGTGGGCTTTAGCAATTTGCCGCAAGGATCAACCCCTACACAAAATTTGGGTGTATTGAATGATGCAAACAATAGCGATATGCATCCAGTAACCAAGAAAACCGAATCCATATTTCTTTCTGCCGGTATCTACAATCCAAACGTCGATGGCGGTATCTATTTTGGTATTCCACTGACTGCAAAAGAATTAATTGCAACAGTAGCTGTTATTCATGATGAACATATGAGCGATGTATATTGGTTTACTTCTGAAGAAGAGAATACGTTGAGTTTCGATGTAGAACGCAGTATAGATGGACAAAACTTCGTGAAAGTTGGAGAGAAAGCTGCGAAAGGTCAAACTAATGGTCGTACAGATTATATGTTGACGGATGATATTGAAGCCGTTAAAACTTCAGCTATCATTTATTACAGAATACGTTTGAACGATATCGACGGTCAATTAAAATATTCAAATACTATTAGCGTTCGCCCTAACGACAATTCATTATCTGCTATTGTTTATCCTACACCATTTACGGATGAATTGACGATACTATATCCATGCATTGATGCTACGGATATTGAAATTGTCTTGACTGATTTATCCGGTCGTGTGATACGTAAAGAAGTTCGTGAACTACTTTCAGGAAAGAATATAGTGCGTATTGATGGTCTCAATGGTTTGGCAATTGCAAATTATTTCCTGAAAATCCGGGATTTAAATAGCGGTGACCAGTTTATTCGCAAAGTGGCAAAGTAGATTAAGAACTAATTATTAAAAGGAAAGAGGCTGTTCTTTGGAGCAGCCTCTTTTGCTGATTTGTCCAGCCCATATAATATATAATATTAAAATATATATAAATTATATAATATTTAAAAAATTAATATAATATATATATAATAGGATGGATGGCACATTCTTATTATTTTGGCACACATTTTCCCCAACGATTATTCAATTTTTTTTATGAATCGAAAACTACTATTAATCATTATTCTCATTTTTTCGGGATACCAGAGTTTCGCACAAATCAGTGGTGTTGTGTATCGTGATTACAATGGCAATGGTACACGACAGACGGCTGCTCCCACTGTGGAGCCCGGAGCGCCCGGCGTAGTGGTGAATGCATATAATGCTGCGAATGTGTTGGTTTCTACCACCACGTCCGCTGCTGACGGGACCTACAGTATGCCTTATACTGTGCCTGTACGTGTTGAGTTTGTGATACCCTCAGGCTTAAATTGTGTGAATACGAGTTTGGAAAATAATGGTTTTAGCGGGGATGGAAATAATGTTCGTTTCGTGAATAGTTCCCCAACGACACTGAATTATGCCGTTTTACATCCTGATGATTATATGACCAATACCAATCCCATGGTATTTGTGCCGATATACAGAAATGGTAATCCAACCGCAGCCGGAACCGGTACGCCTCAGTCTATATTTTTTACGGGCTATACTTGGAATTCAAATACGACTCCTACTTCTCAGATCAATCAAACGGCGGCAGCTATTGGTTCGGTTTATGGTGTGGCGTATAGTAAGCAAGCTAAAAAATTATTTACATCGGCATTTGTTAAGCGTCATGTTGGTCTGGGCCCTTTAGGTTCCGGTGGTATTTATTTGATGCAGCCAAACGCCGGTGGATTTACGGTGACCAATTTTTATGATATGGATGCGAACGGTTATCGTACGCGTGCGGCAGCAGGAGCGCCTGCCTATGGAAGCGGGACTTCGTTTACGATTACGGGCAATGTCAGTATAAGTTTTTTGGGTGCCATAGATCCTGAGTCGGGTTTTGCGGAAGGATTGGGCGTAGTCGGCAGTAATGTGAATCGCGGACTTCCTGTGGGATTAACTACAGACAACTATGACCCGGCTGCCTTTGGACAGATGGGTAAAGTAGGATTGGGTGATTTGGATATCAGTGAT
>JAEUVA010000025.1 GCA_016787045.1 Chitinophagales bacterium
CCCAACAGGAGCTACTGGCGCAGCCGGTCAGGATGGTATTGATGGACAAGACGGAGCAACAGGCGCTACAGGAGCAACGGGAGCCACAGGACCAACGGGTGCTACAGGCGCAGCAGGTCAGGATGGTATTAACGGACAAGATGGTGCAACAGGGGCAACCGGAGCCACAGGCCCAACAGGTGCTACAGGCGCAGCTGGTCAAGATGGAATTAACGGTCAAGATGGAGCTACAGGTGCTACTGGCGCTACAGGCGCTGACGGTCAGGATGGTATAGATGGACAAGATGGTGCCACTGGTGCAACAGGAGCCACAGGCGCGACTGGTGCTACAGGCGCTGCTGGTCAGGATGGAATTAACGGACAAGACGGAGCCACAGGCGCCACAGGAGCTACAGGTGCTGCCGGTCAAGACGGAGCAACTGGTGCAACCGGAGCCACAGGGTCTACAGGTGCCGCAGGTCAGGATGGTATAGATGGACAAGATGGTGCCACAGGCCCGACAGGCGCTGCCGGTCAGGATGGTGTTGACGGTCAAGATGGAGCCACAGGTGCAACCGGAGTCACAGGCGCGACTGGTGAAACAGGCGCTACCGGGCAAGATGGTGTTAACGGACAAGATGGAGCCACAGGTGCAACCGGAGCAACAGGCCCAACAGGGGCTACAGGTTCAGCCGGTCAGGATGGAACTAACGGTCAAGACGGAGCTACGGGCGCAACCGGAGCCACAGGCCCAACAGGGGCTACAGGTTCAGCCGGTCAGGATGGAACTAACGGTCAAGACGGAGCTACGGGCGCTACAGGCGCAGCCGGTCAGAATGGAACTAACGGACAAGACGGTGCTACTGGTGCAACAGGTGCAACCGGAGCAACAGGAGCTGCCGGTCAGGATGGAATTAACGGACAAGATGGTGCAACTGGAGCAACCGGAGCAACAGGTGCTACAGGAGCCGCAGGTCAGGATGGTGTTGACGGACAAGATGGTGCTACTGGTGCTACCGGAGCCACAGGCCCAACAGGTGCTACAGGCGCAGCGGGTCAAGACGGAGCTACAGGTGCAACAGGAGCTACAGGACCAACAGGAGCCACTGGCGCAGCCGGTCAGGATGGTATTGACGGTCAAGACGGAGCTACAGGCCCAACAGGAGCCACAGGCCCGACAGGCGCCACAGGCGCAGCCGGTCAAGATGGTGTTAATGGACAAGACGGAGCAACTGGTGCAACCGGAGCCACAGGCCCAACAGGGGCTACAGGTGCAGCCGGTCAGGATGGTGTTGACGGACAAGATGGTGCTACGGGCGCAACCGGAGCCACAGGCGCGACTGGTGCAACTGGCGCCACAGGTGCACAAGGTGCTACGGGAGCCACTGGTGATACAGGAGCCACAGGCGCGACAGGTGCAGCAGGTCAGGATGGTGTTGATGGACAAGACGGTGCTACAGGTGCTACGGGAGCCACTGGTGATACGGGCGCTACAGGCGCTCAAGGAGCAACGGGCGCAACGGGAGCTACCGGAAACGATGGTGCTACAGGTGCACAAGGTGCCACTGGTGCCACTGGTGATACAGGCGCAACAGGAGCCACAGGCGCACAAGGTGCAACTGGCGCCACAGGTGATACGGGCGCTACAGGTGCTCAAGGAGCAACGGGCGCAACGGGAGCTACCGGAAACGATGGTGCTACAGGCGCTACAGGCGCTCAAGGAGCAACGGGCGCAACAGGAGCTACAGGTGCACAAGGTGCTACGGGAGCCACTGGTGATACAGGAGCTACGGGAGCCACCGGTGATACGGGCGCTACAGGCGCTCAAGGAGCAACGGGAGCTACCGGAAACGATGGTGCTACAGGCGCACAAGGTGCCACAGGCGCTACAGGAGCAACTGGAAACGATGGTGCCACAGGAGCAACGGGCGCTACAGGTGCACAAGGTGCAACTGGTGCCACAGGTGATACAGGCGCTACAGGAGCCACAGGCGCTACAGGAGCAACCGGAAACGATGGCGCTACAGGTGCACAAGGTGCCACTGGGGCAATAGGTGCAACCGGAGCCACTGGTGCTACGGGCGCACAAGGAGCTACAGGCGCTACAGGCGCTCAAGGAGCAACGGGCGCAACGGGAGCTACCGGAAACGATGGTGCTACAGGCGCACAAGGTGCCACAGGCGCTACAGGAGCAACCGGAAACGATGGTGCCACAGGAGCAACAGGCGCTACAGGAGCAACAGGCGCTACAGGTGCACAAGGTGCAACTGGTGCCACAGGTGATACAGGCGCAACAGGAGCTACAGGTGCACAAGGTGCTACGGGAGCCACAGGAGCTACAGGAGCTACAGGCGCACAAGGTGCAACTGGCGCCACAGGTGATACGGGCGCTACAGGTGCACAAGGTGCCACTGGGGCAACAGGTGCTACCGGAGCTACTGGCGCAACGGGCGCTACCGGAAACGATGGCGCTACTGGTGCACAAGGTGCCACTGGGGCAACGGGCGCTACAGGCGCACAAGGTGCTACTGGAGCTACAGGAGCCACCGGACCGGCTAGCTTGCAAGCTGCATATAATGGTGGTAATACTATCAACTTATCTACCGGCACACCTATCACTATTAATGAAACAACCACCGCCAACCAAACTTATTTTGAAATCATTGACTCTACCGGCCAAACTATTTTCAACATCACCCGAACAGGACCCGACTCTACCGATTTCAAAATAGACTTCCCCGGTGTAATAGACCCTAAGGCCTTGGTCATCACTGGCGAATCCACCAGCCCCTTTGCCCCATCTTTAGGCGGTATTACGTATTGGGCAAACAAAAGCATGAATCCTTCTGAACCCTGGGTAACAGATGACAACGGAAACTCTTATTCTTTAAAACCCGGCTCAGGACCGGTGGGCCCAACAGGAGCTACTGGTGCTACAGGAGCAGCAGGTACCAATGGCACTAACGGAACCAACGGTGCCGATGGAGCTACAGGCCCGCAAGGCCCTACAGGTGCAACAGGAGCAACAGGTACAAATGGCACCAATGGCACCAACGGTGCTGATGGAGCTACAGGTCCACAAGGCCCCACTGGAGCAGCAGGTGCTACGGGTCCTCAAGGCGCTACCGGAGTAGCCGGAGCCACCGGCCCCACAGGCGCCAATGGTGCTACCGGTGCAGCAGGCCCAACGGGAGCTACTGGAGCCACCGGATTCCTATCAGCCGGTACTGCCATTGGCAACACCACTTATTGGAATGGTACTACTTGGGTACTCAACAGCAATTTTATATACAACAACGGTACCCGAGTGGGAATTGGCACCTCTTCACCGGCCGCTCGTTTGCATGTAGTAGATAGCTCTGTTGTGTTCACCACTTCAGGGGTAGCTACTTTTGGTGCGGTGCCGGTTTCCGGAGCCGGACGTAGAATGATGTGGTCGGCAGAAAGAGCCGCCTTCAGAGCAGGTTATGTACCGGGCACCAGTTGGAATACCGATAGCGTGGGGTTATATTCTTTTGCCGGTGGATACGATGCCAAAGCATTGGGCGAGGCGGCAGTATCTTTAGGTTTAGCTAACTACAGCATTGGCGATTACTCTTTTGCTGCTGGCGAAAGCAACATCGTCAATAGCAGAGCTAACTATGCACTGGGTGCAAATAACAACGTCAGCGGCAACTATGCCGGGGCATTAGGTGGCGGTAATACTTCTTCCGGCTACAGCTCTTTAGCAACAGGCAGCGGCTCGCAGGCCACTGGCGATTATTCATTAGCTGCCGGCCAATCCACCAAAGCACAAGGCATTGCAGCCACATCTTTAGGCAGCGATAACGATGCTCAATCAGCCAACAGTTTTGCCATAGGTGCCAGCAATACCGTAAGTGGTGGGCAATCTGGTGCCTTGGGTTTTGCTAACCGCGTTACCGGCTCAGCCGCAGGTGCATTTGGCTCTTACCTCATAGCTCCATCTTACACTTCGGTGGTGGTGGGTACCTACAACGATACCACAGGCAGTGGTAGTGCCACCTCTTTCAATGCAGCAGACCCGGTATTTGTGGTGGGTAACGGCATCTTCCCTACCCGATCTAATGCCATGGTTATATTGAAAAGCGGAAATGTAGGTATTGGCACCAACAACCCACAGCAACGATTACATGTAAACGGCCAAGTACGCATTGACAATGTAACTACAGCCGATGTGGCCGATAGTATTTTAACTATCAGTTCAACCGGGGTGGTGCGTAAGCGCCCTGCGGCAGGTTTAGCCGGTGGCGGTGGCGGAGCACAAACACTATCATTCAACGATGCCACTCACGAGCTCACCATAAGCGGAGGTAACACAATTGTAATTGCCGACCTCAGTTGCGATTCTTGTGCTGGCAGCAGTTCTGTAAACGTTAGTGATAGCGCGTGGAGCTTATTAGGTAACGCAGGTACCAACTCTACCACTAATTTCATAGGCACCACCGATGCTCAGCCATTATCATTTAGAACCGTGGACACTCTGCGAATGAAACTTCGTTTAGATGGTGGATTAGAACTTTACAAAGAAGAAAACAACATTGCTATAGGCAAAAGTGCTCTTCAGATTGTTGACCACAGTTTTGTTGAGAATACCGCTGTTGGTTCCTTCAGTTTGCAATCGCTTTCATCTTCATACGGCAACTCGTCAAGAAACACCACTTTAGGTGCCAATACATTAAAACAGGTTAACTATAGTGCAGATAACACGGCTATTGGTGCAAACGCAATGCAGTATGCACACTCTGAAGAAAACGGCACACAAAACACAGCTGTGGGCTCTGCTTCGTTGCAGGGGGCAAGAAATCAAAGCAATACAGGTATTGGATACCAGGCATCTGCCACCGATGACGGAACAGGCAACACCCTGTTAGGCGCATTTGCTACTGCCGACAGAACCGCGTTTAGCGGAATAAACAACGCTACTGCCATTGGTTATCAGGCATTGGTAGAAGCTGATAACAGCATGGTTCTCGGCTCCATAAACGGAGTAAACGGTGCTACAGCTAATACTAACGTAGGTATAGGAACCACCACACCACAACAGCGTTTACACGTAAATGGTCAGGTACGTATTGACACTGTTACGCACGCTACCGATGCAGATAGCATTCTTACCATAGATGCCGGGGGTATAATTCGCAAGCGCACAGCTGCCAGTTTAGCCGGTGGTGGTGGAGGCGGACAAACCCTCTCCTTCAACGATGCCACTCACGAGTTAACTATTAGTGGAGGCAACACCATCACTATTGCCGACCTCAGCTGCGATTCGTGTGCGGGTGGCGGAGGAGGAAACCTGGTTGGCGATGTAACCGGTCCTATAGGTAGCAATACGGTGGAAAGAATAAGAGGTGTGAATGTTGAATCTACTGCACCAACTACCAATCAGGTTTTACAATTTGACGGAACCAATTGGAAGCCGGCTACACTCAGCGGTGGTGGCGGCTCGGGCTGGAACTTAACCGGCAATGCAGGCACAAACCCTTCTACCAATTACATCGGCACAACCGATGCCCAAAACCTAAGCTTCAGAACAAACAATACTCTAGGAATGCAACTTCGTCAAGATGCAGGAATTGAATTGTATAATACGGATAACAATTTGGCCATAGGCGAAGATGCGTTAGACGGAAGCAATGTGGGGAACGAAAACGTAGCCATTGGAAAAGAGGCCTTAACCGATTTATACCAATCCTCCGGCAACACTGCAATCGGCTATCAGGCCATGCAAGAAGCTTATGAAGCTGGCGACAACACCGCCATAGGTTTTAATGCCTTGGGCGACACCTACGACAATGTGTTCCGTAACGTAGCTATAGGTAGTGGAGCATTAAAATACACCAGCCATAACGATCAAGTTGCCATTGGTTACAATGCAGAATCGCGAGGCAATGGCAACATCGCCATTGGTACCGATGCGTCAGCCACAACAGTAGGTAACCAAAACACCATTATTGGCTATGGAGCTAAGAAAGGATTTTTCTCCGGCAATAACGCATCTGCCTTAGGCGCACTGGCACAAGTAGATGCTTCAAACAGCATGGTACTCGGCTCCATCAACGGCATCAACGGTGCCACTGCCGATACCAAAGTGGGTATAGGCACCACAGCACCTGTCAGCAAACTGAATGTTAAAGGCGATGTGGGATTAAACGATGGAGCCGCTGTTTCTACCAACGATGCCGTTACTATTCTTTTGGTAAACCGCACAGGTGCACCATCAGTAGCAGGCGATATTGTAATAGCCGACCCTGCTAACGATAACAGTTTTGTAACCACCACAGCAGCCGGCAACACTGCTGTAATTGGTGTGGTGTATGAAAGTGGTATTGCAGATGGTCAGCCATGCAGAATTGCGGTTGCGGGTGTAGTAGATGTAACCGCAAATGGAACAATTTTAAGAGGTCAGCACTGCATTACCAGCACAGTTGCTGGTGCAGCAGGCGCAGTAGGCGTACCGGGTGCAGGCACAAGTATCGGAGTTTGGTTAACTGCTCCGGCATCAGGCAGTTTAGGTAAAGTATTGTTGAAGTAATTAAAGAAAACTCCAACAGAGAGGGCGGCTGTTGCTCCCCTCTCCTTTAGGAGAGGGGTTGGGGGTGAGGCATAAAGTATTATTGAAATAAAAAAATAAACCAACACAAGCATAACGCAGATGCAACAGATTCAATCCGCTTTAATCCGCCCAATCAGCGTCATCTGCGTGCCATTGTATTCAAAAATCAGAAAAGCATGAAAAAGCTACTCATCATTTTGCTAACGCTTGTAAGCGTAAACCTTTTTGCTCAGGTTGAACTGGTATCAGGCGGCTCTGCAAACGCCTACACACTGGCCTTTCCGGGCGTATTCAGCTACAGCAATGGCATCTCCTTTACCTTCAAAGCCAACTTTGCCAATACCGGTGTAGCTACAATCAATGTAAACTCGCTGGGCGCAAAAACCATTAAAAAACACCAGGGCGCAGACCTTGCCGCCAACGATATTAAAAACGGGCAGGTAGTAACCCTCGTGTACGATGGCACCAACTTTCAAATGACCAGCGGCTTAGGCAATGCACCGGGTGGTGGAGGCGGTGGCACTTTAGCGGGCGATGTAACAGGTGACATTAGCAGCAATACCGTTGAAAAAATACGTGGTGTTAATGTAGTAGCCACTACACCCACCACCAATCAGGTACTGCAATACAACGGCACCAACTGGGCGCCTGCCACACTTGGAGGAGGCGGTGGTAACCCCGCATGGGAACTTGGCGGCAACTCAGGCACCGATTCCGCCACAAACTTTATAGGAACTACCGATGCGAAACCTATTGTGTTTAAAACCAACAACACCTTGCACATGAAACTCCGCCAAGATGGTGGCCTTGAACTCAAAAACACAGCCCTAAATACTTATGTGGGCGATAGTGCAGGATTAGCTGGCGGCATCAACAGTGTAGGCGTTGGGCACGCTGCGCTTTTGCGCAACCGTTTTGGAAACAATCAAATTGGTATTGGTAACAATGCACTGCGCACCTTCTCTGGCGGTGGTAGCCACAATGCCAACATCGCTATTGGTGTAGATGCAATGCTCTACTACGACATTACAGACGACTACGGCTACGGCTCAAACATTGCTATAGGTCAGAGCAGTTTGGCTACTGTCGGTGCCAACAGTGCCGATGCGAACACAGCAGTAGGAGCATACTCCCTGGCAAGTGCCACAATCGCCTTTGGTAATACTTCCATAGGACTTGGCACCCTCGGAAGTTTAACCGATGGGAACAGCAATACTGCCATAGGCACCAGGGCGCTCAACAATATTTTTACTGGCACATTAAACACAGGTGTTGGCAGTGGAGTGACCGTACAAAATGGAGCCATCAACTCTACTGCCATTGGAGCTAATGCGCATGTAGAAGGTAGCAACATGATGGTGCTTGGCTCTATTGACGGAGTAAATGGAGCAAATGCTTCTACCAATGTAGGCATCGGTACCACCCAACCGAGTGAACGTCTGCATATAGTAGGTGGTATTCGCATTGAAGACGGCAATCAAACAGCAGGTTATGTGCTTACCAGCGATGCAAATGGTGTGGGGTACTGGGCACCTGGTGGTGGGGGTGGTGGTGGAGGATGGTCACTCACCGGCAACGCTGGTACAACACCAGGCACCAATTTTATAGGTACTACCGATATGGCCGAATTACACTTCAAAGTCAACAACCAGTTCCGTTTAAAAATTCGCTACGATGGTGGACTAGTGCAACAAATGGCCTACGATGCAATAGCCATTGGCTTCAACGCCTTGGCCAACGGTTACTCCCCATTTGATAGCTACGGTCAGGCCATAGCCATTGGTAAATATGCTCTATCTGCTTATGTAGGTTACGATGGACCAAGTATCGCAATAGGTGACGAAGCCCTCACCCTCACCACTTCCGGCTACCGAAACTTAGGCGTAGGTAATCAAGCCCTCCGCCACAACACCACCGGCAAGCAAAACGTTGCTATTGGTTTTGGGTCTGCATACGACAACACTATAGGCGAATACAACACCGCCTTGGGCGATGGCGCACTTTATCAAAATACCACCGGCAGCTATAATACCGCACTTGGATATAGTACCACAACTACTTCAGCCAACTTAACTAATGCCACAGCTATTGGAGCAAGAGCAGAAGTGGGAGCATCCAACAGCATGGTGCTTGGTGCCATCAACGGAGTAAACGGAGCACCCGCCTCCACCAAAGTCGGCATAGGCACCACTGCTCCTTCTACCGCCTTGCATGTGGTAAGCACTGCCGGAGCTGGCACCGGTTTCCGTTTAGTAGATGGTAGCCAAGGTGCCAACAAAGTGCTTACCAGCGATGCTAACGGTAACGCCACATGGCAAACTGCCGGTGGTGGTGGCGGTGGCGGCTCCGGCTGGAACCTTACTGGCAATGCAGGCACCGACTCTACGATTAACTTTATAGGCACCACCGATGAACAACCCTTAGTTTTCAAAGCCGGCACCAATGGCTTCGGAATGAAACTAACCACCGATGGCGCGCTGGAGTTTGCAAACACATCCGGCAGCAGCATATTTATTGGCAAAGGAACTCCCGCCTCCGAAAACTTTACACGCACCACCATTGTGGGCGACTATGCCATGCACCTAGTTGACCTAAACGATAACTCCGAAGACCACACCGCCATTGGCTATGGTGCACTCTATAATTTTGTAGATGGCTCTAGTGATTACAGCAATACAGCGGTGGGGTCAAATGCCGCGTACAACCTAAGCAATGGTAGCTACAATACTGCACTTGGTGCTTACTCAATGGCTGCTGCAACTGAGGGATATAGAAATGTAGCTATAGGGTCTAGCGCGCTTCGTAATGTACAGTCCTCTGATAATACTGCTATTGGCACAGATGCACTGCGCGAAAATACTTCCGGAAACAACAACACCGCCATAGGATCTAATGCACTAAACCTAAACACCGATGGCTCAGAAAACGTAGCTATTGGAGCAACTGCCCTAAATAACAACACTTCTGGTGCCAACAATGTAGCCATAGGTGTGCAGGCACTAAACGATGCTCAAACCGGTACTAACAATGTAGCTATAGGCCACCATGCATTACAACTAACTTCATTAGATGCCGGCCACAATGTTGCCGTGGGTGCCGAAGCACTAAAAAATGCTCAAACTAATTTTTTAACTGCCGTTGGCCACCGGGCTTTGGCAGAAAATACCTATGGTACAGGTAACGCGGGCTTTGGTGCCTACGCTCTGGCCAACAATACCGGGGGCAGTAGCAACGTAGCCATAGGTGAAGAAGCCCTATCAAGCCACGGTTTTGGTGATAACAACACCGCACTTGGCTACAGAGCATTAGCTGGTGATGTGTTTGGCAATAGTAATGTGGCTATTGGCAAAGAATGTCTGGCATTTAACCAAGGGGGTGGATTTAATACCGTAGTGGGTACCGGTGCCGCCTCACAATCTTTTTATGGTAACCACAACACTATTTTGGGTTATGGTGCCCTAACCTTAGCCGATGGCAGCGGAGTTACAATACTCGGCTCTCAAGCTTTAATCGGAGTTAACACCGCGCAAAACACTACAGTGATTGGTGCCAGTACTTTTTATGATGGCGATGATGCAGTCCGCCTGGGCAATTCATTAGTAACCACCGTAGAAGGCCCGGTGGCCTACACCGTGGCTTCCGATGCTCGCTTTAAAACCAACGTAAGCGCCACCGATGTTAAAGGGCTCGATTTTATCAACAAACTCCGCCCCGTCAACTACAACTTTGATACCCGCAAGTACGAAGAGTTTATCAGTAAAAACCTACCCGATAGCATTCGCAGAAAACGCCTGGCACAAGACTTTACAACATCTACCGCCATTCGCCAAACCGGTTTTATAGCCCAAGAAGTAGAAAAAGCCGCCAAAGAAACCGGCTATGATTTTAGCAGCGGACTGCACACCCCTAAAACCGAAAACGGGTACTATACTGTGGCCTATAGCCAGTTTGTAGTGCCTTTGGTAAAAGCCGTGCAGGAACTAAACGCCAAAGTAGAGGCGCTGGAAAAAGAAAACGCAGCCCTCAAAGCCGAAAAAGAAAGCAACATCATCGGCTACAAAGCCACCTACTCCAAAACCACACCCATTACTGTAGACGACCTCCAGCGCCAGATAAACGACCTCAAAAAACGGATAGAAGAACAATCCAAAACCCACTAAAAACCACCAAACAAAACCCGTACACCACGCACCAATACTTTTCTGCTATGCTGCCCCTAATTTGCCCATTTTCTACCCTTTTTAACACAAAAATGCCGTTTCTCAACGCTCATCCCTCGTTTCCCAACGCTCCCCTTTCGTTTCTCAATGCTCCCCTTTCGTTTCTCAATGCTCCTCTCTCGTTTCTCAATGCTCCTCTCTCGTTTCTCAACGCTCCCCTTTCGTTTCTCAATGCTCCTCACTCGTTTCTCAATGCTCCCCTTTCGTTTCTCAATGCTCCTCACTCGTTTCTCAACGCTCCCCTTTCGCTTCTAAACAATACTTTTAGCCATATTATCCTTCCCATTCGGCATCTGTTTCCTCCGCATTCAACTCTCAGGGTAGCTTTTGCCTCCATACACCCGTATCCCACAAAGCTCAACATATCACTGTTATGAAAAAACTATTCATCCTCCTTTGCTTTACCGGCTACCTGCTCCATGCCCACCCCGACTCCGCAGCAATAAGCCCCCCACGCAATACATCGCTCAAAGCTGCCGATGCTGCCTTCACCGCCCGGCACTACCGCACAGCAGCAAACCTCTATGCTGCTGCCTTTAAAGCCAACCCCGCCAACACGGGCATCGCTTTCAAATACGCCCTAAGCCACCACTACCTCTTCCACCAACCTGCGCTCGGCACCCGGCTGTTTCGCACAGCCACCACCAACCCCGACCCTAACTACAACTTCTATAAAACCAACTCCACCCGAGCTACCACCGATGCCCTCTATTTTTTGGGCAAAAGCTATTTAGAGCAAAACCATACCGATACCGCCATACTATACCTCGCTCAATACCAAACCAAAGTAAAAGATGCCGGCTTAGATGCCGGAAGGCAAGTCATGATGTGTGTCAACAACAACCAGTTGGTCAATCAACCCCGGCAACTAAAAATTACTTCCCTCGGAGCCCCCCTCAATTCCGGTTACGATGATGCCCACCCCGTACTCAGCATAGATGGCAAAGTCATGTACATCAGCAGCCGCAAACCCGCAGCCGGCAGCCAATCTACTGACGAAGTGCGCGATAATGACATCTACATTTCATACAAAGTGGATAACACCTGGGCAGAACCCAGCCCCTTTGATTTTAACACCAACCGCGATGAGGAACCCCTCTTTGTGAATGTGGACGGTAACACTTTCTACTTTGCTCAAGAAGACAAAAAGGGCCAGCGCGATATATTCTTCTCTCAACGTTTAGATGGCAAATGGAGTAAGCCACAAAAAATGAAAGGCGTAAATACTCCGTATGATGAAAACGGAATTTCCTTTACAGCCGATGGCTCCACCATGGTTATCAGCAGCAACCGCCCGGGTGGCCGTGGTGGATACGACTTATACATCAGCCAAAACAAAAACGGCAAATGGGGGCCACTCAAAAACATGGGAGAAAAAATCAATACCGATTTAGATGAACTTTCCCCACACATGCACCCTACCGAAAACCGGCTATACTTTGCCGGCAACGGCAACACCCAATGGGGCATGGGCGGTTTCGATGTTCTCTTCTCTCAACGCGACTCTGCCAATACCTGGAGCGAGCCGTTTACCCTCGGCTATCCCGTAAACAGCGGTAGTCATGAAATCAACTACTACGTTTCGGCAAACGGAAGCAATTACTACTCCACGCTCAACGCCAATGGCGATTTTGATATTTATGAAATAACAGCCGGTGAATTTGAAAAACGTATAGAAGAAAAAATTGTAACCGTCACCGGCACCGAAACCGTAACCGAAGTACAACTTCTTGAAGTGGAGAAAGAAAAATTGGTAGAGGTGGATAAAGAAGTAGAAGTAACCAAAATAGAAGAAGTAGAAAAAGAAGTAGAAAAAAACGTGGGTGTAGTAACTGCCGAAGAAGCCAAAAAATTAGATAAAGTAATTGCCGTAGAAGAAAAAGAAGTAGCCGTAGAAACTATCGTTGAAACCGAAAAAATTGTCTATACCAACAAAACCGATGCAGAGATAGACTCCATCAACAAAGTCAACCTGGCACCTGTACCTGCCACAACAACCATAGCCGACAACACTGCCCCTTCAACAAATAGCCCTCAGCAAACAACTAACAACTCGCAACCCACAACTAACTACACACCACCCACAACTAACAACACACCACCCGCAACTAACAACACACCACCCACTACCACCAATCCACCCACTTACAAAACAGTACCCCCGGTTGCCGGAGAAAACAAATCACTCATTCGCCCCAAAATACACTTTGCCCCTACCGGTACAGATTTAGAAGAAATAGCCAAACTCTACGATGTATCTGTAGCTGACCTCAAAAAGTGGAACAAAATAACCGACAACAAAACCACCCGCGAAACCCCTCTTGTAGTAGGATATGAATACAACGATGAAGTAAAAGACCTCCTTGCTATGGAGCAACTCAAAATAGCCGGTATAGACGCCAGCGACCGCGAGGCCATTATTGCCAACATCAAAAAATATTACGAAGACAAAATGAACAGCAGCAGTTCTACCGTTTTCAAAAACCTTTACTTTGAGTTCAATAGCCAAACCCTTGATTTCTCTTCTACCGAACTCAACATATTAGTAACATTCTTAAAAGAACACAAAGACATCAAAATAGAATGCATTGGCCATACCGATAACGTAGGCGCCTGGGAAACCAACTTTTGGGTAAGCCGTGAGCGCGCCCGCAAAGTATATCAGTATTTGATTGACAATGGAGTAAGCACCAGCCGCATTATCTTCAATGGCAAAGGCAGTACCGAGCCCATTGCCAGCAACTACACCTTAGATGGCCGCGCAAAAAACCGAAGAGTAGAAGTTAAACTTATCAAATAATGTTTGCCCCTATTCGGAGTATTGTATTTTTAGCACACAACTAAACACCCATATCTGTGAAACAACTTATAGTCTGTGCATTTGCCTTGTGTCTGCTGCATGTTTCCGCACAAACCGAAGAAAAAAAAATACCCAACACACACACGGGTGCCCTCACCTCGCTGGCGGTAAACTTTGATGGCTCTCGCGCACTCACTGCCGGTACCGATGCCCGCGCCAACCTCTGGAACACCGCCACCGGTGCAAAAGTAAAGGGCTTTGGCGCACAAGACAAGGAGATAACCGATGCCAAATTTAATAGCGATGAAACCCTCTTTGCCACCAGCAGCCGAAACATGACCATTGTAGTGTGGGATGGTGCTACGCAAAAGCCAAAAAAGATTCTCAAAGAAACTGCCGAAGTACTGGCGCTTGATTTTTATCCATTCAACAATAACCTTATATCTATTGATGCAGCCGGTGCTGTAAAACTTTGGGATGCTGCTTCAGGTAAAATATTGAGTGAAAACTATTTAGACCTTGGCGAAAAAAACATCTCTACCGCTGCTGTGCTCTTCTCGCACGATGGGCAGCACATTGGCATACATGTGAACGAAAAAATATTTCTCTACAACTACAGCGACCTCAAACTCCTCTCTACTTTTCCCGCTGCGCGAAACAAAGTGAGCAAACAAAGCTTTGACATCAGCCCCGATGGAAAATTTTTGGTCTATAAAAACACATCCGATGAGTTGGTGTTAGTCAACACCAAAGACGGCAGCATACACCAAACCTTACCCGGAGATTTTAAGCGTGAAACCTTTGTGAGCTTTGCCAATAATTCACTGCTGCTGTTTATGGGTACCGATAATGGCAAAGTGCAGATATACAATGTAAATGCCAAGCGGGTAGTTAAAGAATTTAACGCACACGATGGCGCAGCGGTAGATGGCGGTTTGAGTTTAAACGGCAAAGTGCTCATCACCACCGGTGCTGATTTATCACTCAAACGCTGGAATGTGAGCGACTACGCATTCAACTTTTGCCAAGAACCCGAGGCCTGCTCACACAGCGTAGAAATAAGCAGTGTAATGGTCAATGACGAAAACCAAAATGGTTTGATAGATGCCTCCGAAAAAGTATCGCTCAACCTCTCTGTAAAAAACAACGACCCCAATGTGTTGTATGATGTCATCCTCAAACTCAACCAAAGCCCCACCATTGATGGGTTAGACATCCCGCAAGAAGTATTCATGGGCCATATACTGGCCAACGCCACTAAAACATTTACTGTACCCCTTACCGTTTCGGCTGCGGTAAAGCAAGGCAGCGCATCACTTACGGTAGATGTAACTTGTGCCGGCATTAAAATGACCGGCAAAACTATTGCACTGCAAGTGGGCTCCAGTAGCAATGCAGGGCTAACAGTTTCTAAATACCGCTTCTACTCCCCTTCCGGCAAATCGGGCAAAGGCGAACCAATCACACTAATGGTTACTTTAGAAAACGTAACCCGCATAGCCGCAGAAAATGTAGTGGTTACTTACAAATTTCCGGCTGGTGTTTCGGCTATTGATAAAACCAAAGAAACCATTGCGCGCATAGCTCCGGGAGCAACTGCTACTTCTACCGTTCAGTTTTTGGCCGATAAAAACATAGCAGCCGATAAAGTAACCATAGGTGTAGATGTGTCGGGAGTGGCGTATAGCAATGCTGCCGATATGCAAATGGAACTGGTGCTCAACCAAAACATAGGCACACAACAAGACCTGCTAGCCATGGCCGAAAAAAGCACTGATGGTATGAAGGGCAGCATGACCATTTCTAAAAACGATATTCCTTCTGCTAGCATTGAAAGCAGCCGCTTTGTAGCGCTGGTGATTGGTATTGATAACTACGAAGGCACTTGGAATAAACTCAACAACGCGGTGCGCGATGCCAAAGCGGTAGAAGATATATTGAAGAAAAATTACAACTTTTCTGTAGTCCGCACGCTGTACGATAAAGCTGCTACCCGCCAATCCATCATCAGCGAAATGGAATGGCTCGTGGGCAACCTCACTGAAAAAGACAACCTGCTCATCTACTACTCCGGCCATGGCGATTTTAAGGAATCACTCAACCGTGGTTTTTGGGTGCCTGTAGATGCCACTACCATGTCCACATCAAATTTTATTTCCAACCCAGACCTGCAAACCTTCTTAGCTTCCATTAAAAGCAAACACACTTTGTTAGTGTCTGATGCTTGTTTCAGTGGCGATATTTTTCGCAGCAGCGAAGCCAAAAACGAAGTAGCTTTTAACGATAAGTATTACAACCGTGTACATACACTCGTATCGCGGCAGGCGCTCACCAGCGGTGGCATAGAGCCGGTAATGGATGGAGGCCGCGATGGACACTCGGTGTTTGCTTATTACTTTCTTAAATCGCTTCGCGAAAACACTCAAAAGTTTTTAGATGCCGAACAACTTTTTGATGCCATAAAGATTCCGATAGTGAACAACAGCAGCCAGGCCCCCAAGTTTTCGCACATTAAAAATACTGGCGATGAAGGCGGAGAGTTTATCTTTTACAAAAAGTAATTGACCCACCATGTCTTCTGATTCGCACAACAACAACCGGCTGATACATAAAGATGTAGTGCTTTCCACTATTCTCACGTTTGCCATTTTTCTGTTGTTGAAACTGGTATTTGTCAACACCAAGTACTTAGACCCTTTGTATCAGGCGCTCTCCGATTTTCAGTTTACCGATTTATATTACTCGCAATACCAGCAAAAGCAAACCAGCTTAGACACCAACATAGTATTGGTAAACATTGGTAACCTCAAGCGCGATGGCTTGGCACAACAGTTAGAAATTATCAAAGCTAACCACCCCAAAGCCATAGGGCTTGACGCCACATTTATTGAAAAAAAAGATAGTGTGTTAGATGCTTACCTCAAGCAAGAGCTAAATGACACTTCGGTACCCATCATCCTCACTTCAAACATTGTGTATAATGACGAAGAGCAAGACAAGGCCGGCTCTATAGAGCATAATCACGAGTACTTTGGTATGCAAAACCATGAGGGCTTCGGAAATTTTTTGGCTAAAGAGGGCCAAAGCGTTAGGTACTTTAAACCCTTTATCAAAATAGGCGATGAATTAGATGCCTCCTTCGGAGCGCGGCTGGCACAGATAGCCGATTCAAACGCGTTTAACTACTTATTGAACAGAAACCAATCCTCTGAAATTATCAACTACCAAACCACTGCTTACCCCAAATTAGATGTGTACGACATATACAGTTCTGCTGAGTTATCTTTTTTGAAAGATAAAATTGTGCTGATGGGTTACATGGGCGGTAACTTAAATGAGATAACTTTTGAAGACAATCACTTAACCCCTTTCAACAAAAGTTATGGTGGCCATTCTATACCCGATATGTACGGGGTAGAGATTCACGCCAACATCATATCCATGATACTGCGCAGAGATTACATTTATGAAGTACCCGGATGGATAACTTACTTGCTGGCATTTGTTATCTGCGCCATACACATGTACTTATTTATCTACTTGTTTGTAAAAAAGCACAAGTGGTTTCACCTCGGGGCAAAAATTGTGCAACTCATTTCGTTTGCCATAGTCTTGCTGCTGAGTTTGGTGGCGTTTAGGTACTTACGCATTAAGGCAGAGCCCAGCTATATACTTATTGGCGTAATACTCAGCTGCGATGCCCTCTATTTTTATGAGGGCATTGTGGAATTTCTGAAGGAAAAAATTCATTTCAAAACATACTTTGAACACCACTAAACAATTTAGCATATGAAACTTAAACTATACACGCTTCTTGCTTTAGCGCTGTTATCGCTGCAAATGAAAGGCGAAGTAGTGATCTACTTCTTTACCGGCAAAGTAGAGATTGCAGAACCCGGCAAAACAGCGCGGCTGTTAGTAAAAGTAAACGAGCCACTTCCGGCTACTGCCACACTCAAACTATACGAAAACGCAGAGGTGATTCTCCGCGATGAAGCATCGCAGTTTTGCGTACTAAAAAAACCGTCCGATTACAGCCCTGCTAAAATCAAAGAGGCATTCAACGAACAAAAAGGCAAAAACCTAATTGAAAGTGTAGCCGGTTTCTTGGGCACCCAATTCACCAACAAGAAAGAAGACATCCGCGCTATGAGCGAAAGCTACATGCGCCAAAAAGGGGGAGTAACCCGTGCCGGCAATGTATTCCCGCTAATGGTGTGGCCGGTGTATGGATCGGTGTACGATACTAACTCCATTACTTTTATCTGGAACAGTTTGCCGGGTGTCAACAAATATGAGTTTGTGATTTATGGTGGCGAAGACCCCAATAATTTAGTACAGTTAGGCAAAAGCACCGAAACCGATACTTTTATGCATGTAGATTTTAAGGACTTTGGCACTACCTCCGATGCCTACTTTAGTTGGGTGGCCTACCCCGATGGCGACCCCAACTATACCCGCCACAGTTTTAAAATTGCCGGAAACGAAACACTAAAAAACATTATACAAGATGCCGACCGTGCGGCAGCCAAAGAAAAATCGGCAGAAAACAAATGGCTGATGAAAGCACTCTCGTTCGAAAAAGACGGATTGGTAAAGTATGCTGATAATGCGTACAAAAAAGTTTTAGAGATAAATAACTCTACCGTTAATCAGCAACTATATCAGTTGTTCAAAATCAGAAACAACGTAGATAAAACGTATTAGCTATTTTTCTTTTGACTTGCGGAGCGTAAAACCAAATGTGGAACCAATGCCCGTTGTGCTACGCACATTAATCACCCCTCCTTGCGATTCAATGAGGTGCTTCACAATAGCCAACCCCAATCCGGTGCCTCCGGCATCGCGCGAGCGGTGTTTATCTACACGATAAAAACGCTCAAACAAACGGGGTAGGTGCTCTTCGTCTATACCAATACCATTATCGGATACTTCAGTAAGAATGTTCTCATCCATATCATAAAATCCAACTGTGGTTTCGCCATGGGTGCGGCCATACTTGATAGAGTTGACTAACAAATTAGTAAGCACCTGACGAATACGCTCGCGGTCGGCTAATACTAAAAACGAATGGTCGCAACCTTTTTTAATGCTAAAGCTGATTTGCTTTTCTGTAGCTTGTGGCTCCAGCGAATCAAAAACTTCTTTCACTAACTTGTTTATGTCGAAGGTTTCTTTGGCAACCGATACTTCGCCTCTTTCTAAATGAGATATTTCGCTCAAATCATCAACCAGATTGCAGAGCCGCTCTATGTTATCGGCACTTTTTTCTAAAAACTTTTTGCGAATTTCGGGTTCTTCATCTGCGCCATCAATTAAGGTGTGTATGTATCCTTGTAAGGAGAATAATGGAGTTTTTAACTCATGCGATACATTTGCCAAAAACTCTTTGCGAAACTGCTCCATTCGCTTGAGGTCGTCAATTTCTTTGCGCTTGGTACGCGCCCAGTCCTCTACTTCTTGCTCTACATCATTTACCGGATCATCGCTCAAATGCTCGCCAAAGGCGTTATCCTTACCCAGTTTGAGGTTGTGGATGGATTTGTAGATGAGTTTAATTTTTCGGTAGATAAAAGTTTGCAGCGCGTTGTAAATAAAAAAATAGGCCACCGGACCGGTAGCCAAAAACACAATAGCTGAATTTTTAATATTTCTATCTAATACAAATACGATTAATGCCACAGTGGTGGCAATAGATAGCGCAATGTAAAAAGTGAGTAACGTAGGTTTGGGGTTCTTCATCATAGGTATAAAGCAAAACTATGCTTTGCAATTTACTCTAAACCAAGCAGGTGAAACAACTCGTAAAAAGCTGCACCCATTAACCCCGAAATAGGAATAGTGAGTATCCAGGCCCAAAGCAAACTGATGGTAACGCCCCACTTAACTGCCGATATGCGTTTGGTTAAGCCCACACCAATAATTGAGCCGGTGATGGTGTGTGTAGTAGAAACCGGGATACCAAGTTTTTCGGTCATAAACAAGGTCATGGCACCGGCACTCTCAGCGGCTACGCCTTCAAACGGTGTCATTTTGGTAATCTTGGTGCCCATAGTTTTTACTATTCGCCAGCCACCCATCATAGTACCCATAGCAATGGCGGTATAACACCCGATCACCACCCAATGCGGAATGTGTGCAATGGTCATTTTACCGTCTTTACCTACTTTTTCTATCACGTTCATCCACTCGGGTATGTTGTTTCCTTCTAATCCGTTTTGGTGTATATATACTAACAGTGCAGCCGATATGATACCCATTACTTTTTGTGCATCGTTACCACCGTGGCCAATACTAAAAGCCGCAGATGAAACCAATTGCAAGCGTTTAAACCATCCATCTAACTTAAATGGGTTACCGTTTTTGAACACCCACAACATGATAATAGATATGGTGTAAGAGATAAATGCACCGAGCAACGGAGCCGCAAAAATGAAGATGAGCGTTTTGCTTACTTTTTCAAAATTGACTACGTTAAACCCGTAGTGCGCTATTGCCGCTCCGGCAAAACCACCAATGAGCGTGTGCGATGAACTGGAGGGGATTCCCCAGTACCAAGTGAGTAGGTTCCAGATAATGGCTGCTATCAAACCGGCAAGAATTACATAGAGCGTAATGGCATCGGGTTTTACGGTTTTAGCTACTGTATCAGCTACTTTAAACTCAGAAATCCAGTAGGCAATAAAGTTGAAAAAGGCCGCCCATACCACCGCTTGAAATGGAGTGAGTACACGGGTAGATACGATAGTGGCAATAGAGTTAGCTGAATCGTGAAAACCGTTGATAAAATCAAAAACAAAGGCGAGAATAATAATGAGTATGAGTACTTCCATGCTGTTGGGTTTTGGGGCTTATCAGGACACCTTTATGATAATTGATTCTATAACGTTAGCCACATCTTCGCATTTGTCGGTAGCGGTTTCCATGTTGGCCAGTATCTCTTTTTGCTTGATAATTTCCATGGCGTCTTTTTGCACCACAAAAAGGGCGGCTACGGCCTCGTCAAACACATCATCGGCATTGTTTTCTAAGCTGTTAATACGTACCAGCGCCTCGCGAATACGAACCACGTTTTCCATGCCCTTCATGAGTTTAATGGCCGTATCAATCTCGGTGGATTGTTTCACTAATATTTCCGCCAATTTTTTCATGGCAGGTGTGGCTTCGCCAACTTTGTACAGGTGCATACGGGTAGATGACCCATATATAAAATCTACAATATCATCCAGTGCCGTGGCCAGGTAATGAATGTCTTCGCGGTCAAACGGGGTAATGAAGTTGGTGCTGAGTTGTGTAAAGATTTCGTGGGTAATTTCATCGCCAACATGCTCTAAGTTGCGCAGTTTTTTCATGTATTGCTCGCGGGCATCGTGGTTTTGTGGCTCCAGCATTTCTACAAATACTTTAGAAACCTCCAGCAGGTTGGCAGAGGCCTTTTCAAAGAGTTCATAAAAAACCTTGTCTTTAGGCACCAAAAAGGTAAATATCTTGTTGAGATTCATTGCAATAATTTGTGCAGCGAAGCTATCAACGCAATGTTAAGCAAACATTAATATTTGAGAACTGCGAAACACCTTTGGTGGATAAATACTTTACTGCTTTGTAGCACTGTACTCCTGTAGCCCGGCTTGGAGACAGGCCATAGCAGCCGTTAAATCAGCTATGTTAAGTACATAAGCCAAGCGCACTTCGCTTTTACCGCTACCCGTAGTGGAGTAAAAACCCGAAGCCGGAGCCATCATTACAGTAGCACCGTTATGGCTAAACTTCTCCAGCATCCATTGGCAAAATTCATCGGTATCGGCCACGGGCAGTTGCGCCACAGCGTAAAAGGCACCGCCCGGGTTTGGGCAAACTACTCCGGGTATGTTGTTGAGAGCAGCTATCATAGCATCTCTGCGCTGCTGGTACTCTTTCACTACTTCTGTATAGTAATCTTCGCCTAAATCAAACAGGTTTTCGGCTGCTACCTGCCCCAGTGTGTTGGGCGATAGGCGCGCCTGCCCAAACTTGAGTGCCGAAGCAAGTATTTGTTGATTACGGGTAACCAATGCACCAATACGCGCACCGCAGGCAGAAAATCTTTTAGATATAGAATCTAAAACCACTACGTGGTTTTGCATATCGGGCAGGTTGAGCGCGCTATGAAACTTTTTACCGCCATACAAAAACTCGCGATACACTTCATCGGCAAACAAAAACAAATCGTGATTGAGGCAAATTTCACGCAGCGTTTCTAACTCTGCTTTGCTGTACAGATAGCCCGTTGGGTTGTTTGGATTACAAATTAAAATGGCTTTGGTACGCGGGGTAATGGCTTTTTTAAACTCAGCGATAGAAGGCAGCGCAAAACCGGATTCAATGGAGGTAGAAATGGGTTTCACTACAATTTTTCCGACCGTAGCAAAACCAATGTAGTTGGCATACATTGGTTCGGGGATAATGATTTCATCGCCTTCGTCTAAACAACTAAGCATAGCAAACGAAAGTGCTTCGCTGGCACCCTCGGTAATCATAAAATGCTGTGGCTCTACGGCAATGCCAATGCGGTTATAGTATTCTGAAAATTTTTTGCGATAAGTTTCTAAACCGTTGCTGGGGCAATACTCCAGCACTTTCATATCCAAACCCCGGAGTGTTTGCCAAAATTGTGGCGGGGTTTCTAAATCGGGCTGACCAATATTGAGGTGATATACTTTTACGCCCCGCTTTTTAGCGGCATCGGCATAAGGCACTAACTTGCGGATAGGAGAGGCCGGCATGGCCAACCCTTTTTGAGATACTTGAGGCATACACTATTTGTTTGAATGCCGCGCGAAGGAAATAAAAAACTCCGCTCTGTAGGGGGGCGGAGTTTTTTTTAAAAAAAAGATACAATTATTAATTAATTGCGCGGAGCCAACATACTGGGTTGCTCCATGGGTACGCTTTTGGCGGGTTCTTCTTTTTGTACTTCGCCTTTAATAGTAATTATTTTGTTCGGCTCATCGGCATTACTGGTAATGGTTACTGTTTTGTTGAAACCACCCGGGCGGCCTTGTGTATTGTAGGTTACTGTAATCACTCCCTCTTTGCCGGGCAGCACCGGTTCTTTGGTCCAGTTGGGAGTAGTGCATCCGCAACTGGCTTTTACATTACTAAGCACCAGCGGCTCACGACCGGTATTGGTAAACTTAAACTCGTGAGTAACAGCAGGGCCTTCGGGTATATCACCAAAATTGAAGTTTTCTTCTCTAAAAACAATTTTTGGTGCGTTTGGATTGTTGGGGGCAGCAGTAGCCCCGCGAGTTTCTGTGGCTGATGTGTTTTGGGCAATTGCTAAACCAAAAGTTAGCGATAACAATGCAGAGAAGAAAAGACGAATCATAGCTTTTGTTTTGTAAATCAAAAATAATGGATGCTTTGTGATTGAAAAATGGTTTAACGGATATTTAGAGAAATGAGGCATTGAGAATGTAAAAACACAGCTATATAAACCTACGCAACATATCTAACGGTTTTTGTATTTGCCACTTGAGTGTAAATGTAAAGCGCTGATACCATTTGTTAATGCCCAACACTTCTTGATTTTGCTTGATGTTGTTACTAGTAACAAGCGGCAGATGTATTTCGGCCATACCGGGAATAAGCACCAAACTTGCCCCTAATTCTGCAGCAAATTCTGCACTTTCAGATTGATTAGTAACAACTGCTCCGTTTACAAAAGGTTGTATGGGGACAAACCTATGAATGGTAGTAGATAGGTTGATGGCCGTAATGCTGGATGAGGTGCCGCCAAAAGTAGTGAGCGAACGAAACGCACCACCGGTAAGTGCTACTTGCCTTGCTAGGTTAGGGTTGGTGCCGTTGCGGTCTATAAAGTTTTCGTCAAACAGATAGTCTTTTTGCAGCCAGTATGCAAAGGTGGGGTTGCTAACGGTGCTTAAATACACACGGGGAAGTGGAGCGGCTATGTCAGATGGCGGCTTTGCATAATACGGAAAGCCCCCGGAGAACACTCTTATTTTTAAACCCTGATTCTTCTTCTTGTAACTTACCAAAAATTTCCCCTCGGCAAACAGGCCCAAAAACTGATTGCCTTGTTGCGCACTCAAGTTTATCTCAAACGGATTCAATGCTGCTTTTCGTGCAAGGGTGTACTTCAACTCGTTTACATAATAATTTTGTGTTTCCACTTTTTTATCGGTAGCTAATTTTTCTAACCAAATGTTTACGCTGCGCAAATGTATGGATTGCTCGTAAGGGCTTCGCGGGTTTTTCTTTTTTAAAACAATGTGTACAAACGGTTCTAGTTTATGAAACATCAAATTAGCCGGAGTAAGTAAGTACGAAAACCTACGGCCTGATATACCAACTGTAAACTGTTGCACTCTGGTATCGGGAAAAAAGTTGTACGCCATCTTAGACATACCAATAAACTTGAGCGAACCGGTGCCCAATGCCGGTACAAACAGGTAATTGAATTTTTGTGTGGGCAGAAATGAATTGTAAAACGCTGCACCCACCTGCACTTTATCGTAGTTGTTTACGCCAAAATATGGGGCAAAAAACACCTGCGTACGGTTTTGATTTTCTAAGCTACCCAAAAACTGAAACCTGATTTTTTCCAGTCGTGGTAGTGCTTTGCTGAAGAAAAAAGTATTGTTCTTTCGGTTAATCTCCGGCATTACTAATTGCGGATCTATTTGCAAGCGGTCTGTCCCAAGTGTGGTGGTTTCCAATTCTCGTTTACCGGTAAATCCATCCAAAACAAACCTATTCACTACGGTGTCTTTATCTAACAAGGTCACAATCAACGGTGCTGCAATTGTCCCTTTATTCACCAAGGTAAACAGGTGGGTGCCGGTCCCGTTTGGCTTTCCTTTAGTTACAGCATAGTCTAATTTTTTAGTTGTGCCAATCAAATCATCAAAAAACCAACTCAGGTTTTTGCCGCTCATGGTGTCAAAAACCTGCCGAACATTTGCCGGCTGTGGGTGCTTGAATTTCCAGACATCAAAATATTTTTTCATGATACTATCAAATAGGACTGTACCGAGGTAGTTTTCCAGATGATACAACGCCAGCATGGTTTTGCCATACACCATTACTCCGTAATTGTAGTCGGTATATTTTGGTGCCTGAAGCTCGCATGGCTGGTCATAATTTTCGCGGGCAGCCAATTGGTAGCCCACATCCATCAGGTATTTGTGCTTATATTGATTCAGGTCAAAAATTTTACCTATAAAACGCGGCAACTTACCTACCATTCTACGTTGCGGATACTTAGTTGCGGTGTAGCGATACTCGTAGTAAGAGTTTATCCCTTCGTCCATCCACGCATGGTCGCGCTCGTTGCTACCCAGTATGCCGTAAAACCAATTGTGGCCCACCTCATGCGTAATCACCAAGTCTAACGAAAAGTCACTGCTCACATCGCCAATCACCGTTACATTCGGATACTCCATACCTCCGCCTGCCTCTAAAGCGCCTTCCACCGCACTCACCTGTGCATACGGATACTCCCCCACCAGTTCGCTGTAATGTATTACGGCATCGGCTATGTAATCTCCGGCTTTCATCCACAGTTTGGCTTTGTTGTTGGTAAACATAGCCCAGGTAGTTACCTTTCGTTTGCTCTGTGGTAATTCTACTTCGCCTTTCAAAACATGGTATCGTTTATCGGCAAACCAGGCAAAGTCGTGTACTTTGCTTTGCTTGTAGTGCAATGTTTTTTTATGGGCAGATGAAGCAGGAAACTGTAAGTCTTCGGCAAACTGCTGAATCTTTTTTGTGCTGATGCAGAGGGAGTCTAACCATTTCAGTTCTTCCTCGTTTTGCAAATCTCCGGTAGCTGCTACGCGGTAGTTTTGGGGCAGGGTAATTTTTACATCGTAGCTACCAAACTCACTATAAAACTCACCTTGGTCTAAGTACGGCATGGTATGCCACCCGCTGGCATCATACACTGCCGGCTTGGGGTACCACTGCGAAATTTGGTAGCTCTGCCCCACGTGCCCTAATCGCGAAAAAGTGTGTGGCAGTTTAACCCGAAATGGCGTGGAGAGTGTAAGCGCTTCTCCACTCAGTAATGGCCGATTAAGTACCACTTTACATATTTCAAAATTTTTGTCTGTACAAAACCACTTACATGTTTCTCCATCGGCTTTAAAATCTAATCCATCCATACCCCCTCGCTGCGCAGGTTTGCTGAAATGAAAATCCGTACCCCCATTTTCTAAGGCCTGTTTGGCATACTCGCTATTGTGCCCTCTAAACGCGTTGGCCCATAAGTGAAAGTAAATGTAGTGCAGTGTATCGGGTGAGTTGTTCTTGTACTCAAGCGTAAGAAAGCCGTTGAGTTCGTGTGTAGTATCGTTGAGCGAAACTTCTATTTGATAATCAGTTTGCTGCTGAAAATACTTTTGTGCATTCAAATCAATACACAGCAATGCGAATAAAAAGCAGAAAAACAATCGGTGGCAAAAATAGCGCTCAACGAAAAGCGCAAAAAAATTATTCACGGGTGTTATGCTTGGTTTAACGGCTAAATGAACACAACTTTTTGAAGACTTTACCATACCATGAAAAATACCGCCATAGCACAGTCATTTATACACCAATCACACCGGTGTGTTGAAAATTGATGTGGTTTAAAAAAATTTGAAGCATACATTCGGTTAGTCAACAAGGCGTAGTGCAACGTTCTTTAACAACCTTGACAGACACGCTTATCTATTCTTCACCTAATATTACCGCATGGAAGAAAATGAATTTCAGGAGCCATCATTCGGAGAAATAATTGATCTGGTGAGACAGTATGAAGATGCCGAACGAAAACAGGCCCCCATTTTTTTTGAAGAAGAAAACTATGAGCACATCATTAATTTTTATGAAGATAACCGCGAATACCACAAAGCGCTGCGCGTAGTTGATCAGGCACTGGAGCAACATTCTTTTTCTTCTTACCTGCATACCAAAAAAGCAGAGATACTGGCCAACCAGCGAAAGTTTGATGAAGCCCTTTATTACTTGGCCGAAGCCGAAAAATTAGACCCCAACGATGTAAATGTATTTTTGATACGTGCCGATGTGCTGCTGTGGGAAGGCCGCCATGCAGAAGCTATGGAAGAAATTGAATATGCGTTATCAATAGCCGATGAAAAAGAAATTTTTGCTGAGCTGTATTTAGAAATGGCTGACATTTTTGAAGATCAGGAGAAGTATTATGAAGTGATTGATGCGCTCAAAATGGCACTCAAACACACCCCCGATAACGAAGAGGCGCTCAACCGGTTTTGGTTTTGTACCGAGATAACCGAAAAGTATGAAGATAGCGTACAGTTTCATGAAGCGCTAATTGAACAGAGTCCATATTCTTATTTGGCATGGTTCAATTTAGGGCATGCATACTGTGGACTTGGCGAGTACGATAAAGCATTAGAGGCATTTGGTTATGTAATGGCTATAGACGACCAATACGAACCTGCATTTACTTGTAGTGGTGATGTAAAATTCTTACAAACCGATTACAATGCCGCTTTGGTGTTTTATCAAGATGCCGTGAAACTGGTAAAGCCAAACAAAGAGTTGTACTTGAAAATAGCGGAGTGTTTTGACCGGCTAAATGATTACAGCAAGGCGCGCGCCAATCTCCGCAAAGCAATTGGTGTAGACCCACACTTTGATGAGGCGTTTTACCGCATTGGCGAAACCTACCGCTCAGAAGATAAATGGACAAAAGCCATTGCCTCTTTTGAACGGGCAGTAAAACTAAACCGCGATAATTTAGATTACCTCGCTGCGCTTGGCGATGCCTACATGAGTGCCGGTGAGCCGGAGTTGGCAATAGAAGTTTTTGAGCGCGCTTTTCAGTTAGACCCACAACCCAAACAAAACTGGATAAACTTAGCCACTGCTTATTTCAATGCCGATAATTTTCGCAAAGCATTTCAGGTGCTTAACGAAGCAGAGTATAAATACGATAGCAGCTCAGATATTTTTTACATCAAAGCCGTATTTTACAACCGTGCCGGAAACCGGCATGAGGCATTGCTAAATATGGAGAAAGGATTGCTCGCCAATTTTAACGAACATACCATTGTGTTTGAGATGGACGAAGACCTGCTGAGCGACCAAGCATTCTTACAGGTAATAGAGCAATACCGTTAGCGCTTTAATCAATTATCATACAGGCGCCAAGCGTTACATTGGTGCCTTCGTCAATCAATATAAAACTACCGGTTTCGCGATTTTTTGTGTACGCATCAAAACACAAAGGTGCTGTAGTGCGGATAGTAATACGCCCTACATCATTCATCCCTATTTGTGGATTTTCGGTAATACGATGCAGTGAATTAATATCTAATTTGTATTTCACTTCTTTCACTACCGCCCGCGCATCTTTGCTGGTGTGCTTAATAGCGTACTTGCCGTTGAGTTGCAGGGGCTTCTCTCCCATCCAGCAAACCATGGCTTCTATATCTTGGCTTTGTTTGGGCACATTGCCTTCGCGCACAATCATATCTCCGCGCGAAATGTCAATATCATCTTCTAACTGAATGGTAACAGACAATGGGGCAAACGCCTCGTCTAATTCTTTACCATCTAACTCTACTGATTTTACTTTGGAAGAAAATCCGGAAGGCAATACCGTTATTTTATCGCCCTTGCGAATAACTCCGCTGGCAATACGCCCCGCATATCCTCTGTAATCGTGAAACTCATCGCTGTATGGACGCACAACATATTGCACCGGAAAGCGGGTGTCTATATGGTTAATGTCGCTAGCTATATGAATATTTTCTAACAAGTATAAAAGCGTTACACCTTCATACCACGGCATATTGGTGGAGCGGTTTACTACGTTATCGCCATTCAAAGCGGATATAGGAATAAAGTGAATATCCTTTGACTTTAAACGGGTAGCAAACTCACGGTACTCACTTACAATGTTGTTAAACACTTCTTCTTTGTATTCTACTAAATCCATTTTGTTGATGCAAAGCGCAATGTGCGGTATGCCCAATAGTGATGCAATGATGGAGTGCCTGCGGGTTTGCTCCACAATTCCTTGCCGGGCATCTACCAATATAATAGCCAAATTGGCGGTGCTGGCACCTGTTACCATATTGCGGGTATATTGTATGTGTCCGGGGGTATCGGCAATAATAAATTTGCGCTTGGGCGTAGAAAAATAGCGGTAGGCCACATCAATGGTTATGCCCTGTTCGCGCTCTGCACGTAATCCGTCCGTCAACAGTGCCAAATTCACGGTGGTTTCGCCCCTGCGTTTGCTGGTGGCTTCTATGTTTTCTAACTGATCTTCAAAAATTGATTTGCTATCATACAACAAGCGGCCAATCAAAGTTGACTTACCATCGTCCACACTACCGGCAGTAGTAAAGCGGAGAAGTTCCATATTGAGGTAACTGTCTGAATTGAATTTTTTCATTTTAGTTGTGAGTTGTGAGTTGTGAGTTGTGAGTTTAAGGTTATTGCATTTCGGGCAACCTACAACTCACAACCGGCAACTCTTGTTTTTAAAAGTATCCTTCTTTTTTTCGGTCTTCCATACTGGTTTCGCTGCGCTTATCATCTGCACGGCCTCCACGCTCGGTAGTGCGGCTGGCGGCTACTTCTTGTATAATATCATCTAGCGTGGCAGCTGTTGAAAATGTAGCTCCGGTAGAAGTAATATCTCCTATTGTGCGGAAACGAACAATTTGTTCCTCGGCTACCTCGTTTGGTTTCATAGGTATATGTGGAGAATCGGCCAGCCAAACACCATCGCGGTTAAATACTTTGCGCTTATGCGAAAAATAAAGCGATGGCATTTCTATCCCTTCCATAGCCAAATATTGCCATACGTCTAACTCTGTCCAGTTAGAGATGGGAAACACTCTAAAGTTCTCTCCCATCTGCATTTTGCCGTTAAACAAATTCCAAAGTTCGGGCCGTTGGTTTTTAGGATCCCATTGCCCAAACTCATCGCGGTGCGAAAAGAAACGCTCTTTAGCTCTGGCTTTCTCTTCGTCTCTGCGCGCACCACCTATACAGGCATCAAATTTATGTAGCTCTATGGTATCTAACAGGGTAGTGGTTTGTAAGCGAATGCGCGAGGCATTATAGCCCTTCTCTTCTGCCACACGGCCTTTGTCTATGCTCTCTTGCACAGAACCAACAATAAGTTTGGCCCCCAGCTTTTTAACCAATGCATCGCGGTAGTCTATGGTTTCCTGAAAGTTGTGGCCGGTGTCTATATGTACCAACGGAAACGGAATAGCAGCGGGGTAAAATGCCTTTTTGGCTAAGTAGGTAACTAATATAGAATCCTTGCCTCCGCTAAACAAAATAGCCGGATTTTGAAACTGAGCAGCTACTTCTCGAAGCACAAAAATGCTTTCGGCTTCAAGTGTTTTAAGGTGATTAAGGGTATAGCTCATAGTAAGATAATTAATTATTGATTGTTGACAATTGGTACTACGTATTGCATCACTTGTTGCACACTATCGGCTATTGCTTTGCCCTGTGTGGCAATTACTAAATCCGCATTTAGTGGCGGTTCAAAAGGAGCATTAATACCGGTAAAATCTTTTATCTCTCCTCTGCGGGCTTTGGCGTATAACCCTTTCACATCGCGCTTTTCACATTCATCAACGGGGGTATCTATAAACACCTCTACAAAATCGGTTTCGCCAATTATCTGCCGCGCCATAGCCCGAATAGCTGTAGTGGGCGATACAAAACAGCAAATGGTAACAACTCCGTTTGTACAAAACAATTTAGCTACTTCGGCAATTCTACGGATGTTTTCGGTACGGTCTTCTTCACTAAAACCGAGGTTGTTATTGATGCCTGTACGCACATTATCGCCATCTAACACTACTACATAAAAACCCTTGTTGTGCAATTCTTCTTCTACCCCTTTAGCAATGGTGCTTTTGCCCGACCCTGACAGCCCGGTAAACCACAGCACCTTTCCGCGCTGACCCAGCAATTGCTCCTTGCTTTCGCGGGGCAACAAATGCCGGTATGGATGGATATTTTCTTGCTTGCTCATAAAAAATTGCAGGTGCAAGGATAGCAAATTTGCATTACCCTATAGAACCGATAGAGATGGCATGATAGAAAAAGTTTCTCCTTCTTAAAATATACTGCACTTCAATGCGTCAGCTATGTTTTCCATCCTATTTTTTTCGGTTGCCCTATGTTTAAAAAGCTACTTTTTGCTGCGTTATTTATTTCCGTACAATTTGCACACGCCAAAACTGATAAGACCAACACTGCCAAGCCCACCGGTGTGGTTGTAGAAACAACCTACGGTCGGCTGCAAGGCACCACAGAACATGGTACCTACTGCTGGAAAGGCATTGCATTTGCCAAACCACCCGTAGGCGAATGGCGCTACACAGCACCACAAAAACCCGATAGCTGGGATGGGGTAAAACAAGCTACGGAATACGGCTCAGCTTCTTTACAACAAAAAAGCCGATTTACCGAAAACCAGACCAAAAGCGAAGACTGCCTGTACCTTAACGTGTGGTCACCGGCAGCAGATAATCAAAAACGCCCGGTAATGGTGTGGATACACGGGGGTGGTTTTGTGGTGGGCTCCGGCTCATCTGATTTATACAATGGCGCCAACTTAGCCAAGCAGGGCGATGTGGTAGTAGTAACCATCAACTACCGCTTGGGAGTTTTGGGCTTTTTGTATTTTGATGAAAGCGATACTCTGCATCGTGGCTTTGACAATAACCTCGGCATACGCGATCAAATAGCCGCACTACAATGGGTTAAAGAAAATATTGCCGCTTTTGGTGGCGACCCTAACCAGGTAACTATTTTTGGAGAATCGGCCGGTGGCACCAGTGTAGAAACACTGCTGGCCTGCCCATCGGCCAAAGGATTGTTTCACAAAGCCATTGCGCAAAGTGGCCCCGCCAGTATGCTTTGGCAGCCCGAAACTGCTAAGCTCCTCACGCAAAAATTCTTTAGCTTGCTTGGACTAAAAGAAACGGAGGTACAAAAACTAAAAAACATATCTGCCGACACGCTCAAAAAAGCAGAAGATGCCTTACTTAAATATATGGTGTTTGAAACTACCCATCGGGTATTTGCACCAACCATAGATGGCTCGTTTTTACCCAACGATATTTTTCAGTGCCTTAGCCCCAAACAAAGCGGCAACATACCGCTGATGATTGGCACCAACATGGATGAAGCCACCATGTTTGCCCGCAAAGACCTGCGCATGATGCCCAACAACAGCAAAGATTTGGAGCGCGATTTTTTGCATGTGGTAAAGCCCGAACAGAAGAAAAAAATTGTGGCTGCCTATAAGCACTTTCCGCGCAAACGCGGGGTGCTTGATCTGCTTACCGATGCCGTTTTTCGCATACCGGCTATCCGCATGGCCGAATGCCAGAGTATGCACTCTCCGGTGTATATGTACCGTTTTCAATGGAGTTCTATGATGCTCAACATTACCGGTATGCGCACTTTTCATGGTTTAGAATTGCCCTTTGTGTTTGGCAATACTCAACAAGGCCGCACCGGTAAATTGATGCGGCTGATTGCCACACCACGCACTGTAAAGTTACTGACCAAACAAATGCAACAATCGTGGCTCAACTTTGCCCGCTATAGCAACCCCAATGGCGCTACCGATGGCTCGTGGAAACCCTACACTGCTGAGCACCGCTCTACAATGATTTTTGATAAAAATGCAGAAGTCATCAACGACCCAGACGCACAACAGCGGAAGGCCTGGGTGGATGTGAAATACTATTGAAACAACATTCCCTTTTAGCACCTCGTGCAAAAACTAATCTATGAAATTAGTGGGTTGTTTTCTATAATATTGCATATATGGAACAAAAATTGTTTCGCCAAATTTGGGATCAATTACGGATAAAAAAGCCAGTTTAACCATTACCTTGATCAAGTAACCGTTCAGCATTTAAGAGGAATCTCTGACATCAGTATTGATTTCAACTATCCGGTTACAGTTATTGCAGGTGCTAATGCTTGCGGAAAATCAACACTATTATTTTCATGTGCTTGTGCTTATGAACCAATAGGGGCTAACCCTCGTTTATTCACACCTGCTTCATTGTTCCCCAACTTAACATTAAAGGAAGATTACTCAATACGTGATAATGAAGTGCAAACTGCATTGAGTTTCCATTACTCCATAGAAAAGAAAAAAACAATGATGCGATGGGCCAAGGGAAAGTCATGGAATAAAAGTTATGGTGGTCAAAAAAACATGCACCAGCCCAGTAGGCAAGTATATCTTCGCACACTTGCTAATTTGACAAGTCCTTCCGAGGTCAGAAGTGTGCTACAAATTTCTTCAGCCACCCAAGTTCAAGTTCAAGAGATTACCAGTGATTTAATTGCTTTTGCTCAGCGAATACTCCCACTTCAATACAATAAAGTGAAGCTGGTTAAAAAAGACGCTAAAGAATTGTTGTTCGTGACAAGAACAGATGGGAATGGTTCAAGTTACTCAGAGTTTCACATGAGTGCTGGTGAACGAGCAATTTTGCGAATATCTAAAGATATATCCTCTCTAAAAAATGCATTGGTTTTGATAGATGAAATTGAGGCAGGGTTACATCCATTTACCCAACAGCAATTGATGCTGGAGCTTCAACGAATAAGCACTTAGAAATGATTTGCAGATTATTGTTACCAGTCACAGTCCTGTAATTTTAGACAGTGTGCCGCCTGATGCAAGAATATTTCTTGAAAGAACCTCAGATAACGTAATAGTAAAACCAGCATACAAAGATATTATCCAAAAGTCCCTTTACGGGCAATCAACAGAAAAGTTGAGTTTGCTCTGTGAGGATGATATGGGCGAGCATTTTGTTTTAGGTATCCTAGACTATTTGAATCCCAAACTAAACATAGTTCACGATGATATAAAGGTGGGTAGAGATACTGGTAAAGATGAGTTTCCACAGCATATACAGGCATTGGGAAAGTTTAATAGGTTGAGTGAGTTTATTTTTGTTTTAGATGGAGATGCACGAGATATTGAACACAAACTCAAGGCGGCAGGTATGCAGTTTGGTGTAGATATCAATCCAATTTACTTACCGGGTGATGGAATACCCGAAAGTTGGGCGTGGAAAAACCTGTATGATAATTACCAAGAATATGCAACATTGTTTGGCCTTACTCCTCAAGATTTACTCACCCGCATTAACCAAAACAATCAATTGTTTGATAATGCCTCCGATAGAGAGACCATTAAAAGCAAAAATAAGTTTCACTCTTTGTGTGAACAATTAAAAAGGAAAAATACTGAAATCATTAGATCCATCAGTAGGCATGAAGTAGAAAAACAAAGTGGTGATACAAAAATATTTTCAGATGATTTAGAGTCACAAATTAGAAATTGGCAAAGCAGGAAGTAGGTATTACTTACTTGCATTGTACCGCTTAATCTCTTCGCTTATCCATTCGTGCACCTCTTCTCTGCCTTTGTTATACTCTGCCGAGGTTACAAAGCTGGGGGGCAGCTCTGCCCAATGCTCCAGCATTTTATCTTTAAACGCTTGCATGTTACCTTGTATCTCTGCACTGCCCGGCTTATCGGCTTTGGTAAATACCAGTACAAAAGGCACATGGTTTTCGCCTAACCAGTTCGCAAAATCCAAATCTAATTTTTGGGGGGGTATGCGGCTGTCTATTAACAGCAGTACATACAAAAGTTGCTCGCGGTTGGCTAGGTAACCCTTTATCATGGTCATCCACTTATTGCGCTGCTCGCGCGATATTTTAGCAAAGCCATAGCCCGGCAAATCCACCAAATGAAAATGGCCGTTGATAAGAAAAAAATTGAGCAACTGTGTTTTGCCCGGTGTTACCGAAACTTTAGATAGCTTTTTTCTGCCACATATAAAATTGATGAGTGAACTTTTGCCCACGTTAGAGCGCCCTATAAATGCAAACTCAGGCACCTGTTTGGTGGGGCACTTTTCTACATTGGTGTAGCTGGCTACGTATTCGGCAGTGTTGATTTGCATAATGTATTAACTCTTAAACAAACTCTCTACAAACAGTTTCTTATTAAACACTTGCAGCTTGTCTATGGCTTCGCCTACGCCAATATATTTAACCGGAATATGAAACTGGTCAGATATACCCAACACCACACCGCCTTTGGCAGTGCCATCTAACTTGGTAATGGCCAAAGCCGTAACTTGTGTGGCAGCGGTAAAGTGCTTGGCTTGCTCAATGGCATTTTGGCCGGTAGAGCCGTCTAACACCAGCAACACTTCGTGTGGGGCATCGGGTATTACCTTTTGCATTACGCGTTTAATCTTGGTCAGCTCATTCATTAAGTCCACGCGGTTGTGCAGGCGGCCAGCGGTATCTATAATCACCACATCGGCACCGGAAGAAACTCCGCGCTCTACGGCCTGAAAGGCCACCGATGCCGGGTCGGCATTTTCTTGCCCGCGTATCATCTCTACATCGCTGCGCTTGGCCCATACTTCTAACTGGTCTACGGCTGCAGCGCGAAAAGTATCGGCAGCGCCCAGCATCACTTTTTTGCCATTGTTTTTAAACTGGTGCGCCAGTTTGCCAATGGTAGTGGTTTTGCCGGCACCGTTTACACCCACCACCATCATTACATAAGGTTTTTGGCCGGGTGGTGTTTCAAAGTTTTCGGTATCGGTATTTTTGTTTTCGGCCAGCAGGTTTTCTATTTCCTCGCGGATAAGCTGGTTCATTTCGGCAGTGCTTACGTACTTATCGCGGGCTGCGCGCTCTTCTATGCGCTTAATTATTTTGATAGTGGTGTTTAGCCCTACATCGCTGCTCACCAGCGCCTCTTCTAAGTTATCCAGCACCTCCTCATCTATCTTGCTTTTGCCGGCTACTGCACGCGCTATGCGCCCCAAAAAACCTTCTTTGGTTTTTTCTAAGCCCTTATCTAAATCTTCTTTTTTCTCTTTGGTGAAGAAGCTGAACAGTCCCATAACTTGAATTGAATATGCTTACCAAATTACTATGAACAAAAAAAGCATCTTTCGGATAGAAAGATGCTTTAGGTATAAGTTGAAGCGAACGACTATACTTCTTTACCGGCTAAAAAATCTTGTACCTTGTCTTTGTGTACAATCTTTTCTAAGAAAGAGTAGTTGTTGGTTTTGCCTTTTACTGCCTTAATTACTTTTACATAATCTTTAGAACCGACTACTGTTTGACGGTCTGTACGGGCGTTTTTCGAAATTTTTGCCATGGTATGTCTGTTTAATAGGTTTTAGAAACTATTACTTGATTTCTTTGTGTACCGTTACTTTTTTCAGGTACGGATTGTACTTCCGCAACTCAATACGCTCGGTAGTGGTTTTGCGGTTTTTGTAGGTCATGTAGCGGCTCATGCCCGGTACGCCCGAGTCTTTATGCTCGGTGCACTCTAAAATAACCTGTATGCGGTTGCCTTTGCTTTTCTTTGCCATGGCTGTTGCTTTTTATTGCTTTGTAATTAGTTGAGTTTAATCTCGCCTTTGTTGTGCAATTCTTTAAGGTAGGCGTAGATACCTTTTTTGTTGATGGTGCGGATAGCCGAAGTAGATACTTTCAACTCTATGGTTTCATCTAACTCAGGAACGTAGAACAATTTCTTCTTTAAATTAGGAAGAAACTTGCGCTTGGTTTTACGGTTTGAATGCGACACATAATGTCCAAACATGGGTCTTTTACCCGTTAACTCACATACTTTTGACATAACTCAAAATTTTTGGGAGCGCAATGATAGGATAATTCACCGAAAATCAAAAGCGCGATTGAAAAAATACTTGTGTAACTGAAATAAGAGAAGGTTGCCGGAATGATTTAGTACTTTTTGATGTACGAATCATCGTCCACCACGGCACGAAACTCGTGCATTCTGCGCTTAACGCTGCTGTCTATTTGCTTATCGCCATACTGCAGTATAAAACCGCCAATCAAGTCTTCGTCCACTACTTCGGTAACTTCAAGGGTGCTGAGGTTTTCGGTTTTCTTTAAGCCGTTTAGAATACTTTGCACTTGTGCGGCATCTAACTTAACGGCAGAGGTCAGTTTTACCTTGGTTATTCCTCTGATAACGTTGTATTGTTCAATAAACGAGTTGGCTACCTCGTGCAGGTGTGGTTCGCGGCCTTTTTTAATTAGCAAGGTAACAAACGAATAGATCATATCAGACACCTTACCCTTGAATATCTGATCAAAAATGGCTTGCTTCTTATCGCTGTTAATAATGGGGCTGCGGAAGAGTGCTTTGAGTTCGCTGCTGCTTTCAAAAGCGTTGTCTAAGGCCACAATGTCTTTTTGCACGGCATCTAACTGGCCTTTTTCTTCGGCTAATTGAATCAGCGATTTGGCGTATCGGGTGGCTATGCGAAATGAACTCATGGTATTTTTAGTTGTGAGTTGTGGGTTGTGAGTTGTGCGATTGCATTTTCTGACAACCGGCAACTAACAACAGGCAACTTATGGTTAATTCAGTTTGGCTTCTTTGGCTAATTGGTTCACGTAAGCTACTTGCTCCGGGTTGCCTTTCAGTTCTTTGCGGATTACCTTTTCTGCAATATCTAAGGCCATTAAACCGGCAGCATTTTTTACTTCTACAATAGCGGCCATTTTTTGGATGTCTATTTCGCGGATGGCTTGCTTCAGTTTTTCTTCGGCTTCTTTTTGTGCACGGGCTACTATGTCAGTTTTCACCTTTTCGGCTGCTTCGCGGGCTTCGCGCAATATTTCGTTGCGCTCTTCTTTGGCCTGGTTGAGTAGCTCTTCGTTTTTAGCTACCAGTTTGCTCATGTCCTCACGGGCTTTTTCGGCCTGGCGCAAAGAACCTTCAATGCTTTGCTCTCTTTCTTTGAGGGCGCTCAGGATGGGTTTCCAGGCAAACTTGCTCAAAATAAAAAACAGGATGCCAAAGCCGAGAACCATCCAAAATACTAATCCAAAATCGGGGGTGAGTAATCTCATTTTCTTTCGTTTTAAAAACTACAAAACTTTTGTTTCCACATTGTTTTTGAAAAAACCGGGCAACTTTGCCAACCGCATTGCCGCCCGGCTTTATTCGTTTGGTTACTTGATGAATACCACCAACATACCTACAAGGATAGCAACGATAGCTGCACCCTCTACAAGAGCCGCGGTCAAGATCATGTTAGCGCGGATATCGTTTACGGCTTCGGGCTGACGAGCAATTGACTCAAGAGCGCCTTTTCCGATTTGTCCGATACCTACTCCGGCACCAAGAGCAGCTAAGCCAGCTCCGATACCTGCCAATCCATAACCTGTTGCGTCTGCAGCAGCTTGTAACAATACTGGATCAATCATGGGTTTTGTGTTTAAGTGAAAAAATAAAGTTTAATAATTTTTGATGTCTGTTTAGTGATGCCCTTCTTCGTGGTGGCCTTCTTCAATAGCACTGCCAAAATAAATGGCGCTCAATAAGGTAAATACGTAGGCCTGTAAAAAAGCTACGAGCAACTCCAGCAAACTCATAAATACCACCAGTAACATACTAAAGATGGAAATGCCATAACCCGCAGTGGCGCTCATGGCACCAAATATGAATATCAATGAAATGAAGGAGAGGATTACGATGTGGCCGGCAGTGATGTTGGCAAACAAACGCATCATCAAAACAAAGGGGCGGATAACAAAGCCCAAAATCTCTATAGGAGTAAGAATAAGCAACACCGGCTTAGGTACGCCCGGCATAGCTAAAATGTGTTGCCAGTAGTGCTTGTTGGAGGTTACGATAACAATAATCAACACAATGGCCGATAAGGTGAAGGTAACGGAGATGTTGCCGGTTACGTTTGCCCCACCGGGGAAGAAAGGAATTAAACCCAAGAGGTTATTCACTAATATAAAGAAGAACACGGTGAGCAGAAAGGGCATGTACTTGCCGTAGTTTTTCTTACCGATGTTGGGTATGGCTATGTTATCTTGTATAAAAAGGATGATGGGCTCTAACAATGACTGCAAACCCGATGGGGCGCGGTTGGGGTTTTGCTGGTAGCGGTTAGAGATGGGTATAAAAATGGCAATGAGTACTACTATGCTAATGAGCAGCGCCAATACGTTTTTGGTAATAGAAATATCTTTGATGGCTGCGGTAGCGGCTGCGTTTTCTGCCCCTGTTTCATCTACCACAATCACTTTTTCGTCATGCAGGCGGTAGCTGTAGTGCTTGCCTTGTACGGTGGCGTGGCCGTGCTCAAATTTGCCGGAGCTGAATACTTCAAAACCCTTGTCGGTATAGAGTATAACGGGCAGGTGGATGGAGGTGTGGCCAAAGAGGTGCCAGTCGTGGGCATCTAAAATGTGCTCTAAAATCATTTTGCCGGCATCGAACTTTTGCTCGCCATGCGGGGCCGGGTGGGCATCGGCAGAAGTGGTGCTTACCTCGGTAGCGTGAGGGGCATGGGCAGGGTGCTCATCGGTGTGTTCGGCTATGGCCGAAAACTGCAACCCTACTGCCAAAATGAGGGTGCAAAGGATGTATTTTAGGGATGTATTTGGGTGTGAAATCATGGCCGTTTTTCAAAAAGCGGTGCAAACATAGAAGAAACGCCCAAAAACAAAAGCGATGCACTGCGAAAATGTGGGTAAGTGGAGGGGTAATGATTGAAAGCCGGGAATTGAGGGTTGGCTGCGGGGTGGATATGTGCTGCGGGGTAGGAATTAGCTTTTGAAGGGGGACGCTAAGGGAGTGATTAGGTGGGTTAATAAGCCGGTTTGGAGCGTTGAGAAACGAATAAACGCCCACCGGCTCCTTTAGATTCCAACAAAACTAACGGCACACCAACAAGAATGATAATTTTACGAATTGATAAAAAAAGCCATCAATAATGTTCGCCTTTGTTGGTGTTATCACCAACAAAAAAATCGGAAGGCGTAGCGAGGCAACGCCTCTCAATCACCTTCTTTCAATTTAAAAAAAAGAGAAGACATGTGCCGCGTATCCCACAAATTAAAACTATGCACCTGCAGCAGCAGTAAAGCTCAGCCGCGCAACTACTGGATATTCCACCGCTACAACAGCACCAAAAACATCTCCATCATGGGCGAGCCCATGTTGCCCGCGAGCATCAGCCCCGAAGATGACGCCTTCAATGACGCCCTCTTATTAAAACTCCTCAACAAAGGAGATGTATTTGATACAGACCTTCACCCGCAAAATCAAGACCGTTTGCAGTTGTCCTTCTATGTCAACCACCCTGCAGCAAAATCAGAATGCCAACACATTCACTACGGCTTTGAATACCACAACGGTCAATGGCAACACCAGCCATACGAGCCGCTGGAGTGGGAGAGCACCCACGATGAAGAAGAGGAGGGCAAAATCACCCACCCCAAAGCCAGTTAATTACCCATTCTAAATCCCCACATCCTACATTCTCAATCCGCTCATCCTCCATTTTCACATTCTGCACACCACATCAGCTAATCATCCCTTCAAACAATCAGCAATCCATTGCGCGCACCCCGGCCTCAAAGAACATCGCGTCAAAAACTGCGCACTGTCCGAGCGCAACAGCCCGTAAGCAAATCAACACTGCACCCACCGTTTTTGCGCTTGGCGTTCGTGCGGGATTTCAGGGCACAAAACTGTCAACCCAGAACTAAAGTTGATTTGAAAAACTGAACTTGAATTTAAGCACTTCACCCCGCATGACGCCAACTGCGGAGCAATCACGAATTCCTTTGAAAAATAACAATATCAATGAGTAAACGCATGTTACCAGTAGGCCTTCTGTCTGTCCACCGTTGCAAACCATTGTCGTTATTGAGTTTTCGTGTCATTGTCTTTGTCGTGTTGGTCTGTGCGGTTGGGTATTTTTTATTTTTAGAAGGGGAGGAGATTTTTTTTTATTCAATTTTGTCTGCGTGGGAGAGGTGGAAGCTCTTTTGCAAGCTTTGGTCTGTGCTTGGGCTTCCCGAATGGTCGGGACAAGTTGTGCGGCTTGCAATTGAAAATCATGAGCACCGCTGATAAACAATCTTTACTTGCGAATAAATGTGCTTACACCTGTGCTTTGGCTTTTCATTTTTCCCATATTACACTAATTGAGTAATTGAACGATTTTACAAACAAACAGTATTCAAAAAATGGTGTGTCTTGTTCATCATCATTTTTCATTCTAAACCAATCAGATTTCCAAATTTGTTGTTTGGATTCATCGCCAGTATAAATTTTGTTTGAAGTAAATAATTCAAAAGCAACTGAACCAGACGGTGGTGGTGCATCTCTTTCAAATTCAAGAAAGTAACGAAAATCATCAGACGATTTCCACCATTTCATTTTGTTGTCTTTACAGTAAACAATCATTACTGGATGATTTCCCCTTTTTACAAATTTTAAAATTGCTGCAGTTTTGCTTACTTGAAAGCGTTTTGATAAATGCTCAATTATATCAGGTCCAAATTTCTTACGTTCACATTCTTTATGGAAAACTTCTGACGGCATTAAAAATTCAGATGCAAACTCATTTGCTTCCATTTCATGAGGCCCTGCCTTATACCAATTCATCATATCTTCTTCTGTATCGGAAAAAATTGGTTGTAACGCTCTGTGCATTTCGTAATGGCCTAGTTCATGGGCAGCAGCAAATCTTTTTTTGCTCTCAAATGGGATGCCTGAATTAACATGAATGATTGATTTACCATGATAAGAAACAATCTCACCTTCTTTGCCGTCTAACGGAACTTCTTCATAAAAAGCTTTTCTACTAAGAATAATTTCATTTAGTGGAAATTCTGTAGGGTCATCTAAACCACATTCATCCAAAACCTTTTTGGCAATTAATTCCGCTTTTGAAAACTTAAATATCATTTGCTTTTCTTTGATTCTTCATCAAGAAATTTCAGAGTAAAATGCTTAATTAAGATATTCTTAATGTCTTCCTTACTTAATTTTTCTACGTTTCTGAAACTCATTGTTAATTCCTCTTCCTTTATTAATTCAGGAAGTGAAAAATCAATTTTACTTAATAGTTCTTCAACCCAAGCTGATGCTTTTTGCTTTGCTTTATCTGCGTGAATCATTTCTGATTTAGTTCTATCGGCTTCGATTTGCATCTTTAGTCTTTTCAACCGTTTCATTCCTTCATTAACCACGGAGTCAACATCTAAGCCTTCAGATGACAAATATTCTTTTGCCGTTTCTTTGTCAGATGACACATGCTCAGCAGTTGCGATTGTCAATCTGATAAAGTCAGTTTTATTATATTTTGAATTATTGCTCATGATGCTTATTTTATAATGTTGTATTTCTGTGCTGCTTTCTTTCGAATAGTAATTAATCTCCTCATGGCATTATCATAATCTGAGGGTGACATTCTGAATTCATCTATAATGTCTGCTCTTTTCATTCCACAATTAAGACCAAGAAATATATTCTCGACAAAGTCATCACCCTTAACCTCAGATTCGATAAACTTCATTATGTTGTTATAATCAATTTCATCGTCATAAAGTGCATCCACTTTTGGTAGTATTGCATCTATAAAAGTGTCTGAACCATCATCATCTTCATTCTCAGATTCAAAAGCAAATAAGTCAGTTGAGGTTTGATTTTCGGAAGACACTAAATCATTATTGACTAATGTTCTGATTATGTGTTTTTTCAGATATTCAACTAAAGTGCGTTTAGATGGGTCATGTTTCTCTGGATTTTTTAGGTATCGTCCTATGGCCTCAAAAACATAGTCATCAATTTCTTTTCCTGAAATATAAAATCCTGTCTCTGAACCTCTAAACCAGCCCTTGTCCTTAACCAACATACGTGTATAGGCTTGTAGGCGGAGTATTATTTCCTTCCAATCTTCATCTGATATATCTGGTAACTGTTTACTCATTATAGTGTCGATTCCTAATATACTATGCTACCAAGGTAATTTTTTTTGCAGCCAACTGCAAAAATAGTTATTGAGCTAACATAGTAAGGTATAAATAAATATTTTGTACAATGAAAAAAGAAGAACAAAAAAATGAGCATGGTAAACATGTTCTCCAACTTACCATCAATGGTAAGCAGTATGAATGGCCTCAGCAATATATTACTGGAGCAGAAATCAGGAAACTTGGTAATATACCCCCGAATGAGGATGTTTTTTTAGCCATTAAAAAACCATGGGAAGACGAACCGATTACCGATGACACGAAGGTAAATCTTGCACGACCTGAGATTGAGCATTTCTACTCTAAGGAAAAGCACCATAAGATTACTCTTATCGTGAACGGCAGACCTAAACCTTGGGCTGAAAAAGCAATCACTTTTGAGCAGGTTGTTGTTTTGGCTTTCGGAAGTTATGACCCAAATCCAAATAAGGTTTACACGGTTACTTACGATAAGGGACCGCATGAAAACCCTCATGGAACAATGGATAAGGGAGACAAAGTTTGTGTAAAAGATAAAATGATATTCAATGTTACTTGCACAGATAAATCGTAGTCCCGACCTGAAACAATTGGTTGATGAGGGTTTTGAGATTGAGGTAAAAGGTGGGCATCTAATTGTCCACCACATACCTTATGTAAACAGCAAACGTGAAATTAAATACGGCACTCTGATTACCGCACTCTCTTTGAATAATAATGTTACACTTAAACCTGATACACATGTAATGGGCTTTATGGGTGAGCATCCATGCAACAAAGATGGAAGTATCATTTCAGCAATTCATCATTCAAGCCCGAATCAACAAGTGGCTGATGGTTTTGTAATGAATCATACTTTTTCCAACAAACCGCCAAACGGTTATGAGAATTATTATCACAAGGTAACGCAGTATGAAAAAATAATTTCTGCTCCTGCCAAGTCGCTTGATAAATCGGTTACTGCTCAAACTTTCAAAGTGACTGAATGCAATGAAGATGAATCGGTGTTTCATTACATTGATTCCAATTCAAGCCGTGCCAACATCAATCACCTCAATTCAAAATTCAAAGGTCAGCGAATAGGAATTGTTGGTGTCGGTGGGACGGGTACTTACATTTTGGATTTGGTTGCCAAAACTGCTGTTGATGAAATTTTACTTTTTGATGCTGATGAATTTCTTCAACACAATTCATTCCGTGCTCCGGGTGCTGCATCCATTGATACGCTGAATAAGCGAATGAAAAAAGTGGATTACTTCGCTGAAATTTATTCTCAGATGCGTAGGGGGATAAAAGCATATCCCGAACATGTAACAGAAAAAAATATTGAGTTGCTCAATGGGCTTTCTTATGTGTTCGTTTGCGTTGACAGTAACAGTGCAAGAAGTATGATAATTTCCAACCTTAAAAAGTTTGGTGTTACATTTATTGATGTCGGACTTGGTGTGAATGTAGTTGACGAAAATCTTATCGGACAACTAAGAGTTACTGTCGGCACTCCTGAAAAGTATGACCATATTCCAAAGAGGATTGGTTCTGCTTCAATGGAAGACGATGAGTATGCAACTAACATTCAGATTGCTGACCTTAATGCAATGAATGCTTTTATGGCAGTTGTGAAATGGAAAAAACTTTGCGGCTTCTATCAGGATTTGAACCAAGAACATAATTCAACTTTTACAATTAACACGGGGCAACTTATTCATGAAGACAATACAGCATAAGTTTGTTGAGTTCATTCCTGATGTGATAGAAGAAGGTGTTTTGTATATCTCAATTCCTTATTGCACAGCTATACATAAATGTGTGTGTGGCTGCGGCAATGAAGTAGTTACTCCGCTTTCTCCTACTGATTGGGAAATTCGATTTGATGGTAAAACTATTTCACTTGACCCTTCAATTGGTAACTGGAGTTTTGAATGCCAGTCGCACTATTTTATAACACGAAGCAAAATTCGTTACGCAAGGCGTTGGAAAGATTGGGAAATTGAAGAAGGCAGAAAAGAAGATTTAGAAAACAAGGAAAAGTATTTCGGAAAAAAGAAAAAGTAGTTTTAAACTGCCGTTGCTTTCTTTATCTCTAACTCCCCCCTAAACGCCTTTTGGCTTAAACTACCATACAAATTCTCTAACTCCTGCAAGCTTTGTTGGTAATGGGTTTTGAGGACTTCTGTTTTTTCAAATACTTCACCGAATTTGTTTTGGAGTTCAATAGGCGGTTGTTTAAGTTTTATTTTTCTGATTATGGTCAAATTGAGACCATCCATTATGGCACCTTTTACATTGTTGCTCATTTGTCTAACAATGAGTGGATGACTATGAAAGGCATAAGCAACGAAATATGGATTTGCTATTTCCTTGTTTAATGTAATTGCGGCTAAATGTTTTGAGTTAATACAAAGCGGAATATCTTTAGGAACAACGGCTGTTCGGCCAAGTGTTGCCATAATAGAAATTAATACATCATTTGGAAAAACTTGATACCTTTTTAATTCTTTGAATTTTTCACTAGTAATGCATCTGTTTTTTTTCCAAGTAAATCTATTAGTAACAACATTATCAATCCCTAAGACTTTCACATCACCTGTTTCTGTAAATTCTCCATGAAGCAAACTGCTTCCAAATGGGCCACTTCTCATGCTTGCCTTTTTCTTTTCTGCTAATTCCTCAAATTTCACTTCATCCCATTCTTCTGTTTCGGGATTATCACAAAACATCTCCAAAAACGTGCTTTTCAAAAATTCATCCAGCAGGCGGATGCTTTCTTTGCGTTGGGCTATCAGGTTTTCGGCTTTGCTTAAGAGATTAGCAATGTGGAGTTGGTCGGGAAGGGGTGGAAGGGGAATTTCAATCTCTTTAAGATTTGAAATATTAAAACTTGCCTGATTAACCGACTTCTTTGTTATTCGTTTTATCTTACTTCTAAATATTGGACTTTTTAAAAAGTAGAATGAATACATTGGATGGACTTTACTTTCATCTGCTTTTAAACAAAGTAAGTTCATACCGTGTATCACTTTTTCATTAATAGAATTTACCAAAGCAACCTTTCCAAGATGTGAAACACTATTTATGTGAGACATTAAAATATCATTCTCTTGTAAATAAAAGTCCGAAAAACTTTCATCATGTATTGAGGCATATCCAACTCTACTTAAATCAACTGTTCCATCAGCTATTGTTTCGATTCGAGTAATAGGATAGCCATCGGCTACTTTATCTTGCTTGATATTAGCCCCGTTTCTTATTACAGGAAAAACATTTCCTAATTTCTCAAACTTCATTACACCAACTCTTTTAATTCCGCCAACCCTTTTTGAATATCGGCTTCAATGGATTCTAATATATAACACATAACTGTTGGACTCCTTCGGAGTCCAAGGATTGTAGCTATGTCCAAAGCTACAAACCTGCGACCCCAAAGGGGTCGAACATCATCTGCCTGGGTATTGATAGATGAGAGAAAATGATATATTCTATCCATATACCAAGGTTTTTAATTCCATCAATCCTGTTTCAATATTTTTCTCCAATTCTTCTAGTTTCCCGAAAATCACCTTTGGTTTTTCATACACTACTTCTTCATACACTTCTTCTTTGTAGGTGCTCAGGTTCAGGTCGTAGTTGTTTTCTACAATTTCCTTTTTCGGCACCATAAAGTATTTCAATCTCCTGTCTGAACTATGATTTTTTTGATTGGTATGATTGCCATGATTTTCATCTGCTGATTTATTTGCCTTTCCTTTCCCACTTTCTTCAATCACATTAATCATTAAATCAGCTGAATCATGGTTCAGACGGTTTTTGTAGCGTTGCACAATGTCGGGCAGGTCGCTTTCAGCAATTTTGTTTCGCTTATCGTCTAAGGTGTAGCCGTCTGCCTGCATGTCGTAAAACCAAACATTATTGGTTTCGCCACCTTTGGTAAAAATCAAAATGGCCGTGCTTACACCTGCATAGGGTTTAAATGCTCCGCTGGGCACGGCAATCACGGCTTTCAGTTCTGCCTTCTCAATAATCAGTTTACGCACCGCTTCAAATGCCTTACCGCTGTTTTGTATCACACCGCTGGGCACAATTACGGCAGCCGTTCCGCCCATTTTCAGCATGTTAAAAATGCGTTCTACAAACAGCAGTTCGGTTTTGGTGGTGGGCAGTTTCAGCCCTTCGTTAATATCGCCTTTGTCAATATTGCCCGTAAAGGGCGGGTTCGCCATAATGATGTCGAACTGGCTGTCTTCGTTGTAGCTTTTACTCAGGGTGTCTTTGTAGTCAATTTTGGGTTCGTCAATGCCATGCATCATCATGTTCATCAAACCCAAACGCACCATGGTGGTGTCAATGTCGTAACCCACAAAACTCTGGTCTAAAATGGTTTTTACTTTTTGCGTAAGCACGGCACTAATGGCGGCACGCTCAAAACCGTCTTCGTCTTTGCTCAGTTTGGCAGGGTCTTTCTTGCGAACTAAATCGGTAAGGATGTATTGATACGCCCCCAACAAAAAACCGCCTGTTCCGCAGGCAGGGTCGGCAATGCGTTGTCCCAATTGCGGAGCTACCAATTCAGCCATCAGTTTAATAATGTGCCGTGGCGTGCGGAACTGTCCGTTTTTACCTGCCGTGGCAATTTCACTCAACAGCATTTCATACACATCACCTTGTATGTCCTGAAAAGCATGTCCGCCTTCGGTGGCATCCTTTTCAATTTCCTTGAAAATGTCTTCTACAATGTTGATGGCCGAAACCAGCAAACTGGCTTTAGGCATAATGAACACAGCGTTTGCCATGTGGCGGGTAAAGGGGCTGCTGCCCCCCTCTCCATTTGGAGAGGGGCCGGGGGTGAGGTCCTTCAAAAACGGAAACACTTTCATTTGCACATGCAACAGCATTTCGTCTGCGGGCTTGTGTTTAAAAACACTCCAACGCAATTCGTTTTTGTCAATGCTTTCGTTGCTGCCCGGTATTTGAAACTTGCCTGCAAATCGGCTGCTGTATTTTTCGCCTGTAAACTCTGCATCCCTTTCCCGTTTGGCTTCCAAATCGTCCAAACGCTTCATAAAAATGAGGTAGGTAATTTGCTCAATGGCAGTTAAAGGGTTGGCAATGCCGCCTTCCCAAAAGTTTTGCCAGAGCTTGTCAATAAGCGATTTTAATGGTGCGTTGTTTTGTAACATCTTGTCTGAATCAGAATTTACTTGATTTTTGGATTAGCAGGTTTTTCAACCGTGTTGTATTTTGGGTTAAAAACTTTTTTGTATTGCAAACTGGTTGCTCCAAAATTGATTAATAACCCTGTTGGAAAGTCGTAGGCAACTACATAGTTTTTTGCTTGTGCCAAATGAACATCTTCGAGGTTGATAATTGCTTTCAGCTCTACTATTACTTTTTCTTCCACTACAAAATCTGCTCTTCGGGTGCCTACATCAATGCCTTCATAAAAAATAGTTTGTTCAATTTCTCTACCGAAACTTAATCCTGCTTTTGCCAATTCTATCGCAATGCATCTTTGGTAAATCACTTCCTGAAAGCCATTACCCAGTGTGTTGTGGACTTTCATCGCACAACCAATTATTTTGTATGTGATTTCTTCTTCCTTCACTTCCTTTTTTTCTTTTTATCCTGTTCATCCTCTAATTTTTTCAATCCTGATTCAGACAGTTTTTTTGCATTCAGGGAGGTAACAACATTTTTACCAGTTTTCGCTTCCAGTTCCTTTCGAGCAACCTTTGCCACATTACCACCTTGCTTTGCTACCTTCTTGCTTTCTTCAAAATCTTTAGGGTGGGTTGCGGCTGAGATGTCTTTGGTGGATGCTTCTGCCAGCATGTTCAGAATAAGTTCCGTATTGGTCATGTTATCCCTAAGGTTTTCCTTTTTCAGCCCTTTAAGGATTTTGTATTCTTTGGTGGTTTTATCACTCCATGCTTTGGTGATGATGTCGGTAAGCGTAGCAAACTGAACGCCTTCTTTCAATCCACGTTTTTTCCATTCGTCTGTTAATTCTTTTCGTATTTCAATACTTTTGAGGCGTTGGTTTATCCAGTTTTCAGAATAACCGAGTTTCATGTATTGCTCCAATGCTCTGTCAATGCTGAGTTCAGGGTCTTGCATTTCATCCAATCTTTCAGATGCTACCTGAGCCAGCCATTGTTTAAAGGGTTCTGCTTTGGGAGATGGTATGGATTGTATCAGGCGGAAGAGTTGTTCGGTATCGGCAACATCGGTTAATCGCATTTTACCATCAGGAGCAGGCATTTTCAACCCGTGACAATTCGTCACGGTTTCATTTCCTTCCTCTTTAAGTCGTTGTTTTAACTTTCTCCAGTATGCATTGGGGTCAACGCTTTCCGTCAATACAGCAATTACATCAATAATGGAGATATACCATTTCTCGTTTTCATTATCCCAAAGAGAACGCACTTTTTTGTCTTCAAAGATTTTGATATCAGTTTGTTTGCTCATGCCGCTAATACTTGTTCGGTTAAACTTAAAATTTCGTCAATCTCTTTTTGATTGAAAATGCCTCTGATGCCTTCGGGGTGAAGCATGGTAAAAGGCGATTCAATCAGGTTGCGTTTGCTCACATCACCTTTTTCCAACACAAAATTCTTGAGCAAATCCAAAAATTGCAGTTGTCGGCTGGTGAGGTAACTGTGTTTGGCAATAAAATCATCAAATGCCTTGGTAACGGTTTCGGCAAAAGTTTCTAATTGTTCAATGCCCAAAATGTGTTTGATGAATTGCACCAATGCCGCTTTACGGTGGTTGTAAACCTTGCGTAGCAAATCAATGGTAATGTGCGGATGCTCGTTGTGCAGTTCTTCTGCCAATTGCTCGGCTTCATCCGTGGTGATTTCTTGTCCTTGTTTTAGCTTTTGTAAAATCGGACTGCTTGAAACCAGTTCATTGATTTTCTTTTCAACCAGTTCACGGTATTTGGCCACACTCAACGCTTCGTGTTGCGGACCAAACTCTACAAATTCTTTTTCAGCAACAATATCTTTCAGGTTGAATTTTGCAGGAGCTAACGGAATTACCGCTTCACGGAATTTCATTAAAGGCGAAAGTTTCTGAATCAGTTCCTCAAACTTGTCTTCAAGGATGCCTGCCCCGCTACCAGCGGGGGTTGCCCAATAATGATTGCTCTGTGCCTGACGAATTAATTCTTGTTCTCTTGCCACAATGTTGATGCTCAATGGCAGTTCGCCAATTTCTTCAATGATGCTTTCTTTCAGCGTTTCAAACTTTTCGGTTTCACCTGCCAAATGAGCCAATGAAACTTCCACAATGTCTTTTTCAAATCGCATGGCTTTGAAATCCACATCTGAAACCGTGCGAAGCAGTGGTTTTACCACAGCTTCCAAAAATTCCATTTTGTCAGAAGTGAGATTGCTCCAAAAGTTTTCATCTTCCAGGCGTTGCAGTTCATGTTTGGCTTCCATAATCACTACCGAGTTTTTGGGAAGCGATTCAACTTGCTTTCTGATTTTCTGAACTTCTTTGTTTACAATTTCAGCATTGCTTTGCGTTCGGGCTTCTTCAATCTTTTCTAATCGCACACCAAACAAACGAACAGGCAAAGGAATTTGTCCTTTCAGTTCTTTACCTCTCGGATTCAGTTTGAAATATTCAAAGTTGTCCCAACAATCGAGAATCAGGAAATTGTCTTTTTGTGTGCACCAAGGTTTTATTTTTTCAGGTTCGAGTAAACGAGTTCCTCTGCCTATCATTTGCCAAAATTTGGTGTAGCTATAAACAGGTTTTGCGAAAACCAAATTCACCAATTCCCGAACATCAATACCTGTGTCGAGCATGTCCACACTAATGGCAATGCGTGGCATATCATTACTCACAAACTGGTCGAGCAAGCCGCCTTTGCCATAAACCCGTGGGTCTTCGCTTACCAATACTTTGGCTAATTCGCCTTTGTATTCGGGATAAAGCGAATCAAAAATTTCTTCTACTCGTCTTGCATGGGCTTTACTGATGCAAAAGAAAATCGTTTTCCCCGGCAAAACTCCGTTGGCATCTTTGATGCTTTCTTCCATGAATTCACGAACAATCAAAGCGTTTGTTCCACGGTTGATTACTTTCTTTTCAATCTCTGTTCCTTCGTAGTTGATTTCTTCAATTTCCTTTCCTTCCAACATGAGTTTTTGTTGGTCTTCCAAAGAAATTGTCCGCTTGTTTATTCCTTCATCTTGAAACTTGGTTTTGATTTTCATTACCTGAAAATTGCTCAGAAATGGCGGAATGTGATTAACCGCTTCGTCATAAGAATAAGCAAAAGTTGGAACGCCATCTTCGCATTCAAACAATTGAAACGTGTTGTGGTCAATTACATCCGTTGGTGTTGCTGTCAATCCAAGCGTAATGGTATTGAAGTAATCAAGAATTTCTTGATAGGTGTTGTAAATGCTTCGGTGGCTTTCGTCCACCACAATCAAGTCAAAGAAATGAGGACTTAAACTTTTTTCTTCGTTGCGAATTACATTCAACATAGTCGGATAAGTTGAAACATAAATCCGTCTGTCGGTGGCAATTTCTTTTTCGCCTTGCTTTGGCCAGCGTGGTTCGTTGGGCAAATGCTCTTTGAATGCTTCCAAAGTTTGGTCACGAAGTGCAATTCTGTCAACAAGGAACAAAACCCTTTCTGCCCAACCTGCTCTCATTAATGCGTCCACCAAGGCAATGCAGGTTCTTGTCTTGCCTGTGCCTGTTGCCATTACCAATAAAAATTTGCGTTTCCGTTTTTCAACGGCTTCCATTACCGCACGAATAGAAGCAATTTGATAATTCCGACCTGCAATTTTGGTATTAATGAGTTCACCTGCTAATTGCTTTCTCGCTTTACGAATGTATGCGTAGCGTTCAAGGTCATCCCGTGTCGGAAAGCCATATACTTTCTTTGGCGGATAATTGTCTAAGTCCCAAAAGTAAATGTCGTGTCCATTGGTGTAAAAGCAGAAAGGCAAGTCAACACCTTGTGTTTGTTTAATGTTGTAGCAATATTGTTTGGCTTGTTCCCGTCCAAGTGCTGCGTCCACCGAAGTTTTTTTGGCTTCCACAACGGCAAGCGGTTTACCGTCCTTGCCTAATAAAACATAGTCGCTGTATTGGTGTCCAGCGTATGGAGTTGTCGGTTCTTCAACAACAGTCAACTGAATATCAAATTCCTCAATTACCTGAGTTCGGTCAGTCACATTCCAGCCCGCTTGTTTTAAGCGGTTGTCAATGATTTCTTTCCTTGTCAGTTTTTCGTTTTTCACTTTATATATTCTAAAATTTATAGTTGGTCAAAATACGCAAAAAATCCGTTTTGTTGTCCCAATGCTCTGTCGGTGCGTTGGCAAAAACGGCTCTTTGGCTATTGCCTTTTTGGTCGGCTTTGTGCAGAGGCGGCAAAACAAAATGTGCCAAATGTGCTTGGCATAAAATCATTTTAAAAATTTGAGCGTGGGCAAAAAAAAAATTAAAAACGAAGCGTTGCCTGTCAATTAGCAGCGGTGTTAAGTCGTCTGGTTTGTCATAAACCGTCCGTTCAAAGCTCGTCCGTTTGATGTCAGCACGGTCGTAAAGCGGTTGCCGCTAACGTTTGGCGGGTTGGCTGAAGTGCGGGATTGGAAAGCACTTCAGTGTCCGCTTATGACGAATGTATGAAAGAAGCGCAATACTTTACACTAAAGACTTCACCCCGCATTTCGCCAACCCGCTGTTGTGCGTCTGCCCTACCGGTGTCCACATGATGGCTACACAAAAGAGTTTAAGTCGTCACTTTCTATGCCTGTCTGTGAATGGGGACTGTTGCATATTACGGCTATACTGATTGGGCGGCTTCCGCTCTCTTTCCGCAACCAAATTCCTTTGAAAAATAAACAGAGGGTTGCGGAATGTGAGCGGAATGCGCTGCTGTATTAGTCCGGCTGTTTGTCTGACGAGCGATAAGAGTTGTTGTCCGGTCGCAAGAAATTGTTTCATAAGTCTAGGAATTTGCACTGCCGACCAACTTGTCTGCGAAGGCGAACCAGTGATTTGCGTTTCCCTCCCACTGGTTTGAACAACCGTGCCATGTCATTTGCGATTCCAGCCCACTCGTTTGCAGAGGCGGTCAAGTCGTTTGCGTTTCCGTCCGACTTAATTGCAGAGGCGGCTGAACGATTTGCGTTTCCAGACCAAGCGTTTGAACAACCATGTCGTGTCGTTTGCGATTCCGTCCAAGTCGTTTGCAAAGGCGGACGATTGAATTGCGTTTCCGACCCACTTAATTGTGTTTCCGTTCAGGTCGTTTGCGTTTCCAACCCGTCTTAAAACCGCACTGGTTTTGTCGGTTTTAACTCGGTTTTAGAGGTTTCTAAATAATTAAGAGCCGCTTATGCGGCTCTTTGTCTATTTTGTTGTTGGCTTCAATTTCGTTCGTTCAAAATATGCTTTTAACTGCTCAAAAGTCATTCCTTTAATCTCTTTCGAGATTTTGGTCTTAATATCTCTGAACGTTTTTACCGTGTCAAAGTCCTTTTCAATTTTATTCTTCGTTTTCATAACCGACTATTTCCTTAGGTGAATGAATATTTAATGTTGGATAACCTAAGCGCAAATTTACGGAATTATATCCGCGTATGCGATATACGTTTACAATATGCTTAAAGTTCCAACTAACTAGCAAATCAACTTTGCTGATGGTAGCAGTTGCAATATGGATGCAATCGTCTAAACTTGTTTCTCCAACAACTTTTTCCTCGATATAACTTTGTGCCAATTGAACTGCCTCCGGTGTTACTTCAACTTTCTCTTTGCAGTCATCGCTTAATGAAAGAAAAAATTCTCTCACTCTTTGGGGCGCATCGTTCAATTCACTTTCGGTTAAACTTGAATAAACACAGATTATCTGACCAAGTTTTACTTTCTCAAACAGGAGAGTTGTTTCTAATTCAAATTCCGTATCAAAGATGCCACCAATAGTAGATGTGTCGAAGTAGAAGCGTTGTTTCATTGGTGGTAAATCTAAATATTCTTTTGCCTAATCAATCTTTGTCAAACTCTTCCTTAGAAATTTTCTTACCGTCAAGTGGGTCAGCAGAATACGCAGATTCTTTGATGCTGTATGTAATTGTCAATACTGAATATCCATCACTCCCTACATAAACCTGAAAAGGTTTCCCCTTTGAAAACATGGGTTCCTTTCCTTGAATAGTAGCTTTTGTTTTTAAATAAAAATTCCCTGTTGAAGCAAAGTATATCGTTTGGTTGGACCAAGGAGATACAGTAACAAACGAATGACGGTGGTTTGAACTTGTCATTACTTTTATTGATAATGTTCGCTGGGAATTGTTTTGAATTTTCAATTGAGCACTTTGTGAAAAACTTAAAACAGTGCAAAAAATAAATGTGAGTGCAAGCAGTAGTTGTTTCATTTCTCTTTATTGGGTTTGTGTATAAATATTGAACCGATTAGAAGGAGCGCCACTACAACATCCACTAAATTCCAAATATCTCTGCCTAAAGCGATTTTAAAAATTGGTTGAAAGAGAATTGCCAATACTGAGTAAACCCAAACAAGATTCGTCTCGCTTCTATCGTAGGATTTGAATGCAAAAAACACAAAACCACCTGTTGCAACGAAGCGAACAAATTGATAGTAGCCATAAGGTAAGTGCAAAAGGCAAAGCAGCAATAAGGCAGCGATGATAAGTTTTAATCCTTTTTCAATCATCTGTAAATTGGAGTTTGAGGGTATGGAATTATCTTGTCAATTACGTGCGGTAAAATTTCTTTGCTTATGAATAAAGTCAAAAGAAGCAGACCTATGAACAATGTAATAGCTGTAAGTTCATTGTTAGCTAAAGCAAATGAGAGTTTGGATTTGCCGTAAAAGAGATTGAAAAGAATAAAACTGACTGCATAATTTAAAGCAAATAATGTCATAGCTATCACAACAAAAACAACATAAAATTCAGATAGCCGAGAAAAAATGTTGTCAGGTGTTGCATTCTCTACAATTCTCCAAAGCGTCATAAACGGAATAACTAAGCCCGACAGGATGTAGCCAATTGAAATGAAAATTCCGCTTTTGAAAAGTAAATAGCTGCCCTGCGTATTATCGCTGTTAGTTGTCTTTGCCATTCTGTTTATCAAGGTATTTGCTATGAATGCCGACACAGAGGCGGTAAGAAGAAGTGAAATGTAAATTGTAAGTTCTTGTTTCATGCTTATGATATTTGTTTAGATAAAAGATTTGGTTGCCAATTATCGGTGTTGGATATTTCTACCGGTATTTCTCCAGGTTTCAAATCCGGTGCGGTTGTTTCCCACAAAATATATCTTTTTCCTTGAATTATTTTAGATGTTCCGGTGTAAGGTAAATTGATGCCGAGCAATGAATGACGATAAACATCGCTGCCAAGCATGGCTACGTCATAATTAAAGTGTGATAATATCGTGTATAGCAATAAAGTTCTTGTGTCGCAGTCGCCCAAAAGATTAGCAGAAAACTCAACAGGGCTATAAAGACCATATTTAATATACCCCTCGCATTTACCTCCATTCTTTAAGTATCCTTGAATAAAAGCATCATCATACAACCGTGCATTGCAATCATTATCGAGAATCAGCGTGTATGGAATATCCTGAATGCAGCATACTATCATTTCTGCAAACTGCATTTCGTTCAGGTTGTTTTTTGTTTTGATAGAATCAAACACAGAATAAAGCAATGCTAACTTGTCTTGGTCAAAGTTTTTCAAAGAGTAAACTACTCTATTGTAATCGTATGAATTACTTAAATCATAGGGTAAATTAAGGCGATTGTATTTTGCTTTGGTAAAATCTGATTTCAAAATCTCCATCCATGCGCCATACTTTTTCCCTTGATAATCATTCCAAGACCGATAATGCGCAATAACTGTATCAGAATACTGTGGGTCAGTTTTTTTACGACTGACTTCTTCGGGACTGTTTTCAGCAATTCTTCTCTTTACACTTGGGAAAGGATTATTGAATAGAGAGATAATTCCGAAAACTGCATAGAGTATAAACCCAATAGAAAGCAACTGCAAAGCCCATTTAGATAACTTGCTAAGAATGGTTGGCAGTGATGATAGCAAGAAAAAGAACAGCCAAATTCCTACAATTGGCAGCAATAGTTTCCACGCAACAGAAATAAGCATGAACGCAATAAATAGCCAGTATAGAATCCCGATTATACCTATTATGAATCCAAATAAATCTGAAAGCCCGAAACCAGTTCCGCCACCACTTCTTCCTCTTATGGGTTTTGGGATTCTTTCCCATTTAGACCATTCCCTTTCACCGGTATCTGAGTTTCTTATTATTGTTCTATGGTAATCATCTTTTACCTCTGTTACTCCAACGGCTGGTATATCATTAATTGGTTCGCTCTCGTTTGTTATTACCAATTCTTCAACAGGAACTTCTTTTTGTTCCACATCAAAATGCTTGAAGTAGCCACAAATGTTTCCCTCAATTGTGCCAAATAACTTTTCGCCTTCATGAAGTTGGTTGTATAGATGAAAGTCTGAGAGTTTGGCATCATGCAATTCTATTTTGTAGTGCCTGATAGTTCCATCCGCTTGCTGAACATTACAAACAACAGGAGTTGGAATTTTTGTAAGAAATGGTTCATGGCATTTATATTCATCAAACTCGTCACCTTCCTGCCATTTTCTAAAGTGCTCGCTATCGCGTTTTGTTACAATTTCTCCTTCATAAATCTCAAGGTTGTAATAGTTTTCCCGTTTACCGTCTGACCATTCATTATCAATCAAAGCCCAATACTTGCCCTTGAACCTGCCTTTAAGATAGGTTCTGCGCTCATAAGAAACTTCAATAATAACCAACTCAGACATCGTATAATTCTTCTTTAAGCGATGATTGTTCTAAAAAATCTCTCGCATCCTTTTTTCGGATAGTATTAAAAGGCGGGTCAGCAAAAACAACTTCAAATTCATAGTTTTTTTGTGTTATCTCAGCAAGCACAACATTCATCCTTTCGTGTTTGTCAGGCGGACGAACTTCTAAATCCTGAAAAAACTCTTTCCAAAATGCCTTGTATCTTGCTTTAAATGAAGCGTATTCATCCAAAACAATTTGAGTTTCTATTTTTTTCTTCTTCTGGTAGAACTCGTTTTGTTCTTCCATTAAATACTTTAAATACACAGGAGCTACGAAAAGCATTATCATCATTATAGTTACAATCCAAGTAAAGATGTATTTTGAGTTAAGTATTCTTATCTGTTCTATATAGCAATCAGACGAGTAAATTTTTTGTTTTAAAAGTGCTAAGATGTTTGTCTTTTCAATTTGCTTTTTTAATAAAATACTTTTCACAGAGTTATCACCTAACTGAATCATTCTTTCTAATTCGTTAAAAGATTTTTCATACAAGGAGTTAACCACAGTTTCATTGACCTTATACTCTTTTGCTTTGTGTAATTCAATATCACTTTTCAAAAATGGACTGAATAACATAAGCTCAAATGGTTTAGATACAATCATTGCAAATACTGCAATAAAGACAACTCGCAGTGCAATAGAAATCCATCTTGCCCCCCTACTGGAAATATGAGGCAAAAGATTTTTTGAAAGTGTGTAGAGCAACAGAATGTAAATGTTTGCCATCATCAGAGCAAAAAATATCCCAATAGCTATATCGAATAATACAAAATCAAAAAAGTGTATGAAAGCACCGGTAACGCTTATAAAACTGATAGCGATAATACAAGCCACCAAAGCTCCAATTAACACAAAACGATTCTGCGTTTTCTTACTGCATTCACGAATAATACTTCTATCGTCACCGGAAAGAATAAGGAAGAAGTCCTTAATTGTCATTTGGCGAAGGTGTTATTGGTTCAACTTGAATAAAACCATCGGGGTTGTCATCAATTTGCTTTTTTAGTTTCTCGCCATACTTACCTACGGCATACTTTGTTAGTTCCTTTTGTTTTTCGAGCAAAGCGACTTTTTCGTGAATCAGTTTTTCAACTTTCATGTGCGTTACCAAATCCCGCTCTAACCCTTGTTTGTCTTTGTAGTAGTTGTATTGGATGTATATTCCTTCATCAGCTTTCATCAATTCCTTAATATTTTCTTCCATGTAGTCATAAGGAGTCTTTACAAGCATCAGTTTAAAGAATATTGGTGTTAGTTCTATCGTCATAAATAGAAGTGTAATGAATAGTGAAATCCATAATCCGGCAATGTGATGAGCAAGTTTTATTCTCTCTAGTAGTCCATCTAGACCGCTAGCTACCTGAGCATTTTTTGATAATGCCACTTCTTTCTCAGATAGAATTTCTTTCCTCTTCTTCTCTGCTTCATTCAGCTTGGCAGCATTAATATTGTCGAATCTGGTTAACTCCGCATTTAAAGCATCCAATTGACCTTTTAATGCTTTAGACAGTGGGCCATTACCTGCTCCGATTCCATTTGCTTTTCCCATCAGATTGTCTGTATATGCTTGCTCCGCTACTTTTATCCTCTCAATTAAGTTTTGCCTATCTGATAAGATTTTCCCCAAATCACCTTCAACAACTTTTAGTCGTTCTTCAAAATTTGCAGTGGTCCGCTTTTCATATTCCTTTTGAAGTTCTAACTGTTCTTCGTATAATTTAGCGTCTATTTCAGTTTTGAACATTCTTATTTCAACCGGCTTTGAAATTGTAAGAGCAATGATTGCTCCCATAACAATACGTGGAATTGCTCCTTTAAATTCTTCCCATGTAATAGCTTCGGTTCCGTCTCCCTTGCCTGTGCTTGTAACAATAAATCTGTCAATGTTGAATATCATTAGCCCCCAGACACATCCAAACAACATGGAAGCCAGTGCCACACCCAAATGAAACTCTGATTCTATTGCTGAACCTCTTGGTTCAAAGATTGTATAAAAGGCATAACCGCCCGCTATGGCTGCCATTACACCGGTAGCAACTACAATGCCGCCTAAGCACATGTATTTTATTTGGTCAGAGTATGTTGCCCTTTCAAGAATAAAATGGTCAGCGCCTGCGGCTGTCCAAAAGAATTTCATGATAGGTGATGGTTTGGGGGTAACGTAATATTCTCTTTTCATGGTGTTGATTCTTCTGTTTCGTTAATGAATTGAGGAAATGAAATTGTGAAGTCAGGAATTGAAACTTTTTGCCCACTTGTGAGTATGGTTGTTTTATTTTCTTTTCGAGTATTAAATGAAAATTCGGAAACCGAAGGTTCAAAGGATAAAAAAGAGGGAATAGAAATTTTTTCAGTAATAGGTGTTTTGATTTTAATATGCTCATTTTTGATAGGAATTACTACTTCTTTACTTGTGCCAATGCCATAAAACACTACCCGAATTTGTTTCCTGTCTTTTTTAATTGTAACAGGAGTGTATTTGTTGGTTGCAGGAACTATTGCATTGTCCTCAATAGATAATTTGTAGCAGTATTTAGTATTCCAAACAAGTGTGGCTACTTCAGTTGTGAGTAACGGGTCTGTGAGATTAGCATAGTAAACAGTAAGTCGCTTTCGCAGTAACCAACAAGCCAAACAATAAACCCAAGCTAAGTTTATTGTTATCCATTTGATGATTTGTTCGTATGCACTTTTAATCTTCTGCTTCACGTCATCTGTTATTTCGAAATGAAAAAGTAAAACTTTTTTGGACTACATAAATATTTTATGGATAAACTTTTTTAATAAGCATTGCTTCGGGCTGTTGGCTGTTCGGCTGTTTGCGCGTTAGCGCAAAATAAATGGGATGATTCCTTTTCATAAAAAATAGACGAGCATCATCTCTTTTATTTTGCTGAAGGATAGCCGATGGGCTTTGCCCGTGTTTTTGTATTTGTCCTGTTGTCAAAACCGTCATAAGAGAGTTATGCAAACGCTGAAAAAGGGTTGCGCACAACGCGCGAGTTTGCGCAGTTTAGCTTTCGCACAACGCTTTTAGCAATGGGCTTCGCATCCTTGTACTTTTGGTTCTTTTAGTTCAAGCTAAATGCTTTAGCATTCACCAAGTCCATTACATCAAAACAGAACCTCAGTAAAAGAACAATAACATACCATCACAACCCAACCTATGTTCCCTATGTGCCTATGTGGTTTTTAGTCATTTTTGTTAAAAACCCACCTTTCCCATCCAAAAACACCCCTCGCGCCTCATCCACCATCGCTTCCGCCTCCTCCTTGTCCACTTCCCTGCTCATACACCTTAGCTTCCGCCTCCTCCAAAATCGTTTCCGCCCAATCCTTCTCGGCTTCCGCCTGCACCAAAGTAATTTCCGTCTGCTCCCCAATAGCTTCCGCCTCCTCCTAAATCATTTCCGCCTTCCCGGCATTTACTTCCGCCCGTTCCAAATCAGCTTCCGCCTTTGCCAAAATCGTTTCCGCCTGCTCCATCTTAACTTCCGCCTGCTCCATTTTCATTTCCGCCTCCTCCAAAATCGTTTCCGCCTCCTCCCGCATGGCTTATCCCCACACCCTCAAAGCATCCCGTATCCATCGGGCTCATTTGTCATCCATTTGTCAAAAAAACGGCAACAACAATTAAGCAGTACAATAACCCAACACACCCTATCGTTAATCCATCAAAACACACAAGCATGCAACAACTGAACTTTTTTTCTAACCATTAAAATTCAGTATCATGAAAACCGCATCTTACAAATTCAAACAGGCAGAACTCTACACCATCTGCCGCTTTATCCTGGACACCATTTCTACACCCGAGCTCCTCAGCCGCTTTGGCTCCTTCAAAGCCAAGTACACCCCGGGCTACATCACCACCCGCCAGGCCGAGGTAGATGCAGCCGAAGACATCCCCGATGAAGAAAACCGCAATGCCGTACACGAAGTAAAACGCGTACAACTCCTCGCCCTCAACGATAACGCCCTCCGGCTATTCAAACTACTGGAGCGCTACATTGCCGAAGTAGTACCCCCTGCCGAGCAAAAAGCCAACTTAGAAGCTGCCGGCAGCACCTTTTACAGCGATGCTTCCGATGCCGACTTTGACAGCACCATACAATTGCTCAACAACATGGTCAACTACACCACCGCTAACCAATCGCTGTTAGAGCAAGGCGGACTAAACATGCCGGCCACCTACTTACCCGCCCTGCAAACCCTCCAAACCGATTATGAAACCCTGCACGAACAGTACCTCGGCAGCGAAGCCGGAGCATCCGTAGCCACCGAACAAAAAATAACCGCCAACAACAACCTCTTCAACAGCATCGTCCGCAGCATCAATGCCGATGCACAAGCCCTATTTGTAGCCCCCGATGAAGAAGCCCTGCGTAAACTCTTTACTGTAGAGCATCAGTTGTATCTGGTGCGCGGTGCCGGAGTGGCGGGCATCCGCTTTGCCGTTAGCGATGCCGCTACCAACCTGCCCATAATGGGCGCCACCGCTGCTATACCCGCACAGGGCTACACCGCCACTACCGATGAGCAAGGCCGCGTAATAAAACTGCAATTAGCCGCAGGCAGCTATGTGGTAGAAGTAAGCAAAGCCGGCTACAATACCTACACCGCCACTGTACAAGTAGAGGTAGGCACCGTTAAGCGCTTAGATGTTAAGCTCACCGCCCTGTAGTTGTTGCTGAAAAACAAAAAAAAAATCCGAAGCACCTCGCTTCGGATTTTTTTTGCCCTTTGGGTAGTACTCCCCCTGCTGCTTACGCAGAACAAAAATACCAGCCGTATAACTACGATGCCTTCTTCAACCGGGCGCGCATCTGCACTACGCGGGCGCTTTGCAGCTCTTTGCAGATAATTTTGGAGATTTATAGGGCAAAGTAAACTGATGAAATACTACTTAAAGACAACTGTGCAACATTAAGCACCTACGCTGCTTTTAGCTTGATGACTTCCAACTCAGTACCATTATTAAACCTATCTTCGGCAATAGCCAAAACCGTACGAGTAGTAGCTTGGCTAAGCAGATAGTTGCTGCAAGTATCGCATACTTCTGCCTCCACATCTTTAATTAACACAATGCACGAATCCCGCTCCAGCTTCACGGTCACTTTTCCGGGTTTATACACCCCATGCTTACAAATCAGGCAGTTCATTACTTTCGTTTTCTGGTTTTAAAATCGGCCTCAAACTTTTCGGTATTTGGCTCATAAGCCGTTATCACAAAACAAATTTCCTCCACATCATCAAAGCCAACCACCAAGTGCAACGGTCGGCCATTAACCAAAGCAAACATCAACCTGCTTGCAAACGGCTTATCGCTTAGATACTCTTCAACCACCTCACCATTCCGTACAACGTCTTCAACTTCGCGCTCCTCAATACCCCTCTTAGCCATAAACTCAACAGCATGGTTGGTGTATTTTAATACCTTACATCGCATCAGCACACGAAGTTAAAAAAATACCTCACAGACCATATTGGCAAGTATGCGTAGTGCATGATAGGTAATAAATCCAAAGTGTATCGTATAACTACGATGCCTTCTTCAACCGGGCGCGCATCCGCACCACGCGGGCGCTTTGCAGCTCTTTGCGGATTATCTTAGAAATCTCTTTGGCGCGGTTCACAATCATAAAGTGCGTGCCACCAGGTATAAGCACCGCATCTTTCACATAATAATCGGGGAAAATGCTATCGCGCGTGCCGTGAATGTGCAACACATTATCGGGCACTTCTTCGTTTTTCCAATGGATAACCTGATCTACCGCCCACTCATTAAACTCAATATCGGCCTCGCGGATCATGTCTTCTATCAACGCAAAATCGGGCTTGCTCAGTTTGCCCAGCAACAACTGCAACCAAAACCTAAACTTAATCACCAGCTTGCCCGATACCAATCTGTGAAACTTAATAGAGTTAAGAAACAACAATTTGAGCGGACGCTCGTGGTAGTTTTTAATACTGCTGATAAGAATAGTGCGCTGAGGGTTTATCAGCTTAGCCAACTCGGTGGCTACAATACCGCCAAAACTCATACCTATCAAAATGGGTTGGGTATCTTTCTTAATCTGCGGCAGCAGTTTCTTTACGTAGGTCTCAATGCGCTCGCCTTTTTTGTGTTTGGGCCATTTAATGTGTACCACATCGTAACCGCTGAGGTCCAGGTTCTGAAAAATTTTATCGTTTGCTCCCACACCGGGCAGCAGATATATGGTTTGCGCCATACCGTTTTTTTAGTGAATAAACTTTCGCAAAAACTACGCTATGTTTTGCGAACACGTATTTTAGAACGCAAAATGAAATTGAAAGTTTCCGCACCATTTCCAAAACAGTTTTCCACATGAGCCGTCAATCGCCCAAGCTACAGCGCATCAGCACCTTCGATTTTACACCGCCATCTAAAGTATTTGCACGCAGTTTTATTGCTCCGTTCAAGTTCTACTTTGCTCCGCAGTTTTTTGGGTTAGATGAACTGGATGTGCGCAAGCCGGCCATGTATGTAAGCAACCACACCATACTGGGTGTACTGGATGGCTACCCCTTTGCCATAGAGTTGTATTTAAAAAAAGGGATAGTACTCCGCGCCTTGGCCGATAGCAACCACTACCGCATACCGTTTTGGAAAGAACTGATAACCGAGCGGTTGGGTGTGGTAGAAGCCAGCCGCGAAAACTGTGCGGCACTCATGAAACGCAAAGACAGTTTGGTGGTTTTCCCCGGTGGCACCAAAGAGATATGCAAAAAGAAAGGCGAGCAGTATATACTGAAATGGAGCGACCGCAAAGGGTTTGTGCGCATGGCTATGGAGCATGGTTACGACATTATACCCGTGGCGGCTGTGGGTGCCGAGGAGGCATATACTGTAGTAAAGGATGCCAACGATTTTTTGAAAACTCCGTTCGGAAAATTTTTGTCGTTTATAGGCGTGACAAAGGCCTACTTTAAAAATGGCGACCTAATACCTCCTACGGTAGCGGGTATTGGCAATACCATCATCCCCCGCCCGGCTAAGTTGTACTTTAGTTTTGGCAAACGGATTTCTACCAAAGCACATCAAAAAAACTATGGCGATGAAGCCACGCAAGAGCAAGTAAAAAAACAAGTAGAAGAAGCGCTGCTGGCCGAGTTTGAAAAACTGTTTGCCATCCGCGATGCCGATACCGACCGCAGCAAATGGCGCAGGTTGCTGAATATGAAAAAGCAGTAATGCTCTCCGCTACACCAAAATGTTATTCTGCGGCTGATGCGGTTTGGGCAAATCGGTTTCGCCCAACATTTCGCGCAGGTCTATTTCTATAGTACGGCTGATGGCGGTAATGGGCACATCGTTAGCACTGCCCTCAAAAGGGCTTTCGGATGACTCACCAATTTTTTCCATGGTAGTAAATATCCAGCCCGATAGTGCGCTAAAGGGTACGTTGAGCCATATTAGCCCTTGCCCAAATTTCTCAAACTCTTTGAGCATACCCAGCGGCAACAAAATGATGAAGATGGTAATGAACCACAAGTTGAGTGTAGCGTACTGGCGCGGGTAAGGAAAGTTTTTGATGCGTTCGCTGGCGCCTTGTTGGTTGTATAGCTCTACCAGCATTCGTTCTAAATCCATGTGGCGGAAATCTTCAATAAGCCCTTGGTCTAAGAGCTGGCGCAGGTGAGCCGATTGCAGCGCAATAATCTGTGCGGCTTTGTTCGTTTTTTTGATGACTGCCTCATATTCTTCGGTACTCAGGTATGGTTTTAGGGCATCGGCTAAGTGGCTGTTTTGCTCTTCTACTTTAAACCATTTGTTTTTGTACTCTGCGTTGTGTGTTTTGTAGATACTCTCCCACTCGCGCTTTTCGCGTAGCTGATAGCGCAAAGCAGTGAGCCATGCAAAATGGCGGTAGTATAACACGCGGTGTACCTCCTGCAACTCTGCTTCCGATAAAGGATTTTTTGCATGCTTGTTGGTCACATAATCTTTGACCATAATGCCCCACGAGCGGCTGCTGTTCACAATGGCTCCCCACACTCTGCGGGCTTCCCACATCCTATCGTAAGAGGCATTGTTTTTGAAACTGACCACAAAAGCTACTGCCGTACCTAACAGCGCAACGGGCAGCCAGGGCAGGGCCAGCCACTTCCAATCTAAAAAAACATAGAGCGCAGTAGGGATAGCGGCTACAATCAGCAGCAGGTAAATATCTCTGCGGGTCCAAAAGAGTACTTCAGTAAATGTGTAGTGTTTTCCGGTGTGCATGTTGGTTTTTTAGAGGATTAAGCGCCTGACGTTATGCTTCATAGAGATTCTAGTAACTGACAAACAGTTCTTCACTAACCTGCATCTATTTGCGGCTTTTATGACTTATTTATTGCTTGTAATTATAGTGAATCAAGTACATTTATACAGTACAAGCATCTACGATGTTTAAATTTGAGTAAACAATATTGAAGAACATGGGATTGGTAAGAGCAGAGATAGAGCTAGTAAATGCGCCAGATATTTCTTTTGCAGAAGCAGGAGTAATAGATGAATCGGCTATCCGAAAAATGAAAGTTACCGCTCTGGTGGACTCCGGTTCGGTAATGATGGCTATCAATGAAACTGTAAAAGGTTAGTTGGGCTTAAAGACAAAAGACAGGCGGCCATCTTTGCTTGCAGATGGAACAGTAACTGAATTAGATGTGGTTGGCCCAATTGAAATACGATTCAAGAACAGGTTTAGTACGACTAATGCATTGGTATTGCCCGGCAATGAAGAAGTATTGCTTGGAGCTATACCTATGGAGGAAATGGATGTATTGATACATCCTAACAAAGAACAATTGATAGTTAACCCTGAGCACCCAAACAAACCACAAATGGTGCTGAAGTAGCACAATTAGCCGATATTAGTAAAAGCTAAAGTTACTCTTCAAATAAACCACCGCTCAACAACTTAGGTGGTTTTTTGCCCAAGTGTTTGTAGGCCATTTCGGTAACCTCGCGGCCACGGGGGGTGCGTTTAATAAAGCCCTCTTTAATTAAAAACGGTTCATATACTTCTTCCAGCGTGCCGGCCTCCTCGCCTACTGCGGTGGCTATGGTAGTAATACCCACGGGGCCGCCTTTGAACTTTTCAATAATGGCAGCCAGTATGCGGTTGTCCATTTCATCTAATCCATGCTGATCTACGCTCAGCATTTCCAGAGCATGGCGGGCAATATCAAACGTAATGATGCCGCTGCCTTTTACCTGTGCAAAATCGCGCACTCTGCGCAGCAGTAAGTTGGCAATACGCGGTGTACCGCGGCTTCTGCGGGCTATTTCAAAAGCGGCATCTTCGTTAATTTCTGTACGCAAAATTTTTGCCGAACGCTTAATGATGTTTTTCAATACTTCGGCATCGTAATACTCTAACCGAAACGTAATGCCAAAGCGCGAGCGCAAGGGTGCAGTGAGCAAGCCGCTGCGGGTGGTGGCGCCAACCAGCGTAAACGGATTTAAACTGATTTGCACACTGCGCGCATTGGGGCCGGTGTCTATCATAATATCTATCTTGTAGTCCTCCATAGCGCTGTAGAGGTACTCTTCTACCACAGGGCTTAGCCGGTGTATTTCGTCAATAAACAATACATCGTTGGGTTCTAAGTTGGTGAGCAGGCCGGCCAGGTCACCGGGTTTTTCTAACACAGGGCCGGAGGTCATTTTTACGCTCACTTGCATTTCGTTGGCAATAATGTGCGAGAGCGTGGTTTTGCCCAGGCCGGGAGGGCCGTGCAAGAGTACATGGTCTAATGCCTCGGTGCGTTTTTTGGCGGCTTCTATAAATACAAATAAATTGTCAATTATTTTGGGTTGCCCCATAAAGTCGTCCAGCTCCCGTGGGCGAAGAGCTTTTTCGGCTTCTTGTTCATCGGTATTTAAAAAGTCCTTTTCAGGATTCAGGTTATCGTTCATTGCTGCAAAGTAAACATTCAGCAGTTTTTTCTGCGCATTATTTCTTGCTGTATAAGCGAAAGCTCGCGACCGGTTTGCCCGGCCACTGAGGTATTTTCTTGCGCCCTACGAATGAGGTACGGTATCACCTCTCTTACCGGCCCGTAAGGTAAGTACTTGGTGGCATTGTAGCCCAGCTTAGATTGGTTGAAGGTGATGTTATCGCCCATGCCGTACAGTTGCGAAAACCAAATGTGCGGGTGGTTGCGCTCTATTTTTAGTTCGTCTATCTTTTGCATGGCGGCCAAATTGCTGGGCTCACTGTGCGAAGCGATACACACATATACCTGAGCAATATCTTCTAAGCATAAATTTACTGCCCCATCAAAATCGGCATCTACCGCTTTTTTGTTTTTGTGAATAGGGGATGGATAACCCAGCGCCACTGCACGCTCGCGCTCTTTTTCCATATAAGCCCCACGCACCAATTTTGCGCCCAAGATGTAGCCCAGCTTTTTGGCTTTTAGCACTTGCTGCTCTAAGTAAGCCAGCCGATCGTGACGGTACATTTGAAAAGTGTTGCACACCACAGCAAACTGCCGGTTGTACTCTGCCATAAATTCTTCCACTATGGCATCTAAGGGGTCTTGTATCCAGCTCTCCTCGGCATCTACATACAAGGCCACTTGCTGTTTGGCGGCCTCTTTGCAGAGCTTGTGAAAGCGTTGCTTAACCTGTGTTAATTCTTTTTGCTCTTGTTTGTTGAGTTCGTTACCGGTTTGTATTTTTTCAAACAAACCAAAACGACCCATACCGGTGAGTTTAATGCACACCGATTTTACGGTGGCATTTTCTCCGGCAAAGCGGATGGCACTGAGGTTTTCTTTTACGCTGGCTTCAAAATCTTCTTCGGTTTCTTTTAGCTCTACTCCGTAATTGAGCAATACGCCTACATTATTTTCTGCTAAATGTTCAATTACTTTTTTGCATTCCTCAAATGTTTCGCCACCGCAAAAATGATCGTACACAGTTAACCGAAACAAAAATGAAACCGGCAAGCGCAGCTTGATGGCCAAATTTGCCGCGCTGCTACCTGCACTCACCAATAACGGATTACCAACTGTAGAGAAAAGGAGCTTGGCCCGTTGCAAGTCGCTATTGGTTAAATGCGCAAAGGCCACCTCGGTATTTTCAAAAATATTATTGTTCAATTTCATGTTTTGCCCGCGCCCACGTACTTGCGAGCGCTGGGCGAAGGGAAATATTTTTTGTTGCAAGCACAAATTGTAATTTCAACGTTCATTTTACGGTATGGAGTTAGTGTATCTTTTTGTGGGAATTGCGGTAGGCGGTGTAGTAGCGTACTTTTTTTTGAAAGGCAAAAGCGAATCGGGTACTGTTGCAGCACAACAAAAAACGGAGTGGTTAGAAAAATCGTTAGCAGAGCAAAAAGCCGAGCAACATGCCCAACTACAAGCGTACGACAGTAAGTTGAGCGATGAGCGCAAACGAAGCGATGAGTTAAATTCGTTGCTATCGGGCACAAAAAAAGAGAATGAAAATTTAGTGCAGCGGCTGAGCGAACAAAAGGAGGAATTGCAGCGGCTGAACGAAAAATTTGCGAAAGAGTTTGAAAATTTAGCCAACAAGATTTTAGATGAAAAAAGTCAGAAATTTGCAGCACAAAACCAAAGCAACTTAGATACCATTCTCAATCCGCTAAAAGAAAAGATAAGTGCATTTGAGAAAAAAGTAGAGCAAACTTACAAAGAAGAGAGCGCAGAGCGCATAACGCTGAAAACGGAAATCAAATACCTGATTGAACAAAATGCCAAGATAACGCAAGAGGCCAATAACTTAGCCACCGCACTCAAGGGAGATAATAAACAACAAGGCAACTGGGGCGAATTGGTGTTAGAAAAAATATTAGAGCGCAGTGGGTTAAAACAAGGTGAGGAATACCGCACGCAAGTAACTACTACCAACCACGAAGGCCGCACCATTAAGCCCGATGTGGTGATAATGTTGCCGGATAACAAACATTTAATAGTAGATTCAAAAGTATCGCTGGTGGCGTATGAGCAGTGCATTAACGCTACAGAGCAACCACAGCGCGAAGTATTTTTGAAACAACACGTGGACTCTGTGCGCAGCCACATTAAACTGCTGAGCGATAAAAACTATCAACTGGCTAATGGTTACAACTCTCCCGATTTTGTATTGCTTTTTATTCCTATAGAATCATCGTTCAGTTTAGCACTGCAAGCCGATGGTGAACTGTTTAACTATGCCTGGGATAGAAAGATTGTACTTGTAAGCCCAACTACTTTGTTAGCCACATTACGCACTATTGCTTCTATCTGGAAGCAGGAACGCCAAACCCGCAATGCACTTGAAATAGCCGAAGAGGGAGGAAAGTTGTATGATAAGTTTGTGGCGTTTACCGATGATTTACTTAACGTAGGAAAGAGCATTAACAAATCGCAAACAGAGTATGTAGAGGCGATGAAAAAACTGAGTGAGGGTTCGGGCAACTTAGTGCGCAGAGCAGAGAAAATGCGTGAACTTGGCGCAAAAAGCACCAAACAGTTTAATACCAATTTGCTAGACAGAGCTAAAGAAAGTACAGATTAGAACCTGATTAGTTTTGGCATTTTGTGATGTAAAGTTTAACAGTAATTTCATTTTTGACCTGTTTAACCCATAGGTAAAATTAATGTTGACGTTTGTCTTATTTATCTTAACCTCAGCTATAGGTTTTATGATGGCATTCTTGTATAAGAATGCGCAAACCACCCTGCAAGCCCTTAGCCCAAAGCCACATGCTAGTTTTCGCATTTTTATATGGGTGTTTGTAGGGGGTATTGGCCTAGTATATGGCATGGGCTGGTATGCCTTGCACCTACTGCGCACTAACCCTATTGCTGAAGATGCCAAACTACAGTTTAGCAACTGGTATGAGATGCACACCCTGCTGCTGCCCTTGTTGTTTTTCGTTTTAACGTTGTTGAGCAATGCGTATTCGCAGTCGCAAAAAAAATTGGTGTGGCCACCATACTTACTTACCTTTTTGTTTTACGCCATACTGTTGGTGCGCGATGTATATGTACTCAGCAGTTACTACAACTATTGGTTAAGCACTAACGGACTCGCTGATGAAAATACAGACCCGTCCTCTTCTTCCCTTTGGGTAAAACTCGTATTTTGCTTTTGTGTTACCGCATTTAATGCTGGTGTTATCTGGTGGGGGCTAAAAAAGTAGGCCATTACCCACTTTACCGGTTACTTATTTATAGCGATAATTGCATATTCGCTCTATGGATTTTTTGAAACGCACATTCCCTATTTTGTTTGGTATATTTTTGCTGAGTGTGGCGGTGCGTTGGCCCCAGCTTAACCGGCCGTTGAGCAATCATCATGAATTTTGCACGGCTATTTCACTGCGCATTATGCAGGCGTGGTATGATGAGGGCATCAGCCGGTTTGAATACAACCCGGCTATGAACTACGGCCACAGCACCGATAAGCACATTAATAACCACGCCAACCAAACCGGTGGGCTTATAGATGAAAACGGTAATTACTACTATGTAAGTCATCCACCATTTGCCTACTACTTTCCATATTTCATATTTAAACTGCTGCATATACGACCCGATGTGATGCCTATCCGTATTTTTAACCTGGCATTGCATTTCATCAGCGGTTTGTTTGTGTACTTTATAGTTTGCCTTTTGAGTTTTAGCCGCGCTCGTGCCATGCCTTACCGTAGTGCCATTGTAGCGTTTGCCATTTACATTTTTTTACCGGTTACTATGTGGTTTCAAGGCAATGTGTACATGAGCGATATGGCGGTGCATACCGTTTTTGTGATTGGTGTGTACACGGTACTTAAAATGATTATCCGGCAAAAATTTTACTCGTATAAGTATATTTTTTTCTACGTGGTATCGCTCTCACTTATGCTGTACACCAGTTGGCTGGGTGTATTTTTTGCGGCAGGTGTGCTTATCTATTCTTTGCTCCATGTTCAACAGATAAAAGGTTTTAAAGTGCTTATAGCCGCTACGGTGCTATGCCTGATTGCCATTTCACAAATTGTGATTTATCAATATTCGCAGATACACGGCCCCATGAATTTTTTCAGCGAAATGATAAGCCGCTACATGGTGCGCGGTAGCTTTGCTGATACTAAACACGGCTTGCTGCATTTTATGTTTGGCTATCTGTGGTTTGCCAAAACGCTGCTCTATAATTATGTGCTGCACTACAACGTATTTTTCTTGTTACTTATTGGTTTTATTTATGTGGCTGCTACACACAAAAAGCTAAAAATTGTATTTAGTGAAAATGGTTACCGCTTTATTTGGCTGAGTGTGGCTCCGGTAGTGATGCTACATGTGCTGTTTCTAAATTACTCAGTTCATGATTTTACTACCCTTTATGCCTCGCTTTTTTTTAGTGTGCTGTTTGGCATATTGTACGATAAGCTAAAAAAGAGCGGGAGCATTTCGCTGCGCAAAATGCAGGTATCGCTGGTAGTAGTGCTGCTGCTGTTGGTAGCGCAGTTTCATGTGTATAATCAAGGTACAGATTACTACCTGAATGCCGGTAAGTTGATAGCTGAAAATGCCACCACTAATGAGGTGATTTTTACTAACCAACAAATGCTGATGGAGCCGCAAGTGATTTTTTACGCGCAGCGAAATGTGCGTTTTGCAGAAGATACTGCTGATGCTAAATTATTTTTGAAAAGAACAAAGCAGCAAAATGGGGTGTTCATTACTACACACTCACGGGCAGGTGGAGTTGTTATTCAAAGTAAAACACCGGTTAGTGCGGAACCATAAAAATTAGTTAAACCCATAAAACCGATAGCCGCTAAAAAATAATTTAACTGCCATTGCGTCATTCTTTCTGTCAAATTAGTGCTTTAAACACGATAGCACGCTATTTGCAGTCACTTTAAAAACAATACACATGATTTACGTTATCATTTTCGGTTTTTTAGGCATCAGTTGGTTTATGAGTTGGAAACTGAAAAGCAAGTTTCGGGAGTATAGCCAAGTGCCTTTTCGCGGCAATATGACCGGTGCTCAAGTGGCCGAAAAAATGCTGCGCGATAGTGGCATAAACGATGTAACCATACATTCGGTAGAAGGTGAACTAACCGACCATTACAACCCAGCCAACAAAACCGTTAATCTATCGCCCGATGTATATAGTGGCCGCAGTGTAGCTGCTGCTGCTGTAGCCGCGCACGAATGCGGACATGCTGTGCAACATGCTAAAGCATATCAGTGGTTAGGCATGCGCTCTAAACTTGTGCCGGCAGTAAGTTTTGCTTCGCGCTGGGTGCAGTGGGTAATTATGGGCGGTGCATTGTTAGCCATGGCAGCGCCTACATTAGGTTTAGGCGTAATTGTGTTTGGCATAGCATTGTTTGCCTTAACCACGCTGTTTGCATTTGTTACCTTGCCGGTTGAGTTTGATGCCTCCAAGCGCGCTTTGGAATGGCTGAATAGCGCCAACATGACCACCTCACAAGAAAACGAAATGGCTTATGATGCGTTAAAATGGGCGGCTATGACTTATGTGGTTGCTGCATTACAATCGTTAGTAATGCTTATCTACTACATCTATGTTTACTTGTTGCGCAGCAGACGCTAATACGCCAACTAAATTCTATTGAACTACACACTCATCACCTCTACTACCTCATGCGGAGCCAGCAATGTTTTGTAATCGCTATCAGCCGGTGCAAAACCGATGATGAAACCGCCACCTCCTGCCCCGCAGATTTTTAGAGCGTATTGATTGGTGAGTAAGCCGCGCAGCCAAAGTTCGTGAAATTGATTGGGTATAAAATCGGGAAGTATGTCTAAGTGTAGTTGTGAGATGATTTTAACCGACTTCCACAACTCACTGTATTTAGAATTTAACAGACTACTGATGGCAATATTTGTAGAGGGCACCAAGCTTTTTTCTACCACTCGCAGAAATGCGCGGTTTTTGCAACTCTCCAGAAATTTGTTGACGTATGGTGAAGTTTGCCTGGCAATACGGGTATTGAGTAAAAATACTTTGAAGCGGGCTTGGGGATTAGTGGTAAAACTAAATGCCTCGCTTACCTCTCCTTTATCTAGCAGCACCGCTTTGTTTAGGTAACACACTATGGCGTCTATACCAGAGCTCTTGCCATGAAAATAACTCTCCAAAGCTGCCAACTCTTTTTTCAAATCGCTGAGTGAGGTATTCTTTTTCTTCGCCTTTTTATACTGAAAATAAACTGCAGCTACCAACGCTCCCGAGCTACCCAAACCATAACCTTGCGGTATGTTAGAATCAAAATACAAGCCCCGCTCTACATCTTCCAGCAGTGCGTTGGTATCGTATAATTTATCCAACTCGGTATGGTAAATGATATAGTTGGCTAACAGCTCTAAAGATTTGTTCGATTCGGCAGCACTCATACTTTCCGAAGTACCAAAACGAAAGCAGCCGTTGTAGTTACTCAACGGCACCGCCAAACCACGTGCACCCCTGTTGATGATGTGCTCACCAAACAGCAACAGTTTAGAATGAAAAATTTTGCGCGATACTCTGGTGGCCATCGTATGAGTTATGAATCAAGAAGAAACCGGAATAAAAATTATGCCTTTACTCGGTATGGCCCTTTGCCCACATTATCGTGAATCATTTTGCCTTGCTCACAGTACTGCTCCAGATGCCCGTATATAAATGCATCTACTTTTTTGCTAATTGATTTTGGATACAGCAAATGAATATTTGGTCCGGCATCTAAAGTAAAGTACACCGGCAGACCTGTTTTTTCTCTGAACGCTCTTATCTTTTCAATCATCAGCAGCGTAGATGGTGCCATCAAAATAAATGATGGATTGGAACACATCATCAGCGCGTGTAGAGTCATTGCTTCTTCTTCTACTATGGAACCAAATTTTTGAAGGTCTCCTTTTTTAAGGGCCACCAATAACTCTTTCAGATTTTTAGCTGCTTGTGTGTAACGTACTTTTGCAAATGGGTTGGTCTTCATCAGTGAATGGCCCACTCGGCTACTTACCTTTTTTTCGGCACTGCTGGCAATGAGAATAGTGTTTTGAAAATCGTGAAATACTTTGTTCAAATTTTTACCATAAGCAGTAGCTACTGCATCTGAACTGCCTTTAATGCTATTTGTTTTTCCCCAGGAGGCCGCTAAAGGATACACCGAACGTGCTGCGCTGCCTGAACCCAAACGAGCGTAGTGTGAGGCCTTTTGATAAAACTTTTCATCACTTAGTTTTTTACCGTCTAACTGCTGTTGCAAATCGCAGAGGCACAACGCCAATGCACTCATGGCCGATGCAGAAGATGCAATGCCCGATGAATGCGGGAAAGAGTTAGTGGAGTGAATGAGTAAACCGTGCGTTTGCAGCAGTGAAAAATCTTTACGTATGCTCTCAAAAAAACGAAGCAATTTTATTTGAAATGCCATGTTGGCTTTACCATCAAAGTAAAAGCGCAACTCTATGTCTTTCGTTTTTTTAGCTTTTGGAGTAAGTGTAACAGTCGTTTCAGAGTAGCAATGCTCTAAGGTGAAACTGATGCTTGCATTGGCCGGTATTTGTACACCTGCTTTTTTGCCCCAATATTTTACCAAGGCAATATTTGACGGACTGCGCCACGTGGTTTTTAGTTCGTTACTCATGCTGCAATGTTAATGATTATTCCAAGTTGGGAAGGGGAGTATTATTTCCTCCCAGCTAAACACAGTATTTATTCCTTTTGCTTGTAAATATTTTTTAAGTTGCTCAGGAGAGTTATTGCATGTCATCAGTACAAAATCACCACCCCATGCGCCCAATGATTTTACCTGACCCTCGTAATCAGAAAACTGTTTTTGCTTGACACAGTGCATGCCCAATGCCTCTGCAATAATCGTTTCATGCTGCTGCAAATGTTCTTCAAACTCTAACAAAGAATTGGTAGAAAGAATCTGCCTGGTAATTTTTGACAACTGCTCTGTTGCCTGTGATTTATCTTGCATTTTTTCCCGATAAAACTTTATCCCCTCGCTGCTCAATTGTTTTTGACCGAGGTATGCAAAGTACAACTGATCGGAAAAATCGGGCTTCCAGCGAACTTCTTCGGTGTATGGTACTCCATCGGACAACTGATAAAGAATTGGCGAATGATGCGCGGCACAGGCCACATCGTATCCGGAGCCACCTATGGTTTCTTTTAATAATGTATATCCATTAACACCTGCCCATGCAGCAATGCAATGAATAAGAGTGGAACTACTGCCCAAGCCCCATTCGTTAGGAAACTCTAATACGGTTTCTACGGCTATACTTCTGCTGCCCGACAAAAAATTCGGATTGAGCAAGCGCGCCTTACTTAGCAGGTGTACAAGGCGCGATGCCACATCACTCTCGGTATTAATACATTGTAAGCTTTCTTTATCTATAACAAGATTGAGCCAAGGTTGCTTTTTGCTGTTTAGCGCAACCCAATAGAGCAGACCATCGCCACCGCTCAACTCTTTTGCCCTCAAGTGCTGCCCAAATTTTGTAGGCAGCGCCAATGCCAAAGCACCGTCCAGTACAAAATATTCTGAGGTAAGCAGCAATTTGCCGTGGCCGTAAAAATGATACTCATTTAATGAATGGGTTACCCGGAGCGCCATAGCATTAGTGGTTTGTGGATCGCATTTTCTCTAAGAAATCGCGCACAGCTACCACACTCACCACTTTGCCTTCAAAATACTTTTGCGCTTCGGTTATCTCCACATCGGTGGCATTCATAGATGCTAAAATATTGGGCAAGTGCATTTTCATGTGGCCGGCCTGTATGCCTACCGTGGTGAGCGAGCGCAACGCTCCAAAATTTTGTGCCAGACCAACACATGCGATCACTTCCATCAACTGCCGGGCATTTGGATTGCCCAACATTTCTAAAGATCGTTTTGCTAAAGGATGCAGCGAAGTTAAACCACCCACTGTACCAATAGCAATGGGTACATCCATCCAAAAACGGAACTGTCCGTCTTTTACCTCGCACATAGACAAGCTGCGGTACACTCCATCGCGGCAGGCATAGGTGTGTACACAGGCCTCCACCGCTCGAAAGTCGTTACCGGTGGCAAGTACCACTGCGTCAATCCCATTCATAATTCCTTTGTTGTGTGTAGTAGCGCGATAGGGGTCTATGCGCGCAATATTCACCGCTCGTTCAAACTTCCACGCAAACTCATCGGCAGTCATGCTGCCATTATCAAAGGTACCCAGTTCGCTCACTTTGCAACTCACCTCAGCACGCACAATACATTCGGGAGTGTAGTTAGAAAGGATGCACATCACAATTTCCGTATCCTTTTCATAGTCGGTAAACAAAGGGCTTTCACTAATTTTTTGCTGAAAGAGTTTACCAAATTCTTCTAAACATGAATTGATAAAGTTGGCCCCCATACTGTCCACGGTTTCAAAGTAGGCGCGTATTTGATAGTAGTCTGGCTCTAAGTGTGTAAAATCCAGCAACTCCATATCCAACACACCACCACCACGCTCTTCCATTTTGGAGGTAATGTGTTTAACACCAAAAATCAACTCTGTTTTTATAGTATGAAAAAAACTAATAAATTTTTCTTTATCGCCTCTGTACACTAAGTGTACCTGCCCCACTTTTTTGGTATTAAACACATGGGCTTTGAAACCACCTCGGCTCAACCAAAATTTTGCGGCATTGCTGGCGGCTGCCACCACGCTGCTTTCTTCAATAACCATGGGCACCGCAAAAATCTTTTCATTGATTTTGAAATTGGGTGCTATACCAAATGGCACCGGAAAATTGGTCAATGTGTTTTCGCTAAAACCATCTAACAGTTTTTGCGCCTCTACATTATCATGCCAGAAGCCGGCAAACTCATTGACAATCTTGATTGGATTTTCGTAAAGGAAATTCTTGGCCAACCACGCTATTTTTTCGCGTTTGCCCATTTTAGAGAAACCACTTATCTCCTTTTCGTCATTGCTCTCCATGCGGCCAAACCTACATTTTTTATGTATTAGTTGTGAGTTGCAGAATGTGTGTTGCAAGTGTAACGCAAAACTATGGTTGCCTCAAAAGAACACGGGATTTCGCTTCGCGAAATCCCGTGTTAGAAATGGTAACAATTAGAGTTACATAAATCGCACGAAAGAGAACTTATACTTCAGCAATTCGTTGCGCAGTTTGGTGGCTGCGGTAGCATTGGGTTCGTTAGAGGTGGCCAATACCTGATCTAACTCTGCTTTTGTTTGTACCGGTGGATACAACCATGCCCCAAGGTTGATACCCACTTGCATAAACTGCTCAGGGTTCTCATTTTCTAAGGTAGTTTGCACCAATTCCTGCATGATGTACAACTTCTCTCTTACTTCTCTGCGTTCGGTAAATGAACCCTGTTTTAGCCGCTCTAAGTAGTTGAGGTCGCCACTCTTAGTTGCCTGATCCAAAGCCCAAGCATATACTGTTTGCGAATACTTGAGGTAATCGGTTGTTTCGTCCCACATTTCAGCCAATAGTTTTCGGGCTTTTTCGGGTTGCCCGGCTTTGTAGTAGATTTCGGGGTATTGGTAATCAAACACCGAGTGTGGTACTCTATCGGCAGGCAATACTTTAAGTGAGTAGTCTATTGCTGCTGCTGCTTTTTCTTTTTCACCTTTGGCCAAAAGTGCTTCTGCTAAACGACCAAAGTTTCCTTTGATGTTTACGACCATGCGAAGGTTATTCTCATCCAAATAAATATTTGGATTTTCAGCAATATTTCCAAAACGGAATTTTGTCATCATGTTCTCGTACATGGCATCGGTGCGGGCAGGAGCGCTGTATGGCGAGCCGCCAGGATTTTGCTTCGGCACTACGCGGTATGAAAGCCCCTCTAACTGGAAGTACTTTTCTAACCCCAGGTAAGCATCCGGAGCTACAGATACCGCAAAATAAATGGGCCGCTCCATAAAGTTGTTGGCTACAATATCCAACGTCATTAAATCATTTTTAACCAGTGCACTATTGCTGATGGTCCACTCCATGCGCGATACTATTTCATCGCGATCGTCCGGTGCTACAAAATTTAACTCAGCGGCTTTGGCCGAATCTACACTCACTACAAAAGTTTTGGTGAAAAAGTAGCTCTCATCTGTTTCACGGTCGGTAAAGCGCTTGTCATCGCTGGCCAGGATTTCCATTATTTTTTTCAACTCCACCGGGGTATTTGGAGAAATTCCCTGTACGGGGCGGAACCGGCAAACGTTTCGTTTATCACCGGCATATTGATCGGGCCGGAATGAAAGTTTGAGTGGCGCTGCGTTGTTGGTTTTGTAGCGCAATTGGTCTATGTACCAATCTACCCCTAAGAGAGAGAGATTGATAACCCGAATATCTGTGCGTATGCCTTCTACTTCTTGTGCATACCAAAGTGGGTACGTGTCGTTATCGCCCTGCGTAAAGATAACGGCATTGGGGGCACATGACTCCAGATAGCAACGGGCAAAATCGCGGGCGGTGTGGCGGCCATCGCGGTTGTGGTCGTCCCAACCTTGTGTGCCCATCAAAAACGGAGCAGATGCACAGATAACCAAGGCGGCTGCAGCACTCGGGAACTCGCCAATCTTTCTCTTCAACAAATCAAAAATGGCAATGAATCCGAAGCCAATCCACATACAAAATACAATGAATGAACCCGCTTGTGCATAGTCGCGCTCGCGCGGCTCTATGGGCGGCTCGTTTTGATACACAATTTGCAGCATACCGGCCGTGCCAAACAAGACCAAAATGATCCAAAATGTTTTTTCATTCTTTATCAACGTATATACAAAACCCGCAATACCAAGAATGAGCGGAATCATGTAAAACTTGTTTTTGGCTTTGTTGGCCAGCTCCCACTTGGGTAAATTTTGTTGTGGCCAATCCGGTGTGAAGAACAACCCTGAGTTATCAATAAACGGTATGCCCGAAATCCAACGGCCATCATCATTGCCGTAAGTACCTTGTGTATCATTTTGGCGACCGGCAAAATTCCAAAACAAATACCGGAAATACATGTAGCCCACCTGATACTTAAAGAAGTAGGCCATATTATCTGCAAAAGTGATTTTATCTTTTACTATGTATTTACCACGGCCATCGTAACCGGGGTTATCTTTGTTGAGTTTTTGTACGTAAGCTTCTGCTTCACTTTGCTGGGCCGGTGAAAACGTTTGTACCGGTGCATTGGTTTCTCTATCCCATACATAAAATGAAGGGTTGAGCCAAGCACGATACCCGGCTTTTTTGCCTTCTTCTTGCCAAAAACCTAAGCGCGGGAAAAACATTTTTGCACTACTCTTAAAGTGGTAGTCAATTTTAGGGCCGCTGTTAACGTATGTATTTTTTGCTTCATCTTTTACCCAGCGCCAGCCGGTAGTATCGTATGGATGGGTACGATCTATATCATCAAAACTAGCGGTATATGCGGGGCCAAAAAGCAACGGGCGATCGCCATACTGCTCCCGATCTACATACGACTTTATAGAAAAAGGATCGTTCGGCCTATTCATGTTTATTGGTGGGTTGGCCACCGCACGAATAGGCACCATAATGTATGACAAATACCCTATATACGAAAAGGCCACCGCCAGAATACCCAGATTGAGCAATCTACGGGCATCTGCTCCATACCGGTGTGCGGCATACAAACCTGCAATGACTAAAAGGCGAATGAGTTTGGCCATGGCGCCATCTTCAATAATTAAACCTACCAAGCCATAAGCTACTGCCACGCCTATAGCAATGTAAAAATCGCGCTGGGTACCGGTGTGCGTATAGCGAATAATGGCTACAATTAGTGCTACTAAAAGTATGACTCCAAACAAAATACCGGAGTTGAAACCCATGCCCAGCATGTTTACAAAAAACAAATCCATGCCGGCTAAGTATGATTGGGTAAATGAAATGATGAACTTCATGTACAAGCCCAAAATCAAAAAGCCAACGGCAATGGTAGCTAGCCAGCCAATGGTTGTAGGGTTTTTGGTACGCTTGTAATAGTACACCAGGCCAATGGCAGGTATGGCAAGCAAACTGAGCAAGTGCACACCAATAGAAAGTCCGGTCATGTAGGCAATAAGGATGAGCCATGCATCTGCATAAGGTGAATCATCGGCTTCCCATTTCATGATGAGCCATACAATAATGGACATGAAAAATTGGGATAATGCGTACACCTCGCCCTCTACCGCGCTGAACCAACTGCTATCTACAAAAGTGGTGCATGTGGCGGCTATTACCCCGGCACCCATTACTGCAAAAATGCGGGCTGGTGTGTATTCGCCATCTGTAATCACAAACTTCTTTACAAGGGCGGTAACAGTCCAAAAGGTGAATAACACCGCTCCGGCAGTAGCCAAAGCACTCATCAAGTTAACAGAGGCCGCTACATTGCCACCTGTGCCATCTACCAACGGATTACCTCCGCTGAAGAGGGTAAAGATTCTTCCTAAAATTAAGAAGAAAGGGGCTCCCGGTGGGTGTACTACCTGCAACTTGTAACAACCGGATACAAACTCACCACAATCCCAAAAGCTACCGCTTTTTTCCATGGTGAGGGTGTAAACTACGGCCGCAAAAAGAAACATCGCCCAGCCGGTGATGTTGTTGATTAGCTTATATTTCTGCATTAAGCAAGGGTTTAATTTAGGAGGCGGTAAAAATATTATTTTGAGCCATAGAGAGAACTTAAACTGTAACGCAGAAACTCTCTAATATTTTTTGGGCTGCGTTTTGTAAAATACTTTTTCCGTTTACATTTGCGCTCCGCTTTTGAAAAAAGGCGACTACTCGGTAGCTTAGCTCAGCTGGTTCAGAGCATCCCGACTTAAAGTCGGGAGGGTCACAGGTTCAAGACCCTCTAAAAAAAACAAGAACCAAAAAACATTCGGGAGCTTAGCTCAGCTGGTTCAGAGCATCTGCCTTACAAGCAGAGGGTCACAGGTTCGAATCCTGTAGCTCCCACACTTCAAGCCGCTTTACAACATTGTGAAGCGGCTTGTTTATTTTAACCTCAAAAATAGTTTACATGAACGTTTCCTTACTAAAAGCCATTTGCGAAGTACCCGGTGTACCCGGCCACGAACAAAAAGTACGTGAACTCATTACCCGTGAACTAAAAGGAATTGCCGATGAAATTTCTACCGATAACATGGGCAACTTAATTGCTCTGAAAAAAGGAAAGAGCTACACCAAAAAAGTAATGGCTGCTGCGCACATGGATGAGATTGGTTTTATTATTCACCATATAGATGACAACGGATTTTTGCGCTTTCACCCGCTGGGTGGTTTTGACCCCAAAACGCTGACTAGTCAGCGCGTAGTGGTGCATGGTAAAAAAGATTTGATTGGCGTAATGGGCACCAAACCCATTCACCTGATGACTGCCGAAGAGCGTAGTAAGCCGCTATCGCTCACCGATTATTTTATTGACCTTGGCATGAAAAAAGACGAAGTAGTAAAGTGGATAGAAGTAGGCAATGTAGTAACCCGCGAGCGCGAGTTGATAGAAATGGGTGAATGTGTGAACTGCAAAAGTATTGATAACCGTGTGGCGGTTTTCATTTTGATAGAAACACTAAAAGAGTTGAAGGGAAAAGAAATTCCGTATGATTTTTATGGCGTATTTACCGTGCAAGAAGAGGTAGGCATACGCGGAGCACAAGTGGCAGCACACCATATTAATGCCGAGTTTAGTTTTTGTATTGACACCACTATTGCCTTTGATACCCCCGGAGCAAAACCCGAAGAAAGTGTAACAAAACTGGGCGAAGGTGTAGCCATAAAAATTATGGACTCATCGGCTATTTGCGATTACCGCATGGTGCGCTATATGAAAGAGCAAGCGGCTGAACAAAAAATTAAATGGCAACCCGAATTGTTGCCAGCCGGTGGTACCGATACAGCAGGCATGCAGCGCATGGCCACTTATGGTACTATAGCCGGAGCGGTAAGCATACCTACCCGCCACATACACTCTGTAATTGAAATGGCGCATAAAGCAGACATACAAGGCAACATTGATTTGCTGAAAGTTTGTGTAAGTAACTTAGATAAGTACAACTGGGATTTTGTATAGCTCTATGTGGACTGAAGAAAATAATGCCTTGCGAAAATCTTTTGTGTTTAAAGATTTCAGCGAGGCATTTGCGTTTATGACTCGTGTGGCACTTTTAGCCGAAAAACACGATCATCACCCTCAATGGACTAATGTATGGAACCGGGTAGATATTGTACTGCAAACCCATAGCGCAGGAAACATTGTAACCGATAAAGACCGCCAATTGGCTAAAGAGATTGATCTACTCTTAGTTGCTGGTCACTAATTTTTTGCCTACTACTTCAGCTATGACAGATATACTAAGAGTAAGTTCTGAAAATGATGATTTTCAGAAACTGGTGTTTCAGTTAGATAGTTACTTGGCCAAACTCAATGGAGATGAAAATGATTTCTACGCTGCGTTTAACAAAACCAATCTGCTGCAACATGTTGCCGTGGGATATAGCGAAAATATGCCCGTGGCCTGCGGAGCCATAAAAAAAATTGACCAAGACACTATAGAAATAAAAAGAATGTATGTATTGCCTGAGTTTAGGGGCAAAGGTGTGGCAACTGCTATGCTTAAAGCATTAGAAAACTGGGGCAAAGAATTGGGCTACAAGCGCGCTGTATTAGAAACAAGCATCAAAATGCCCGAGGCCATTAACCTTTATAGAAAGAATAAATACTACGAGATACCCCGATACGGGCAGTATGAAAATGCACTATGCAGCATTTGCTTTGAGAAAAATTTGTGGTGAGTTTACGTTTATCGCGCAAGTACTAACTTGTGTGTACTTTTTTGATTTCCCGATGAAACACCAACCAGATAAACGCCTTTTGAAAGGGCAGAAACATTTAAGGTATTTATAGTATCGGTTAGTCTTTGATATACTACAGTTCTGCCCGCCAAATCAGTAATGGTTACTTCTGCATCTTGCACCGGAATTTCAATAGTCACAAAATTCTCGGTAGGATTAGGGTAAACTTTAGATGACAACACAGGTGCAGATTCAATAATATCTGTAGCCCACAACTCCTGTAAGTTAAATCCAATGTTGCCGGTAGTAGTGCTAAAATCGGTAAATACAAGTTTGTAATTCTTATTCCCTTTTGTAAGGAGATAAGCCAATGAATCTATGACTTTGTAAGAAAAGTTAGCTTGCGCATCGCGGCTACCGTCATTAAAATATTTGGTCTTCCAGTTCCAACCCACGGCACTCATAGATGGTGAAACAGCAATGCCGGTAAAGTCAAAACTATTCACGTCTGTATCTGCCCGCCTTGCAGCGCTCCACCCTTTGTTGAGCCACACGCCTACTTCGGGTTCGTATTCTCTTGAAGAACCTTTTGAGGCCGTATATTTAATGAACTGCAGATCCCAATCGGTGCGTAGGGGTTCTTTGTCCATCAGTGCGTTATTCTCTAAGTTGAGGTACACAAAGTTTTTGCCGAGGTAATCTTTCTTGCGAATGTTCAGCACCTGTTCGTTAGTATTGTCAATATTGGCATATCGGATAATAAAAGCCGTATCGTATAATAGTTTTTCTACATAAAATTTCTTCAGTTTACCGTTGGGAAGTTTCACCAAAAAAAAGTTGGTACCCACCACATGGTGGCTGGCAGAGTTGTAAAAACCCCAACCGAAATCAAACACATTTGAAGTACGAATCGCATTGAATGCCCCTAAATCCATTAGCGAATCTGAGTCGTGAAGTTTATTCCAAAAACTGTAGGAGTTGACAGAAAGCTGCGCAAATTGAGAACTATCGCTGTTTGGAAAAACATAGGCAGCCACGCCATTGGCTTCGTTAATGCGGATGGTGGTGCCTCCCAATGGCGAATTCGGGAACTCTGTTGAACGTACGGTAATGGCCAAATGCCAGTCGGTGTTAGATGAAGTAGTTTTTGTACCATCGCTGAGGCGATAAAATACCATTTGTGAATTTCCGGGACCGGTATTTACCGAGTCGTTAGGAGATAACACAGCGGCAAATGCATACTTGGCTGCCAGTAAAAACACGATCATAAATCTACATCGGTACATATTGCTAATTTCGGGGGCGAAGGTGACTCCGGAAAGGCGAATACCCAAGTGAGAATTGTCATAGAATTGTCATTTTTCGCCCGCCTGAGACTGATTTTTGTTGGTATATGTTAACAACCGTTACATTTAGTGATTATGCATTCAACATCCGTCAAGAAAACGGTAGAAAAGAAGTGCTGGACCCCATTCGCAAAAAATGGGTGTTGATCACTCCTGAGGAGTGGGTACGGCAACATATTTTGCAATACTTGCTAAACGATAAAAAATATCCCCGCTCCCTGATTGCCGTAGAAAGAGGGATTGAACTTAATGGTTTAAAAAAACGATTTGATGTGGTAGTGTTTGACAGGGCCGGTAACCCGTTTCTGCTCATTGAATGCAAAGCCCCCGAGGAGCCGCTCAATGAAAAAGTGCTGCAACAATCGCTGCGCTACAACATGCAACTGAATGCTGCTTACTTATGGATGAGCAACGGGGCGCAAAATTTTTGCTACGCGCTAAAAACTAATGAAGGGTTACTTAGCACCATACCCGATTTTCCTGCTTCAAGATCCGTATGAACACTAAACAAATTGTTGAGCAAATTCTTTGGTTTCCGTGGACGCTTTGGTGCGTAGTAGTGTTTGGTGTAGCTATGGCCATTGCGTTTCCGATAATGGTGCTTATTGTAGCCAGCAAAAATGAAAAGTGGCTGTACCATGCCCATTTTTTGCCGCCCAAATTTGCTCGTGCGGTATTATTGCTGTGGGGAGTAAGGATGGTGCAACACAACTGCGAAGTATCGCAGCCCGATACACAAACCATTTTTGTGAGCAACCACAGGAGTTATTTAGACGGTATTGTGGCATCAGCTATAATTCCCAACTTCTCAAAATTTTTGGGTAAAGCAGAAATTTTAAGCTGGCCGGTGTTGGGATATATTATGAAACACCTTTATGTATCTGTACAGCGCGAAGACGAGCAAGACCGGCAACGAAGCATGAACGAAATGCGCGAAAAACTAAAGACCGGAGCTTCGTTTTTTATCTGCCCCGAGGGCACCTGCAACACTACTCCGGCATTACTCAAGTATTTTCATCATGGCGCTTTTCGCCTAGCTATAGAAAATAAACTTCCGCTAGTACCGCTTACTTTTGTAAACACCGGAAATATTTTTCCGCGTCATGGTTTAATGCTGAAACCGGGAACCGTGCACGTGTATTGGCATGAGCCCATAGAAACCACAGCAATAGATTTGACAGAGTTGGAACAATTGGAAAAAACCACTAAAGCAACATTGATGAGCGATTTACTGAAACATTATCCGTCTGGAAAATACTATTAAAGATTAGCAACTACTTCTACCTCATACCCGCTATGCTTACGGATGTTGAGTACGCAACCATTTTCAAAAATAAAGTACTGCCCGCGAATGCCCATGAGCGGCAACTCTATTTGTGGCGTTTTATCTAACGACATGCTGGTTACCTTGGTAGGATAATCCAATACCGGATACTTTAACTCTACTACCTCACTATCATCAGTAACATATTGCTGTAATGATTCAGGCAATAAATTTTTAATGCGTATTTTTTCTTCAGCTAAGTCAATTCCGGGGGCTGGCTCGTTTTTTAGCATCCGCTGCCAGTTGGTTTTATCGCTCAGGTGCTGTTTTAGTTCCACCTCTATGGCTCCGGCTAATTGGCGGTAAGGTGTTTCAGCCAAAATGATAGCAGAGCCGGCTCCCTGATCTATCCACCTAGTGGGAATTTGTGTGCCGCGAGTAACCCCCACTTTAATGGTATTGGTTAAAGCTAGATACACGAAATGCGGTGTAAGGTGATTGCGCTGTTCCCACTCGGGGTCGCGGCCTTTGCCAAGGTGGGCCTCGCAAAGTTCGGGGCGCACAATGCATTCACTGTTTTCGGGCGAGTTTTCAAAACACGGATAACACAATCCTTCGCCAAAACTCTTTTTGGTTTTACGTCCGCAGACGGTGCAATAAATATTACCTGTAAACTGAAGGCGAATGTTTTTCCCCAGCAATTCATTAACCGCCACTTTATCGGTACCCAATGGCAAAAAATACTGTATCGGGTTAATGAATGAGGTAGGCATTTTATCTAATACACCAATAGCGCGCATGAAACAATTTTTGTGTGCAACATAGCAAATGTGGATGGTAAAAAAATAAACATCCGATGTATAGAGACATCGGATGTTTGTAGATACACAAGCTGGTGTTTATTTAAGCAAACTTACTCCTCACCCATTCTCTAGTGCGGTATCCCATTATATACATGGTAGGCACTACAAGTAGTGTAAGGAAGGTAGCTACTATCAAACCAAATATCATGGTCCATGATAGCGGGCCCCAGAACATCACGTTATCGCCACCGAGGTAAAACTTGGCGTCAAAATGGCTGAAGAGCGATTCAAAATCCATGTTTAAACCTATGGCTAATGGGATAAGACCCAATATTGCCGCACTGGCGGTGAGAATAACCGGTGTCATCCGCGTGGCTCCGCCATCTACCACGGCATCTTCTACACTTTCTCCACGGGAGCGTAGCTCGTCAATAAATTCAATTAACAAGATTCCGTTACGTATTACAATTCCGGCTAATGCAAATACACCCACACCGCTCATTACCACACTAAACTTCATACCGGTTATACCAAAACCAACGGCTATACCAATAAGGGAGAATAACACTGTGGTGAATACAATTAAAGGTTTTACTACTGAGTTGAACTGCACCACCATGATAAACAACATGAGCGCCAGCGCACCACCAAAGGCAACACCCAAAAAGGCACCGGTCTCTTCTTGTTGCTCCTGCTCTCCAGTCATTTTGGCTTCGTAGCCCTCCGGCCAATCCATTTGATTAATTACTTCTTGAATAGAAGGAATGATGTTATTGGCATTGTAGCCACTGCTTACATCGCTGGAAAGCGTTACTACACGGCTTTGGTTTTTGCGGTTGATAACCGTAATCGTATTGTCATACCGAATTTTTGCAATGGATGAGATTGGCACCTGACGAAAACTTCCGGTACTAAAGTCCATGTACGAAATGTACACGTTCATCAGTTTCTCTACGCTGGTGCGGTCTTCTGCCCGTAGGCGTAATTGTATTGGGGCATCATCATCGGCATCGCGAAATTTAGAAACTTCTTTGCCAAACAACGCGGTACGCAACTCTACTGCTACCTGACCCAGCGAAATGCCTTCGCGCTGCATTTTTTCCTTATCTATATCTATGATGATTTCCGGCTTGCTGATTTGCAAATCACTCTTTAACTCATCTATCCCCTTTATATCTGCGGAATTGATTTTGTTTTTGAGCTGCTTGGATAACACCGCTAATGTTTGGTAATCATCTCCGCTTATTTCAATATTTATCGGCTTGCCTACAGGTGGGCCGTTTCGCTCGGGCTCTACAGAAATTTCGGCACCGGGTATAGATATTTTTTTGAACTCTTTTTGCACGCTATCTAACCAAATAGATGTTTGCGGAATTTTGCGATCGGCATACTTTTTAAATGCTACGGTTACTTTGCTTTTGTTAGGAGTAGCTACTTTATCGGGGTTTTGAGGGTCGCCTGCTCCAAGCCCTACGTTGGCAATCACACTCGTTACATCCGGATTGTTTTTTCCAATCACTTTATACACTTTATTTTCAATAATCCGGGTGATAGAGTCGGTTACGTTTGCATCGGTTCCATCGGGCAGTTTACAATACACGTACACAAAGTTAGGGTCGCCACTTGGAAAGAAAACTACATCGGGCTTAGTAGCCAAGAAAAACACCCAACTGATAATGAGCAAAAATACAGTGCTCATTACCACCGCAATAGGCCGCTTACCTACTATAAATGCGCGCAAAATGTTGCGGTATCCGTTAGAGACATTTACCCAAAACTTGGTTTGCCACCAAATAATTAAGCCGTGAAAAACGAAATGGTATAGCAACAAGAGAATTATACAAAACACTGCAAAGTTTCCTATGCCAAAACTACCGCTCACATAACCAAACAATGCCAGCACGGCAAATAGCACAAAACCCCATTTGTAATCTTTCAATTTTGATGCTCCATGTTCTTCCCGCTTCATAAATGATACAGCAAAAACCGGGTTCATAACAAATGCCACAAACAACGATGCTCCAAGTGTGATGATGAGCGTGATGGGCAGATTTTTCATGAACTTGCCCACAATACCGGGCCAAAACAGCAATGGAAAAAACGGAGCTAATGTGGTGAGTGTGCCTGCAAGCACGGGTATAAATACTTCGCCTGCCGCATACTTGGCACTTTGTTTAATGCCAAATTCGTATTTATGAAAAATGCGGTGCGTATTTTCAATCACCACAATGGCATCATCTACTACAATACCAAGAGCAAGCAATAATGAAAACAAGACCATCACGTTCATGGTCATCCCTAAGCCGGGCATAAACAAGAAAGCAACTAAGGTAGCCAATGGCACACTCAAGCCCACAAAAAAGGCATTTGTAAAGCCCATGAAAAACATGAGAATAAACACCACAAAAATGAAACCCAGAATAACGGTGTTTAACAAATCATGTAACTGAATACGGGTGTTCTCTGAGGTATCACCGGTTACTTTTATTTCTAATCCTTTGGGAAACTTGGTAGTTTGGTACTCTTCCATGATCTGATAAATCTGATCGGTGGCGTTAATGAGGTTCTCGCCACTACGCTTTACCACATTGAGCGTTACTACTTTCTTGCCGTCTAACTGGGCAAAGTCTTGCTTGTCTTTAAAGCCATCTTCAATAGTGGCAATGTCGCGGAGAAAAACAGTGGTGCCGGTAAACGAACGCACTATCAGGTTTTCTAATTGCTTGGGGTCTCTAAATTCGCCCGTTACCCGCAGGTTTCTGCGCAAATCATCCACACGTACTTCACCGCCACTCACATTCAGGTTTTCACGCTGCACCGCATTTTCAATATCCATGAATGAAATACCGGCAGAGGTCATCTTATATAAATCTACATTAATTTGTATTTCGCGCTCTAGCCCTCCTACAATATCCACCCGTGTAATTTCCTTCATGCTCTCAATCCGATCTTGCAACTGCTCGCCATATTTTTTTATTTGGTCTAAAGGCAAATCACCGGCAAGGTTGATGTTCATGATGGGCAACTCGTTGATATCAAACTCCTGAATCTGCGGGTCGTTTTTCAAATCGTTGGGTAAATCTTTTTTCCCTTTTGCAACTGCATCGGTTACCTTCTGCTTACAATCAGCAGGTTTCAAATCGGTAGAAAACTCTACGGTAATGATGGATACATCGGATAGTGAATTGCTGGTAATTTTCTTTACTCCATTTAAACTCTTTACTTGTTTCTCAATGGGCTTGGTAATCACGTTTTCAATATCTGCCGGGGTAGCACCGGGGTAAATGGTAACAACCGAAATGGTGGGTACCACTACATCCGGAAAAAGTTCTTTAGGCAGGTTTTTGTACACCACCATCCCTGCTACCAAAATCATGAAAGTGAATACATAAATACTGGTGGCGTTTTCAATACACCAACTGGTAAATGGCAGCTCTTTCAGCTTTTCCATCATCCCTTTATTGCCGGAAGCATTATTGCTAGCGTTGCTCATAAAATTTTTGTTTTAAAAAGTGGTGGCTTTGGTCAACCTCTATGTTCAATTAATACTCTAACTTTTGACCGTCCACAATTTCGGTATATCCAGATGTAATAATCTGCTGGCCTTCGGTTAATCCTTTTTCAATAACGGTGCGGCCATTGTATGCTGCACCTGACTCTACCCTGTTTTTATGAGCTACTTTTTTGCCCGCCACATTCTCTACAGTTAACACATACAAACCTTCTTCGCTTTTTTGAATAATGTTAGTAGGCACTAGTAACACATTTTTGAAAATAGCATCGTTAATTTTGAGTTTAGCAATCATATTAGCCGCAAAATCGTTACCTGCATTGTTGAGTTTTACCTCTACTTGAAAAGTGCGGCTGCGAGGGTCAATGGTTTTAGATACATAACTCACTACTGCGCTGATACTTTTGTTGATATCCGGGAACTCTACTTCTACTTTATCGCCTTGTTTTATTTTACCAAACTCGCTATCGGCCAATTTTGCTTTTACAGACAGTTTAGCATTGTTTATGATGCGTATGCCGGGCATTAACTGCGAACCAATAGCCATATCGCCTACCTTTAAATTTACATTATCGACTGTACCGTTAATAGGTGCTTTGATTTTGGTCATTTCTAACTGTATGCGCTGTGTGGCTATTTGTTTTTCCAGCGCTTCTTTTTGTGTTTTTGCAGAGAGGTATTGAATTTCGCTACCTATTTTTTGATTCCACAATCGCTCTTGCTTTTCAAAGGCCACTTTTGCCAAATCATATTGCGTTTGCAAAGTAGCAATGGCAGCTTCCATGGTAGCAGTGGTTTCGGTAATGCCCAGCACTTGGCCTTTGGTTACACGATCGCCTTCTTTCACATAAATAGCCGTAACTACTCCCGGTTGTTGCGGCAGCACGGTTACATTTTCTTCAGCATCTACATTGCCTTGTACTTCTATGAAATGCTTGAAATCTTGTTTTACCAGCGAATCTACTTGTACCAGTTTAGCTTTTTCTTCCAACTTGTATGTGGTGTCCAGCTTGGCTATCTCTTTTTCCAGCGTGCTGATTTTTGCCGTTAGTTCTTTCACGGTTGCTTTGGCTTCGCTTAGTTCTTTTTTCTTTTTGTCTAACTCAGAGCCACCGCAAGAAGCCAGCAAGGTTAGTGTAGCTATTGATAATACTAGTTTGTTCATAGAATAAAATTATGATGTATATAGTTTGTTGTTTTACTTGTTGCCGAGGGCTTTATCTAAATCTGCTTTTGCGTTGAGTAAATTCAAAATGCTCTGTATGCGCTTGATGTGGTTCATGGCATTATCGTTTTCGCTTTGCACCAGCTCAAAACTATTGCCTATGCCTTCTTTATACTTAATCTGATTGGTTTTAAAAATTTTTTCGCTGAGCTCGGAAGTGCGTTTGTTATTGGCTTCATCAATAATAGCCGCATCAAAAGCTGAACGCGATGCACGAAACTGCAACTCCGCAGCATTTTTGAAATTTTCTAAATCGTTTTGTGTTTTCAACAAATCAATCTTGGCTTGCTTTACATTGGCCATTTTACTTCCTGAATCAAAAATGGGTAGTTTGAGCGTAATGCCTACCAAACCCTGGTCAAACCACTGGGTGCGCTTGCGGCTATCACCATCGGGGTAAACGGTAGTAGTGGACTCAAACAGCCCCTTGAAGCTATTGCCCTGCGCCTGCCAGCCGTAATTCATGAATGCGAATAGCGATGGAAAGTATCCGCTTCTGCGTTGTGCAATATCATATCCACGTATCCGAATAGCTGTTTCCAGCAGTTGTTTTTCGGTACGCTGGTTTACATCAAATTTGCTTTCTGCATCTACAGTAACCTGCGCGCGCAAATCTTCCAGATTGTCTTTGAGGATTAACTCGTCTGATAATTTCATGCCCATCTGAAACTTGAGATTATCCACGGCTACTCTAGACATTTGCGTTTGTAAAGTGATTTGGCTTTGCAACTGCGATTCGGCTAATGCCAAACGATCTACGTCTAGTTCCTCAATCAATCCTTCATTGAAAACAGCGCGGGTATCGCTCAATAGCTTTTTGATTAAATCCAGATTTTGACTCAGTAGCGCAACACTCTCATTTGCCGCAGCCGCCTGGTAGTAGGCCTTCATAATATTGTACTTAATATCAATATCGCTCAACTGTGTTTGAAGGCGGGCAGTTTGCGAAAAATCTTTGGTGGCTTTTAGGCCAATAACATAGCGGCCATCAAACAACAATTGCGATACCGTAAGAGAGGTGGAAATGTTATGCGGCAGCACGAAAGAGATTTTGGCATCCTTGCTGGCTATGGTACTTTGGTATAAAATGTTGGCAATGTTAGGGTCTTGCGAAGCCAGATAACCAAACACACGAGCAGATGAACTATTGGTGTCTGAAAAAAACTGGCTCAGAGCCGGCACCACCGGTTGCTTAAAGTAGTAGGTATAACCGGCCTCTGCGTTAATAGTGGGTAGGCCGGTAGCTACAATTTCCCAGTTGCGGGCTTTAGCTTGCTCCTCGCCCAAGCGGGCGTTTTTGGCTGCGTTGTTGTTTTGTAAGCCAAACTGTATGGCTTCTTGCAAAGTAAGTGCTTTTACATCTACAGTTTGTGCCGATGAAACAAAAGCGATAAGGATAAATACCGGTAATAAAAGATTTTTCATAACTGTTTTTTGAAAACCGAATGTTGCTCCAAAATCTTCAGCCCCTTGGGTGATACGATTCCGCGCAGGTGATATTTTAAAAATTCTTTGTAGAGGTTAAAAAATGAATACCGTTTTTGAGGAAACATTTGCTGGTCTAAAATCATATCGATGCCGCGCACATAAATGCGAGCAATAATATCGGCATCCATATCGGCACGGTACACGCCTTGTTTTACACCGGTATCCAAATTTTCGCGAATACGGGTAACCACGTATTGATAGCGATACTCGTCATATATTTTCCAAGCTTCGGGGTAATACTTTTGCAAATCGTTTAAAGAAGCCGGATTAAAATCGTGCAACACATTGAGCAGGTACTCTACCATGTTTATCATGCCGTCCACTGCATTTGCGCTTTTGCTAAGTATGGTTTCTACCTGCTTGCGCTCTTCGCTCAGGTACTCATTAAGCACTTTGTTGACCAATTCTGCTTTATTGCCCACAAACTGGTAGATGGTCTTTTTGCTCATGCCTAATTCACGGGCTATGTCGTCCATGGTCATACTTTTGACCCCGGAGCGCATAAACATCTCGCGTGATTTGTGCAGTAAGTTGATTTCGGGGCTTGCCATACCTGTTTAAAAAGCGGGGGCGAATGTAGGTGGCAGAAACATAGGAAACAAAAAAAAGTGTTAAAGTTTCCGTTAAGCCGCTTAAACCGTATTTAACTCAGCATGAAACGTGGCCTTGTAGCTTCAAATAAATTTGTACTTTCGGAACAAAATAAACACCCAATGAAAAAATTGCTTTACTCTTTTGCAGCCGTAGCGCTGTTGCTCTCTATCGGTTCATGTACTAAAGACCCTATCGCTGTAAAATACGGGGTAACCGATACCCAGGTCTGCTTAAATGCCAATCCCTTTTATGGCCCAGAGCAGTATTATGTCATTGACATCAATAAATCTGAAGTTGTAACAGCTTTGGCTAATGTTGGCATTACTTATGACCCCGCACGCATCAAAAGCGCCAAACTGGAAAACGCGGAATTAGTGGTAGTTACTTCGGGCGTTTCGTTAGATTTAGTAAGCAATGCTGCATTATATGTGCGCGATACACAAACCGGGGTGAACGGCACTAACAAAGGCACCCAAATTGCTTATACCGAAAACATTGCCCCCGGTGCTGCAGCAACTGCCTTGAAACTGAATGGCACTGAAATGCGCGAATATGCTTTGAAAGATAATTTCCAGCTGGTGATTGAGGTGCTCAATGCCGACAAAACCAGCACTGGCGGTACCCCTGCTTTTTGCTTAAAACTTAGCAATACCCGCATTACATATTCTGTTAAGCAGTAACTTTCAATTTAATTGTCCAAACAAAAAGCCCGGTGAAATTCATCGGGCTTTTTGTTTATTGGCCGATGCTTAAAAGGCCTGTAAGTCCACCAGCTTTTTGTACGTGCCGCCCTTGGCTAATAGGCCAAGGTGGTTACCTCGCTCAATTATTTTACCGTCTTGCATGACCATTATTTCATCGGCATATTGTATGGTAGAGAGCCGATGGGCAATTACAATGGTAGTGCGGTCTTTCATCAATTTAGTCAACGCATCTTGCACCAGTTTTTCGCTGTTGGCATCTAACGATGAGGTGGCTTCGTCTAAAATAAGTATGGGTGGATTTTTGAGTACCGCACGAGCAATGGTCAAACGCTGCCTCTCGCCACCGCTCAATTTGCTGCCGCGGTCGCCAATCTCGGTATCGTAACCCTTTTCTAGCTTAGAAATAAAATCGTGCGCATTGGCTATACGTGCTGCCTCTTGCACTTTTTCGCGGGTGGCGTTTTCTATCCCAAAGGCAATGTTGTTGTACACCGTATCGTTAAACAAGATAGATTCTTGACTGACCATACCAAGCTGGCCGCGCAAGTCTTTCAGTTTATAGTCTTTAATGTTTACGCTATCAATCAAAATTTCGCCTTGCGATACATCGTAAAAACGCGGCAGCAAATCTACCAATGTAGTTTTGCCGGCACCACTTTGCCCCACCAAGGCCACTACTTTGCCTTTGGCAATTTTCAGGTTTATATCATCTAATATTTTCTTGTCGTCAAAATTGTGATACGCAAACGATACGTTTTTAAACTCAATGGAAGATTGAAAAGCTGAAATTGATTTAGCATTTGTGCCCTCTGTAATTTTGACCTCAGCATCCATCACCTCAAAAATGCGCTGTGCAGAAGCCAACCCTTTGCGAATGTTGTACGAAGCGGTAGAGAAATTTTTGGCCGGTGGAATAAGTTGTGCAAACAGCACCATGAAGCCAATAAAAGTTTCGGCCTCTAAATTGTTGTGTTCAATAACCAAGCTACCGCCATAGTACAGCACCATACACACCACACAGATGGCCAAAAATTCGGTAAGTGGTGAAGACAGCTCTCTGCGCGAGTTCATGCGGGTAGAAACACCAAACAAGCGGGCATTGGTTTTTTTGAATTGCTCCAGCATAAATTTTTCCGCATTAAACGCGTGGATAATGCGCAAGCCACCCAATGTTTCATCGGCTATAGAAATAAGCCGCCCCTGAATATTTTGCGCCTCGTTAGATTGCTGTTTTAAACTTTTTCCCACTCGCCCTATAATAAAGCCGGTAACCAGCAACATGACCAATACAAAACCGGTGAGCTGCGCACTTAACAAGAGCAAGGCCACTATAAAAATGACTATGTTGAGCGGCTCACGCACAGTAATTTCTACAAAACTGATAATGCTGTACTCTACCTCGCGCACATCATCGCTGAGCCGGGCTATTATATCGCCCTTGCGCTCTTTAGAGTAATACGAGAGCGGGAGCGAGAGAATTTTTTGGTACAGTTCATTACGAATGTCAGTAACCACACCGCTGCGCATGGGTGCTAAAAAATACACCGCCATAAAGCGGAATAGATTTTTAAATAAAAATAAAACTGCGATGAACACACAAAACTTAGTGAGCGCTACCAACTGCCCCGAAGTACTGATTTCTACACTCAACAGATATTTAAAGTATTCAAAAACATACTCGGCTGAATAACGAAGTGCCGGCTGCTGCATCACCATTGGTATTTTACCAAATAGCAATTGGAGAAAAGGAATAATCATGACCACCGAGAAAAGCGAAAACACTACTGTAAGCACGTTGAACAATATGTTCATCAGCGCGTAGTGGCGGTACTTTTTGAGGTAAGCAAGTATGCGCAGCAAGTTTTGCATGGGCGTAAATATAGTTTCGGGCGCTACATCAACGCCACTGCTGTGCTTTAATTTTATTTTCGCTTTAAATTATTTGTATGGATACGCGCAGGCAGTTAAAAATAAACTCGGTGATTCGCGAAGCATTTACCGATTACTTGAACCGCGAAGGAAAAAGTATTTACGGCAGTGCTTTTGTTACCGTAACCAATGTAAAAGTAACGCCCGACCTCACTCTGGTTCGTTTTTACCTCAGTATATTCAACAACCCGGACCCCGATTTGATTGTACAACGTTTTGATGAACGCACCTTTGAAATAAAACGCGCATTGGCCGAAAAACTACGACACGAACTGCGCAGAATACCGGAAATAGAGTTTTTTAGAGATGATACATTAGACCAAGTGTACCACTTAGAAGATGTGTTTAAAAAAATAAAAGAAGATGACGACCGTATAGCTGCCTTAAAAAATGCTCCGGTAGAGTTGCCTAAGAAAAAACGCGCTGCCCGTAAAAGCACGAAGAAGTAGTTTATGCTCGCAGCCCGTATTGCTTTCCGTTATTTATTTTCAAAAAAAAGCACCAACGCCATCAACATTATTTCGTGGGTGAGCATGTTGGGCATGGGATTTGGCGCTATGGCGCTCATTTGTGTGCTTTCTGTTTTTAATGGTTTTGAAGGATTGGTTCTTTCGCTGTACAATTCGTTTTACCCCGATATTGAAATCAGCGCAGCCAGCGGAAAAACGTTTACAGAGCAGCCGGAACACATTAAAATTATTACCGCTACTCCGGGTATTGTGGTTTATTGCAAAACACTGGAAGAAAATGCCTACCTGGAATATGGCGATGAAAAACAATTAGGCACTATAAAAGGAGTAGATGCACAGTATGTGCACGTCACCTCCATTGAACAATACGTGCGCTTTGGCGAGTATCTATTAGAAGAAGACTCTATGCAATATGCCGTGATTGGCGCCAACATTAGCTTTCCGATGAATATAGATGTGGAGCGAGGCATGGAACCACTGAGTGTAACCGTACCACGCAGAGGAGTAAAGACCGCTTTTATGCCCGAAGACATGTTTAACACCATGCATATAATACCGGCCGGTGTGTTTTCGATACAACAAGAGTTTGACAGCAAGTATGTGCTCACCAGTTTAAACTTTGCCCGCGCGCTCACCGATAATGAAAACGAACTGAGCGCATACGAGATAAAAGTAGATGACCCAGCAAATATTGAGCGCATAAAAAAACAATTACAAACTGCCTTTGGTAATGAATTTAAAGTGCTTGGCCGGTATGAGCAAAAAGCAGAAATGTATCGGGTAATGCTGATTGAGCGATGGGTAACCACGGCTATTCTCGCATTTATTATACTCATCATCTCTTTCAATATAGTGGGGTCACTCACCATGTTAGTGATTGAAAAATCAAAAGACATTTCCATTATCAAAGCATTAGGTGGAAACGGTAGTTTGGTGCAAAAAGTTTACCTGCTGAATGGGCTGTTTGCCGCTTTGATAGGTGCAGGTGCCGGAATGCTGGTGGGCTATCATATCTGCTTTTTGCAAATACAGTTTCATTTCATTGGCTTGGGTGGAGGCAGCGGCAGTACTTTTGTGATTGACTACTACCCTGTAGAATTACATGTAAGCGATTTCTTTCTCACGTTTGGCATTATCTTGTTTATCAGCTTGGGTGCTGCATACTTTCCATCGCGGAAGGCAGGCCTGAGTGAGATGCAGTTCAAATAAATACTCCGTAGTTTTTGCCTGACTTCTTGCTTTGCAAATAAGCATTGGCTGTATCGCGAATGGTTTGCTCTAAGGGGCGAAAACGGTAACCCAGCGCATCTATTACTTTTTGATTAGAGTATGTAAAATTTATACCGGCCAATTGTGCACTGTGTTTGGTCACCAACGGACGCTGATGAGAAAAAATACTTTTCATCCCTTCCAACCGCCATGCTACTTCGCGCAACATGCTACCGGCTTCTAACTTAGGTCTTGCTACGTTTAATGTATCGGCTATTTGCCAGATTAAATTTTTAAACGATTCGTTTTGCGCGCTGATGATGTAGCGCTCATCCTTAAACGCTCCTAGCATGAGCAGGTACATGCACTCTACTACATCGCGCACATCTACAAAGCCGTTAGTGGCAGTGGTATAAAACTGCAAGCCGTTGTCAATCGTTTTGAACAGTGAGTTGGGTTCGTCATCCCACCAGCCGGCACCTATAATGGTAGATGGGCAAACCACCACTACATCTAACCCCTCGGCATTGGCACGCCATGCCTCGCGCTCGGCATAGTGCTTGCTTTTGAAGTATGCAAAGCACTTACTGATGTTTGGGTCGCTGTATTTTTCATCAATCGTGCGGTGGTTAGTGGGTAGCCCAAAAGCGGCCACCGAACTTACATGCATTACTTTTTTTACCCCTGCGTGCAAAGCTGCGTTCATCACATTGGCAGTGCCCTCTACGTTTACCTTGGCCATATCATCATATTCTGCCGGCATAAAACTGATTACTGCTGCACAATGATACAGCCGCTCTACACCTGCCAGGGCTTGCTCCAATGCCGGGTAGTCTAAAACATCAGCTTCTACCCACTCTATTTTTGAAGCATACTCTCCTAACAACGATACATCGGAAGTAGCACGCTTGATGGCACGTACTTTTTCGCCTTTGCTGAGCAATAGTTTGGCGAGATAAGAACCCAGTAATCCTGTAGCGCCTGTAATAAGATTCATGCGCGCCAAATGTGCTAAGTTTTTTGGATACGGCTAATGCAGGCGGTTGAGGAAGTTTTCTGCTAAACGAATTTGCTCGTGAATAGCATCGCCTTTTTTATTGAGTTGAGCCACCATTACACTCATGCGCGGGTTGGAAGCGAAAAAGCTTTTGTGCCGGTAAATAAATCGCCAGTATAGTGCATCCCATACCTCGCCCCATTTACCGGTTTTGTAGTTGCTCATTTTCAATACATAGTTAGAAGAGGAGATGTATGGCTTGGTACTCATCATACCACCATCGGCAAACTGGCTCATGCCATATACGTTGGGCACCATTACCCAATCGTATGCATCTATGTACATTTCCATGAACCAGCGGTACACTTCATGCGGGTGAAAATCGCAGAGCAGCATAAAGTTGCCAAGTATCATCAGCCGCTCTATGTGGTGGTTGTAGCCGGTGGCGTTCAATTTTTTTATAGCATCATCTACCGGAGCTATTCCGGTGGTGCCGTTGTAAAATGAAGATGTAATTTTGCGCTCATTGTTCCAGTAATTGCGGTTGCGCTGAGGCACACCTTTGAGCAAATAAATAGCCCGGATGTACTCGCGCCAGCCCAGCACCTGCCGCACAAAACCTTCTAATGAGTTGAGCGGCACTTTATACTCTGTAGCCGCATCTATACTTTGCTGTAAAATATCGTCCGGGTTTAGCAAACCTACATTGAGCATGGGTGTAAGCACTGCGTGAAACAAATAAGACTGCTGCGCCACAATAGCATCTTGATAAATGCCGTAATGCGAAAATCTTTCTTCTAAAAATTTTTGCAACCATATTTTGGCATCGCTATGCGTGGTTGGATATAAAATTTCTTTTAGCTGGCCGTTGTTGCCGGAGTAGTGGGTATTTGTGTATTGCACCGCTTCTGTTGCAAATACCGATTGCTTAACGCTCGGCAGCGAGGGAACAAAAATATGTTCCGGCATTTTTTTTCTATTCTCGGTATCGTACGTCCACTTGCCGCCAAGGGGCTTGCCGTTATCCAACATGATGTGTAGCCGCTTGCGCTGGTCGGTATAAAACTTGGTGAGCGAAAATTTTTGTGCATCGCCAAAATATTGTTGCAAGTAACTTTCGCTGCACACAAAGTTGAGCGAATCGTACTTTTTGAGTTGGAGGCCTAATTGCTGCGCTGTATTTCGCATTCGTTTTTCTAACCAATCGTCACATACATCGCAATAGTGGATAGCGCGGGTACCTGTGCTGTGCAAATGCTTTAGCAAAGTCCGTATGTCAGCGTTTGCATGATGCGACTCAACATACTCAAGATGGTAATTTTTCGCTTTCAACTCATCTTGATAGTAGCGCATGGTAGTGCGGTGGTAAGCAATCTTTTGCCGGTGAAAGTTGTATTGCTTAAAAAACAATTGTTCTTCTACCATTACTACTTTGCGCGATGGATGTATGGCCGGGTGGTGTTCAAACAACTGATGAGGAAAAATGAGCGTAGCTTCTTGCATTGTATCTCAAAACATATTCGGTGTAGTTTTGTTTGTCCAATCAATTTTACAGCCATGAGTTCACATACGCTTACCCGCACACAACGCTTACCTATTTCGCTAAACGAAGCTTGGGATTTTTTTTCCAGCCCGGATAACCTTCAAAAAATTACTCCGGCAAAAATGAACTTCCGCATATTGAGCAACACCGGCAGCGGCAAAATGTATCCCGGGCAAATTATTACCTACAAGGTATCACCGGTCTTCGGCATACCGCTTTTTTGGATGACAGAAATTACGCACGTAAAAGAGAGCGAATATTTTATTGATGAGCAGCGTTTTGGCCCTTATGCCTTGTGGCATCATGAGCACCGGTTTAAAGCAATAAACGGTGGTGTAGAGATGACAGACATTGTAAGCTACAAATTGCCACTTGGGCCTCTCGGCTCGTTAGCTTATCACTTGTTTGTAAAAAAAGAAGTGGAGCAAATTTTTAATTACCGGTACAAAGTGTTGGAAGAGCGGTTTGGTAAACTGTAATCAAATCAAACGAGCCACCACCGTAAACGCTACAAACTGCCCGAAGAAACCGGCCAGATAGCCGGCAAAAACCTGGATGGGTGTATGTGCTTTTAATACCAAACGTGCAGTGCCTGTAAGCCCGGCAACTAAAATAGCTCCCACCAAAGCCAATCGCAAATCATAGGTAGAAAAACGAATAAGAATAAGCGTAAGCCCCACTAAGCCGCCTACGCCCAGTGCATGTAAACTTATCTTGGTAAAAATATTGACAAAAAAAGCAATAAATGCGGCAATGCTTGCTCCAACAAGCATCAAGAAAATAAACTCATTGGGCGGTATTTTCATATTGGCTGCGGGCTTAAACATCCAGCCAGCCCACAAGTAAAAAGTAATGGTGGCAATAAATGGGATGATGCGCTCTTTGGCGGTGGGCAGCTCAAAACTCTCTATCATTTCCAGTTGCTTCATCATGGCCAGCCATATACCCGGAAACACAAACGTAAGTGCAAACACAATGATTAACCAAACGATGTGCAGCTTTTCGCCAAAGTAGCCGTACATGTTGGGGTTGGCCCACAAAATGTATAGCGCTCCATAAGTAGGAAACAGCAGCGGATGAAAAACAACAGAAACTAATCGGGCTAAAAATTGCATGTAACTATTTTACTATAACTCTTTTCGCAAGCGAGCTACGGGTATGTTTAATTGTTCGCGGTATTTGGCTACGGTTCTGCGGGCTATGTTGTAGCCGCGCTCGTTCAAAATTTGTGTGAGCTTTTCATCGCTAATGGGTTTGCGCTTGCTTTCCACGGCAATCAGGTCGCTGAGTATTTTTTTCACTTCGCGGGTGCTTACCTCTTCTCCACTTTCGGTACTCAGCGATTCGCTAAAAAAGAATTTGAGCGGTATGGTACCAAACTCGGTTTGCACATACTTGCTGTTGGCCACGCGCGATACGGTAGATATATCCAGCCCGGTACGGTCGGCTATATCTTTCAAAATCATGGGGCGCATTTGGGTTTCGTCACCGGTGGCTAAGTACTCGTGCTGTAGTTCTAAAATAGTTTCCATTACGGCCATCATGGTGTGGTAGCGGCTTTGTATGGCATCTATAAACCACTTGGCCGAATCTATTTTTTGCTTGATAAACAGCATGGCTTCTTTCTGCTGTTTAGATTTTTCTTTTGACTTTTTGTAGTGCGAAATCATTTCGCGGAAATGCGAACTGATGCGCAGCTCCGGTGCATTGGCGCCATTGAGCGATAGCTGCAAATCACCACCATTATTGGTCAAAATATAATCGGGCACAATTACGTATTGCTCGCCTCCGCCACCGCTAAACGCGCTGCCCGGTTTGGGGTTCAGGTGGGTAATTTCTTCTACCACATCTTTTAGCGCATCGTCACCTATATCTAAGGCGCGGGCTAATTTTTCGTAATGCTTCTTTACAAAATATTCAAAATGTTTTTCAATGGTTTTGATGGCCAGCTCTGTAAAAATGGTTTTGTTTTCTTTACGCTTGAGCTGTATAAGCAGGCATTCCTCCAGCGTTTGTGCGCCTACACCGGGGGGGTCTAATTTCTGAATTTGCGAGAGGATGTACTTTAACTCATTAATGCTGCACTGTATGTTTTGCCTAAACGATAAATCATCGCATATCGCATCCAAATCTCTACGCAGGTAGCCATCATCATCCAAACTGCCTATGAGGTGAGAGGCAATTTGCTCTTGCCGCTCGTCTAAATCTAACAAGCCCAACTGCTGGTCCAAAAACTCGTGAAAAGAAGAACTAGTGGCTACGGGCACCGTTTTTTTGTCATCGTCCGGATCGTGATAGTCGTTAGGGTCGCTGGTTTTGTAATCGGCCACACCTTCATCGTCCTCATCGTAATAGTCGCTCATATCCACCTCATCGTCCACCTTCATTTCTTCTTCCACATCGGAGTCGGTTTCGGCATCGGTAACCGATTCTTCTGCCTCTGTGCTCTCTTGCGGAGCATCATCGGCAGTGCTCACCTCCATCTGTATTTCCGGAATATCCTCCCCGCCATCTTCGCCTTCTTCTAAAGCCGGATTGGCCTCTAGTTCCTCTTTGATTCTTTGCTCCAGATTGGCCGTAGGCACTTGCAGCAATTTCATTAACTGAATTTGCTGAGGCGAAAGCTTTTGTAAAAGTTTTTGCGATAACCGCTGATGAAGCATAGCGGCAAATTTGAAAATTCTGCCGACAATGCAGTAATTACCACTTGACATCACCATTACAATGGAGAGAGAGCGGATGGTGGGCTTACCTCCCGCAGCGCTCGGCTACCGGCCCGGCTTTGCATCGGGAGGTCGGGCTATCCGCTCCAACTCCTCGCTCGTACCTCGCTGCGGGGTTTCCGCTACTATCCCTAAGCCGCTGACGCACGCTCATCAAACTTCAAGCGGTCAGGCGGCCGCCCAAAACTGCCTGTAACGGTCGCCTGACCGCGTATTGATTTCTTTCTATCGGTGGTGGTCTTTAGCCGCCAATTTGTAAGTTAGTTTTTGGTGCAAAACATGCCTTCGAGTAATAAATTTTATTACTCCATTTAGTTCAAAAGTATTCCTGTTTACTTTTTAAACTAAGTGATTTTAGTCTGCAACTAAACCGTTTTACTTTTTTAAGCAGTTAGTTTGCTTCCTAAATAAACGGGACACCTTTTAATGGCAAACAGTTTTTTTTTAAAACAAAGCCACCCTACAAAAAGAGCAAACTATATCACTTTAGAAGTATTTTATAGCCCTTCCGAACTCACCCGAAAGGACATTAAAAGGCCATTGAGAGTACATCAAAAGACCATCAAACGGACATTAAACGGCCATATTGCTGCCGGTGGGTCTTCAACACACAGTTCGTGAATACTTCTACTGCTTAGAAAGCCCACCCCAAAAAACTTGGGTTAGTATGTGGCTACAGTTTTAAACTGAAAAGAAAAACATGGCCGGTGCAGCGTAGTTACATGGGGGGCAGGCCACTAGCTGAAACTGCGGTAGCGGTCGCCTGACTGCGTATTGATTTCTTTTCTGTCAGTTGCCTTAGCCCGCCAGTGACATTGCCGCAATTACCGTTCGACATCACAACAGTAATGGAAAAAGTAAACAGTTGTAGTAACCGCCCTGCATCGGCTCACCTACATGGGATTATCCTCTCTGTCTGTTGAATGGCTAATAATTATCTGTCAAAAACACAGAAACATTTTTAGTTTTGGCTACAATGCCTGTAACATGCTTTTGTATGTATTTGCTATTTCATACAACATAATTTTTTAAAGACTATGTCTTTAATTGCCATACGTTGCTCAATTCTTTCATTTTTTTTGTGTTGGTCATTTCATGTCCATTCACAAGTATTGACTGACGGCCCTCTGGATATTACTGTTCGCTTAAAAAGTGTTTATGTAGGGTTTAGCGAAACTGATGTGCCTATACTAGGCGCTAGTTATGCCCCTGATGAAATAAAGTTTAGAGTTTGGGTGGTAGATAATGCAAACATCAGCGGCCTAAACTGGCAAGGTGGCAAGCTTTATGAGTACGAAATGGGTACGGGTAGCAACCTAACATTACCCGGCACAACTCACTACATTGGTGATACTTTGTTCCATTTCAATTACAGCACAGATACCGTGCCTGAGTTTATCAGCATAAAACTTGAAGCCTGGGAAGATGACCTCCCATCTGATCCATTGATAGGGAACTGTATGAGCGGTAACTTTAGCATTTATGACACCACAAGGTGTTGTGGTAACTTATTATTTGGCACTTGTGTTGGAATGCAAGAAGGCGATGATAAGTATTGTAACAATCCCATTTTTGCAGAAAAAGTGGCCTATCGTACCGCAACGCCAGGTACATTGTTCAATATGAGCGATATAAGTGGTAACTGCGGTAATAACTGGAGAGTGAATTTGGAAGTGTACTGGAATTCTCCAAATGTTTCTACCCTAACGGATATAAATTCTGTATCTGCCGTAAATATTTACCCCAATCCCACTTTGAGTACATGGAATGTAAATGTTGGGGATGAATGGCTGGGGGCAACCATAGGAGTTTTTGATATACACGGAAAATGTGTTTACCATAGCAAAGTTGTACAACAGCATACTGAGCTTTTTTGCAGTGCTACAAATGGATATTACATTCTGCAACTCACGTCCACAACAAACGAATCAAAACGTATTCAGCTGGTTCATTGGTAACTCCAAAATTTATTATCGCTAACTCCCTCGCCCAACTTTTAGCTAGCTGTTTTCATAGATTTCGCCCCCCCCCCCCTCCAAGGAAAGTTAGATAGTCAATTCATTTCCGCTTCTGCAAATCCTTCTACATTAGCGCGGTTTAAGCACCGCAAAAATGAGCCATAGTTTTACTATCAACAATGAGCCGATTAGCATAACGCAACTGACCGATTTTTTAGACCGGCAACCCCAACTACTGTTAGGCGATGTGGCAAAAAACAAAGTGCAAGCCAACCGCCATTTTTTAGAGCGAAAGATACACGAACCCGGTGCGCGGTACTACGGCATCAACACCGGCTTTGGTGCCCTGTGCGATGTAGAAATTGCCAACGACCAGTTAGAACAACTACAAGAAAACTTAGTAATGAGCCACGCCTGCGGTATGGGCGATGAAGTAAAACCCGAAGTAGTGCGGCTAATGATGCTGCTCAAGGCCAAGGGGCTATCGCTGGGGCACTCGGGGGTATGTGTAGAAACCGTAGAGAAACTGATTGAGCTCTACAACCACGAAATTTATCCGGTCATTTGGGAAGTGGGCTCACTGGGCGCCAGTGGCGATTTGGCTCCGCTAGCTCACTTGACTTTGCCATTGATGGGCAAGGGGTGGGTACGCTACAAAGGAGAGAAAATGGATGCCAAAGTTGCGCTAAAAAAAGCCGGGGTAACACCCATTAAACTAAAAGCCAAAGAGGGCTTGGCGCTGCTCAACGGCACACAGTTTATGAGCGCCTGGGGCTGCTACTCTATTATAGAAGCCGAGCGCGTACAAAAATTAGCCGACTTTACTGCCGCAGTTTCGGTAGATGCGTTTGATGCGCAAACGGGACCTTTTCATCCGGCTATACAACGGGTGCGCAACCATGCCGGGCAAATAGAAAGTGCCGCCAACGTATTACAATTCTTAGCCGGCAGCAAAATTGCCGCGCAAACCAAAAACAATGTACAAGACCCCTATTCTTTCCGCTGTGTGCCACAAGTGCATGGGGCGGTAAAGTTTGCCGTGGCGCAGGTAAAAGAGGTGTTTGAAAAAGAGATAAATGCGGTAACCGACAACCCGCTCATTTTTGAAGAAGAAGACCTCATTATCAGCGGAGGAAATTTTCATGGCGAGCCGCTGGCTTTGGCCTTAGATTACTTGGGTATTGCTATGAGCGAGTTGGCAAGCATCTCAGAGCGCAGAACCTTTCAATTGATTTCGGGTAAGCGCGGGTTGCCTAAATTTTTAGTAGCCGACTCGGGCTTAAACTCCGGGTTAATGATACCGCAATACACAGCCGCAGCCATTGTATCTATGAACAAACAATTGGCCACCCCCGCCAGTGTGGACACCATAACCAGCAGCGATGGGCAAGAAGACCACGTAAGCATGGGTGCCAATGCAGCCGTTAAAACCTACAAGATTGTGTACAACATTGAAAAGGTTTTAGCCATAGAGTTGATGACGGCCATGCAGGCCTTAGAGTTTCGCCAGCCATTATCAAGCTCTCCGTTTATTGAACAAGTTAAAAACGAATACCGCAAGCTGGTACCCGCTTATGATACCGACCGCATTATATACCCCGATATACAAATTACCGTGGACTTTATGCGCGATATTTGTAAAAAATACCCCGAGTTAAAGCCCTGATATGTGCGGAATAGCCGGATACATTAGTTTTAATCAGCAAGAGTATATGGAGCCGCTGCAACGCGCAGTTTCCAAACTCAACCAACGCGGGCCCGATAATCAGACGGCATTGCGCTTGTCTAACTCAGTGGGGTTTGCACACGCCCGCTTATCTATTATAGACACCAGCACCACGGCCAATCAACCCATGACCCACGAGGGCGGCCGATACACTATAGTTTTTAACGGAGAAATTTTCAACTACCGCGAGCTACAGCAACAATTTTTGCAAGGAGTTACACTACACACCACTTCCGATACCGAAGTATTATTGAATCTCTACATTCGGTTGGGCAAAGATTGCCTGCAACACCTCAACGGTTTTTTTGCTTTTGCTGTTTACGATGCGCACACCGGCACTACATTTTTTGCCCGCGATAGGTACGGCATCAAGCCCTTGCACATTTACCGCGATAGTGAAAAACTCTTTTTTGCCAGTGAACTAAAGGCGCTACTTCAGTTTCCCATTAAAAAAGAAATTGATTTTAATGTGCTGCCCATTTTTTTGCAACTCAACTATGTGCCGCAAACGCTGAGTATGCTAAGAGGCATCAAAAAATTGCCCATAGGCAGCTATGCTGTGTGCAATGAAAAAGGAAATTTTACAGAGGGGGTGTACTATCAAATTCCCTATACACCCGGTAGCCATCCCGATGCCGAGGGCTTGAGTTTTGATGAAGCCAAAACTAAACTACACACTCTGGTAGATGAAGCCGTGCAACGCAGATTAGTGAGCGATGTACCGCTGGGTTCTTTTTTGAGCGGTGGTTTTGATTCGTCTATTGTTAGTACTTGTGCTTCTCGCCACACCAAGCACCTCAATACCTTTAGCATTGGGTTTAAAGACGAACCCTATTTTGACGAAACGCAATACGCCAATCTTGTTGCCAAAAAAATTGGCAGTAACCACACGGTTTTCTCTATTGCTAACGATGAAATTTTTGCGAGCATAGACGATATTCTCAACTACATGGATGAGCCGTTTTCTGACCCCTCTTCCATAGCCGTATATGTGCTCAGTCATCAAACACGCAAGAAAGTAACCGTGGCCCTTTCGGGCGATGGAGGCGATGAACTTTTTGCCGGATATAACAAGCACGAAGCCGAGATGCGCGCCCGTGAACATTCATTGCTGAATATTTTGATTAAAGCAGGATATCCTGTTTTGGAAATGCTGCCCGGCTCGCGACATTCTAAGCTGGGAAACAAGCTGCGTCAACTCTTGCGCTACAGCGAGGGATTGCACATGACAGCGCAAGACCGTTACTGGCGCTGGTGTAGTTTTCAAAGTAAAGCTCAGGTAATGCAGTTGCTAAGCGAACGGGTAGTTTGCAACGAAAGCGCCATGCAATCGGCCATTAACGAGTTAACTGTAGGCATTACCGAAAACGGCAGCATTAACGATGTGCTCTACAGCGATATGCGGCTGGTACTGCCCGGAGATATGCTTACAAAAGTAGATTTGATGAGCATGGCCAATAGCTTAGAAGTACGAGTACCGTTATTAGATTTTACGGTTGTAAACTTTGCTTTTAGCTTGCCGGTACATTACAAACGCGATGATTTAGGTGGCAAACGGCTATTGAAAGAGGCCTTTAGAAATGACCTGCCCACCGAGCTTTTTACCCGCCCCAAAATGGGTTTTGAAGTACCCATGCTCAAGTGGTTTAGAAAAGAACTTTTGCCCCTGTTAGACAACGAAGTTTTTAACGAAGCATGTGTTAGAGAACAAGGCATTTTTTCGCCCATTCAAATGAAAAAACTGCGCGAGCAGCTCTTTAGCCCACAACCCGGAGAAGCGCAATGGATATTGCTGAGTTTACTCTCTTTTCAGCGGTGGTACAAAAACTACTACTGTTGATACCGCCACACAGTATCTTACTGTGAGTTGAAAACAAAGCCCATAATCATCGCATTACTACCAATTGCTTAGCGTAATTCGCGCAAAAATTGGCCATGCCCCGCGTTCTGCGTATTATCAATCGGTTAAACTTAGGTGGCCCCACCTTCAATGCGGCTTATCTGAGCAAGTACCTCAGCAGCGATTATGAAACACTGCTGGTATCGGGCATGAAAGATGAGGAAGAAGAAAGCTCAGAGTTTATAGTTAAAGAGCTGGGGCTGCATCCTACTTATCTGCCGGATATGTACCGCGAGTTGAATCCGTTTAAGGATTACAAATCGTACTTTCAATTGCGCAAAATTATTGCCGACTTTAAGCCCGATATTGTGCATACACACGCGGCCAAAGCCGGTGCAGTAGGGCGTTTGGCGGCATCACATGCCGGGGTCAAAGCCATTGTACACACTTTTCATGGCCACGTGTTTCACTCGTATTTTGGCAAAGCCAAAACACAGCTTTTTATTAGCATAGAACGATATTTGGCCAAGCGTACGCACAAAATAATCACCCTCAGCCCCAGGCAAAAACAAGAGTTAGTAGAGGAGTTTAAAATCGCTCCGACCGATAAATTTCAGATCATACCCCTGGGCTTTGACTTGCATCGCTTTACCGAAAATCAGGAGCAGAAGCGAAAGGATTTTCGCACGCAGTACGGCTTAGATGATGATACGCTGGCCATTGGCATTATCGGGCGTTTGGTTCCCATCAAAAACCACGAACTTTTTTTCAAGGCCATTCAGCAGGTTGTATCTTCCGCCAACCAAAAAGTTAGAGCTTTTGTAATTGGCGATGGTGAACTGCGCACAGAGCTGCAAAATTTTTGCTCTACCATTGGGTTGAAGTTCAACAATCAAAACGTGCAAGAAAACAATCCGGTTACGTTTTGCGGCTGGCGCAAAGATGTAGATGTATGCTTGGCCGGTTTAGACATTGTAGCCCTTACCTCTAACAATGAGGGCACACCAGTAAGTTTAATAGAAGCCCAAGCTGCCGGCAAACCTATTGTTAGCACCAATGTAGGGGGAATTGAAAACATAGTTACTGCCGGCAAAACTGCGTTGCTAAGCCCTGCCGGTGATGTAAGCACCTTTGCACAGCACCTGAAACAAGTAACCGAAAACCGTATGTTAAGAGATAGCATGAGCAAAACCGGGAATGATATGGTGCTGCGCAATTTCAGCTACGAGCGGCTATGTAAAGATGTAGAGCAACTGTACAACACTATGCTTAACCGCTAAGTCAAGGTCATCAGAATTTTTATGTTTGTAGCACAGATAATGAAAAAAATCCTCTACCTGCTTTTTTTGTCGGGCATAGCCACATCATTTAGCTCTTGCAAATTTTTGTTTCCGAACATTATGTTCAAGCAAAAAGACTATCAATACTTTGAACTGGCACAAAAACAAATTGATGAGTATGTGATACAACCCGGTGATGAAATGACGATTAAAGTGTATTCACGCGATGGCTTTAGAATCATAGACCGGGTGATTACGCAAGAACAAACCGGATCAAATTCATCGGCAAACTCTCCAAATCAGGAAACGTTTATTGTAGATGTGGAGGGTTTCTTAAAGATACCTATTGTGGGCGATTATTTTGTGAAAGGATACACCGAACGGCAGTTAGAAAAAATATTGGCAGATAAATTTTCTACCATTTACGTGAACCCGTATGTGAATGTAAAGGTCATCAACAGGCGGGTATTTGTGTTTAAAGGTGGCGAAGGCATGGTGGTGCCTATTAACCAAGCGCCAACCACTATTCTAGAAGCCATTGCCCGCGCTAATGGTATAGGTAATGATTTAAAGGCCTTTAACATCAAACTGATACGTGGCGATTTAAAAAATCCACAGGTTACACTCATCAACCTTTCTACCATTGAAGGCATGCGGCAATCCAACTTAATTGTACAATCTAACGATATTATATACATAGAAAGAAAGCGCAATGTGGCAGCCAGTTTAAACACTACTATCTTGCCATTTGTAGCAGTGGCCACATCGCTTACGTCTATCATCACTCTAATTATAGCACTTGGAAAACGATAGTGAAAAATACGGCACTGAAGAGACCACTACCGGTGGGTTAACAGCAGGTGCAGAGTTTAACCCGGGGTTGATGATTTACATTGTCAACCAATCGGTACTATGGATTATTGCCATCATTATTGCATGTGTTGTGCTTTCGTTTGTGTATTTACACTACGCACCTCGTATTTACGAAACCAATACCACCCTCATGCTGAAAAGCGAAAAAACCACCGAGGTAATGGGGGTTGAGAAACTGGTAGTGGAGCAAGACGATGCAGAAGTGAGCCGAGAGATGCAATTGCTCAAGTCTAGAATGTTGATTGAAAATGTGATACGAAAACTGCCTCTTCAAATCGGATATTTTCAGGAAGGCCGCACAAAGTTTATCGCATCAGAGTTATATACTACAGCGCCATTTACCGTCATTGCCACCCCTAAAAACAAAGCCATTATTGATATCCCAATATACGTCAAGTTTAAATCGGGAAAGCAGGTTTACATACAGTGCAATGCCGAAAGCAGGGAGTACGAATCGCAAAAAGATACCGGACGACTCATTAACAACGAAATGTTTGAAATGACCGTGCATGCCAACTCTAATTTCAGGCAAGAAGATATTGGCAAAACATTCTATATCAAGTTTCAAAACCGCGAAACGCTCATTTCGCAAATCACCGACCGACTGACCGTTTTACCTATAGACAACAAAACCAAAACGGTTAAAATGGTTTACAAAGATATTAACCCGGTAAGAGCTACCGACATAATTACCACTATCTCTGACGAGTTTATTGCCTACGACATTCTTCGAAAGAAAGAGAGTTTCATCAACATTTTGGCCTTTATTGAAGCACAAATAGATACGTTCGGCATTGCATTTGACCGGTTCCAGGATTCGGTTTCTATGCTTAAACTGGCTGAAAATTTTTATGATAAAGGCCCACAATACCTTAGCACACTTTCAGACAAAGCAATGGAGTACGATTCGCGCTTTCGCGATTTCAACTACGACATTGCCTTAATGGAAAACTTCCGTGAACAATTGCAGAAAAACAAGAACTATGCTAACTTACCTAAACTCCAGTTTAAAGTAATTACACTAAGTTTTGCGGAGGAAGTAGATAAAATAAACACCCTGCAATCTGACCGATCTAAGATGTTGCTGGATGTGAGCCCAGCACACCCTACAGTAAGATTAATGGACAAAGAGATTGATGTACAAAAACTAAAACTGACCAAAGATTTAGAGAATGCTCTTAGCGGGGTGCGGCTACAGTTAGAACTCCTGAAAACAGAGTACAAAAAGTATTTAGATGAAATGCTGCGCACACCAGACCTGATGAACAAGTTTGCGCGCTTAGATAAAATGGCCGGCATTAAAAATGATTTTGTACTCAACTTGTTTGCCCAAAAATCTAATTACCTGATTGCCACAGCAGGTATCGTATCAGACTATGTGGTGCTACAGCGCCCTCGCTTGCCCGAAAGCCCCATTTCTCCAAAAGAAACATTTGTAAAAATTGCCGGTTTTGGCATTGGGGTGTTTTTAGGATTGCTGTTGGTTGTTATACGCTATCTTTTACACAATACCATTGTTACTGTAGAAGACGTAGTGAGTAAAACAAAGGCCTCCTTGCTGGGAGTTATCCCAAGGCACAAAGAAGATTTGGAGCGCTCGCAAATTGTGGTAACACAAGACCCCAAGTCCACAATTACTGAAGCATTTAGAGCCATACGCTCTAACTTGCAGTTTATTGATAATACTCCGGGGGCAAAAATTCTAGCCACTACTTCCACCATACCCGGTGAGGGAAAAACCTTTGTATCGCTCAACCTTGCGGCCATTCTTAGTTTAATGAATAAAAAAGTTATCATACTTGATTTTGACATGCGCAAACCCCGCTTAAATAAAATTTTTGAAGTAGATAGCTTGCGGGGAGTGAGTACCATACTCAGTGGTCAATCTACTATTGATGAATGCTTGATGGAAACCGGAGTGCCGGGGCTAGATTTTGTAACATCCGGCCCTGTGCCGCCAAACCCTTCCGAGTTGATATTGCTTCCTACATTACAAACATTGATTGAAGAACTCAAAACACGGTATGATTATATAGTTATTGATACCCCACCAATAGGGTTGGTTACTGATGCGTTGGAGCTAATGAAAATTGCAGATTACCCAGTGTATGTTTTGCGTGCAGCTTACTCTAACCGTGGGTTTGTAGGCAACATCAACCGGATTATTGCAGATAACAAGGTTAAAAATCTTTCATGTATTGTAAACGACTTTGGCCGAGGCGCATCTGGCTATGGCTATTACTACGGTTACAATTACAACTACGGATACGGGTATGGATATGGATATGGATATGGATATGGATATTATGGTAAAAAATATGGCGATGGCTATTATACGAGCGATACCCCCAAGAAAAAAAGTTTGATAGAACGGTTAGTTAAGTAACGGCACTAATAACTGCCTATGGAAAATCAATACCTTATCTTGTTTTTGGTCTTTTACTTTTTGGTGAGTACTTTTTTCTCATTTCTCATCAATTGGTTGTTTTTAAAGTTTTCGTTCAACTTGGGTACCCGAAATAATGATGGAACACCCACTCAGGTAAGGTGGAGCGCCAATGTGAAACCTGCAATAGGGGGCATCTCTTTCTTTATTGTTTTCCTGGTATCCATATCTGTAATTGGTGCACTACCCCGAACGGAGGCAACTTTTTTTGACAAGCAACTCATAGGCATTATCGCCTCCTCCAGTTTAGGATTTCTGCTGGGCTTGGCCGATGATGCATACAACACCAATCCTTTGGCCAAGTTTATTGTTCAGTTATCGTGTGCATTTATACTAATTATTTCTGATGTATATATACCGGTAACCGGAAACAATGGTTTTGACTTTGCCATTACCGTAGTTTGGGTAATTGGCTTAATGAACTCTGTAAACATGTTAGACAACATGGACGCTATTACCACCACCACAGCCATGAGCATTATCCTTGGGCTCATACTGGTAGTTGCGTTCTCGGGCTTAACAGACAGCACATATTACCTAGTTATGTTAGTGGGTGTATTGGGTGGTTTATCAGGTTTCTTATACTTCAACTGGAACCCCTCAAAAATATACATGGGTGATACAGGCAGTCAGTTTTTAGGGGTATTTCTGGCCTCTACCAGCATTATGTTTATCTGGGGATTTAAAAATGAAAGCAGCCCCGAGTTTTTGCAACTCAAACAATTTGTGGTGCCCATGCTATTTTTCATTGTACCTCTAATTGATACCACTACTGTTACCATTCGCAGAGTTTTGCGCAAGCAATCTCCATTTGTGGGTGGCAAAGACCATATTACTCACCACCTTGCCTACCTGGGGTTGAGCGACAGACAAGTTGCGTTCACACTTATATCTGTTTCCCTTGTATCGTTACCATTAGGTATGTTGTACGTGCTACAGATTATGGAATGGAACTGGGTAGCTACTTTTGCTGCATTTGCCTACTTTGCTGTGGTGTTTGGCGTATTTCAATACCTGTACAACAAAGGTAAACGGCTACACGAACTTAAAGTAAATGCTAAACGCTAAGGCAGATTAGCCAAACTTTTCCGCAGCGTTAAATCAAATTTTCTTTTTCCGGCAACTGTGCATATCTGCAACGGCCACAGCTACTTTTAGTGTCTGATAAATACACCTTTGGCCTACGCCCTTGTCTGTTGACAAGTTTTTGTATTAAGAGTTTGGCTGCATCGGTTATCCTGTATCTTTAACCAAAACAATAACCTATGGAATCAGTACTTAAAAACAAATGGCACCGGTTAGATGGCGCCAATATTACTCTTCCAATTGCCGAAGCGGTAGAAAATGCGCTGATTAACGAGCGTGAAATGGGCAACGCCATCAAGGTGTGCATAGGCACCGATTCGCAGGTACGAGGAAAAGAAACAGAGTTTGCCACAGTAATTGTGATACTTCGCAAAGGCCGGGGCGGTTTTATGTTTATCAATAACGAAAAAACATTACAAAAAATGGGGCTAAAAGAGCGGCTGCTCACCGAGGTTTCGCGCTCTATAGAAATTGCCTACCACCTTTGCCCATTGTTTGACAAATACCAAACCGAGCTAGAAGTACATGCCGATATAAACACCAACCCGCGCTTTGGCTCTAACACAGCCCTGAGCGAGGCCATGGGGTATATATTATCTATGGGCTTTACCTTTAAAGCAAAACCCGAGGCACATGCCGCCAGTTGCTGCGCCAACTACGTGGTGTAGTATTTTGGTAAAGAAGATGCTACATTGCATTTACAGTTATATCTATGGAAACCAACCCACAAACCCCACCACAGCCCTCCACCACAACCGGTAAATTTGTAAAGCCCGTTTTGCTTATTCTGCTGCTCATTACAGTAATAGCAGGCATATTTGTATGGCAGCCCTTCACCAAAAAAACCGAGCCGGTTCCGTTTCAACGCGATGAAAAAACTAAAGAACAAATTTTGCAAGACGACTACCGCGAAAAAGTGATTGATATGCTGGAAGACGACATGACGGTAGGCGAAATATCCAAGCAAACCGGACTACGAAAAGATGTGATTCGCAAAATCAAAAAAGAACACGAAGAAGAAACGGAATAATTTCTATTTTTCGCAACGCTAAAAAACAAGGTATGCAAGCTACAGCCACCACAAACATTCCTATTTCAGAAAATACGAAGCTGGAAGAAATACTGCGCGTGTATAATGCACAGCAAAAAAATTTGCAGACCGTTAAAAACACCAGCATTAGCGAGCGGCTCAAAAAAATTAAGCTGTTAGAAAAAACTGTGCTGCAGTACCGGAAAAAAATTCAAGAGGCCATGCACAACGATTTTCGCAAGCCGGCCATACAAACCGACTTTAGCGAAATATACCCGGTTGTTGCCGAGAGCCGCCTGTACCAAAACTGTTTGCATGATTGGGCGGCAGATGTTGAAGTAGATACCCCATTAGCGTTTTTTGGTTCATCGGCCAAAATTGTGTGGGAGCCCAAGGGCAGAGTACTATTGCTTACCCCGTGGAATTATCCATTTCAAATTCCCTTAAAAAATTTGATTTCAGCTATTGGCGCAGGCAATGTAGCTATCATTAAGCCCAGCGAATACACCCCACATACCAGCGAAATTGTAAAAGAGATTGTGAGCAAAGTTTTTGCTGAAAACGAAGTAGCCGTTATTACCGGTGACCATACAGTGGCCAATGAGTTGATGAACCTTCGGTTTGACCATATCCATTTTACCGGCAGCCCTGCCGTAGGCAAACTGATTATGGCTAAAGCCGCAGAAACCCTCACGGCAGTAACCCTTGAACTAGGTGGAAAATCTCCCACTATTATTGACGAAACCGCCAATATCAAAAAAACTACCCGCAACTTAGTTTGGAGTAAATACATGAACATCGGCCAAACCTGCATTGCCAGCGATTATGTATTTGTGCACGAAAGCAAGAAGGACGAGTTTATCAAAACCATGATTGAGCAAACCCGAAAGGCATTTACTGAAAATGCCGCGCAAAGCAGTGCCTATTGCAGAGTGGTAAACGGAAAACATTTTGCGCGCATCAAACGCTTGATAGACGATGCCATCAGCAAAGGCGCAAAACTGGAAGATGGCGGACAAACGGATGCCACACAAAATTACATAGCACCAACAATACTTAGCAATGTAACACCAGATATGCAGCTGATGCAGGAAGAAATTTTTGGCCCGGTGATGCCCGTACTCACCTACAAAAACATTGATGAGGTAATTCGCTTTATCAATGCCGGAGAAAAACCTTTGGCACTTTACATCTACAGCACTAAAGGCAAAAATCAGCGATACATTATCGAAAACACCTCTTCTGGGGCGGTAGGCATTAATGAATCGCTGATTCAAAACGGCCATGCATCTCTGCCGTTTGGCGGGGTCAATAACTCCGGCATAGGCAAAAGCCACGGCCACTGGGGCTTTAAAGAGTTTAGTAACGAAAAACCGGTATTGAGCGCCTGGAACGCTCCATCTAATTTACTTACACCGCCTTACAGCAAGTTTAACGAAACAGTGGTAGATGTAATGCTGAAATATCTATAATTACGCTTTAAAAGAATAATTACAACTGGACGCGGAAATGAACAAACTTAAAAGTATCATACTATGTAGTGCAGCAGCTTTGTTAATTGCTGCATGTGTGTTAAACGGCTGCAAAAAAGAAACCACCGATTTGCCATTGGAACCCATTGCATTGATTAAACCCGATACCACGGCAGTACGTTTGTTTCCGGGCGATGAGTTGCCTATTGAAATTGAGTTTACTACCGACCGCCCAATTAACTGGGTAAAAGGAATGACAGATATTGACTCTGTGACCGGTGCTTACACCGCCACATACCCCGATACGCTGTTTCTGCTAAAATTAGATACTCTTGACCCTCGTGTAAACCGATACACCTGGACGGGCTCTTACCGAGTACCCGATACCCTAGACCCCTTTGATGTTGTCCGTTTCCGCATTTCTTTTGAAGCCGGTAAAAGCACCTTTACCACAGGCCAAAATTACCCTGCTGGAATAGTGGGGGCAACTAAGGAGTTTAGAATAGACGTAAGATAACTCAATAGATTGTTACACATACTGAAACCATCTGAGCAAAATCAAAGCCGGATGGTTTTTTGTTTTATAGCTTAGCCGAAAGTTTTAGAAAAATGGCTCTTGAAAAAAATCTACACCACCATCGCAAAAGTTACGAACGGCACGAACTAACCGAAGAGCAGGTGGCAACCGACCCTTTTATACAGTTTAACGAATGGATGGAAGCTGCTCTGGAAAGTGATGTGTATGAACCCAACGCCATGGTATTAAGCACAGCAACTACAGATGGCAAACCCTCTGCCAGAGTGGTGCTGCTAAAATCGTACAGCAAAAATGGATTGGTTTTTTTTACCAACTATAGTAGCCGCAAGGGAAAGGAGATAGCAGAAAACCCTCATGCTTCATTGTTATTTTTTTGGGATAAGTTGGAGAGGCAAGTACGTATAGAAGGCATTCTTAAAAAAGTAAGTGAAGAAGAATCCGAAAATTACTTTCAATCGCGTCCGTTTGAAAGCCGTTTAAGTGCCATAGTATCGCCACAAAGCACCGTTGTTCCGGGGCGTGAGTATTTGGAAAGTGAACTAGAAAAAATTAAAAACAATACATATACTCCTCGCCCTTCCAATTGGGGTGGGTATATATTACAACCCGTTTGCTTTGAATTTTGGCAAGGAAGAGCCAACCGATTACATGATAGGTTGGTATTTGAATGGACAAACGGAAATTGGCAATTAAAGCGATTAGCTCCTTAGAAGAATAAAAGGCCCGTATGTCAAATATCAAAGCTCAAAAAAAACAAGAGCCACAACTAAATATCCCCCAACTGCGGCCTCAATACCAGTTCTTCCACTACCGTATTTGGTGAAAGGGAATATACATCCCATATACTTTGGGCAATGTCCTGAGGAGTCATAAAACGAGATGAGGGTAAATCTGTGCCCGCCCACGAATCGGTGAGCGTGGCACCGGCAATTACAGAAGTTACTTTTATACCCTCTGTTTTCAATTCTTCGCGCAGCGCTTTTGACAAGCCCTGCATAGCAAACTTACTGATGCTGTAAGACCCACCGTTGGGATACGACTGAATACCGGCTACTGAACTAATATTAAAAATATGTCCGCTTTGTTTTTGAACCATAGAAGACACTAAAGCGCGGGTTAAGTGATACGCACTATACAGGTTAGTTTCTATCAGCTTTTCCAGCGTGCCCTCCGGCTCGTTATGCACTGCACCGGGCAAAAACAATCCTGCGTTATTCACCAACACATCTATACTTCCATATTTGTTTAGTACTTCCTCTGCAAAATATTGTACTTGTTTTTTATTACTCACATCGCAGGGGAGAAATAGTGCTGGAGTTTTTAGTCCTCTAACCCATCCAATACTATCGTTTATGTTACGAGCGCACAAAGCCAATTGAAAACCTTGTACAGCAAATTTTTCGGCAATGGCTTTGCCGATACCCTTTGTGGCTCCTGTAATTACAATAACCTTACTCATTAAGTAAAGTTTTACGTACGCGGTGCATCAGTTCATTTACCCGTTCCTCGGTAGCTGCTTCTACATACACGCGCAAAAGTGGCTCAGTGCCACTGGCGCGAACCATTACGGTTTCATCGCCTTCTAAATAAAACTTGAATCCATCAACAGATTCTATATCTCGTACAGCTACACCATCAAAATTTTTGTACGCCCCTTGCTCGCAGTTTTTAATAATTGCTTGCTTTTGGTCCTCTTTCAAATGCAGGTCTAAACGGTTGTAAGAAAACGGACCAACTACATCATACACCTCTTGAATCAACTCATTCAATTTTTGCTCTTGTTGTACTAAGTGCTCCACTATCACCAAACCATCCCATATACCATCGCGCTCGGGAATGTGGCCTTTTACAGCTATTCCACCGCTTTCTTCTCCACCTACTAGCACATCTTCGTTCTGCATTATTTCGCAGATGTACTTAAAACCAATTTTAGTTACCTCTACCGGGATGCCATAAGCAGCACACAATTTTTTCACTTTGTTAGAAACCGAAAAAGCCACCACTACTTTACCACTCATATTTTTATACTTATGTAGTATATGTATAAGTATTAATATAATGTGGTGTGCATCTATAAACTTACCGTTGCCATCATATAACCCAATGCGATCTGCATCGCCATCGGTGGCAATAGCCAAATCGGCATGTTTCATTTCGCGCAGATAAGTTTCTAACACTTTCAAATTTTTAGCGATGGGTTCGGGTGCTTGCCCGTAAAAGGATGGATTGTATTCGCAGTGCAACACCTCGGCATGTGGCATAATACGGGGAAAAACGCTTTGCCCTGCACCATACATAGCATCGTAAGCTACTATGAGCTCTGAGTTTTCGTTGATGGCTTCTAAATCGAAATGCTCCGCTACATGGTTGTAGTACATGGTCTCCAAATCCACTAATTCTAACAATCCTTTTTCTTGCCATTCTTTGAGTGAAACCTCGGCCATATTTACAGGAGTATCGGGTATAAGTTGCTCTACCTCTGTAATATACTTTTGAATAAGTGGACCTCCATGCTTTGACTTCAATTTATAGCCGTTGTATGCCGGTGGGTTATGGCTGGCTGTGAGAATCACCCCCAACTCGCAACCAAGTTTTTGCGCTCCAAGCGAAATCATTGGAGTGGACACAAAGTGTTCATCAAAATACACTTTGATACCGCGGCTGCACAATACATTGATGGCTGCTTCGGCAAACAAGTAGCCACCAAAACGGCAGTCAAATCCAATTACTATTTTGCTATCCGGGTTCTGCTTGAGTGTCCAATCTGCAGTTGCTTGCGCTACGCGCTTTACATTTTCTACTGTAAAATCTTTAGCAATAATTGCCCTCCATCCGTCTGTTCCAAATTTGATCTTATCCATTCCCTTATCTAATTTTTAGGGCTGCTAAACTAAAAAAACAGTGAAAGCACGTTAATTGTCTATTTTAAGCAATCGTAAAGTGTGTTTGTGTAAACATTGTGCTATGCATAGCTCTTTTGTTTATTGTTTTGTATGGTGAACTACGCAGATACATACCGGCTACGCGGATTGCGCGAAAAATTAGTGGAGGAACTGAAGCCCAAAGGAATTACCGATGAAAAGGTGCTGAAAGCAATTGCCACCATACCCCGTCACTTTTTCTTTAAAGGCGATAGTATTTTTTATGAAGCCCATGCCTATGAAGACAAGGCATTTCCGATTGCTGCAGGGCAAACTATTTCGCAGCCATACACTGTGGCTTTTCAATCGCAACTTTTGGAAATAAAACCCGATGAAAAAGTGCTGGAAATTGGCACCGGTAGTGGGTACCAGGCGGCAGTGCTGATGTATTTAGGCGCACGTGTTTACTCTATTGAGCGGCAACGCGAACTACATGTGCACACCGAGCCGTTTTTGCAATGGCTGAAAGACTATCTGAAAAAGGAAAAGGAGAAAGAAACGGGTGATACGCCCAAAAAACTCAGCTGGAAACCCGCTCAGATGCTTTGGCCTGTCAAGTGCTATTTTGGCGATGGTTTTGAGGGCTTATCGCATATCGCCCCTTTTGATAAAATCATTATCACGGCAGCTGTACCGGAAATGCCTAGGAAACTTTTACAGCAATTAAACGTAGGAGGAAGAATAGTTTTGCCTTTTGGAGCCGAGACCAATTGCAAAATGCTTCGCATTACCAAACATGGTGATGACCAATACGAAACCGAAGAGTTTGGGGCATTTAGCTTTGTACCGATGCTAAAAGGCAAAGTAGTATAAAATTTTTTTTCGTATGCGTACACTTACTACCTACTTGCTTTGCCTTTGTACCGCCTTCACTTTTGCTGCCGATGCCGGTAATTTCAGGGTTATCGTTTACAACAAAATGAACCGCGAAACCATTACCGGTGCCGAGGTCAAACTGCAAGATATTGCCTCCGGCAGAACTTACACACAAACCACCAACTACGATGGCTCGGCCAGTTTCCAGATAGACAATAATGCCAAATACCGCTTAGAAATCAGCAAAGATGCTACCGGCAGCAGTATTGGCTTTTTGAGCTACACTTACATGCTCAGCGAAAAAGAAGTGGCCTCCGGCAGAACATTTGAGGCCGAATTAGAAAAAGTGAAACATGAACAATCCGGATTGATGCCGGCCATGTACTTTGACTACAATAAGAGTGCGCTTAGTGATGAAAACAAATTGATGCTTGATAACTTGTTGAAAATGTTTGTCGGATTTCCTACGTTACAAGTAGAGGTGGGCGTATATGCCGATTGTCGCGAAGGCAAAGACATGACTACCCAACGCGCCAAACAGATAGCCAATTATTTAGCCAGCAAAGGCGACAACAAAAAAGTTATTGTTAAAGAATACGGTGCTGTACGAGCACTTAACCACTGTGATTGCAGCAATGAGTATGTGGTGTGCAGCGAACAGAAATATTTAGAGAACCGCAGAGCGGAGTTTAAGATACTCTCCTTCTAATTAGCTACCTATACTTCTTCATCACTTTCTCTATCTCTCGCTTGGTATCTTTTTGCTTAAGCGATTGGCGTTTATCATAATGCTTTTTGCCACGGCCTAAAGCAATTTCTAATTTGGCAAACCCGCGCTCGTTCATAAACAAACGGATAGGAATGAGGGTAAATCCACGCTCTCTAATCTTGGCTTCTATCCGATTAAGTTCACGTTTGTTAAGTAAAAGTTTCCGTAAACGGGTAGGGTCGTGGTTAGCATACGTACCATGCGAATACTCCGGTATGGTCATGCCTTTGATAAAAACCTCACCATCACGAATCAGGCAGTAAGACTCATTAATACTTCCACCACCATTGCGAATACTCTTGATTTCGCTGCCGGTAAGCATAATGCCGGCATCAAAGCGCTCTACAATCTCATAATCAAACTCTGCGCGTTTGTGTCGTACATTTATTTTTTCGGGCGCAATAATCTTCATGGGTTACCTCCGCTCAACTCATTAAACATTTTTTCTATTTTTTCTTTCTTCAAAATCTTTTGCCCTGTTCTACCCGTGGCAATTATGCGCTCATTAACTTTGGCTATAAAGGTACAATTCACGGTATTGCCGTTTAACTCTTCTAATACTGCTTCAAAAACCACCTGCTCACCTACCAGTGCAGGTGAATGATGATGAACATGTACGTAGGTACCAATGCCTTCTTCGTCCTCTTCTTTCATTGCTAACACAAAGAGGCGGCTGCTCCACTCTGCATCTCTGGTAAGTGCAAAGGTGGCATACACATTATGCACCGTGCCGCTTTCAAAACGAGCTACGTCTTCCGGTGCTACTGTTTGTACAAACTGCTTCTTATCTCCTACTGCAAATACTGATTTCATGCAGGCGAAAATGAGAAATAAAACGATGCCCGCTAAGGAATACTGTTACACAACAAGTACAAAGCACTTTACATTGTGCCTAACCACACCTATGGTTTCGCCAAAAATGAAATCCATAATGCCGGAATGACCATGTTTGGCTAACACTAGCAATTCTGTGTTCGTTTCTTTACACAAACGCACAATTTCTTTCTGGGGCTTGCCATAGCCCAGTTTGGGCTCCACATCATAACCCTGCGCACGTAAATCGTTTACATACTTCATCACTTGTATGGTATCCTCATCGGTTTCAAAATCGTGTATATCGCTGCCATAAGAATGCGCTCCGGCAGTTTCTACTATGTGTAATAAGTAAAACTTAGTTGATTTTGTACCGTGCGAAACTCCCTCGGTAATAGCTCGCAAATCGTTGCCACTGAAGTCAACACAAATAGCAATGGTGTTATATACTTTTTGCTCAATGGTAGGAATAGTAAGCGCCACCCCATGTGGTGTGTTGGCCTGATAAACATTTTTTGTTTTTCCTTTAATGGCATAGTACACTATTACCAACAGCAGAAGCAAAGCCAGTAGTACTAATGGAAGAATAATACCGTAAAACAAGAGTGGTGAGGCAGATAAAGTGTTCTGCCAAAATAGAAGTTGCTCGTACACTAATTTCAGGTTGAGCATCACAATTAATATTGCACAGATCCACGCTCCGGTTTTTATCCATTTACCAATAGCAAAGCTGCCCATTTTATGTTTATCGCTCACAAACTGTATGAGCGGAATTACTGCAAATCCTAATTGCAAACTCAACACCACTTGTGATAGAACGAGCATATCATCTACCTTACTTTCTCCTAAAATGTATATCACTAAAAAAGCTGGTATCACGGCTATTAAACGAGTAATCAATCTGCGCAACCAAGGGGCAATACGTAAATCCAAATAGCCCTCCATCACAATTTGCCCCGCTAATGTACCGGTAATAGTGGAGGATTGGCCGGCTGCAATTAACGCCACAGCAAAAAGAATTGGAGCTAATTTTTCGCCCAGCAATGGCTGTAGCATAGCATGAGCGCCTTCTATGGTTACCACTTCGTGCATACCAGACTTAAAAAACACGGTGGCTGCTAAAATCAAAATAGATGCGTTAACAAAAAATGCCATGTTTAGTGCCACAGCAGAGTCTATAAAATTGAAGCGTATGGCTTGTTTTAACCCTTGCTCATCGGTTTTGTTTCTACGAGTTTGTACTAAGCTGGAATGCAGATATAAATTATGCGGCATTACGGTAGCGCCAATAATGCCTATGGCAATGTACAGTGCATCGCCACTCAATGCAGATGGTATAAAACCGTATGATAGCTCTGCTAAATCGGGTTTGGCAAAAAATAGTTCTAAAAAGAAAGAAACACCAATGATAGCTACCAGCGATAGGATAAACGCCTCCATGTATCGCATGCCCTTACTCTGTAAAAACAAGATGAGAAACGTGTCAAAAACGGCCAGCGATACCCCACAAAGTAAAGGCATCCCAAAAAGCAATTTCAAACCTATTGCCATACCTAATACTTCTGCAAGATCGCAAGCTGCAATTGCAATCTCTGCGAGTATCCATAAAGGTATGTTAATCCATCTTGGGTACGTTTCTCTACTGGCTTGTGCCAAATCTTTGCCCCGTACAATTCCTAATCGGGCACTTAAACTTTGAAGCAACAACGCAATGAGGTTGCTCATTAACAACACCCATAACAATTTGTATCCATATCTACTTCCGCCCTCTATATCGGTAGCCCAATTACCCGGGTCCATGTACCCAACCGCCACCAAAAATGCCGGCCCCATATACAGTGCGAGACGTTTCCACCCTGTTTTAGCTTGCGTAGTGTCTATGCTGGCATGAACTTCTTCTAACGATTTATGCTGTGCCATATTTTAGACAAATCTAAATTTTTATTTCGCAAACCAAAAAATATTATACGATTGCGATTTAAACCATACATTCAGAAATGAAACTTTTATTACTCTTATTACTCTTACCGTTAATAATTTCTGCCATGCCACAAAAAAAATATACCCTACTTTGTTTAGGCGACTCCTACACCATAGGTGAGGCAGTGGAGCCGCACGAGCGCTTTGCCCATCAGGCAGTAGAAATGCTCAAACAAAAAAAACTGTTTTTTGCTCAGCCAAAAATTATTGCCAAAACCGGCTGGACCACCGATGAACTTTCCGCTGCAATTAAAGAGCAAAATCTACAGGGCATATTTGATGTTGTTACTTTGCTGATAGGTGTGAACAACCAATACCGAAACAGAGATATAGAAAACTACCGCTTAGAGTTTACGGAGTTACTGCAAACTGCATTGCGCTATGCCAACAACAATTGCCAACATGTATTTGTTATTTCTATTCCTGATTGGGGGGTAACGCCATTTGCATTAAAGGATGAAAGAAGTGAACAAAAAATTGCGGAGCAGATTAACTCCTTCAACCGGGTAAACAAAGAGGTGAGCGAACAAGTTGGCGTGCACTACATAGACATTACACCCGGTTCGCGCAAAGCAAAACATGATAAAACTCTCATAGCAAACGATGGGCTTCATCCCTCCGAAAAAATGTATCGGGAGTGGGCTATTACTTTAGCTGATAAGTTGCACGCTGTCTTCAAGAAATAAGTACTACTTTTAGGTGGCATATATCAAGCAGCAACCATTTGTAACAATTGTATCCGTTACCACGCAGAAGAAGCAGCTACATTTGCATTATCAAAAACGTAAAAAAATGAAAGTAGAACAAATTTATACCGGATGCTTGGCACAAGGTGCTTACTACATTGTGTCTAATGGCGAAGCAGCAATTATTGACCCACTGCGTGAAACCCAACCTTACACCGACCGCCTGGAAAAAGACGGTGTCAAATTGAAATATATTTTAGAAACCCACTTTCATGCCGATTTTGTTTCGGGGCATTTAGACCTAAGCAAAAAAACCGGAGCGCCTATTGTGTATGGCCCAAATGCCAAACCCGAATTTGAAGCCATTATTGCAAAAGATGGCGACATACTTAAATTGGGCAATGTAAAAATCAAAGTGTTGCATACACCCGGTCACACTATGGAAAGCACTACTTATTTGCTGATAGATGAGAACGGAAAAGACCATTGCATATTTAGTGGCGATACACTTTTCTTAGGCGATGTAGGTCGCCCGGATTTAGCGCAAAAATCTGCCAGCATGACTCAAGACCAATTAGCCGGTTTACTCTACGATAGCTTGATGAATAAAATTATGCCTTTGGCTGATGATGTGATTGTGTATCCGGCACACGGAGCTGGAAGCGCCTGTGGCAAAAACATGATGAAGGAAACAGTAGATACTTTGGGAAACCAAAAACGCATCAACTACGCGCTCAATCAACCTAACAAAGAAGAATTCATTAAAGCCGTAACTGATGGATTGCTTCCTCCACCGGCATACTTTGGTATGAACGTAGCCATGAACAAAAAGGGCTACGAAAGTTTTGATACCGTGTTTAACAACGGTATGCGCTCACTAACAGCCGATGAATTTGAAGTAGCAGCAGAAACTAATGGCGCGTTAATGCTGGATACCCGTGACCCCGCTGTATTTCATAAAGGTTTCATTCCGCAATCTATCAACATAGGTATAAATGGCGATTTTGCCCCTTGGGTAGGTGCGTTAGTTGCCGATGTAAAACAACCTATACTATTAATCACCGAAGAGGGTAAAGAGGAAGAAACCGTTACCCGCTTAACTCGTGTGGGTTTTGACAATATACTCGGCCACTTGAAAACTGGATTTAATGCTTGGAAAGCAGCCGGCAAAGAAATTGATACCGTTAACCGCATTACAAGTAAGCAGTTTGCTGAAACTGTAGATGTAAATAAAGATATGGTGGTAGATGTGCGCAGAGAAGGTGAGTACAGCGCAGAGCATGTAGAAAACGCTTACAGCAAACCCTTGGCTTACATCAACGAATGGGTAAAAGACATCAACCCAGAGCAACACTTTTTCTTACATTGTGCAGGCGGCTACCGCAGTATGATTGCTGCCAGCATTTTGCAAGCACGCGGCTATCGTAACTTCACCGAAATTGAAGGCGGATTTAAAGCCATAGCCGAATCGGGTGTTCCGAAAACCAACTTTGTGTGCCAAAGCAAAGTGATGAAAGTGTAATTCAATTTACAAAAATCTAAAGGCATCGGAAATTTTTTTCTGATGCCATTTTCAAAAAACAAAAATCATGGAAATATTTGGATTCATTGCATCTATTGCAATAGGTGTTTCATTAGGTTTAATTGGCGGTGGTGGCAGTATTCTCACAGTGCCGGTGTTGGTGTATTTATTTAGCGTAGATGCTGTATTGGCTACAGCTTATTCGCTCTTCATTGTGGGATTAACCAGTGCTGTAGGTTCAGTTTCATATTTTCAAAAAGGGTTAGTGAATGTAAAAACAGCCATCGTGTTTGGTATTCCATCCATCATAGCTGTTTTTGCCACACGCGCATGGATTGTGCCGGCTATACCCAAAGAGGTTTTTCATGTGGGTGAATTTGTAGTAACCAAAAGTTTATTGATGATGTTACTATTTGCCATTTTGATGATTGCGGCATCTTATAGCATGATAAAAAAAGATAAACCCAAAGCCGGTGCAGAAGAACCACACGAACAAAAATTCAACTATCCGCTTATTCTTATAGAAGGTGGTATAGTAGGTGTGCTTACCGGTTTAGTAGGTGCAGGTGGCGGATTCTTAATTATTCCGGCTTTGGTAGTGCTAAGCCGCTTACCCATGAAAGAGGCAGTAGGAACATCGCTGGCTATCATAGCCGCTAAATCACTAATTGGATTATTTGGAGAAGGCAGCGAAACAATTATTGACTGGATGTTTTTGGCTAAAGTTTCTGCTTTTGCTATTGCCGGAATTTTTATCGGAAGCGCGCTTTCCAAAAAAATTGATGGCGCCAAACTCAAACCGGCTTTCGGTTGGTTTGTGTTAGTTATGGGCATATACATCATTTTGAAGGAAACGATGTTTAAGTAATGGAGCAATTGTGTAACAATTGTATCCGTTTGCTGCTCTGCATCTTGTCACCTTTGTATTACTAAACTAAACAACAACTATATGGGCTTTTTCAGCAAATTATTCGGAATAGACGAAACTCCAACTGTGGACTTGGCAGAAGTAATATCCAAAGGTGCGTTCTTGGTAGATGTGCGCAGCCGGGGCGAATTTCAATCGGGCAGCGCAAAAGGCGCAATAAACATTCCGCTGGATGTAATACCTCAGCAGATTGAAAAATTTAAAGACAAAGAAACCATTGTAGTGTTTTGCCGCAGCGGAAACCGCAGCGGACAAGCCAAAAGAATGCTGAATGAAAAAGGGTTTAAAAATGTAATCAATGGCGGCACCTGGCAAGATGTAGCGCAGTTGATAAAAAAATAAGCATTCAATTAACCAATTAAAACCTAACACTATGCAAGACATTATTAATGCAAAAGGAACTTTTCTGGTAGATGTTCGCACGCCCGGAGAATTTGAAGAAGGCAGTGCAAAAGACGCAGTAAACATTCCATTAGACCAAGTAATGAATGAGTTAAAACAATTTAATGGCAAAGAAAACATTGTGGTGTTTTGCCGCAGCGGCAACCGCAGCGGGCAAGCCAAATACATTTTAGAGCAGCACGGTTTCAAAAATGTGTACAACGGTGGCACATGGCAAGACGTAGCCAAGCTTCAAAACTAAATCTTGGCATGAAAACAATTATTCATTTCGTGTTTCTGGCTGTAGCTGTTACCGGCATGTATTCGTGCTCGGCTCAACAACCTAAAGTGGATGTTAAGAATGCATTCTTAGTAGATGTGCGCACGCGCGGAGAATTTGCAGAGGGAAGCGTAAAAGGTGCAATAAATATTCCGCTTAACGAGATAGGTCTGCGCCTTACAGAGTTTAAAGACAAACAACAAATTGTAGTATTTTGCCGAAGCGGAAATCGTAGTTCACAAGCTGAAGCCATTCTCAAGCAAAATGGTTTTAGTAATGTGGTAAACGGTGGTACTTGGCAAATGGTAGATAAAATAGTGAAAGAACAAACCGGAAAATAATGCCCACCAATTGCATACCACTTTATCAACTCCGTAAAAAATACAATGGAAACAATTGAAATTGAAAACCTGAAATGCAGCGGTTGTGTCAGCACCATTAAAACCAAATTGATGAACGTATATGGTGTAACCGAAGTAATAGTAAACAAAGATACCGAAACTGTAATTGTAGAAGGAACAGCTAACCGCTCTGAGATTGTAGATGTGCTTTCTGCAATTGGCTATCCTGAAAAAGGGAATAATTCTGTGAGCAAAAAAATGATGTCTTACATTAGTTGTGCCACCGGCAAGTTTTTTTGAAAATTAAATTTCAAAATCTATAGACAGATATGAGCGAGTTAAACGTAGTTATACCCACCGATTTTAGTGTGCAGGCAGACTATGCCTACATAATGGTGAAAAAACTAGAAGAAAAAATTTCGGTTAAAGTGCAATTTCTACACATCATCCAAGTGCCCGATACTGTTACCATGGACAACAACGGAAACATTACCACTTGTGGTGACATTGATGTGAAGTATATAGAAACTCAACGAGATATTGCCCTCAATAAACTCAATTACTTGAAAGCACTTTATGGTAACCACGTAGAAGTGCATTTGCGCCTGGGTAAAGTAACAGATGGCATTCTTCAGTTTGCACAAGAAGCAAAAGCCGACATCATTGCCATGGGCACTAAAGGCGCCTTTGGTTGGAAAGAAAAAATTTCGGGCAGCGAAACTCAAGTGGTGGCTCGCAAATCGCCTATACCGGTGCTTTCGCTCATGTGCGACCGCAGCGATCTGCAAATCAAAAACATATTACTGGTACATGATTTTCGCAAGCCCGAAAAGTTAGATTTAAGCATCATGCAAAAGTTGATGAGTGCATTTAGCTGCACCTTGCATTTACTACAAATCACTTCAGGAAATCCCGATGAAGAGAAACCTGTATTTGAACAAAATACTACTGAATTTGCTCAACAAAACGGAATAACAAACTACCAATCGCATTTGCTGAAAGATACCGATGTAGAAAACGGAGTTATTCACTTTAATCAAATGCACGATATGGATATTGTTTGCATTGGCACTCACGGCAAAGGCGGTTTGCTACATTCAAGCGCAACCGAAAAACTCGTTAATCATTTGTTTAAACCCATGATAACTTTTCACATAAACTAAATCAAATACGTTCAACTGTTATGATAGAATTTGTTACACAACCGTGGTCATGGTGGTTCTCCGGAATCGTTATTGTATCCATCATGTTTTTGTTGCTCTACTTTGGGCAATCGTTTGGGTTTTCATCTAACCTGCGCACCATTTGCTCCATAGCAGGTGCCGGTAAGGTGAATAAGTTTTTTGACTTCAACTGGAAAAGTCAGCTATGGAATTTGGTGTTTTTAGTTGGTGCCATAGTTGGTGGATTTATTGCCAAACAATTTTTGAGCAATGGTGAACCGGTGCAAATTTCGGAGGCAACCATTCAAACACTTTCGCAATATGGTTTTGCGGCACCTCAAGGCGCACAACCCAACGAAATTTTTAGTTGGCAATCGGCATTGACTCTCAAAGGATTTTTAGTGTTAGCGCTAGGAGGTTTTATGGTGGGCTTTGGTGCTCGCTATGCAGGCGGCTGCACTTCGGGCCATGCTATTAGCGGATTGAGCGATTTGCAAATTCCATCATTGGTAGCAGTCATCGGTTTTTTTGCCGGAGGGCTATTAATGACCCATGTCTTGTATCCACTTATTTTCTAAATACTTCAAATACAGCATAATTAAAATATGAGACTCATAAAATTTTTACTGGTAGGCATTGTGTTTGGTATAGTAATGGCAAAGAGCGAAGCGTTTTCATGGTATCGCATACAGGAGATGTTTCGCTTTCAGGCATTTCACATGTATGGCATTATTGGCATTGCGGTAGTACTGGGCGTAATAGGTGTAGCGCTCATCAAAAAAACGGGGCTGCGCGATTTTGCGGGTAACCCCATTTTGTTTCATCCAAAAGACAAATCATACGCCCGTTATTTGGTAGGTGGTACAATTTTCGGATTGGGATGGGCGCTAAGTGGCGCATGTCCGGGGTCAATAGTGGTCAATATCGGCTATGGTTATCTTACATTCCTAATTGTTTTTGCATTTGCCCTTCTCGGCACGTTCTTCTATGCGCTTATCAAAGACAAGTTACCTCATTAGTTTTTTTGAAAAAGATGATGTATGGAGCATAATAGCATAGACGAAGAAATTAAAAAACTCTCACGACAAATCAACATACTCATATGGGTATTGGTGTTAGGTATTGTAGTGTTCGTAGTATCACTCAACCGCGATTTTTTCTTTGGCTCACTTACTTCAGGTAAAATTGAAACACCTACTGCTGGCATTGCACCCGCAGCAGAAGAAAAAAAATCTACACTTTGGGAGGCCCCTGATGTAGAAACTATTGCTGATGCTGCACAAAAAGAAAAAGTAAAATACGGTAAAGAACTCATCGCACACACTGCAAAATATTTAGGCACCAAAGGCAGTGTACTGCAAATTAGCAACGGTATGAATTGCCAAAACTGCCACTTAGAGGCCGGCACCAAACCATGGGGAAACAACTATGGATCTGTGGCCTCGCTTTATCCAAAATTTAGGGCACGTAGCGGTACTACCGAAAATATTTACAAGCGTGTAAACGATTGTTTTGAGCGCAGCTTAAATGGAAAAGCATTAGACACAATGGGCAACGAAATGCAAGCCATTAAAGCATACATTGAGTTTTTAGGCACCAACGTAGAGAAAGGAAAAAAAGCAGAGGGCTCCGGCTTTAAGGACTTAGCTTTTATGGATCGTGCAGCAGACCCAACCAAAGGCAAATTAGTATATGAACAGAAATGCCAAAGCTGTCATCAAGCCGATGGACAAGGGCAACTCTTAGCTGATGGCAGCGAATATTCATTTCCACCGCTTTGGGGTAAAAATAGCTACAATGATGGCGCAGGCCTTTACCGCATTACCAACTTTGCCAAATATGTAAAATACAATATGCCATTAGGTGCCAATTATGAAAACCCACAACTTACTGATGAAGAAGCATGGGATGTAGCAGCATTCATCAATTCTCAATCGCGCCCACATATTAGCGTGCCAAAAGATTGGCCCGACAAATCCAAAAAACCAATTGATCATCCGTTTGGTCCCTATGCCGATAAATTCACCGAAAAGCAGCATAAATATGGTCCTTGGAAGCCGATAGATGAAGAAAGAAAGAAAATGGAGGCGATGGCTAAAAAGAGTAACTAAAAACTATTTATTATGCAACACAACAGAAGAGATTTCATTAAAACAATCGGCTTAACTGCCGGTGCAGGCTTGGTTGCCAGCAATCCACTAAGTGCCATTGCTGCCCAAGAAGAAAGCGCAGAACAAATTTCTTCTGCTGAAAAAGAAAAGCTCTTCACCATTTCTATTTTACAGACCACCGATGTGCATTGTCAGGTACATCCGCACGATGAATTGTTTTGGGAGAATAATGAAAAAGTATATCGCAAAACCGGTGGCTATGCTCATCTTTCAACTTACCTCAAACAGTTTCGCAAAAAAAATCCGAACACTTTTTTGATAGATACCGGAGATATGTTTCAGGGCAGTGAACTCAGTGTAAAAACCACCGGAAAAGCATTTGTGCCCATTTTAGATGCTCTGAATTATGATTTGTATTTGCCCGGCAATTGGGAAGTGATATACTACAAAAAAAACATGCAAACCCTGTTGGGTTCGCTTAAAGCACCAAAGGTTTGCGCCAATATGTATCACGATTTAGGCGATGGCAAAAAAGGAGAATTAGTTTTTCCGCCATACTATATATGGCATATCAATGGAGTTAAAATTGGTTTTATCGGCTACACCGATCCGCTGGTGCCCATTCGCCAATCACCCAACTACAGCAAAGGAATTATCTATACCAAGCCCGAAGAAAATTTGCCGCACTATGTAGATGTGTTGCGCAACCAGGAGCAATGCACTTATGTGCTGGTAGTGGCGCACTTGGGGTTATCACAACAAATTCATTTAGCCAACCAAAAAGAATGCGAAGGAGTGGATTACATTTTGGGTGGCGATACACACGAGCGCGTGCGCAAGCCCATTCAATGTAAGTATGCTAAAGTGGTAGAGCCGGGGGCCTTTGGATCATTTGTAGGGAAATTGAATCTAACTATTCAAGATGGTAAAGTGGTAAACGATGAATATGAGTTAGTAGAAATAAATGCGAACAAATACAAAGCTGACAAAGAAATAGATGCACTCATCAAAGATTTAGAAGAACCATATCTTAACGACATCAACAAAGTGGTGGGCTACAGCACGGTGCCTCTCTACCGTTATTTTGTCATTGAAAACTCTATTGATACATTAATATTAAATGCACTTCGTTGGCAAGTAAAAGAGGTGGACATTGTGCTTTCTAACGGATTTCGCTTTTGCCCTCCGCGCACCACACCCGATAGCACAGGCAACATTCCCATTACGAGTGGTTACATCTTTGATATGTTGCCCGTAGATAGCACCGTGCGCACCGCCAAAGCTACCGGCAAGCAATTAAAAGAATGGTTAGAAAAAGAGTTGAACAATGTATTTGCCAAAGATGCTTCGGAGCGATTTGGTGGATGGGTAATTAAGTTCAACGGTATGAAAGTAACCTTCAACGCCTTTGGTGAAAAAGGTAAACGCGTGCAAAATGTAACTGTAGGCGACCAACCTTTAGACCTTGAAAAAACTTACACCCTTTGCGCCTGCGAGCGCGATGGCGACCCCGATGATATGCTCTGCAGAATAAAAGGAGTAAAGAATGCAAAAAACACCAACTACACTTTGCACCAAGTAATTAAAAATTATTTATCGAACAACTCCCCCGTTACACCGGTGCCACAAAAAAATGCTGTTGCATTAGATGTGCCGGAAACATTACTTACACAAGTAAGCGGAGTGGATTATCAGTTTAGATAAAATACTTAACGGATGACTACGGTCGTCCGGTTAATTCAAACTGCTTAAATTTTATTGAAATGAAAGACAAGTTCAATGCTCGTTTAGCGCTGCTATGCTCTTGCTTGTTGCTGGCAGCCACTTTACCGGCTCAGCACCAAGAAGTACAAGAAAAACCCGGCATCTGGAAAGGAAAAGACCAAGATTCAAAAGACAGCACATCTATTCTTTACGCCTTTAAAAGCGGAAAAGTTGAAGGGCACTTTCGCTATTTTTTCAGCATAACCGACAACAATCGGGGCTTAACCGATTACTTTGCTAACGCTATTGGTGGCGGATTGCGTTATGAAACCGGCAAATTTTATGGCTTTCAATTGGGCATTAGTGGTTTTTACATATTCAACATTGGCTCCTCTGATTTAACCAAGCGCGACAGCGCCACCAAGCAGTTTAACCGCTACGAAATTGGCTTGTTTGATATTGAAAATCCCGACAATAAAAAAGACCTTGACCGCTTAGAAGAACTATTTATTAAATATAACTATCGCAAATCTTACATCAAGTATGGACGCCAACTCATCAACACTCCGTTCATCAATTTGCAAGATGGTCGCATGCGCCCAACCGGAATAGAGGGTTTATGGTTTGAAATAAATGAAGTAAAACGACTGCATGTTGTAGGCGGCTGGATACATGCGGTATCGCCACGCAGCACCGTAAAATGGTTTAGCGCTGGACAATCGGTAGGTGCATATCCTATGGGAGTAAATACTACAGGCAACCGCTCAGACTATGCGGGTAACATCAAAAGCAAAGGCGTATTTTTATTAGGTGCAAAAATTAAAGCTAGCGAATGGATGAACATTACGCTTTGGAATTTATTTTTTGAAAATGTGCAAAACTCAGTACTACTGCAAGCCGACCTCAATTTCAAACTCAAACAACATACTTCCTTACTTGGCGGCTTACAGATTATACGTCAGGATGCGGTAAATGATGGTGGCAATAAAGATCAGGGGAAAACCTACATCAACAAAGGTGCCTCTGCAATGACTGCCGGTGTGCGTGCAGGTGTGAAATACAAAAATTTGGAAGTTACAGCTAATTACAACCACATCTTCAAATACGGACGCTACCTCATGCCACGCGAGTGGGGCAGAGACCCATTCTTTACTTTTTTGCCACGCGAACGCAACGAAGGATTTGGTAATGTTCATGCGGTAATGGGAAAGCTAAATTACAGTTTTTCTGAGCAAAGAATTAAAACATCAGTGGGTGTTGGATACTATAAACTACCAGACGTAAAAAACTATGCGCTGAACAAATATGGGCTACCATCCTACACTCAAATAAATGTAGATGTTCGCTATGCATTTCAAGGTATCTTAATAGGTTTAGATGCTCAATTGCTGGTAGTTGCCAAATTAAACAACGGTGAGCTTTATAACGATAAACGCTTTGAGTTCAACAAGGTAAACATGGCATTGTATAATGTGGTTTTGAATTATCATTTTTAGCCAATGAAGAAACTCATCAACACCGCTAAGTTAGAATCCATATTTGAGAAAGAATTAGTGCAAGAGTTGTTTCAATATGGCGATGTTGTACACTTTCAAGCAGGCGATATAATTATGGACTATGGCAAGTATGTGCGCATGATGCCCATTATTTTGAGTGGTACAGTTAAGGTGCTGCGAAAAGACGATAACGGAAAAGAAATTTTGCTCTATTATTTATCTGATAACGAAAGTTGCAGCATGGCGTATGGCTGCTGCATTGCCTCCAAAAAAAGTGAGGTAAAAGCAGTAGCAGAGGACGATGGAAAGCTGCTCGCCATCCCATTTGTAAAGCTCACCGACTGGCTTTGTAAATACGATACCTGGCGCAACTATTTCTTCAACAGCTTCAACGAGCGGTTTGTGGAGTTACTCAACTCTATTGATATTATGGCATTTGGCAACATGGATAAACGTGTACGCGAATACCTGAAAGAAAAAAGCGAACGTAGTGGCAGCAGCATCGTTAAAGTTTCTCACTATAAAATTGCTGAAGAGTTAGCCACCACACGCGTAGTTGTTTCGCGCATTCTCAAACAATTTGAAAATGATGGTTTAGTGCTGCTCTACCGCAATGAAATAAAATTGATGAAAGAATTTTATGGCTAAAAAGATTAGGCGGTCAGTATGTTCTCTGCCACCTGCTTGCTAATGGTTATCTTTTTTTTCTCATCGGTGCGTATCACCATGCTGCCATCAAACTCAATTATCTCTAAAACCTCTATGGCAGTACCCAACTTAATACTCAGTGCAGAAAGGTGTTGCAAGAGTTTGGCAGAACTGTCTTTTACTCCGGTTACTTTACCTTTTGCACTTACCTTCATCTTTGAAAGTAGCACATGTTTAACAGAGTGAATTTTTCCGGTGCTGTCTGGTATGGGATCTCCATGTGGGTCAAACTTTGGGTTTCCCAAAAAATTATCTAATCGCTCTATGAGTTCCTCACTGCGAATGTGTTCCAACTGCTCGGCTAAATCATGAATTTTATCCCAGCTATAGCCCAACTTATCTACTAAAAAAACTTCCCAAAGGCGGTGTTTGCGCACTACGGCAACCGCTCTTTTATGCCCTTCAACGGTTAACCGTACACCATAATACTTTTCGTAAATAATCAGCTTTTTCTGCTGCAACTTTTTGAGCATGTCTGAAACAGAAGCTGCAGTAGCATTTACTTGTGCGGCTATCTCGTTTGTGGCTACACTTTTCTCTACATCTTCACTTAAATGAAAAATGGCTTTAATGTAATTTTCTTCAGTAACAGTCAACTCTGTCATATCAAAAACTGAATTATGGATTAAAACACCTCAACTCTCACACCAACCCGAACCACACTGTGGCAGAGAACAACACGCTACAAAATTAAATCTTACTCACTCTTTGCTCCGCGCACCATTTTTTCCACCAAATCCCACTCCTCTGGGGTTACATCATCAAACAAGTTGAACTCTCCGGCACCTTGTAGCCACTCGCCACCATCTATAGTTACTACCTCACCATTAATATATGATGAATAATCTGAAACTAAATAAGCTGCCAAATTACTTAACTCTTGATGTTCTCCTGCTCTGCGCAGCGGCACTTGTTTTACCAAATCAAACCGTTCTTTAAAGTTGCCCGGCACTAACCTATCCCATGCACCTTTAGTAGGGAAAGGTCCTGGGGCTATGGCATTCATCCGTATTCCATACTTAGCCCATTCCACAGCCAACGAACGAGTCATAGCCAGTACTCCGGCCTTTGCACAAGCTGAGGGGACTACATAAGCAGAGCCCGTCCAGGCATAAGTAGTTACTATACTCAATACGGCTTTGTTGGTTTGTTTATTTTTAATCCAGTGTTTACCCAACGCCAGCGTGCAGTTATACGAACCGCGCAATACTATATCTACAATTACATCAAATGCTTTAGGAGAAAGCCGTTCGGTAGGAGAAATAAAATTGCCGGCTGCGTTGTTGACCAATACGTCTACACCACCAAAAGTTTGCAAGGTGCTCTCCAGCATTTTTTCTACTTCCAAATAATTCCGTACATCACATTGCACCGCCAATACTTTGCCGCCTGTCTCTTGTTGCAATTCATCGGCTGTTTTTTGAAGCACTTCCAGCTTTCGGCTACTGATGACCACATTAGCCCCAAGTGTTAAAAAATATCTTGTCATTGATTTGCCAAGGCCGGTGCCTCCCCCGGTAATAATTATTGTTTTTCCTTTAAGAGCTTCGGGCTTTAGCATGGGTTCTGTATAGTGCATACAATATAATTTAGTGCAATAAAGTGATTTAATATTGACCTGTGTTCAATAAAACTAAAGTGCAAGCAATTTCAACTTCTATATCATTTTTTAAAGCAAGTTGCATCAGTTCATCATTCTCTGTTCCCGGATTAAAAATAATTCGCCTTGGATTTAACGCAATCAATGCATTATAGTACATTATCTGATGTGTGGGATTTACATATAGTGTAACTGTGTCTACCACAATGTGCTTGGGTATGGTTTGTAAAATAGATACCCCATGTACCTCTCCATCATCTCGCCCCACTGCTATTACTTCATGGTCATGCTGACGGAGCAATTGAATGGCTTTGTAAGAGTATCGGGAAGGATGTATAGAAGCGCCAAGTACCAAGGTAACCATAGGGTGTTGAAAATTGAACCGCAAAAATTACACTAATATGCAGATAAACAATACTTTAGACACAAAATATGAAGAAGGTTTCTTATTCAACCTTTACTGTAGCGGGCATGACAGGCGATTTTTTACATACCGAAGTTTTGAAAAGTGCAGATTTGATTGCCCGCAGAAAAGATAACCTTTACCTTGCGCTTATTCTTGGTACCAATTACAACAAACTGGTGCGTATGAATGCACATACTACCGATGGTATTGAGTTAATTGAGGGAGTAATATTAGCACTTACAGATGAGTATGTAATACTCAAAGGGGGACCCAAAATACCTGTTTGCTGCATAGAAGAAATCCGCATTTACTGATTTCATTTTACCGATAAGTAACATTTTCATAAAGTGTTCCGTACAAGATGTGGAACAAGCTATAACTTTATGAACACCACAGTCAAAAAAATAGAGAAGGAACAATTGAGGGACTGTGCCTTTCGTAAACCGGTATATCATTTTACCGATTATGAATTGCGGGAGCGAAATCGCAGATTATACTTAGCCATGCTGATGGGCAATAACTTTCAAAGCAAAGTGAAAATTGTTTTCAATACTTTGGAAGGGTACCGAGAGGTATTTAGCACCGTGTGGGCGACTACCGAGCAATTTATTTTGCTGAAAGGGGGCACTCACATACCCTTAGAGGCCATTGCTTACGTAGATATTGAAAGTTAAATCAACACACTTACCGGGTTTTCCAAAGCGGCTTTAAGCGATTGCAAAAACTTTGCTCCTGCTGCACCATCTACTACACGGTGGTCGCTGCTGAGGGTTACTTTCATGCGGTTAGCAATTTTGATTTCCCCGTTAACCACTGCCGGCTCTTGACGTATGGCACCGATTGCTAATATACAAGCATCGGGCGGATTGATGATGGCTGTAAACTCCTCAATGCCAAACATACCCAGGTTAGATATGGTAAACGTGTTGCCTTCCATTTCTTGTGGCAAAAGTTTTTTTGCAGTTGCTTTTTGAGCTAATGATTTTGCTTCTGCTGAAATTTGCTGAACGGTTTTACCATCGGCAAACTTGATAACCGGTACGAGCAAACCATCTTCTACAGCTACAGCCATGCCAATATGTATGTGGTCGTAGTATCGAATGGTATCGCCTAACCAACTGCAATTAACTGCGGGGTTCTGGCGAAGTGAACGTGCTACTGCTTTAATCACTATATCGTTAAACGAAATTTTTTCGGGCAATACATTATTCAACTGTGTGCGCAGCGAAACTGCATTGTCCATATTAATATCTATGGTTAGATAAAAATGTGGTGCTCCGTTTTTGCTTTCTGTCAAACGCTTGGCAATGGTCTTACGCATTTGGCTCACCCGCATATCGCGGTGCGCTTCTTTGCCTACAAAAGCAGGCATGGCAACTGCTGAAGTTTTCTCTAAGTCTCTTTTTACTATTCTGCCGTCCTCTCCACTGCCTTTTACTTGAGATAGGTTTATCCCTTTTTCTTTCGCAATCATACGTGCAAGTGGCGATGCTTTTACTCTATCACTCGCACTGCTTTCGTTTTCTGGTTTTGAAGTTGTGTTTAGCAGTTGTGTGCTTGCAGCATCACTCACCTCTTTTTTTGCCGGGGCAGCAACTTCTTTGCTATCAGCCGGCTGAGTCTTTGGCTCGCTAAGCAGAGCCGAAAAATCTTCGCCTTCTTTTCCAACTACGGCTATCAGGTCACCTATTTTAAGCGTATCCCCTTTTTTTGCAGATACATGCAACACTACTCCGGCAAAGTAGCTTTCAAGCGGTAGAGTGGCCTTATCGGTTTCCACTTCAGCAATGCTATCGCCAGATTTTATCTTGTCACCTACTTTAATATTCAGCTCCGCCAAAAACCCTTCTTCCATGGTATCGGTCATTCGGCCTAATCGTATCGCTTCTGCCATAAGTATTTTTTCTGCGGCTAATTTATGGTTAAAACCAAAACACCCAACCCATTGCTTTAATGAGTGTAAATATTCCGGTGAAGAAGATTACTACCAACACAATTTTCTTGAATCGGTCCTCAGAAACATGCTCTAACAACAATTTGCCGGAGTATGTACCCAAAATACTTGCTACCAGCAACACGGGTAGTACATACATATCATGCCGGTGTACATATCCGTTGTACCAGTACACTATAGCTCGGCTAAAATCGACTCCAAAATCTATAAAGGCAGATGTAGCCACAAAAGCATCTTTTGTTAACCCAAAAGCTGAGAGGGTAATACCTCTGATTGCACCTCCGGTACCCACCAACCCGGCAACAAAACCGGATATTGCTCCACCGGTTATTGCATTCACATTATTGGCATTGAGCCGTAAGCCGGGGTACACATACAGCACCACGCTGATAACCACTAAAAATATTGCGAGTGCAATGGTAAGCCAATGCGTATCTATGCGGCTACTCAACCAGGCACCTAAAATCACAAAAAGTACAGCCGGAATACCTAAGAAAATGAGCAGTTGCTTGTTTATCCCCTTTCTAAACAAAGCAATTTTTGAAGTATTACTAAATACATGAAACAATGCAGTAATGCCCAACACGCTATGAAAATCAAAAAACATTCCGGCAATAGGAACAAAAAAAACAGATGACCCAAAGCCACCTATAGTCCCCAATACTTCTGCCACAAATGCCAATAGCCCAAACGCTATAAGTTGTTGCGTTTCCATGATGGGCTAAATATCCACCATTATTTACCAATACATAATGCACTAATGGTGGAAAGAAAAGTTTGTGAGCAATACACTACCTCGCTTTATTTGAAATAAATGTTAGTACATGTTGTTAGAAGAGTTTGTCTATAAATTCAGCAATTGCTTTCACCTTACCGATCCGCTGGATATAAAATCAGATACCTATTTCAGAAATCTGGAAGAATGGGGAAGCATGATGGCATTGATTATCATAGCTATGATAGATGAAGATTATGGCAAAACTATTACAGCCGATGATTTGAAGCGTGCGAATACCGTTGGTGAATTGTTTGAAATTGTAAAATCGAAGTAGCCCAATAACAAAAAACCCGGGCTGAGAACCCGGGATTTTTTGGACACACTAACAAAAGGAGAGAAAGCTGATTGCCTACGGCAATTTTATTTTTTAGTCCGGCTTTTTCTTAAAAAAACCGTTGGTATCTTTAATGGTATCATCTCCATTTACAGAAAAATCTGAGTAATTCTGCTCGGTAGAATACATTTGGTCTGCTGCTACTTCTAACCCTCTGCGCTTGTAAGCGGGTTCATTCAACTCATCTAATTTTTGCTTTGCTCCTACCTTGTAACTCAAGCCGGCTAATATTCTTTTCCTCTCGTCTAAAGTAGTTTGCTGCTCTGTGGCTGTGAGTTGCGTTTCGGGTTCTGCAATTCGCTTGGTGTACACTACAAAATCTTCATCCTGCTTTTGAGTTACCGGTTCCGATGCTTCAAACTTTACTTCTTCCTCCACACGGCTTTCTAACACCTGTTCTATGGCTTCTTCCGTATTGGTAGTTTCCTCAATCTGTTGCTCTTCGCGAGTTATCTCAAACTCTACAGTTACCTGCTCTTCATTTGGTGTGGCTGAGGCATCAAACAAATTGTATGCTTCCTCTTCTACTGTATTAAACAAACTTACCGTTTCCGTTTTTTCCGGCTCAGCCACAACTACTGTTATGGCGGGTTCTGCTTGCATTTGTTCTTCTTCCTGAGCCACAGCAGGAGCTTCTATTACGGTTTCTATGGTTTCGTTCTTATCTGAGAGTACATGTACTTTCACATTCTTTTGCTCCGTATAAGCCGGTTTTCCATTTAACTCAAAGCCAGTAGCTATAATTGTTACCGATAGTTTTTCGCCTAAAGACGGATCATCACATGCGCCCAAAATAATATCTGTACTGTTAGCTTCACTTTGTACATACTCCATTATTTCTCCTATTTCATCCATCGTAACCTGCTGATCTCCGGTGGTAATATTGACAAGCACTTTCTTAGCTCCGCGGATATTGCTATCGTTCAGCAATGGAGAGTTGATAGCGCCTCTTGCAGCTGCTAATGCACGGCCTTCGCCTTCGGCAGTGGCATGACCCATAATAGCTGAACCACCATTTTTCATTACAGTTTGCACATCGGCAAAATCCACATTTATTTCACCGGGTACGGTAATAATCTCTGAGATAGATTTAGCGGCAGTGGTCAATATGTTATTGGCATGTGAAAACGCTTCTGCACGCTTCAGGTTGCCAAACATCTCCCGTATTTTATCGTTGTTGATGATAAGTAACGTATCTACATTATCTCTCAATCGTTCAATGCCTTCTAAAGCTGAGTTGTAGCGGCCCTTACCTTCAAACCAGAACGGAGTAGTAACTATACCTACGGTAAGTATGCCCATTTCGCGTGCAATGCGAGCCACTACCGGAGCAGCACCCGTACCGGTTCCTCCGCCCATACCTGCAGTTACAAAAACCATCTTGGTATTTTTGCTGAGCAACTCTTTTATTACATCTATACTCTCTTCTGCCGCCTTGGCTCCTACTTCAGGTTTTGCACCTGCACCCAAACCCTGTGTTAATGCCGGGCCCAGTTGTATTTTGTTGGGAATGCGGCTCATTTCCAATGCTTGTGCATCGGTGTTAAGTATTACGAAATTTACACCTACAATGCCCTGATCATACATGTGATTAACCGCATTGCTGCCACCACCACCTACACCAAATACCTTGATGATAGATGATTGCTCCTTCGGCATGTTAAATTCAAATAATGGTTCCATTTTGTTAGTTTTTTTGACAACACGTTGTGTCGCTCCGTGTTGTTAGTTAATGAATGGTGTCTGTGCTGGCAAATGTGTTATGCAATTTTTTATTGTACTACTAATTACAGCAACACTTATCTACTACAACGTGTGTTTGTGTTATGTAAATGATACAGTGCAGCATTAGTTGTAATCGCCATTTACTGCTCCGTCTTCAAACCAGTTTTTGAAATAATCGGCTACCGACTGCAAAAGGTTTTTGTTTTGTTGTTTTGTATCGGTATGTACAGGTTTTACTTCATCTAATTCGGGAGCAGTTTCTGGTGTAGATTCTTCTTGCACAGGCGTTTCAGTTACTATCGGGGTATTCACTACGGGCTCGCTGGCGATATACAACTCCGGGAAAAACTCAGCGCGTACTTCATCAGTCATGCTGTCAAATTCTTTGTAGCCCTCTAAAATCAAACCGATACCTGTAGCAAACATGGGATGAGAGTAATCGTGCTTGTTGCCTTTACCCACATACGCAGCCGGATGTCCAATACGAGCAGAGAGATGGGTAACAAACTCTGCCAACTGTTTAAGGTGCTTGAGCTGCGAACCACCACCGGTAATTACAATACCTGCGTTGAGCGAATTTACCAGCTGAGAATTACGGATTTCAATAGCTACAAGAGCTAAAATTTCTTCCATACGGGCATGTATAACCGATGCCAGCGTGCGCATGTATATTTCTTTACGGTCGCGACCTGCAATACCGGGTATAGAAATTATTTCGTTCTCAATCATTTCATCAGGTATAGCGCTGCCAAAAGCTGTTTTCAGTTTTTCGGCTTGTGGCTTCAATAGCTTACAACCTTCCATGATGTCTTCGGTAATAATGTTTCCGGCAAATGGAATAACGGCTGTATGACGAATTATTTTATTTTTAAATATTGCTACATCGGTAGTTCCGCCTCCAATATCTACCAATACTACACCTGCTTCCAATTCATCGGGTTGCAATACTGCGGCAGACGAAGCCAGCGGTTCAAGAAATAAACCCGCCATTTTTAGTCCGGCTTTCTCTACACACTTTTTAATGTTTTGGGCAGCTGTTACTTTACCGGTTATGATGTGGAAGTCGGCCTCTAAGCGGCTGCCGCACATACCTACCGGATTAGTAGTACTTTGGTAGTTATCTACTCTAAACTCTTGCGGCAGTACGGTGATAATGCGCTCGCCCGGTTCTAATGCAATACGGTGCATGTTTTGCACCATCATGCGAATATCCTCTTTGGTTATCTCTTCATCCGGATTGGCTAATGTGTATATATCGCGGCTTTGTTTGCTGGAAATGTGTTGCCCGGCAATACCTACAAACACAGAGGTAATTCTATGACCGCTCTCTTGCTGGGCAATGGCTACTGCCTCCATGATGGCATCGGTAGTCAGCTTAATATTAGATACTTCGCCTTTTTGTACTCCGTGGCTGGGTACTTTTCCCATACCTAGTATTTTGACTTTGCCGTATTGATCGCGTTGCGCTACTATGCAGGCAATTTTGGTAGTACCAATGTCTAATCCTACTACGATGGGGTTTTGTGGGTTGGTGGGCATGCGTAAATTTTTAAATGCGATAAAATATTTTTTGCGCTGCGTAGTCACACAGAAATACAGAGCGGCACAGGGCGCATCGTCCGGATTTCTATGTGTTTACGCAGCGTGGTTATCATTCTTATAATTCTATGGTGTGGCATTATTTTCTGCCTCAGCGGGTACGGTGTCTGCTTTTTCGCAAACCACTTGCCCTTCAAATTTTAAGTTAATGCTCTTGTACTTATACCACCCTACTTTTGTCAATCCTTCGCGATAAAAAGTTCTCAACCGCTCAAACTTTTCAGCTACTTGTTCTGTTGGATTACCAAAATAAATAATGTGTCCACCGGTTTTTGGTATCAGATTCATATTCTGCTCCTCTATTACTTCTATCTGATCTACCAATGCATGTAAAAACACGTCCTTATTGATAAATTTCACCAAATTGTAAAGAGCGTTTTGCACTGCACTATCGCGTTGTGGCATATTGTTTTGTACATTTCCCAAAGCAATAACCAACCGCACAGTAAACTTATCGCTCAGCGGCATTCGGTCATTGTTTTCGCTGATGTAGTATCCCACACCGTCTTTGTTCATTACCCGAATGAGTGGACGCTTTTGTAAAATTTCTACCCAAACGTTTTGCTGCCTATCGGAATAAATTTCTGCATTTTTTATGTATGGATTTTTTTCCATTTCTTTTTCAATAGTCCGAAAGTCAATGGCATTTATTTTTTTACCCTCTAGTGTTCCTCCGCTTAAAAAATTTATTCTTTCCTTAATATCTTCCTCTGTTAGAAAAGCCAACCCACTTTCGTAATCAATCTTTACATTGAGCGACTTGCATTGTACCTGCTCCTGTTTCTCCATGGCACTTGTGAGTACCACAACAAACATCACAGCAACGCATATCACCGATGCGATGAGCAACAACTTTTTGAGTATCAGCCAAAACTTTTTCACGAATGCGTTAGTGTTGCCTCAAAAGTGTTGCAACAGTGCTATAACTCAACGCAGAGTTGTTGACAGAAATTGTGGAATGTACCGCAAGTGAACAAAAAGAAGTACAGCTACCTGGCGGCTAAAATCTCGGCAATAGGTTGCAGATACTTATCAATATCTCCTGCACCAACAGTCAGTAGTACATCAAACCTATTGCTTTTCACATAATCAGTTAACTCCGATTTGGTGATCAGTGTTTTTTTAGGGCATGTTAGCTTATCAAAAATCAATTGTGATGTTACCTCCTCAATTGGTAATTCGCGAGCTGGGTAAATATCTAACAGCACAACTTCATCTGCTTGACTGAGTTGCGCAGCAAATTCTGCGGCCAAATCTTTGGTTCGCGAGTACAAATGTGGTTGAAATACGGTAGTAATTTTTCGCTTTGGATATAGCTCACGCACACTTTGTATAAACACTCTCAGTTCTTCAGGATGATGTGCATAATCGTCAATAAAAGTTACCAGTTCGTTTTCAAAAACTTTCTCAAATCGTCTTCTAATTCCTTTGAAAGATGATAGTGCTTCTTTGATATGTATATCCGTAATCTTCAATTCTTTTGCAATGCAAATTGCTGCTATGGCATTTTCTATATTATGAAATCCACCAATGTTCAATCGGATGCCCTTTATCTCCGTACCGAAGTAACTTACATTAAACAAATAGCCCCCATCTACCACCCAATATTTACTGCAATACACATCTGCATCAGTATCGTGCAGGGCATAAAAGGCCTTGTCTAAAACGGGTAATGATTCATTGATACTTTGGCCGGCTTTCATCACCAAAAAACCTTCTTCCGCAATTTTTTCAGTAAACTGAATAAACGCTTCATCAATCTTTTGTTTAGTACCGTAGATATCCAAGTGATCGGTGTCTACAGCGGTGATTACCGCCATATCAGGAGCAAGACGATGAAACGAACGGTCAAATTCATCAGCTTCAATAACTACAACATCATTGCTACCTTGTAAATAGTTGCTGTTGTAGTTCACGGCTATGCCTCCTAAAAATGCTGAGCAGCCAAAGCCGGAATGAGTGAGGATGTGCGCTACCATGCTGCTGACGGTTGTTTTACCATGCGAGCCGGCAATAGCTATGGTAAATTTATCGGAAGAAATTAAGCCCAGCACTTCGCTTCGTTTGCGCAACTCATAGTTTCCAACCTTGTATAAATTCCATCCTTTATGGTTAGAGGGAATTGCAGGAGTGTAAACCACTAAATCAACATCTGTTGGGTACTTACTTTCGTCATCTTCAAAAAAAACAGCTATTCCTTCTTGTATCAACTCGGTGGTGAGGGCTGTGGGTGTTTTATCGTATCCGCTCACTTCTTTACCGAGCGATTTAAAGTAGCGGGCAAGTGCACTCATGCCAATACCGCCTATACCTATAAAAAATATTTTTTTGTAATTTGATAGTTGCATAACTCTGTAATGAGCGGCAATTAAACTAAGCTAAAGCCACTTTCAAAATTTGCTCCACTATTTTTTCGGCTGCATTGGGTATAGCCATTTTGCTGATGTTGACACTTAATTCTTGTTGTAGTGTTTTGTTTTGTAACAAATCAAAGGCCGCACCAATAAGATTTACCTTTGCTTCGCTGTCTTTTACCATTATTGCTGCTTGCTTATTGACCAATGCCATTGCGTTATGTGTTTGGTGGTCTTCAGCCACATTGGGCGAAGGCACTAGAATTACCGGCTTGCCTACCAATTGCAGTTCGGAAATAGAAAGCGCACCTGCTCTTGAAACAATGACATCTGCACAAGTGTAAGCATAGTCCATTCTATCTAAAAACATTTTAGCATGCAGATTAGAAACTCCTTGCGAAACAATTGCGCATTCTTCGTAATACATTTTACCGGTTTGCCAAAGTACTTGTGCTTCTGCTGTTTTGATTCTCTCCAAAGCTACTTCTACACTTTTGTTGATAGTTCGCGCACCCAAACTTCCGCCCACTATCAGTACAGTTGGTCTGGTAGGATCTAATCCATAATATGCCATTGCTTGCTCCCGGCTTGCGTTGATTTGTGTAATTTCTTTACGCACCGGGTTACCGGTAAACACTACCTTTTCTTTAGGAAAAAATTTTTCCATATCGAGATATGCTGTACAAATAACATGTGCATTTTTTGCCAACCATTTATTGGTCATACCTGCGTATGAGTTTTGCTCTTGAATAACCGTGGGTACTCCACAAAATGCAGCTATCCGCAATAATGGCCCACTAGCATACCCACCTACACCTACTGCCACGTGTGGCTTAAAGGAGTTAACTATTTGATACGCTTTGATAAAACTTGATGCTAGTTTAATCGGTAATCCAATATTCTTGAGTAAGTTGCTCCGTTGTATTCCGGCTATGTTGAGCCCAATAATTTTGTACCCTGCATTAGGAACTTTTTCCATTTCCATTCGGCCAGTAGCACCAACAAAAAGTATTTCTGTTTCCGGATTACTTTCTTTAAGCGCATTAGCAATAGCTATTGCGGGAAAAATATGTCCACCTGTGCCGCCACCCGAAATGATAACCCTTAGTTTGCTCATGCCGTAGCCAAGTTTGGTTCGTCTTTTGCGCTTCGCGAAACAGAAAGAATAATTCCAAAAGCAATAGAGGTAAAAATAACTGAGCTGCCACCCATGCTCACCAGCGGCAGTGTAACACCGGTAACCGGAAACAAGTTTACTGCCACTGCCATATTAATCATGGCTTGTGTAACCAGAGCAATACCCAAACCAACTGCTAGTAAAGCACCAAATGCTTTGGGCATATCTATGGCAATACGTATGCAGCGGTATAGCAAAAACAAATACAATAACATCACCACCGCACCTCCAAATAATCCATATTCTTCAATGATGATAACATAGATAAAATCGTTATATGCCTGTGGCAAAAAATTACGCTGGTCGCTGCCTCCCGGGTTAAGTTTCAGCAACCCTCCTTTGGCTATGGCTATTTTTGCCTGCGTAACCTGATAGTCATCATCAGCATCTATTTTATCTCCTTTTATTTGATGATAATAGTTTTCTATGCGATTTTTCCACGTAGCCATACGCCCTTTCAGCATAGTATCGGGCAGTAAAAACATGGTACCAAACAGAATCATAACAAGCAACAAGCCCGACCCCACCAGTGCGGCAATATGTTTAAAGGCAATTCTGCCTATAAACATCACCATCACAGAAGTACAGAACAAAATCATAGCTGTAGATAGGTTTTCAGGCGCTATCAATACACAGGTAATCACTACTGGTACCAGTATAGGCACAAAAGATTCTTTAAAATCGGCAATAGCATCCTGCTTTAAAGATAACTGCCGAGCTAATAACATTATTAAAGCGAGTTTAGCAAGGTCGGAAGTTTGAAAGGTAAGTCCCACTAAAGGCAGCTTTATCCAACGATTGGCATCGTTAGTACTCTTTGTGCCAAACATGGTATAGATGAGTAGTGGTATAGATATTATCCAAAGTATTTGCGCAATGCGCGAATAGTATTTGTAGTCTATTAAATGAAACCCAAACATGAGTGCAATGCCAAAAATTGCTAACGCCACTTGCTTAAACAAATAATGGCTGCTGCTTACCTCTTTTGCATACGCCAAAGTACCTGTAGCACTATATACTGCTAACATGGAAATAACAAATAGCGCAAGTACAATCATCCAAATAGATCTATCGCCACGCAGGTATGTCCAACTTTTCTCAATTGCTTTTTCCATACAGAATATGTTTTATATGAATCTTACTTACCTAACTCCAAAAAAGCGTTTTGTAATTCTTCTTTGTCATCAAAGTGAGTTTTGATACCCTTCACTTCCTGATACTTTTCATGTCCCTTTCCGGCCAGTAGAATAATATCGTTTGAGTGAGCCAGTTGCACAGCAGCTCGTATGGCCTCACGTCTGTCTGCTATAGTTAGCACTTTCTTCTTTTCGTTAGTGGAAACTCCGGCATTCATTTGGCGAAGTATTTCGTTGGGTTCCTCACTCCTTGGGTTGTCTGATGTGAGAATAACTTGCTGCGAAAACCTACTTGCAATAGCTGCCATTATAGGTCGTTTGGCAGCATCTCTATCTCCACCACAACCTATTACAGTAATTATCTTTTCGTTTCCATTGCGAATGGCATTGATGGTATGCAGTACATTTTTTAAAGCATCGGGAGTATGCGCATAATCCACAATGCCTGTAATTTTTTGCACTGAAGAAACAACCTGTTCAAACCTACCATCGGGTGGGTCTATAAAAGATAATGCAGTAAGGCATTCGTGTTTTTCAAACCCGAGTAATTGCGCTACGCCATAAACTGCGGTCATATTGTATGCATTAAATTCGCCAATCAACCTGGTATATAGTTCTGTGTTATCTATCTCTAAATGCAGGCCTGCTATGCTGTTCTCTACCACTTTACATTTAAAATCTGCAGGAGTACGCAGAGCAAATGTAGATCTCAGTGCTTGTGTATTCTGCAACATTACTTTGCCATTTCTATCATCTGCATTTACTAAGGCAAAAGCAGTTTCAGGCAAGTCATCAAAAAATTTCTTTTTGGCTTTGAGGTAATTTTCAAATGTTTTATGATAATCTAAATGGTCATGTGTGATATTTGTAAATACCGCACCGGTAAACTTTAATCCGGCAATTCGCTCTTGCACTACTGCATGCGAACTAACTTCCATAAAACAATATTCACAACCTACATCTACCATTCGCTTGAGTAGCTGTTGCAGTTCAATGGCATTTGGAGTCGTGTGTGTGCTGGTCATCACCTCTTCATTTATCTGATTTTGAACAGTAGATAGTAAGCCCACTTGCTTGCCCATACTGCGCATTAATCTGAACAACAAGGTTACCGTAGATGTTTTACCATTAGTTCCCGTTACACCTATCACTTTTATCTGTTGTGATGGATTACCATAAAAGTTAGCTGCTAGCAACCCAACAGCATTACTACTATTGCCTATTAACACATAAGTTACATCTGCATATAAATTAGAAGGTAGTTCCTCGCAAACAATTACTCTAGCCCCTTTATCAATACATTGCTCAATATAATTGTGCCCATCACTGGCTGTTCCTTTAATCGCCACAAAACAATCGCCTGAGCTTACTTTACGAGAGTCTATCTGAATATGCTTTACAACGCATTTACTATCGCCAATTATTTTTGTGGCCGGTATATTAATGAGCAAGTCGTGTAGTATACGCATATTGACATGTTGTGCAACTCAACATTTATTTATCTTATCTTTAGAGTAACTACAGTAAGTATGGCCAATAGTATTCCTATAATCCAAAAACGTGAAACAATTTTGCTTTCGTGCCAACCTAGTTTTTGGTAATGATGGTGCAGCGGACTCATGAGGAATATTCTACGTCCTTCTCCATATTTTTTCTTGGTGTATTTAAAGTAGCTGACTTGCAGCATTACGCTGAGTGTTTCAGCAAAAAAAATACCGCACATCACAGGCAACAACAATTCTTTACGTACAATAATGGCCAGTGTAGCAATTATACCACCAATAGCCAGCGACCCTGTGTCGCCCATAAAAACCTGTGCCGGATATGAATTATACCACAAAAAACCGATACAAGCTCCCACAAATGCGGCAATAAAAATTACCAGCTCACCTGCATTGGGGATATACATTATTTTTAAATAGTCAGAAAATATAATATTACCGGATACATAAGCGAATACCAGCAAAGTAGCTCCTATAATGGCCGATGTACCGGTAGCCAACCCATCTATACCATCGGTTAGGTTTGCACCATTACTTACTGCTGTAATAATAAAAATAACCACCGGAATAAAAACTAACCAAGCATACTTACAATAATCATCACCAAATACGCAGAGCAATTTTCCATAATTTATTTCATGTGATTTTAAGAATGGAATGGTAGTGGTGGGCGATTTTTCTGTTATCATGTAATGCACTTCTCCGTTATCATCGGTAAGTTTGGTTACTTCTTTACTGTCGTACTTATATAACTCACTGGCGGATATCTCTTCTTTAGTAATAACCCCGTTATTGAAATACAATACCGTGCCCACAATAATGCCTAACCCAACTTGCCCCACAATTTTAAATGTTCCCGCCAAACCCTTTTTATCTTTTTTGAATACCTTGATGTAGTCATCGGCAAAACCAATTAAACCGAGCCACACCGTGGTAATCAGCATTAGGATAATGTAAATGTTGTCTAACTTAGCAAATAGCAACGTGGGAATTAGAATGGAACCTAATATGATTAATCCACCCATAGTAGGAGTTCCTTTTTTAGAGTTCTCTCCTGCCAGCCCTAACTCGCGAATTGTTTCCCCAATCTGCTTTCGTTTAAGTAGCGATATCAACTTATCGCCATATAAGAGTGAGATAGTCAACGATAGCAATACTGCCATAGCCGCTCTAAAAGAGATGTAGTTAAACAATCCCGCCCCGGGAAAATCAAACTGCTGATCCAAAAGTCTGAACAGATAATAGAGCATAATCTAGCTGTACGTAGTGGCTGCTTTTTTCTTTACAGTTGAATTACTGCATCTTTAAATTTTTTACCTCTGTCTTCATAGTTTTCAAACAAATCGAACGAAGCACAAGCGGGCGAAAGCAATACACAATCTCCGGGATTACCCAGATTGTATGCCATACGCACGGCATCAGTCATATTATTTACATTTACCATAATATCTACCATGCGACCAAAGGCAGTGTGAAGCTTTGTGTTATCTACGCCCAGGCATATCATGCCTTTCACTTTTTTGCGTACCAGTGGGTCAAGCACAGTATAATCGTTGCCTTTGTCTATACCACCGGCAATCCATATCACGGGCTTATCCATACTCTCTAAAGCGTACCATGTGCTGTTTACGTTGGTGGCCTTGCTGTCGTTAATAAATTCAATGTTGCGGACCTTGGCTACGCTTTCCATGCGGTGCTCCAGCGATTTCATGTCCGCTAAACTTTCACGAATCTGCTCCTTACGCAGTCCGTATACATTGGCTACTATCCCAGCGGCCAGTGAGTTGTAGACGTTGTGGCGTCCACTCAATCCGAGTTCCTGAATGCTCATACAAAATTGGTTTTGGTTTATGTTAATAATGATATTGTCGTTTTTTACATAACCACCCTCTGCAAATTCTGTGTCAAACCCGAAAGGAATTTTCTTAGCCGCAGATGGGTAAGCAGTTAAATTCTGTGCAGATATTTCGTCATCGGCACAATACACAAAGTAGTCGGCTGCTGTTTGATATTTAGTTATATTAAATTTGGATGCTACATAATTTTGTAGATCGTAGTTGTATCTATCCAAATGGTCGGGAGTAATGTTGGTGAGTACAGCAATGTGCGGACGAAACTTTTCAATATCATCCAACTGAAAACTGGAAATTTCCAGCACGTAGTGTTCGTAATTTTGCGTAGCTACTTGGTAAGCAAAACTCTGACCAATGTTGCCGCCTAACCCAACATTAAGTCCACCGCTCTTTAGCAAATGGTAGGTAAGAGCAGTGGTGGTGGTTTTGCCGTTTGAGCCAGTGATGCCCACAATTTTGGCATCAGTAAACCATGAACCAAATTCTATCTCGCTAACCACTTTTATACCGGCTTTGCGAATTTTCTTCACCATTTCAGCTTTCTCCGGTATGCCGGGGCTTTTCATCACTATATCGGCATTCAATATTTTTTCTTCGGTGTGTTTTGTCTCCTCGTACTCAATCTTCCAATCGCTTAACTGCTTTTTATAGTTGCTTTTTATTTTACCACCATCGCTTACAAAAACGTCATAGCCCTGCTTAAGCCCCAGTACTGCAGTACCGAAACCACTCTCCCCCGCTCCCAAAATGACTAAACGCTTTTTCATTATATATACTATCTCAATTGAATATTAACTACAGACCCTTTAATTACTATTTCACCTGCTCCTGTTTGTGCAAACACATTTCCTTTACCATTAGCAGATACACGCAAACCCAAACTTTCTAACAGATAAACGGCATCTTTCATGCTCATGCCCACCACATCCGGCACTGTTTGATAACCGATGGTGTTTTCCGCGAGCAACAGCTTATTCTCTGTTGCCGTTACCTTACTCCATTCCGACTCAGGCGCATTAATTTTTTTGCCTATGTGTGTATATATGTTTTGCAAATCTTCAGTGTATCCTTTGGATATTACCGGATAAGTAGTATTAGCTATAGGCACTCCATTTACCGATTTGTGCAGATTCAGATTTAGCGAGTACACTTTATCTGCTACCTCTTTAAAGATAGTACCAGCTACTTTGTTGCCGTAGTACCCGTTAGCGTTAGGCGAGTTAACTACCACAATCATGCTGTACTGTGGGTCTTCTGCCGGAAAGTAACCACAAAAAGAGGCACGATATACTTTGTTGCCTTCTACAGAATATCCTTTTTTGCCTTGCGAAATAACAGCCGTACCTGTTTTACCGGCTACGTGCAAATAGTCTGTTTTGAGGTTGGTAGCCGTACCATTTTCTACTACTGCCACCAACAGTTCGTGCAATTGTGCCAATGTTTTATCGCTACAAATTTTTTCGTTGAGTACAATCGTTTGTGTAGAGTCAATCGTGCGGTTGTATGATTTTACTTTCTCTACCACATGCGGCTGCACCATCACGCCATTATTAGCCACTGCATTGTAAAACATAAGTATGTGTAGTGGTGTTACATCTATGCCATATCCATGTGCCATATAAGCAGCAGATATTCCGCTCCAGTTTTTGGGTGCAGGTACAGTGGGCATTGCCGCACCGGGTAGTTCAATGTTTATTTTTTGGGTGAAGCCAAAATCTTTAAAGTGGTTGTAAAATTTTTCGCGCGATACAGCATAATACTTGTGCGCTAACGAGGCCATAGCCACATTACTACTCTCCTCAAAAGCACGCTTGAGGGTAATTTCGGGTGCCTCTACCGCATGGTCAACTATGGGTTTACCCGATTTTTTGTCTAACACTAACTGGCCGTTACCTACATACACTTTAGTATTATTAGTTACATATCCATCTTCTATCAAACTGGCTACTGTAGCCAATTTAAAAGTAGAACCCGGGTCGGCAGCTTCCCAAATTGCGTAGTTCTGAATTTCGCCATACGTAGAATCTTTAACTAAACCCAAGTTGGCCATGGCCTTAATGCGCCCTGTCTTTACTTCCATCAGCACCACACAACCATGCTCTGCTTCGTGGTATTTTAGTTTGCTGCGCAGCGCTTCTTCTGCTACATCTTGCAGTTCTACGTTAATTGTAGTGTATATATCATGACCCGGTTGAGCAGCAATTTCTTCTTTACTATCAATAGGTACCACTGCGCCACCCGATATTCGCTGAACCATAATGGTACCTTCTTTGCCACGCAGAATAGAATCATATTGTTTTTCCAAACCATATATACCAAAGCTGTCGTTCATACCGCCAAGGGTTCGCTTAGCCAGCATATCAAATGGATTTTTGCGTAAATCTTCTCTGAACTCACGAATACCGCTCACATAAGGCCCCTTGCAGAACAAGGGCCACTGTTTCATTTCCATTAAATCATTGTATGAAACGTTGCGTTTGAGCAGATAGCTACGGCTTTTCTTTTTGCGCTGGTGCATCAACTCTGCTTTGTATTGCGCAGTAGTTTTTTCCGGGTATTTCTTGTTCATTTCAACCGCAAAGGCATCTACGTATTTGAAAAAAGTATCCGAGTGCAGGTACGTGGTTTTAAAGTCTATTCGGATATCGTAGCGTGGGAGTGTGGCTGCGAGCAACCGACCATCATCGCTGTATATGTTTCCTCTTTCGGCAAGTATTGGTTTAGCAGAAATAGTTAATGAATCTGCCAAAGCACGGTAGTACTCTCCGTGTGCGGTTTGTATGTAAAAAGCCCTGCCAAGTATGGCCGCGCCCAACAAGAGCACAAACGCAAAACTAACGTATGCGCGTAGCAGGATTTCTCTTTTTTTGTTGGTGGCCATGTGCTTATGCAATTACAATAAATACTTCATCCGAAATTCGGTGGCTGCTCATCGGCTCCGGGGTTGCGGAGGTATTTTCAGGGCGATGAGCTTTCACTTGTTTCAACATGTTTAATCTTTTACTTCAATCTTGTAGGGAGGAATTCTCAGTTCTCTCAGCCCTTGTGTGTTCACTAATACTGCTACTTCGCTCAACTTGCTTTTTTGCATGAGATCCGAGGTAGAGGTCATGTATTTCCAGTGCAGGTCTTTTACCTGTTTCTCTGTTTTGGCAATATCGCGAGCCATGTTATCGGCCAAATGGTTATTAGCGATATGCAGGGTGGCTAGTACTACCAAAAACAACACAAACGGCATGTTGAGCAACAATTGCCGTAGTCCGCTTTCGCCTACCGAATCAATTTTGCCCAATAGCGAACCAAAGCCACCCGATTTTTTTTCGGTGCTTGCTTGCTCTTCGTGCTCATTTGTAAAATTCTGACTCATGATCTGTGTCTAATTGCTTATGTTTTTTCTGCTATTCGCAACTTTGCGCTACGGCTTCTGCTATTTTCTTTCTTTTCTTTCTCTGTTGGCTCTATCGGTTTTTTGGTCATCAACCGAAAATATTTACTAAAATTTCCGTATATGTCTTTTTCCGGTTCATCATTAAAAGTAGAGTGCTTCATGAAGTTTTTCACCAACCGATCTTCTAATGAGTGAAAGGTGATTACCGCCAAACGTCCACCCGGAGCCAACACTTCTGCGCTTTGCTGCAACAAACTTTCCAGTGCCGCCAATTCGCCATTCACCTCCATCCGCACGGCCTGAAAAACCTGGGCTAAGTACTTGTGTTCTTCGCCCATGCGGCATTGCTGCGCTATGTTTTTCAAATCGGCTATGGTGTTGAGTGGCTTCACGTTTCTAACCTCTGCAATAGCATTGGCTAATGTTTTGGCATTGCGCACTTCACCGTAGTTGCTAAACATTTGCTGAAGTTGCTCGGCCGAATAGCTGTTCAACAGCATAGCAGCATCTGTTTCTTGCTGCCGGTTCATGCGCATATCCAGTGGGCCATCAAACCGAAAGCTGAACCCGCGCTCGGCCACATCAAACTGCCAACTGGAAACACCCAAATCGGCCAGTATGCCATTTACCTGCTGCACTCCATGCAAACGCAGAAAACGCTTTAGCTCACAAAAATTTGCCTGTACTAAAGTGAACCGTTCATCTAGTAAAGCATTTTGTTGGGCATCTTCGTCTTGGTCGAAACCAATCAACCTGCCATCTGCACCTAAACGATCCAAAATTTCTTTGGAATGTCCACCTCCGCCAAAAGTGGCATCTACATAAACGCCATCAGGCCGAATGTTTAGTGCATCTACACTCTCTTGTAAAAGAACGCTGGTATGGTAAAAAGAGTCCGTACTCTTTTCCATTACTCTTGTTTATCTCCAATTCCTTTGCTTGCCTTGCGGTAGGCAGCTGCCTTAGCGGCCAGTTCTTTGATGCGCGCCTGACTGTTGGTTTGGTGCTGCTCTAACTTGGCTGCATCCCACAGTTGTATCCTGTTAAACCAACCCACAAGGGCCACATCTTTATTGTTGCCAAGCATCTTGGCTAAGCGTTTACCAATCACAAAACGGTCGGCACCATCAAACTGCACTTCGGTTAATGCGGTGATTTTTGCTGTAATAAAATCACGCAACTCCGGATCATCTTGCTCTAACTCCATCAATCGCTGCTCTTCGGCCTCCCACTCTTTCATGGGGTATATCACCAAGCAATCCTCAATGTCTTTGGTAATAATGAATGAGGCGTTCTCCTCTGCCGGAAATTGCTTCCGCAGAGCAGTGGGCATTTTGATGCGCCCCTTCTCATCCATTGTACACTCATATTGTCCGCGAAAAGCCATTGGTTGATTAATGTATTAGCAAATGAAAAATATTTCCCGCAAAATACCGCTACTTACCACAAAATAGTATTTTTTATTTTTCAACAACCAAATTATTTCTGAAATCCTTTACTGGCAAGCGTTTCAGTGGTGGTAATTTGCGGTATTTTTTAAAATAGTATGGTTTTTTGTGGATAAATACAGCATTTTCCACAGTTAATTCACTGCTATCCACAGCTTATTCACGCTGTTGCAGGCGCTTGTCAAATCAAAATGGGGCTTTGGGGTCAATAAACCTCCTCATACACCACTGTATTCAAATCAATTTTTCGGGTTTATTTGCCGAAGCATTATGGCTACCACATACCTGGAATTTGAAGAACCTATCGCGCTTTTGAAGGAGCGAATAATCGCAGCCACTGCAACCGGTGCAGAAGAAACTGCGATAACTGAACTCAAGCAGCAACTCTTGAGCAAGCAAAAAGAAGTTTACAGTAACCTAACAGTTTGGCAACGGATACAAGTAAGCCGCCATCCGGACCGCCCATACACTAAATTTTTTATTGAAACCATGTGTTCGCAGTTTATAGAGTTGTTTGGCGACCGCAACCACAGGGACGATAAAGCCATTATTGGCGGATTGGGAGATATAGATGGTAAAACTTACATGATTATAGGCCACCAAAAGGGAACAACCACACAAATGCGTATAGTGCGTAATTTTGGAATGCCTAACCCCGAGGGCTACCGCAAGGCGTTACGCCTGATGAAACTTGCTGAAAAATTTAACAAACCGATAGTTACACTCATAGATACACCAGGCGCTTATCCGGGCGAAGAAGCCGAACGCAATGGACAAGGAGAAGCCATAGCCCGAAATTTGATGCAAATGGCAGCACTGAAGGTACCGGTACTTTGTATTGTAATTGGCGAAGGCGCAAGCGGGGGTGCATTGGGCATTGGGGTGGGTGATAAACTACTAATGTTGGAAAACACCTGGTATTCGGTGATTTCGCCAGAGGCCTGCTCCAGTATTTTGTGGCGCACCGCAGAGCATAAAGAGAAAGCTGCTGAAGCTCTGAAACCTACTGCACAAGATTTGTATGCTATGAAACTAATTGATGGCATTGTATCCGAACCCGTTGGGGGCGCTCATGCTAACCCCGCTGAAATGGCCACTACGTTAAAACATGTGATTCAACAACATATTGCAGAGTTGGAGCAACAATCTTTGGAGCAGCGCATAAAAAATCGTATTGACAAGTTTTCGCAAATGGGCGTGTATGCCACCAAAACTGCTTAGCATGAAAAAGTGGTGGTACAACATACAGCGTTATTTTTTTTATAGGGCACTTGCAGAAGCCATAAGCACACAACAGCATAAACATACAGTAATTAATCTGCGCGATGCTAAAACCATTGGCATTTTATACAATAGCTCAAACCCGGATAACGACATCATTATTACCCGCTTTACCGAGCAACTTAAGAGCGATGCAAAAACGGTGGAAATACTAGGTTTTGTGGACGATAAGAAAGTAGATCATAAAGCCGATATTTTAGTAATGAATAGCAACCACATCAATTGGTGCATGGTACCTTCTGATGAAAAACCATTAACGTTTGCAACTAAAAATTTTGATTTACTACTTTGCTGTTTCACAGAAGAAATTTTGCCTTTAGAGTATATTGCAGCCCTCAGCAAAGCTCGTTGGAGAGTAGGGGTGTATAATGAACGAAAAACTACACTCTACGATATGATGGTAAACTTAGATGGCAAAATCGATTTGAATTATTTACTGCAACAAATGACCAATTTTCTCCATAAAATAAACTATGATACAAAGTAAACTTCGCGGCACAGGCGTAGCTCTCGTTACTCCATTTAACAGTAAAGCAGAAATAGATTTTTCGGGACTCGGCAAGGTCATCAACCACTGTATTGATGGCGGTGTGGAGTACGTGGTCTCTCTTGGTACTACAGGCGAGAGTGTAAACCTGAGTAAGGAAGAAAAATTAGAAGTGCTCAACTACACTATCAGCGAAGTGAAAGGGCGTGTGCCCGTGGTAGCGGGCTTTGGCGGCAATAGCACCCACGAAGTACTGAAAGACATAGAGAAGTTTCACTTCAACGGAGTAGATGCTATACTTTCTGTATCGCCCTACTACAACAAGCCAACTCAGGATGGAATAATTGCCCATTACAAAGCCATAGCTGCCGCAGCACCTCGCCCAATCATTCTGTACAACGTACCCGGTCGTACCGGCTCTAACATGAAAGCCGAAACTACACTGCGCTTAGCCAACGAGTCAGAAAACATTATTGGCATGAAAGAAGCCAGTGGCGACTTTGGACAGTGTATGCAAATAGCCAAACACAAGCCCAAAGATTTTTTACTCATTTCAGGAGATGATAACATTACACTCGGTCTAATTGCCTATGGTATGGATGGAGTTATCTCTGTAGTAGGGCAGGCCTTTCCAAAAATATTTACAGAAATGGTTCGCCAATCGCTCAAAGGCAATTTTGATAAAGCCCGTGAGCTGCACTATAAACTCAACGACATTACCGATATGCTTTTTGCCGAAGGCAACCCGGGAGGTGTTAAGTACGCATTAGAAGTATTGGGAATTTGTGAAAGCCACCTGCGATTACCGCTGTACCCTATATCGGAAGCATTAAAAGCAAAAATGAGAAAGGCGATTGGTGAGTTGAGGTAGAAACACCATCAATTTTAATTCTTACCCGCTACCGCATCTTTGCCTATCCCCATTTCACCCTCCTGAGGTGTAATGCCTATTTTTTCGCCCGACTCTAATTTTGAGTAGAGTACATAACCGAAAGGGTCCACTTCTTTAGCAAATCCTCTTAAAAAACTTACATTAGAAAAATCACCCACATATATGGTGCCGTTGGCTCGCATCAATTCACCATATCCCTTGCGGATGCCACCAATCATTCTCCCCTTGTAAACATCCCCATTGGTTTCGGTAGCTTGTGTAAAGCCGTTTATAAACTTATCATCAGTGAAATATCCCAACTGATAGTTTCCATTAGCTAATTGTAGTAATCCCAAACCATTGTAGTGCCCATCTACCATATAGCCGCAGTAAGTATTAACCCCTTCCTTTTTGCAAACTACTCCTCTCAAAAAAATTCCCTTTTCAAACGTACCGTAGTACACATTGCCTTCTTCCACCAGAATGCCTTGCCCGTAAAGCCGCCCATTTTTTTTCTCTCCGGCAAACTTTTTTGTGGTGATAGAAGCGGCATCTGTGCCAAATGCTGCTTTCACTTTTTGTGCAAGTATTTGCTGAAATCCGGCAACGGAATCGCGCAATTGCGTTTCTTGTTTATGTGCCAAGCTGCGCATTTTTGTGATCACATTTTGCAAAGAGTAGTCCTCCCTTTCTTCGGCAGACATGGGCAACGCTTTGGTTTGTTGACGTGCCAGTGCCGGATACTTACGAAACAGTTTAGCCACTTGCTCCACGTGCTTTTTGAGCCGAACTTTATTAAGCGGATCGAGTGCTAAGGTTTTATTGCCACCAAATTTTAATTGGTGTAAAATGGCATAATCCAATGTGCTATCGGCAAACGAAAGCAAATACGAATATCTCCCCAATTGAGTAAACACGGTATCTAAATTGTTGATGTCGCAAAACACCAACCCACTCTTATCTCTATCGTACTTTACCGCCAAATTCTCTTGAGCACCCGCTTGTGGTTTAGTAGCCACAAACAAATATTGTTTGTGCCTATCGTGAGTAATAGTAATTGTGCAAATGGGGTTAATGTCAGTATCAAAAACCTTGTAAACGGTTTGAAACACCTGCTTGGTTAAGTTAATTTGGGTGCGATCGTAATATATACTGCCTTGCTGTTTTTCATCGCTTAGCTTGCCGGTGAGAAATTCTTGCGCATGAGTAAAGTATGGCAAGAGAAAAAAAACATAAATTATTTTTTTCATATTATTCGCAATTCGTTCCATCAATTTTTAAGAACTTTCCGGCTGGAGTGTAATACAAATACGGAGATGCAATGAATGATGCCTCTGCTTGTACTACTCTTATAGTGCATTTGTACTTGACCATGTTAGAAGAAATTTGTGCAATGAGAACCGGAGGAGATACACTACGTACTTCTTCCAATGTATGTATCGTAATGTCGCAACCGGTAATTTTTTTTCCTATCAAATCGTTTGCAGCAATAGCTCCGGTTAGCCGAAATGGAGCCACATAGCTAGGCGAAGCAACCTCATTTGTCGGCTGTGGGTTAACTGTACTGAGCGTATCTTCCAGCGGGTAATCTTCTGTTGCCGGAGGTGTATTTACGAGCGAAGCAACATCTTCAGTTTGAGGTGTAGTTATAGAATTTCCCTCTGAAATGTGGCTTACATCTATAGATTTAAACAAAGGAGTTGCTAGAGCGATGAGTACTAACACTAAAGGCACTAACAACAATACAGCTAATACTAGTTTTGATTTCGTTTTGTTGTGGGTGTTTACTTGCTCTTTAGGTGCTGTTGCTTCGGCTTGGGGAGATGTGCTTAGCACCTGTGCTGCTGTTACAGGTGGTGGAGAAGCGGCATATACGGCTTGGGTAACTACTGGAGTTTCATCATTACTTTTTGCTACTGCTTTTTGTTTCGCTAATTCTTCCAGCTCATTTTTTAGTCGCCTGTTATCCTCTTCCAACTGTTGCAACTCTACGCGCACTTCTTTCACCATGTCCATGGTGTACTTTTTATGAAGTTCGGTCTCTTGCTTTACAGAAAGTATCTGTTGTTGCAATTTGGCCTCTGCATTTTCCCTCTCGTGTTGCTCTCGTTTAAGTTGTTGGCGGGTAATAGCTTCTATGCGCTGCCGTTCTTGCTCTTCGGCATCTTTCCGCATCTTTTCTAACCTCAAAAACTCTAGTTGGGCCTGCTCTCTCTCTTGCAGTTCGCGCTCAATTCGTTCTTTCTCTTCCCTAAGTTTTTCAAGGTTTTCTGATTGATCAGACAGCAACGAAAACGACTGCACGAAGTATGGATTTACCTGTGCGCAGCCGCCACAAAAGCGCTGGCTCAATTCTAACTGGTTGCCACAGATGTTGCAATACTTTTTCATTGCCCTGCGAAAGGTATGGCAAACTTGCCATCAGCAAGCAAGTTGAGCCGCTTTACTATCCACCCGGTAAAGTAAAGTGTTCAGTAATGTTTTCAGTATTTACTTACCCTTGAGGGTAAAATAGAAATTACTGCCGGAGCCGGGTAAACTCTCTACCCATATTTCGCCACCGTGCATATCTGTAATCTTTTTGCAAATGGCCAAGCCGAGACCATTGCCGGTGTACTCGTCCACCCGATTGAGCCGTTCAAACAAACTAAAAATACGTTGGTAGTACTTTTTAGAAATGCCAATCCCGTTATCGCGCACGCAAAAAATGATATTTCCTTCAAACTTATCGTAACCAATGTCAATAACCGGTTGGCGATCTTTCTTACGAAACTTGAGTGCATTTTCGATGAGTAAAAACAATAACTTTTCTACCAGTTCTCTATCAGCACTCACGTCTGGCAATTCTGTAAAACTCACTTCTGCTCTTTCCTGTTCTATTCGTGGTTTAAGTTGTTTCAGCACATCGGCCAACACTAATTTCATGGAAGTTTTAGCCAACTGGAAAGTATGATTATTTAACCCAATGTATGTTTTTAGATCTGTCAACAGTCGCTCCATGCGCTCTGCACTATCTTTGGCATAAACTGCATACTCTGACGCTTCAGCATATTTTTTCGCCTCCAGCTTATCAGAGAGTAACTGTACATAATTCAATATGGTGCGTACCGGTTCGCGCAAATCGTGCGAGGCCAAGTGGAGTACATCGTCTGTACTAAATTTTTCGGCATCGCTGCGCGGGTGAGGTGCCGCAAAATCTGCATTAGCAAATCGGGGTACAAATGACAGCAAATGATAAAACTCGTTATCTATATTGATGGGTTTGAATGTAAACTTCACTTCCGCAGTAGAACCATCAGAAACTTTTACCATCCCTTCAGCCACTTTCTCAGACAAAAAGCTTTGAACCGATAAACCGGTCAATAAATTTTCACGCGTTTCAAACACATCGCTCAGCGTCTTATCACTAAGTTGTTGCTGCTTGAGTTTCAGCATACGAAGAGCCGTTTGATTGGCAAACACCAACTTATCGCCTTTAAGCAATACAATGCTCTCCGATAAAGAATGCAGCAGCGTTTGCAAATACTCGTTTTGGAGCATTGATGCTTGCTGTTGTATTTCCTTTCGGTCAATCAAAAACAAATTGCATTTCTCTCCGTTCCACTGTATTTCGCTAATTTGAATGCTCACGCACAGTTTTGGCCTGGGCAATAACTCTATTACTTCCTCATCACCATCCACTTCTCGGTACGATACATAATCTGCCAGATGCTTGCGCAAAATTTCCTCACCCATAATGCTATATGCTTTTGCATTAGCATACCGTACTGCGTTGTGACTGTTGAGCACCAAAACACCTTTATCTATTCTGTTTATGAGCTTGTAAAAAGACTCGTGCTGAGAGATAAAATCATTAAATGTATCGTCTAACCTACTTTCTGCTTCGCTAAGTTTCAGTGCGTTGACAATCGTCTTTTGCAGGTGAAACAGATTAATTTTGTTCTTAATCAAAAAATCGCTTGCCCCGGCTGCTTCGGCTTTTGACTTTGCTTCGCCTTGACTAAAATCGCTCAGCAGAACCACCGGTATTTTTTCGCGCTCGGCCAGGTTTTTAAATGCCGGAAAATTGAGTTGGGTAGTTTGAGCAGCGTCCAGCAAAATCATATCCGGTTTTCGGTTGCGCAGATAATTCAATGCCTCCTCTACCGTAAGGGTATGGCTCACCGAAAACGCATACGCGCTCACTTTTAGGAAGCGTTGTATATCGCTGGCGCTTTGCTCATCGGCATCTAAAAGCAATATGTTTTTACTCTGCTCCACTGCGCGTGCAAAGTAATAGGTATTTGCCTAAAGGGCAAGTACTAATTACAGCCATCATTCGCTCAAAATTGTACTTTCGCCAGCTATGCTGCTTTTGTCATCTATCCACATTTTCGGAATTGATCTTGCATTTATCCTTTTTGCCGCCACGCTAATAGGAGTAGCCCTTTTTCACCACAAAACACTTGAGGTAGCGCTAATTGGATTAGCCACAGTTTTGCTTTACAAATTGTTGTGTACCGATTTTCAACTGGTGCATCACCTGCATCACGAAGGCAAAGATCTGCTCAACTTATTTGCATTGCTACTGGGCTTTGCAGTACTGGCCGACCACTTTGAACATTCCGGTATTCCGGCCAAACTACCCCACTATTTACCGGACGACTGGAAAGGGGGGTTTGTACTCCTCATCCTCGCATTTATTCTTTCTGCATTTTTAGACAACATAGCTGCTACCATGATTGCAGGTGGAATTGCTCACGTGGTTTTCAAAAAGAAGTTACACATCGGATACTTGGCTGGAATAGTAGCTGCCAGTAACGCTGGCGGCAGCGGCAGTGTGCTTGGCGATACCACCACCACCATGATGTGGATAGATGGTATTGCCATAAAAGACGTACTGCATGCCTATGCCGCAGCGGTACCTGCACTAATCATCTCCGGCATTATTGCCTCCATTCAACAACATAAGCATCAGCCCATACTAAAGGATGAAATTGTAACAGCTAAAATCAGTACCCGCAGGTTGGCCGTATCGTTAATGATTTTGGCAGGAGCTATTGCCACTAACATAGCGTTTGATTTTCCGGCAATTGGGGTTTGGGCAGCCATATTAGTGGGTTCGCTTATCATTACTACGCACTGGCAGGTGGTGCGCCATGCTTTATCCGGTGCTTTGTTTTTGCTATCGCTGGTGTTATGCGCCAGTATGATGCCCGTAGATGAGTTGCCTGCTGCTTCTTGGCAAACTGCATTTGGATTAGGATTTTTGAGTAGTGTGTTTGATAACATTCCACTCACTAAACTGGCACTCACTCAAGGTGGATATGACTGGGGTGTACTGGCGTTTGCTGTTGGCTTTGGCGGTAGTATGGTGTGGTTTGGAAGTAGCGCAGGTGTGGCACTAAGCAATATTTACCCCGAGGTAAAAAGTGTATTTGCTTGGGTAAAAAACGGCTGGCATGTTATTATGGCCTATGTAGTATCTTTTTTTATTATGCTAGCTGTGTTTGGTTGGGAGCCACATCCGCCACATAAAGTGGTGCCAGCCGATACTGAACAAAGCAACCAGCATTGATAAATAAAAACTTAAACAATAGCTTTGAGTTACAACGTGAGAGTAGTTGCCTACCTATTGGATGGAATTTATTAATTTGTAATTCATCCTTTGGGGGAACCAGCGTTTCTCTCTATGCAAAAACTAAGATTCATATTCTGCTGTTTGCTTTTATCCCCGGGCATTGCAAATGCTCAAACATATAACAATGGCTACCTATTAGGTAAACCGGCAGCAGTTTTCAGAGGTTTACATTTGGTGAATGATACGCTCATTGCTCATGGCTATGTGGCAGAAACTTTTGCATTTAATCCTGTAAAATACATCATTGCCAAAATTGAATTAGATGGAACACCATTAATTGCTTACTCTGCTATACTTGATTCTTTTACTGATTATTTTACTGCAAGTAGATTCGTGATTACAAACGATAGTTGCTATGCATTTGTTGGCGTTAAAAACAATTTTAAGGGTGGCCTTTTCTTCAAGTTAAAGCAAAATGGCGCAATAGAATTTGCAAAAGAGTATATTGATACTACCGCATGGGGGTATGGATTTACGGGAGTATTGCAATTGCCAGATTCAAGTTTCGTTATCATGGGATTACGAACCGGCACTACACAGAACTACTATATTTCTGTAGTAATAAAAACTGATCCGCAGGGAAATCAGTTATGGCGCGAGCAGTATTTCAATGAAATGCCTACCGGTATAACGCATTTAAATAGCGACCACATTCTACTATCGTCATACACCGGATTGTTTACGGGGCCCAATGCCTTTTTCAATACGGTGTTTAGAACTATTGATACAAGTGGCCATTTGTTAGCTACCTGGGTGGACACTTCAAAAAAAACATTTGGCGCCAATGCCTATCTCCAGTTAAATGATGGAGGCGGAATTTATGTTAGCGAATGGATAAATGACATTTACACCTCTGCAGGGAATCCGCCAACCTATCTGAGCATGAGGTGCGGATATATTGTGCGAGAAGATAGCACTCACCACAAAATTTGGGAGTTAAAACTCGGTCAGGCAAGCGCTATTCCTAATTTGTTTCAACTAAAAAAACTATCTGATGGCCATTACTTAGCCGCAGGTGGAACTTACGATTCAACCTACACAGATGGTCAGCCCTATAAAAATACAGGGTGGCTCATAAAATTTGATGAAAATGGCCAAGTAATATGGCAGCGTAAATATTTTAATACCGAAGATTACCCCGGACAAACAAACTACTTGTATGACCTCGTTGAGTTAGCTGATGGCAGTATTGTAGCAGCAGGTGAGCGGATAGATGAGTTTAATGATTACCCGCAAAGAGGATGGTTATTGCGCTTAGATAGTTACGGGTGTTTAGTACCGGGTTGTCAATTGGTGGGCTTGGATGAAAGTACATCTGAAAAAATGTATTTATCCATATATCCAATTCCGGTATCAGATCAGTTGTATATCCATTTCAACTCACCAAAAGTAGAAGGTAAGTACTCCTTAAAAATTTACACTACAGATAGCAAAGAAGTATATAACATGGCGAATCTTGTAAACAATTCCACTTATGTTTTAAACACTCATTTATTTCCTAAGGGAGTATTAATCGTTCAATTGTTTGATGAAAGAAAACTCGTTTCATCACAAAAAATAGTCAAGCTATAGATAACAATATTTAATGCGCAGCATTAGCCACAATACTCACCTCAAACTCTACATTATCGGCTATCGCTTTATCGGCCAGTGAAGGGAACACCGTGCCTGATTTATAGCTGATGTTCCACTTAGTGCGGTCAATAGTAATTTTTGCTGTGGCTTTAACCTGCTGATGCGTACCCTCAAACAATGCGGGAAATTGCACGGGTTGAGTAATGCCTTTGATAGTAAGGTTGGCGTTTACCTGAAAATTGGGCTCTCCGGTTTTAGCTTCAGTAAGGCGTGTAATGCTGCCAATTTTGAGCGTAGCTATTGGGTTTTTTTCTACACTAAAAAAATCATCGCCCTTGAGGTGGCCTACTAAGTCCTGATTCTTTTTCTCGTCTTTGATGTCTGCACAAGTAATAGTGGTCATATCTAAATCAAAGCTACCGCCTACAGGTGTGCCGTGGTTCATAACCAAGTAACCACTCTTAATTTTTACAAATCCATCGTGCTGTCCGGTTACTTTTTTAGCTGTCCAGTGTAAGGTTGATGTAGCAGGGTCAACAGAGTAGTTTTCGGTGTGCAATTTTGCAGCAATACCTACTACAGCTAACAAACTGATGAATACAGAAGTGAATTGTTTAGACATGAATTTATTTTTTACGAATGAAATAAGAATACCCAATACGGCATTACACTGCCGGTATAATTCACATTTTTTTCAAACCCAGCTTCTCTCCCAGTTTCTGCATCATTTGCAAGGCCTCGTCAATATCGTTCCTGATTTTACCCTCTAAGATGGCTTCCTTGATTTCCTCTTTAATAATGCCGATTTCTTTGCCGGGCTTAATGCCAAAATATTGCATAATAAACTCTCCGCTAATAGGTGGTTGAAAATTGCGCACCCTGTCTTTCTCCTCCACTTCTTTCAACTTTTCGCGTACTACTTCAAATTTCATGAGGTAGCGCTTCACTTTTTCGCGGTTTTTGGAAGTGATGTCTGCTTCGCAAAGCGAAAGCAAACTCTCAATATCGTCACCGGCTTCAAACAATAATCTGCGCAATGCGCTGTCAGTTATTTCTTCTTTGGTAAGCGCAATAGGGCGTAGGTGCAGGTACACCATTTTACGTACAAACTTCATTTCGGCACCCATGGGCAGTTTCATTCGCCCAAAAATTTTAGGTACCCATTTGCTGCCCAGCACCTCGTGGCCATGAAAGGTCCACCCTGTACCTTCTATAAATTTTTTAGTAGGCGGTTTAGCAATATCGTGCAGCACTGCCGCCCAGCGCAACCACAAATTGTTGGTGGCTTTGGTTATGTTATCTAACACTTGCAGCGTATGAAAAAAATTGTCTTTATGCCCTTTGCCTTCATAATTTTCCACACCTTTCAGTTGCTGAAATTCCGGAAAGATAATTTCGAGCAAGCCACTCTCCTCCAGCAACACAAATCCCACACTTGGTTTTGCTGCCAGAATAATTTTATTGAGTTCATCCGTAATTCGCTCCTGCGAAATAATCTTGATGCGTTCACGATTTCGCTTGATGGCCTCAAAGGTTTCGGGCAATATGGTGAACCCCAATTGTGTGGCAAACCGAATGGCGCGCATCATACGCAGCGGGTCATCACTAAAGGTAACATCAGGATCTAGTGGTGTGCGAATGAGCTTTTTCTCCAAATCCTCTAATCCATCAAAGGGGTCAATCAACTCACCAAAGTTGGCTGCATTCATAGAAACCGCCATAGCGTTAATCGTAAAGTCCCTTCGGTTTTGGTCATCTTGCAAGGTACCGTTTTCCACAATGGGCTTGCGCGAATCACGCTGGTACGATTCTTTACGCGCACCTACAAACTCTACATCGTACCCCTGCCATCTAAACTGTGCTGTGCCAAAGTTTTTAAAGTAATTGACTTGCAAATCGGTTGAAATGTATGAAGCAGTTTTTTGAGCCAGTTCCATACCATGTTGTTGGTTGCCACTATTGGGCGATACGGTTACAAAGTCAATATCTTTGCAGGTACGGCCAAGCAACTGGTCGCGCACAAATCCGCCTACAGCATACGTTTGTAAATTTAGTTCGGCTGCCGCCCGCGCTACTTGCGCAAACACCGGATGCGAAAGATTGAACTGATAATTTTTCATCTGCTTGGAAAATTATCTCCGGGCCAAAAACAAAAATCCCCGCTTGGTGCGCAGGGATTTTTTTGAGTGGTACCGCGTAGGGGAATCGAACCCCTATTACCTCCGTGAAAGGGAGGCGTACTAACCGTTATACGAACGCGGCATTCTGCCGAAGCGGGCGCAAATGTAGTATTTTTTTGGAAGCTAAAAACCTCTACGCCAAAAACTATTTTTAGCCGATGATTCGCATCGGCCTTCTTAGCGATACCCACGGCTACACTGACCCCAAAATTTTTGATGCCTTCAAAGATGTAGATGAAATTTGGCATGCCGGTGATATTGGCTCATTGGAAGTATGCCATCAACTGGCAAAGATTAAGCCGCTTTATGCCGTTTACGGCAATATAGATGGCCGAGAAATCAGAGCTGAGTACCCAGAGAACTTGATTTTGGAAAGAGAAAACCTAAAAATTCTGCTCACCCACATTGGCGGTTATCCGGCCAGTTATTCGCCCAGAGCAAGAAAGCTTATTGAGGAGCATCGGCCAGATGTTTTCATTTGCGGCCATTCACACATTCTTAAAGTAATGCGCGACCCTAAGTACAACCTATTGGCCATTAACCCGGGTGCTGCCGGTGTACAAGGTTTTCACCATGTTAAAACTGTGCTTCGTTTTGTACTACATGACGGTAAAATAGAACAACTTGAAGCCATAGAGCTGGGGCGCAGAGGAGCCCTATAACTCATGTAACTATCCTCAGATTTACGCGTAAAATGGATTGTTGACCACACAATACCAAACATGCGCGTAATCCTGACACTTTTCACTCTGTTGGCATTTCTTACCTCCTTGGCCGTTACCGGCCATTCTTTACCAATTGATACAACCACAGGCAAAGTCATCTACCGCGCACAAATGGAGGTTTCTAAAAAGTTATCGCAAGAGCGAATTTATGCTGCTTTGCAAAACTGGTTTAGCACCCACCCCGAAGTATGCAACCGATGCAACAAACCTGAGAACACCGATGGTGTGAATACTAAAAACTATAAAGAAGTACAGCGGGTTTTCAATAACTCTTCGCCCTTGCAAAGCATAGACCCCGAAAGCACCCGTATGGCCATACGGATTATTGACCGCTATTTTGCCGATGAAGACGAAGCACTTAAAGTAGTTTACACTGAATACTACGTGGTGATAACAGTAAACGGCAACAAAGTAAGTGCCGAAATCAGCGATATCCGTTACAATCATTTTAACCATCGCTCATACATGCTCCAGCGCATTGGTAACTGGAGTGATGTGTTATCATTTGACTCGGTAAATACCATAGAGCATCTGTTGGCTAATGGGCAAAACAATGATGAATTGCTAAAATTATTTACGTACATCCACGAAGACATTCAGCGCTTTTTTGCACAAATGCAAAACCATTTGCAAAATACTGCCGCCCTGGTTTCTGCTGAATAGTGCATGAACTTGTCATTTACTAGTAGTTTCATCCAAACAGTTTTGCATTTCCTCATGCATGGCTTTTTGTAGTATTGCCGCATGAATAAGTTTTTAGCATTTGTCACTACACTATGTATGGCTGCATCGTGCAGCAAAAAAATCGTATCACCAACAGCGGTAACCGAGTTACAAAATCCATCCAACGCCCTTTCACTTTACAATAATTTTTGCGTCCGTTGCCATGGCGATGGGGGCTACAGCGGCAAAGCTCCTAACCTTGCGAAATTTGCCGGAGATAAAAATGATGCTGTGCAGATTATCCAATCTGGTGAAGGCCGTATGCCGGCATTCAAAGATAGGTTAACGAGGATAGAAATAGACGCTCTAGCCGATTATGTATTAAGTTTAAAATAACTATGGAAAGATATCGCGTAATAGGTTTAATGAGTGGCAGCTCTCTAGATGGCTTAGACATTGCTTGCTGCACATTTGAAAAAGAAAACAACCGATGGTCATTTCGCATTGAACAAACAGATGTAGTGGTTTATCCCGATGAATGGATACAGGACATCAAAGCCCTACCCATTTCAACTGCCAAAAAACTTTGGGAAACCCACGCTACTTTGGGCACGTACTTTGGAGAACAAGTAAAGCTGTTTGTAGAAAAAAATAACCTGAGCGAAGTGGTTGACTTCGTGGGCTCGCATGGCCACACCATTTTTCATTTTCCAGACAAAAAATTTACCACCCAAATTGGCGATGGAGCCGCCATAGCCGCCATGGTTAACCTACCGGTAGTTTGCGATTTTCGCAGTGCCGATATTGCCGATGGAGGACAAGGCACCCCCATTGTACCTATTGCCGATAAATTACTTTTTCCTGATTACAAGTATTGCCTCAATATTGGCGGCATAGCTAACATCAGCAGCAAATCAAATGAAACTATTATAGCATTTGACATTTGCCCGGCCAATCAGGTGCTCAATATGCTAGCTAACCGGCTGGGTAAAGAATACGATAAAAATGGTGCCATGGCTTCCGGTGGACAGGTTTGTAGCGAACTACTTGAGAAACTGAATGCGCAGGGCTACTATGCAAAAATGTACCCCAAGTCGTTAGACAACAGCTTCTCCCGCGAAATTATCCTACCGCTTTTAGAAGAACACTCCATTTCTACTGAAGATAAGCTATGTACATTTACAGAGCACATCGCTATGCAGATGAAGCAGCACTTGTATTTGATAGAAACACACGAGGGATTACCAAAACATAGCGGTAAAAAGATGCTAGCTACTGGTGGCGGAGCATTCAACAGCTACCTGATGGAACGGATCGAAAAAGTAACCGGTATAACGGTAGAAGTACCTGAACCTGAGATTGTAAAATTTAAGGAAGCACTGGCTATTGCATTTATGGCTGTGCTGCGTATGCGCAATGAGGTAAACGTGCTGCGCAGCGTAACCGGTGCCACCCGCGACTCTGTTGGCGGGGCAGTTTATAGACCGTAAAGGAGTTGCTTGCATCTTTCAACTGTAGAATTATTTTTATATAAAATTAGGCCTGCATGTTGGAGCATATCAAACTGGATAATCTCTTGTTTATTGATATAGAAACTGTGCCTGCGGCACCCAATTTTTCAGAGCTGAGCAATGCTATGCAGGAGTTATGGGCATACAAACACAGCTTGGTATCGAAAGCAGAAAACGAAACATCTGAAGATGGCTACCTGATGCGAGCCGGGGTGTATGCAGAGTTTGCAAAAATTATCTGCATCAGTATGGGCTACTTTTATACCGAAAAAACGGGCAAAAGAATCCTTCGGCTTAAATCTTTTTCAGGAGATAATGAAAAAGAATTACTGAGTGCATTTGCCGAGTTGCTAAGCAGCAAGTTCAATAAGCCCAATATCTACCAGTTCTGCGGACATAATATCCGCGAGTTTGACATCCCGTTTATCTGCCGAAGGATGCTGGTTCATCAAACTCCATTTCCTAAGTTGCTGGATAAGGCCGGTAAAAAACCTTGGGAATCGCAGGATGTGGACACACTACAACTGTGGAAATTTGGCGATTACAAACACTACACCTCTCTTAAACTTCTTGCGGAATTACTGCAAATCCCTACGCCCAAAGACCAAATTGAAGGTAAAGATGTATGCCGTGTGTATTGGCAAGAAAACGGATTGCAGCACATTGTAGAGTACTGTCAGAAAGATGTGGCTACTGTAGCTCGGCTCATACTTCGTTTTAAGGGCGAGAGCGGCACTTTGCAAGAGCAGGATATAGTGATAGTGTAACGCCAACCAGAATTATGCTGGCAATAGTAAATTCATATATAAATTCATTGGCTAATGCACTTTATCCAAAAATTTGCATTGGCTGTGGTAACACACTGCTATCAAAGGAGGAATATCTGTGCATAGGTTGCGAAATGGATTTACCACTAAGTAACTATTGGCAAAACTCTGATAACCGTTTAGCCAGAAGGTTTACCGGGCGCGTACCATTGGAGAATGTTACATCTTTGCTTCTCTTCAAAAAAGGCTCTATGGTACAGGAAATTGTCCACCACATCAAATACCGTGGCCGAAAAGATGCGGCTGTATATTTTGGACAAATGTTGGGCAATAAAATCAAAAAAACTGATTCAACCATTCAGAAAGCCGACCTCATAATCCCTGTGCCTTTACATGCCAATCGCTTAAAAACCCGTGGTTACAATCAGTGTGATTACTTTGCACAAGGTTTAGCAGAGTCGTTACAAATCCCGTGGAGTGCAAAAGTGTTGATTCGCCCGGCAGACAATATCTCTCAAACTAAAAAGAGAAAGCTAGACCGATGGGGCAATGTGGCAGAGATTTTTGATTTAGCAGATACATCTGCAATTGAAAACAATCACATTTTGCTGGTAGATGATGTGATTACTACTGGTGCCACCGCTGAAGCATGTATAACAAGTTTACTACAAGCAAAAAATGTTAAGGTGAGTTTTGCTGCCATAGCTACCGCAATATACTAAAACACAAGAGCCACTGCTTAACAGTGGCTCTTGAATATGGCACCAAATCTGTTTAGTAATTCCACAAATCGTGCTCAAAAGCAAAATTCTCATACTTCACACGATCGCTTTCTAACAAAGCATCCATACCGGTAGCGTACTCTTGAATGTTACGGTCGTACACGTTGCTTTCTTTGTAGATGTAGCTCTCAAATAAGCGGGCTTCAAACAAATCTTCCCAGCTCAAACGCACAGCATCATTCTTTGGATTGAACACCTCATGGCGAGCAATAGTAGGGCGAAGATCCGGATAGTAAATCCAGTACATGGTCATATCGCCACGGTAGTTGCCAGTGGCATCATAATCTTCCATGATTGGAGCTATACCAATAATACGGCACATCATAGTAGAAGTTTCCTCATCAAAAAACCAGTCTTCTTTCACCCGATATTTCACTATCTTATCCCAAGTCAGTTCGTTCTTCTGAATCACCTGTTCTTCTTCCAATGTAATGGGGTTAATCTGCATAACTGTGTCCACGCGCATACCTAACTTGGTTACATCGGCTACAGACATTACTTGTTTAAACTGATCAGCATCTACAACTGCCGGATCGTAAACAGTTAACTCACCATTTTTGGCGGCATTATGCAAAATTTGAATCAACGGCTCTTGTGGGTACTTGAAGCACAAGTTCATTTTTTCGCGTACATCTATCATTCTCCATATACGCTTAGCCCAAAATACATCTGCCTCGCGGATGTAATCGTATGGAATCACATCTTTCTCTTTAGTGGTGGTTTTTACCCAAGCCCCATCCAATGGCTCTTGAGCTACAGCCGCACCGCAAACAAGCAGAAGTGATGCTAAAAGAATTTTCCCTGACTTTATCATAGTTCTATGTTTAGATAATGGTGAAAGCTATCTGACCCAATTTACGTGGTTGATTATCAGGACCTACCACTTTAATTTCGTCAATAAAGATAATATCCTTCGGACGTGCACGCTTAATGAAATCTTTCATCTGCTGTGTAAATCCGGGGCCTTGCGCTTCTGATTTGAAAATTTCGCCTTTAGAGGAGAACACCATTTGGTAGCTCAATACTTTAAACTGTGCTTCAAAATCAAAATTTTCTAACAATGCAATAACACCAGATTGCGCCTGCATAGTTCCGGGTTGTACATTACCACCACGCAATTTACCGCTGGTAACTGGTACCGGATCCGGAATACGCTTGATACGAAATTCCTCAGAGCCCATTGATTGTACTTTACCATCAATTTTGGCGGATACATTAATTTTACATTTCCCAACCGAAGTCACCTTGGCGGTATAGGTACCATCTGTATTTTTGCTCAGTGAACCGGCACCTTCAATAGATGCATTCACATCGTTTTGACCTACACCGGGTACAGATATTTTCATCGGGTTCTCAACACCAATGTAAAGTACATTCATTTTAGTTGGAGATACCACCACTGCACGTGCAGCAACTTGATATCCGCTTTCGAACGGATAGAAAGTGAAGCCGCCAGCAGGGTTTTTAACGCGGATAATACCGGCATATTTCTTTTCTCCAACACCTGAACCACCCACCTCATACTTAGCCATACCGCCCTCGGCTTTAAGTTTACTGCCTTCTGAGTAACCTGCCGGAAGAGGATTTTCGGAGTCCACTTTGTCGTAAGAACCATCAGGCAAACGCTTGAAACCACCTAAACCACCAATAAAAACTTCAGGTTGTTGGGTAGAGTTAAATGCAGCTAAAAAGATATCCGCCTTGTATGGCTGACCTTGCATGATATAGCTAGAAGGTGCAATTACTTTAGCAGAAAGTGCGTCAAATTTAAAATCGGTTTCGCCAATTTTTTTAATCAAATATTCTACTACTGAACCTTCTGAACTGATTACATCATTCTGAAATTTACTCAAAATAGTAACAGCCGCAGTAACCGGAACGTGGTTAAAAGTGGCAAACTCCCATGTTCTCTTCTCTCCTGCTTTGGCTTTTGGCTCATCGGCATTTAGGGGGAGCTTAAAATTTGCGCGATCTTTTTCATCAACAAGTGCTAAAAATTTGTCGCGAGCTTGTTTAATTTTTTCTTGCAGATCTTTACCTTTTTGCTTGCCTTCTTTTGTTTTACTTCTTTCTTCTACAAAAGTACGGGTTGCTATGTCAATATTATCACGCTGAACAATATCGCCTTTTTCGGGGTCTATTCCACCAGCCTCAGATATGATACTGTCTTTGTAAGTTTGTAACAAGGATTGAAGTTCAGCAGAAATTTTACGGGCTTCCTGAGCCATGTCGTAGTATTTCTGTGCCTTACCTTTGTCTTGTTCCATTTGCTTCTCAAACTGCTTGTAAATGCCTTCATTCTTAGCATTCAAAGAGCCGTTTGATGATAGCAAGCCCTCGTTTACCAATTGAAAGGCGTTCAATACCTCGGTTGATACGTTCAAGGCAAGAAGGGCTGTTAACACGAGGTACATCATGTTAATCATCTTCTGCCTGGGGGTCAGTTTACCACCTGCCATTTTGCTTTATATTAGTTTTGGGTTATTTAATTGATTTTCAATAAAATTAAACGGCTTTCATGGCAGATAACATGTTACCATAAACCTGATTTAATGAAGCAAGGTTTTTGTTCAACGCGGTCAGATTCTCTTTGTACTTAGTAGCATCATTTGCTGTTTCAGATAATGCCTGAGCAGCTGCATTTAAGTTGCCAAAGAATTTGTTCATGGCTTTCAAGTGGTTGTTAGAGTCTTGCAATTCCAATTCATAAATAGCGTTTAGCTGCGATAAGTTAACGCTCATTTTTTGTACTTGCTCGTGGTAAGTTTTTGAGTGCTGGGCACCATCGCCTATGCTAGATACAGCACTAGTGGCTTGAGCAGCCGCTTGTGCAAATGAATTAATTTGACCGGCAGCAGTTTTTGCATTCTTAGAAAAATCGTTAGCTGCTACTGTAGCTTCGGTAAGGTCGTTCAACTTTGAAACACTTTCTCCCAAAGAAGAAAATCCTTTTCCTAAACTGTTGATCAAATCCGGGCCTACTTTGGCATCGCTAAGCATTTTGTCTAGCTGCTGGGTGAGCGGCTTTTGATTTTTGTTGGCAGGTCCTTCTGCTGCTAACTCAGGATATACTCTTTCCCACTCGTACTCTGCGTGCATAGCACCTTGTGGTTCAAAAGCAGAAATTACGAAAATCAACACCTCAGTACTCATACCCACAATCAACATGATATCAGCACCTTTCCAGTGCATAATTTTAAACAAGGCACCGGCAATTACTACTGCCGCACCGAGTGAATAAGCATAGTTCAAATAGGTTCTTGCTTTTTGTCCTGCTAATGGGTGATTTTGAAAAGAAGCCATGGTTTTTGGTTTTGGTTTTAGTTTTTTAGGTTAAACAAAAGAATATTAGAGTTTTTAATAGAAAAACTTGGTTGTTGTTAATTTCGGTAAGTAAGTATCATTACTAATTGTCAGTAATGTCGCGTCCTAAGAAAGTAGTGATGCAGCGGAATCCTACGTAAGACTTAGCTGAGTCGGCATATTCCCAATGACGAGAGCCGGTCTCAATGTAAAAACCGATGTCTTTCCAAGAGCCCCCGCGTATTACTTTACGCTTCATAGACTCTGGCTCATTTTTCTCAGCATCATAACGGATATCTGGGTTCAAATCATGTATAAATGAGTAAGAGTTTTCAAAAAAAGCCGATGAAGTCCACTCCGCTACGTTGCCTGCCATGCAGTACAAGCCGTAATCGTTTGGCCAATAAGCGTCTGCACGAACAGTGTAGAAGCCGCCATCTTCGGGGTAATTACCGCGACCAGGTTTGAAGTTAGCCAAGATACATCCTTTGGAGTTGCGCACATAAGGACCGCCCCATGGGTATGGTGCCATTTTTTTGCCTCCACGAGCTGCGTACTCCCACTCATGCTCGGTTGGTAAGCGGAAGATATCCATCAATGGCTCTCCGCGAGGTGTGCGGTAATCTTTCCAAAGTTGGGTTCTCCAATACGAGAAAGCAGTTGCCTGATGCCAAGTAACACCCACAGCAGGGTAATCGTCAAATGCCGGATGGTGGAAATAGTTACGAGTCATTGGCTCGTTATATGAATACGAGAAGTCGCGAACCCATACCAAAGTATCAGGATATACATCGCATGATTCCTTATGAATAAAACTAGTCCTTGCTTTACCGCGATTTTTAGTCAATGAAGCCGCTTTGTAATCAAACCACTCGTAGTCATATTTCAATTTACGAAGGTCTAACTCTTTTTGCCCCCAAACCCGCTCGTCTTTAGGAAGATAAATTTCATCCAAAGCACTGGCATCATCACCCTTACCTTTAGCGCCCCATTCAATGTTTTTCTTCCAGTCAATTTGCTCGCCATCGTCATTGGTTTCTACATGCCCCAAAATTTTGTGCGCTACAGAATCGCGTACATAGTTAATGAACTGACGGTATTCGTTATTGGTAATCTCGGTATCGTCCATGTAGAAACCTACAATTGATACTTGTTTAGACCGTGCCTGATAAGAATAGTTGACATCTTGATCGCTGGGCCCGATGTGAAGCACGCCCGATGGAATGAACACCATGCCATAAGGCGTGATTGGATTCCATTTTGGACGGTCAAGTTCACCCAACAGTTGACCATTGTAACCACCTTTACAGCCCGCAACGAATACTAACGCAATGATTGCTGCTTTGCTGAAAAGACCTTGTAAGTTTTTCATGTGTGTTGTTTTGATAGTTGTTCCCCTTTAGTTTTTCGGAAGGCGTAAATATAAACAGTTTTCGTATTCGCAAAAAAATCTAAAAAAAAGTTTTCTCCCCAATTGTTAAGTACGTATTATTTGTGTCTTAGTTTCATTTAGCGCTTATCCTATAAGTTAAATCTCGGATGGTGAAAAAAGTAACCGCGCACTTCTTTCTTTTTTAGTGGGTAACTATAGCTTAAACTGATTTCATGTGACCCAGTATTGAATTTGGTGAGGTATGAAACATTGGCATCGTAAGAATACACCAACTGTAACCCTTTGTATCTAAAACCAAAAATGAGTGCTAACGCGTCCACAGTTTTTTTATTATATCCTCTAAACGAAATTCCCCCAACAATAGTATTGATAGCTAAAAAATTAACACTTAATTCGGTTTGTACATTTACAAAATTGGTTTTGATAAGTGCAGCAGGGCTTATTGTAATTTTAGGATTAATGATAAAATGATAGCCGCCTGTAAAAAAAGAGGTGCGATTGAAAATCAGCTTTGATTTGCCTGAGGGGGTGCCTACGTTTGCATTGGTCAATACGATATGACTCAAAGCTGCACCGGCAAAATATTTTTCACTATTAAAATAGATACCTGCTGAAAAATCGGGCGCAATGCCTTGCTGCAAGTTGTTGGGCAAAAAGTTGTCGTTATGATTTACGCTACCGGTGTATATGCCATCGGGCGCACGGAGTTGTGAACCATCAATAGAGGTTTGTACAATACCTCCACTGATGCCTACAGCCATGTTTCCCCATTTGAATTTTTTGCGGTAGTTGTATTGTGCGTTTACATAAGTGGAGCGCTGAAATCCAATCAAGTCATTAACCACAGTTAACCCAACCCCTGATGAAACTGCGTAAAGTGGCATGTTGAAATTAAAGGCCTGCGAAGCGATTGCCTTAGCGGCTAAGGAGACATATTGGCTGCGGTGTAAAAGATGAAACTCAGCAGCATCGTTACTACCGGAATATGCCGGATTTACCAAATAGCGGTGATACATGTACTGCGTAAACTGTGGCTCTGTTTGCGCGTACACCACTATATGCATAACTATAAAAACAAATACAAGTATCCTATTCATTGAGAATGAAGAAATGAAAGTAATGTAATGCTGCTCAAAAACAACACCTGTTGGCTATTGTTAATCCGGTTTGTGCATAATTGCATCTACACATCCGTTATATTGCGCACCTCATGACAATGTTTAAAAAGATTTGGACAGCGTGGTGTTTACTCAGTTTTATCGTATTGGCATCGCTCTTTTACTTCATTGAGTTTTTTCTTATCGCGTTTGGAAAATCCACCTACCGTCTTGCGCACCGTTTTCCGGCATTTAGTACTCGGGTACTATTGCGTACCTGGGGAATAAGAGTATTGGAGCACAACAAGTCGCTCCTTCAAAATTTGCCTCCATGTGTAATTCTACTCAACCACCGGTGTGATTTAGATGCGCTTATTGCCACCGGCTACATGCCCGGCATTTACAAATTCATAGGTAAAAAGGATTTAGAGAAGTATCCGTTTATCGGCATGTTGGTGCGTATGCTGTACATCACGGTGGATAGAGCGGATACAAACTCCAAACAGCAAAGTTTACGTAATATGAAAACCCAGGCAGCAACTGGCGCAAACATTGTCGTTTTTCCTGAGGGATGGTCCAACTTTAGCAACGAATTTTTACTACCGTTACAACGCGGAGCGTTTAAAGTAGCTATTGACCAACAAATGCCCATAGTGGTGGCCACGCTGATTGGCACACACGAACTGTTCCCTAAGCCAAAAATTGAGGTGCGCCCCGGTACAGCTCATTTATTTTGGGAAACAAAAATCTCCACAGTAGGCATGAACTTTGAGACACACGGAGAAAAGTTAAAAGAACAAGTGCGGGAGATATGGTTAAAGCGCCTCACAGAAAATTACCCGAATGGGTACATCTATCCTAAAGACCAGTTTAATTTTGATGAATGGAAACAAAAACAGTTAAAAAAAATAATATGACCTTTGAGGAGCTTAATAGGAATTTGAAAGAAAATACTTCCCTCTTTTACAAGAGTTTCGGTCTTGTAGATGAAGCCACACAGAACAAAAAACCGGATATTAACATTTGGAGTATAGCTCAAAATATAGAACACCTCACAGCCACCAATCAGAGTTATTATCCGATTTTTGAAAAATTGAAAAATGGAGATTACTCCGCTCCATTCATTGCCAGAGTGGGATTTATTGTAACGCTAATAGAAAAACTGATTTTAGGGTCTGTAGAGCCGGAGCGCAAGCAACGCATAAAAACTTTTCAGGTCTGGGAGCCATCGGCATCTTACATTAAAGAACCGTTGGAACAGTTTGCCCAAAGCCAGCAGCTGCTGGCAGATTATGTCCACAGCAATTGGTCCCTTTTTGAAAAAGGGACCGTCATCTCCTCCCCTGCTAACAAGTATGTAGTATACAGGTTGCCGGTGCTGCTTCAAATCATCACACAACACCAGTTAAGGCATTTGAATCAGGCAAAAGAGATATTGCAGTTGGTTAAATGATTTACAAAATTACTGATTGAGTATTTACAGATTCACAACTAATGCAACTTTAGAAATCAGTTCATCACTTTCACACACAAAAGCTATGGTGCAACCTAATGACCACATCTAAAAAAAAATACCTAATCGTCATTTGCGGACCAACTGCCGTAGGGAAAACCGCATTGAGCATACAGGTGGCTAAACTCTTCAACGCTGAAATCATATCTGCCGATTCGCGGCAGTTTTACAGAGAAATGAACATTGGCACTGCCAAACCCAGCGACCAGCAATTAGCAGAAGTACCGCATCATTTTATCAATAACCTGAGCATACACACCAAACACTACAGTGCCAGTAAGTATGAGCATGAAGTATTAGATTTTTTAAACACCTATTACCAGCAAAAAAATATTGCGGTAATGGTGGGTGGCTCCGGTTTGTTTATCAATGCCGTGTGCAGTGGGTTTGATAATTTCTACAAAGCAGACGATAACCAGCTTTGGGTAGCCCGTAAATTTTTGAATGAAAAAAATCTGGATTGGTTGAAGCAAGAGTTAGCCCGGCTTGACCCCGAATACTATGCCGAAGTGGACACCAAAAACCCGGTACGGTTAAAAAGGGCGTTAGAAATTATTTATACATCGGGCAAAAAATACTCCGAACAGCGGATTGGTAAAAAAGCCGAGCGGCCTTTTGAGGTGATTAAAATTGGTTTATCGCTACCCCGAGAAATTCTCTACGAAAGAATAAATCAACGAGTAGATGATATGATTGCCAGTGGACTGATAGATGAAGCCCGTCAACTATACCTGCATCGCAAACTTCCGGCATTAGATACCGTGGGCTACAGCGAGTTGTTTGATTTTTTTGAAGATAAAATTTCGCTTGAAGATGCCATTGCGCTCATCAAACAAAACACCCGTAACTATGCCAAACGGCAAATGACCTGGTTTAAAAAAGATACAGGAATAAAATGGTTTCAGCCGGGTGATGTCGATGCGCTATTGAACGACCTGCTAACAATTTTGAATATTAATCACTAATTGAAGCAGGCGTTTAACTACCCCTTCAACTTTTACCACATAGGCACATAGTTCACAATAGTCCTATGTTTTCTATGTGCCTATGTGGTAAACAATTGGAAGATGTGGTGCAACAGTCACAAAAAAAACTGCGATATGT
>JAEUVA010000031.1 GCA_016787045.1 Chitinophagales bacterium
CCATATAGCGGCAATAGCAATTATTAACGTGATCTTTCTCATAGCTCAGTATTTTATCAGTTTTCCGGTATATCGTTTATCATCGCAGCCCACTACGCGGTAGTAGTAAACACCGCTGCCGGTATCTCCGGCATTCCATACCCAATTTCCACTATCGTTGGTGGCGGTGTAGAGCGTACGACCATTCATGTCATATACTGTAAGAGTACTGACGTTGCAGTTGGGTTGGCTCAGCGCAAAATTAAAACTGTTGTCGGATGGGTTGGGGTACACCGTTATACCATTGGCTCCTGTTAATAATTCGGGTATGGCAGACACTTCATTAGTTTTGAAAACGTTTTGGTTGGAACTGACATCCTCTGTAATAGAGCAGTTAATCATGTTATCGGCATTTGCCCATTGGGCTTCTGTTACACGGCTCTTTTTACCCAAGTAAAACAGTCGTCCAAAATCTAAATGTTCCATAGCCATGCGTCCGGTTGCGGTTTCCGTATAGTTCAGCGGAGCGCGGTTCCAGTTTTCTAAACTTCGGGTTACAGTCCCTATCGTGGGAACTGTGATTGTAGAAAACTCCTTATCGTTAAAGTAATACCAAAGTTTACCATCGGTGGCTTTGTACAGCAGCATATTGCCGTTTTTACTTACAGTAAGGTTGCAAGCGGCATTGTAGTATTGGCTGCACATTTGGGTATTGTGATTAGAGTCGTGTACACTGCGGTAATCTAAGCGCACCAATCCTGTGGGGTTGTATGCCGCATAGTCGTATTGGTAGTAATACACCGAGTGGTCGCTGGCTATAAAATACACCCTGCCCCGCTCTTCATCCAATACCATTTCGTCAGTAACTTGTACCGCCCCCAAATCGGCCACGGGCTGGCTCAACTCGTGCCAGCCGTTCCACCAGTATAATTGCCGCAATCTATGCTGTGCATCGCGGTAAAACGCCAAACAACCACACTTAGCCACTACGTGCGCTCCGGCTACCATGCCATTGTTATTCACACTGCCCGCATCGGTGCCGTTGGTGTAACTGCTCAGTTGCTCAGTAGCCGGGTTCCATATCCACAGGTTGTTGTCAGTACCTTTATAGTAAACATTCTGATCATTATTCACAAAAATCTGCCCGGCACAATTGTTCACATTCACTTTTATGTTCCATTTGTATCGCTGAGCGTTTTTGTTGATATACCCCGTCAGCAAATCAGGTACATAGTATTTAAGCTCATTGTTATTTCCCCTATAATATATCCTGCTATGAGTGGTGGGTGTAATGTCGCTGACCACATCGGGGGCCATCTGCACCCAATACAAACCGGTATATGGGCCAAACATCAGCTTGTGCGTATTAATAGCAGTTTCCGTCCACTCTTGATTTGCATTTTTCCGGATAAAGTGTATCCTACTGATGCCAAGTTCCTTGTAGTAGAGCGTCAAATCGTTTCCGGTGCGGGTTACACTTATCTTACTGTCGGCACCCTTATGGGCATCTTTCAAACTCATGTTATTGACCACCCGCACAATGCCACCCGTACCCCCTTGTGCACTTACATCATCGCTTTGTACCCAGCCATCGGCAGGATTCCATATCCGCAAGGCCTCATAGGCATTTTCAATAGTAGCATTGTTGAGGTATACAAAACCCTGATTCGTACTCGTGGCGGCTGCATTGTCATGGCTGCTTAAATCCTGCGGCAGCGTCTTGCTCCCCTGCACAATAATGCCGCCCCACATGGCTCCGCAGGCATTCGTCAGGGTAGCCCCATCTGCCATCAGCTTCGCACCCGGCTCTATGGTTATGGTTACATTTTTTGCTAACCTTATCACAGCTCCATTATTAATGGTAAGTATTGCTCCGCTTTTCACCACCATATTTTCATTTACCGCTCTGCTGCTTGCCCATGTGGTATTAGCAGCTATTTCTTGGTAGCGTATTCGCGCGGCAGGTATCTTGGGTAAGTCAGTTTGCCAAATACCCCGTCCCCACATCCCTACCCTCAACTTGCCCTCACACTGCGCTATCTCTAAATCAGTGATGGCACAGTTAGGCAAATTATGGCTAAAGCACAGCCAACGCCCATCCGGCCCGGTGGCATTAGCATAGTACTTATCCCACACATACACACCGGCATCGGTAGCCGCATACAGCACATCATCTGTACCCTCCTGTTTCAACTTCGCCAGCCGGTTGATCGTACGCTCATGCACCCGCTCAAATGCACCGCCAATCACTATACCACTATCTTGTGCTACCAAACCAGTGTTCACCTTCACCGGCACCCTCATTGGTTAGTAAATCGTAGAATAAACTTCTCCTAATTGTTGCGCCATGGTCAGGCCGCATAGCAACACGGCAAAGCCGGTGAGTAAACATCTTTTCATGCAGGGGTATTTAGTATGTTATCAAAATCAATATACCATAAAAGAAAAGAATATAAACCAAGTATCAAATTTATTTTTTCAAATTCTCCACAAACACCACATTACCAACATGTTAAAAATTTCCGTGCCTTCTTGGCATCAGCTTGTTTCTCACGGTAAAAAAACAGTCGTGGCATCAATCTGCATTCCTATGTGTTCTATGTGTCTATGCGGTTCCAAGGCATTCAAAACAAGAGCCGCTCCACCAAGCCACCCTTGCACCTTAATGGCCTTAATGCACTTAGTGGTTATACACCCTCCATACAACCTCAAATGGTTCAATTTACCCCCTTCCGCCTTGTCAAAATTTCCTTCTGCCGACTCAAAAACGGCTTTCGCCTTGACAAAATTTCCTTCTTTCTTCTCAAAAAACCCTTCTGCCGACTCAAAATCTTCTTCTGCCTTGTCAAAACTCACTTCTTTTTCCTCAAAATCCCCATCCGTCTAACCCAAATGTAGTTCTTCTTTCATACATTTACCCCAAGCGGATAAGTCAGCGCATCCTAATCCCGCACTGACACAAAGCCGAAAAACGTAGCAAACTTACTTTCTTTGTTACATGAATTTTACTGAACAACCATCCGGCTACCGCCACTTAGAAAAAATGGATACGCGGCAATTGTTAGAAAACATCAACCGCGAAGATGCAACGGTGCACCAAGCGGTTGCTAAGGCAATCTCTCAAATTGAAAAACTGGCCGATGCCGTGGCCGATAAAATGCTGGCCGGTGGGCGTTTGTTTTATATAGGTGCCGGCACCAGTGGGCGGCTGGGTATTGTAGATGCCAGCGAGTGCCCGCCAACTTATGGTGTGCCCCAAGGTTTGGTCATTGGCCTAATAGCCGGAGGCGATGGAGCCATCCGCAAGGCAGTAGAGTTTGCTGAAGATGACAGCGAGCAAGGGTGGAAAGATTTGCAGCAACATAATGTTACCGGTGCCGATGTGGTGGTGGGTATAGCCGCATCTGGCCGTACCCCGTACGTGGCTGGGGCACTGGAATTATGCCGCAAAAACGGAATTACCACCGGATGTATAACCTGCAATACGGAAACTTTAGTAGCACAGCATAGCGATTATCCGGTAGAGGTAGTTACAGGCCCCGAGTTTGTAACCGGCAGCACTCGCATGAAGGCCGGCACAGCACAAAAATTGGTACTCAATATGCTCAGCACAACCGTCATGATAAAACTGGGCAGGGTAGAAGACAACAAGATGGTAAACATGCAGCTGAGCAACGAAAAACTAGTTGACCGTGGTACACGGATGGTGATAGAAGCCACACACTTACCATACGATAAGGCGAAAGAATTGCTTTTGAAATACGGTAGTGTGAAAAAGGCGGTGCAAGAGTTTGTGGGCAGCACATTTTAATAACAATAGTCCATGCGAGATTACAAACTAAAAAGCCACTGCATTTTACAGTGGCTTTTTAATAAATATAGGTGATTGGGAATTACTGCCCCAAATATGCTTTGAGTGATTTGCTGCGGGTTTGTGAGCGCAACTTTGTAATCGCTTTATCTTTAATCTGGCGAATACGCTCGCGGGTAATGCCAAGCTGCTCGCCTATATCTTCTAAGGTCATAGGGTGCTCTACACCAATGCCAAAAAACAATTTGATTACCTCACGCTCGCGGTCTGTTAACGAAGCAAGGGTGCGCTCAGTTTCGTCTTTCAAAGAGTCAAAATAGTCCAACTTTTTGTCGGCCATTTCGGCATTGTGGTTTTGAAGCACATCTATCAACGAGTTAGATTCGCCATCGGTAAACGGTGCATCCATAGATACGTGGCGGGCGGCAATTCCTAAAGTAGCTTCCACTTCTTCCACGGTAATTCCCATAACCAATGCTACCTCCTCTGGGGTAGGTTCGCGCTGGTATTTTTGCTCTAATTCAGAAAAAACCTTATTGATTTTGGTCAATGAACCCACTTTATTGAGTGGTAAACGAACCATACGGCTATGCTCAGCCAATGCCTGTATAATAGATTGACGAATCCACCAAACGGCATACGAGATAAATTTGAATCCACGTGTTTCGTCAAACTTTTGAGCGGCTTTCACCAACCCAAGGTTTCCTTCGTTAATCAAATCGTTAAGCGAAAGCGAGTTGTTTTGATATTGCTTGGCTACCGACACCACAAAGCGAAGATTGGCGCGGGTCAACTTCTCCAAAGCGGTTTGGTCGCCCTGGCGAATTCTGCGCGCTAAGTCCACTTCCTCTTCTGGAGTAAGCAGGTCTTCTTTACCAATCTCCTGAAGATACTTTTCAATCGATTGGCTCTCGCGGTTGGTAATAGATTTGGATATTTTTAGTTGCCTCATTATGCTGAAAATTGAGTTTTGTAATTGTCTTTTAGCCGAAAGCGAGCGCGAATATAAAATTCCTGCCCAAACTGCCGCAAGATAACTCCGCTAAGCCATCTCGCTGCTTTTTACTGCACTTAGTTACCCACAGGCCTACTACTGACGAGCCGCTGGGGTAAATATTGTGCTATTTGAGCAGGGTAACACTTCCTTTATACAGTTCCGGGGTGTAGTTGTCTAAAAACACAATGCTTACTACATATACAAACACCGCAGGATTTTGCTTCACCCCTTTAAAGGTACCATCCCACTTAAAGTTCATATCGTCACTCTCGTACACTTTTTCGCCAATGCGGTTAAACACCATTACATTAAACTGCTTCCACGACTCTTTGTTGCCAAAAACCTCAAAATAATCGTTAACTCCATCACCATTGGGGGTAAAGGCATTAGGGATAAAGATTTCGTATTTAGGGATAACCACTATGCGCACAGAGTCGTATGCCACGCAGCCCGAATCGGAGGTAACGGTTACGTTGTAAAGGATGGTTTTAATGGGCGAAGCAGTGGGAGAAACACAATCGGTACAGTTAAGCCCATTGCCCGGTAGCCATAGCACAGAGCCAATGTTACCGCCATTTGCGGTTACATCTAACTGTACACTTTGCCCCAGATTGATAGTATCTACTGGTGGTGTGGCATCTATGCTAAATACATCATCGTTCAACAGTGTGAACGAAGTATCGCGCTGGCAGTTGTTTTGGTCGGTAATGGTTACTGAGTAATTGCCGGAAGGTAAATTATACAAACTTGAGGTGGTAGCTCCGGTACTCCATAAGTAAGTTGCCGGAGGGTTAAAGGTAACTGCGTTGAGTACTATCAACCCGTTTTGCAGCGGATAGCAAAGTACATTTTTTGTAATGGCTGAAATATCAATACCGGGGAGTTCTATAACTGTAGCAGTACCTGAGGCGGTGCAATTGCGGCTGTCGGTAGCTGTTACGCTGTAAGTGCCGGGGGCAAGTGAGGTAACCGTTTGTGTATTACCGGCATTGGGGCTCCATACAAATGCAAAAGTAGGGCTACCGCCTGTTGGGTTGGCATTGATGGTGCCATCGTTAAATCCGGGGCAGGTTACATCGGTTGCTGTAGGGTTTAAAGTCAACTGTGCAGGTTCATTAATAACAATACCCTGTACTGTGGCGGGGCAATTGTTGGCATCGGTTATAGATACATCATAAATGCCCGCAGCTAAACCGGTGTATGGGTTGGCCGAAGAACCGGTACTCCAAGTTGGTGCATTGTAGGGAGTAGTACCACCAGAAACGGCTAAAGCAATACTGCCATCGGTTTGACCAAAACAAGAGATGTCCACTACGTTAGTATCTATGAGTAGCTGTGGAGGTTGATTGACCAAAATAGAATCGCCACCGGCAGCGGCACAGTTGTTGGTATCTATCACTTGTACCGAGTAATATCCGTATGGCAGGTTGCTCACATCTTCGGTTACATCGCTGTTTGGTGTATTCCATTGAATGGTGTACGGCCCCGCATTGCCATTAATGGTGAGGTCAATTGCTCCATTGCTACCACCGTAGCAACTAACCGGTGTAGCAATATGAGTTAGCGAAGTGGTTAAAGGCGGAGCGTAGATGTTTACTACAGTTGTAGCTGTGCAAGCGTTGTTATCTACCACCGTAACCGTGTAGCTGCCTGGCAATAGATTAACCGCCCGAGCCGAGTCTTGTTGGCCGGGGTCATTCCAAAAGTAGAAATACGGGCCTGTACCGCCTGCTCCATCTACCAAGGCCTCACCGTCTGGGGTTGTGGAACAAGTGGCACTATCTGTACTAATAACTGCCACAGTCAATAGTGGAGGTTCAGCAATGGTTACGCTGGCCGATACAGAGCAATTTTGTATAATGTCGTTAACCGTAACGGTATATGTGCCGGCACATACACCGGAAATGAGCGCAGTGGTTGCACCATTACTCCAATTGTAGGTAAATGAGCCGGAGCCCAAAATACCCCTTACCCGTGCAGCACCATTACATGCACCAAAACAAAGCACATTGGCCGTACTATCAATAAATGCCTGAGGGCCTACGCCTGAACCAAGCGCTACACCGTCTGTAGCGGAGCAGGTTGAACTATTGTCAATTACCGAAACAGAGTAGTTGCCCGGTGATAAATTAGATGCTGTTTGGGTGGTTTGGTTTGCAGGGTCGTTCCATAAGTAGCTATAGTTGCCCGCAGGGTTAGGATTAACCGTTACCGAACCATTATCCCCGCAGGTGGCCGGTTGCGTGCTAAAAGTAAGAGCCGGAGGAGAAATTTCTGTAAGGGTAATAGCAGAGTCGATAGTGCAATGGCCATAGAAGCTGTATCCGGTTAGCAAATAGGTGGTGGTGCCACCGGGTGTGGCCACCACAGTGGGGCCGTACACGGTATCTAAGCCGGTAGGTGGGCTCCAAGCATAGTAGGTGGAGCCGCTGGCATTTAGCGTAACCGAATTGCCCGGACAAAATGCAAACACACCATTGATCACCAAAGTGGGGTTGGGTTCTACAATTATCCATATAGAATCATAGGGGCTCCAGCCGCAACAATCGGTATTAATCCGCAAGCGAATTTTGAAAATACCGGAGGTGTTAAATACTAATCCACTCAGGTTTTGAAATTGAGCTCCTACATAGGTGTTGGGAGTAACAGCTCCGCCAAAATTCCAGTCAAACGAAGTGGCCCCGGGAATAATAGCATTGAAATCTGCCGAAGAACCCTGACAGAGGATGAAAGTATCGCCAGCAAACGAAGCAGCGTTGGTTTGTATATCAGGTACGTAGCTATTGGCATCAATGGCTATGTTGCTAAAGCCCACGTAGTTTTGGCCATTAAACACAATATCTTTACGGCCGCTGAGGGTGTATTGGGTAATCACGCTCGTGCCGGAGGGTGTTGCGTTAGTTGCCGATGCTCCCAGATTCCATGCCGATGCAGAAGGGCCTGTATAAGTAACATCTCTAAAAGTGCAGCTTACATTAGAAACAGTAATAGTGGGTTGTGCTGCTAAGTTAAAGTTGATGTCAGTAGTTAGTGGAGATACTCCTCCGTCTACATAAATCAAACCGGCAGAGCCATTACCGCCATTGCCGCCATTACCGCCATTACCACCATTACCACCTGCACCGCCATTACCACCTGCTCCAATTTCACCGGTAGAGGCATTGCCGCCAAGTCCACCGGGGCCGCCAACACCACCTGCACCACCTAATCCACCTGCACCACCTAATCCTGCAGTGCCTACAAAAAACTGGCAGTTGGTAAAATCAGCATTTAGACCATTGTTGTACATATACACTCCAAGGGCGGTTCCTCCACCCCAACCACCACCACCACCGGTGCCGCCTTGGCCACCGCCACCGCCACCACCGCCACCGTTACCGGTACCGTTTATACAAAAAATGCAAGATTGGCCACCACCACCACCACCGCCACTCCCACCACTCCCACCACCACCATCGGTGCCGTTACCGCCTTGCAAACCGGGCACAAAAAAACCGCCAGTAAAGGTACCCACTGAAGGTGTACCCGCTGTACCGGGAGTGCCCACTAATCCGGTACCAGCATTTCCACTACTACCGGGGTTGCCTGATGCACCACCGCCACCACCTGCCGGTCCTGCGCCACCGTTTACTCCACCACCTGCACCACCCACACCGCCTGCACTGCTACCCTTGCCTCCGGATCCACCACCACCGCCACCACCACCGGAACGGGGGTCGCCAGATGTAGTACCTGCGCTTCCGGCAGCACCATTAGTGCCACCCACATTCCCATTACCCGGAGCAGCACCTGCACCTCCACTGCCATTGCCACCGGGTACGTTTGCGTTGTCGTTATCGTTGGCTCCAGGAGAACCGTTGGTTCCGGCAGTACCGTTTGAGCCGGCCACTCCGGGTGTACCGGGTTGTCCGTTTCCACCTTTACCGGCAATTACCTGGCAGCGAACAAACTGATAATTGCTGCAATTAGTAAGGTGGAAAACATAATTGCTCATGCCTGAACCCGTTACCGCGTTGGGGCAATCTTGTGTTTCAAACGTTAAATCCTGAAAGCGGAAATAAGCCTGAGAATTCATGTATATAGCTACAATACGCTGTTGGTTTGTTGCACCTTCGGGGTTGCTGTTGTTGCGGTATATGCGAGTAAGCCCTGGCGTACTGCTTTTGGTCCACGTTATGGGGTCAAAACCACCTTCTAATGTGGTGTAACTGGTAATGTTTGTAATCGGATTGCTAAGGGTGTAAGTACCGGTACCCATTTTTATAATGGAGTTGTTGCATTGCGCCAAAGCCAGTGCACCTGCTAAACTGGCCGGGCTGCCCTGGGTTCCGTTTCCGGTACCATTAACCGTGGCATAGATTACCGCACAACTTTGTGGCGGTGGTGGAGCAGCTAAATTGATTTGCGAACAAACGGTATCGCTAGGGCAATTATCTGCATCTGTTACCCAAACACAGTAATTGGTAGATGTAGTAGGAGTGGCAGTAGGGTTATTGCAACTTGTACAACTGAGGTTAGTTGTGGGAGTCCAATGATAGGTGGGGTTGGAAATGTTGGTAGATGCTAGCAAACTCACTGAACCGTTGGAGCAGAGCGTTATGCTTGGTGGAAAAACGCTGATGCTTGGTTTTGGATTCCGTTTCACTAAAACAGCATCTGTTTTTTGACAGCCGCTGGCATAAAATGCTGTAACAGTATAAAGTTTGGTGCTGGCAGGGCTAACCGTAATACTTTGTGTATTCCAGGTTTGTGTGCCATCGCTCCAAGCATAGCTGGTTGGTGAGCCACCTACCACGGTGGCGTTGAGTGTGGTGCTTTGTCCCGGGCAGAGCGTTACATCCGGCCCGGCATTAACCGGTGGGTCGCTACTGGGTATTACGTTGATTTGATACGAATAGGTGTTGGTTCCTATGATGGGGCAGGCGTTGTCTTTTACCTGAACTGTAAACAAGTGTGTGCCTACATCGTTTGAGTTGGTGTTCCAGCAAAAAGTGCCGGTGGGGTGCGGTGAACCTGCGGCAGTAAATGTAGCTCCGGGTATGCCGTTATTCCAGGTCATGGTTACTATTTGCCCGGCATCGGGGTCGTTACTATTAATGGTAAAACAATTGTTAGAGCAAGCCGGTACGGTAATGCTAAAATTATTGCTGCCATTGGTGCCTGTGGCAGTAGGCAACTGGTTATTGCAATTGATAATGGTAAACTGCATATCGCGCACTACGCAGCCAATCAAAACTCCGTTGCGGTACTCGTTAACACGTATTGCCATTACCCCGATTTGTAAGGCGCTGGGTGTAAAGTTGATATCGCCATTAACCGGATTAACACTGAAAGGTGCGCTAACTACAAACGGATTGTTGGCACTTAAAGAGCCGGTATAGGGCACAGGGGTAGTACCACTCATTGGGCTTACGGATTGAAACGTAATGGAGTCTCCATCAATATCCACCACACCATGGTTGTACTTGACGGGCTGGTTGATACAAAAGAAGGGTACCGGGTCATTGAGAAAAGCCGGTGAGTTGTTACAAGGGCTTAGGGTATTATCCAAAGCACAAGTGGTGATAGTCATGTTTTGATTGCCCGGTTGTTGTAAGTTGGTAATGGCATAATTTCGGCAACAACTGCTCCAGCCCAAAATCCAATCGGTACCACAGCCCGGAGGCAGGTTCAGTATCCCTTCATACACGTGTTTTTCTACTCCGTACTGTCCGTTTCCACCACAAGCAGTATTGCCGGCCTGTTGCTGGCATACGGGGGTAATATCTAGTAAACTAACTCTTTGTAGGGTAATACTACTTGTTACTCCACATTGTTGTGAAGAATAACTTACTGTTTGCGCGTTACCGATGTCCACCCCCTTGCAATCGCGGTAGAGTTGTAAGCGTATGCGGTATTGGCCCGGGCTAATGCACTCGTATTGCAAATCGGCACCCATTAAGTGAGTGGCCTGCGCGTCATAGCAAATAAGAAGAGAAGATAAAACGAGAAGAATGGCCGAGTAGAAATTCTTCATAGCGGGTCAGGGTTGCTAGGTTAAGTGCGTGAATGTACAAGAACTGTTTTACTTTTTGAACAACTGTTTGAAAAAATAATAACACAAAGTACACATTTCGGTAAGTTAGATGGTAAACGCAGAAAAACGGTTGTAACGCCCGATATGGAGTGTTTGGCGGTTACATCAAAAGTTTAACCTTTGCCGCGCTTTTTTAAAGAAAAGTTCTTGCAAATAATTACAGAAAATATGAGTGCATCACAGGTGATGAAAAGCGCAGAAAAACTTCCTTCTAACCTATTTGCCATGGTAGAGCCCATGGAGCATGAACAGGTAATGTTTTTTAACGACCCCGAAACCGGATTGAAAGGAATAATTGGGGTGCATAACACCGTACTTGGTCCTTCATTGGGCGGTTGCCGTATTTGGAACTATGAGTCAGAAACAGACGCACTATGGGATGTACTTCGCCTATCGCGTGGCATGACGTTTAAATCATCTATCAGCGGTATAAACTTAGGTGGAGGGAAGGCCGTAATTTTAGCCAATTCTAAAGCAAAACGCGATGAAAAATACTGGCGCAGGTTTGGGCAGTTTGTAGATAGTTTAAATGGCAAATACATTACTGCCGAAGACGTAGGCACCAGCACTGAAGTAATGAGCTATGTAATGCAGGAAACCAAGCACGTAACGGGCAAGCCCGAAAGTGCCGGGGGTACAGGTGACCCCTCACCGTTTACTGCATACGGTGTTTTCTTGGGGCTCAAAGCCAGCATAAAGCAGGCCTTTGGCAGCGACAGTTTAGCCGGCAAAAAAGTATCTGTGCAGGGAGTGGGTCATGTGGGGTACTATTTGGTAAAACACCTAACCAATGAGGGAGCAAAGGTATTTGTGGCAGATATCAACCAGCAAAACCTAGATGCCGTGGTGCGCGATTTTGGAGCCACAGTAGTGGGTACACATGAAATCTATGATATAGATACCGATGTGTATGCGCCTTGTGCTTTGGGGGCTACAGTCAATACAGATACAATTTCAACGCTCAAGTGTGCAGTAATAGCCGGTGCAGCCAACAATCAATTGGCCGATGAAACCATACATGGCAATTTGCTAAAAGACAAAGGCATTTTGTATGCTCCCGATTTTTTGATTAATGCCGGTGGCGTTATCAATTGCTACCGCGAAGTTCACAACCTGAGTGAGCAAGAGGCAAATGCACTTATCGAAGGCATTTACGAGCGCACACTTGGCATATTTGCACGTGCCTCTGCCGAAAACATTTCCACACAGGAAGCAGCTATCAAAATTGCTGTAGAGCGCATAAATTCTTCAAAAGCTAATTAATACATTCTCACATACTCAAATTACACCATTCATGTTAGGCAGAAGAAATTTACGGGTTAAAGTGATGCAAGCGCTGTATGGTTGGGAGTTAGACCGTGAAGTTCCTTTGCAAAAGCTAGAAGGGCTGCTCCGCACGCAAACCGAAAAATCGGTAGCACTCTTTTTAACCAACTTATTGTATTTAGTAGAGGTTTGTAATTACAGCATGGTAGATAAAGCCAAGCGCCTGGCTAAGTACATTAAAACCGAAGATGATTTGAATGCCAGCACCACTGTGGCAGCAAATGCCATAGTTCAGTATTTGCAGAATGATACTGCATTTCAGGAAATGCTTCGTAAACAGGGCATTCGTAACTATGTGAACGAAGGGGTGGTAAAGAAAATGTTTACCGACTTGGCGGCTATTCCGGAGTACAAAACATACTCTGCTACAGCACAACCCACGGTAGAGCAAGACCGCGAAATAGTGATTACCATATTGCGCGACATCATGAGCCGCAGCAAAGAGTTGGAACAACAGTTGGAGGAAACTTTTCCAAATTTAGACGATGACCAATCACTTCTCTTGCATATCATCAGCAAATACACCGAAGAGTTTACACCGGCAAAAAGCAATTTTTTAAGCGGATTAGAAGTATGGGAAGAGGAGAAAAAATTTGCATTTGAACTGTTGGAAAAAACAATTAAGCACAATGAAGAGCTGACCAACCTTATACAGCCCAATTTACGAAACTGGGAGATGGACAGAGTAGCTGTGATTGATTTAATTATGATGAAAATGGCTATTTGCGAACTCATGTATTTTCCTACTGTGCCCATCAAAGTATCTATTAATGAATATATTGATATATCAAAGTTCTATAGTACTCCAAAGAGCAAAGATTTTGTGAATGGAGTATTAGATAAAGTAAAAGCGCAGCTACAAGAGCAAGGAGCCATAAAAAAACATGGACGAGGGTTGTTGGAGTAAGAATTGACTCCATTGCGGCATTGCATTTAACATCCTTACATCGCTTAGTTTCAGTATTAATATTTTACTTAGCCCCCATGAGGATTGTAGTTTTTCTTGTTATTTGCTTTGCCTACTCTCAAGTGTTTGCCCAAAACAGGGGAGGAGTGGTGGAGAATTTGCAAAGCGGTTTCACCGTATCGGCAGACAGTACATTTGCTATTGTAGCCGGGGTTTCTGCCTATGAGTTTATTCAGCCGTTGCGCTATGCTGATGCTGATGCTAAAGAGTTTTATCGTTATCTTACTGCTAAAACCGGTGCAGGCATACCGGCAGATAACGTAAAATTACTGCTCAATAAAGATGCTTCGCGCAGTTCATTGCTAAATAATGTGTATGCGTTTTTGGCAAAAAATAAAGACAAAGCCAAGCGCATCATCATTTACTTTTCCGGCCATGGCGATGCCGATGCATTTGGCGAACAGTATTTGTTGGCAGCAGGATGTAACCCGGCAGGCGATGTAAATAATTATGCCGCTACAGATGCGGTATCTGTAAACGAATTAAAAAATAAGCTAAAGCTATTTTTAGGAGCAGGTATTGAGGTGATGTTAGTGATGGATGCTTGCCGCACTACAAAACTGATTAGCGGTTCTTCAAACAATCTACTAGACATTACTGCCCACTTAGAGCAAGTGAATGGCGAGTTGCTTTTTCTGTCTTGCGAAAAAGGGCAAGTATCGCAAGAGGGTACACAATGGGGAAATGGCCGTGGCTTATATTCTTTTCACTTATTAAACGGGCTTTGGGGTACAGCCGATAAAGACAAAAACGGCACCATTACAATTGATGAAATAAAGAGATATACGGATAGTAAAATATACGATGACCCTAACAACAAAACATCGCAAAGTCCGGTGTTTAGATATACGCACAACTCTACCCACCCGCTGTTTCCTTGCGTGGCAGATGCAGGTGCTAACGTGTTGGCAATGGGCACAGTTGGCGGAGAAGTGGGTTACAAGAATGCAATTCGTATTAAAGCATCTGCTGTGCCAGATGTTAATCTCACCAAGTTATACACTGCGGTAGCTACTAAAAAATTTTTGCAGCCAGAGTCAGATTGTGCAATGTATTATTTAGAGCAATTGAAAAAAAGTAAAGTTGCTGCAGATGTAGTCAATAATGCTGCTAATACTATAGCATTAGAAATGTTGGACTCCTGTATGCGAACTATGAACCTGTACATAGGCGGATTAGACAAATTGGGTAACTACCAATATCGCCTGGGTAAGATTTTTACCAACGGAAAAGAGTTGTTTGAAAAGGCAAGCAATTTGTTGGCCGTTTTTAACCCGGAGATAATTGAAGTGAACAAACATATCGGTTTGTTTTTTAGTGGAAGAAGCGTATTGGAAATTGAAGATGATGCGCAGCGCACGGCTAAACTTCCGGAGGCATTGCAAGCAGTAAACGAAGCACTCAAAATAAAACCCAACGCAGCGTATCTGCATCACTTAAAAGCGTTGGTGGTAAATGCGATGGGAAAAAAAGAGGAGGCAATTTTGAGCGAGAAAGAAGCCATTCGCTTAGCGCCCAATTGGATTTATCCATACAATACTTTGGGGGGCATTTATTTTAGCCAAAGAAAGTATGGCGAAGCAATAGAGCAATACAATAAAGCATTGGCTATAGACACCAACAGTTTTTTGCCGTACGTAGGACTGGGTAATGCCTGGAAAAAATCAGGGAAGTTTAATCAGGCGCTTGTTTACTATAACCTCTCTGTACAAAAAGATTCATTAAGCGCAGTCAGTTTTTACAACAGAGGGTTCTTTTACTTGCACAGCAACGAAGCTGAAAAAGCAAAAAAAGACTTTGAGAGATGCCTCAAAATTGACCCCCGTTTTTACGATGGTTATTTGGGGTTAGCCATGTATTATGAAAAAAAGCAACAATACAACGAAGCGTTTAAGCAATATGAGCTTGCTATAGCCATTGACAAATCTGCATTAAAAGAAATGCAAAGCAGTGCAGCTTCATTTGAAATGCTCGGCAACAAAACTCAAGCGGACGTTTACAGAGAACAGATAAAAGTACTGGAAACAAAATACAGGAAGTAGTTTTTACCTTATACTAAATCACTCAGCGATTTCATTCGCTCCAAACGCTTTGGCTCGTTTTTGCAAAGCCACTTGTCTTCACTCAGTTCTTTGAGCGCCAAGCCAAAATACATTTTGTACAGTTCCTCATTTTTAAGCAAATAGAGCTCTCCCAGTTCTTCATATACATATCCATCGGGCTTGTTGCTTTCTATCATTTCTTCCAGTAAACCAAGTTGTATGGTAATGGCTTGTTCAACTTTATTCAAAGCACGAAGGGTACGGGCTACGCACCATTTTGCTAAAAATATTTCTGAAGCTGATTTTTTTTCTTCGCGCCATTGCAATGCGCGCAGAAAAATGCTGAGCGCTTTTTCATATTCCTGTAAGTCAAAATAGCTCCAACCTAAATTGTTGTATAAAGAACCTAACCAGTTTTTTGCTTGTTCTTGTTCCGATTTCTCTGCCAACAGTAGCGCCTGCTCATTGATGCTGATGGCTTCCTCCGGTTTGGCAACAATGGCCAGCATGTGTAGGGCATCTATGGCGTAACTATCTTGTTTTAGTTGTTGTGCAAGAGCAAATGCCTGTTCAAAATGTAACCTTGCATCTGGCTTGTTACCGCTGCTGTTGTAGGTTCTACCACGCTCTAAGTGATAGCGAATATGCGCAGTAATAGAACTTTCTGGCAAAAGCTTTTCTGTGGCATTTAGCAAAGTGTGTGCTTCGTCAAACATACCACGCAAGCTATAGGTGCGGGCAATTTGGGTTTGGAGTTCTAACTGGTAGCCGCTGCTACCATCTATTCCATCCAATAGTTCTCTAAATTTTTTCTCTGTTTCTGCGGGTTGATGATAGTTCCACAGTTTGTCAAAATCTTGCATTTGATGCCATTTATTTTTTACTCATTTCAGCAAAATACTTAAAGAAATAAGGAATGGTTTCTATGCCTTTGTAGTAGTTAAATAGTCCAAACTTTTCGTTTGGCGAGTGAATGGCATCACTATCCAATCCAAAACCAAAGAGCACCGATTTGATGCCGAGTACTCTTTCAAACATAGTTACAATAGGAATACTACCACCGGTACGCAGTGGTATAGGTGTTTTGCCAAATGTAGCTTCCATAGCTTTGGCTGCCGCGCGGTAAGCTACAGAGTCTGTAGGAGTAACAGCGGCCTCACCACCATGATGCGGAGATACTTTTACGGTAACCGAAGGGGGGGCAATTTTTTTGAAGTGTTCTTCAAACAACTGCATGATGTCTTCGCTTTTTTGGTTGGGTACTAAACGCATAGAAATTTTAGCATAAGCTTTGGAAGGCAACACCGTTTTTGCTCCTTGCCCGGTATAACCACCCCAAATACCGTTCACATCTAAGGTGGGGCGTATAGAAACTCTTTCTAAAGTGCTGTATCCTTTCTCGCCCAATACATCGTTTATTGCCAAATGCGATTTGTATTCATCTATACTAAAAGGGGCATTGGCCATCATGGCTCGCTCTTCTGCACTCACTTCTTCCACAACATCATAAAAACCCAGTATGGTTACTCTGCGGTTTTCATCATGCAGCGATGAAATCATATCGCACAAAATATTTATAGGATTGGCCACCGCGCCACCATATACTCCACTGTGTAAGTCGCGGTTTGGGCCGGTTACTTCTACCTCCAGATAGGCCAAGCCGCGTAGGCCGGTAGTAATAGAGGGTACATCATTGGCTATCATAGAAGTATCTGAAATTAGAATAGCATCTGCCGATAGTTTATCTGCATATTGGTGAGCAAATGTTTCCAGATTTGCAGAGCCAATTTCCTCTTCGCCTTCAATCATAAATTTGATGTTGCATGGCAGGTTGCCGGTACGCCACATACTTTCAAATGCTTTTACGTGCATGTACATCTGCCCCTTATCGTCACAGGCGCCACGGGCATAGATATTACCATCTTTCACTACCGGTTCAAAGGGTGGTGAGTGCCACAAGTCAATAGGGTCAGCAGGTTGCACATCGTAGTGGCCATACACTAATACGGTAGGCAATGCTTTATCTACAATTTTTTCACCATACACTACAGGGTACCCTGCCGTAGCAATCACTTCTACATTTTCGGCTCCGGCCTCTACAAGGCGTTGCTTAACCTCTTCGGCACAGCGCAGAACATCCGTTTTGAAATTTGCATCTGCACTTACCGATGGTATGCGAAGGAGCGATAGTAACTCATCTAAAAAACGTTGTTGGTGTTGTTGCTGATATTGCGTTACAGTTTGCATGTTCGTTAAATTGAGCAGCGAATGTAACGCTATCGCAAACACCGCAAAAAAGTGTTTTTATTGCTGATTAGTATTGAGCAGTTTTTACACATGCTAAAAAAATTAGACCGCTACATTCTTTTTAAATTTCTTGGCACGTTTGTGTTTATCATGGGCTTACTGCTGCTCATTACTATAGTGGTAGACTTTAGCGAAAAAGTAGATGATTTAGTTGCTTCTGAGTTAAGCGCATGGCAAGTAGTAACCGGTTTCTATTTACACTTTTTACCATTTATTACTTCGCTTATCGGGCCATTTTTTGTGCTGGTGGCCTGTATGTTTTTTACCTCTCAGTTGGCAGCTCGCTCAGAAGTTATTGCCATACTAAACAGTGGCACCAGCTTTTACCGGATGCTATATCCCTATTTTTTAGGCGCTACCATTTTAGGAGGTGCATTTTATATCGGCAACCATTATTTGGTACCATATTCTAACAGCAAACGGTTAGAGTTTGAAGGGAAGTATATTTACAAATCGCGCGAGGGAATGCGGTTTAATTTTCATCGCACCATTGCACCGGGCACCATTATTTACATGGAAAACTACAGCCCCTCACAAGCGCACGGATACAAGTTTTCTATTGATAGGTTTGCGGGAAAGCAGTTGGTTTACAAGCTAATGGCGGATAAGATTGAGTGGGATGCCAGCAAGAAAAAGTGGCACCTAAGCAACTTATTTATTCGCCAACTAAACAATGGCCGCGATGAAATTGTACAAGCAGATGCAGCCGATAGTGTGTTTACTTTTACACCAGCAGATTTTCAGTTTGCAAAACACGTAAAAGAGGAAATGAAAACTCCTGAACTGATAGAGTACATTCAGTACATGTATGCCTCCGGTCAGCAGGATATTGAATTTTATGAAGTAGAGCGCTACCGCAGAACATCCTCCGCTTTTAGCATTTACATTCTCACGCTGATGGGTGTAAGTATTGCCTCTCGCAAAATGCGCGGAGGTTTGGGATGGCACTTGGTGTTGGGCATTGGCCTTAGCGGGCTGTACGAAGTGGTGATGAAGTTTTCGGTAACTTTTGCCACTAACTCAACATTGCCTCCGGTAATAGCCGTTTGGATACCCAATGTTTTGTTTGCTGCTTTGGCCATTTACTTATTGAAAAAGGCACCCAAGTAGTAGATTGCTTTGCTCAAGGTGCTTGTAGGCAACCTGTATATTTTTCAACAATCAAAAAGCGGGGTAATTAAATTGGTGATTTAGTGTTTACTTCGTACCAATGATTTCTCTACAGGACCCTGCTGCACTTTTATCAGGCCAGAAGCTATACTTTTTCTCCGGTACATCTACCGGTAAAGCAGCAGATGTAATTGTTTTACATACAGGCACTGCGCTAAACAACGAAGAACAAACTCAACTTCAGCGCATACTCGCGGCATGTAAAATTGCTACAGAAAATGTGGTTGTGCTGCCTGTAAGTACAGGCAGAGTGGCTTTAGTTACACTTGCGGCTACTTACAACGCCCGAAAAGCAATAATTTTTGGCGATGTGCATGTAGGAAGTAACATTCAGTTACCGAAGGGGAAAGTGGTGCAGATAGGCGAATGGATGTTGTTGAAAACCGATTCGCTGCAAAAAATGCTCACCGCAAAACCGCAGGAAAAACAACAGCTATGGGAACAATTGAAAATGCTTTTCAGCATCAGCGGCTGATATTTGCCACTTCCAACTTGCATAAATTGCACGAAGTGCGCAGCATGGCACCGGCAGGTGTGCAAATAGTTGGCTTGGCAGATATTGGTTTTGCAGGTGAAATTCCCGAAACGCAAAATACTATTGAAGGAAACTCATTGCAAAAAGCAGCGTTTCTCTCCAAACTGTACAACACACCTTGCTTTGCAGAGGATACCGGTTTAATCATAGACGCACTAAATGGAGAGCCGGGTGTTTACTCAGCACGCTATGCAGGTGAAAAAGCGAGCTATGCCGACAATACCAACAAGGTTTTGAAAAAAATGGAATCGGAAATCAACCGCACTGCCCGATTCAAAACGGTAATTACATACTACCACAACGAAACTTACGTTCAGTTTACAGGAATAACAGAAGGAGAAATTATTAATACCCCACAGGGTAATCAGGGTTTTGGGTACGACCCTATCTTTATTCCCAGCGGTAGCAGCAAAACTTATGCAGAAATGACTTTGGAAGAAAAAAACCGGTTCAGCCACCGCAAAAAAAGTTTTGACAGCTTTGCCAACTATTTAAGCAACAATAGCGTCTAAGCTATAACTAAACGGAATTTTCTAAATTAGTAACCCTTAAACTGCCAAACATGAGTTCAATCGTTTTTCAGGGGCACAGCGAATTGCAAATACGCGAGGGATGTTTGCGGGGTGAGCGTAAGTTTCAGCAATTGCTGTACAATATGTTCTCTCCAAAAATGTTTGCCGTATGTCTGCGCTACGCACCCGACTATAACACGGCTCAGGACTTACTGCAAGAAGGATTTGTAAAAGTGTTTCGCCACATTGAGAAGTTTCGCGGTGATGGGTCTTTTGAAGGTTGGGTACGCAGAATTTTTGTGAATACCGCCATAGAGCATTTTAGGAAACAGGTTAACCTATATGCCATACACGATAACGATGTGAAAGGGTTTGAGTATTACCATCAGGGCGCCTTAGAAACACTCAAAGAGCAAGACATTATGAACATGATACAAAAGCTCAGCGATGGCTACCGCACCGTTTTTAACTTATACGTGATTGAAGGATACAGCCATAAAGACATTGGAGAAATGCTCGGCATTAGTGAAGGAACTTCAAAATCGCAGTTAGCCAGAGCGCGGTATCTGTTGCAGAAGATGATTACCAGTTACGAACAAAAAGATAACAGCGCAGTAAAAGCATAAATTAACAGAATCTACTTTAAAAGCATTGAATAAATAGTATATACATGGAAGAGAAAATCACAAAAGAATTTGACCGTAGCATAGAGCGAATGATGAACGAGAATGCGGTAGCCCCACCATTTGGTATGTGGAATCGCATTTCGGCAGACTTAGATGCCATAGCACCTGCAGCACCTGTTGCTGCTCCGCTCATCCCTCGCGGGGTATTGTATGGATTTATTGCCGGAGCTTCATTGGCCGGTACGCTTATCACCGGTTTGTTGCTCTTTAATCAATCCGGTGCTAATAAAGAAGTAGCACTGCTCAATACTCCGGCACCTGCGGTAGTGTCTCCGGAAAACAAAGTTTCGCTTGCTGCAATTGAAAAGGGCGAAGAAATTGCGAAAGCGGTTTACCCCACTATTGTTGCAAACAATCCGGTAGAAGTTAAAGCCACTGTACCGGTGGTAGAAGTGTTGGCAACAACAATCGTAAATGATCAAAAGCCACAAACCGACAATGAATCAAATTTGGATAATGGCAATAGTGGTGAAACTGTTGAGGCCATCAACATCAGCAGCGAGCAGACATTGCTTGAAATGAGAGCTAAGCAATTAGAGGCATCTGTAATACCCGCCTCTACAAATGCCATTGATGATGAAGATGATGAAGACAAAAAATCAAAGTCGTCTGTTACTTCTTACAGCGAAAAGAAAATTAAATACAAAAAGCGCAAATCTTCTCGCTTTTCTTACGGGCATATCAACCGGGTTAAAAGGAAGTTTTAAATCAAAAATGCCGCTCTACAGAGCGGCATTTTTTTTGCCGCTATCCAATTCTTAAAGTGTTTAGACTTTGATTAGGTTTGTTGCGCAATTGAAAACATTTCTCCATATCTTTTTTCAGAGTTTGCGGCTTTCGTTAGAAGAGCTTCGCTCCGCCAAGCTGCGTGCATTTCTCTCCTTGCTGGGTATTACTATCGGTATCTTGTGTATCATTTCTGTACGCACAGCTGTCAATTCGTTAGAAATGAACATACAACGCAGCTTTGATGCACTGGGCTTAGAAGTGATATACATACAAAAATGGCCATTGCTTTGGACCGAAGATTACCCCTGGTGGAAATATGTCAACCGCCCTACGGTTAACAAACGCGAGTTAGAGTTACTTCAACCCCGCCTAACCCGTGCAGAGGCATCGTGTTTGATGGTTTTTTCGTATGGTGCAAAATTTATCTATCAAGATAGATTAGTAGAAGGGGTAACAGTGTCAGGCGTTTCGTACGATTACAACAGGGTAAAAGAATTGGAGTTTACTTCGGGCAGGTATTTTACCTCTGCCGAATCTAATAATGCACATGCTGTAGCTATACTTGGCGCAAACGTGGCCACTACACTTTTTGAAGGCCGAAGTGCTGTAGAAGGACAAGAGATTAAAGTAAACGGAGTGAAACTAAAAGTGATAGGTGTTTTGAAAAAAGAAGGAGACGACTTGTTTGGTTTTACTGCCGATAATAATGTGATAGTGCCATACAACTTTATGACCATGTTTGTAAATGTAAATGAGCAAGACCCTTTAATTGCCGTAACTCCGGCAAAGGGAGTGAGCATGGAAGAACTGAAGTATGAAATTAGAGGTGCCATGCGTGGCATACGCAAAATACAACCGGGCGTAGAAGATAATTTTGCAGTCAATCAGATTACGGTAGTTACTGAAGGCATAAAGTCGTTGTTTTCGTTTGTAGATGTGGCGGGGGTGCTGATAGGGTTGCTTTCTATTGTAGTAGGTGCTTTTGGTATAGCCAACATTATGTTTGTAGCTGTAAAAGAGCGGACGCACATCATTGGTATTAAGAAGGCCATAGGCGCTCAAAAAATGTACATCTTGTTGGAGTTTCTTTTAGAGTCGGTGGTGCTGTGCCTGATAGGTGGCATAGCTGGGTTGCTTTTGGTAGTGGGCATGTTTCAACTGCTGCAATATTTTGTGACCCATGTGTGGGAGAGCGACTTTGTGTTTTACATTACATTTTTCAACGTCTTTTTAGGTATTTCTATTTCGGTTGTAGTAGGAATACTGGCCGGTTTTATACCGGCTTGGTTTGCCGCAAACATGAAGCCCGTAGATGCGATGCGCAGCAACTGATTTTTTTGCAACTAATTGAGTTGGGTTTCGTATAGTGCATACGGAACCACACTACAAAATGAAGGAACTTTTTTGCCTATTGCTATGCTTGCAATTTGCCTTTGCTGCTCATGCGCAGCAAGGCACCAGACAGTTTATGGTGCAGGTGAATGAAAATACCGTAATCAAAGATTCGCTCAACCACCGCATTAGTTATCCGCTTGCACAAAAACTGTTGGCCTCAGGCAGTTATACTTTAGACCCTATTCGCGATGCTAACGGTAAGTCAACCGGGGAGTACCGCATTAGGCAGGTAAAACCAACGGATGCCGGTAATCGTGAATTGATAGTTCGCTCACCGGGCGCAGAGGAATTGCCCAAGCCAAAGATAGGTGAGCAAATACCCGATTTTGAATGTATAGACATCAACGGTAAAAAGATTTCTTCGGCTGATTTGAAGGGAAAAATTGTAGTCATCAATTTTTGGTTTTCTGTATGCAAACCATGTTTGTATGAGTTACCTTACATCAACCAAATGGCATTAGATTTTGCGCTGCGCGATGATGTTGTATTTCTGGCACCCAACTGGGAGAAACCCGAACCCATCAAAAAACTGATGGAAATGCAACCCATGATTTATACGCCAATTCCTGAGGCCAACGCAATGATAAGCGCATTCAAGGTGCGTGCATTTCCAACACATATCATAGCCGATAGAAACGGAAAAATAACTGCCTCGTACGCAGGCGGTATGCCGGGCATAGAAGAGCTACTGCGCAAGGATATTAAAGCGTTGCTTGAGCAACAGTAGTGCTGTTTGGTGTGGCATCCCAATTTGTTTCGTTCAGCATTGTTTTATATGGCGCCACCTGTTTCAAAAAAGCAGTTTTGTAGTTAGCCGGTAACGGATCGCTGTAAGATAACTTTTGTTTTAGCGGGTCTACCTGCTGCCCGTCTTTCCAAAACCGGTAGCACACATGTGGCCCGGTAGCTAATCCGGTGCTGCCTACATACCCTATCACATCGCCTTGCTTTACGCGCGCACCTTTGCGGATGCCTGTACCTATTTTGCTCATGTGCAGGTATTGAGTTTTGTATTGGCCATTGTGCTTAATCTTTACATAGTTGCCGTTGTTAGATTTGTATTGTGCTTCTTCTACCACACCATCGGCAGTGGCTAAAATGGGTGTGCCGTGCGGTGCGGCATAATCTGTACCCAGGTGCGCTTTCCATTTATTGGTAACCGGATGAAACCTACGCATAGAAAATTTTGAAGATATGCGCGAAAACTTCACCGGGCTTTTCAAAAACTGCTTGCGCATGCTGTTGCCGTTCTCATCATAGTATTCACCCACATGGGCGGGGTCTTTTTCAAAGTAGTAAGCATGGTGTTCTTTACCACCGTGGCTAAACACAATACCTTTTACTTCGCCAATTCCTATGCTTTCGTTTTCAGCAAAGTCTTCATCGTATATCACCTTAAACTTGTCCCCTTTTTGCAGCTTGTAAAAGTCAATTGTCCAGGCAAAAATTTCAGCCATTTTAATGGCCAGCACCGGGCTAATGTTGTTTTGTTCAAGGGTTTCGTACAAACTGGATTGAATAATGCCCGCAGCAGTTTGTGTTTTGCGCTCCACAGCATACTTGCCTCTGTAAATGTATAGCGAATCATCTAAGTTAAATACTACATAGCTTACTTTGCTCTCTTCATAAATTAGTTTTTTGGCAACCAGTTGGCTATCGGTTTTTTCGCAGAGTACGGTGCAGGTTTGCCCGGCTTTTATTTTTGTAAAACTGAATATGCCTTTGGCTGTAGCCGCTATAGAGTGTATGGTGCCGGTGGCTACATTATACTTAGATAAGATGTCGCTGAATAACTCTCCACTCTTTACCACATGGTTCATCACTTCAAAATCATTGAGCGTCATTCCATACTTTACTATCGGCTCGGGCTGCACGGTGTCAGCATTAGCTTTTGAGTGCATATCATCACATTCGTGTATAAAAGAATGATGGCCTCTAAAAAGGTAGGTGGCAATGGCAATTACAAACAGCGCAATTGCAGCGAGTAGATATTTGTAGCGAGTCATGCCATAAACATATATTACCGCAAGGAGAGAAGCCCGATTGTTTGTTTTTAAATTGCCACAAGCATGGTATGCTTGTATAGAATACTGCACTATAGGTGCTGTGTACTATTCAGTTGCTCAACCAGGTACGTAAACTCACTTAGTATAATAGCAGTAGCGCCCCATATCACATGTTCGTTATACACATAAGCCGGAGCGCGTACAGTATGCCCGTTAAAGAGTTTTATCTCTCGTTGTGGGTCAATACCTTCTTTGCTCAAAAAAAACGAAACAGGAATTTCTATAATTTGTTCTACCTCGGTGGCTTGTGGTTGAAAAGGATAAGGGTTGATACTATACCCCACAGTAGGGTGTACTAAAAAATTGCTGGGCGGAATGTACAGTTGAGACAAAGAACCCATCACTTCAATTTTGCCGGCATTTACACCAATTTCTTCTTCGGTTTCGCGCAAAGCAGTTTGAGTAATGCTGGCATCATTCTCGTCTTTCTTTCCGCCCGGAAAACTCATTTGCCCGCTGTGTACACCGGCATATTCTTTACGCTTGGTAAATGCAATGTACCACGTTTGGTTTACCGGATAGAGTAGCAGCAATACACCACCAAGGCGCGGGTTAAAAGCGGCAATTTCTTGCGGGCTAAGTTTTGGACGGTACGAAGGAGCCATGCGGTATTGTGCTTCTTCGCCCGGCAACGGTTTTTGAAGTTGCTGCTTTAATTCCTGAATAAAATTTGTTGGTGCAAGCATTATAGACCAAACACTTTGTGAAAAGACTTTTTGTACTGTGCGATAAACTCCCTCATATCTGCTTTTTCTGCGCGCTCTTGTTGCAGAGAAGTTACCGCTTTATCCTGCAACCCACAAGGCACTATTTTTGTAAAGTAACTAAGATCGGTATTGATGTTGATGGCCGCACCATGCATGGTTATTCCTCGGCTGGCTTTGATGCCTATGGCGGCTATTTTTCGCGGCTCTGCATTCAAAATCCAAATACCCGGTGCCCCGGCTAACCGCTCTGTTTTTATTTTGTAAAAGTTTAATGTGTCAATAATGGTTTCCTCTAATCGGTTTACATATTCTGCCAAACCAATTCCCAGTTTTTCTACATCAAGAATCGGGTAAATGACCAACTGACCGGGGCCATGAAAAGTAACATCTCCACCCCGATTGACGTGGTAGTACGCTGCGTTTAGCTCCTCATCGCTTACCAAAATATTTTCGCGTTTACCGCTTTTACCCAGTGTAAAAACCGGATAATGTTCGCAGAGAATTACGTGCTGTTGTGTGTCTGCTCCGGATTCTTTTGCCGATATGTTTTCGTGAAACAACTTTTCTTGCAGTTGCAATACTTCGTCATACGGCTTTAGCCCTATATCGTGCCAAATCATTTTTTCTTCCGCTCTTTTTTTTGTTGGCGTTTGGTGTTTTTGTAATCCTCGCCAATCACTAATTTTTGATATGCGTTGTACAATTCGCGGTTGAGCGCTTTTGCCGCAGCATTGTAGTTGTCTAAGTACACATCTTCTACAAACGGAAAAGGGCGTTGAAAGGGGGTTAGGTTTTTATCGCTCAAAAACAACGCATCGGTGGTGGTAGGTGAAGTGGTAGAAGCCGTAGCAACGGTATCCATAAATTTTTCGGGCTTAGAGTAGTACAGCCCCGTAGGTGAGGTATTGCCGAACTTTGAATAAGCATTTACACTGCCATACTCACAAAAAATAAAATTGCTGCCGCAACTCTGTATGGTGCTATCCGGCTGCAAATCGTTGTTGAGAAAAAACGGATTGCTACCCGATAAGAAGTTTTGCGTTTCGGCAGCGTAAATGAAATTTACTTTACAAAAAGTAAAGTTTTGCCTGAAGGCCTGAACTATCTTTTGGTTTTGCTTTTTACGCTCCGCTACAATGCGGTCTGCCACATCGTTTCTGCCGGCATCGCGGTAGGCCTTTACGCTTTTATCGTTGGTTTTTAAACGGAAAACAATGCAGCCGTTTTTTAATCCGCGCAGTGTTTCTGATGCGCGCATCCGCTCGCTCAAACTATCGGCCAAAACGCTGCCGGATGCAAATGCAAATTGTATAAAGAAAGCAGATAATATGAATATTACACTTTTGCGCATGCTCTTCTTATCTACTTAAATGATTTAGCAATTTCTTTTGGCACAAACTTGCTTACCTTGCCCTTACCGCGGATAATTTCGCGTACGATGGTGGAGGAAATAGACGATAGCTCCGGGCGCGATAAAATGAGTATCGTTTCAAGTTCCGGAAGCATGTCGTGGTTGAGGTGGGCAATGGTTTTTTCGTATTCAAAATCGGCTGCGCTGCGTATGCCACGGAGCAGGTAACCGGCATTTTTTTGCTCGCAAAAATTTACCGTTAGCCCCTCATAGCTTTCTACCTTCACCTTTTTTTCTCCCTTAAAAACCTCTTTAATCCAATTGATGCGTTGCTCTAAGGGGTACAGTGTTTGTTTTTGTGAGTTGGTGCCAATGGCTACAATTATTTGATCGAAAAGCGGCAGTGCTCTGCGCACAATATCGGCATGTCCAACCGTAATTGGATCAAACGAGCCGGGAAAAACAGCAATCTTTTTCAAGCATTGAAATTTTGTGCGGCAATCTAAGAATATTGGTTCAGCCAATGATTTTGCTTCACGAATTTTGACAATGTGCTGACACTTTTTCAAAAATAAGTTTCTTCTATATTCGCCACCCGTTTGGTTGAAAACAGACCTCACATGCAAACATACCAGATGAAGCGTAGATGTTCTCTACGCCTTTTCTGGGTGTAGCGCAGTCCGGTAGCGCACTTGCATGGGGTGCAAGAGGTCGTGAGTTCGAATCTCGCCACCCAGACGATAAGCGAAGTCAGCAATGGCTTCGCTTTTTTTGTTCCGGCAGCGCATCCCGACATGGGTCGGGAAGGTGGTGAGTTGGAATCTCGCCACCCAGACGTATGGGCTTTGCAGCGAAAGTTGTAAGGCCCTTTTTTTGTACCGGCAGCGCATCCCGACATGGGTCGGGAAGGTGGTTTTTTGGGGCTTTGAATTGGCTCTGCCGCGAGCTAATTTGGAGTACCCGCGAATGAATTTGGAGGAATGGCGAAGAATACCGGACAAGGCGCGAGTTAAAAGGGAGTGCCCGCGAGTAACTTTGGAGCACCCGCGAACGATTGTGGAGCGTGCGCGAATGAATTTGGAGTACCCGCGCGGAAAATTGGCGTGCCCGCGAACGGTTTTGGAGTGGGCGCGCATGAGTTTGGAGTGTACGCGAACGAAATTGGAGCACCCGCGAATGAGTTTGGAGCATCCGCGAACGAGGGCATGTGTACCCGCGAGTGGACAGGGAGTGGGCGCGAAGGAAGGGGGAGTACCCGCGAGCGGGGTTTAGGAGGTGAAAATGGGGGTTTTTAACAAGAAACTGTAGTATTGGTTGTTGGTTGTATTTTAGGTGAAAAGCACCCTTTTTAACAGAAAGTGGAATTGGGGCTTTGCCGAGAGGGTGTAGTTGGTGCCGGTTTGCTAGGGGTTGTTGGTATTCTTGATTATACCCGGGGAAAAAGAGCCAAGTTGTTGTTGCTAACTATGGTAGAAACCAAGTATTTCATTCCACCAGATTCTGTTGCCTCTTGGTAGCTAATTTTATTTTCGCTCCAAATAACCTTCAATGAAATTTGGAACCAAAGCCATACATGCCGGTTTAGAACCTGACCCCAGCACCGGAGCTATAATGACCCCTATTTTTCAAACCAGCACTTATGTGCAAGAAAGCCCCGGCAAAAATAAGGGCTACGGCTATGCCCGCGGGAAAAACCCAACCCGAGTGGCCTTAGAAAAAAACATAGCCGCGCTGGAAGAAGGCAAGCACGCTATTTGTTTTAGCAGCGGCATGGGGGCTGTAGATGCAGTAGTAAAGCTACTGCGCCCCGGTGATGAGGTGATAACCGGTGATGATTTGTATGGCGGAAGCTACCGCATGTTTACCAAAGTGTTTGAGCCGTATGGCATCAAGTTTCATTTTATTAATATGACCAATGCGGCCAATGTAGAGCAGTATGTAAATGCCAACACCAAACTAATATGGTTAGAAACCCCTACTAACCCCACTATGCAAATTGTGGACATAGCGGCTGTATCTTCTATTGCCAAAAAGCATAACCTGTTGCTGGCGGTGGACAACACTTTTGCTTCGCCATACCTCCAAAACCCTTTGCTGTTGGGTGCCGATATAGTGATGCACAGCGTAACCAAATACTTAGGTGGCCATAGCGATGTAGTGATGGGGGCCTTAGTGGTAAACGATGATTCGCTGCACGAAAAACTATACTTTATACTAAACAGTTGTGGTGCCAACCCCGGCCCGCAAGATTGTTTTTTGGTATTGCGCGGAATAAAAACTCTGCACCTGCGCATGGAGCGACACTGCTACAATGGCCGCAAGGTGGCGGAGTTTTTGCGCCAACATCCGCGAGTAGAAAAAATATACTGGCCGGGTTTTGAAGACCACCCCAACCACGCTATTGCCAAAAAACAAATGCGCGATTTTGGGGGGATGATTTCTATAGTGCTAAAGGGAGCTTCGTTAGATGAAACTTTTCGCATTGCTTCTTCTTTTCAAGTGTTTTCTTTGGCCGAGTCGCTGGGTGGGGTAGAGTCGCTGATTAACCATCCGGTAACCATGACGCACGCCAGCATACCCAAAGCCGAGCGCGATAGGGTAGGGGTGGTAGATAACCTGCTGCGGTTGAGTGTGGGGGTAGAAGATGTAGAAGATTTGATAGCTGATTTGGAACAAGCTTTAGCATAACAAAATGGAGGCCGCAGAAAAAATAGTGGTTGGTTTGTTTTCGCTGTTTCTGCTCTTTTGTGCAGGGGTGCATGTGTATGGTTTGTTTGTACCGTTCAACTCAGAATCTACGGCATCTCACACCATACATTTAGTAAGCTATTTATTGTGCTTGTATGCATTTCATAACAAAAGCAGTTACGGTAAATGGATGTACTTGGCAGGCATGATTTATCCGGTAGCTTTTCATGCGGTGTGTGCTTATAGCACATACCTACACCAACACCGCATCAATGGTATTTGTGTATTGGTAGTAGTAGCGCTGCCCCTGGCCTGGTTGTGGATGATTAGCGGGCATAGAAAGGCGAACTAAAGCCGGTTAAACTCATTGGCAAATGAGTGCTGTTTCCAACATTCGGCACCCCACACAAAACCTTTACCATTTGCTCTTTACAAAAAAATATCTTCTTTCGTTTCACTTCTAAACCCTTGTACATGAGTTGTAAACTCTACTTAACTACCGTTTTATCGGTTTTTGTTTTCGCACTACAGGCACAAAACGCCAAAATTTCAGGAACAGTTAAAGAAGAGAATGGCGATGCCCTCATCTCTGCCAACGTAATAATAGACGCGGCAAAAGGTTGGGCAGCGGTTACCGATTTTGAGGGCAATTACGAAATTTCAGTACCCGCAGGCAGCTATACGGTATCGTTTAAATACGTAGGCAAAGAAGAGCAAAACATAAAAGTAACCGTGGCCGATGGCGAAAAGAAAACGCTCAACGTAACGCTTAAAGAAAAGCAACAAGTAATAGATGTGCTGGTGGTAACCGGTAGCAAGTACGAAAAGAAACTGAGCGAAGAAACTGTTTCGTTAGAAGTGATGAAGTCTGACGTACTGAACAACCAAAACGTAACTGATGTGAGCGGTGGGGTACAAAAAATTCCGGGCGTTACCATTGCCGATGGTCAGGCCAACATACGTGGTGGCTCCGGCTGGAGCTACGGTGCCGGTTCGCGGGTAGCTGTGTTGTATGACGATTTGTTGATTACCACAGCCGATGCAGATGATGCAAAATGGAGCATGATACCCATAGAAAATGTGGATCAGATTGAAGTACTGAAAGGCGCTGCTTCTGCAGTATATGGTTCAGGTGCATTGAATGGGGTTATTAACACCCGTATGGGCTACCCTACCGATGAGCCCTTTACACGATTGCAAACATACGCTGGTTTTTATGAAGGCCCCACCCGCACTCGTTCCATGAAATGGTGGCAGGGCAAACCCCAGTTTTTTGCAGGTTTCAATTTTGGCGACCGCAGAAAAGTTGGGCAATGGGATATAGTAACCGGATTGGCCTACAACAACGACCGCGGTTGGTTAGATTCTTCAGATAATCAGGATTTTCGGGTGAATGCAAAAATCCGTTACCGGTTTAAAAAGATTGCCGGCTTAAGTGTAGGGGCTAACGTACTTGGCTACTGGAGTTGGGGCAAAACCTTTTTCTTGTGGGATAGCATAGGTACCAAAGGGTACAAGCCATTAGCCAATACCATTACGCAGTACGAGAACGGACGATACATTGTTGACCCTTTCATTACGTACTATGATAAAAAAGACAACAAGTTTTCTTTCCGCTACCGTTGGCTAAACTCGTCTAACGTAAACAGCACCGGGCAGGGTTCTATTGCCCAGCGCCATATCTTGGATTTCAGCTACCAACGCCCATTTGATATTTCTGAAAAAGTAAAACTAAATTTTGTGGCCGGTGTAGGTGCTCGTATAGACCAGATATCGCCCCCCACAGATCCTAACGATGCCACCCCGGATTCTGTACGGCAGGAAATTATAGATTCTTTAGGTTACTACCCCATTCCATATTTGTATGGCGATAAAAAACACTTTGGCAATAACGCATCGGTTTACGCGCAGGTGGATGGTAAATTCTTTAATCGGCTGAATGTAACCTTGGGTGCCCGTTGGGAATACTTTAACATAGACGGCAAAAATAGTTTGAAGGAGTTGACCTACCCGCTGTTTAGATTGGGGGTAAACTATCAGGCGGCTGAGGCCACTTACATACGCGCTTCATTTGGTCAAGGGTTCCGTTACCCATCTATTGCTGAATTGTATGTAACCACCAAAGTGGGCGGCTCATTAGAAATTTTCCCGAACAAAAACTTGAAACCCGAGAGAGGTTACAGTGCAGAGATAGGACTTAAGCAAGGATTTAGGTTCGGAAAAAAATCGCCCACCATGGGCTATTTTGATGTGGCCGGCTTTTGGAACCAGTACGACAATATGATGGAGTTTATTTTTGGTCAATTCGGCAAGTTTGACTTTATCAATTCTCAGTACGGGGTAGGTTTCTCTTCGCAAAATGTGGGAGCAACTCGTATTCTTGGTGTAGATGCCGCATTGGGCGTACAAACCTCAGTAGGTGGTGTAGATTTCAATTTGTTGGTGGGTTATACATTCATTAATACCCATGCCTTGAACTGGGATAAGCCAATAACCATCTACAACTACTTAGGCGATACTATCAGGCCCGGAGATGCAGCCGGTTTTGCGCAAGCATCGTACAACAGCAGCAACGCACCAGCCGGGTTAGACACTGCCAAGTACATCACATACGGCATGCTATCGTCTAGTGGTAAAAACATGTTGAAATACCGCCCCGACCACCAGCTGAAACTTATTTTCAACGTTACACACAAGCGCTTTGATTTTAACTTAGACTATCAGTTTATTGCCTACCAAAAAAATATTGATTACGCCTTTGTCAGCAGCTTTTTTACCGGAACACCGGTGGCCACTATTCTTAGTACCCAGTCATTTAAAGCATTAGCTCAATACCGATCAGCTTTAGAAGCCCGTAACTATTTAGGCGATAACATCATAAACATCGGAATTGGCTATAAGCCAATTGACAACCTCAAACTTTCTTTCATAGTTAAAAACGTGGCCAACTGGGAATGGATGCCGCGCCCGGGTAGGTTTGAAGCACCGCGCAGTTACACTGTTCAATTGGCATACAATTTCAAAACCACTAAGTAAACCATACTACACATGACTATCAGAATATTTTTTGCGCCTTAAATAGTGTTTGAATCTTAAAGTGTATGTCTTGTACCACTTAGAGGGGGGTACAACCCATTTTGTTGTTTATTAATCTTCTATCATAAAACCTGAAAATGAAAAAGTTTTTATTCGTATTTGTTCTCTTACTGGCTACACAATTTGCTGATGCTCAGTGTAGCGCATGTACAGCCGCAGTAACCCCTACCTGCCCACCTACAGGAGGCCTTTGCGCTAAGTTAGATACCGCTTACGCCAACCAGCCCTATTCTAAAGTTATTCCGTTTTACATGCCTAAGTTTTTAAGCCCAAGTCAGGTAAATATTAGTTGTGGTGGCTGCTCTTCTATTAAGCTCCGCAGAATAGACATTACCGGAGTAAGCGGATTGCCCGGTGGCTTTGGCACACCTTACTACAGCCAAAACGGTAGTTACAATGTAGAGGGTGGCGACTCTGTGGGCTGTGCTACTTTTTGCGGTACCCCTTTGGTACCCGGTATGTATGTAATTACGGTTTACCTTTTGGCAGATGTTACTGCTATAGGCACCCCGGTAGGCAACGTAGATGCTAACGACCAACCCCAGCAATATACCGATACCCTTTGGGTACTGCCCGATACTACAGTGGGCGTTAGTTCATTCACTTACGGCAACAATGGTTTTAGTTCATGCAATACCATTACACTTGACCTCAAAGCCAATAAGCAAGCTCCGGCACCTAATATGACCCGCTGGTTTTGGAACATTGGCGGCACCCCATCTCAGGTAAAAGAACCGGGGTTAATTACATTCAATAACATTTCGGGCAATAAACCCGATACTTTTCCGGTATCATTAACTACCGTGTTTTACAACTATCGCATTAAGAGCGTAAACGCTCAGTTAAACAGTGGTTGGTATCCGGATGTGAACGAGGCCTCATCGGCACAAGACCCCGAGCCATACTTAAGAGTAATACAAACCGGTTTTCAAAGCCATAATTGCAGCAACACTGCCCCCAGCACCAAGAACCCTTCGTACCCTAACATCAACCAAGTTATTCCGGAAGGAACATTTACCGTAGATATGGAAATTTGGGATGATGATAACTGTGGATTGCTACCCATTTTTGCCTCTAACGAAGACCATGTTGGTGATTACGATGTAACTATGCAGCTAGGTACTTTTGCTTTGTTTGATAACAAAAACAACAGTACAGGTACAGTAATTATTGATACCATACCCAATGTAACACTTAACGATACGCTATGGGTAGTAGTGTTTCCAACTCCACCACTACCGGTTATTGTAACTGCAGTTGACACTTTCTGCTCTAACGACTCGGTATGGATTACCATTGGCAACGGATACGATGGTTATAGTTTTGAATGGTGGAGAGATAGCATTTTTCTAACGGGGCTTAACGATTCTGCGTTTTACACCAACCAACCCGGTAACTACAAGGTAACTGTAACCAACTTAATTAGTGGATGCCAAAATACCTCTCAAGTAAAATTACTGCAATCCGTACAGGGTATAGACCCCATTATGGTTATTGATAATGGAACTAAACTCTTTATCAACCCATTTCCTACGGGTATGAAAGCTCGCTGGTACTTTAATGGTAACCTCATTACCGGGCAAGACGGTAAGTTTTTAGATTATGTAGGTAATGGCGATTACTATGCTGAGGTGTACAATCCGGCTTATCCGGGTTGCAATGCTACTGCAGATTTTGTAACTGTAACAGGTGTTGGTATTGAGCAGGTGATAATGAATAGCATACTTGACCTAAACATTTTCCCGAACCCGAACAATGGTCAGTTTACACTTTCATTCTACTTAGAAGAAATGCAAGACGTAGGCGTTAGAGTGATGGATGCCATTGGACAGGTGGTGTACGAAAATCGCTTAGAAAACTACACCGGCAACTACAAACAAGAGCTAGATTTTACCCAATTGAGCAAAGGTGTTTATACCGTACAAGTAGAAAGCCCCGCTACCCGATTAACCAAAAGAGTAGTTACACAATAGACTATCTTTTTAGTAAGAAAATATTTAAAGGGTGTAGGTTCATTACCTGCACCCTTTTTTTGTTTCTGAATGGTATGCACTTCACGTTCAAAATTTGTGCGGAGTGTTGTGCAGCAAAGAGTTTACAGCGAAGTATTTATCCACAAAAAGGCATTATTACCCATTTTAGGGTATGGGTAAATGCGCTCAAACCCTTGTCTGTGGCTGCTTTCAGCACTTTGTTTATATTCTTTCCAAATACAAAACTTTCGTTCAAATTTTGTTTAGCATTTTTTGGATAATTAAGCATCGGCATACATATTTGCCCCCGCAATTTTTACAATTCCATGACAATTCAGTCGCGAATGAACTCTGCTATACAACCCAACCACCGTTTCTCTGTTTCCCTCCAATCAATTTTTGTTGCTTTAATCAGTTTCTCTTGTCTTTTCGCCTCTGCAGAGGTAGATAAGGCCAAGTGGAACGAGGGAAAATCTTTGTTTAAAAGCAATTGTGCTGCCTGCCACAACCCTAAGGTAGATGGCACCGGACCTGCTCTGCAAGGCGTAACTGCCCGCTGGGAAGCAGCCGGTGAATACAAAGGCAAAACCGGCACACAGTGGCTGTACACTTGGATAAAAAACTATAATGATCCTGTAAATGCGGGCTATAAATACGCTATGGACATGGCTAATAGTCGTCCATCGGCTATGAATATTTTTGCCACGCTCAAAGATGCAGATATAGAGAATATGCTTCTTTATATAGAGAATCCGGACATTGGTACCCCCACCGGTCCTACCGGCCCTACCGGTGGTGATGGAAGTGCTCCTAAAGAGAGCGGCTCTAACACAACCCTTATCATTTTTGTATTCTTCTTAGTGGTATTAGTGGCCATATTAATTGGTATTACCAGCAAGTTAGATAAACTGGTGGCTGAGAAAAACGGTGAGCCGGTTGAAACTGCTAAAGCTCCTTTTTGGAGAAGACCAAAATGGATTACTGCATTTGCATTAATCGGCATTGTGTTGTTAGGATATGCCGGTGTTGATTGGGGTACTCATTTGGGTCGTCAGCAAGGGTATCAGCCCACACAACCCATCAAATACTCTCATGCTTTGCACGCTGGCACTCACAAAATTGAATGTCAGTACTGCCACAGCACTGCCAACAAAGGCAAGCATGCTAACATACCTTCGGTAAATACCTGTATGAATTGCCACAAAAACGTGCAAAAAGGGCCTAAGTACGGCACCGAGGAAATTGCCAAAATATACGAAGCAGTGGGTTGGGATGCTAAAACCCAAACTTATTCTAAAGAACCTAAACCGGTGGAGTGGGTGCGCATACACAACCTGCCCGACCACGTGTACTTTAACCACGCACAGCACGTAAATGCCGGCAAAGTACAATGCCAAACCTGCCACGGTCCTATAGAAACTATGGAAGAGGTTTATCAATATGCGCCTCTATCAATGGGTTGGTGTATTAACTGTCACCGTCAAACCGAGGTGCAGTTTGCTTCTAATAACTATTACACCGCTTATGAGAAATTCCATCAGGATATCAAGGATAAAAAGATAAGCAAAGTAACGGTAGAAACCATTGGTGGAACAGAATGCCAACGTTGTCATTACTAGTATCTCAACCCCTATCAATCTATTTTAAGAATCATCTCAATTTCATATAAATGAAAACATACTGGAAAGGAATAGAAGAAAAAGAACAGTTAGAGGGCTATACCGCTATTTCTGAAAAAGAGTTTAGCGAAGAACTGCCGGTGCTTAGTTCTATCACCGAGCCAATTACAACCGGAAAGAGCAATCGTAAAGATTTCTTGAAAATGTTAGGGTTCAGCACCACTGCAGCTGTTATTGCGGCAAGCTGTGAAATGCCCATCCGCAAAAGTATTCCTTATGTATGGCGTCCGGAAGAAATTACTCCTGGTATTGCTAACTTTTATGCCTCTACCATGTGGCAAGGTGGTGAGTACAATGCTATATTGGTTAAAACCCGCGAAGGCCGCCCGATAAAAGTAGAAGGTAAAAAAGATGCCCGCATAAGTAAAGGCGGTACCAGTGCCCGCACTCAAGCCAGTGTGTTGAGTTTGTACGATGGCGCCCGCTACAAAAATCCGGTAAGAAACAGTGGCACTTCAAAACCTGAAAATATTACATGGGAGGTTGCCGATAAAGAAGTAGGAGAGAAGTTGAAGGCCGTGAGCGGTAAAGTAGTGTTGTTTTCATCAACTGTAATATCACCATCATTGAGTGCCATCATCAAATCTTATGGCAACACACTGGGTGGAAAATTTGAGCATTTGGTGTACGATGCCATTTCGTATTCCGGCATGTTAGATGCTAACGAAAAGAGTTTTGGCAAGCGTGCTATTCCTTCTTACAATTTTGCGGCAGCAAAAGTAATAGTAAGTGTAGGGGCAGATTTTTTGGGCACCTGGCTATCGCCCACCGAGTTTAGTGCAGACTATGCCTCTACCCGTAAAGTAAAAGGCGCAAACTCCACCATGAGCCGCCACATTCAAATTGAAAGTGTACCCACCATCACCGGCTTTAAGGCAGATACCCGTATAGTGGTAAAACCATCAGAAGAGCTAAGCGCGGTAGTTGATTTATATAATGTAATTGTAGGTGGTGCAAGTGCGGCCAATGCTAAAGTGGCCAAAGCTGCTGAGGAACTGATTGCTGCTGCAGGCAGTTCGTTAGTAGTAAGTGGTTCAAATGATGTAAATGTACAGTTGTTGGTGAATGCCATCAATAACAAATTGGGTAACTACGGCAGTGTAATTTCTTGGAGCCGTACATTAAACACCAAGCAAGGTTCTGATAAATCAATCACCAAATTAGTTGCCGGTTTAAATGATGGCAGTATTGGTGCAGTGTTGGTTCATGATGCTAATCCGGTGTTTAACTCACCGGTTGCCGGTGTATCGGAGGCATTGAAAAAGGCCTTCACCGTATCGTTTGCCAACCGAGTAGATGAAACCTCATCTATCTGTAACTATGTATTGCCTGATAGCCACTGGTTAGAAAGCTGGGGTGATGTAGAAGCCAAATCCGGCATTCTCAACACTATTCAACCCACTATCTCTAAATTATTTGATACCCGTCCGCTGGCAGAAACGTTCCTAAAATGGAGCGGAGCAACCGGCTCATACTACGAGTACTTGCAAAACTTTTGGCAGACCAACTATTACGGCAAGCAAAGTACCTACAACGGCTTTTGGGCATTTTGGGATAATGCCGTGCACGATGGAGAAGTAGAGCTACCCGCAAGCGGCAGTGCTACTTACAACACAGCCGGAGCAGCAGAAGCGGTAAGTGCCGTAAGCACATCAGCAGCTTCTTTTGGAGATTTGCAAGTTAAACTTTACGAGTCAATAGCGGTGGGCGATGGTTACTGGGCCGATAACCCTTGGTTGCAAGAATTACCCGACCCTGTATCTAAAGTTACCTGGGATAACTACCTCATTGTAAGCCCCAAAATGTACAATGCGGGCGGATACAATTTAGACCCCCACTTTAAGGAGAAAAAATACGCCACAGCTACATTAACTGTAAACGGAAAATCTGTTGAGTTGCCCGTGGTTGCAGTACCCGGCACCGCAGAAAATACCGTAGGTGTGGCTTTGGGATACGGAAGAACTGCCACCGAATACAGCGAACTAAACGTAGGTAAAAACGTGTTTAGTATGTTGTCTGCCACAGGCGATAACTTCACCAATATCGCTAAAGCTTCTTTAGCAAAAACATCTAACACTGCCCTTTTGGCTATCACTCAAACACACTTCAATATCACATTGAAGGATTTGGGTGGCACCAAAACCCGTAAACTGGTAAAAGAAACCACGTTGGCCGAATACAACGCCAGCGAAGCCAAAGGCAACAAATACACAGCCGGCAATGAAGACCGTGAGCACATCATGGAAGAAATGGTTACGCTCTACTACGAGCACCAAAAACCCGGCCACCACTGGACCATGGTGATTGACCTTGGTTCATGTACCGGTTGTGGAGCTTGTGTGGTAGCTTGTAATGCCGAAAACAACATACCGGTAGTAGGGAAAGACCAGGTGATACGCGCTCGCGAAATGCACTGGTTGCGTATAGACCGCTACTTTACCGGTGAAATGGATAATCCGGATGTGGTGTTTCAACCCATGCTTTGCCAACACTGCGATAATGCGCCTTGCGAAAACGTGTGTCCGGTGGCTGCCACTAACCACAGCAACGAGGGCATGAACCAAATGGCCTACAACCGTTGTATTGGTACCCGCTACTGCGCTAATAACTGCCCATACAAAGTAAGACGATTTAACTGGTACGATTATCAACAAGCTGATGCCTTTGATGCAAAATGGCATACCGATAACAACATGCCTTTGAGCGAAACCACATTAGCCCAGCACGAACCATTAACCCGCATGGTGTTAAACCCGGATGTAACCGTTCGTTCGCGTGGTGTAATGGAGAAATGCTCGTTCTGTGTACAGCGTTTGCAAGGAGCTAAATTAGAAGCCAAAAAAGATGGTCGCAAAATGGCTGATGGCGAAGCTACTACAGCTTGTCAAACCGCTTGCGCATCGGGTTGCATCACTTTTGGCGATAGAAACGACAAAAACAGCAAAGCATACGAAGCATTTAACGACTCAAGAACATTTGGTGTAATTGAAGAAATACACACTATGCCAAACGTACTTTACCAAACTCAAGTGCGCAACCGCACCGAGAAGAAGAAGTACGAGAACTTAGATTATTTCGGACAGCAAGCTTAACAGAACAACAACTTTTTGACTAAGGATCATAAAATATCAACTTAATAATATGCACGCATACGAATCGGAATTCAGGGAGCCGCTCATCAACGGGTTAGATAAAAACTACACCAAGATTACAGATGATTTGGTTGCCCCTACAGAGCGTAACTCTGCCGCTTGGTGGATTGCCACACTGCTGACCGGAGCCGGTGCCCTCTTCTTTGTATTTTGCTTGGGCTGGACCGTTTGGTTTGGTATTGGCACATGGGGGTTAAATAAAACTATCGGCTGGGCTTGGGATATCACCAACTTTGTTTGGTGGATTGGTATTGGTCACGCGGGTACGCTTATTTCGGCCATCTTGTTGCTTTTCCGCCAGCGCTACCGTACAGGCATTAACCGTGCTGCAGAGGCGATGACCATTTTTGCGGTAATTTGTGCCGGTATGTTTCCGGTGTTTCACATGGGTCGTGTATGGGATGCGCCATTTATATTCCCGCTACCAAATACTCGTGGTCCACTTTGGGTAAACTTTAACTCACCACTTCTGTGGGACGTATTTGCCATCTCTACTTACTTCTCTGTATCTATTCTGTTCTGGTATTCCGGTTTGATGCCTGATTTTGGCACCATCCGCGACCGCTCAAAAGGTAAATTGCGTAAATGGATATACAACATTCTGGCGTTTGGTTGGCATGGTTCTGCTAAACAATGGCAGCGTTTTGAGTCTCTTTCATTAGTATTGGCAGGCCTCTCTACACCGCTGGTACTTTCGGTACACACCATCGTATCTTTTGACTTCGCCACATCCGTTATTCCCGGATGGCACACTACTATTTTCCCACCGTACTTTGTGGCGGGTGCCATTTTCTCCGGTTTTGCCATGGTAGAAACATTAATGATTATCGTTCGCAAGCTCTTCAAGTTGGAAGATTACATTACGATTAATCACATTGAATCTATGAACAAGATTATTGTACTTACCGGCTCTATAGTGGGTATAGCATACATTACAGAAATGTTCATTGCCTGGTATTCTGGTTATTTGTATGAGCAGTTTGCATTTTACAACCGTGCTTTGGGTAAATATTTCTGGGCTTATGCCTGGATGATGAGTTGCAACGTACTTTCTCCGCAGTTATACTGGATTAAGAGTATGCGCAGAAATATCTACGTTACATTCATCTTATCCATTTTCGTGAATATTGGCATGTGGTTCGAGCGTTTTGTAATTATCGTTACCTCCTTAGCCGATGACTTTTTAGTATCCAGTTGGGCTTACTTCTCACCAACCTGGGTGGATTGGGGTATTTACTTGGGTTCCATTTCCGTGTTCCTTTTCTTGTTCTTATTGTTCTGCCGCTTCTTCCCGGTTATTGCCATTGCGGAGGTGAAGTCCATCTTCCGTACTTCTTCAGAAGTAGCTAAAGCAGAGCGCGCCAAAGCAGAAGGAGCTGCACACGGAGGATTTGTATTGAAAGGTGCATTAAACAAAGATTAATCAGTTACAGAAACAGAAATTATATAATATGTCTAACACCACACTGCCCAACAAATTTGTAGTAGGTCTATGGGATCACGAGGAAGTGTACCTCCATGCCATTGAGCACATTCGCCACAAAGGCATTGAGATTTACGATAGCTTAACTCCGTTTCCGGTACACGGATTGGAGGATGCACTAGGGCTGAAAGAAACCCGCCTGCACACAGCCGGTTTTTTCTTTGGCGCTACAGGCACCACATTGGCTTTGTCGTTCATGACTTGGGTAATGACTACTAACTACCCCATAGATTTTGGTGGTAAACCTTACTGGCCGGTACCGTCATTTATACCAATCACTTTTGAGATGACAGTATTATTTGCTGCGTGGGGAATGACGCTTACTTACTTGGTACGTAACAAACTATGGCCGGGTCGCGTGCCGCGCATTTACGACAAGCGCACTACAGACGACCGTTTTGCTTTAGTGTTTAACGCAGAAAAACTAACAGATGCGCAAATAGCCGAGGTTAAAAGTTTGTGCCAAACCGAAGGTGCGGTAGAGGTAAAAGACAAAGTTTTTGCAGAAGGAGAGGGGCTGTAGTATATTGATATAACCAAGTTCAAAGAACCAAGAGAAATAAACGAAATGAAAAACCAACTGATAAAAATTGCTCCGGTGTTAGTAGCTGCAGCTATCGTGGTTTCTTCTTGCAGCCGTGCAGGCAAAGATGAAACAGGCGCTATTTATATGCCAGATATGACGTACAGCAACGCTTATGAAACTTACTCTGCCAGCGAAATAAAAACTGCCGAAGGTAACGATATGAGCGCCCGCAAACCGGTTGCCGGAACTATTCCTTATGGATACATACCTAATGACCTTAAAGTAAAAACCAATCAAGCGTTTTTGCTCGGTTATATGGCCAAAAACCACTTTACGTTTGCAGCAGATAAATGGCAACAAGAGTATGATTATGCCGGAGCCAATATCCAAAACCCTTTAGAGCCAACCGATGCCAACCTGGCCGAGGGAAAAAGATTGTATGAAGTGAACTGTAAGGTTTGCCATGGTGAAAAAGGAGAAGGCAACGGTCAGATTGTAGAACTGCCCGGAGGAGGCGATGGCCCTTATACCGCTCGGCCGCCTGCTTATGCCGCCCGCCTCAAAGAAATTAAAGATGGTAACATGTTTTATAGTGTTAGCTACGGTAAGGGCATGATGGGTGGCTATGGCTTTCAACTCTCTGTAAACGAAAGATGGCAAGTGATCCACTACATCAAAAAAATGGCCGGAGTTACAACAGCACCTGCTGCTGAACCAACTGCAGTAAAAAAGTAATTACAATAAATAACAGGAAACAGATATAAATGGGAACACATCACACCGCAACTCCTAATTTGAACGAGAAGTTTGAGTTTACCGGCTCGTTACGCAAAGTGCTGTTTGGCATGATGGGTGCCGGCTTACTGGGCTTGGTACTCGTATTTTTTCTTTACCCCGAAAACCACCACGGACGTTTTTGGAGTAATGTACTCACTAACGTATATTACTTTACCGGTATTTCACTATTCGGTTTGTTTGCAGTAGCAGCAGCACAGTTGGCTTATGGTGGATGGAATACATTAGTAAAGCGCATACTTATTTCACTAGGTTCATTTGCCATGATTGGTGGCTTTTTGTTGCTTATTATTTTGGTAACCGGTCTTTTGGGCTGGCATAACTTGTATGAGCATGTGGAGCATATTATGCACGACCACGATAACGAGAAGTACACTAATAAGCACATTTTCTTTAATACCAAATTTTGGGTGCTACGTTTGGTTGTTTATGCATTGCTTTGGGCTGCACTTTCGTACACTTTTGATAAATTTTTTGGCGAGAAAGACCAGACCGATGTGAAGGTCTATAAGCAATCAAAACTTTTAGCTGCTGCGTTTATCGTAGTGTTTGCTGTAACCGAATCGTTTGTTAGCTGGGACATGGTAATGAGTTTAGACCCTCACTGGTATTCTACTCTGTTTGGTTGGTATAATTTTGCCAGCTATGGTTGTGCCGCATGGGCAATGACCATTTTGTTGGTTATTTACCTCAAATCAAAAGGTTATTTAGAAGTAGTGAACGAAAACCACATCCATGATTTGGGCAAATTCTTATTTGGCTTCTCTATATTTTGGACATACCTCTGGTTTTCTCAGTTTATGTTGCAGTGGTATGGTAACATTCCGGAGGATACTAATTTTTGGGTGAAGCGCTTTAATACCGGATACTTTAAGTTTACAATTTTCTTAGCGCTAATTATCAACTTTTTGTTTCCGTTGTTGTTCCTGATTAAGCGTGGCGCAAAACGCAATTTCAAAATGATTGGCTTTGGTGCAGCACTACTTATAGTAGGGCATTATATAGACTTTTTTAACTACACTTTCTTTGAACCGGTGGTTTGCGAAGCTCCGAAAGCGGATGAGCACCACGGAGGTGAACATCACTCTGCTAACTCCGCCAACACAGTATTGTATGCCGAGGCACATACAGATGCCAAAGGGCACGAGGGTGCAGCTACAGATGCTCCGGCTCATGCTGCTCCTGCAGCACATGGCGAAGAAGCACATGGTGGCGGACACGCTCCTCACGGTGAACTGATACACTGCGCAACCATAGGCATAGGAGAAATATTGGTTTTTGTTGGCTTCTTAGGGCTATTTTTATACATGTTCTTCACCCGCTTGAGCAAGCGAAATCTGATTATTGAAAAAGACCCATATCTGGGTGAAAACATCCGCTTAAATGTTACCTGGTCTTAATCATAAAAAATATTTGAAAACTACTGAATAGCACATATCATGACTACATTACTCAGTTTTATTGTATTAGTACTTCTCTTTATTGTGCTGGTATTGGTGGCCAAGGCCAGCGAAGTATCAGCAGAGTTGAAAGGCAAGTTTGATTTCTTTAATCAAAGCAAGATTAATGGCTACTTGCTGATGGGCTTTTTGGTATTGATGTTTGTCGGCTCGGCATATTCATACAAATTGTTAGCCCCCGTGATGTTGCCAAAATCGGCCTCTATTCACGGAGTGCAAACGGATAAGCTGTTTAATGTAACCATGCTCATCATTTTAGTAGTGTTTGTACTTACCCAAGTGGCGCTGTTTTATTTTGCTTACCGTTACAACGAGAGTTTTGGTCAGAAGGCGCTTTTTTACCCGCACAACAATACCTTAGAAGTGGTATGGACAGTAATTCCCGCAGTTGTGTTAACCGGTTTAATTGCCATGGGTATGTACGAATGGTACGGTATTTTTAATGTAGAGAAAAGAGCTAAGGATACGCTTGTTGTAGAAGCCACCGCCAAACAATTTAACTGGATGCTGCGCTATTCCGGGCCCGATGGAAAGTTTGGTACCAGAATAATAGATACAGAACATATTACCCCTACAAACGAGTTAGGTATTAATTGGGACGACAAAAACAGCCATGATGATTTTATGGCCGACAAAATGTATATCGTAAAAGACCGCCCGGTATTAGTTAAAATAGGTGCCTTGGATGTACTCCACAGTTTTTACCTCCCTCATTTTCGGGTAAAAATGGATGCTGTGCCGGGTATACCTACAGAGTTTTACTTTGTACCAACAATGACTACCGAGGAGATGCGCCAATATCTGAGTACTCAGGAATGGTGGCAAACTATAAACCCCGAAACTCAAGAGCCGCGTTGGAAAACCTTTAAGTATGAATTGGCTTGTGCGGAGTTATGCGGTAAGAGCCACTACGGAATGCAAAAAGAAGTGGTAGTGGTTACACAACAAGAGTATGACGAGTGGGTGAAGGGACAAACCGCTATCTACAGCACAGTGGCACCTAAAGAACCAACTCCTCCGGCTGCAGATGAAACTAAAACTGCATTACTATCTCACTAAATCTATTGAACCAAATATTTAAATAGTTATCTATATGCAAACAGCGCACACGGTAGAACACGCTCACACAGCCGACCACAGCCATGTACACGGCCATGATGAGCACCACCATGAAGAAACCTTTCTGACCAAGTATATATTTAGTCAGGATCATAAAATGATTTCTAAGCAATTCCTTGTAACCGGTATTTTTTGGGGAATTGTAGGTGGTTTGCTTTCGGTTTTGTTTCGCTTACAATTAGGTTGGCCCAATGAAACCTTTCCCTTTCTGGAAACATTTTTGGGAAAATGGGCCGAGGGCGGAAAAATTACGAATGAGTTTTACTACGCTTTAGTAACCATGCACGGCACCATCCTGGTGTTTTTTGTATTGACCGGTGGCTTGAGTGGTACTTTTGCCAACCTATTGATACCTTATCAGATTGGTGCGCGAGACATGGCCTCTCCTTTTATGAACATGCTTTCGTACTGGTTTTTCTTTTCGGCCAGCGTGGTGATGTTGTTTTCGTTTTTTATTCAAACCGGTCCTGCCTCAGGTGGTTGGACAGCTTATCCACCATTAAACGGTTTGCGAGATACTGGGGTAAACCTGGGTTCAGGTCTTGGCTTTGACTTATGGATACTGGGAATGAGTTTATTTATCGTTTCCTCACTTTTAGGGGGCTTGAACTATGTAGCTACTGTTTTGAACCAGCGCACCAAAGGCATGAGCATGTGGAAACTTCCGCTAACCATGTGGGCGTTGATGTTTACAGCGGTTATCGGAATTCTTTCTTTCCCGGCTTTATTAGCAGGTTGTTTGTTGTTGGAGTTTGACCGTTTGTTAGATACTAGCTTTTATCTGAATAACATTGTTATCAACGGACAATTACTTGGCTACAAAGGTGGTTCGCCTATTCTATTTCAACACTTGTTTTGGTTCTTGGGTCACCCGGAAGTATATATCATTATCCTTCCGGCCATGGGCTTGGTATCAGAAGTACTTTCTATACACAGCCGCAAACCAATTTTTGGTTACAAGGCGATGGTGCTTTCTATTGTAGCTATTTTGGTGCTTTCGTTTATAGTTTGGGCGCACCACATGTTTGTAACCGGGCTTAACCCTAACTTGGGGGCTATCTTTACCTTGTTCACTCTTCTAATTGCCATCCCATCGGCCATTAAAGTGTTTAACTGGATTGGTACGCTATGGAAGGGTAATATACGTTTATCTTCTGCTGCGTTGTTTGCCATTGGTTTTGTGAGCATGTTTATTACCGGAGGGTTGACCGGTATTATCTTGGGTAACTCAGCTATTGATATTCAGTTGCACGATACCATGTTTGTGGTGGCTCACTTCCATATTGTAATGGGTGTGGCTGCGTTCTTTGGTATGTTTGCAGGGGTGTACCATTGGTTCCCTCGTTTATATGGCCGTTTTATGAACGAAACCTTGGGTCAAATTCACTTCTACATAACGCTTATAGGTGCATACGCGATTTTCTTCCCGATGCACTTTATGACCGGTTTACCGCGCAGATATTACACCTACGCCAATTTTGAATCATTCAACAACTTTAATCACCTGGCTGCTTTTATCAGCGTAGCTGCGATTATTGTTTTCTTGGGTCAGTTAATTTTTGTGGTGAATTTCTTCTACAGCATTTTTAACGGAAGAAAGGTGAAAGGCGAGAAAGCCGCTGATGGATATGAGTATGCTAACCCTTGGGGAGCTACAACCATTGAGTGGAGTGCACCGGTAGATCGTTTGCACGGTAACTGGCCGGGCGAAATACCAACTGTACACCGTTGGCCTTATGATTATGCGTTGAAAGACCGCGAGTTTATACCACAAACTGAGCCCTTAAAGCCGGGAGAAGTAGAAAATCACTAATCAGGTTACAGAAACATTTATGTCAGCCACTACTACTACAGCAAGCAAAAGTTTCTTATCGCAAAAGATAAGCGACTATGCTATGCTCACTAAGTTTCGGCTTAGTTTCTTAGTGGTGTTTTCGGCTGTGATTGGATTTTTGTTTGCCGATGGAGCAACGTTTAATTGGTTAGCTATTTACATGCTTACCCTTGGCGGAGCGTTGGTTACCGGGGCGTCTAATGCCATTAATCAAATTATAGAGCGCGATATTGATAAACTAATGAGCCGTACCCAAAACAGACCATTGGCTGCCGAGCGGATGAGTGTTTTGGAGGCCATACTTGCTGCTGGTGTTTTTGGAGTATCGGGTATTATTTTGCTCACTACTTACTTTAATCCTACAGCCGGTGTGTTGGCCGCTATTTCATTAATCAGTTATGCCTTTATCTATACTCCGCTAAAGCGAGTAAACGCCATAGCTGTATTTGTGGGAGCCATACCCGGGGCACTGCCGCCCATGATTGGTTACGTGTGTGCTACCGGTAAAATTGACTTTGTAGCAGTAATGCTTTTTAGTATTCAATTCGTATGGCAGTTTCCTCACTTTTGGAGCATTGCCTGGGTGCAGTATCAGGATTATTTGAAGGCCGGAATTATGCTGCTGCCAAGTGCCGGTGGCAAAAACAAAGCCAGCGCTATGCAAAACGTGGTTTATTGTGCTTTACTGATTGTGGTATCTATGGTGCCTTACATGCTGCAGCTGATTGGTTTTTGGTCTAACCTGGTTATTGTATTAGCCGGAGTGGTTTTTTTAGCCATGGCTTGGAAACATCTGGCTAAGTGTGAAGATAAAACAGCAAGAGCGCTGATGTTTGGATCGTTTTTGTATTTGCCCGTAGTGCAACTGGCTTTATTAATTGGAAAAATTTAATTTTTGAACAAAGTGGACGCTTTGCTACCCGATAAAAAATTTTTGAAAGAAAGAACGGAATACACCGGTATTCATCCGCAAAAATTTGCATTGTGGCTGGGCATGGCTTCTATGGCTATGTTTTTTGCCGCCTTAACCAGCGCGCTATTGGTAAAGAAAGGCGATTTTAGAGTATGGGAGAGCTTTAGTTTGCCTACGGTGTTTGCTTTTAGCACTGCGGCCGTAGTTTCTGTAAGCGTGTTAATGTATCTATCGCTACGCAGCTACCGCAATGCACAATTCAATACTTTTCGTTGGTTACTGCTGGCTTCTTTTGTAATGGGGCTGGTATTTTTGGTGCTACAATACATGGGCTGGCAAAAGTTAAACGAAATGGGTCTTCCCATTACCGGAAACATATCCGGGCAGTTTGTTTACGTGGTTTCTGCGGCACACGGCCTGCACATTGTAGCCGGTTTGGTTGTAACGCTTATCTTTTTGATACAAGCTTTTCGCTCTCGCAGAGATCCTATTTTTGAATTACGAAACATTATTAACCCCAAACGCCAACTCAACATGGAAATGTTAGCCGCTTTTTGGCATTTTATAGATGGCGTGTGGGTGTATCTGTACATTTTCTTATTACTCAACTACCAATAAATCAATCAGCAAAACAACCCTATACTATCATGGCAGACGCTACTTTACATCACGGACATGGCGATACCGGCTCGGTAAAAGAACTTTGGAATGGCGGCAAGTCGCCTTTTCGGCTCGGATACGGAAAGGTAATGATGTGGTACTTCCTCATTTCCGATACCTTTACTTTTGCCTCTTTTTTGATTGCTTATGCGGCCTTGCGGTTTGCGCAAGCCGATAACTGGCCAAATCCGGCAGAGGTGTTTTCTTCTATTCCGTTAGATATTTTTCATGGCGTAAGCGCCCCATTGGTGTTTGTTTCGTTTATGACCTTTTTGCTCATTCTTAGTTCATGGACTATGGTGCGTGCTGTGCAAGAGGGCTACCGCATGAATAAAGACGGAGTGGTAAAATACCTGATACCTACCATTATCTGCGGCATACTTTTCATTTTTTGCCAATACCTTGAGTGGACTCACTTGATACACGATGGCATGACACCTACTACTGCTACTGCCACTACCAAGATTACCAATTTTGGTCAGTTGTTTTTTGTGATTACCGGATTTCACGGTATGCACGTATTGGGTGGTGTAGTATTGAACATTTGGTTGGCGGTATCTGCTGCCAACGGTCGTTTTGATAAAGTAGGCCACTACGAAATGGTAGAAAAAATTGGGCTCTACTGGCACTTTGTAGATTTAGTATGGGTGTATGTATTCCTTTGTTTCTACCTGCTGTAATATTTTTAGCCGACCATTAACCATTAACTAATAACCAATAACTATTTGATATGAACTTTGAAGTACCATCAGAAGCCCACTTACACTGGAACGAAAACGAGTATAACGAGGGTAAAAAATCGGTAATGAAAACCATTATCATCCTTAGCATTGTAACTGTAATAGAGGTGGGTGCTGCTATGGTGTATGATAAAATTTACCCTACAGGCGGAGGTCCCAAATTGTGGCTAAACCTGTTTATGGCGGTAATGAGTGTAGTGAAGGTGGTGTACATTATGGGCATATTTATGCACGTGAACCACGAAACCGGTTGGTTTAAACGCACTATTCTATTGCCGTTTTTGTTTTTGATATGGGCCATTATTGCCTTTGCGGTAGAAGGCGGCAGCTGGCACGCTATGCGCGATTTGTTGAATGTATTTTAAGCATTGTTTAATTAGATATTCACGGCATGTGGGGAGTTTCCCGACATGCCGTTTTTTATTGTTTGTACTGTTGCTTTTCAAATAAATGTTATGAGTGAAATAAAGAAAACATCGGAGATAAGGTTTAAAGTAGGGTTAGATGAGCGCAATGTGCCTTTAGACATTAAGTGGAGCGCTACCGACTCAAAAAACAACGAGCTGCGCGATTGTAAGTGCATTATGATTTCTATTTGGGATGTGGCGCAGAAACAAACGCTCAAAATAGATTTGTGGACCAACAACATTACAACCGATGAAATGCACTCGCATTTTTTTCAAACGCTGCTGAGTGTAACAGAGTCTTATGTAAAGGCAACGGGCAATCCGGTGGCTATGGAAGAGGTAAAGAACTTTGCTTCTTTGCTGGCGCGCAAAACAGCCGAGTGGGAAGATAGCTTGAAGAAAGGGTAGTGTTTGGCAGATGTTGCACTTACAGCGTTTATGCCGTTAAGTGCTTGCTATCCATTACCTGTAAGCCGATTGTTACTAAACCCCAAAATCCGTTTTTTAAAACTATTCGTATGTAAATAACGTTTTGCATACCTACACCATCGCTGCTACGCTGTCTATGACCCGTCACATCCTCCCAGTATTTTCTTTTTTGGTTCTCTTTCAAATCGTTTCTGCTCAAGATAAAATATGCCGCACATGGTACACCGATGGCGGCACATCTGCGGTGCAAATTTATGCCTCAGCCGATGGAAAGTACTATGGAAAAATTGTTTGGCTGCGCGATGGTATAGTAAACGGCAAACCACTGCTTGACGCTCAAAACCCCGATGTCACCAAACGCAGCAACCCATGGCTGGGTATGCAAATCATTACGGGGCTTACCAAAAAAACCAATACCGAATACGTGAGCGGAAAAATTTACGACCCTACCAAGGGCAACTATTACCACTGCAAAATGACGGTAGTAGGAGAAAATAAGTTAGAACTTAGGGGATACATTCTTGGCATACCGTTTTTAGGCAGAACCACCACCTGGACTTTAAAAGAAGACCCTGCTCCGGCCACCAAGAGCGCAGCAACACCATCTACAGAGGTGAATTAATAAACAGCTAAACCCCACACAGTATGCTCTTGAACTTGCTTTTGATTATAGTTGCTGTTGTAGTTTTGTTTTTGGCAGTGATATACGTGCTCATGTTTGTAATTGAGCGCAAGCGCAAGGTGCTTACGTTTGATGAGGAGTATGAAAAAGAGCGGGGCAAAAATTATCCGCCCCCGTACCCCAATGGCTGGTTTAGTTTGGGTAGTGCAGATATGGTGAAAAAAGGTGAAGTAGTAGAGGTTACTGCCTTTGGTCAAAAACTGGCGGTGTTTAGAGGCCAAAACGGTATAGTAGGGGTGCTGGATGTGTACTGCCCGCACCTGAATGCCAACCTGGCCGGTGGCTGTGTAAAGGGGAACCATTTGGTGTGCCCGTTTCATGCCTGGGAGTTTAGTGCCGATGGTAAGTGTGCACATATTCCTTATACCGATAAAGTGCCGGTGCAGGCAGTTACCAAATCGTGGTTAGTGAAAGAAAACTGGGGTTTGATATTGGTTTGGTACCATGCCCAAAACGAGCCACCATCGTGGAGTACCGAGGGCTATATACAAGAACTGAGCGAGTACAAGTATCATTCAAAATCATCAGATATACTGCGCATTCACCTGCAAGATTTTGCGGAGAATGGTGCCGACTTTGCGCACTTTCACTACGTACACAATTTACTTACCGTGCCCGTGGCCAATAAATTTGTAGATGTGAAACACACCGTGAGCATAGTGTTTGGCGAGGGAGAAGAAGGCCACACGGCATCGTTTACCGACCAGGCAGATTTGGTTTGGAAAAAAAGCAGAAAAGAAATACCCCATGCCGGTGGCAATGCCGTGGTTACGTTTTATGGCCCCGGATTTTTGGTGTTTAGGTTCACTACCAAAATTGGTCAAATGCTTTTGATAAAAACATTTACCCCCATGGGCCACCTTAAAGTTAAAATGGAAGACTACGTGTACGCCCCTAAGTGGACATTCCCATTATCCATAAAATATTTACTGGGCGAGGCAGCCGCCCAGTTTCATGATGATATGGCCATTTGGGAGCGCAAAAACTACGCCCTTAAACCACTATTGGTAAAGGGCGATGGCCCCATTATGCAAATGCGGAAATGGTACAGTCAATTCTATAGTTCTGCAAAACCGGTAGTGAGCGTGGCCGAAACAACTGCCGCAGAAATCAACAATTAAAGCCGGCTAAAAAAAAACAACTAAAACCACGCACAGCAAGTTTTGCAGGTACGCCCGAAATGCGTTTCGCCCACACCGGAACTTTTGCAGATGCGCCCGAAATGTGTTTCGCCCACACCGGAACTTTTGCAGATGCGCCCGAAATGCGTTTCGCCCACACCGGAACTTTTGCAGGTGCGCCCGAAATGCGTTTCGCCCGCACCGGAAGTTTTGCAGGTGCCCCCGAAATGCGTTTCAAGTTTTTTCTGCATTGAACACACAAAAAATCGTTTGTTCATAACGGGTGTGTTTTCGCAAACCCCATTATTTTCGCCCGCCAAAACCAAGCCATGAGTTTACCTACTATAGAGCAAATTAACTTTGCCGGCAAGCGTGCCATTATCCGTGTAGATTTTAACGTGCCTTTAGATAAAAAAACATTAGCCGTAACCGATGATACCCGCCTGCGTGGCGCGCTGCCCACTATCCAAAAAATTTTGAAAGATGGCGGTAGTGTGGTACTCATGAGCCACCTGGGCCGCCCACTCAAAAAACTGAAAGAGGATGGCACAGTGGACTACGAAAAACACACACTAATAAATGTGCTATCTGCTCTCAATGGCTTATTGGGTATTGAAGTGAAGTTTGCCACCGATTGCGTGAGTGAGGAAGCGTTTGGGTTATCGGCCAACCTGCAAAATGGTGAGGTATTGCTGTTAGAAAACCTTCGTTTTTACAAAGAAGAAGAAAAAGGCGATACCGGCTTTGCCGAAAAACTGAGCAAGCATGGCCATGTGTATGTAAACGATGCTTTTGGTACCGCGCACCGCGCACATGCTTCTACTACTATTATAGCCAACTACTTTGAGCCCGGCCAAAAAGTGTTTGGCTACCTGATGAAAGCCGAAGTAGAAAACGCACAAAAAGTATTGACCAAAGCAGAGCGGCCACTCACTGCCATATTGGGTGGTGCAAAAGTGAGCGATAAAATTTTGATTATAGAAAACCTGCTCCATGTAGCCAACTACATCATTATAGGTGGTGGCATGGCTTATACCTTTTTTAAGGCGCAAGGTGGGGTTATTGGCAGTTCGCTTTGCGAAGACGATAAACTGGATTTAGCCAAAGAGTTACTGGCACGCGCTGCAGCCAAAGGGGTTAAGATATTGCTGCCTATAGATTCGGTAATAGCCGATAAGTTTGCCAACGATGCCACCATTACCACCTCAGAGAGCAACGGCATACCACAGGGCTGGATGGGCTTAGACATAGCACCTAAAGCCATTTATGATTTTACAGAAGTGATACTGGCATCTAAAACCATACTTTGGAATGGCCCCATGGGCGTGTTTGAAATGCCCAACTTTCAGCAAGGCACCAAAGCCATTGCACAGGCGGTGGCTAAGGCCACAGCCAATGGAGCATTTAGCTTAGTAGGTGGTGGCGATTCTGTAGCCGCAGTTAATCAGTTTGGTTTGGCCGCTCAAGTGAGCTACGTATCTACCGGTGGCGGTGCTATGTTAGAGTATTTTGAAGGCAAAGAATTACCGGGCATTAAAGCCATTGTGGGTTAATACTTTTCTTCTTCAATTTTGGTTTTCAGCTTTTCCAGATAAGCCGTTTTGTAGGTGTCTTTCTTGTCTTTTGCTTTGCTGATTTCTACGTTAAGCAAGCCCATGTACTTTTGGCGAAGCGGCCGCCCTTCTACTATCATATTCATACACACTATTAACTCTTTTTCCAGAGAGTAGTACTTCCCCCTCGCCATGTATAGGTCATTTAAAAAAGAACCAAAGCTGTTTTGCGCAATAACCAAAACAGCATCGGGGTATAAGCCGCTCACCAAATCTCCACCCACCGCACGGATGTTGAGCAGGGCATCTAAGTACTTTTTGTTTTTTGTTTCATTATACAACTTAGCTACGTTAGTCAGCAGTTGCTGCCGGCAGTCCATAGTATCGTTAAATACCTTTTTTACATTTTGCTGGATAAAGGCCAAATGCTTATCGGTACTATCCATCAAAAAGCAAGGATGGTACGTAGCGGTTTGTGCAGCAACACTTACCGTAACCCACACTAAGGTTATTCCTAAAAATATTGCTTTTGCTCGCATGGTATTCAAATAAAGAAGGGTTGCTGTAGGCAACCCTTCTGTGGTAGTGTTGTTTTATCGTGCTCTGCCAGATACGTAGTCGCTTAAATCTTCGCTGCTTGAGCTAAAACTGAATACATTATTTAGTTTGAAATAGTTGTTGGGCTCTGTGCAGTAGTCATACGCAAATTTGGCAAAGCTGAGTTTGGTTTCTTCAAACCCAAATACATTGCATATCTCTGCAATTTGCGAGGTGTTGAGGCAATTGCTCTGTGCAATTTGTTTGGCCGTTTTGAGGCGGGTTTCATCAAATCCCTGATTTTTAACGGTGGCTAAAGCACTGCTAAAGTTACCGCTGCTCATGGCGTATGCATTGGTGCAACCTACCGGAGCAGGGGTGGGAACCGGGCGGGTGGTACCACCGTTAGTAGTGGTAGTAGTGGTGGTGTGTGTGGTAGTTACGTTAGTGTTGAGCAGTGGGTCGGTAATGGTTACACCCATGTTTACACCACCTATGTTTACGTTAGCGCCAACGGTATTGCCGGTGCCTGTGGTAGTAGTGGTAGTGGTGGTTTGGGTTACGTTGCCGCGTACCGGCTCGGTAACTACTACAGTGGTTTGTTGCGGAGGTACAGGTGCACCCCAGTGTACTACGTGTGTGTTGGCCGGTGCAATAAACCCCTGGCGTACCGGTACTGCCGAAAACGGAAGGGTGCCAATTTTAGGTTTGCCGGTGTTTTTGTCGCGCTTTACTTTGTAGGTTACATCCATCAACTGTCCATCGGCATCAGAGATAAAAAGGTTCTTGGTGATTTCTCCAAGTGACTGGTCTTCAAAAATAATTTTGGCGCTGTATTGTGGTTGGTTGAGGTCTTCTACCCGGATGTTGGTTTGGCCGGCATTGTTTTGGCGCTCGCCATTAAGCACTAAAAAGAATTTGTCGCCATCTTCCGAAAACACTGTAAGGTGGCCAATAGGTTGAGCAATGGCTGTGGCTACAAATAGCGAGAGCAATAGACTGAGTAAACTTGTTTTTTGCATGGTATTTTGTTTTAGTAATGCCTGTTTTTCAATGGGCGTGCCAAAGTTGCAATAAAATTGCACATCGTAAAAATTTGACAGATTTTAAGAGGTGGTTTGTTAACTCAATCATTTTGTTGACCAAAGTTTTCTTTGATATAGCTGTCAATATCTTTGGTTACCCCCGGCACCTCCGGCAGGGTTTGCAGTTGGTTGCCGATGTATAGTTTAAGGTCAAGTTTGTAAGGCACAAAATAGAAGATGAGCGCTTTGGCTACATTTTTTCTGGCGGCAGCCATGTTGGCTTTGTGTTTGGTGATAGTGGCTAAAAAATGCTCATACATTGTTTTTCTAAACACCGCAAAGTTTTGAATGTTAGGGGAGGCGCCATTCACTTTCATTTGATCAAACTTTAGCTCACAATACGCCAATGTAGGTTCGGGGAGCCATACCTCTACGGTGTTTTTATCTCTGATAATGCGAAAGTAGCGCGTGTTCATTCCAATTTCGTAACGGGCATAATAGGGAGCCGAAATTTGCAACTGCTCTTGCTTACAGCCATTGCACAAGGCGTTGTACAAATCGGGGTGCTCTGTTTTACTGATAGTGGCATCAAGCGTGCTGTCCACTTCTACTAAAGCACCGGCCACCACATATTTTACCACCGGATAATTGGCTACTAAGCCATCGCGCATCATGTTTACGCCTTTCATTAAAGCGAAGTACGAAGCACCGGCAATAGCCACAGCTACCAATAAAAGGATTAGAAAAATTCTGGCTTTGTTCATGGGTTAGTTTTGTGCTAACTAACAAAACAATGCTTACTTATTCAACTCGGTTTCTACAAAAGAAACCAATTGCTGCACATAAGTTTTGCTAAAGTTAAATTCTGCACCGGCAGTTTTGTAGAACTCCGGAATAGGTTTGGTATAACCCAAGCTGAGCGCTTTTTTGTAGTCTTCTACTGCTTTTTTAGGGTTCGTGCGGTAGTTTTTCCAAATGGCTAATGCGCCAAGCTCGGCAAAGGCATACTCTATGTAGTAAAGCGGAACAATGTAGAAGTGCAATATGCGCTGGTAGCCGGTTTCTAACGATAGCTGTTGGGTGCTCCAGTCGTATGTCTTTGCCGTGAATTTGCTGTACAACTCTGTCCACTTAGCTCTGCGTTCTTGCACAGTGTGGTTGGGGTTTTCGTAAAGCCAATACTGGAAACTATCGCCCAGGCAGGTTTTGGCTAATACATTAAGAATGTACTTGAGGTGGTTTTCTTTGGCCCGTTGTGCATCATCGGCATTACCATAGTAAATATCCCAATGCTGCATGGTCATTAGTTCCATAGCCATAGAAGCTACTTCGGCAATTTCGCTCGGAGCATCTTTAAATGCATTGAGCGGTAACTGATGGGCAAGGAAGGTGTGTATGGCATGCCCGCCTTCGTGAACAATAGTGATAAGGTCATGCTCGCCATTGGCAGAATTCATAAAGATAAATGGCACACCTATTTCGGGCATAGTCATGTTATAGCCACCGGCACCTTTGTTGAGCCGTGTTTCTAAATCCAGATAATTCATTTGGCGCATAATTTCTATGCGCTCGCCAAAGTAGGGATCCAGTTGGTTGAAGCAGGCAATTGTTTTTTCAATCAAATCGTGGCTGCTGCTGCTGGGTTGAAGTGCAGGTTTGCCACTGGTGTCCACATCCACATCCCACGGAAAAAGTTGTTCTACGCCAAGTTCTGCTTTGCGCTGCTCTGCAAATTTGTCAAGCAGTGGCACTACCACCTCTTGCACAGATTGGTGAAACACCTCGCAATCTGCTTTAGTATAATCAAAGCGACCCAACTCGGCAAAACGGTATTCTACATAGTTTTTGAAACCGGCATTGAGGGCAATTTGATGGCGCAGTTGAATGAGTTCGGTCAGTAAAGTGTCTAACGCATCAGCATCTTTGGCTCTGCGTTCGGCCATAGCTACATAGATATTTTCGCGCAGTTGGCGGTCGTTATCTTTGAGCAGAAGTGCGGCTTGCAAAAGTGTTAGTTCTGTGCCATTGTGCTGTATAGATTGCGCTCCGGTAAGGGCATCAAAGCCGCTTTGTTTGATTTGTAATTCGCTGATGAGCGGCACATTTTTTTCTCTATAGAGCGCTATGCTGTTTTTGATTCCACGGATAGTGATGCCATACAGATTGGCGTCTAATTGGGCGGTGTATGGGCAATCTATCAGCTTTTGTTTTAGTTGCTGGTCTAGCGGAGCCAGCTGTGGTGCTATTTGCCCGTAAAGATGTACCAAAGCTGATTTGGATTTTTCATCGGTAGTATCTACGGTAGTGCGTACATAGGCCCAGCGGCTGTATTCGCTGATTGCGGCATCTAACTCGCTTTGGTCTTTGAGCCATTGCTCTAATTCCGTTAAACTGTTTAGCGGCCTTTGTAGCAGTTCGTGCATGTACGGCTCAATTTGTTCCCAATTTCCGGGGTCAAAATTTTCGCTGATATATGTTCGTGCTTTTCGGGTAGGTAGTTCAATGCTGCTTATACTCTGCATAGGGCAAATATTATTGTGCTTTGCGCGGAGTGGTAATTTTTTTAGCGGCTGGTGCCGGCTTGGTACTGGCTTTAGCCGAAGTATCTTTTTGTACCTTAGGTTTTTTCTCTGTTTTGGGCTTGCTCTCTTTTTTTACTTCGGTAGTCTCGGCAGATTTTTCTTCTTGCTCTCCTTCGGGTTTATCGGCAATTAGTTCTTCAATCAGGTTTTTATTATTGAGCAAGGTGTACCACTTGGCCAATTTTTTAATGTCGCTGGCGTACACTTTTTCTTTATCGTAGTTGGGCAGTACTACTTCTAACCACTGCTTGAGTGCCGCATCATCTTTACCATCGGGTACAGCTGTTTTGGCTTCATTTTTTTTGATGGAAGCAAACACCTCTTTTAAGGCAACCGGCTCACCGGTGGTGTACATGGTAATGTTATCTAACTGGGTAAACATGTGTGTGCGACCGGGGATAAATTGTGTTTTACCATCTATAAGTGAGGTGGCAATCAAACCATCGTTTCTGCGAGCGGCTACTTTGTAAAGTCCGGGTAAGTTGGTTACGGCTACAATTTCAGATAATGTCATACGGTTGTTCTTTTCTATTTAGGGGTGGCAAAAATAACCCTCGCGGCTGCATTAGCAAATGCGGAGGATGTTTTGGGGGGTGTAGTTTGGGGTTTGTGGTTGCCCACGCAATGTAACAGAGGATGAGGTTATCTGTAAACCATCATTGAATATGAACAATGACCTATGCTGCCGGCAACAAAATTCTAAATGTAGTGCCTTTGCCGGGTTCGCTGCTTTTTACAAAAATTTTACCGTTGTGGTATTCCTGCACAATTCTGCGGGTGAGCGAAAGCCCCAGCCCCCAGCCCCTGCGTTTGGTGCTGTAGCCGGGTTCAAATATGGTCTCAAACTTATTTTTAGGGATTCCCTTTCCGCTATCGGCCACGTCAATGGCAATTTGGTCGCCATCGGGGTGTGCTTCTACGGAAATAGCACCTTCACCATCCATGGCATCTAAAGCGTTTTTGATCAGGTTTTCCAGCACCCAGTCAAAAAGTTGTTCGTTAATATTGAACGATAAACCCTCCATACATTGGAGGTTAAATTGCACTTTGGCGCTGGTGCGCTTACGCATGTAATCTACGTTTCTTTCTAATGTGGTTTTTACATCGGTTGGCGTTAACTTAGGCACAGAGCCAATTTTTGAAAACCGGTCGGCCACCAAGGTGAGTCGCTTTACATCGCTTTCTAACTCTTTAATAATGTTTTCGTTTCCGCGCAGCGACTCGGTATCGCGCAGGTATTCTATCCACCCCTCTAACGAGGAGATGGGCGTGCCTAACTGGTGTGCAGTTTCTTTAGCCATGCCTACCCAAACTAAGTTTTGCTCTGCTCTGCGGGCATTGCTAAAAGCCAAATAAGCAATGAGTAAAAACACGGCAAAAATGCCTAACTGTATGAACGGAAAGAGCCGCAGTTGTTTGAGGGTGGTAGAGTCATCGTAATAGATGTACCGTTTTACCCCTTCTCCTAAATCGGCCACTATAGGGTCATGCTTGCTCTGCATGTCTTTGATAAGCAGCAGGGCCTTTTCGGTGGTAGAAATTGCCGCACTGTCTATGTTGCCGTAATCCAGCACATTCATTTTTTCATCGGTGAGAATAACCGGAGCGCTGGCCGTGTTGAGAACTACTTCGCTAATGAATGTTTCTACCAAATCGCTGAGCGTTTGTTTGAGTTTGGTAAACAGGTTAGAATCTTTGTAATAAATTTTGCTGATGCTAAACTTGTAATCTACCAATATGGGCTGGTACATAGAAAACTCGTGCAGCAGTTCGGCAGGTAATTGGTTAAACTGGTTTACATGTTTGGGCAACTCAATATTTCGCGCACCTTGTATATTGCCTTTGTCATCGGTAAGTATGGCGGGTATATCGTTGTTGGAGGTTACAATATCATTAAAGAAATTGAGAACATCGTTATCGTTTACAGTAAGAATAAACTTAGTGCTTTGTGCATACACATTTACCTTTTGGCGCTCTTCGGCAGCCAGTTTTGTAAAAAGTTCTTTAGTGTAGCGTACCAACTTTGCTTTGCGGGCAATGGCCTGTGCCCACAAGTTGGCTTTGTATTTTTCTTCGTTAGCCAACTTGCTGGCCAAATGGTTGGTGTACAGCACCGTAGCTGCGCCAATCACCAGCCCGGTAATGAGCAGCGCTAATTTGAGGTTAGATTTTCGGGTGTATATATCCATGAGCCGTTTAGCTAAAATAGAAACCTAAACACAATACCTGCTGTAATTTTTTGTAAAAAGCCATTGCACTAATTCGGCTCTTCAAAATCAATAAACTGTGGAGTTTCTTTTACATCAAAATATTTTTCTTCTCTAATTTTTTCTTCAGGGTTGCTGGGTTCAGGGCGGTTTTGAAGCAAGTTTTTAAGCACATCTTTTTCTTTCTTAAAATCTTCCTGAATTTTTTTGCGAGTGCTTGCCTTGTCGTATTTGATGTCCGGATTATCAATAGGCCCGGTCATGCTCAGGTAAATGTTTAGCCCTTCGTAGGGGTCGGCTTCCATGTACTCAATATCATTGCGCAATTTGCGGTTAAATTTTTGTGCCAGTACTTTGTGCAGATTTATTTTGAAATGATAATCTATGGTGTTATTGAAGTAGTGTTTGCCAAAGAGCATAAGGTTCAAAGCAGAAGATTTGATTTCAAACTCCGGAATATCAAACCGCTGCTCGCTAATGCGGATGGTGTTGCTCAACTCCGAAAACTTAATACGTTGCAACTCATCTATATTGATAAATTTTGATGCTTTGTAAATGGGTTCAAAGTTGATGAGTTCACCATTTTTAATGGTGAAGTCCACTAAGGCATTTATAGAAGCAGGGTCCACCTCCTTGTAGTTTTTCCAGGTAGTATTGAAAGACACATTGAGCGAAACAGAGCCATTTAGATTTTTATCTGTTAATGTGTTTTGGCCAAAGTTTTCGCACTGCCGAAAGATGGTGGGTACATCCATATTCACAGCCGTTACATCACAGTTCATTACCAATTCATCTTGTTTGGTAAAGCTGACCATGCCCCGTGTTTTCACTTGCCCTTTCATCGCTTTAGCTTGCAGTCCATTGATGCGGATAATGCCTTCGCTCAATTGCAAATCGGCATACAAGTCATCAAACTCCATTTTGCGAAAAATGAAATGCTGCATTTGCACCAGCAGGTTACCTTTCATGGCAAACACTTCTCGTATGTTTAGCTTTTCTTTTGCGGTAGAGTTGGGCCGGTTCTTTTTGTCGTAGGCCTCTAATATGCCAGACAGGTTAAATGTTTTAGTTTTTACTAATCCGTTAACCGTTAGCGTAACATCGTTTGCTTTTCGCTTTTCGCTGAGGTTGTATATGTATGGAAATAAATTTTCAATAGTGCCTGTAAACGAAAAGTCGGTACTCAAAAAGTTTAACGTAAAGTTGGTGGCGTCAATCAGTTTGTTTTCGTACTTCAACACACCGTTGATGTTGCCATACGTAATGCCATTTTGTTGTGCCTCTACTTCGTTCAATACAAACTCTCCGCTGCCGTTCAATGTGGAGTTTTCGGCATCTGCAAAATCTGCTTTTTTACCTTGCAGGTGAAAGTTTTTAAATAGGATGGTTCCGCCCAAATCGCGCACAATGCTATCGGGTACTATGGTGTTGAGTTCTTCTAAGTGCAATGTGCCATTGGCACGAAAATCAAATGTGGGGTTGGCTAAGTTTTCTAAAACCAACTGAAAGCTAAACGGCAGGTTGTTGAGTGTGCATGAAAAATTGCTGATGGTGAGTTTATCGGCCCCTTTTTCATTGATCGAATATTGGGCTGTGGCATGTACTTTTTGCAGCAGTTTGTTGTAAGCGCCCAACTTTAGTTCACTGTCTTTTAGTTTCAATTCTGCCTCAATTTTTGGTGCATCAGTTTTGCTAAGCATTCCTCTTACCATAGCATTAACGGTGTAGTTGCCGTGCCCTTCTGCCCCCGAAAAAGTATTCCGAATTTTTTCTGGCAGTAGCCCCAGCAGCGAATGGATGTCTTGTCCTTCGCACTGCATGGTTAAATTGATTTCACTACTCTTTTTGAGTTGCTTCAAAAAACCGCTGATGGAGAATCGATTGCCTTCTATCAATACATGCCCACTTTTGAAAGTGTATTGCTTGCTTTGTTGGTTGGTGTTAAACACCATGTCTGCTTTAACCGTTTTGTTAAGTGCTATTTGTTCTCCGTTTATCTGTAATCTTTTGAGCAGTAGTTCTGCGTCAGAGGTTACATCATATTCGCTATCGCTAAAATTGCCGGAAAGTAACAGCCGCTTTACTGAAGCGTTGGCTTCAAAATCTTGGTGCCGATTGGCAATGCTAAACGAAATGTTTTTGAGTTGTGCCTTGCGCAATTGTATGGCAAAAGAACCCGCGCTATCATCTGCCTTTTTAAAAATATCGTAGTTGCTGTTGCCTTGTACATCGGTGTAGAGATTTAACTCGCCATTGCGCACATCCATTTTGCTAAACTCTAATGGCGGTTTAAAAATGCTGTACAGGTTAAACAGCATAGAAAACTCGGCTGTGGTAAGTAGCTTTTTGCCGGGCTGTAGTTTATCTTCTATCACCACATTTTTGAAAGTAACCGATGCATACGGAAAGTGCTTGATGAGCGAAAAGGTAATGCCGCCATTGACCTTAACCGGCACAGTGATGTGACTGTTAATTTCATTAATAACTATGCTTTCTATCTTGGACTGCAGAACAAAACCGGCAACCAGCAATAGCAGGGCTATACTCAATACAAAACCCGTACTCCATTTCAGCAGCCGTTTCCAAAACGGTGAGCGGGTAGGCACGGGTTGTTCAGTATTCATAATTGTTCAACGCAGAATTGGCGGTTTGATTATTTATTGCAACTCTTGTGAATTCAAAAGAATCTATTTTCAAATACCTGTATGGTTTCTGTTATGAATTTTTATGCACGCTACATTGCCATTTGTGGTTTATTGTTAAATGTTTTGTTCACCTATTCGCAATATGATGAAAACGTACGAATGCGGAGTGGGTTATATGGTGCGAATATTGAGGTGCCGATTATTACTTTGCCAAAACTAAATATGCAAGATGTAACTGTATTGGATGGGTTACAAGAAGTAAAAGGTCACTTACCTCTATTCTCCAGAAACGTAGCTTGTAATATAAGTTTGAACAACAACACTTTTTTAAAAGAAACCACTCATGAAGGATATTTGTATCGCATACAACTCTCGGCTTCCGGAGCTAAAGGATTAGTGTTGTTGTTCAACAAATTGTATTTACCACAGGGCGCTACCCTTCATGTGTATTCACCTGATAAGCGGCAAGTTTTGGGCGCATACTCCAATAGCAACACACCACAACCCACACCTTTTAATGCAGGTATTGTGGTGGGCGAAAATGCAGTGATAGAATATTTTGAACCATACTCACAAACCGGAAAGGGCATTTTAGAAATTACAGAAATTGGGTATGCGTACCGTTGGATGGAGTGGCTCTACAAAAATGGAAGCCAATCAGCAGCATCCGGCAGTTGCGAAGTAAATGTAGCGTGCAGTGAGGCCAATAACTGGCAAGATCAGAAACGAAGTGTAGCCCGAATTGTAGTGGCCAGCAGCCAAGGTCAGGGCTTTTGCACAGGGGCTTTAGTTAATAATCAAAAGCAAGATTGTACACCTTACTTTCTCTCCGCACAACACTGCACCGAAGGAACAACCACAGCGCAATATGCGCAGTACATTTTCTACTTTGGCTATGAGTCAAGTTTGTGCAACGGCACATCGGGCCCCACAAACAAAACGGTGAACGGCTGCACCAAAATTGCAGATAGTAACGATAACGGTGGGGCATCCGGTTCAGATTTTGTGTTGTTGCAGTTATCTGGTACACCCCCGAGTAATTACAATGTGTATTATGCCGGTTGGAATAATGGGGCTACAGCTCCATCATCGGGAGTTTGCATCCACCACCCCGATGGAGACATTAAAAAAATATCTACTTACTCAAGCACCGCAACTTCTACAGCGTGGGGAAGCATGAGTGGCTCTCATTGGGATGTGCAATGGGTGGCTACTACCAATGGGCACGGAGTTACTGAACCGGGTTCATCCGGTTCACCCTTGTTTAATCAAAACGGAGAAATAGTAGGCACACTCACCGGTGGCGATTCGTACTGCAACACTCCTAACAATCCCGATCAGTTTGGTAAGGTCAATAAACATTGGACGGCCAACGGCACCGCCAACAACCGCAGATTAAAACCCTGGCTTGATCCGGATAACACTGGAGCGGTTTCTATAGGCGGTACTAATTTTCCTTGTGGTAGTTTAGTGGCTAATGATGCGGGCATATCAGCTATTCTTTCTCCATTAACTGTTGTTTGTACCACATCTTTTGCACCTTCCATCACATTGAAAAACTTTGGCAGTAACACCCTTACAACAGTTACAATCAACTACACGATTGATGGTAATGTTTTTCAATATGTATGGAACGGCAATTTGTCTTCAGGAGGTAGCACTACGGTAAGTTTGCCGGTAGTTTCCTTAAGTACAGGGCAGCACAGTATTTCGTTTGAAACGGCATCACCCAACAACACCTCAGATGGCAATACGGCTAACGATGTAGCACAACAAAACTTTACAGTAGGTACAAGCAACCTCAATTTGTATATCAAAACCGATACGTATGGCGATGAAACCACTTGGCAAATTACTAACTCATCTAATGCAGTAGTATCATTAGGAGGGCCTTATGTAGAGTTTACCGGTGGCAAGGTATATAACGAAAATGTGTGCCTAGCTCCGGGTTGTTACACACTCACCTTCTTTGATTCTTATGATGATGGGATGGATGATGGACAAACTACCGGTACTTTTAAGTTGACCGGACTTGGCGGCTCTCCGGTATATGCCGAGCTAAGTGATCCGCAGTTTGGTACCTCGGTTTCGTATCCATTTTGCATACAAGCAAGTGGATTAGAGAACGAAACTTTTGCTGTTGCGGTTTATCCCAACCCATCTACAGATGTTTTTGTGATAAATGCCGATGTGGCAGGAGAGAAGTTACTGCGGGTGTATAATCAAGTAGGCCAATTGGTGAATGAAACATACTGCAACAACACGGTTACCTACATCAACCTTGCTACACAAGCAGGCGGTGTTTATGTTTTGTATGTAAAAGCCCTAAGTACTGGTGCAGAATCTACCGCGAAACTGATAGTGAGGTAAACGACTTGCCAAAAAATCTGCGCAGGTTATTGCGGTAGTAATCTATGGCAAAAAAGCGAGAATCGGCAGACGCTTTAACCGTTAACAAAATACCAAGCGGGAGCAACAAAAATGTAGAAAGCCACATGCCGCTAAAGGCACTTAACACATCGTTTTCTGCCAGCTTTTCACCAATTATGGAGGTAACGTGGTAGAGCATGAAGAACAGTACCGAGTAAAACAGCGGCCAACCCAAACCACCTTTGCGAATAATGGAGCCAAGTGGTGCGCCAATAAAGTACAGCACCACACAGGCCACCGATAAAGTGAATTTGCGATACACCTCTATCATGTGTTCGGTTATCTCGCGGTTTTTGTAGTGTATTTGTTTGGCCGATACATCGGCATAGTTTTTAATGTTTCGCGCTTTGTTCATGGCGCGCTCTACTACTTGCACCCGCGAGGTAAGGTCAAAAGCCGCCAGCGATGCCAGTAATCCGGTATCGCTGTAGTCAACAGGTGTTTTAACGGTAGCGCTGTCTTTTTCATATTTACGGATGTTGTAGTACGGCACTATGTAGCTGGCAAACGACTCTCCAAGTTTTACTTTATCATTATTCAGGGTATCCATTTCGCTCAACAATTGGTTGAGGTTGAGCATTTGCTTTAAATCTTTAAAAAAGTTTTCATCGGTGCGGCTCAACTGAAAGTCAGAGAGGTCAAAACGCTTCTCCCAGGTTTTGAATTGTGTATAAACCAGTTCGTGATTGTTTTCTTTAGCATCTTTAGGTTCTACTTCGCGGTATTGCCGTCCGTTTTCTAAGCGCATGGTTAGCGAGAGGGCTTCTTCATCTTGTATCATCACCCCCTTTTCAGCAATAATTACATGGTCGTTTCCGCGGCCACTACTGTGGTCATATACGGTGATGTTAAATAGCGTATTGGTTTCATCATCCTTGCTTTCGGCTTTGATGTAGAAGTTTTCTATATCCTTAAAAAAAATGCCGGGCTTGATGGCCACTGTGGGTTTTTGGTGGCGGATATCATACAGTAGAGCACCGTACTTGAGGTTGGCTTTGGGTAACATGTAGTTAGAAAAAACAAATGCAAACACGCCAATGCCTATAGCAGTGAGCGTGAGTGCCCTCATAAAGCGCAATAGCGATACCCCGGATGATTTAATGGCCGTGAGTTCATAGTTTTCGCCCAGTGCGCCTAAGGTCATTATTGATGCGAGCAGTACCGCCAATGGTAGCGCCATGGGCACTAAACGTGCAGAGGCGTAAAGGAGCAATTCAAGTAACACACCGTTGCTTAACCCTTTGCCTACTAAATCGTCAATGTATTTCCACAAAAACTGCATCACTAACACAAATTGCGCTATGCAAAAAGTGAGGATGAACGGGCCAATAAAATTTTTGAGAATGAGTTGATCTAACTTTTTCATTTACCGGTGCTAAACGCTAAAATACTCCGGCAATTGTAACACAAGTAAATGATTATGCGCCTATGGCGTGTTTCAGGTCTTCAATTTGTTTATCCCACAAGAAGGTCTGTTCTTTCACTTCTTTTGCATCAGCAAAATCGATTACTTCCAGTATGGTTTCATTGCTGATTTCGGATTTGTACACTCTAAATGAAAAGAACTCATCTTTAGGGCTATCTTCCCAGTGGTATTTTACATAGTCATCTTCTACCCATTCTAATTGTTTGGCGCGCTGAAAAGAACCATTCCAACCAAAAATGAAAATATCGTTTTCGGCATCGCAGTAGTCAGAAAACCACTGAGCGAGATTGCTGGTTTGGGTTACAAATTCAAACAAAATAGAAGGAGAGGAGCGGATAATATACTCTAACTGAATTTTTTTACGAGCCATTTTTTGTGGTTGAGTGTGTGCGGTGCCTTGCGGCATTGGTGCAATAGTAGAAAAATATGCAACACACCAAAACTATTTTAAATCGGTGTGCGGAAATATCTACCGCTTAGGGAAGCGCATCTTGTAATCGGCATTGGTAATGCCTTTGGTAATGTTATCCAATTTTCGCTTTAGCAAACTTCTGCGCAGGGGCGAAATATGGTCTATGAAAAGCTTGCCTTCAATATGGTCGTATTCGTGCTGTATAACCCGGGCGGTAAGCCCGCTAAACGATTTTGTATGTTTTTTGAACTTGCGGTCTAAGTATTCTATCTTGATTTGTGGCTTGCGTGCCACATCTTCGCGAATGCCGGGTATGCTCAGGCAGCCCTCTTCATAAGTCCAGGATTTTCCGTCTTCTTCCAGTATTTTGGCATTGATAAAAACCTCGCGGGTGGCATCGGCTTTGTCGGCATCATCGTCATCGTACATTCTGGAGGAGTCAATGATGAACAAGCGTATGGCTTTGTTGATTTGCGGTGCTGCCAAACCTACACCTCTGCTGGCTTCCATGGTCTCAAACATGTCGTCTATCAACTGTTGGAGTTCAACTGAGTCGGCCGATATTTCGTCAGCGGTTTTTCTTAAAATGCTATCGCCATAAGCTACGATGGGTAAAATCATTGCACACATTATTAAAGCGCAATATTAAGCCCTTTGTGGCATATCTACTTTACAAATTATTGAAATGAGCTGTAATTAGTTGCCGGCTACAATGCCCGGGTCTTTGAGTTTTATCCAGGCAGGCACAGTAACCTCTACGTTTACCATACGGCCTTTAAGCCGAACTATGGGCATGCTTTCGCGCGGAAAACCCCACTTGCGCATTTTACAATCAAAGTCTGCACTTAGGTAAAATGCTCTGCGGTCTGGTGTCCACTCAATTTTAGTAACTCTGAATTTGGTTTGATTGGGTTCGTGGTAGTAGTCGTTTTTATCGTAATGGATTTCAATTTTGAGGTCGTTGGGTTCGCCTAAGGCACCATTTTCAAATGAGTATTCAAAGTCTATGTTTTCGGTAAATGGTTTACCATCATCGCCAATAAAGTTGTTGCCATAAAATATGAGCGATGTAGCCACCCGGTTCAACTCCCCTGTACTGTTGTTTTTCATGGTGCCGGTCTTGTTGACTAGCTCTGCCCGGTATTTATCATCATCGCGCATTTCAAACATATTGCCATTGAGTATAGCAAAAAAGTAGCCGGTGTTTTTATAGTGGCCGTTGTCATCTTCGGGCAGGGTGATAAATGACCCCGATACCAAAATACAGGCGGTCAGTATCAAATACGTAAATAGTTTACGCATAGCAGTAGGTTTATGTCAATAAATAGTAGGGCAAATACACTTTGCCGTACCACTTGTACGCGAGTGGGGGTATAGTTGTTACACTATAGCCATTTCTCTAAGCCATAGCCATCTAAACGGTTGTGGTAGTAGTACAATAGCCGGAGGTCTTCGCTGCCGATGGTGTTGTTGTTTTTTGTAATTGGAGAAGCCGTGTGGTACATGTTGATGTTGCGCATGCCGTGGTCAATAATTTTATCTACGTTCCAGCGGAGTTCGGGGGATGTTATCACCTCTCCGGCATCGTACATTAGTTTTAGTTTTTCTTTGAGCGTGCTGATGGTTTCTGCTACTTCATCGTAAGGTAAACTGATGTCTTCGGAAGGGGTACGGAGCAGGGTAAACAAGTCAACGCCTTTGTACTTCTTTTTCAAAAGTTCAAACACGGTGTAGCAAACCAAATGGCTGGTAAGTACCACATTGTAGCGGTGGTAGTTATCTACAATTCGCTCGCCCAATATGCGGGTGTATTCGGCATCGCGCTGTTCATCATCTTTTAGCTCACCATTGGTCATAAAGTAGTTCTTCACGTTAATCTGCTGCCCAAGGTGGTTGTAGCTGTTACCTTCGGCATCTACCTCATTGCCCAGCACATCCATCACTTCGCCAAACGACACGGAGAGCGATGAGGAGGCCGATATGAATTTGTAGATAAAGCGAACGAGCTTAATGGAAGTAGAGTACTCATCGTTTTCTTTCAGAAATTTTTCTTTGCCTGTTTCTTTGAGGTAGTCGTTTACCAAGCCCGGTGCTTCTAACACAAAATGATAGTTGATAACGCACGGCACTACATAAATGCGTGGCGCTAATTCCTGGTTGTAATTTTTGTAATGTAGTTTTTGCGCCTCTACGGCTGTGCCCAGCAAACCGAGTTTAAGTTTCTTTTCAATGGCACCGGAGCGAGAACGGGTACCCCCCGGAAAAAATATACTGTGTGCACCGCGTTGCAGGGCTACTGTAGAATAGCTTTTAAGGGTTTCTAAGTACACGCTGTTTTTCTTTCGCCTATCTACCTTGTAAGCCCCAAGGCGATTCATAAAGTAAGACAGCAAACCAATGCTAAACAGGTTTAGCCCGGCACCGTATGTAAAGGCGGGCAGCCCTAACTCGTTTAGCAGCCAGCCCACCATAATAGAATCCATGTTGCTAAAGTGGGTAGGCACCACAACCACGGTACCCTTGGTGGCTAGATGGCGAATTTTTTCAATATCCCCGGTTATCGGAATTTTTTCGTGGAGGGTTTTTACATTTCCTGCAAATGTCTTGAACCATTTGCCGGGCGCAGCAGCTAATATTCTTCCAAAAAACTGGGGCAATATGGCTTTTGCAAAGTTGAAAGCATTAGTATCAAACTCACCCACAATTTCATTGACATACCGATCAATAATTTCTTCTAAAATTTCTTGTTCGGTTATGCTGCTTGTTTCACCCAGCTTTAAAAATTTGCTTTTGATGCCTCCCCAAAACTGCCGCTCGTCTTTGGGGTCAGCTTTCCAGGGTTTTTCGGTAAGCCGTATGCGCTCTTGGTAGAGCACACGAGCCAGTTCGTCATTCAGCGATTTAGTGTCTTTGTAGCGCTGCAACAACTTGGCTTTTGTGCGCTGCTTTACTTCATCTACAAACTCTTGCTTATGCTCTGTAAGTTTAGAAATAGGCCAACTGCGTACATCTTCAATAATGTAGGGCAGTGGATAGTCTGTAGGGTTGTATTGGCGACCGCTCATGCTTTCAATTCGCGAGGGTAAAATAGGAATTTGCTGAAACTAAACACCGCTAACTTATTGTAAGCGGCACACTTACTATTCAGCCAAACCCTTTTAGTTTAGCCCCGTGCAGATACCCGAAATACTTTTTGAAGACGATTTTTTATTGGTAGTAAACAAGCCACCCGGCATAGCCGTAATACCCGAGCGGCAAGGAAATGCCGCATCGCTGTACGAAGTGATGCTGCAACACACACCTCACCTTTGGGTGGTACATCGTATAGACAAGCAAACGAGCGGTGTAGTGCTTTTTGCAAAAACAGAGGAGGCACACCGGCATGTTTCACTACAATTTCAGGAACATACTGTGGGTAAGTTGTACAAGGCAATTGTGCAAGGCAAACCCAAGGCACTATCTGGCGAAATTGATGCTCCAATTGCGGAGAGTATGACCAAGCGAGGAACCATGCTGGTACACGCCCGAGGCAAAGCAGCACTATCACTATACAACACTGCGGAGTCGTTTCGTCATGCATCGTTGCTGGATGTGGAAATAAAAACCGGACGCACCCACCAAATTCGCGTTCACTTGGCACATATTGGTTGCCCTTTGTTAGTAGATGAAGTATATGCTAAAACCAAGGCGTTCTACTTTTCTTCTATCAAATCTAATTACAAATCAAGTGGTGAAACCGAGCGGCCTACAATAGCTCGGCTTACTCTGCATGCCTGTAAGCTGAGTATTGTGCATCCGCATACCGGCCTGCGCATACATTTTGAAGCGCCATTGCCCAAAGATTTAGAAACTGTTTTGAAACTGCTTCGCAAATACGATAAAGTATGACCGTAGAAGAGCTTCGCGAGTTTGCACTTTCGTTGCCTTGTGCAACAGAAGATGTAAAATGGGAGAAGGACTTGTGTTTTTGTGTAGGTGCAAAAATGTTTTGCGTTACGTTTACGGAGGCAAATCCGGCATCGGCTAGTTTTAAAGTGAAGCCCGAAGTATTTGATGAGTTGTGTGAGCGAGCAGAATTTGAGCCAGCGCCCTACTTGGCTCGCTACAAGTGGGTGCTGGTGCGCAATACTGATAAAATTTCTAAAAAAGAGCTGTTGGAGTTAATACGCATATCGCATCAGTTAGTCGGAGCTGCATTACCCGCCAAAACCAAGAAAGAAATTGGTTGGCGTTAAAAACAGTGCGATGAAAAATCTATCCTTTATTATCTTGTTGTTTTTGGCTTGTGCCGGATGTAATCATTCCGCGAACAAAGAAACCATACACGAGCGCGTGGTGATAGTGCGCGATACAGTTTTTGTGAATAAGGTACAAGTGGTTTCAGATACAACGTACATTGCCCCGCAACCCCAAAAAACATCATCCCCCGCACCGGTTAAAAAAGAAACAACAATGCCCACAAAGGTTATCGTTAAAAAAGAAAGTCCAATCATTTCTACTCTTGACACCCAGTATCACTATTACATCAACAAAAAAGTTTCTGTAAAAATTACACCCTGGCAAAATTCAAAAAGTTATGTGTTGTTGTATGATTTGTACGGCAAAGAAACCTACCGTATGGAGCAATCGCGGATGCACATGCACAGTTCGGTAGATTTAAAGTTTCATGATAACGGTGCAGTGAGTTTAGCAACCATAAGCGGTCAACCGGACGGGGGGATTCAACGCTATAAAACGGTCATCACTTTTTCTACAGTAAACGAGCCACTACAAAAAAATAGCGAAGACGAAAATGAGTCGTTTACCACAAAACCCAACCCCTGGTACTATTGGAATAAGCAAACCAAGCAATGGCAAAAGCAAGAGGTGATGGAGTAGCACAAAAAATTAACGTTAGGAGTTTATATTCGCGCAACTCAAAAAACGCCCATGTTTAAGCCCATTACATTTATCGTAGGTTTTGCACTCCTTTTGGCTTCTTGCAATAACTCTCCAAAGCAAGCTGCCAACAACGAACAGTTTGAAAAAGAACTGCAAGGAAAATTTATCAATGCCAAAGAAGGGGAGGTGATTGAATTGCCGGAGGGCAGTTTTCAGTTATCGCGTCCGCTGATTTTAGACGGGGTAAAAAACGTAACCATACGTGGCAAGGGTAAAGACAAAACCATACTTTCTTTCAAAAATCAAAAAGATGGTGCCGAGGGCATACGCGCCACAGCCGATGGAGTAGTGTTTGAAGATTTTACCGTGTTAGATGCTAAAGGTGACTGCATTAAGGTGCAAGATGCCAACAACGTAACCTTTCGCAGAATGAAGATGGGGTGGACATCTCTGCACGACCCCAAGAACGGTTCTTACGCCACCTATCCGGTGGGCTGCAACGGAGTTTTGATAGAAGATTGCGAAGTATTTGGCAGTAGTGATGCGGGTATATATGTGGGCCAGAGTAAAAACATTATTGTACGCAAAAATTATGTGCACGATAACGTGGCCGGTATAGAAATTGAAAACAGTATAGATGCCGATGTGTATGAAAACATTTCTGAAAACAACACCGGAGGAATGTTGGTGTTTGACTTGCCAGATTTGCCTGTAAAAAATGGCTCGCGCTGCCGTGTTTACAACAATAAGTTTATCAATAATAACGTGCCCAATTTTGCAGTAAAAGGTACCACAGTGGCAGAGATACCTGCCGGCACCGGAGTAATTGTGATGGCCACCAACCAATGCGAAATTTTTAATAACGAGATTGCCAACAACAACTCTGTATCTGCCGCGGTGGTAAGTTACACTTCGCTAGGCAGGCCATTCAAAGATACTTTGTATGACCCCTACAGCGGTGGCATTAGTATTTACGACAATCGTATTACACCCGGTACAGGCAAACCGGACAATACGGTGGTTTTTGGCAAATTGTTTGAAGCCATTTTTGGCGATAAAGTGCCCGATATTCTTTTTGATGGAGAAATAAATCCTGCGTATCGCGGTAGCAATGGCACGGTGAAAGAAGAATACCGCATTTGTGTGCGCAACAACGGTAACGTTACTTTTTGTAACATGGACTTGGCCAACAAAGGTAAAGGTAAATCAACCGATGCTTCAAAATTTGATTGCTCGCTTCCGGCACTTACGGCTGTGAAGTTGAATTATTAATAAAACATCTTTTTATGTTTTTAGATAGCCGGCTTTTGCCGGCTATTTTTGTATCGGTCAAAGTCTATTTTTGCGCAGTGTTATTACCGCATCAAATACTTAAACAATATTGGGGCTACGAAAAGTTTCGTCCGTTACAGGAAGAAATTATTCAATCTGTATTGCAAAGTAAGGACACGCTGGCGCTGTTGCCTACCGGAGGTGGTAAGTCTATTTGTTTTCAGGTGCCAGCCCTTGCTTTAGATGGCTTATGTTTGGTGGTGTCTCCGCTCATTGCATTGATGAACGATCAGGTGCAAAACTTGCAGAAAAAAGGGATTAAAGCCGCTGCTATTCACTCCGGTTTATCACTTAGAGATACCGATACCTTGTTAGACAATTGCGTGTACGGTAGCTACAAGTTTTTGTATGTATCGCCAGAGCGGCTAACCAACGAGATGTTTCGTGCTCGGTTGGCAAAGATGAAAGTTTCTCTGCTGGCAGTAGATGAAGCACACTGTATATCGCAATGGGGTTACGATTTTCGCCCACCTTACCTAAAGATTGCAGAAGTGCGAGCATTGTTACCAAATGTACCTTTAATTGCACTCACCGCAACGGCCACCTTACCGGTGGTGAATGATATACAAGAGAAGCTTTGCTTTAAATCGGGCAATGTTTTTCAAAAGAGTTTTGTGCGAAGTAACCTGAGCTATGTAGTGCGTAAATCAGCAGATAAACACCAGGCCATGCTACAGATATTGCACAAAGTACCCGGCACATCAGTAGTATATGTACGCAACAGGCGCAAAACAAAAGAGGCCGCAAACTTTTTACAAAAGCAAGGCATTAGTGCCGATTATTATCATGCAGGATTAACCGCTCCGGAGCGAAATAGCAAGCAAGAAGCATGGATTAAAAACAAAATACGCGTTATCTGCTGTACCAATGCTTTTGGCATGGGTATAGATAAGCCCGATGTACGCACGGTAATACATTTAGACCCTTGCGAAAGTTTGGAATCGTATTTTCAGGAGGCAGGAAGGGCTGGCCGCGATGAAAAAAAAGCATTTGCCGTTTTGCTGTTTGATTCCGCTGATGTATTGAACCTGCAAGCGCAAATAGAAAAAGGATACCCATCAGTAGAAACGGTGCGCGAGGTTTATGAAAAACTGTGCACTCATTTTCGGATAGCAATGCATCATGGTACGGAGTTAGGGCCATTGATTTTTGATATAGGTACTTTTTGTGATGCTTACCGGTTTTCCCCATACGCAGTGTTGCAGGCATTGCAGATTTTAGTTCAACATGAAGTACTCCATTTGTCTGAAGATTTTAGGGGAAGTACCAAAGTAAAAATGATTGCCGCCAAGGAGACGCTCTTTCATTTTCAGCAGCAAAACAAAAATTTAGAGCCACTCATAAAATTTATTTTGCGCACTGCAGAAGGTGTGTTTGAAGATGATGTAAGTATAGATGAGTTAGGGATAGCTGCGCGGTTGAAGATTAGTAATCAAGAGCTTGCATTGCAATTGCAGACACTGCATCGTTTACAGATATTGCACTATACACCCAGAAAAGAATTGCCAACTATTTTTTTTCTACAAAACCGATTACCGGCAAATGAGTTGAGGTTAAACAGCGATTGGATACAACAGCGCAAGCAAAATTTTGAAGATAAACTGACCGCAGTAAAACAATACATCAATACCTCCTCCATTTGCCGTACACGCCAGTTGGTTAGGTATTTTGGAGAGACAATAGCAAATGATTGTGGTGTGTGCGATGTATGTGTGGCCAGCAAAAAGGCAAACATGAGTAGTGTAGATTTTCAGCAAGCAGTAGAGCAACTCACCGGTTTGCTGCATGCAAAAAGTACAACTGTAAAAGGATTGGAATCGGTTACTAAAATGAAACACGAAGATTTTCGTTTAGTGATGGGTTATTTGGCGGATAATGGCCTTATTTACAAGAATCAGAACGATGAATGGGCATTGAGCCAATGAAAAAGATTGTACTAACTGTAACTAACGATTTGACTTATGATCAACGAATGCATAAAATATGTACTTCGTTGGTTTCGGCTAACTACGAAGTAGAATTGGTAGGAAGAGAATTGCCCCACTCTATTCCAATAGATGAAAAAGTTTTTGCTCAAACCCGATTGCGGTGTTTTTTTGGAAAAGGGAAACTGTTCTATGCAGAGTATAATCTGCGTTTATTTGTTTATCTGCTTACCCAGAGGTTTGATCTCCTTTGCGCGGTAGATTTAGACACCATTGTTGCAGTGGTTTTAGCGGCAAAAACGAAACGAAAGAAAGTTGTTTTTGATGCACACGAACATTTTACCGAAGTACCCGAAGTTATCCGCAGGCCCGCTGTGCAGCGTGTATGGAAGTGGATAGAGAGTGTATTTGTACCAATGGCTGATGCGCACTACACTGTGTCATCCGGTTTGGCAGAAATTTTTACCCGAGAGTCAAGAAGGAATTTTGAATTGGTGATGAATGTACCTGTTTTAGAACCACGAGTAGAAAAGCAGTACAGCGCTGAAAAATATATGTTGTATCAAGGTGCGCTCAACGAGGGGCGTGGCTTGGAGCATTTGCTGGAGGCCATGAAAGAGATAGACTGTCCGCTGTACTTGGCAGGAGAGGGCGATTTTTCGCAGAAGCTGCGCCAACTTTCGGTGACGTATGGTGTTGAGCACAAAGTGAAATTTCTGGGATTTGTAAAACCTAGTGACTTAAAAAAAATAACTGCTGACGCATGGCTTGGTTTGCATATTTCTGAGCCACTCGGTTTGAGTTATTACTACTCGCTGGGCAATAAGTTTTTTGACTATATACATGCCGGGTTACCTCAAGTTTGTACATCTATGCCTGAGTATGAACAAATCAATCAAAAATTTGAAGTGGCTTTGATGATTAAAACATCTACTTCCCAAGAAATAAAAAGAGCCATTCAGCGTCTATTGACAGAACCGATGCTTTACGAACGATTACGGAAAAATTGTGAGGTTTGCGCGCAACACTACAACTGGCAAAAGGAAGAAAAGAAACTACTGAACATTTATGAGCAATTACTCTGATAAGCACCTGCACGTAGTTTCGTTTAACGTACCTTACCCGCCAGACTATGGCGGAGTGATTGATGTATTTTACAAGTTGAAAGCGTTGCATTCACTAGGTGTAAAAATTCATTTGCATTGTTTTACATACGGCAGAGAAGAGAGTAAAGAACTGGCAGATATATGTGAAACCGTGAATTATTATCCGCGCAAGAAATTTTATCAGGCCATTTATAGTAGCATTCCATACATTGTTGGTTCGCGGCAAAGCGATGAGTTACTCAGCAATTTAACTGCTGATGAATACCCGGTGTTGTTTGAAGGATTGCATACTTGTTTTTACTTAAACCACCCGGCTCTGAAAGGTAAAGTGAAGGCCGTGCGCATGCACAATGTGGAGTGGGATTACTACCGCAGCTTAAAAGAAAGCGAGAGTAACTATCTCATAAAATTTTATTTAGACCAAGAGTCTAAAAAGCTCAAAAAATTTGAGGACGAACTAAAGAGTGCGGATAAAATATTTGCCATCAGCAAGGCCGATTATGAATACCTCCGGCAAAGCTTTGAACAGATTAGTTATGTAAGCGCTTTTCATAATAACGAGGAAGTGACTTCACAACCCGGCAAAGGAGCTTACATATTGTATCATGGCAATTTGAGCGTAGCAGAGAACAACCAAGCCGCTATGTTTTTAGTTAAGAAAGTGGCTGAAGGGCTGCCATTTCGCTTCATATTTGCAGGTAAAAATCCAACTGCAGCACTCAAAAAAGAAATAAAAAATATACCAAACATTGAGTTGATTGAAAACCCGCCATTTGAAAAAATGGCAGAGTTGATTACGAATGCACACATTAATTTGCTCTACACTTTTCAGCAAACGGGTATTAAGTTAAAATTGCTCAATTCGCTATACCGAGGTAGGTTTGTGGTAGTTAATAGCAAAATGGTGAACAACACCGGGCTAGAAACTTTTTGTTATAGAGAAGATAATCCAAATGTCACTCAACGCATTCTTACCAACCTCATGGGTATGGATTTTGCTGAACATGATATTCAAAAAAGGAAAACACAACTAGAAAGCAAGTTTGGCAATAAACACAACGCATCAATCATTGTTAAAGAACTATGGCCATAAAAAACGTTTTATGAAAATACTACCTATCGTTATTTCCGTACTGGCGCTATCTTTATCTGCCTATCTTTTTGTAAAGATAAACAGCACAGAAAAGCAGTTGCATGAACTCATCGAAACAGTAGATAAGTTAACCACTGCACAAAACCCTGTTATACCGGTACCATCTGATCCTGGTAATCCATTTACTAATCCACCAGTTGACCAAATCAATCAACCGGGAGGGGAGGTGCCCGCTTACGGAGGTACAAGTATTTCGTTTGCAAAAACAGCGCATGATTTCGGAAAAATAAAAGCAGGAGAGAAGGTTAAAACCAAGTTTCATTTTATCAACACAGGAACAAATCCGCTCATCATTTCCAATGCAGTTGGCTCTTGTGGCTGCACAGTTCCCAGTTACCCGCGCCAAGCACTACAACCGGGTGAAGAGGGTGATATTGATGTAGAGTTTGATAGCAGTGGTAAGCGTGGTGAAGAAATAAAAACCGTTACCATTACAGCCAATACAGAGCCCAAGCAAATTGTATTGACCATAAAGGCAACGGTTATTCCGCCAGCCCAGTAACTGCTAACGGCTGATGACTAGTTTTTTAGTGGTTCTACTTCCTTTTGTATCTGTAATTTCTGCCAAATACACACCGTTATTTAGTGTACTCACATTTAATTCTGCAGAAGGAGAAAACAAGTTTTGCCAATCTTTTACCATTGCTCCGGCATAATTGTACAACCTAACAGATTGTAAAGTTTGGTTGTTTGATAAAGCTATATGAAATCCATCAATAGCCGGATTAGGGTAGAGTACCGCATTCAATTCATGCTTCAATTCGGGTATGCCTACTGTAGAAGTTTGGCTGATACACAATGAATCTAAGAGTACAAAAGTGGTGGTTTGTACATTGCCGCTTGCAAAACGCGGGCGAATCCACAAGTGGGTGTAAGTGCTGGTTAGGCCCGTCACATTAAAACTGTACGTACCCCAACTATTTGTAGTGAGGTTTGTAATGCTGTAAGCATTAAAAGCAGAAGATGGAATAGCCGCTACTTGTGTGCACCCGGTTTGTGTTTGGTAGGTGAAACTGATGGGTGCATTCAGTAACAAAAAGTCAATATTTATTGCTGAAGCACCAAGCGCTTGTGCATTGCGCAACGCAAAAGATACGGTATAATTGCCGCCTTGGGTAAAGTCGTGTGTGAGTTCTAAACTTTCGTTCCAGTTGGCGCCTGCATCACATACGGCCATTAGCGCCGATTGTGTGCCGGTATATGCCGGTGTGCCATTCAACTCGCCAGTGGAGAAAATAGCCGGTGTACCGCTAGCTACCAACCAATCTTGTAAAAATCCGGCATTACCATTCCCAAAGTAATCGAAAGCATGTTGTCGAGTTGTTGCATTGGTGAGTGTGGTATCATCAAACTGGTAACAAGTGGCCTCAGCAACTACTTCATTGATGCAAACATCATCCATCAATAAAAATGTAGTAGAGAGTGGTGCACCACTTGAGAAGCCGGAACGAAACCAAAGTTGGCTGTAGTTGTCGGTAAGATTGCTAATGGTGAAATTGACGGTTTGCCAAGCGTTTGTTGCAAAACTGCTGATGGTGTGAACATTAAGCGAAGTACCCGGCACAGATGGTGTTTGGGTGCACCCGGTTTGGGTTTGGTAAGTGAATGAAATAGCATTTTTCAATAGCTGAAAATTAATGTCTAAAGGAGTTGGTGAAGTGCTCAGCGGTGCATTGCGTATGGCTAAAGAAACCTGATACGTTTTGCCTTGCTGAAAATTATAGTTGAGCGCAATGCCTTCGCTCCAGTCAGTTGCCACATCACACACGGCCATTAACGCGCACTGGGTATTGCTGTTAGCATTTATACCGTTAAAATCGCCATTGGCATATATGGCAGGTGTTCCACTGGTTACGCTCCAGTTTTGTAAAAAACCACTGTTACCGTTTCCGTATGTATTGAAGGCGTGTTGTTTGTTAGCGGTAGTTACTGTAAATCCATCAAAATTTTCGCAAATATTTTGAGCAGTTAAAATTGTGCTTACAAGAATAAAGAGCAGAGGGAGTAGTTTTTTGTGCATGAGTAATTTTTTTTGTAAAAGTAGAAACTCTGTGTTTTGACGGGTTTGAAATCTGTGGCAAAAATTAGAAGTCGGAATTGGAATTGAGTTAGATTTTCATGCGAATAAACTCAAATGCTTCTGCATATAGCGAGCCCGCTTGTATGCCACGCACCATTGCCAACCCACGAATAAAATCTGCATTCATGTACGAACGATGGCTCTGAGAGTAGTATTTTGTTAACGCTTCTATTTTTGTGTGTAGTTGTTGCTCAGAAACAGTAACAAAAGTATTTCCGCTGAAACTTGTGTTATTCCAAGGTAATTCATAGCCCCAAATAGTAGTGTTTTTAAAAGCACGAACACTCTCTTGGTGTATAGTTTGGTGGTCTTGATGTATGTCTTGTGAGTTGGGTAGCAACACTAAATCAGGTTGTATTTTCTTGTTCAGTTTTACCAGGTCTTCTAAAATTGGCTGTCGGTTTTCGGGGAAGTAGCGCACATCATAATCCAGCAAAGTAAGATTCTCCTTTTTGATGCCTAAGATTTGCGTAGCGGCCGAGCATTCATGGGCTAACGTATCGGGTGCTAAACCGGCAGGTAATGATTGGGCGCAAATAGAAAATGCCACATAGTGTACGGTTGCACCTTCATCAACCAATCGGTTGATGGTTGCCCCGGCACCCAGTTCCCCATCATCGGTATGCGGAGCTAGCACTAATATGTTTTTGAACGATAACTGCATTACAATTGATTTAGTAGTTGAGCCAAGGCACTGCATTGGTGCTGGCGGCTGTAAAGTAAATGTTCTTGGCCGCTATATTCAAACACTGTTTGTGTTTTTTGCCAATTATTAAAATGATTTAGCAGTGCCCTTTTCACTTTTTCTTTGTCAGCAAAGGCAATCATCTCATCGCGTTGGCAGCGCTTTAGTAATTGAGCGGCATTGCCGTTTACAGGGCCTATGGGTAAAATATTACGCTTTGCAGCTATGTATTCAAATATTTTCCCACTCATCAGTAACTCACTTTTCTTGACATCTGACACCAAAAACAATAGGCAAGAAGCCCCTTTCATATATGCTATAGCTTCGCTGTGCGGTACATGGCCTGTAAAGATGACATTGCTTTCTATGTGAGCTTGCCTAAAACTTTCTTGTACACTCGGGTGAATACCACCGATTATTTCAAGCCGAAATTTTTCTTTGAAGCCAGTTTGTTCTCGCATCAATTCTGCTATGGCTTGCCAAAGAGCCGGTACGTTCATGCTCACAATCAGATTGCCAACATGTCTTAGTGTAAAGTAAGGTGCCGATAACTTGGGGCTCACATTAAAATCATCTGCATCAAAACCGTTGTAAATAACCGCTACCTGTTTAGCTCTGTCTGTAAACTCATCTTTCATCCCCTCACTGATTACACTGATTGCATCTGCATGATTTAATACTTCATTTTCTAACCCTAAATCTTTTTGAATGGTGCTTGTAGTGCGAGGTAAAAACTCATTCATCAGATTGTTCGTCCATGGGTCGCGGAAATCGGCCACCCATTTTAGTCCAAACTCCTTTTTGAGTTGCAAACCTATAAGATGTGTAGAGTGTGGTGGCCCGGTGGTGATAATGGTGTCTATCTTTTCTTTAGCAATAATTTTTTCAGCTTCTGCAACTGCGTATTTTACCCAGCCCTTTCGTGCATCGGGTATAAAAAAATTAGCGCGGATGTATTCTGAAATTTTTTGAAACCAACTTTGTTTTTGTTGCCCACCTACAGATACCGTGGGAATCGATTTGCCTTTTTTGCCTTGCAACAAATTGTAAAACTCAAATGGCTCAAATGTATCAGTACGATATACCTGTGTAGTATCGCTTACTTGTTGTAATAAACTTTTATCGGTAAACGGATAACTGCCATTTTTTACAGTAACAATGATGGGCTGCCAACCAAACTCTGGTAAATATTTACTAAACTTTAAAAACCGCTGCACCGCTACTCCTCCTGCGGGTGGCCAGTAGTAAGTAAAGATGAGTACTTTCTTCACTATTTCTTTTTTGTTGGCTTAGCTGCCGGTGTTGTGTGCTTTTTAGTTTCAGCGGGCTCTGCCTCTATTTCTTTCCACTTTTTGTATCCGGCAAATCCGAGCGTACTTAATACAAACAAATACAGCAAGAGTGAGCCGGCCATAGAAATTTTATTGCCTGTAACCACACTCCTGGGTTCAAATTTAAATTCAATCTGATGTTTGCCTGATGGTACTACCATACCGCGCAATACATAATTGCAACGGAAATGCTGTACAGGTTGATTATCTATGTAGGCGTTCCAACCTTTGCCGTTGTTGTAATAAATTTCCGAAAAAACAGCCAGTTGGTTGGCAGTAGCATTGCTTTCGTAAGTCAGTTTGTTTGGGGTATAAGATAATAGCTTAATGTTTCCGCTGCTATCTCCGGCATAAGTCCAATTGCCAATAGTGGTTTTGTATCGCTCATCAATCACTATTGTGCGAGTAGGGTCAAAGTCAGTTAGTGCGGCCATTTCTTCATCGGCATTTTTTGCCCACTTTATCTGTTGCACAAACCAACTGTTGCCACAGGTGGCAGGGTTTTGCTGCACCGCAGGTTGTTTGGTTTGTGGGTTTTGTATGACAAAATATTTGGTGTTGAGCATGTTCAGTACACTCATGTTGTATTTAGAAATCTGATTTTCTATCAAATCTTGATAACGAATAATTTTTGCAGCATGGTAGCCGCCAACTGATTTGTGGTAGTACGATGTCATGGCATCGTTAAACGGGTCTCGGGTGGTGTTGAATACCCTGTAGTTAGGGTCTGTATCTCGCAAAATTTGCGCATCGTATTCTTCCATGCGGTGTGCGTTTTCTTTAGCGCTTTTGGCAATAAAGTTGTCGTTATTTAAATAGCGTTTGGCCACCGTAAACGTATCTGTAAAAAAGACCATGCCAATACAGATTGCAAAAACTGCTGACGATAATTTCTGCTGAATAAACAACCACAACACTGTAGTAGCTGCTGCTACAAAGAATAATGAGCGCAACGCATCAGATTGCAACATGTCTGCACGGCTTTCTTTAAGTAAGGAGATTAGCTGCGGATTGTTTTTGCCAATCTCTGCATCGTTGGCACCTTCAAAGCTATACATGCCGCTGCCCAATACACCAAACAAAAGGATAATGCCCCCAACCACCGCTGCACTGATGTACAATTTCTTAGTAAGTGCGGCTACATCTGCTTTCCGTTTGAAGAGTTCGCTTATGCCTAATAAAGCAGTTAACGGAATAGCTACTTCGGCCATTACCAATGCCATGGCCGGTGTGCGGAATTTGTTGAAGAAGGGCAAGAGGTTAAACATCCACCCGAAAAATGGAGTGTTTTTGCCGGACGCTAACAGAATAGAAAAAATGATAATAGATAACAGCGCCCACTTGATGTTTGATCGGATGATGAGTAGTGAGAATACAAAAACAAAACATACAGCCGCACCAAAATACACCGGACCTGATGTAAACGGTTGATTGCCCCAATAGCTGATGCTGGCTACATATCGTTTAATCTGCTCCACCGGATAACCACTACTTGAAAACTGTTGCACCACTTTGTTTTTGCTGTCTATATCATTAGCGCTTCCACCACCTTTTACATCCGGAATGAGTAGAGAGAGTATTTCGCCATCGGTAAATCCATAGCTCCAACGAGTAGCATAATCAAAATCTAATCCCCCACCTTTTGTAGCTTCTTTTTTTGCAGATAGCTCACTGCTTCCACCACGTATAGTTTCGGTGCCGTACTCTTGTGTAGCCCACAGGTTACCTACATTCGGTAAAAAGGCCAAAGCCGCAGCTACAGCTAATGCACCGGTGGCTTTTGCAAAATTGCTGATGTTTTTTTCTATCAAGTTCTCAACCAAAAAGTAAATGCCAAGTACGCCAAATATGAGCAGGGTATAGTAGGTTACCTGTAAGTGGTTGGCATCAATCAGCATAGAAAGAAACAAAGCAGTAAGTGCAGCACCCAGCAAAATGTTTTTGCGGTAGGCCAGTACCACTCCGCCAATGGCAGGAGCCATTAAACTCATGGCTTGTACTTTGGTGTTGTGGCCGGCCTCTAGTGAGATAAAGAAAAATGAGGTGAATCCATATGCCAGTGCACCGGCTATACTCAGCCACGGGTCCACTTCAAAGCAGAGCAACAGAATGTAGAAGCCCAACATCATCACAAATAGGAAAGCAGCCACTTCTGGGAAAACAACCTCTAGCCCATGCATAATTTTGCTCACCCAGTTGCCCGAAAACACATACGAAATCAGAATGGCGGGCATACCGCCAAACATGCGGCTGGTCCACATGGCGGGTTCATCGGGGTGGGCTTTGTTCCAATCGGTAATTTCCTTGCTCATGCCTTCCCATTGCGTTACATCGCCCTGCTCCAGTACTTTGCCGCTGTAGTAGGGGTTGAAATAAATAGCAGTTAACAAAGCAAACACCACCACCGCCACCACATGAGGAATGAGTTTTTTTTGCATGGATAATTTTTATGCCGCGCCAAAATAGTAATTCGGGAATAATCGTGAATGATAGGGGAGAAGAGAAGCGTATTAAAAAACACATCAGAAAGTAATCAGTCAATTACTCCCAATTTCTTACACACTTCCCACAGCACAACACCGGCACTTACGGTAACATTAAATGAATGTTTGGTGCCCAACTGCGGTATTTCAATTACGATATCACTGGCACTTACAATTTCTTGCTGCACACCTTCCACTTCGTTGCCAAATACTAGGGCATATTTTTCTTTATTGGATGGAGAAAAATGCTGAAGCAATACTGCGTTTTCAGCTTGTTCTACAGAAACAATTCTCCAGCCGTTGTTTTTTAACTCATCAATAGCAAGTGTTGTAGTCTCAAAATGTTTCCAAGCAACAGTATCGGTAGCTCCCAGAGCCGTTTTTTGAATATCGCGGTGGGGAGGTGCGCCCGTAATTCCGCAGAGATAGATGGCTTCTACTAAAAAGGCATCGGCCGTGCGAAACACAGAACCTACGTTTAAATGGCTGCGCACATTGTCTAACACGATGATGATGGGTGTTTTTTCGCGCTCAATAAATTCTTCTTTACTCAGCCGTGGTAGTTCTTCATTCAAAAGTTTACGCATGCGGCAAACATAACTGATGGGTTTTTAACTTTTCTATTTTCACCCGCATGAAATGCCCATGATGGAGAAAAAATGTATCATACATGAATAACTAACTATAATGGGCATTCCATCTGTCCATTAAAAATTAATATCATTCAGATGAAATTTGAATTGCAGCATACCGACCCATCATCTAAAGCACGTGCCGGAAAGATAACTACCGACCATGGCGAAATTGAAACCCCTATCTTTATGCCGGTGGGTACACTGGGTGGTGTAAAGGCCGTTCATTTTAAGGAATTAGAGCAGGATATTAATGCGCAAATCATTTTAGGCAACACCTATCATTTGTATTTGCGACCCGGTACCGATGTGTTAGAGCAGGCCGGTGGTTTACACAAGTTTAATGGATGGAATAAACCCATATTGACTGATAGCGGTGGCTTTCAGGTGCACTCGCTCAGCGAAATCAGAAAGATAAAAGAGGAAGGCGTGGAGTTTCGCTCGCATATAGATGGCTCTAAACATTTTTTTAGCCCCGAAAGTGTGGTGGATACACAGCGAAAAATTGGAGCAGACATTATTATGGCTTTTGATGAGTGTACCCCCTATCCCTGCGAATATGAATACGCAAAAAAATCTATGCATCTAACGCACCGATGGTTGAAAAGATGTATCAATCGCTTTAATGAAACGGAGTGCAGTTACGGATACTCACAAACGCTTTTCCCGATTGTGCAGGGCAGCACGTTTAAAGATTTGCGCAAAACGAGTGCGGAGTTTATTGCCTCAATGGGTGCCGAGGGAAATGCCATAGGTGGCTTGAGTGTAGGCGAGCCGGATGCAGAGATGTACGAAATGACTGAACTGGTTTGCGATGTATTGCCTACAAATAAACCTCGCTACTTGATGGGTGTAGGCACTCCGGCAAATATTTTGGAGGCCATATCGCTGGGTATAGATATGTTTGATTGTGTAATGCCCACCCGCAACGCGCGCAACGGCATGTTGTTTACACGCAATGGTATCATCAACATTAAAAACGAAAAATGGAAAGCTGATTTTTCGCCCATAGATGAGCACAGCGAAAGCCCCATGATTCGCCAGCACACTAAAGCATACCTGCGCCACTTGGTGCATACCGGAGAAATGCTTGGTGCTATGATTGCATCGGTAAACAACCTCAGTTTCTATTTGTGGTTGGTGCGCGAAGCCCGCAAGCAAATTATTGCAGGCAGTTTTGCTTCGTGGAAAAAAGACATGTTAGAAAAAGTAACCAGACGATTGTAGCTATTACTTTTTGCGTCCGGTACCGTAAATGCGGTACCACATGTATGCTAACCCGGGTATGGCAATTATGCCCAATCTAAATTGATATTGCCATTTGTTGTATTCCGGGTTAAGGAATAAAAAACCGATAATGGCAGAGTAGAGCAATGCAAAAATCCAAAAAGTAATTTTTGCCCAAACTGTTTCGTAAAAGGTTTTACGTTGTTCTATTTTTTGTGAACGAACTGTAGTTGCAGCGGTATTGGCAGTTGGAGTTTTAGCAATATCTTTTGCAGGGCTACCAACAGCAGACGAATTCAATTCTTCTACCTTTTGCAAAAATGCGTTTTTGAAAACTGTAAACTCTGCCTGATTTTCCTGATCGGTTATCTGCCATACTTTGCCTCCTGTAAAATAGATTTCTAAGTACTCATACTCTTGCATAGAGCGGTTGACTTCTTTTCCGTTTTTAAAATGCTTGATTTTTGACCATCGGTAAGCTGCTCTTTTTGTGGGGATAAATGACAAATATGTGGCAGCAAAAGGCGTAATGGTGCGCTGTAGCTCTTCATCATTGATAGTATAAACCGCTTGCCCACTGGTAAATGCTAACAGGGCGACCATGGGGATCAGTAGCGCTATCATTGAAACCCAAACAGGTGCCCCTATCATTATGGCTGCATACATGCCGCTCATACCAAAAGTCATGAGCAATAGCACCAAGGCCAACATATTGTTGAACGTATGCGATTTGGTGTGGTAGCTTACGTTCATGCGTTAATAAATAACAAGTTTTTGTGCTGCTTGAACAGTGCCTTCAATTTGCAAAAAATAAATGCCGCTACATAGTTGGTCAAATACAATAGCATTGTTCAATACAAGTGCTTGACTTACTAAGATGCCTTGTGCACAGTAAACATTTACTAAAGTGTTTTCAGGTAAAGTGGTGTTGCAAATACCGTTATTGGGGTTTGGGGAGATAGCCCACTCGCGAGAAACGGAATGTGATAAACTGCTTAAAAACGGAGGGCTGTACTCGGCTACCATCAAGTCATTGCCATCAGCATACGGTAGGGTGATGCTGCCAAAAGTGCAGGTATATAGGTAGTAGCCGGCAATCACCACATGGTCATTGTTTTTAACGGCAATGCCAATGCCACAGTCTGTATTACCGGCTCCGCCTGTAGTTATCCAGCGTAGTGCGCCATTGGTGCTATAGCTCACAATAAACACATCGCGGTAATTACCGGTAATGGTGGTGCCGTCAAACTCTGCATTATCCTGAAACAGCCCGGTGGCATATACATTGCCTACTGCATCGCAGGCAATACCGTAAGCCACATCTAACTCTTGCCCTTTTCCGGCACGTACCCACTCATTGTTACCCGATGCATCGTACTTAGCCACAAAAATATCGTTGTAGTTTTTGTAGGTAATGGTGTTAGTGCCAAAGGTGGCCGTGCCTGCAAAATACCCGGCTATAAACGCATTTCCACCGGCATCTGCACATACGGCATACGCAGCATCTTCATAAGTGCTTCCTGCCTTTTTTAGCCATTGTAAGGTGCCGCTTAAATCTAGTTTTCCAATCAAAATATCGTAACTGGTGGTAGCAGAACTAATGGTGGCATCGCTCATACCATAGTTGCTTCCAAAAAAGCCGGTAAAGTACACACCGTTGGAATTATCGTAAGCTACTCCGGTAATTTGGTTGGTGTTGGTGCCTTTAGATGTTTTAACCCACTGTAGTATGCCGTTGTTGTTGTATTTGGCAATAAAAGATTCATTAAAAAAATTGGTGGTGCTAATAGTTGTTGTGTCAAACACCGCAGAAGTCTCATAGTTTCCGCCAATGTAAATATTGCCGTTATCATCTACATCTATGCCCGATACATAATCAGTTTCCGTACCACCGGCTCCTTTTGCCCATACAAAATTTCCGTTGGCATCGTATTTGGCAATAAACACATCTGCATCGCCCTTAGCCACTATAAAATTGCTGCCAAAAAAACAGGTGTCTTCAAAAATTCCGGCTATGTACACGTATCCGTTTTTGTATTTAATGGCATTGGCTTGCTGGTTGCGGTCGTCACCGGCAGTGCGTATCCAAACTACGTTACCCTGAGGGTTGTATTTAATCAGCAGTACATCATATAACCCCTGACCCTGCACAGTTGTGCCGGATACATCGGCAGCACCTGCCAGATTGCCCACCACATAGGTATTGCCTTGCTCATCTACTGACACCGCATTGGCCACATCGTTGCCTATGCCGCCTTCTCCTTTGGCCCAAATATAGCTTTGGGCAAAAAGGGTGTTTGTCATCATCCCGAAAATCAAGAGCAGCGTAAGGTGTTTCATTTTTTCAAACCAACTAAAATCTTTCAACAGTGGCATAACTTTTATTCCACATTGCTTTAAATGCCCATTAATGTAAGTAGATTTGCGAAACCCTTTTACAATGGCTAAGTACATTTTTGTAACGGGCGGTGTTACTTCCAGTTTAGGGAAGGGAATATTTGCCGCCTCTTTGGCTAAACTTTTGCAAAGCAGAGGTTATCGCGTTACTATCCAAAAGTTTGACCCCTATATAAATGTTGACCCCGGGACACTTAATCCGTATGAGCATGGCGAATGTTATGTGACAGAAGATGGTGCTGAAACCGATTTGGACCTTGGGCACTACGAGCGGTTTTTGAATGTGAGTACCTCACAGTCTAATAACGTTACCACCGGGCGAGTGTATCAGTACGTAATTAGTAAAGAGCGCGAAGGAGCGTACTTGGGTAAAACTGTGCAGGTAATTCCACACATTACCGATGAGATAAAGCGAAGAATGTTGCTGCTTGGCCAAAGTGGAGAGTATGATATTGTAATTACAGAAATAGGAGGCACCATAGGCGATATTGAAGCGCAGCCATTTATTGAAACCGTGCGCCAAATCCGCTGGGAGTTAGAAGAGCACGATACCTTGATTTGCCACCTTACCCTATTGCCGTTTTTGAAATCGGCCAAAGAGCTAAAAACAAAACCTACTCAGCACTCGGTGAAAGAATTGCAGGCACTGGGAGTAATGCCCAACATTTTGGTGTGCCGCACAGAAATGGAGTTGAGTGATGATATTCGGAAAAAATTAGCGCTGTTTTGTAACGTAGAGCGCGGCTCTGTTATTCAGGCCTTAGATGTAGATACCATTTACGCAGTGCCGTTAGAAATGCAGAAAGAAAACTTGGATACTACCGTTCTACGCAAATTGCATTTGCCGCTTGACAAACCCAGCGACATGACCAAGTGGAATCAGTTTTTGCAAACGCTTCGCAACCCCACAAGAGAGGTGCGCATTGGCTTAGTGGGCAAATACATTGAGTTGCAAGATGCGTACAAGTCAATACACGAGGCATTTATACATGCCGGTGTGGCTAATCAGGTAAAGGTGGTAGTAGAGCCCATTCACAGCGAGCATATTGATGATACAAATGTGGAGCAATTGCTGGGCAATTTGGATGGGGTGTTGGTAGCTCCGGGTTTTGGCAATCGTGGTATTGAAGGCAAAATTACAGCCATCAAATTTGTACGCGAAAACAACATTCCGTTTTTTGGAATTTGCCTGGGCATGCAGTGTGCGGTTATAGAGTTTGCCCGCAACGTATTGGGCATGAAAACCGCGCACAGCACCGAAATGGACAGCAATACTCAATATCCTGTGATAGCAATGATGGAGGAGCAGAAAAGGATTAAAAACAAAGGTGGTACTATGCGCCTTGGTGCTTACCGTTGCGATTTGCAAAAAGGTACCTTGGCCGATAAACTTTATGGCAAGGAACACATTAGCGAGCGCCACCGCCACCGCTATGAATTCAATAACGAGTATTTCAATCAGTTTGAAGCAGCAGGCATGGTGGCCAGTGGCCGCAACCCCGATAACGGTTTGGTAGAAGTGGTAGAAATTCCAACCCATCCGCATTTTATTGGCGTGCAGTATCACCCCGAACTAAAATCAACTGTAGAAAATCCGCACCCGCTTTTTGTAGGTTTGGTAAAAGCCGCAGTTGACCTCAAAAAAAAAGTAGATAGTAAAGAGTTATTGGCCGCCACAAATGGCTAAAACTTTTGGCTATAAGTTTTGAGAAATTCTCCCTTCAAAATTATTCTTAGCCCCGCTCACCTCTTTTTTTACTTTCGCGCCCTCAATTCCATAGTTTATGAGTGATACTACTATCATCTTTTCAATGGTTGGTTTAAGCAAAACCATACCACCTAACCGGCAGATACTAAAAGACATATATCTTAGTTTTTACTACGGTGCCAAAATCGGTATTATCGGTGCCAACGGCTCCGGAAAATCTACTTTGCTGAGAATAATTGCCGGTTTAGATGAAAACTATCAGGGAAAAGTTGAAAAGAGTAAAGACTATGCCATTGGCTTATTAGAGCAAGAGCCCAATCTTGACCCCAATAAAACGGTGATTGAAATTGTACGCGAAGGCAAGCAAGAAATTTTTGACTTGCTCAACGAATTTAACGCCATCAGCGATCAGTTTAGCGACCCCGACCTTGATCCTGACAAAATGGAGAAGCTTTTAGAGCGGCAGGGTACACTTCAAGATAAAATAGATGCTGCCGGTGCATGGGAAATAGACCAGGTACTTAACCGTGCCATGGATGCCCTTCAGTGCCCGGACCCGGATGCGATAATCAAAAATCTTTCGGGTGGCGAAAAACGCAGAGTAGCGCTTTGCCGCTTGCTCTTGCAAGAGCCGGAAGTACTTTTGCTGGATGAGCCCACCAACCACTTAGATGCCGAATCGGTACTTTGGTTGGAGCACCACTTAGCACAGTACAAAGGCACTGTAATTTGTATTACGCACGACCGTTATTTCTTAGATAATGTAGCCGGATGGATTCTAGAGTTAGACCGTGGCGAGGGCATTCCGTGGAAAGGCAATTACTCATCTTGGCTGGAGCAAAAGCAAATCCGGATGACGCAAGACGAAGCAGCACAAAGCAAGCGTCAAAAAGTAATGCAACGCGAGTTAGAGTGGGCGCGCATGGGCCAAAAAGCCCGTCAGGCCAAAGGCAAAGCGCGTATTGCTAACTACGAAAAAATGTTGCAGGAAGACGAAAAGAAACAAGAAGAGAAACTGGAGATTTACATACCACCGGGCCCACGCCTTGGTTCCAAAGTAATTGTGGCTAAAGATGTAACCAAAGCATTTGGCGATAGAGTGCTGTACGAAAACCTCAACTTTAGTTTACCACAGGGCGGTATTGTAGGCATCATAGGCCCCAACGGTGCAGGTAAAACCACACTATTCCGTATGATAATGGGGTTAGAAAAACCCACCAGCGGCACGTTTGAAATTGGCGACACTGTAAAAATGAGCTATGTGGACCAAACGCACAGCGGTATAGACCCCGAAAAAAATGTGTGGCAAGTAATCAGTAACGAAGACGAATGGATAGAACTCGGTAAATTGAAAATGAACAGCCGTGGCTATGTATCGCGCTTCAACTTTAATGGTGCCGATCAGCAGAAAAAAATAAAAGTGCTATCGGGTGGTGAGCGCAACCGCTTACACCTTGCGCTTACACTGCGCGAGGAAGCCAACGTACTATTGCTGGATGAGCCCACCAACGATTTAGATGTAAACACCATCCGTGCACTGGAAGAAGCTCTGGATAACTACGCGGGCTGTGCGGTTATCATTAGTCACGACCGCTGGTTCTTAGATCGCGTATGTACACACATTCTTGCATTTGAAGGCGAAGGTCAAGTGTATTACTTTGAAGGCGGATTTAGCGATTACGAAGAAAACCGCAAGCAGCGCATGGGCATAAGTGCCGATGAGCCACGCAAGTTTAAGTACAAGAAATTGGTCGTATAGCCCACTATCGGTTTTTACAACAATTGCTTCACGTTTTGATAAATCAAATCAGTACCACCGGTATGTTGATGTACGTATGAATGACAAATTTCCCCCATTTGTTTTTGTAGGGAATGGTCGGATAATACGCTTCCAACCACTGGTTCAAAGTGTTTGGGTTGATAAACGCATTTTGCACCACCCAGCTGCAAGAGCTTTTTTGCTTCCTCACTCTTGGTAAAATTTTTGCCAAACAAAACGGGTATTCCATACACAGCCGGCTCCAGCACATTGTGAATGCTTTGCTCAAAACCGCCACCTACGTATGCAACATGCGCATAAGCATAGAGCGATGCCAGATTGCCAATGTTATCAATAAGCAACACACGGTTATTTGCTGCGTTGCTTTCGGTTAACTCAGAAAACAAAACTACATTTTTAGCTACACGCTGCTTTAGTGCTTTAATGCTTTCGGCACTCAACTGATGCGGGGCTATAATCAGTTTCCAATTACTGAATGTTGAATTTGCTAAAAACTCCAAAAGCAATTCTTCATCGCTGCTCCAGGTGCTGCCGGCAATAAATACTTGCTGATGGTTGCAAAATTGCTCTATCAACGGGAACGACTTTCTGTTTTCAGCTACCTGCAATACTCGGTCAAAGCGGGTGTCGCTGGCTACGGTGCTACTAATTTCAATTTGCTTCAGCAATTGCTCAGATGTTTCATTTTGAACAAAAATCTGTGTCACCCACTTAAGCATTTGGCGAAACATGCCTCCATACCATTTGAAAAAAACATGGTTTGGCCGAAACACAGCCGAAAACAAAACCACCGGAATATTTTGCTGATGCAGGGTTTGCAGATAGTTATACCACAAATCATACTTTACAAAAAATACTACATCGGGTTTTATGAGTGCAATAAATTCTTGCGCATTGGCGCGAGTATCTAAGGGCAAATAGGTAACCACATCGGCCTGCGTGTAGGTCTTGCGAACTTCGTATCCGGATGGGGAAAAAAAACTCAACACTGTTTGTGTTTCAGGATGCAGTGTTTTGATTTTTTCAATCAAAGGCCGAGCTTGCTCAAACTCGCCTAACGATGCACAGTGAAACCAAACCCGTTTACCGGATTTTGCCGGAAGTGAGCGAAGTTTCACTTGCCAGTTTTTTCGCCCGGTTACCCATAGCATGGCCTTATGGTGAAACAATGCAGCCACTTGCAGGATAAATCCATACACAAAAATACCTATATTATATACTGTGTTCAATGTGAACCTTTTGGGGCAATACTCAATAGTAGTAATACTCCTTTTCGCTAGCTTGCAGGTAGATGGGAAGTATCCAACCTAATTTTACGCCCAAGAAAAGGTCAACCCGTTTTTCGTCCAGCTTTCTTTGCTCAAAAAAATCAAATGCTCTGCGGTTTTGAGTAAAAGCAACATCTACCTGAAATCCGCCATAAAAACTATACAGCTTTTTGCGCTCCATAAAAATTCCACCAATGAGCTGAGAAATAGCCGGGCCGTTGCAAAGTCGATCGTAACCCTTGCGGTAGGTTTTGCTCAATTGTGGCAATAAGTTTTCGCGGGCATCTAAAGCTATTTTGTGTTGCAAAAATCCAAAACCCGTAATGAATAACAGACCGGCATCCGGATATTTTTCGCTAAACGGAATCACCTTACCAAATTTAAAGTAGATATTAAATCCTCGCTCTTGCGGAGTTACATTTAGCAGGCGATTATCTTGGCTGATAAACTGCCCTTGGGTGGTAGAAATATAATTGGTTACATATCCCTCTTTAACCTTGTTACCAAACAAAAAACCGCCTTCACCGCCTATCAGCCAGTTTTTTTTCAGTTTGTAAAACAGCCCAAGTGAAACCTGATTGTTGTAGCCAAAACGGTCGCGCATTTTACCAAACGGAAATTGGGCGGTGAATGAGGGCGAAATGAGGAGTGTATTGTTGGGCTCAAACTGCTTTTTTTGTTTAGCACCTGCCCTCTCCTCTGGCTGTGCCATGAGATGAAGATTAAAAAGGAACAACAACAAGGTAAAAACAAGATAATGCTTCATATAGCTAACCAACGCGGGTGGTCAAAAATATTATTTTAGCGCGCTCAAAAAATCAACCCCCTGTGAATGAAATACGCATGGTGGATTTGGCCACCCAATACCACCGTCTAAAACCCGAAATAGATAAGGCCATTCAGTCTGCTATTGATAGCTCGCAGTTTATTAAAGGGCCACACGTAAAAGTATTTGAAGACAACCTTGCAGCATACCTCGGTGTAAAACACGTTATCAGTTGCGCCAATGGTACCGATGCTTTACAAATTGCGCTCATGGCTTTGGGTTTACAACCCGGTGATGAGGTCATCACCCCATCGCATACTTATGTAGCCACTGTAGAAGTTATTGCTTTGCTACGGCTTAAACCCGTTTTTGTAGAAGTAAATGCAGATACATATACCATTGATGTAGCCGAAATTGAAAAGGCCATTTCTCCTAAAACCAAAGCCATAGTGCCGGTGCATTTGTACGGGCAATGTGCCGATATGGAGACTATCTTAGACATAGCATCAAAACACAAACTGTTTGTGGTAGAGGATAACGCGCAAGCCATAGGCGCAGAATATACTTTTTCAAATGGGCAAAAAGCAAAGAGCGGTACCATGGGCAACATTGGCACCACCTCGTTTTTCCCTTCTAAAAATTTAGGTTGCTATGGCGATGGCGGAGCGCTTTTTACCAATGACGATGCCTTGGCAAAGACCATAAGAATGGTTGCCAACCACGGGCAGAGTGTAACTTATGTGCACGACATAGTTGGCGTAAACTCTCGCTTAGATACTATACAGGCCGCTATTTTGGATGTAAAATTGAAACAATTAAATGATTTTGCCGCCCGCAGAAATGCCGTTGCAGATTTTTACGATAAGGCATTTGCCGGGCAATCAAAAATGAAGTTGCCTTTTCGTGCGCCTTACACTAACCATGTATTTCACCAATATACCATCCGGTTGAGTGGTGTAAACCGCGATGAAGTGAAAAAGAAGTTGCTGGAAAAGGGTATTCCAAGCATGATTTACTATCCCATACCGGTACATTTGCAAAACGCCTACCGCAGTGCAGAATACAAAGAAGGAAGTTTTCCGCTCACCGAAAGTTTAAGTGAGACCATTATTTCAATTCCTATTCATACAGAATTTGAGCAAGAACAGTTGAGATACATTGCAGATAATTTTATTTCAATAGTTAATTCATAGTAAGGTAAGTTAAATGAAAATAGCAGTAGTAGGAACAGGTTATGTTGGTTTAGTAACCGGTACATGTTTTGCAGAAACCGGTAACGAAGTAACCTGTATAGACGTAAATGCTGCGAAGGTACAAGACCTGAATAATGGTAGAGTCCCCATCTATGAACCCGATTTGGATGTTTATTTTGAGCGAAACACAAAAGCCGGGAGGTTAAAATTTACCACTTCACTTGCCGAAGGAATTGAGGGAGCAAAAATTATTTTTCTGGCATTGCCTACACCTCCCGGAGAAGACGGCAGTGCAGATTTGAAGTATGTACTAGGGGTGGCAGAAGATTTAGGCAAGTTGATAAAAAGTTATTCGATAGTAGTGAACAAATCTACCGTGCCTGTAGGCACTGCCGATTTGGTGCGCGATAAAATTGCATTAAATGCAAAAGTAGAGTTTGACGTAGTGAGCAACCCCGAGTTTTTGCGCGAAGGAGTAGCAGTAGATGATTTTATGAAACCCGAGCGGGTGGTTGTAGGTACACGCAGCGCAAAAGCCAAAAAGTGTATGGAGGAGTTGTACGAGCCATTTGTTCGTCAGGGTAATCCGGTCATTTTTATGGATGAAAGAAGTGCAGAGGTAACCAAGTATGCTGCTAATGCATTTCTAGCTACCAAAATTTCATTTATGAACGAAATTGCTAATTTGTGTGAGCGGGTAGGTGCCGATGTGGACAATGTGCGCAAAGGCGTAGGTACTGATTCGCGCATTGGTAAACGATTCCTTTTTGCCGGAGTTGGGTATGGCGGCAGTTGTTTTCCTAAAGATGTTCAGGCCTTGTATCTTACCTCTAAGCAATACGCTTACGATTTTAAGATATTAGATGCAGTAATGAATGTGAATCAATTACAGCGCGAGAAATTTTACGAGACTATCAGCAACCATTTTCAAGGAAATTTAGAAGGTAAAACTATAGCAGTATGGGGTTTGGCATTTAAGCCCAATACCGATGATATTCGTGAAGCTCCTGCATTGTATTTGATAGAGAAATTTTTGGCAGCAGGAGCCAATGTACGCGCTTATGATCCTGAGGCCATGAAGAACGTGCAAGTAGAACTGGGTAGCAAAGCATATTTTGCAAACGATAAAGATGATGCTTTATCCGGTGCAGATTTTTTGGTGATTGTTACCGAATGGAATGAATTTCGCTCTCCTGATTTTGAAAAAATAAACGGAGAGTTGAAGCAAAAGCTGATTTTTGACGGTAGGAATTTATACAATATTGATACCATGAAAGAGCTGGGATACACTTACTACTCTATAGGTCGCGAAACCGTTAAGCAAAATCAATGAAACGAGTTTTAGTAACCGGAGCAGCGGGTTTTTTGGGTTCACATTTGTGTGATAGATTTATTAAAGAAGGATACCATGTGATTGGGATGGATAACCTCATCACCGGTAACTTAAAAAATATTGAACACCTTTTTAAACTTGAGCATTTTGAGTTTTATCACTACGATGTATCTAAGTTTGTGCATGTTCCCGGTAAGCTGGATTATATTCTCCATTTTGCTTCTCCGGCTTCACCTATAGATTATCTTAAAATTCCTATTCAGACCTTAAAAGTTGGCTCCTTGGGCACACACAACCTACTTGGGTTGGCTAAAGCAAAAGGGGCTTGTATGCTCATTGCTTCTACAAGCGAAGTATATGGCGATCCGCAAGTACATCCGCAGCCGGAAGATTATTGGGGCAATGTAAACCCTGTAGGTCCACGCGGAGTTTATGACGAAGCCAAGCGATTTCAGGAAGCGATGACAATGGCCTATCACACGTATCATGGTGTAGATACTAAAATTGTAAGAATATTTAATACGTATGGTCCACGCATGCGCTTAAACGATGGCCGAGTTCTTCCGGCATTTATTGGTCAGGCATTGCGTGGTGAAGACCTTACTGTTTTTGGTGATGGCTCGCAAACTCGTTCGTTTTGCTATGTAGATGACTTGGTGGAAGGCATATATCGTTTGTTGCTCAGCGATTATCACTTACCCGTAAACATAGGTAACCCCTCAGAGATAACTATAGCACAATTTGCCGAAGAGATTATCAAACTCACAGGAACTAATCAAAAAGTAACATACAAACCATTGCCTGCGGATGACCCCAAACAAAGGCAACCGGATATTACGCTTGCCAAACGTATTTTAGGATGGGAGCCAAAAGTAAATCGCTCGGAGGGTTTAAAGATTACTTATGACTATTTTAAAGGATTAAGCAAGGAAGAATTGTATCAATCTAAACACCGGTTTGAGTAATGGAAAACTCCACATACTATTCGCATCCTACAGCGGTGATTGACGAAGGTTGTACCATAGGCAAGGGTACTAAAATTTGGCACTTTAGCCATATTATGCCCAATTGCACCATTGGTGAAAATTGCAACCTTGGCCAAAATGTGGTTATCAGTCCGGAGGTAATTTTGGGTAACAATGTAAAAGTGCAAAACAATGTTTCTATCTACACCGGTGTGGTATGTGAGGATGATGTATTCTTGGGACCAAGTTGTGTGTTTACCAACGTCACAAATCCCCGCAGCGCAGTGAACAGAAGAGGGCAGTATGCTAAAACGATTGTAAAGCGCGGAGCAAGTATTGGCGCAAATGCCACTATTGTCTGCGGGCATAATATTGGAGAATTTGCTTTTATTGGCGCAGGTGCAGTAGTAACTAAAAATATACCTGCTTATGCATTGGTAGTGGGTAATCCATCTAAGCAAATTGGCTGGATGAGTGAATACGGACACCGCCTGCTTTTTGATGAAAGCGGTTTGGCGGTATGTGAAGAAAGCGGAGAAAAGTATGTACTGGTAAACGGAGCAGTTACAAAGTTGACTTAAATTTATATTAAGCTAAATTATTCAATTATTAAAAATTATGATACAAGAGTTACTTACAAAAAAGAAAAAATTAGCGGTGATTGGTCTTGGCTACGTGGGTTTGCCTATTGCTCTGGAGTTTGCGCGCAAAGTTTCTGTGATTGGTTTTGATATCAACCCCAAGCGGGTAGATATGATGAAAAACAATATTGACCCGAGCAATGAGTTGGAAGCATCTGCATTTGAGGGAACCGATATACTGTTTACGGCTAACATAGATGACTTGAAAGAAGCCAATTTTTTTATTGTAGCAGTGCCCACTCCGGTAGATAAACACAATGTACCCGATTTGAAACCGGTACTCTCTGCCTCTGCCACCATTGGTAAAGCATTGAAAAAGGGCGACTATGTAGTTTTTGAATCAACCGTTTACCCGGGGTGTACAGAAGAAGATTGTTTGCCGGTGATGGAGCAGATTTCCGGTTTGAGTTTGAAGAATGGTGATTTTAAATTGGGTTACTCGCCCGAACGAATAAATCCGGGTGATAAAGAACACACCATTACAAAAATTAAAAAAGTAGTGAGCGGTAGCGATGCCGAAGCGTTAGATATTATTGCCCGCACATACGAGATTATAGTAACTGCAGGCACGCACCGTGCATCATCTATTAAAGTGGCAGAGGCAGCAAAAATCATTGAGAACACACAGCGCGATTTGAACATTGCACTAATGAACGAGCTCTCGCGCATTTTTGATTTAATGGGTATCAATACCTACGAAGTGTTAGAAGCGGCAGGTACCAAATGGAATTTTTTAAAGTTTTATCCGGGTCTTGTAGGTGGTCACTGTATAGGTGTTGACCCATATTATCTTACCTACAAATCTAATGAGTTGGGGTACAATCCGGAGGTGATTTTAGCAGGAAGAAGAATTAATGATGATATGGGTGCTCACGTAGCCCGAAAGTTGGTTCAGCAACTCATTAAATTGCATAAGCAGATAGATGCAACAAGAGTGCTCGTTATGGGTGCTACATTCAAAGAAAATGTAAGTGATATACGCAACAGTAAAGTAGTAGATGTTATTGAAGAGTTAAAGCGATATTCGGTAAATGTTGAAGTAGTGGATCCGCTTGCAGATGCAGAGGAGTTTCATGAAGAATATGGGATTCATTTGCACAAAGAATATGGAAGCGAATATGACGCAGTGATTGTTGCTGTAAACCATGAGCAATTCTCTGATTTAGATGACGCTTACTTTGCGAAAATCTTAAAATCAGATGGTATAGTAGTGGATGTGAAAGGCGATTTGCGCAAAACTATTCAGCAGTTTAAGTATTGGAGTTTGTAATAATTTAATGGTGAAATTTTGTATTAGTGTTAAAAGGGTAGAGCAATGAAAATATTAATTACCGGTGGGGCCGGATTTATAGGGTCGCATGTAGTGCGGTTGTTTACTAATAAGTATCCACAGTATTCTATATGCAATTTAGACAAGCTGACTTATGCCGGCAATTTGGAAAATCTGAAAGATGTAGAGCGAAAGCCCAACTACCAATTTTTTAAAGGAGATATAGTTGACGCAAACTTTATCAGCCAACTTTTTGAACAAGAAAAGTTTGATGCAGTAATTCATTTAGCAGCAGAAAGCCATGTGGATAGGAGCATTTCAAACCCGTTGGAGTTTGTAAATACTAACGTAATAGGCACTGTTAACTTATTGAATGCAGCAAAGCAAACTTGGGCAACTGGTACCCCAAATCCAGCATCTGGCTTTCGCCATCTTTTTTATCATGTTTCTACTGATGAGGTTTACGGGACATTAGGTGATACCGGAATGTTTACTGAAGAAACTCCATACGACCCACACAGCCCTTACAGCGCATCAAAAGCAGCCAGCGACCATTTTGTACGGGCTTATCACGATACGTATAAGCTGCCGGTGGTAATTTCTAACTGTAGCAATAATTACGGCCCTAACCATTTTCCCGAAAAACTGATTCCGCTTTGCATTCACAATATCAAGAGCAATAAACCACTGCCTATTTACGGCAAAGGCGAAAATGTACGCGACTGGTTGTATGTAGAAGACCATGCCTCTGCCATAGATGTAATTTTTCATACAGCAACCTTGGGCAGCACTTACAATATTGGTGGCCATAACGAATGGAAAAATATTGATGTTATCCGTTTGTTATGTAAGATTATGGATAGCAAGTTGGGTAGGCCAGAAGGGACAAGTGAACAGTTGATTACATTTGTAAAAGACCGTGCCGGGCATGATTTGCGCTATGCTATTGATTCAACAAAACTGCAACGCGAGTTGAGTTGGCAGCCCTCATTGCAATTTGAAGAAGGTTTAGCGAAAACGGTAGATTGGTACTTGGCCAATGAGAATTGGCTGAATAATGTAACCAGTGGCGATTACAAGAAATACTATGAAGAGCAATATGCCAAGCGATAATATGTTTGATAATAAGTACCACCAGCAAGCACTATCAGGGAGGTCATTTCTGATTACCGGAGGTGCTGGTTTTATTGGTTCAAACATAGTAGAGTATCTACTAAAGTATGGAGCCGGTAAAGTGCGCGTGCTAGACAATCTTGCTACCGGAAATTATGCAAACATTCAGCCATTCATGAGCCATCCGGCCTTTGAATTTATAGAAGGTAACATTTGCGATTTAGCTACATGCCAAAAAGCATGTGAAGGAGTTGACTATGTATCACATCAAGCAGCATTGGGTTCTGTGCCACGCAGCATTAAAGAACCTTACAATACCAACAACGTAAATGTAGGAGGGTTTGTAAACATACTTACTGCAGCCAAAGAAGCTGGGGTACAAAAATTTGTCTATGCTTCTTCCTCTTCTGTATATGGCGATGAAAAAACACTGCCTAAAGTGGAGAATAAAATTGGTAAGCAATTATCGCCTTATGCGGTTAGCAAATACGCCAACGAGTTGTATGCCGATGTATTTTACAAAGTATATGGAATGAAGGTAATCGGCCTTCGCTACTTCAATATTTTTGGCCCCCGGCAAGACCCTAACGGACAATATGCAGCAGTAATACCTCTTTTTGTTTCAAAGATTATGAAAAAGGAAGAGGTTTTTATTGATGGAGATGGTGAGCAAACTCGCGATTTTACGTTTGTAGAAAATGCGGTACAGGCAAATGTGTTGGCCATGCTTACTGAAAATGAATTTGCTTCGGGGCAAGTGTATAACATAGCTGTGGGTCAAAATTTTTCTGTCAACCAACTGTACACTGCTATACAACAACTTTTAGGGAGTACTCACCAGCCCACTTACCGTGCCCCAAGAGCGGGCGATGTGCGAAACTCACTAGCTGACATTAAGAAAGCAACAACTGCCTTGCAATACAACCCAAAGTTTGATTTTGAAAAAGGGTTACAGATTACAGTACGATATTTTCAAGATTTGTACAATAAATAATGTTCACAGTTATCAATAATTTCGTTTCATACTATGTTAGGCAGCTAGAGCTTATTGGCGTTGTTATGCGGATTTTTAGTTTTAGCTTAGTGAGTTGGCTTGGCCCCGATAGTCCCTTTATGTTCGTTTGGGTTTTTAATACGATTGATGCAGTTATACTAACTTGGTGTGCCATTGTTCGTAAAGACCCCGCCTATACATTGCTCAATAGTTTTTGGATATTGGTAGGTATAGTTGGTAAATTACGAGCAGGTGGTTAGCTCAATTAGTCATTCACAACACAGACAATTCATATGCTTTCTAAACTGATGAATTTATTTTCAGCCAAAGATTCCACCCCAAGTGTAAAGCTGGAAGACTATTCATTACTGCATACTGATATTCACTCACATTTGATACCGGGAATTGACGATGGTTCACCAGATATGGAAACCACCTTGCAAATGTTACGTGAGTTTAAGTCGCTCGGCTTTAAAAAAATCATCACTTCTCCTCATGTTGTTTCAGACGGGTACAATAACACAACAGCTACCATTTTAGCGGGCCGTGATAAAGTACGTGCGGCATTAGCGCAGAATAATATTGATATTGAGTTTGATGCCATTGCAGAGTACTATCTGGATGAAACAATAACGGAAAAGATTACCAACAAAGACTTACTCACGTTTGGAAAAAACTATATATTGGTAGAACTTTCTTACCAGCAAAAACAGAGCGGCACATTTGATTTAATATACAAACTACAAGTAGCGGGTTATAGAGTTGTATTGGCACATCCGGAACGCTATCCATATTACTATGAGAACGACTTTGCTACTTATTACAATTTGAAAGACAGAGGTATTTACCTTCAAGTTAATATTGCTTCGCTCTCAGGCAAGTATGGCAAGGGAGCCAAGTACACAGCCGAGAGAATGATCGATGAAAAAATGGTAGATTTTATAGGTTCAGATTTGCACCGGCTCACACAGTTTGAAAATTTGAGAGATTGCCTGCGATTGAAACACATGAGTAAAATTCTTACATACGAAAAGTTACTTAATAAAACACTTTAATTCATGCCATTTGTAGAAACGGGCTTTTATGGTTTAAAGATTTTTGAGCCAATTGTTTTTTCCGATCAACGCGGATATTTTTTTGAAAGTTTTAATGAGGCAACCTTTCGCCAGGAGGGTATAGATGTTCAGTTTGTCCAAGACAATGAATCAAAATCTGTGCGCGGTGTAGTGCGTGGCTTACATTATCAACTTAACCCAATGGCTCAGGCAAAGTTGGTTCGTGTATTGCAAGGCAAAGTATTAGATGTGGTAGTGGATTTGAGAAAAGATTCGCCAACATTTGGTAAGCAGTATAGCATTTTGCTAAGCGGAGAAAATAAAAAACAGCTATTTATTCCACGTGGGTTTGCACACGGTTTTGCTGTGCTGAGCGACACCTGTATTTTTCAGTACAAGTGCGATAATGTTTACTCTAAAGAGTTTGAAAGAGGGATTAATATTTTAGACACTACACTTGGTATTGATTGGATGTTAAATCCGGAGGAAATGATTATTTCAGAGAAGGACAACTCACAGCCAATTTTTTTAGAGAGCGAACATAATTTCACTTTATGAAAGTATTGGTAACCGGTGGAAATGGGCAGTTAGGAAGTGAGCTAAAAGATTGTCTCGCCTTTTCTAAACATCAAGTGGTTTTTGCAGATAGGCAAATGTTAGATCTTGCTGATCCAGTCTCCATGAGCACTTTTTTTTCGGATAATGTATTTGATGTTGTCATCAACTGCGGTGCTTACACAGCTGTAGATAAAGCAGAATCTGACGAGTTAGCAGCGAACAACATTAATGCTGTAGCTCCCGGCCTTATTGCCAAGTTTTGCAAAATCTCTGGAGCAAAGCTTATTCACATCAGTACCGATTTTGTGTTTGATGGTTACGCATCTGTTCCATATAAAGAAACAGATGAAACTTTACCCTTATCTGTTTACGGAAAATCCAAATTAGAGGGAGAAAAGCATGTTTTGCAGTTCGATTCGGATGCGGTAATTATCCGCACTGGCTGGTTGTATTCTAGTTATGGCCACAATTTTTTGAAAACTATTTTGAGATTATGCAGCGAGCGAGGCCAGTTAAGTGTAGTGTTTGACCAAATTGGCACGCCAACCTATGCTGCTGACTTAGCTTTGGTCATAAAAAATATTATGGAAAGTGGCGAGTGGATACCCGGAGTTTATCACTATAGTAATGAAGGGGTTGCTTCCTGGTACGACTTCGCCTTTGCTATCAATCGCATAGCCGGTTTGCACTGCAAGATTTTACCTATAGAAACCTACCAGTATCCTACACCTGCCAAGCGACCATCGTATAGTGTTTTAAACAAAGCGAAAATTAAGTCTCAGTTTGGTATCTATATTCCAAACTGGCAGGAAAGTGCAGAATTATGTATTCGTAAAATAAAATATGTATAATGTTAAGTAGTATAGCAATAGATAAAGTGATTGGCATTTCTCAGTTAGCAGGTGCAGAAATTATGAAAGTGTATGCACAAGATTTTGACGTGCAAACAAAAGCAGATGATTCGCCATTAACCATTGCGGATAAGCTTTCTAACGAAGTAATTGTTACAGGCCTGCAAGCACTTTATCCGGATATTGCATTTATCTCTGAAGAAACTAAACTAACTCCATACGAGGAGCGAAAAAAATGGAATACATTTTGGCTGATAGACCCATTGGATGGCACAAAAGAGTTTATAAAAAAAAATGGAGAGTTTACTGTTAACATAGCTCTAATCGAAAATGGTACTCCTGTACTGGGTGTAGTTTATGTGCCGGTTACCGGAGTTACTTACTTTGGGCATAAAGAGAAGGGAAGTTTTAAGATTCAGAACACTCAACAGCAGATACACGGAGGCGAACACTACACTAAAAAGAATAAGATAAATGTAGTGGGCAGCCGCTCGCACCTTAGTGACGAAACACTCCAGTTTGTAGAACAGTTAAAAGCAGAAGGTAAGGAAGTGAATTTTGTGAGTAGTGGAAGTTCACTTAAACTTTGTTTAGTTGCCGATGGTACAGCCGATGTGTACCCCCGTTTTGGCCCCACTATGGAGTGGGATACAGCGGCCGCACACGCGGTAGCCCTCTATGCCGGAAGGCATGTATTGAGTGCGGTGAACAAGCAACCATTACTTTACAATAAAGAGAATTTACTTAACCCTTGGTTTGTAGTAGAGTGATACGTTGCCAATAATAATAGTTTCTTTACCACATGCCCAAGCGCAAAAAAACAGGTAGTTCTTACATACCTAAAAAAAAAGTAAGTAGTGGCATTCGCTCACACATATTTACCGCTATACAACAAGAGGGTAAGAATGCCTCATTATCAACTATTTTTCCAAAACTGATTAAGCAGTTTGGGCAAGAAGAAATTATTCTGGCATTAAACTCATTAGATAAGCAAGGAAAGATTCAAATTTCCAAGAGTGGTGGTTTGAGAATTACTTCGGATAACGAGTTAGTAGCAGATGCTCAAACGGTGAATAGCCATGCAAAAAAACACACCAGTGAAAAGCGTGAGTTTAAACGTGACGGTAATTTTTTGTATGGCAAAGTAGATTTGACCAAAGGCGGAGCCGCTTTTGTTGCTGTAGATGGATTAGAAAAAGATGTGTACATCTCGCATAAACATGTGCGTACTGCCATGCAAGGTGACGAAGTAAAAATTAGAATTACCGTACATGGCCGCAGACCCGAAGGGGAAATTGTGCAGATTGTAAAGCGAAGCCAAGATACTTTTTCGGGTAAGATTGAGGTGTTGGATAAGTTTGCATTTTTTGTAGCAGATGACCGCAAGATGAGTACAGATGTTTTTGTGCCGCTGAATATGCTCAATGGTGCAAAGCACAATCAACGGGTAATTGTTCGAGTAACCGAGTGGAATACTGGAACAAAAAATCCGTTGGGTGAAGTACTTGAAGTGATCCAAAATCGCAATAGCAGCGATTTTGACATGAAGCAGATACTTTTTACCAACGGGTTTAGTATCGATTTTCCAAGGGCGGTTTATGATGAGTTAGCTCCTTACACCGATGAAATACCTGCTGCAGAAGTAAAGAAGCGGTTAGACCTCAGAGCTATAAATACTTTTACAATAGACCCGGTTGATGCAAAAGATTTTGATGATGCCATATCGGTACAGCAAATGAAAAACGGACACTATGAGATTGGCGTTCACATAGCAGATGTATCGCATTTTGTACGAGAGGGTAGCGCCTTAGATAAAGAAGCTGAGCGCAGAGCTACATCGGTATATTTACCGGATAGGGTTTGCCCCATGCTGCCCGAAAAACTCTCCAATCAGTTGTGCTCGCTTAGGCCAAAGGAGGATAAACTCACCTTTAGTACAATATTTGAATTTGATCAATCGCTGAATATTGTCAACTATACTATTGCAAAAACAATTATTCATAGCAAGCGCAGATTTACTTATGAAGAAGCGCAAGAAGTATTGGAAACTGGTAGCGGAGATTTTGTGGATGAGTTAGGCCTACTGCACAGCATTTCAAAAAAAATGAGAGCACAGCGAATGAAAGATGGCGCAATTGCTTTTGAGAAAGCAGAGGTGCGATTTAAGTTAGATGAAACCGGAAAGCCCTTGGGCATTGTATTGAAAATTCGTAAAGATGCTCACCTGCTGGTGGAAGATTTTATGCTTTTAGCCAACGAAACTGTAGCTAAGTTTGGCGCAAAACTTAAGGTAGGTAAACATAAAGTGCCTTTTGTGTATCGCGTACACGATGCCCCCGACCCTGCTAAGTTAGAGCAGTTTTCAGCCATTGCAGCTCGCTTTGGCTATCATATAAAGTTTGATAAACCCGAAAACGCAGCACCAATTTTAAACGCACTTTTAAAGAAGGTGGAAGGACGGCCTGAGCAAAATGTATTGGAAACAATGGCTATTCGTTCTATGTCTAAAGCAGCTTATACAACTACAAATATTGGCCACTATGGATTGGCCATGAAGCACTATACCCATTTTACTTCCCCTATCCGCAGATATCCGGATGTGCTGGCGCACCGTATTTTATTTGAAATGCAAAGCGGTAGCGATAAGATAATTGACAAAGATGAGTTAGAAACACGTTGTAAAAACTCTTCATTTATGGAGCGTAAGGCCATGGAAGCCGAGCGAGAAGCCACAAAATACAAACAGATTGAATTTTTGCAAGACAAGATTGGTGAAGAATTTGCCGGTATCATAACCGGAGTAATTTCCCGTGGAATTTTTGTAGAAATGGATGAGAATAAATGTGAAGGAATGGTAAGTACAGAATTGCTCGGCAATGAAGATTTTACGTATGATGAAAAAATGGTTCGCCTCACGGGTATTCGATCTGGTAAGCGCTACCAAATTGGTGAGCCGGTAAAAGTTCGCATATTGAACGCAGACATTGAACTACGCAGAATAGATTTAGAATTGGCCGAAGATGACACTACTAAACGATAAGCCCACACGACTTTACATCGGCTTGGCAGCATTCTTTTTGACTAATGCTCTTGTAGCAGAGTTTATGGGGGTTAAAATTTTTTCGTTAGAACAGACACTCGGCATACGTTCGCTTGAGTTTACACTCTTTGGCGAGCAGATTAATGGCATCAGTTTAACTTGTGGTGTGCTATTGTGGCCGTTTGTTTTTGTAATGACGGATATTATTAATGAGTATTATGGACCCAAAGGAGTAAGATTTCTATCTGTTATGGGGGCATGTATGATTGGCTACGCATTTGTAATGCTGTATGCCGCCATGAAAGTAGTACCTGCCAATTGGTGGATTTTTAGTTCATGGTACGGAGATCAATTAAATATGGACAATGCCTACCAATCTGTTTTTGGGCAGGGGCTGGCCATCATTGCGGGTTCATTAACAGCATTTCTTATAGGCCAGCTTTTAGATGTGTATGTTTTTCACTGGTTAAAAGAAAAAACCGGTGAAAAACACATTTGGCTTCGAGCTACGGGCTCTACCATTGTATCACAACTAATAGATAGCTTTGTAGTTTTGTTTATTGCCTTTTATGTGGCTCGTATTGGCCAAGTTAATCAATGGAGTCTGCCCTTGCTCTTTGCAGTTGGATTAGTCAACTATATCTACAAATTTTTAATTGCCCTGTTAATGACTCCGGTGATTTACGCAGTTCATGGGTTTATAGAAAACTATCTTGGTGCAGAGCAGGCAGCCGCTATGAAAAAACAAGCCATGAACAACAACGAACGTTAGTCAGTTCGTTTTTAAACAGGCGTTTACAACTATTTTTTATTCCTTTTCAGATTCAAAGAAATTACACTCAAGACATTTAAAAACATACTATGTATTACCTATTTACTTTTTGTATTTTAATGTATTGTGTCACATTATCTGCTCAAAGTAGTTTGCAGAAAAGAGCAGTTAATTTTTATGATAATGGAAAATGTGTGAAGGCAGCTGCTTTGTACAAAAAACTGTATGATGCTAATAAAGATAATTCAGCCATTGCTTTGGGTTTAGCCAAGGCGCTTTGGTGTAGCGGAGATAAATCAAGCGCAGAATCTGTACTTAAATTACTAACAGTTAAAAGCACTACAACATCTGAGGTCTTTTTGTTTTATGCCGAACTACTTCGGTCAAACGGTAATTATACTGAAGCAGAAAAAATGTATAAGGAGTTTGCCCGGCTTGCCCCCAACGATATTCGTGCTCAGGCATTTAGTCAATTAGCAGATCAAGTAAAGCCAATGTTGCAACCTTCGGGTGGGTATGAGTTGACCAGCATTCCTGAAAATTCTGCTGCCTCTGACATTGGTCCGGCATTGAGTTACGGAGGTACGCTAAGTTTCTGTTCAAACCGCAATAAAGCCACCATCCGCAATTACAACACTGCTCCACTGCGAAAGAAGCAGTACAATTTGTTTGCCATAGCCGGTACTAAAACCGAGTTGGCTGAGCCGGTTCTGTTAAGGGGTAAGGTAAACAGTAAGTGGAATGATGGTACAGCTACATTTTCACGTGATGGTAAGGAAATTATTTTCTCACGTACCAACACCAAAATCAGCACTTCAACCGGAAAAAGAAACACAGGCCTATACACAGCTGAGTGGAGCGAAAAAAAAGGTTGGATAAATGTTTTGCTTTTACCATTTGTAAGTGCACAGTGTAATTACTTGAATCCAACTTTATCTAAAGATGGCCAATTATTATTTTTTGCCAGCGACATGGCCAGTGGATTTGGTGAAACAGATATATATGTATGTTTTAGAATGGGTAATGTATGGGGAGCTCCGCAAAATTTAGGGAAGCAAATCAACACTCCCGGCAAAGAGTTGTTTCCGTTTATTGCCGATGACGGTACACTTTATTTTAGTACAGATGCCCGCGTAGGTCTTGGTGGGTTAGATGTTTTTTCGGCTACATACCAAAATAAGCAATATGGAAACGTGCAAAATTTGGGAGTGCCTGTCAATTCTACTGCTAATGATTTCGGATATATATCAGATGAAACATTGTATAATGGTTATATAACATCTGACAGGAGTGGTGGCTTAGGGAGCGATGATATCTACCGATTTGTACGCAAAGCCGAAAAAATTTGTGGTACTGTAGTTAATGAAAAAGATGATACCCCCATTGCAGATGCAACCGTAATAGCAAATTTGCCCAACGGTACAGGTACGCAGAGTAAAACCAATGAAAAAGGAGAGTACTGCGTTACACTTCCGTATGGCGCACATCAAATAGTGGTGGTTAAAGATGGATTCCATAAAACAGAGGGGATATTACAGGTAACAGCAGCAAAAAGTAGCAGAACTAATTCCTATAAATTAAAACCCAAAGGAGATATAGAATTAACAGTAGATGTATCGGAAAAGAATACCGGAAAGCTGGAGGGTGCCACTGCGTTTTTGATAGATAAGCAAACAGGAGAAATTGTACAAGCCAAAACCGATGCCAACGGTATCGCAAAGTTTGAGTTAGATAAGAACAAAGAGTACGAAGTTAAAGTGGCTAAAAATTCTACTACCGATGGTTTGTATGATAGGTTTGTAAAAACTATTTCTACCATTGGATTTACCTCAACAACCTTGCAAGAAAATGCTGAGCTTACTTACTACAAGAAAGAAACGGTGTTTCAACTACCTAATGTCTATTTTGATTTAAATAGTTTTGAACTTAAGCTACCAGCCAAAAATGATTTAGACAAGTTAGCCGAAAGTATGTTGAAGTTTCCGGATGTAGAAATTGAGATTAGTGCACATACCGATTCTCGGGGTAACGATGAGTACAATATGTTACTTTCAGCAAAACGCGCCAATGCTTGTGTGCAATACTTGTCAGCTAAAGGGGTAAACATCAAGAAGATTATTGCGGTTGGTTTTGGTGAGTTGAAAATTTTAAACAAGTGTAAGAATAAAGTGCCTTGCACTGATGCGGAGCATGCTGTAAACCGCAGAATAGAATTTAAGGTAGCTAAGTTTGATTAAGTGCGGTTATGCAGCTCTTCTTTAGTTCAAATGTACGATTGAATGCTCTTGTTCAGTTAGACGAACAGGAAGCTCATCATGCAGTAAAGGTATTAAGAAAAAGTATCGGTGACAAAATCCATTTGTTTGACGGTACTGGTAACGTATTTGCCGGGGAAATAGTGCAGGCCGATAAAAAGGGAGTAGTTGTAAAAGTATTAGCAGCAGAGAAAGTAAGCTCACAAAAAGCCAATATTCATTTAGCGGTGGCCTTGCCCAAAAATGCGGAGCGCTTAGAGTGGATGTTGGAAAAGGTGACTGAAATTGGCGTAAAAGAGATTACACCACTGATTTGTCGCTATTCAGAGCGAAAAGATTTTAAGCGAGAACGGTGCGAAAAAATATTGATAAGTGCTTGTAAGCAAAGCAAGAATCTTTTTCTTCCAAAATTGAATGAGCCCATTTTGTTTACCGATTGGATAAAGCAAAAAAGCAAAGCAACTAGGTTGATTGCTTGGTGTGAAGAAAAAACTCAACACATCAAAGAGCTGTTAATGAGTAAAGATGATGTGGAGATAGCCATAGGTCCGGAAGGTGATTTTTCGAAAGAAGAAATTGACGCAGCTTTACATAATGGCTTTGTGCCGGTTTCCCTTGGCAAATCTCGCTTGCGGTTAGAAACAGCAGCACTCTATGCAGTAGTTGTGTTAAATGCCTGGAAAGAATAATTTTGATTTAATATGCGTAGATGGACTATACTATTTTCTGTTGCTGCTTTGTTTATAGGTGCGGTTCCTAACGAAAAGCCATTGAAAATTGCTTTACTTAAATATAGTGGTGGTGGTGATTGGTACGCTAACCCTACATCATTACCTAACCTCATAAAATTTTGCAACAAGAATTTAGATTTATCTTTAGATGAAGAGCCGGTAACCGTAGAGGTAGGTAGCCAGCAGTTATTTAACTTTCCGTTTGTGCACATGACCGGACACGGTAATGTGGTTTTTAATCAGCAAGAAACCGAAAATCTACGCACCTATTTGATGGGTGGTGGTTTTTTGCATGTAGATGATAATTACGGGATGGATAAATTCATACGTCCGCAATTAGAAAAGCTATTTAGCGGGAGCAAACTCGTGGAGTTACCTTTCTCCCATCCGCTGTTTCATCAGAAGTACGATTTTCCCAATGGCTTGCCAAAAGTACACGAACACGATAACAGTCCGCCACAGGCATTTGGGTTGTTTGTAGAAGGGCGTTTAGTAGTGCTTTATACGTATGAGTGTGATTTGGGTGATGGATGGGAAGACATTAATGTACATAAAGACACTCCGGAGGCACACGAGAAAGCGCTACGTATGGGCGCTAATCTGATTAGCTACGTTTTTGCTAATTAGATTTTTCGGCTCGTACCATTCGCGGTTTACCACTCATATCGGTTTTTAATTCAATATTTTTATAGCCCCTTACACGTAGTAGTTCTATAACGTCATCACCTTTGTTTTCGTTGATTTCAAAGTATAGTGCACCACCCGGTGTTAGCGATTGAAGTGCTTTGTCAGCAATAGTTCTGTAAAATATCAACGCATCACCCTCGGCAAACAGCGCTGTGTGTGGCTCGTATTGCAATACATTTTTATGCATTATTTCTTTTTCATCTGCACTAATGTACGGTGGATTACTTACAATTATATTGTAAGATTCCTTTTGCCAGTCATCATTCAGGGCATCGCCTCGTATAAGTTGAACAGATTGTTTAAGAGCATTCGCATTGTTCCGGGCTATATTTAGAGCTTCTTCACTAATGTCCATTGCACAAACTTTGGCGTTGGGTAACTGATGTTTTAAAGTAATGGAAATACAACCGCTGCCGGTACCAATATCAAGAATTGAAAGGGCATCTCGCTTTTTTTCTACCTGGATAATCCAGTCCACTAATTCTTCTGTTTCGGGGCGGGGGATAAGCACCGTTGAATTGACAAAAAATTCTAATCCATAAAACCAAGTCTTGCCTATGATGTATTGTATTGGCTCATGTTTTTGCAACCGCTCTAACATCTCATCAGCTTGTTGCTGCTGGTAAGTTGTAAGCAAACGAAATTTTTCTAAGCTAATTTTTGGTCCATTAAGATTTAGTATATGCTCTAAAGCCAATTGTGTAATAGCTCTAGACTCGCGGGTATCGTAAATCAACGCTAACTGCTCATGAAATGTTTTTTGTAATTCGGCTATGGTCATCAGTCAGCGAGTTGACGCAGGTAAAGGCCAATCGTGTTTTCCAAACCATAATACAGGCAATCGCGCACTAATGCATGGCCAATGGACACCTCTAAAAGATTAGGGATGTGCTGCTTGAAATATTGCAGGTTATCCAAATTTAGATCGTGCCCGGCATTGATGCCTATACCAATTTGATGGCAATATGTAGCGCTTTCCACAAATGGTTTTATGGCTTTTTCTTTGTCTGTATAAAACTCATGCGCGTATGGCCCGGTATAAAACTCAATACGGTCTGCACCGGCTTCTTGAGCAGCTTTTATCTGCTCATTTACTGGGTCAATAAATAAAGATACCCTGATGTCAGCAGATTTAAGTGGATTAATTATATTTTTTAAAAAATCTTTATGTGTAATAGCGTCCCATCCATGATCAGAGGTTAATTGGCCGGGCGCATCGGGCACCAAGGTACATTGATGTGGTTTAACTTCCAGTACCATTTTCAAAAAGTCATCCGATGGGTATCCCTCAATGTTGAACTCTGTTTTTACCACTTTCTTCAGGGTATATACATCTGTTTTTCGGATATGGCGCTCATCTTGGCGAGGGTGTATGGTAATGCCTTGCGCGCCATACCTTTCGCAATCTAAGGCAAACTGCACCACATTGGGTATGTTGCTACCCCGCGAGTTGCGCAGCAGCGCAATTTTATTGATGTTGACGCTTAAACGAGTCATTACTTTTTATACCGCTACCTCTGCGGCAATATGCGGATGAGGGTTGTAGTTGAGCAATTCAAAATCATCATACTTAAAACCAAAAATGTTTTTTGCATCAGCATTAATTTTCATTTGCGGCAGCGGACGCGGCTCGCGGCTCAGTTGGAGTTTGGCTTGCTCAACATGGTTGCTGTACAAATGTACATCGCCAAAGGTGTGTACAAAATCGCCAAGCGCTAAACCACAAACCTGTGCCACCATCATAGTGAGTAATGCATACGAAGCAATATTGAAAGGCACTCCCAAAAACACATCGGCACTGCGCTGGTACAGTTGGCAGCTTAACTTTCCATCTAATACATAAAATTGAAACATGGTATGGCAGGGCGGTAGCGCCATGCTATCAATGTATGGTACATTCCAAGCACTTACTATTAATCTTCTTGAATTAGGATTGGTTTTAATTTGTTCAATCAGATTGCTGATTTGATCCACACTTTCGCTATTGGGTGCAGGCCAACTGCGCCATTGGTATCCGTACACTGGGCCAAGTTCGCCCCATTGCTTGGCAAATGAATCATCGTTTGCAATTCGCACAGCAAATTGTTTGATGTCTTCACCACAAAATTGTTCGCTCTTTCTATACTTTTCATAAGGCCAGTCATCCCATATGCGCACACCGTTTTGGCAAAGGTATTGGATGTTTGAGTCGCCATTCAAAAACCAAAGAAGTTCATGTACAATAGATTTGAGGTGAAGTTTTTTGGTGGTAACTAAGGGGAAACCATTCTGGAGGTTAAACCGCATTTGGTAGCCAAAGCAACTGTAAGTGCCTGTACCGGTACGGTCATCTTTCCAAACTCCGGTATCTATAATGTGCTGTAGTAGCGCGTGGTATTGTAGCATATCGGGCAGCAAGTTAATACATCTTCACCCTTTGTTTTCACAAGGTGTTGATTACTGTCTGAGGCAATGGTATCAGAAGATTTTTGGTAAAAACCTGCCTACTTTTTGCTGATATTCTTTGTATAACGGATACTTAGAGCCGGAAATCTCTTCGCTAAAATCAGAGCTGCCTTTGAATAGTATCATCAACAGCATGGCTCCTGCTAAACTCCAATTGAGCCATACACTGGTGGCTGCTACACTAAAAAAGTAAAAAGTGAGCCATATAGCTTGCTCGCTGGCGTAGTTGGGGTGGCGTACTAGCCCCCACAGACCGGTGCGCACAAAACCAACGGCATACTCACCTTCCAATTTTTCACCGGCAGCTTTTTTGCGGTGCTTCTCGGTTTGGTAGTTCCATTGCTGTTGGTCGGCTGTCGTTTCTATGGCTACAAAAACTATAAATAAACCGGCTACTATGTAGTCAAATGCACCGAGTGGTTTCTCAGCGTAAGCCATCACCATAGGCAGGGTAAAAAGCCATATTAAAGTGTTTTGATAAAGAGATATGAAGAAAAAATTAAATAGCGTCCAACGTAGTGGTTTGCCTTTAAAAAGCTGATTTTGGCGGAGTACTTCCCAGCGATAATCTTCTTCGCCTTCCCAAAATTTTAGACGATAAGCGCCTCTGCGCGAAAAATTGTAGGTGAGCCGTATGCCCCAAATTGTCACACAACAAGCCATCACTACTAATCGCGGGTTAAACTCACTGGCGTATGCAAAATACCAGGCGTATACAATGGGTATAATGCTCCATATTTTATCTACCTGACTGCAATTTTTAGTGAGCTCTGCCAGCGTAAAGCAGCTTAATGCCGTACCCAGCATAATAACAAACGAGTTTTGCAGCATATGCCATTGTATGGATTGCAGCGGGTGCGGGTCAATATAAACAGCCACCACCGGTAGCACTATAATGGTGGCAATCAACAGAAGAATAGTACGAATCATGTAAATGGTTTGAGGGTTAAATATATTTTCGTTTCAATGAAGAATTTAATTTTTTTGGTGTGCATTTCTATCACATTGCTCTTACATGGCCAACAAAGCATTTCGCTGATTGTTCCACCCTCTTTATCAGACACCGGCATTACTGCCATTACCATAAGAGATGTGCAGTTGCTATTAACGCAGGCATGTAATTGCGAAGTGGCCATCAACAACACCACCGCCAGCATACAAATGCTTTTGCCCGAAATTGACGCGCGCATTGCCGCACAGTCCAATCTTTTTGCAGTAGAGGCAAAATTTCCGTATCGCAACTACCCGGAGCACAACTTTGATTGGACATCATATACAGACAATGGCCGGCTTACGTTGAAACTAAAAGCCACATCATGGCAGGGTGTAAGTTTTGGATTATATGCGCTGCTGCAAGAAAAACTGGGCTTCAAATTTTACCATCCGCGCGAAACCATTATTCCTCAATGGAATAGTTTTCCGTTGCAAGCCGGATTTACTTTTTCGGGCAAGGCACTTTTTGATAAGCATGGTTTTCACTTGCACACACAGCACCCGTTAGAGCTAACCGAGCAGTTGCATAACGGCAAAATGAAAAATGCACTTAGTGATGTAAAAGAATACATCAATTGGTTGGTCCGCAACGGGCAAACATATTTTGAATTTTGTTTATTAGAGAGTATTGATAAAAAAGAGTGGATAAACCATGCTAAAGAAATGGTGGACTATTGCCATCAGCGCGGCATTATGGCTTCGGTTGACCTATCGCTGCACATGATTCAGCAAAAAACATTTCAACTTTATAAAACTCCGGCAGCTAAAAAGAAACAAGTAGAGAAAAACCTGCAATGGATTACACAAGCCAAGTGGGATTTCATTAACATGGAATTTTCTACTGCCGAGTTTATTACCGGTAATAAAAAGAAGAAAGAGGAACTACGGTTGTTCATCATTGATTGGCTCCTCAAAAATTCCAATACAAAACTAATGGGTCGACAGCATGTAGTGAAAAATGAGAATGAAGACGGCCACAAACGCAAAAATTTTGAATGGACACCGGAGACAGAGCGATTAGATAAAGAGCGGGGAGTACTGTCGCATACCGTTATGTTTTATGATATGACAGAGGAAAATGCACCTGTTTATGAGAACAAAAACCAGCGACACATGTACGATTTTTTGTTGCAACAAATGCAACAGCGCGAAACCTGGTATTACCCCGAGTCGGCTTATTGGGTAACGTTTGATTTATCAGTACCCATGTTGTTGTTGCCTTACCTCAGCGCAAGGTTGAGTGATATAGATACTTGCGTGGTGCACAAAGTTCCCGGACATGTAACCTTTAGCTCCGGTTGGGAGTGGGGCTATTGGTTGGTGGACTGGAGTATAGCCCGCTGGACTTGGCATTACAACACCAATGGTCAGGAACAGCGCAGATTTCCGACCATGTATATACAGGAGTTGTTTGCCGGCACTACGGCACCTTCTTTTTTTGAAATACAATTGCAGCTACAACAGTATTATTTAAAAGATGAAAATTTAATGCAGTGGATGACCGCCATGACCATTACTGACGAAATTGGGATAAAAGCCCTCAATGATGCTTACCATCCGCGCCCGGAGCAGAGCTACAAATTTTTGCAACGCAAAGCCGGTTTTGAATTGCTCAGTAAAATACGCGCAAGAGATATACCGCTGTTAGATAGTTTTTATGCACAGAGCTATGCATTGCTTAGTTGGCTACAACCCAAAGAGGGTATAGCTGCAACCGCGCAAGATACTGTACTCAACGAATTGACAGAAGGTGTATTGATTACTTCCTTACGTGCTAAACACCGCTCAAACATTTTGCAATACATTTTATGTAAACGCGAAGCAAAGCTGGAAAAGAAGAAATGCGATTGTAAGCCATGGTTAGAAAACGCTGCCTCTACTCGTGGAGCCGCACAGCAGATTGTTTCGCAGCGCGAACGCTACTACCGTTATCCATTACCATTGATAGCCGATAAGCGTTGGGATCACACCTCCTACCACTTTGGCTATCTGTATCCGGTGAGTAAATTGCATTTTTGGAACAGGGAAGAGCAGCAAGCACAGAAAAATAAATACAGTCCACTATTTATGAATATCTGGAATATGTTCCGCATTGCCGGCATTATTGATTAGTCGGTTTGCGAATCATGATAAAATCGTTCATGTAGTATCCGTTGCCGATGTCAAAATCGGCTGCGCGCTCTATCACAAATCCGTTTTTGAAATAAAAATTGATGGCTTTGATGTTTTGTCGGTTCACTTGCAGCCGAACTTTTTCATTGTTCATCTCCTGAAGTAAAAAGCGGAAGAATTGTGTGCCAACACCTTGTTTTTGGTTATCGGTCAATAAATAAAACTTGTGCAGAAAATAAAAGTCGGTTTGTTTCTCAATAGAAGCAAATCCAATTGGTTTTTCGTTGAGTGTAACAAGATAAAACTGTTCTGCCCGTTCCATAGCAGATACAATTTGTTTGGAGCTGTACCGGGTGCTCAGCATATAGTCAATCTGTTCTTTTGTAATGATATCGGGATAGTGCTTATGCCAAATTTCGTGTGCCAGTGCGATAATGGTAGGTACATCGGTTGTGGTAGCTGGTTGAAAACTTAAATTCATCACACAAAAATAGCACGATGTTATTCTACTGTAGCAAGAAGCCGTGTATATTTGCCACATGTTGCACAAACTGAGTGTACGTAACTACGCCATTATTGATAAGCTGGAAATTGATTTCAGCGAGAAGTTGAACATCATCACCGGAGAAACCGGTGCGGGTAAGTCAATACTGATGGGCGCTCTTGGTTTAATATTGGGCGAGAGAGCCGATGCCAAAGTGCTGTACAACCAAGAGGAAAAATGTGTGGTAGAGGCCGATTTTGATGTAACCTCTCATTCGCTGAAATCTTTTTTTGAAGAAAATCAACTGGATTACGAGCCACACACCATTATCCGCAGAGAGATAAATCAAAACGGTAAGAGCCGTGCGTTTGTTAACGATACGCCTGTTAATCTTGCACTGCTTAAGCAATTGGGCGAGCAGTTGGTCAATTTGCACAACCAACACGAAACATTAGAGCTGACTAAAGCCGGATTTCAGTTATACGTGGTAGATGCATTAGCCAAAAACAAAAGATTGCTACAGCAATACCGGCAAAAATTTTTACACTATAAATACTTAGAGAAACGGGCTGCGCAATTAGCAGAGCAGAATAAAGCAGCTACTGCCGAGACCGACTTTTTAAATTTTCAATTATCGGAGTTTATAGAGGCGCGACTGGTGGCCAATGAACAAAAGCACTTAGAGCAAGAGCAAAGCGCATTAAGCAATGTAGAAGATATAAAGCAGGTTTTGCAAAGTGTATCGGCACTCCTAGAGGGCATGGAAAGTGGTGTGCTCTCGCAACTTTCTGCCGCACAAGCACAACTAAAGACCATCAAAAATTTTAGCCCATCATTAAGCGAACTAAACGAGCGGTTGAATCAAGTTGTAGTGGAAGTAAAGGATTTAGCCAAAGAGTTTGAGCGCTTGCAAGAGAATACTTCCTCTGACCCACTGCGCTTAGACGAAGTAAATGCCCGCCTTACTGTCATTTATCGGTTACTAAAAAAACATCATGTAACAACGATAGAAGATTTGCTACTAATACAAGCCGATTTGGAATTACGCCTGCAAAACGCTGATAACAATACCGTTGAACTTCAAAAAGTGCAAGCAGAAATCACTGCTTTGAAAAAAGAGTTAATGCACTTGGCAACCGAATTGCATAGTGCACGGGAAAAAGTGCTGCGCGAATTTCAAAACCATGTAACCGTGTTGTTGAATAAAGTGGGAATGCCGGGAGCTACTTTCAAGGTACATATAGCGAAAGAGGAATTGCTTAGCAATAGTGGCTTTTCACAAATCAGGTTTTTATTCTCGGCCAATAAAGGGTTTGCTCCGCAAGAGATAAAAGAAGTAGCATCGGGTGGCGAGTTATCTCGTTTGATGCTTTGTATTAAATCGCTGATAGCTGGTGCAGGCGCTATGCCTACACTTATTTTTGATGAAATTGATTCGGGTATTTCGGGTGAAGTAGCGCTCAAAGTAGGGGAGATAATGAAAAACCTATCGCGCCAACACCAGTTGATTTGCATTACGCATTTGCCACAAATAGCGCGTGGTGCCGATAAACATTTATACATCTATAAAGACAACCAAACTACCCGTACCTATACTCGTATACGCGAGTTGAAAGGGGAGGAGCGCATTACCGAATTGGCCAAAATGCTAAGCGGAGATAAACCCACAGAGGCGGCTCTTGCTAATGCAAGAGAGTTGATTTTGAATTAGTACAATTACTCACCAAGCTCAAACAAATCTTTATCGTAGCTGGCGTTTTTCCAATCGGGTTTATCGTTCACCACAGGTATGCTGATCACCGTGGCCTCATTATCTGAGCCAATGTAATACGTAAACTGTATGGCAAAATCTTTCACATCGGCCGAGGAGTATTTTTCATTGGCTTTCATCAGTATCAGTCCTTTGCCATCGTCTATGGCCGTGGTGTTGCTGTTGGTAGCCACTAACGCCATTTCGGGTGAATAAGATGCCACATTAGCCGCTACGGCACTGCGCTTGAGCTTTAGTTTTAAGGTAGCAATTTTTTTACTGTTACTACTGTAATTGATTAGCCCAATCAAGTTTTCTTCGTTGCGGGTTTGTATGGGATGTGTAACTGCATTGCGCGATACAAAGCCCACAAACCTGCGGTCTTTAGAGTTGGGAATAGATACTTTCATGTCGCTGTATGAACACGTAAAAACTTCTTCTCCGGTCAGCAAACTGTAACGGGTTATCAGGTCTTCTTCGGTGCCGGTGCCTTCGTGCACTACTAGTATTGTATTTGTTTTATCACTCATGTTTAATGTAGTGCCCAGCGCCTGCAATTCCCAGCTTACACTTTTGGTATCCATCACACTTTTTGCCGATAGTTGATATACCTTATCGTGGTTTACCGAATCGGCAAAACACAAATCGGTCTTGGTCACTTTCACCAAGAGCGGAATTTTACTGTTACCCTCGTACGCATCGGCCATTTCGTAATTGGTACTGGTTTGCTGTATGCACACGCGGCCATTGTTATCAAACACTTTTACGGATGAAAACCCACTATCCACATAAACTTTATCTCCTTTTACCTCTACAGGTTCTTTGTTGTCTGACTCTGGAGTGTTGGGCTTACAACTGTTTAACGCAGCTATCAAAATGGATACTGCGATGAAGAAAATGCTCAGAGGATGACTGTACTTCATTTGATAATGCTATTTGTGTACAAACGTATTTTTTGCAGATTAATTTTTTACTAACCGAACAACTGATTTTTGTTTGCCTGATGTTACATACACTTGATAGATTCCGCTTGGTAGTGTAGTTAAGTCAATAGCGGTTTCATTCCAACCCGTTTGCGCATTCATTTTTTCAGACTTTACCGTTTGCCCCAAAGTGTTGGTTACTTCTATTTTGGTTAATGTTGAAGCCGTAGCGTAAAACCTCAATTGATACAATCCACTTGAAGGATTAGGATAGAGCAGACATTCAATTTCGGCTTTTTCATCGTGAGTGATACCCACAGTAGCCAACGCCTTTTTGATGGCGGAATACGCGTTAATTTTTCCTACTCCCCAAGTGGTATTGGGTGTGGCAGTGGGTGTTTCGGTATAGTTATCTTGTATAGCAGTTTCGGTTAATATGTTTCTGACCATGTTGGGGTCTAAGTATGGATTAACTTCCAATAGTAAAGCCACCACGCCACTCACCACCGGGCTGCTCATACTGGTGCCCTGAAAACCGGCATACGGATAGGTTCGGCCATTCAACGGTGATGTATAAGTGGAGGTCATCACACTCTTGTCGGGGCCATTGGGCAAAAAAGAAGTATCGTACGAATTGACAGAAGAATTGAGTGACATGCCTGGAGCAGCAATATCGGGTTTCAACCGGCCTTCGCTGCTGGGGCCACGGCTGCTGAATGCTGCTATATTGCCTATGGTGCCGCCATAGTTATAGTTTCCACCATTCCATGTTTTAAAATTGGTTTTAGTGGTGTATGCCGCAACAGTAATTGCTGACCGAGTACTGGCCATATCGCTTATTTGATAAGCCGAGTCACCGGCTGTGGCAAACGGATAGGCCAATTTGGTAAAAGTGCCGTAGTAACCACTGGTGTTTTTTACTAATCCTTGCCACATATCTACCTTGCCGCTTTGGGCAAATACACTCACACAAACGCGGTCGTTGTTGCGGCTGTAGAGTTGGGCTAACACATGTGGTTTTTCGTTAAAGTCAGAAGTAAGGGCAGTAACGGTTATAAAACATGTATCGCCATTGCTACCGCGCAGTACTATTTCTTGTGTGCTGTTGTCTAAGCAAATAATTACAGAGCTATCGCGCTTGATAAAGCCGGAGTACAAACTAAACTGCACACAAAAACTTTTTGCCGTATCGCCCCATATATCCAACCAGTTACGCTTTTCGTCTAAAAATTGCGGGAAGGTAAGTATAGTATGCACAGCAGTATCTGTGCTGCTAAACTGTTTGCGCAGATGTACGGCTTTGTTGCCGTTGTTGCCGGCACTCAATACAAATATTTTTCCCGGGCCGGTGAGGTTATCGCAGGCCTCTGCAAATAGCGATGAGCCATCGCGCGGGCCTAACGGATTGCCCCAACTCAAATTGACCACAGCGGGTTTTTGAACCGATGCAGCATAGTTGTAGGTGTAGTTCATACCATCTAAAATATCGCCCATGCCGGTGCTTAGCCACATATTTTGTGCTGGATAAATAGCTGTAAATATTAAATCTGAATTATATGCAATTCCTCTACATGTGGTACTCGTACTATCGCCACCCACACCCGAGCCGGCTGCTATACCTGCCACATGCGCTCCATGGGAGCCATCTATAATATCGGTGCCTTTGGTGATGATGCTCAGCGAATCAGCAAACTCGGCTCCGTAGCTAAAGCCCGCAGGCGGATTGCCGGTGTGTTTTTGCTCCCAAACTTTTTTGATGCGCAGTGCTTGATAAGCGGTATCGTAAAACATGGGGTGCGTATAATCAAAACCGGCATCTATGATGCCCAACACTACATTTTTTCCGGTGTAGGGTTGTGGTAAATCAATGCCGGCATGTACCGAATCAGTGCGGGTGGCTACCCGCGCAGAGTCCATTAACATGCCCACCGGTTGGTCTAAGTCAATGTAACTGATGCCGGGTGTTTGTATAAACGCATTAAAATTTTTTGCGGGCACTTGTACCGTCCACACCGCACCGGCTTTAGTGCCTATTTGCACCCCTTTTTCAAGCAGCGTATTTTCATTGAACCCCGCTTGTACTTTTATGAACGCGCTGATGCACAATTCACCTTGTGCATTGTACCGATATACATAATCGGCACTTGGCGGGGCAAGTAGTTCAGAGTATTTTTTGCTCTGATATACAAACTGCTGGGTGAAGGCAGAGAGTTGTGGAAGAGATTGGGCATAACTCACTGTGCTTATTAGCATAGCATAAGCGAAAAGTATTTTTTTCATGTGGTTGTAAATTTCCAATAAATGAGCAAACAAACGTAGTTCTTTGTTGACCACCCCGATTCAGCGGGTGTAAAATGCCAGTTTCAGCCAGATGGCATAACCTTGCCCAAGTATGCCGGAGGCATGCCTAACTTCCCTAACTTTCGGCTTGGGGCCAGTCCCATTTATCAAATGCCAGAGGCAGGCGCCAACCGCACCGTTTGCAAAGACAGTACCACCCAACTCGGCAGTGCACAAAAAGTAAACGAACTGTTATACACTTGGCGCAGTACAGACCCTAATGCGTACATCAGTGATGTACACCACCACCACCCCACCGTAAGCACCACAGCCGATGAGGCATTGTTTATTGTAGATGTGGTAGATACCGTAAGCCGCCTCACCTGCTTAGAGCGCAGCGATACCGTGGTGGTAAAAACCTATACCTGCTACCCTAATCAACTCAACATCCCTACCATTATCAAATCGGGCAGCCACCCGTATTTAGTAATACCCAACCTGCCCGCAAATACGGCTATTGCTGTTTACAACGCAGCAGGCCAGTTGATGTATGAGAGCGCTAACTACCAAAACCAATGG
>JAEUVA010000033.1 GCA_016787045.1 Chitinophagales bacterium
CCATATAGCGGCAATAGCAATTATTAACGTGATCTTTCTCATAGCTCAGTATTTTATCAGTTTTCCGGTATATCGTTTATCATCGCAGCCCACTACGCGGTAGTAGTAAACACCGCTGCCGGTATCTCCGGCATTCCATACACAGTTGGATTGTTTGCTGTTTAGCTTAACGACTATACAAAAAAACGTTCTCAAAGAAGGCGAGTAAAAACTTCGTAAAAGTTACATGAGTAAAAGTAAGAAAAATTTAAGGGGAAACTGTAAGCATTTTTCAAAACACGAATGCATAAGAGTAATAGTTGTAAGCGAATAAACAAACGGCATAATTGTACTGGTGAAGGCACTCACCTGTAAGCAAAAATCCCCACCATTTCGGGCAGGGATTCTAAAATGTAATGTTGGATGGAATAACTACGCCTCAGCGGTTTCTTCAGCTACTTCTGCTACTGCAGGCGCATTTTTGCTACCTACGTGTAGAGTGACGTGGTTGCTGCGCTTGCGCAAGCGGTATGCACGGCCTTGTGGTGCCGGTAAAAAACGCTTAATGGTTACGCTCTGGTCCACCTGTATTTCTTTCACCACTACGCTTTCATCAGCCGTAAGGCCGGTTTTTTGCTCGTAGTTGTTGATGGCGCTCTTCAAAAGTTTCTCCAATTTGTTAGAGGCCTCTTGCTTGCTAAACTTCAAGATGTTGATGGCATCATACACACCTTTGCCGCGAATCAAATCAGCCACCAAACGCATTTTGCGGGTGCTGGTAGGGTTGTTTCTAAGCACGGCAAAGTACTTGGTCTTTTTTTCTTCTTTCAGGCGGTCGGCCATTTCTTTTTTACGCTTTCCCATAACTATATTTTTTCAAAAATTGAAACGATTCTGTTGCTTTAAATCAGTGTTTACTTAATCTTTTTAGAAGAGTGGCCTTTAAACTGGCGGGTAGGCGAAAACTCACCCAAACGGTGGCCTACCATGTTTTCGGTTACATACACCGGTATAAACTTATTGCCATTGTGCACGGCAAAAGTATGCCCCACCATTTCAGGAATAATCAATGAAGCGCGGCTCCATGTTTTAATCACGGCTTTCTTTCCGCCTGAATTCATTTTGTCCACCTTTTTCATGAGCTTAAACGCTACATAAGGTCCTTTTTTTACTGAACGAGCCATTTTATATTGTTGTTAATGGTTTAGGATAGATTTTTAATTACTTGTTGTTTTGGTTGGCTTTAGCACCCTTTCTGCGCTGTACTATAAACTGCGAAGTAGCTTTTTTCGGATGGCGGGTTTTCAAACCTTTGGCCTTAATACCCTTACGAGTACGTGGGTGACCGCCCGATGAACGACCCTCGCCACCACCCATAGGGTGATCTACCGGGTTCATGGCTACTGCACGGGTACGTGGTCTACGGCCTAACCAACGCTTACGTCCGGCTTTACCATGACGGATTTGGTTATGCTCATCGTTAGATACCGTACCTACGGTAGCTAAACAGGTCAATAAAATTCTGCGGATTTCGCCTGAAGGAAGTTTAATAATAGCGTAGCGCTCTTCTTTAGACATAATTTGCGCGTTGCCACCTGCACTGCGCACAATAGCAGCACCACGGCCGGGGTACAACTCAATATTGTGGATGATAGTACCTACGGGCATCTGGCCAATTGGCATAGCGTTACCCACTTCGGGGGCTACTGCGCCTTTGCTGCTGATAATTTTGGTACCAACTGTAATACCGTTTGGAGCAATGATGTAGCGTTTTTCGCCATCGGCATATTGTACCAAAGCGATAAAAGCCGAGCGGATTGGATCGTATTCTACAGTCAGTACTGTGGCTTCTACGTCAAAGCGGTCGCGCTTGAAATCAATAATACGGTAGCGTTTTTTGTGACCACCGCCACGGTAGCGCATGGTTAATGCACCTTGGCTGTTACGGCCACCCGACTTTTTGTAGGGGGCCAACAAACTCTTTTCGGGCTTATTGGTAGTAATTTCGGTAAACGCGAGCAGCTTGGTAAAGCGCATGCTCGGGGTGGTTGGGCGATATTGCTTGATGGCCATTTTCTTCGTTCCCGGTTTGTCTTATCAGTGGTTGGGTCATCCACTTTAGTTATACAATATGTTTTGTTGGGCTTACCGACTATACGTTGCCGTAAAAGTCAATGGTTTCGCCTTTAAGTAAAGTTACGTATGCTTTTTTGTAAGCGGGTTTTACACCAGAAGCCAAACCGCGCTTGGTATAGCGAGATTTTGCTTTAGCCGGAGTAACCGAAGTATTGATAGCATCTACTTTTACGCTGTAAGTGCTTTCAATCGCTTTTTTGATTTCAATTTTATTAGCCGTACGCGCTACACGAAACGCGTAGATCTTTTTCTTGGTATCGGCTACCTCGGCTTTGCGGGTGCTCTTTTCGGTTACGATGGGTTTTATCAGAATAGTTGCCATGGGTTATCGTCCTCCGGTTTAGTTTTCAGAAAAATTTTGCTCCAATGCCTTTACTGCATTTTCGCTCAGTACCAATTTTTTGCAGTTCATAATATCAAATATATTGAGCTGCGAAGTGCGGGTAAGCAATACACTGGGAATGTTGCGGGCAGAAAGCACCACATTCTTATCGGCACCATCTACTACAAAAGTGGTTTTAGTACCGGCTAAGTTTAAGCTGCTGAGCACTGCGTTAAACTCTTTAGTTTTTGGAGCAGAAAGAGCAAAATCTTCCACTACAATAATGTTGCTGTCTTTTGCTTTGTAAGTAAGGGCGCTCTTTTTAGCCAAATCCTTCACTTTTTTGTTCACTTTAAGCACATAATCGTGTGGCTTAGGGCCAAATGCACGGCCACCACCTTTTACCAATGGGCTTTTCATAGAACCTCTGCGGGCTCCACCGGTACCTTTTTGGCGAAATGCCTTTTTGGTAGTGCGGGCTACTTCGTTCTTCTCTTTAGATTTATGCGTACCCTGACGCTGAGCGGCTTGGTAGCTTTTTACGGCCAAATACACCGCGTGGTCGTTTGGCTCAATACCGAAAACCTCGTCAGATAAGGTAACTTCTCTGCCGGTTTCTTTGCCGTCTTTGCTATAAACTTTAACCTTCATAACCGTATAGTTTTATGGTGTTATCCACACCGTGCCTTTAAAAAAGGGAGCGCAAAAGTAATTTAATCGGGCAGAGTTCCAAACCCATACTGCAAAAAAATGCAGCGGGTTGTGCTATCGGTGGCTTACAAACCAAAATACTTGCCCACCAGCCAGCCACCCGCAGCACAAGAGCCGGTGAGCACTGTACCCCAAACAATATCTATCACCACTATAGAAACCGGCCAGCGGGCAATAGTGGCTAAGTTGGTAAGGTCGTAGGTGGCGTAGCACAAAAAGCCCAAAGCCGCCCCGCGAATAATGGCGGTGGACAAACTACCCGATTCGGCAGCCGGCAAAACAGCAAAGTACAAGATGCCGGCTATATAAATGAGGTAAAAAATGATGGCGGCTGTCCAGTTCACTTTGTCGCTGAGGATAAAACCGAGTTTATCGCGATACAGGTTTTTGGCAATAAAACCCAGCCAGGTGAGGTCTATGGCAAAAAAGAAAATAAGTGTAATGAGGTAGTAGAGGAGGATACGTTGCATATAACTATGAACAGAGTTAGGACACAAAAGTTGGATTTCACTTATGGTTTCACTCGGACTATCTTGTTGTCTTTCAAAACCACCAACACGGAGTTTTTCTGGCGCTTGTATTCAATTAAACGCTCGTATGCCTTGTTGAGACCACGCAATACTTTATCTCGCAAATTTGAATGGTGATCAAGTTTTGTCATATATTGACTTTAACGACCCAAATGTACCAATATTTGATATACTGAGTGTTTGTTTATCCGCCTTTTCGGCAAACAAACAAAACTTACCGTCAGAGTTATCAAACAAAAATGCACTATCCGCAATCGGCAAATAAATTTCAAACAGGTTTTTTATACCCCGGTAATATCTTCTTTCAATAGTTTCATGGGGAATATCATGCCCGCCTTCACTTACTCTGGTTTTAACCCGCTCAATAGCCAACTCCACAGTTTGAAGCCAAAAGAAAAATAGCGTAATGCTATAGCCATTTTGCATGGCAAACTGAATGTAGTTTTTGTATGTCTTGGAGGCAAGGGTAGTTTCAAAGGCAAAGCTATCACCTCTGTCTATCAACTCATGAATGCGTTGTAACATTATTCTGCCCGCTTCAAATGCCACCTTTTCTGGCTGAAAAGGAGATAATCCACGAGCAATTTCGTCTGCATTTACAAACTCTTTACAATTAATATACTCCGGCAATACTGTAAATGAAGCGGTAGTTTTACCTGCACCATTGCAGCCCGCGATGATGTAAAGATTTTTTTCATTCATATCTCTATCACACAACAAATGTAATACATATTACCCTACCTCAACTCCAGAGCCACCACATTCTCTATGTGCGTAGTATGCGGAAACATATCTACGGGTTGTACGCGGGTTATGGCATATTTGGCATCCAGCAACTCTATATCGCGGGCTTGCGTGCCCACATTGCAGCTTACATATACTATGCGCGGGGCTTCTAATTCCAGCAAGGTTTTTACCACATCTTCGTGCATGCCGGAGCGGGGCGGGTCGGTAATCACTACATTGGGTTTACTGTGGCGGGCAATAAAATCGGGCTGTAAGGTCATGCGCACATCACCGGCATAAAAGGTACAGTTGTTAATTTGATTGAGCGCAGCGTTTTCTTTGGCGTCTGCAATAGCTTCTTCTATGTACTCAATACCGGCTATGCTCTTACAAAGTTTAGATACATATATAGCTATGCTACCCACACCGGTATATAAATCATACACCACATCGGTAGGTTGCAGTTGAGCAAACTCGGCAGTAATGTCGTACAGTACTTTTGCCTGATGGCTATTGGTTTGAAAAAAACTCTTGGGTCCAATCTTAAAACGGTAATCGCCCAACTGCTCGGTAATAAAACTTTTGCCTTTGTAAACCTGTGGGGCAAGGTCATATATCGTATCGTTCCGCTTTGGGTTGATCACATATTGCAGCGAGGTAATTTCAGGAAATTTTTCTGCGACAAATTTGAGAAGAGCCGTAATCTTTTCTTCATCAGTTTCATAAAAAGCAAACAGCGTTAGCACCTCACCGGTGGAGGTAGTGCGAACCATCAGGTTGCGCAAAAAGCCGTGTTGTTCTTTTAGGTTAAAAAACGGGTACTCATTCTTTAAGGCAAATTCTTTTACCGCCAAACGAATGGCATTAGAGGGTTCTGCTTGCAAATAACAATGCTCCACATCCAGCACTCCCGAAAAACTACCCGGCACATGAAACCCCAGTGCATTGCGGTGCTCGTATTGTGTACCGGATTTTATTTCTTCTTCCGTTAGCCATCGCCTGTCGGTAAAGGCAAACTCTAATTTATTGCGGTAGTAAAAATTGTCTTGGCTACCCAGCACATCGGGTATTGGGGGCATTTGCACTTTGCCTATACGCTTAAACGCATCTTCTACAATTTGCTTTTTGAAATTCAGTTGCTCCGCATATTGTATATGTTGCCATTTGCATCCGCCACATACCCCAAAATGGCTGCATTCGGGGGTAGTGCGCAGCGCAGATTTTTCACTCCAACCGATGGCTTTGCCTTCGGCATATTTTTTTTTGCTTTTAAAAACTTCTACATCCGCCACATCGCCCGGCACACCCATTTCGGCAAATACTACTTTGCCGTCTTCCAGCTTGCCTACACCGCGTCCATCGCTGCTCATGGCCGTAATGCTGACCTGTGGCAGTACTTTACGCTCCTTACTTTTGTTTCGCATGGGGCGAATATGAACAATGAATACCGATTATTGATGATTGAATATTGATGAGACTTGTGTCTTTTGTCAGATGGGTAGTTCGGCCACCTGAAGCCAACCATTGCCCAATCTTGTTTGCTTGGTTTTGTCGCTGTTAAAAAAAACTAACTTCGCCCGCTCTTAAATTTTGGGCTGTAATATTTGCCCACTTTAAAAACAACATAAAGATGATGAAGAAGGCACTTTTCGCTGTATTGATTTCCACCTTAACATTATTGTCGTTTGCACAAACCGGAGCCACCAGAACTCCGGCAACAAAGCAAGCTATCAAACCTGCGCCCCAGCAACCGGAAGTGAAAGTGATACCGCAAGCGGTGCCACAGCCGGTAGAAGTAAGAACCGACCAACGCACACTTTTTACTGTAGCGGGCGATAAGGTAACCGTACACGAGTTTGAGGCCGTTTACACTAAAAACAATGTGAACAATCAAAGCGATTACAGCGAAAAAAGTTTGCGCGATTACCTCACGCTTTACCAAAATTTTCGATTGAAAGTAAAAGAAGCGGAGGCGCAAAAAATAGATACCATTACTTCTTTAATGAGCGAGTTGGATGGCTACCGCAAGCAGCTGGCAAAAACCTATTTAACAGACCGCGAAATATCTGACAAGCTTATACAAGAGGCCTACGACCGCTCTTTGGTAGAAGTAAATGCCAGCCACATATTGGTAAAATGCGATGAAAACGCCAACCCCGCAGATAGCATGGCGGCTTACAAAAAGATATTGGCATTGCGCAAGCGAATAGAAAAGGGAGAGAGCTTTGAAAAAGTAGCCAAAGAGAGTTCAGAAGATTTATCGGCCAAAACCAACGAGGGAAACATAGGTTGGTTTAGTGTTTTTGGCACTATTTATCCGTTCGAAACGGCTGTTTACACGCTGCCGCAAGGCGAAGTTAGCCAACCGGTACGTACAGAGTTTGGTTATCATTTGGTTCGCGTAAACAACAAACGCAATGCCCGTGGACAAATGCATGTGGCTCACTTGTTGTTGCGTTTTCCGGATGATGCCACAGCCGACCAAAAAGCTGCGGTGAAGAAGAAAGTAGATTCAGTTTATGCCCTACTGCAAGCCGGCTTAGATTGGGATAATGCCGTAAAAGACTTTTCGGAAGATAAAGCCACCCGCATAAAAGGAGGAGAGTTGCCGTGGTTTGGCAGCGGCAGCAACAACCGCTACCCCACCGAGTTTGAAGAAGCGGCCTTCAATTTACTTCGCGATAGCGCCCTCAGTAAACCTGTGGCTACCCAATTTGGCTGGCACATTATCCGTAGGTTAGAAAAAAAGCCCATACCACCATTTAGTGAAGCTAAAGCCGAAATCAAAAAGAAAGTAGAGCGCGACAGCCGCTCACAAGTAGCCAAAACAGTATTAATTGCACGCATTAAAGCAGAAAATCAGTTTGTTACATATCCGGACGTTAAAACTGCGCTTGCAGCAAAGATTGATTCTAACCTGCAAAAGGGCAACTGGCGAGCCGACTCTACATTGCGCAGCAACAAAGCACTCTTTTTGCTTGCCGGCAAAGATTATACGGTCAATGATTTTATAGACTACATGGAGAAAAATGCAAAAAGACGTGCCGATAAAAACAAAGATGCACTCATTAACGAGTACTACGAAAATTTTGTAAGTGCAAAATGTTTGGAATATGAAGAGAGCATGCTGGAAATCAAAAAGCCCGAGTTTAAAGCGCTGATGAAAGAATACCGCGATGGCATTTTGTTGTTTGAGTTGATGGAGCGTCAGGTATGGGGTAAGGCAGTAAAAGATACCACCGGCCTAGAGCAGTTTCGCAAAAATAACGAACAAAAATACATGTGGGGTAACCGGGCAGAGGTAGCTATATTTAATTGCACCGATGCAAAGATTGCTGCAGCAGCTCAAAAATTAGCGAAGAAGAAAAAGTCAATCGCTGAGATTACCGCCAAGCTCAACAAAGACGTATCCAAAAGCAAAGTATCGGTTATAGAAGGCAAGTACGAGAAAGGGCAATATGATGTAGTGGATAAAATTGAATGGAAAGCCGGTGTAACGCCCGTTGAAAAACTAACCGATAGTTCATACCGCTTTGTATGGGTAAAGCAAATAGTAGGCCCGGAGCCAAAGAGCTTAAAAGAAGCCAAGGGCTACATTGTATCTGACTATCAGGAATACTTAGAAAAAACATGGTTGGCAGAACTCAGAAAAAAATACCCGTTGGTGGTAGATGAGCAGGTGCTGCGTTCCCTTATCAAAAAATAGTTTCTTTATAGCTACAAACTAAACCACAGAAGTGCAACTACCCATTGCACTTCTTTTTTTAATAAACAGGTTGAAAACATACAGCATACTCTTTCTGGTTTTAGTGCTAAGTGGTTGTTCTCTTTTCAAGAAAAAAGCAACTGCCGATACGGATGTTATTGCCCGTGTAGGTAGCGATTATTTATATGCCAGCGATTTAGAGAACATTACTCGGGGGCTGCACGGCAAAGACAGTGTAACTGCACTGAAAAACTATGCGGAGAACTGGGCACGCAAAAAAATGTTGTTGCAAAAAGCAGCTGAATACATTTCAGAAGATGATGCAGGCATCACCAAAAAAATGGCCGATTATCGCGAAGCGCTATTGCTTTACGAGTACGAACGAGAATACATAGAGCAGAAGTTAGATACCTCAGTTAAAACGCAAGAACTCACAGATTGGTACGAAAAAATGAAGGATGAATTTATACTTGATAACGATGTACACCGGGTAAACTTTGTACGTCTGAAACCCGATGCCCCCGACCTCAAGGATTTCAAAAAATGGTTGATGCAGCCACAAACCCAAGAAGATACTCTAAAGCTAAACGGCTATTGCCGCGAGTTGAGCACCAGCTACGATATAGAAGAAGGCATGTGGTTTGAAGAAGAAAAACTCACCCAACTGTTCCCGCTAAGCAAGTTTGAAATTCAACAATTGGCCACCGGTAAAAAGTACCTGGAGTTTAAGCGTACAGATGCCATACTGTATATGCGCATTACTGAAACATTGCGCAAAGGGCAACCCTCTCCACTAGATTTTATTAGCGATCGGCTGGTAAAAACAATTATTGAAAAACGAAAACTGCAATTGGTAGATAAAGTGTACGATAAGATTTACCGCGAAGGGTTAGAAAGCAAAGACGTAGAGGTATTGGTAAAATGAAAGCAATAAAAATTTTGATATTACTGGCCTTTGGTTTTTGGTGTGCCGAAGCTACAGCACAAACGGAGCGCCACAAGGTAATGGTGGCAGGCAGTGCCGATATGTGGTGGCAAGGCACTGGCGATAAAAAAAGAAACCAGGATGTACGCAGATTTTTGCTCAACATAGCTCCATCATTCGGCTACTTTGTTATCAATAATTTAGCGGTAGGTGGTCGGTATTCATTTGGCATTTCAACTGTACGCAGTTACAACTTTAGTAAGAACAGGTACGAGGCAGTATCTACATTTACTTCTGTTATAGGGCCACTTGCCAAGTATTATATCGGCAAAAAAGCACTCAAAGGTTTTGTATCGGCTCAGGCATCGTATGTGGTGCAAACGGTTTTGCGCAGAGGTAATGTGACCAATAAAAATGGATTCAACACCGGAGGCAGTGCAGGGTTGGCTTATTTTATCAACCCGCATGTGGCTATAGAGACCGGTGCTTTTCTCACCGCCAGCGGTTTTAAAGGCGATTTGCCAACTACTCGTGGAGGCATTTCTATTGGTTTTGTTGTTTTGCTGGATACGAAAAGAACAACCCCAACGTTAATCAACCCTTCAACTCCTGCTGATAATTAAATTTCACCCATGCAAAAGCTTATCCTTTTTACATTTTGTTTATTCATCATTAGTGCAAATGCACAAAATACGGTATTGGATAAAGTAGTAGCTGTGGTGGGCGATAACATTGTGTTACAATCAGAAATTGAAGGGCAGTTTCAGCAACTTAAAAGTCAAGAGCCGGAAGCAACAGATGATGAGCGCTGTAGAATTTTAGACAATTTACTTTTAGAGAAACTGTTTTTGTCACAGGCACAGATAGATAGTGTAGTAGCCAGCCCTGACGAAATAGAGTCGGAGTTAGACCGGAGGATCAAGTACTTCATTTCCATTTTTGGCTCTGCGCAAAAATTGGAGGAATACTATGGCAAGTCCATTCTGCAACTGAAAGATGATTTTAGAGATGATATAGAGAAACAAGTAGTGGCAGATAAAATGCGCAACAAGGTTTTTGCCGGATTAAATGTAACACCAGCCGAGGTTAAAGCATTTTTTGAGCGTATTCCCGCAGATAGTGTTCCATACTTTAACGCAGAATTGGAATTAGGACAAATTGTAATGTTTCCTAAAGTAAATGACTATGAAAAGCAACGGGTGAAAAAGAAAATTCAGGATTTGAGAGAAGAGATAATTAAAGGTGCCGATTTTTCTTACGTAGCCATTCGCGATTCAAAAGACCCCGGCAGCGCGCGAGAAGGCGGAAGTTTGGGTGTAGTGGATAGGGGTGAAATGGTACCGGAGTTTGAAGCCGTTATCTATAAGCTAAAAGAAGGCGAAATCAGCGAAGTGTTTGAAACACCTTTTGGTTTTCATATTGCTACGGTGGACGAAAAGCGCGGAGATAAACTCAAAGTTCGCCATATTCTCATTACCACCGAAATTTACCCTTCAGACCTGGCATTAGTTAAAAAGCGAATAGACAGTATTGCTTACCAATTGCAAATGGATTCATTAAGCTGGCGCGATGCTGTGCGGCAGTACTCCGAAGATGAGCCATCTAAAAACATTGGCGGTTTAATGACCAACCAAAAAACCGGCAGCAATTATTTTGAGAAAGCAGACATAGACGGCACGCTTATTTTTACAATAGACCGTATGAAGGTGGGTGAATACAGCGACCCGCTACCCTATAGCTCTTACGATCAATCCGGACAGCCAAAGAGTGGCTACCGCATCATTTGGCTCAAGAGCGAAACCAAACCACACAAAGCAAGTTTGCTAACAGATTATCCCAAAATTCAGGCAGCGGCTAAGGCCGAAAAGCAGGCCAAAATTTTGGATAACTGGATGAAACTGCACGTAGGGAAAAACTTTGTGCGTATAGACGAAGCCATGCACAACTGCCCCGAAATAGCCAAATGGCTACCGGCTAAGAATTAGATAATTCATTTTTTTGGATTGCTGATTGCTCTATGTCAGCTGGCTTTTAGTGCGCTCCGAACTTTCTAATGTCAATAAATTCTTAAAAAAATTTTACCGTTGCGTTAAACCCAATGCAGGGAGGTTTAGTCCATTCACAAAATTTCACAAAACCACACTCACCAATGCGAATCAAAATTCTTTTCTACACAGTAGTTTTCGCCCTGTTTACCTACACCGCCTCAGCAGCTGAGAAATGGGGATGGGCTACTTTAATAGCCCCTCAAAACTCTACCACTGTTACCCTGTTAGATACTAATAGCAATGTAATAAAAACATGGACTGGTTTGTCTGGCCAAACAGGATACGCCTGTTACTTGATGCCGGGTGGGTATTTATGGCGCTCTGTAAAAACAACCAACAGCAGTTTTAGTGGTGGTGGGCTTTGTGGTCGGGTACAAAAAGTAGATTGGAACGGAAATATTTTGTTTGATTATACTATATCTAACTCTACCGAACTCAGTCACCATGATATTTGCCCTATGCCTAATGGCAACGTTATGCTTATAGTGTATGAGAAAAAAACCGGTACGCAAATGACTGCTGCCGGGTGCACCTCAAGCGTGGCCAAACAATTGGAGAAGATAGTAGAACTGCAACCCACAGGCACTAACACCGCTAATATTGTATGGCAGTGGAATTTATACGATCATTTGTGCCAAAACACAAATGCTTCAGGTGCAAACTACGTATCATCTATTACTCAAAACCCGCAACTGATGAATGTAAACTACCAAGCCAATATGAGCGACTGGTGGCACATGAATGGCATAGATTACAACGCAGAATTAGACCTCGTAGTAGTAAGCGCGCACAACATGCACGAAATGTATGTGATAGACCACAGCACCACCACTGCTCAGGCGGCATCTCACACAGGTGGGGCGCGTGGTAAAGGCGGTGATTTTTTGTACCGCTGGGGAAATCAAAACGCTTATGGTGTAAGTGGCACAAAAAATTTTAATGTGATACATGATGCGCATTGGATACCCAGCGGTTGCCCCAATGCAGGATGGTTAGTGGGATTCAATAATCAGGGCATTTCTAACAGCCAATCTTGTGTGGACATGTTTCAAACTACTTGGAATGGCACTCAGTACACTTACACTGCCGGGCAACAAATACCACCTACCACCTACGGGAAAAGAATTGCCTGTACGAATGCTAGTGGCAACGCAGGTGTTTCTAATAACATGAGCAACAGCCAGCAGTTGCCCAACGGCAATTCACTAATTTCTCTGGCGCTTTCGGGTTATGTGTATGAAGTAGATTCAAATGGAAATAAACTTTGGCAGTATTCGTTGGCAAGCGGCAATTTTGCACAGGCATCGCGCTACTCTAAATGTTTTATTCAAAATCCATCTATTAGCGTTACAAATAATGCACCCTCTGTATGTGCGGGTAGTAGCACGCCATTAATACTCAGTACTTCGGTTACCGCAACCGCTGTTACCAGTTATTCTTACTCTTGGTCACCTGCCACAGGGCTATCAAGTACCACTGTTGCCAATCCATCGGTTACCAATATTACTCAACCCACAACATACACAGTGACGGTAAGTACCGGTGAATGTACCGCCACCGCATCTGTACAAGTAGGTACATTGCCATCACCACCGGCAAATGCGGGGAATGATGTTACTATCAGCAGCGGGCAAAGTACAACACTCACCGCAACAGGCGGTACCGGCTTTGCTTGGAGCAATGGTGCTACAACCGCTAGTACTACGGTAAGTCCAACTTCTACCACTACTTACACGGTTACTGTGACCAACGCACAAGGTTGCTCAGCTACTGACCAAGTGGTAGTAACTGTAAGTGGCGGTGTGTTTACTGCTACTGCATCAACCAGCGATAACGAAATTTGTGAAGGAGATCAGGTGCAATTAGATGCAGTGCCATCCGGTGGTAGCGGGAACTATACTTACACTTGGTCTAGCACACCGTCAGGTTTTTCTTCCACTTCAAAAAACCCTTATGTATCTCCTTTGATAAGTACCGTCTATACAGTTGTGGCAAGCGATGGCTCAGCCACCGCTTCCGCCAGCGTGAGTGTTACTGTACATTCTTTACCGCTGGTTTCTGCAGGGAATGATGTAAGCATCTTATCGGGAAGCAGTACAGTGTTAACGGCTTCAGGAGCCACATCGTTTGTTTGGAGCAATGGCCCCGCTACTGCATCTCAAACTGTAACTCCGGCAAGTACAACCACCTACTCGGTAACCGGTACAGATGCCAACGGCTGCACTGCCAGCGATGCTGTAGTTGTTGCTGTTACGGGTGGTCCGCTATCTGTAAATATTACATTAGATTTTGATACTATTTGTGATGGTGAAGCTGCACAATTGTTTGCCAATGCAAGCGGTGGAAGCGGAACGTACGGCTATAACTGGTCGTCTAACCCAGCGGGCTTAAGTTCTACATTGTATAATCCATACATCAACCCATCACAAACTACGGTTTATACCGTTACCGTTTCAGATGGAAGTACTACAGTTACAGCTACAAAAACGTTGGTAGTGTTGGCGCTACCCGCCAAGCCAAGCATTACCGTAAATGATACTTTGCTGGTGTCTTCATCGGCTACCAATAATCAATGGTTTTACTACGGCAATCCGGTTTCGGGTGGTACGGGGCAAATACTTGACCCCACTATTGATGGTTCGTATCAAGTACAAGTAATTGATGCCAGCGGTTGTGCCTCGCCACTGTCTGACCCCTATGAGTATATTGCTGCTCATGTAGGTATCAGCCATTTGATGGATAGCAAAATAGTGCTGTACCCCAACCCAACTGAAAGTATAGTTTATGTGAAAGGAGTAGAGCAGTTCTCTTCGTTTTCACTGCGTTTGTTTGATGGTGTTGGACAAAGGGTTTTAGAAATTCACAACTCTTCAGCGCTGGATGTATCCGCATTATCTGCCGGTGTTTATGTGGTACACATTAACATACCGGAAGGAAATGCCGTGAAACGATTAGTGGTCAGCAAGTAAACGTTTAATCTCATTGCTCGAAACACTTTGTGTTTTGAGCAATTCTCATTTAAAAAATAGCACATGCGTATCTTTTTTCTAGTGCAGTTTATGGTATTTGTGTGTGTAATAAATGCACAAACGTTTTATGCTATTGATTCTGTTCAAGAGATAAAAATCTACTTCGGAATAAATGATTGGGATTATCGGATGGATACAGCAAAAGCAGGGAGTGAAACATACCTCTTGGCCGATTCGGTAGTTATTAACGGTACACGATTTTTAAACTGCGGTGTAAAATACAAGGGCAATAGTTCTTACGATGTTTCGCGCAAAAAAAATCCGCTGCACATTAAGTTAGATAAATGGATAGACCAAAACTACCAGGGGTATGAAGACATAAAACTAGGCAATGGCTTTGGCGATAACTCTATGATTCGCGAGCCCCTTAGTTATTTGATATTACGACAATATATGGACGCACCTCTCGGAAACTTTGCTAAAGTGTACATTAACGATGCCTACTATGGTATTATGAACAATGCGGAAAGCATTGAGAATACTTTTTTGTTAGATAAGTTTTATAGTTCCAAGCACACATTTATCAAGTGCAACCCACCTACAGAGGGCCCTGGTGCTGGCAATGGTGCTAATTTGGCCTACAATGGTACAGCAATAAGTAGTTACGACACCAAGTATGAACTAAAATCAGACTCTGGATGGTATGAGTTAATACAATTGTGCGATACACTAAATAATCATTTTTCAGCATTCAATAGCGTAGCAGATATTGACCGTTTTATTTGGATGCTGGCCTTTAATAATGCATTGGTCAACCTGGATAGCTACACCGGTTCTTTCCGACAAAACTACTACATGTACCGTAACCATGCCGGGCAATGGATACCCATAGTTTGGGATTTGAACATGAGTTTGGGCGGCTTTGCTGTGGCTGGTGGTACTACTTCTAACTTAACGCCCACTACCATGCAAACCATGAGCTATACTTTGCATAAAAACGAGAGTGAATGGCCACTTATCTACAAGCTGCTCAACGATCCATTTTACACCAAAATGTATTATGCCCACTTGCGCACTATCAATGCTGAAAATTTTGCCAATGCCGCTTACAAAACATTGGCAAATGCCATGCAGGGGCTTGTAGATAGTGCAGTAGCTACAGATACTAACTACTTGGGTACTTATACTGACTTTCAAGCCGCTTTAACCTCTAATACTCCTCTTGCCTCCGGGGGCACATGCCCGGGTATTTTTCCTTTAATGGATGGCAGAGCAAACTACCTGACCAATGTTTTATCAGCTGCGCCACCGGCTATCAGTAATGTTTCCTCCACCGGTAGTTTACAATACGGTGACACCGCATACATCATTGCATCTATTAGTAATCAAACTAATGTGTATTTGGGTTACAGATACGGCAAGCAACACCGGTTTGTGCGCATACCTATGTATGATGATGGAGCGCATAACGATGGTACTGTTGGAGACGGTGTGTTTGGCGCAAGCATACCGGTTCAATCGCTGGACATTCAGTATTACGTTTATGCCGAAAATGCAAATACCGGAGTATTTTCTCCGGAGAGGGCTGAGCATGAGTTTTATTCCTTGTCGGCCACACTACCTACTGCTGTGAATGGTGAGGTAGTACTCAACGAAATAACCACCAACAACAAAACCGGAATACAAAATGAAAATGGTAAGTGTAAAGATTGGATAGAACTGTACAATACAACCAATAAGACTTTGGCGCTTACGGGCTTGTTTTTGAGTGATAATGCAACTGACCTCAGTAAATGGAATTTTCCTGCCAAATCTCTGATTCTACCAAATGAACACTTGTTAGTATGGGCGGATGATTTGGATAAAACACATCTTGATTTACATACAAATTTTAATCTAAGTGATGTAGGCGATGCACTTTACCTTAGCAATGGCACAACGTTGTTTGACTCATACATATTTGGCTCACTCAATACCGATGAAGCACTGGCACGCTGCCCCGATGGTGTAGGAGCATTCAACAATACATTTAACCGAACTCCTCGCCTGATAAATGATTGCAGTGTAGAGATTCAAGATGTACCGAAAGAAGAGGTGACCACATTTCCAAATCCAGCTAACGAAGAAATATATATTACCTCATCACATCAATTGTTTTACGCGGAATTGCTGGACATAAACGGCAAAACAATTTTGCAAACAAAAGAGCACAGCATCAATGTTCATGATTTTCCAAACGGTGTGTACTTTGTACTAGTAAACACCGTGGATGGTGCCCGCCTAAAAAAGGTAGTTGTAGTGCATTAGTTACGCATTTATTGCACTTAATTTGTCATAAACATTTGAGTGTTTTGTATTTCTGTCTTTGCTATTTTGCCGCGCAATAATCCATCATGAGTAAACAGGCCTCTAAGCCCGCAGCCAAGCAGGGCAAATCAAACACTGCCACCAAAGAAGTAACCCTTACCCCTTTGATACCCGAAGCACTTTCAAAAAAAATATTTGTAGGATTGGCGGCTGCACTGTTTTTACTGATGGTGAGTATCAGTCATCAATATGGTATTTCGGGCGATGAAAATTTTCACCGCGTGTATGGCCATCATATTGTAGATTTTTACAAAACATTAGGTGCCGATAACACGGCCATACGCGAGCAAGGTCCCGATTCACTGATGATGTACTACGGAGGAATGTTTGATGGCTCTGCTGCACTGATTTCACGTGCAGTTCCACAAGTAAACGAGTGGCACATCCGCCATGCCATGAATGCCACTTACGGCTGGGCGGCTATGGTGTTTGCCGCATTGGTAGCGGTAGAAATTATGGGCTGGCAGGCAGGTGTTTTGGTCTTGCTGCTCATGGTGCTTTCGCCTCGTTTTTTCGGAGAGAGTATGAATAACCCCAAAGATATACCCTTGGCAGCGGGGTATATGATAGCGTATTATTTTATTATTCGTTTTCTGAAAGAATTGGCTAAGCCGTCTTTAAAAAATGCGCTGTGGCTAGGTGCGGCTATTGGTTTAGCCATGGGCATTCGTATTGGCGGTTTATTACTCATTCCTTATCTGATGATGTTTTATGTATTGGCTATGGTTTTACAAAATGGTGTGGGTGTTTTTACAAACGCCAACAACATCAAAGAAAAAGTTTGGCCGAGTTTTAAATACGTGTTGCTGGCCTCTGTTATTGGCTATTTCAGCAGTTTAATTTTTTGGCCTTATGGACTCACCAACCCGCTTACGGGGCCTATCACTGCACTTGGAGTAGCGGCTAAATTTCCGGTACAAATCCGCATACTGTTTGATGGTGCGCAAATCAGCAGTACCGAAGTGCCCTGGTACTACGAACCCAAGTGGTTATTGATTTCAACGCCTATAGTTATGCTAATTGGCTTGCTGCTGTCTGTACTGTTACCAACGGCTATGAAAACAGAAAGGAAAACGCTGTACATCGGTTTCTTATACTTCACTTTATTGTTTCCGGTTTCTTATATCATCTACAAAAAATCGGTACTGTACGATGGTATGCGCCACATTTACTTTGTATATCCGAGCTTGGTCATTTTGGCGGGTTTAGCTATCAATTATCTTTTGCTGCGATTAGAAAAAACCGGCAAGTATGTAGTGCTTGGGCTAACTCTTATATTGATGTTGTTACCCGCACGCTGGATGTTGGCGAATCACCCTAATCAGTATGTTTATTTCAATGAGATTGCCGGAGGTATCAAAAATGCTTACAAAGATTTTGAAACCGATTATTACATGAATAGTGTGAAGCAAGCGGCAGATTGGTTGCGGACTAATGAAAATCTAAAACGTACAGATGGGCGAATAACCATTATTTACACCAATGCAGTGGGGCCGTGTAATTTTTATTTTGAGCCGGACTCTGCCTATGCAGCAGTAGGTTATGTGAGCTACCGCAATCGCACCACGGTAGATGCTGATTACCTCATTTTGTACTCCCGCTTTGTAGATAGAGAACTGCTCATCAATAGTTGCTATCCACCCGAGCAAGCAGTACATACGGTATATGCCGATGGTGTGCCATTGTGTTGTGTTATCAAAAAAGACGACAAGAGCGATTATTTAGCGGTGCAGGCCCTTCAAAAAAATGATTTTGAAACTGCTGTGCAGTTGTTGGAGCCCTACTGCACCAAGTACCCAAAAGCCGATGCGGCATTGGTGAGTCTGGGCTTGGCATACTTGCAAAGTGCCCGCACCGACCCATCACGTATTCAAAAAGCGATTAATGTATTAAACGCTTCATTAACTTTGAATAAAGACAATGCTTACGCTATTAACATACTGGCAGCCGGTTACGAAATGAGCGGCAACGTATCGCAGGCGCAATATTTACGCAGTCTGATAGGGCAGTAGATGTATATTCTATTTTTTGTAAATATCTGCCAGTGCTTTTTTAAGCATTGGACATTTGAAGGCATATCCACTTCCAGAAATTCTTTTAGCACTGCACCTTTGGCTGCTCAGCAGCATTTCGCTCATCTCGCCCATGGCAATTTTTATTGCTAACGGGGGAGTAGGCAGTAAAAGTGCGCTTGATTTTCTTGCGCGGAGTATTTCTTGCATCAATTCTTTCATCAATAGTGGGGTAGGTGCAGTAGTATTGTAAGCGCCATGCATAGTTTCATTTTCTAATGCGTGAATAAAAATGCCGCACACATCATCAATATGTATCCACGGATAATACAAGTCGGCTTTATTGAAGTATGCCGCAACGCCAAATGGGATGGACCTGGTTAACTCCGGTAATGCACCGCCATTTTCTGCTAACACAATCCCTATACGGCAGCGCACTTCACGAATGTCAAGAGATGAAAATTGCTTGGCCGCATTTTCCCATTTTTCGCAAACTTCTGCCAAGAAGCCATCGCCACGCGGTTGTGTTTCATCTATTACTTTATCGCCACAATCGCCATAATAGCCCACAGCCGATGCGCTGATAAAAGTTTTTATACGGTGGGTGTTGTTCTTCAAGTATTCAAAAAGCAGTTGAGCGCTTCTCACTCGGCTATCAATAATTTCTTTTTTGCGCTCAGCACTCCACTTTTTTTCTGCCACACCCGCCCCGGCTAAGTGGATTATGGCATCTACTCCCTCCAAGGCATTCTCATCAAAAGTGCCGGCATCTACATTCCATTGAAAATGTTTTAATAACTTGTCTTTACCCGCTTTGGTAGGTTTACTACGACCTAGTGTGTGTACCCGGTACCCCCGTTCTAGCAACTGCGGCACAAGAGCGCTGCCCACTAATCCGCTGGCTCCGGTGATTAAGATGGTTTTCATCAATTCGCTTGTTTAAGTACTTTACAAAACCGATTATGCATTAAAAAGTTACAAGATTGGTACATTAATAAAGAACAAGTAATCTAAGTGAACATTCGCATCTTTTCGCCCATTCGTAGCATTTTACAATTCAAAAACCGGTTACCGTGAACCAAACTGCTATCTGTATCATCATTCCCTTGTCCTCACCATCTGCGTTCCACGGCATTTCTTCACCCAATACAGATTTTTATACATTTACGCCCCTCAAAACAACCCAATAAATTAATCATGAAACTAAACCAAACTTTCATAGCCGCTGTGTTGCTCGCGGCTTTTGCTGCATTTAGCGGCTGTAAGGGTAAAAACAAGCAAATTGCCAAAGGCACGGTGGTCTATCGCGAAAACGATAACCCCGATATGCTCAACCCCATCAACTCTTCATCGGCCAATGCCACGGTGATTAACGACCTCATTTTTGGCGGCATGCAAAGCATGGACCCCAAATCATTTGAACTGACCAACGTACTGCTAAAAGAAGATGCCAAGTTTGAAGAAATTGCAGATGGCGATTTTAAAGGCGGTATGAAAATTACTTTTGAAATAAAAGACGATGCCAAGTGGGACAACGGCACACCGGTTACCGGTGATGATTACGTCTTTACCATTAAAAGCATCATCAATCCCAAAACTAACTGCGAGCACCTCAAGGGCTACTACTCTTGGTTAGGCGATATAGAAGTAGATGCCGCCAACAATCGTAAAATCACTGTTTACAGCAAAGAGAAATATTTCAAAATTTCTGAATTTGCCCTTTACCGCTGCTTACCGGAGTATGTGTACGACCCCGAAAAAATTATGCGCAAATTCACCATCCGCGACCTGATGGCCAATAGTGAAAAACTAAAAGGCGATGCAGACATCATCAAATTTGCCGAAGAGTTTAATGCAGAAAAACACCAGCGCGATTCGGCCTACATCAGCGGTTTTGGCCCTTATACTTTTGTAAAATGGGAAACCGGTCAAGAAATTGTGCTCAAACGCAAAGCAGATTGGTGGGGCGATAAATACTCTACACAACGCGATTTTTGGGCATTTCCCGAGAAAATTGTTTTCAAAATTATACCCGATAACAACACCGCTTTTGCTGCGTTGAAAGATGATAAACTTTCGGCATACGAAGCCATTGATGCCAAACGGTTTAAAGAACTGCAAGACAACGAACTGTTTGCCAATAAGTTTAACCTCAATAAAATAGACCGCCTCTCCTACAGCTATCTTGGCTTTAACATGCGCAAAGAAAAACTGAAAGATGTGCGCGTGCGCAAAGCTATCGCCCTTGCTATTGATCGCGACCTTATCAATCAGACCTTGAACAATGGCGAAAGCTCACTTGCTACCACGTTTGTACACCCGGTGCAAGCCAAATACATCAATGCAGATATTAAAGCAATTCCTTATGATGTAGATGCCTCACGCACGCTCTTGGCCGAAGCCGGATGGAAAGACACCGATGGTGATGGTTTTATTGACAAAAACAAACAGAAGTTTACGCTTGACTTTAAAATGCCATCGGGTAATGACATTGCCAAGCAACAGGCGCTCATGCTCAAAGAGCAATTCAAAAAAGTGGGGATAGACCTCAACATCATAGAGCGTGAATGGACCGTGTATTTGCAAGAGATGGACAAGTTTGATTTTGAAATGAACATGGGCGGCTGGACAATTCCGGCTCGTGTATCTGACCCCTACCAATTGTGGCACACTAAATCGGCAGTGAATGGCGGCAGCAATTATCCGAATTTTGGTAATGCAGAATCGGATAAACTTATTGAAGAATTACGCTCTACGTTAGACGAAAACAGACGCATAGAACTCTACAAAACATTCCAAAAAATGCTAGCCGATGAGCAACCGGTGATTTACATGTTTAACCCCAAAAACCGCATGGCCATCAGCAAAAAATTTGAAGTAGAACCTATAATGATTAACCCCGGCTTCAGCTTAAGCGAGTTTAAAGCCGTGGACGAAAAGCCACAATAGCCCAACCCGGTCTGATCTTGGTCAGACCCCCTAAAAACAATACACAACACCCCGAATAGCCACCGCTGTTCGGGGTTTGTTTTGATGGGTTTACCAAACTTAATCGCGCCCTTATTTTTAGGATAAAAAAAATCATTTACGTTTGGGCGGAATAGCAGCAGCACATGTTTAAATACGTACTCAAGCGGATTTTTTATTTCATCCCTACCTTAGCCATCATTGCCCTGGTTACTTTTTCGCTCAGCAAAATGGCTCCCGGAGATCCGGTTAAACTTGCACTTGGCAACAAAGATAACGGTGGTGAAGCGGGGCAGGCAGCAGAAAAAATTGCCGGAGAAAAGGCCTATAACGCCATGGCCGAAAAAATGGGGCTGCATCTGCCTACATTTTATATTTCGTTAAGTACAGCCGCTGAGCCAGACACTTTGTACAAATACACCAAGCGAGCCGAGCGCGAAACCCTCCAGCGGCTCATTAGCCAATACGGTAACTGGCCACAAATTGAAAAGTACTATGCTAACATCCGCAAGGTGCAGTATGCCATGTATGAGGTAAGGCAAGACTCCACTACATACCAACCGGGCAGAGAGTTAAACAATCAAGTGAATGGGCTTTTTCAGTTATACAAAGACGAAGAGATTTTAGCTTCGCTAGCAACCATGAAAGATGCAGCTGCGCTATCGCCTGCGTTCACAGATGCCGCACGTGCAATTAAGCAGTTAGATGAAAGTTATAGCGCGGTTAAGACGAACGCAACAAATGCCAAAAACTACATTCCGGTTATACACTTCTTTGGCATCAAAAATCAGTTTCACCGATGGTTGTTTGGCGATAAGCCCTGGTTTTTTGGAGAAGAAAAATTAGGGCAATCTGCCGGGTTTCTGCGGGCAGATTTCGGCTTTTCGTACTCAGACAAGCGGCCCGTTTGGTCAAAAATGAAAGATGCATTACCGTGGACTCTACTACTCAACTTTGTCAGCATCTTCTTGGCTTATATTATTGCAATTCCTCTGGGGGTATGGAGTGCCCGCCAAAAAGGAAGTTTGGCCGATAACATTATCACCTTCATTTTATTTTTACTCAATTCTTTACCGGTGTTTTGGATAGCCACTCTCCTTATCACATTTCTGACCACACCGGAGTATGGTATGAACTGGTTCCCTAATTTTGGATTGGGAGATATAGATAGCGAAATGAATGCATGGGATGTGTTTACGGAGCGCGCAGTACACCTTATTCTTCCTGTATTGTGCCTCACTTACGGCTCATGGGCTTACCTATCACGCCAAATGCGCGGGGGGGTGCTATCTGTACTTCGGCAAGATTACATCCGTACTGCCCGTGCCAAAGGCCTTCCGGATAACAAAGTAATCTGGAAACATGCATTCCGAAATTCTTTAATACCTATCATCACCATTTTTGCGGGCATTTTTCCTTCGGCCATTGCCGGTGCATTTATCATAGAAAATATTTTTGCCATACCCGGTATGGGTAAGCTCTCGTTTGAGGCGCTATTTGCCCGCGACTATCCATTAGTTTTTACAGTAATGATGTTATCGGCTATCCTTACACTTATTGGTAATTTGGTGGCGGATATTATGTATGCCGTAGTGGATCCCCGTATTTCTTTTAGTAAATAAATAATAGCCCAAGATAATATGTCAGCTACAGTAAATAAACCCGAAGAGCAAGACCAGAGTTATTGGGCTATTGTCAAGCGTCAGTTCAAAAAAAATCGCATGGCCGTATGGTCGCTGCGTTTCATATACGGAGTGGTGTTTGTTGGTATCATGGCCGATTTTATTGCCAACGATTTGCCTATTGCTTGCGGCTATAAAGGCAAAACATACTTTCCTATTTTTAATAGTTACGGTGTTTCATTAGGTATCAGCAAATGGCCCACCGAACTGGCCAATGTAGATTGGCACGATTTACAATACGATTGGGTACTGCTGCCAGTTATCCCGTATTCGCCACAATTTATGGATACCAAGAATTCGGGTTTCAAAGCGCCAATGGGTACCGGGCAAACGGTATCCTCATTTCGGTTTACTCATTTTTTAGGTACCGATAAGTTAGGCCGCGATGTGATGAGTGGTATGGTACACGGCACTCGTGTTGCTACTATGGTAGGAGTTATCTCCATGTCTATAGCAGTTGTAATTGGTATTTTACTGGGAGCCATGGCTGGTTATTTTGGCGATAGCAAACTAAAAATGAGCCGCATTCGCCTGTGGCTAAATCTTATCTTTTTGTTTTTGGCCATTGTATATGCCTTTATGGTGCGCAGTTATGCCCTCAGTGATGCTCTATCGGTAAGCGTGGGTGGGTTTATGGTGCAGTTACTTATCAGCGGGGTCATTTTTGTAGTTATCATGATTATTCCTAACTTGATAGTGCCGGTTTTGAAAAAAGTGCCATTCCTTGGCAAGCAGGTGAGCATACCCATGGATATACTCATTTCGCGCTTGATAGAGGTAAAAGTTTCTGTGCCAACCTTGTTACTTATTTTATCCATCTGCGCTATTATGAGTAAACCATCCATCTTTATTACTATGGTGGTGATTGGCTTTTTGGGGTGGACAGGTATAGCCAAATATGTGCGTGCAGAACTTTTAAAAGTACGCAGTTTAGAGTTTATTGAAGCTGCACAAGCACTGGGTTTGAGTGAGTGGAGAATTATTATCCGTCATGCCATTCCTAACTCATTAACATCGGTACTTATTACCATTGCCTTTGGTGTGGCCGGTGCTATTCTCACAGAGTCCAGTTTGTCATTTTTAGGTATTGGTGTAGCGCCTGAGCAAGTTACTTGGGGTAGTTTGCTGTCATCTGCCCGCAGCGAGGCATCGGCTTGGTGGCTGGCAGTGTTTCCGGGTATGGCCATATTTGTTACGGTTACGGTATTTAACCTGTTGGGTGAAGGTCTAACCGATGCTATGGATCCTCGGTTGAAGCAGTAATTTTTTATTTATTTTTGAGAAAAATATTCTATGCTACGGATAGTTTATGTTGTGGCCATATTAGGTTTATTTAGCTCATGTGCCAAAGAGCAATCGGGCAAAGTGAAAATTAAATTTGTTAACTCAGGCACTACTGATTTTAATGAGTTGCGTATTGAAAATAGGATGGTTGGAGATTTGCAAGTGGGTAAAACATCCAAAGTAATCAGATTTGATGAGTTTACCTTTGATGAATCAACGCCTGTAGCTGATATCACTTGCTATTCCGGAAGCGACCTTATCCAATTCAGCGGACGCAGTTTTTGCTCTACTATGTACGAAACTGTATTATCGGGCAATTACATATTCTACATTAAAGACCGGAAAAATGCGTCAGGCAAAAAATACATCACTATTGATGTGCAGAAAAATTAGTGATTGCAAGTAGGCGTATAAATACCCCACTCCCTGTTTCCGCTGTTTCTATGTATCCTTTATCCAAACATATCGCAGTTTTTTTTGTGACTGTTGCACCACATCTTCCAATTGTTTACCACATAGGCACATAGAAAACATAGGACTATTGTGAACTATGTGCCTATGTGGTAA
>JAEUVA010000048.1 GCA_016787045.1 Chitinophagales bacterium
TTCTACCAACAAATATTTGTTGCCGGTGGCCCAGTTAATGGCAGGAAATGAACCTATGGTGGGATTGCCTAATCCTATCTTTACCGTGAATAAACCAAACTGGTTGGTAATGGCGGTTTGGGTCTCCTGATACTCGGGAAAACCGGGGTTGATACCATTGTTAATGGTTAACCGTACGGATATGTTTTGGTTAGCCAAGGGTGTGCCAGCAGCATTGCGTGCTACAGCTTGGTAATTGATGGCTTGGGGTACGTTCTGAGCAGTTATGCTGAAAGCAATCAGCATCGCTATGGATAGTAAGTAAACTTGCTTCATTAAATAAAGTTAAAAGTGTGCAGTTACAAAAATACGCAAAGTAATGTGAATATGTATAATTTATTGCTGACAGCACTATTTTTTGTGACCTCGGATGAAGAAATTTTTCACAAAAATCAACTGCATAACACCATGATCATCTTCCTTAAACAATTTTAGCATAGCCGTACCCTCCCAACGCTGGTTATCAGTTGATAGAGCTATAACCCGCCCGTTTTGATACAGAGTATGTTTCATTCTTAGAGTTGAAATTGAATCGTACCAACCGAATGCTGCTGAAAAATCGTACAGCCCACCCGATTAAATGGTATCAATACCTACGAACAAATTGAGCTTATAGATTTTTGCAGGTTGCTCATTCTCTAGTTTGGCGATACTTTTTTTCTTCACTTCAAAGGTTTGTTCACCTTGAGCCGAGGAGAAAAATACGAGAAACATTGCCAGTAGAAGAAGGAACCCGTTCTTCATTGGAGGAAAATTATGTACGGAACTATAAGATTAACTACTTCTGGCGGGTTACCACAGGATGTAAACCGCAGTTTTGTGACCACCACTTTATCGCCTGCTGAGAGTGTTCGGATTTTTTGGATGACCGCTTCAGATAACCGGAGCGATTTCTGAGGCCAGTCTTCGTTTCCGGTAGGTGTGATGGTTTTAAGCACCAACTCTACTAAAACATTAGCCCCAGTCCGCGAGTTTGGGGCAAACGAATACAACCTTTGTTGGATTTCTTCAATTGCTACCTCTGTAGAGACCGTATCCCGTTGCCGTTGATCGAAGTTGGGCGAGTTGAACATCAAATCGCTTTTAAAACTATTCCCTCTATTAAAAACTGGCTGAGGAATTGAGTTGGCAGTGTCTGTTTTTACTTGAGTTTGTATCTCCGTATTGCTTCTATTCTTTTGAATAACAAAGGTATCTGACTGCTGTGCAACTAAGAACTCACTCAAACAGAAGAGTGAGGTTAGGGCTGCTACTTTTCGCATATTAAAATTTATTTATCTTATCGTCAATCAACACTACTCGCAAGGGCTGCAAAATGGTAAAGGTATCCATACCATTGAGGTAGGTTATGTTTCTTATTTCAATAACACTTCCATCTTGTTTTTCGTCAATTCTATCGCGCATGGGGTATGTAAGCCGATTGCCTCTGCCGAGTAATGTATCGTTTTTTTGTGTATCGTAGTATTCGTATGAAAGGATGGGGTAACTGATACGCTTTAGCTCAGGTTCACTACGTAGTGGCACACTTAAATACCCTTGTACTACTACCCGCATGCGGTGAATTACAGAATCATTATCCACCCCGTCTAAATTGGGTTTGGGATGTTGAAACTTCTGCACTGAAAACTCTTTAAGCAGAGATAGTTTTCTTTTGCCATCGGTAGAGCGGGTGTAAATTTTAAGCAGTGCTGTTTTGCCTTTGATTGACTTCAAACTGAGCACAGAATCCGTACGCATTACACGCCCCTCGGTAAATGTAATGGTGTCTATCTCTACGCCCTCGGGTATTTGCAAAATGAAGCGCTTGGTAATGCCGGTGTACAGCACGTTTGTTTCGGGAGACAAAGTGATGGCCGTGTTTTTTGCCTTAACTGTAAATACAGTATCACCCGTTTGTGCGAGCACGCTTACCGGTAACATTATCAGAAATAGACACAACTGCTTCAACATATTCCCTAAGAACTATACCAACTTATTTCTCTGCTAAATACCTAAAAATTCTTTCACTTCATCTGTGCTGCTGAATTTTTTGTCTATTACTTCTAAATGAAACCTAACCTCAGCACCTGCTCCTCTCGTATTTTTTTCAAACTGCTCTTGGTGCACCACTCCCACTTTGAGTTGATTGGTAATGACCCAAATCAAATTTTGTGACTTGGGATTAAAGCTAAAACGTGACATGCCAGCGGCAGTGAAACTATACATAGCATTTCTTCCTTTCTCTACCAAATAACATTGGTTTACAGTGATTGGCTGTCCGCTTTTGCTATCTGTAAACTTAGCTGCTACTAAAGCACCAGAGGGCAGGCGGGAAGGACAATCGGCATTCCAGATGCCAAACTGTTGAATGGTGAATGTGCGGTACACCAATTCTGTTTGTTGCAACCGGGCTTCGTAACTTTTTCTCCGCTCTTCCATTTCTCTAATTTCTTGCTTTATCTTTTCATCTGCCGCTTTTGCCTTTGCTTCTAATTCTGCTTGGAGTGTTGCCTCTTTTTGTTTGCGTTCGGTTAGCTTGGTGGTGTATTCCTCAAACTTTTTGTCGTACACTTTTTTGGCTTCTGCATAGTCCGTTTCTTCCAGTACAGGTGCGGCAATTATTGTATATGTTTCTTTGCTGCTCATAAAAGTAATTTCGTATTTGTCTGTACCGGCCACTCGTTTTAACTGCACGTCTTCCCACAAGGTAGCTGCTTTGGAGGGGTCATAGTTTTTGTCTTCGGGCTGAAACTTAAGGTTGCTGTACACTGCAATTTCGGGGAATTCTTTTTCGTCTACCTTGATGGTAAAGCGCGATTTTGTTTTGTCTACTTTGCGGGGTTCCACAGGTTTTTCTTTTAGAATGGCGCTTATCTCCATTTTCACTTTAGCAATTTCTGCATTTTGTTTCTTTGTACTTGCATCTGCCTCCGGTTGAGCGGGCGATAAAGTTGTAGCGACAGAATCTGCATTTGTTGAGGTAGCGCTAAAGTTGCCTTGCGCTATGTATTTCCATTGCTGTGCTGATGTATCTAAGTAGTAAGTATTGAAGCGATCGGCAGAATTTTGCGAAACCATCTCCACCCGAATTGGTGATAATGGATTGGTGAATAGTGGCAATCCGTTATTGTATGCTGTGATGTCTATCATGCCGGCTGTTTCAAAATGAAACTGTTCGCCTGCGCTGTCATACACCATGGGGATTCCGGCCAAAAACACATCACTGATTTCGTGAAACTCGCGATAATGCAACTGTACAGTACCGTTTATCGCATGGCCGCTTTTATCTAAAAACGCATTAGCCGGTATAATAATTCGTGACCCGCTGGTATGCAGAATGACCGTATCAGAAATGGTATTAACTGCATAGCTAACCCGTGGTATATCTGACATGGGCAGAGGCGGGTTAATGAATGCTGTAGTACCCTGCGTATGCTCGTTTGTCATCGCTTTAGAAAGGAGCAAGACAGCTGCCACAACGGTGGCCAATGCACCGGCACTTCCCCACCAAAACTTAGCGGTTTTGAAAAACGGCACTTTAATGGCCTGATAGTTTTTGAGTAGTGAGCCGAAGTCTTTACCGGACTGCAAGTCGGCATCGGTTAAAGGAGGTTGATGGGTATTTATTTTGAAATTTTTCATGATTGTTTTCTTTTTAAATGACATTAATTGTTCAATCGTTTTTGCAACTCCGGCTTAAGTTTTTCTAATATGCGATACAGCCGCATTTTTACAGCCGCTTCGTTAGATTGAAGTATTTCCGCTATCTCTTTAAAAGCACGCTTTTCAAAAAAGCGCATCTCAATCAATGTAAAATCATCCTCTGGCAGAGTAGTAATAACCTCCAGCAGTATCCGCTCATCTGCAGTCGCGGTTGAGTAATCCATTTCTTCTATTACATCCTTCAAATGTTTTTCTTCCAAGTTAACCCCTCGCTGTTTTTCGTTTTTGCGAAAAATCTGGTTGAGTTCGTTGATGGCAATACGATACAACCAACTGCTGAAAGGAAAACCCCGATGCTCATACTTGGGCAGGTTGATCATGGCTTGCAAAAACACCTGTTGTGTAATATCCTGCGCGTCCTCTTTGCTTACCGTACGCTGGTAAACAAAGCGAAGAATAGCGGCATAATACTTTTCGTACAGGGGCTGAAACTTTTCGGGGTTCCTCTGCGCAGCAAGAATGAGCTGCTCTTCTTCGGTATAGCCGGGGGCTTGGGTCTGCATAAGCGGGATTGATGTAATGAGCTGCATATACACATACAATGCAGCCGGTTTGTGAAAGTAACAACGCGCGACACAAAAAAATTATTGCCCGAGCAGAAACTGCATGGTGTCTATACCATCGGCATAGTCGATTAATGATGGCTGTTGTGCATGGCCAAAAGAAACGAAGGGTGATGGGAGAGGGGCGAGGGACGAGGAGGATGCAGTGGTGAGTAGTGAGTTATGAGTTGCAAGATAACCTTGCGCGGCAACTACACATTGTATCTTATCGGCAAGTGCACCCAGCTTGGTTTGCAACACCCGTTCATCGTGCCAATGTTCGTAATAAAGAGTACCGATGGGCGAAGCTATATTTTCATTTTCTACGAGCATCACAAACTCATTGGCAAAGTGCGGTGTTTTGTTGAGCAAAAGGATAGTACGTTGGTAGTCGTAGTTGTTCATGAATTTGGTGTGACTATGCAGCCACTTGTATGTTTCAAAATGAGGAAAGAGCTGCGTAATATCGTAGCCAACCGGTACATACAACTTGCTCACATTGCGGCAGCCCAACCCAAAATACAAAAACACATCATCGGCCAATTGCTTTAGTTGCTCTGGTGTTTCTTGACCCGTGAGTATAGCTACACTGTTGCGGTTTTTGCGCAAAATGCGCGGGTAGTTGCGGAAGTAGTATTCAAAATAACTATAGGTACTATCGCTGCCGGTGGCCACCACGGCATCAAAGTTTTGGAGTTTTTCGGTAAGCGTAATGCGCTGGTTGGCTTCAGTGTCTATTTGCTGCAATAACTCCAATACTCGTTTAAACAAAAAGTCATCTTTGGAAGAAAGCTTGATTTGCATTTTCCATCCGGCCAAATAGCCACATAAAAAATCGTGAAAACCCACTAAGGGGATGTTGCCGGCAAAAATTAGCCCCAAGGTCTTTTGTACCTGCTCATCGGTTATACTATACTGCTTTGCAAAAGAGTTGAGTTTGTTTTCATCCAACATATTGGAACAAATACCCTCTAAAGCATACTGCACAAACTGCTTAGTAAACCACGGGTTGTATTGCTCTGCTGCTTCGGCTAATTGATTCAATGCCTCATCATTGGCCATTTGTTTCCCCAACTCTGCTAAATATGCTACTCGCTTCATGTCCACAATTATAGAGCGAAATGTGATTTAGTGAGCATGTTTTGGTTTTGGATATACATCACCGCATTTATTTAGCGTTATATAATTACAAACACGATGAAGAAAAACATAGCCGTAATTACCGGAGGGAACAGTAGCGAAGTGGGCATAGCGCTCAAAAGTGCCGCAGTGGTGTGCAAGCATCTTAACAAAGAAAAATACAATGTATTTAAGATAATGATAGATGGTGCCGCGTGGTATGTAGAGCGCGATAATCCGGTGAAACTGTTTATTGATAAAAATGATTTCAGTTTTACGATAGAAGGCCACAAAATAACTTTTGATGCCGTGTTTATTGCCATACACGGTACACCGGCCGAGGATGGCAAACTGCAAGGATATTTTGACCTGCTGGGCATCCCCTACAACTGCTGCGGGGTGCTGCAAGCCGCGCTAACATTTGATAAACAGCGTTGCAAAGAGTATGTATCGCTGCACGGTGTAAAAACGGCTAAGGCCGTACTCCTCAAAAAATCATCTTTTGATGCCGCTAACTTTTCGTTGAACCTGCCCTTGCCCCTCTTTGTAAAGCCCAATAAAAACGGCAGCAGCTATGGCGCCTCTAAAGTAACAGAGCCAGCGCAACTGCTACCGGCCATACAAAATGCGTTTAATTACGATGATGAAATATTGGTGGAAGAATACCTACAAGGCACCGAAGTAACCTGCGGAGTAATCTCCCGAAACGGAGAAACCACTGCGTTACCCATCACAGAAATACGCAGTAAAAAAGGGTTCTTTGATTACGAAGCCAAGTACGAAGGCGCCTCCGAAGAGGTAACACCTGCGCCCATAGACGCTGCACTTTTTGCCCAAATTCAGCAAACCTCTAAAGATATTTACGGGCTACTGGATTTTAAAGGCATGTGCCGGATTGATTACATTATACGAAGTAACGAATACTACATGTTGGAAGTAAACTCTGTACCCGGCCTTAGCGAAGAAAGCATAGTGCCCCAACAAGCCCGCGCTATGGGCATTTCGCTGGAGGAGTTGTTTGGTATATCGGTAGAAGAGTGCCTCCGCAAATAGTTACTGCTTGAGCAACTTCCCTGTCCATTCACCGGCTTGCAGTAAGTACATACCGGGCATTAAATCAGGTAGTTGCAACTGCTGCTCTGTATTGATCAACTGCTGCTCGTGAATCAATCGCCCGCTCATGTCTAAAACCTTCATGCTTTGGTTCAGCAAAGTTGCCTCGCACCGTACATACCACACTCCCTGCTGGTTGGGGTTGGGGTAAACTTTAAGCAGTGTTGAAGCACCTCCAACGGATTGAATGCTAAGCGTATTGTCTAACGTGTTGTAAACTGTATTGGTTAAGATAGGTGGATTAAAATCAAAATAAATATCCGCACGGTTGGTTACTAAAGTACCGTTACTCACATTGCTATTAGGTTTGATGGAGTACTTAATGTAACCATGACTCTCCGGCTCGTTGGTAAAGCTATCGGGCAACATAATGTTGTTGAAAATAAACTTGACTGCTCGGTTTTGCTCTACAGCAATCTCATACGTGTGCGAGGTGGCCAACACCCGCAGCGTACTCATATCTAAATGGGTGGAAATAGTATCTACCACTACTACGTTTTGCGCATAAAAAGTACCGGTGTTTTGAAAGCGGATGGTGTAGGTAAGTGTAGTGTTAGGTTGAACAACATGGGCATTGCTCTCACCCACAGGGCTTACCGCCTTGTCGTTGGGGTCATAGGAGCCGACTACGGTGGCGGTTTCGGTGGCTTGAAGAGTATCAAAACCGATGCAACCGGTGCCACTCAATTGTGCTGAGTAAGTAAATAAGGTGCCCAATGGCACGGCAGGTGGTGGCGGAGTTTGCAGAATAAGATGTACGTTTAAACTGCTTCCGGGGTTAAGGTTTGTTACTGCCACTTCAATAAAATGCTGCACGCTATCTACTAATGTAGCGGGAGGGTTGCTCAAAACAAAGGTTTGCTGCGGTGGATAGTTTACACGTAAGGTTCCGTTCATGGGTTGCGCAGACAGCACATGCTGAAGCTGCACCTGCACACCGTTAGTAAAACCCGGGCGTGGAGGTGGATTATCAGGAGTAACCGATACATTCCCCTTGCAAATTAAGTTAGGTGGCGGAGTGAGAGCAAAGTCAAACCCACCGTACGAGTACCCGGGAACAAATGCATTTGCTAAAAGAGTGTCCGGATTAAAGCCATACTCTGTGGCTATGCTATTCTGTGCTGGTAGTACAGTGTACTGACCGGGAGAAATGTATGTATAAAACACACCATTTGTACCGGTAATTGGGTAAGCCACTCCATTTCCTATGTCAATCACCTGATTTTTTACATCAAAATCACCGGCATTGTATATGAAATCATTGTTCATGTCGTAGTAAACCCTACCTGATATCAAAGCATATACAGAGGAAATGTTATTATATGGGTCAAACGCTGCAGTTTGATTTATATTTACAGGTGGACAAATTGAGTCAAAAGTGCTCTTCAACCGTACCATTGGATTTAACTCTACATTAGGGAAAACTGCTCCCGTATCAGTAGTAGTAACCGTAGCGAGAAGTGTTAATCGGTATTGACCATAATCATCATTTGGGGTTCCGCTGATTCTTATACAACCATTTTCTCCGTTATTAAATGTATTGTTAGCTTTGTTTGTAGCCCAACATAGGCCAAAAGGCAAGTTGGATATGCTGTTGATTTGCAAGGTTACTACTTTACGTAGTTGGTTACCAACAAATACGGAGTCGTAGTTTTTTATGTGAATCACCTCAAAGGCACTCACCATTCTTGTGAAGCAAGGCGACTCTTCAAAAATAGATGGAAACATTAATGATCCGGAAGGCGTACAAACCAAAGCCCCCGAATTGCCGCAATACTGCGCCCGACCCAAAATTACTGCCAGTAGGAGCGCTGAGGTGAGTATTAGTGTTTTCATGGGTTACAAATTTTTACCAAATGTATCATATAGTTTTATTGGTGTCAAGTTTTATTGTCATGGGTTTGTAAAAGTTGGTCTGGCTCGGTAAGCGGTGTATTGTTAACGGGCTTTAGCCCGCAGCAAACATTTCCTTTTCCGCTTATCCCCAAGGGCATTTGGCTTTAGTCGAGAGCATCAATACATTGCCTGTTAAATACGCGGTTAGGCGACCGCTGAGTGCGCCATAAGCGGTCGCCTGACCGCTTCAAGTTTAAATAGTTTGCAGTGGCATAGGGGCAAAAGATCATTTGCTGTGGTTTCCGAAAATCCCCATTTCCCAAAAAAAGCAGCCAATATTTGGCAAAATGAGTGCGAAAACTATCTTTGCGCTCCGTTTTGCAAAACCGGTTCCAGAAATCTATGTGTTGACAGTGTATTTACGCAGGTAAAAGTCTTTTTTGAAAAAGTACCCAAACCCGCGCCACTGCTGCATTTGGCTCTATCTGGAAATTTATTAAAAGCGCTTAATACCTACCAAATTATTATGGCCGAAACCAAAAAAGCTGCCGAAAGAATCAACTTCGGTAAAATCAAGCTCCCCGATGAGCAACCCGATTTGTTAGACATCCAATTGGAGACCTTTAAAGAGTTTGTGCAGTTAGATACTACTGCCGAAAATCGCTCTAAAGAAGGCCTTTACACCGTTTTTAAAGAGAATTTTCCGATTACCGACACCCGCAACATTTTTGTGTTGGAGTTTATCGACTACTTTGTAGATCCGCCACGTTACTCTATGGATGAGTGTATTGAGCGTGGTTTGACCTACTGCGTGCCATTAAAGGCCAAGCTGAAACTAAGCTGTAACGACCCTGAGCACATTGACTTTAAGACCATCGTACAAGATGTGTTTTTGGGCAATATCCCTTACATGACCCCTAAAGGTACGTTTATTGTAAACGGTGCCGAGCGGGTAATTGTAAGTCAGCTCCACCGCAGCCCTGGCGTATTTTTTGGCCAGAGTTTCCACCCGAACGGAACCAAGATTTACTCTGCCCGTGTAATTCCTTTTAAAGGCGCATGGATGGAGTTTGCTACCGATATCAATAACGTAATGTACGCCTACATAGACCGGAAGAAGAAATTCCCGGTAACTATGCTTTTGCGTGCCGTGGGTTACGATACGGATAAAGACATCCTTCAGTTATTTGAACTGGCCGATGAAGTATCTACCAAAAACCGCAAAGATGCCGAGAAAGCCATAGGCCGCAGATTAGCCGCAAGGGTACTGCGCACCTGGATGGAAGACTTTGTAGATGAAGATACCGGTGAAGTAGTAAGTATTGAGCGCAACGAAGTATTGTTAGAGCGCGATACCGTAATTACTGAAGACAACATTAACCTGATTGTAGAGAGTGGCGCTAAGAGCATTTTTGCCCACAAAGAGCACCAAACTGCCGATTACTCTATCATCTTCAACACGCTTCATAAAGATACCTCTAACTCAGAGATTGAAGCGCTTAACCACATCTACAAGCAACTGCGCGGCAGCGAACCACCCGATGAAGAAACTGCCCGTGGTATTATTGAAAAACTCTTCTTTAGCGACAAGCGCTACGACTTAGGTGAAGTAGGCCGCTACAAAATCAACAAAAAGCTGGAGTTGGATATTGATATGGATACCCGTGTGTTGACCAAAACCGACATTATCCATATTGTTAAGTACTTGGTAAACCTGAGCAACCAACGCGCAGATATTGACGATATTGACCACTTGAGCAACCGTAGAGTGCGCACCGTAGGCGAGCAGCTTTACACCCAGTTTGGCGTGGGCTTGGCCCGTATGGCGCGTACTATCCGCGAGCGGATGAACGTACGCGATAACGAGGTGTTTACCCCGGTTGATTTGATCAACGCCCGTACGCTTTCTTCGGTTATCAACTCGTTTTTTGGTACTTCACAGCTTTCACAGTTCCTTGACCAAACCAACCCGCTGGCCGAAATCACCAACAAGCGCAGAGTTTCTGCCTTAGGACCCGGTGGTTTATCGCGCGAGCGTGCCGGCTTTGAGGTGCGTGACGTACACTACAGCCACTATGGCCGCTTATGCACCATCGAAACCCCGGAAGGACCAAACATCGGTTTGATTTCTACCCTTTGCGTACACGCCAAAGTGAACAAGATGGGCTTTATAGAAACCCCTTACCGCAAGGTAGAGGCAGGCAAAGTGAACCTGAAAGGCAAAGTATCGTTCTTAACTGCCGAAGAGGAAGACTTTGTAAAAATTGCACAGAGCAACATTGAAATGGATGAAAAAGGCCATTTCCAAACCGATAAGATAAAAGCCCGCTACCAAGGTGAGTTCCCGATTTTGGGACCCAGCGAAGTACAGTTTATGGATGTGGCTCCTAACCAGATTGTGGGGGTTTCGGCTTCTATGATTCCGTTTTTGGAGCATGACGATGCCAACCGTGCCTTGATGGGTTCAAACATGCAGCGCCAGGCCGTGCCGCTATTGCGCCCACAAGCGCCAGTGGTGGGTACCGGGTTAGAGAAAAAAGTAGCCCAAGATTCGCGCAACCTCATTAACGCTGAGCGCGAAGGTGTGGTAGAGTATGTAGATGCCAACGAAATCATTATCCGCTACGAAAGAACGGAAGAAGAGAAGTTGGTTTCTTTTAAAGACGAAAAAGTATCGTACAAACTGCCTAAGTTCCTTAAAACCAACCAAAGCACCTGCATTAACCTTAAGCCATTGGTTAAAAAAGGCCAGCGCGTAAGCAAAGGGCAGGTATTGTGCGAGGGCTTTGCTACCGACAACGGAGAATTAGCTCTGGGGTCAAACCTGAAAGTGGCGTTTATGCCATGGAAGGGCTACAACTTTGAGGATGCCATCGTAATTTCTGAGCGCGTGGTACGCGATGATGTGTTCACTTCTATACACGTTGAAGAATTTGAAATGGAAGTGCGCGATACCAAACTGGGCGAAGAAGAACTAACACCAGATATACCAAACGTGAGCGAAGAAGCCACTAAAGACTTAGACGAAAACGGTATTATCCGCGTAGGTGCTCGTGTGAAAGAAGGCGATATTTTGATTGGAAAAATTACCCCTAAAGGCGAAACCGACCCTACACCGGAAGAAAAACTCCTCCGCGCCATATTTGGTGATAAAGCCGGTGATGTGAAAGATGCTTCTATGAAAGTACCTCCTTCTGTAGAAGGTACTGTGATCAGCAAAAAACTTTTCCAACGCGCCAAGAAGGATAAAACCTCTAAGGTAAAAGAGAAAGACGCACTGGAAAGATTAGACAAGACCTTTGAGAAAAAAATGGCCGATGTAAAGGGCGTTTTGATTGATAAGTTGATGACCGTGCTGAGTGGCAAAGTAACCAATGGGGTACAAACCATTTACAAAGAAGAACTCATCAGCAAGGGCACTAAGTTTACCAGCAAAGTACTGGACGGCTTAGACTACAGCATTGTAGATGGCAACAACTGGACTAAAGACGAAGAAACCAATGTGATAGTGAAGCAGATATTGCACAACTACAACATGCGTTTCAACGAAGAAACCGGCAAATACAAGCGCGAGAAATTCAACATCAGCATTGGTGATGAATTGCCAAGCGGTGTACTGAAACTGGCTAAGGTGTACATTGCCAAAAAACGCAAACTGAAAGTGGGCGATAAAATGGCCGGCCGCCACGGTAACAAAGGTATTGTGGCTCGTATTGTACGCGCTGAGGATATGCCATTCTTAGAAGACGGCACTCCGGTAGATATTGTACTGAACCCGCTGGGCGTACCTTCAAGGATGAACCTGGGGCAGATATACGAAACCGTACTCGGCTGGGCCGGTCAAAAACTGGGTGTAAAATTTGCTACTCCAATATTTGACGGTGCTTCTTTGGATGAAATTCAAAGCTACGTGGCTAAAGCCGGCTTGCCGGAGTTTGGCTCTACTTACCTGTATGATGGCGAAACCGGTGAGCGTTTCCACCAGAAAACCACCGTGGGTGTTATTTACATGATTAAGCTGATACACATGGTGGACGATAAGATGCACGCACGTTCTATCGGGCCTTACTCACTCATTACACAACAGCCATTGGGCGGTAAAGCACAGTTTGGTGGCCAGCGTTTTGGTGAGATGGAGGTGTGGGCGCTGGAGGCCTACGGTGCTTCTAACATCCTACAAGAATTGCTCACCGTGAAGAGTGACGATATTGTAGGCCGTGCCAAAGCATACGAAGCCATTGTGAAAGGCGATAACATACCTGAAGCCGGCATACCGGAGTCGTTTAACGTGTTGATGCACGAATTACGCGGCCTGGCGCTAGACCTCAAGTTTGACTAAGCTAACCCTACAACCATAATACAAACCCCGCTGATGCAAATTGGCGGGGTTTTGTTTTTTCATGGTTTTACCAATGTCAGCTACCGCTTTAACAGTTTAAAACCAATCTCTCTACCCTGACCTTGAAACATGGCCAGATTTATCCAAAACCAGGCAAACTGCTCCATCAGTTCAAACTTATCGTTACCACCTATGGGGTAGCACTCCGCAAAGCCGGCATCTTTAGCTAACTGTATGGCTGCGGCTTTTCCTTTTTCACTATCACCAGCCACAAACAAATCTAAGGCGTGGTTGCCGTAGGCAGGGTTTTCCATATTGTTGAAACCGGTAGTGTTAAAGCATTTTACCACATCTGTGGCTTGGGTATTATCCAGTATGGCTGCGGTAGTGTGCTGATACCCCTGCGGCCCTCTGTTCATCACTATGTTCATGGCATCAATAATTATTTTACCCGTGGTATCTCCAAGCGACTTTACTACCTCCACCGTAGCCGGTGCGGGGGTAGAAATCAGCACCACTTCACATTGCTTCACTGCACTTTCGGGCGTAGTAAAGCGATCTTCGCCAATTTCTGTAGCCAGTTTGATATTCTTTTCGCTTAGCGGAAACCGCGCTCCTACTAAAACCGTATGACCGGCTTTGACCCATTTTTTAGCCAGTGCGCCACCTACATGGCCTGAACCGATGATTGCTATTTTCATAAATATGTTTTGTTAGATAACAACCATAAAAATAATTAGTAAGAGACAATGTTTACGACCCCATTTTATGGGGCCTGTGTATTGAGCTTTGTTCTTTTGTAGTTCAAAAAAGATAAACTTGCCCCGTGCGGTACAATTTTATTACTATAGAAGGAACCATAGGTGCGGGTAAAACCACTTTAGCCAATATGTTGGCTAAAGAGTTTAATGCCAAACTTATATTGGAGGAGTTTGAAAACAACCCCTTTTTGCCCAAGTTTTATGAAGATAAAGCGAGGTATGGTTTCCCGGTAGAGTTGTATTTTATGGCCGAGCGTTTTCAGCATTTAAAAAAACTATTGAGCGAGGCCGATATATTCAAAACATTTACAATAGCCGATTTTTTGTTTCAGAAGAGTTTGATTTTTGCACAGCAAAACCTGAGCGATGATGAGGAGAAGCTGTACCGCATGTTGTTTGATATTATTAACCCCTCGCTGCCCAAGCCCGATTTGATTTTGTACCTGTATGCCCCGGTAGAAAAGCTGCTGGAAAACATTAAAAAACGCGGCCGCAGTTATGAGCAACACATAGAGCCGGAGTATCTGGACAAAATTCAATCTGCGTATCTGAGTTATTTTAAAACGCTGACCAACCAGCCCATAGTGCTGCTCAATTGCAGCCAGCTAAATTGGGTGGACAATACCACCCATTACCGGCAGGTGGTAGAGCTGCTGCACACCCCTTTTGAGCCGGGGGTGCATTACCTCTAAAACTTTTTAAAAAAAAGTTTGTTTGTACTGTAACCTTTGGGGTAGTGGTGCCGTAAATACAAATACCATAGTGCTTAAGTTTAAAAGAGTCGGGAGGTCAGGGGCCCGGCTCTTTTTTTTTGTGCGTGGTTGAAGTGGGGGTGGTGTGTTACCGAATAAACTCCAGAATATTCTCATTTACCCACTCGGGGTTTTCGTGCTGTACAAAGTGGCCACTGGTAGGGTCGTACATTATTTGGCAAATGTTTTCGCAATACTTGGCGGTGGCATAAGTCAGTTCTTTACCCAGCGCCACATCTTGCTCGCCCCAGAGCATGAGCACCGGAGATTTTATTTTTGGATACACCACCGGCTTACCAAATATCTGCCTAAAGGCAGCGCGGTAATAAGCAATGGTGGCGCTGCGGGTTTCGGGCCTGGCGTATGCAGCTACGTACCGGTCAATATCGGGTGCATTAACCACCGATTTTCGCACGTACATTTTTTTAAATGTATTGGTAAAAAAATCTTTAGTGCCTACCACCTTTTCAGGTATCCAGGGTAATTGAAAAAAGAAAATATACCAACTCCGCAGCCATTGCCGCAGGTTAAAACCCATAAACGCTTTGCTCATTGCTAAGGGGTGCGGTACGTTTATCACCACCAACTTTTTAACCACCTCCGGATAAAACGAAGCCACCGCCCAAGCCACCGCAGCGCCCCAATCGTGGCCAATAATTATGGCTTGTGTTTCGCCCAGTGCCAACACCAACTGCTCTATATCTTTAGCCAGTACCTCAATCTTGTAATCGTTTACAGCGGTGGGCTTATCGGTCAGGTTATAGCCACGCATATCGGGTGCTACTACGCGGTATTGCTTGCTTAGTGCATCTATCTGCTTGCGCCAACCGTACCAAAACTCCGGAAAGCCATGCAGCAAAACCACCAACTGCCCACTGCCCTGCTCCACATAGTGAAACCGAATGCCGTTGGCGCTGATATATTTTGGGGACATGCTGCTGGACTAATTTACTCGGCTGCTGTGTCTTTTTTCTTTTTGCCGGTGGCTTGTGCCGATAGTTTTTCAAACTCTTTGTCTATGTAATACAAGCTCTGCGGGCCTTTGCCTATCAGTTTCAGCTTATCTAATATGCGTTTAAACTGTACTTCTTCCTCTTTTTGTTCATCTACAAAAAAGCGCAAAAAATCTTCGGTGGCATGGTCGCCTTCATCTTTAGATAGTGCCAAAATTTTGTATATGGCTTTGGTTACTTTTTGCTCGTGCCCCAAAGCCAGCTCCACGGCTTCGGTAATTGATTTAAACTCATACTTGAGGTTTTTTAGCTCGGGTACTAATGCGTGCCCGCCTACCTCATTGATGTACGCAAAAAATTTCATGAAGTGCGTATTCTCTTCGGCCGATTGCTTGTAAAAAAACTTGGCGGCACCTTCTAAGCCCTCTTTATCGCACCAACTGGCTACCGATAAATAATTGTACTGTGCCGCAATCTCTAACGAGAGATGCTCGTTTAACGCTTTTTCAACTTTTTTAGAAATTATCATATATCAATGTTTTTGTTTATGTCCGCCAAAGGTAGGGCAATCGCATTTATTAGCTTTGCAAGCCGGTAATGATACCGCCAAGGCGCTGATAGTTATCAGCAAAACAGCAGTTTGTGCAAATTGTTTGATTCGTTTTGTCATATTGCATTAACGTTTTCAAACCTAACTAAATTTTGGAGAGGAAGAAAAAAGTACTGATAGCTGTGTTAGACTGGGGCCTGGGGCATGCCACGCGGTGCATACCTGTTGTTCAAGCACTTTTAGAAAAAAACTGCCGCCCCATTTTGGCCAGCAATGGCCGGGCGTATGAGCTGCTCAAAAAACAATTTCCTGACCTAAAAATATACCGGCTCTCCTCCTACAATCCGCAGTACCCGCAGGGCAAAAACATGGTTTGGAAAATGGCTATGCAACTCCCCAAGTTTGGCTACACTATTTGGAGAGAGCACCGCGAGATTGAAAAAATAGTAGCCCGCGAAAACATAGATGCCGTAATATCTGACAACCGGTACAATTGCTACAGCACCAAAGTAAAATCGGTTTTTATGACGCACCAAACCCATGTGCTGATGCCCGATGGACACGCTTGGTTAGAAGAGCAGGTAAACACATTAAACCGCTCTTTTATCCGGCAATATGCCGAATGCTGGATACCCGCCCCCGATGAAAACTTGCTGCAAGAACTATGCGACTCTACTGCCGAGTATCCTAAAAGGTTTATTGGCTTTTTATCGGATATGAAAAGAGAAGAAAAGCAAAAAAAATACGATGTGTGTGTAGTTTGCTCCGGCCCCGAGCCGCAACGCACCTTGTTTGAAAACGTAGTTTCTGCCCAACTCAAAACTACTGAGCTCCGCTATATAGTTGTACGCGGCAAACCCGAAGCGCTAAACCCGGTGTATAGCAATACTGCCAACCAACAAGTAGTCAATTTTTTAAATACATCATCCTTAGCTGAAGTTATTAATGAAAGTAAAATAGTGATTGCCCGCAGCGGATATAGCATGATTATGGATTTAGCTAAGCTGCAAGCCAAAGCCATATTTATACCTACCCCCGGCCAAACCGAGCAAGAGCATTTGGCAAAAAAGTTAATGGATAAAAAAATTGCGTTGGCCATACCACAAGAAAATTTTGAACTCGCTCCTGCACTTCAACAAGCAGAACAATTCAGCGGCTTTAACCACACTTTTGCTTTTGACCAAAAGTTACTCCATTCTGCATTAGATTCGCTGCTATGCTAAACCTCAAAAAATTGTTTCGGAGTTTTGGTTACGCCATAGCCGGCATATTGATTGCCGCACGCGAACAACAAAACATGCGCATACATGTGTTGGCAGTTTTGGTGGTTACACTCAGTGGTATATTTATTGGCTTAGATGCCATAGAGTGGGGCGTAATAGCCCTCACCTACGGGTTAGTATTAGTAGCCGAAATGTTCAACTCTGCCATAGAAAATCTGATTGACTTGGTATCTCCGGAAAGAAACCCACTGGCCGGTAAAGTTAAAGATATAGCCGCAGGCGCGGTATTGATTGCAGCACTGGTAGCTACCTGCGTAGCCATTTCTATTTTTGGCAATAAGTTATTTAATCAAATATTATGATGCGTTTGCTCACTCTTAGCTTTTGTGTTTTGCTTACACAACCTTCTTTTAGCCAGCAAGTGTTTGAAGGCACAGCAACAGTTATCCTCAAAACCGGAAAAGATAAACAAGTAGTTACAGAGATAACCGCTAAAGGAGAGTTGTTTTACCTTGTGCAAAAACAAAATGGCAATGCTAAATACAGTGGTTTTATTTTAAATACAAAAAACCGAGAGTTGATTACACTCTCCGATACTTCCAAGAAAATTGCTTTGCAATACCATGTAGATTCACTCATTAGCTTTTACGTGCGGCACGAGTTGAAAGACGGGTTTAATCCATACACATTACTCCCGTTTACCTACTCCGATAAAACCAAACCTGCCGGGGGCTATGTGGCAGAAACCACCTTGCACCACCTTACCGTTTGGGTAGCCGAAAATAGTTTTAGTGTTCAACCACTCCTTCCGTTTTTGCAACTGATTGGCAGTTGGAACGAAGCTAACGGCTCCTTCAAAAATCAGATCTATAAAGCAGAAGTGTGGTACAAAGCGAGTAAGAAAAAATCGGAAGCCGGTGTACAAGCCAAAGCCGGTAAAGTAGATAGCTTACTGTTTCAGGTGCCTGCATTTTACACCATCAAAAACATGGCGCAGTTGATGAACGAGAATCGCAACTCTCCCGAAATCATATCTGCAATAAAAACGTTTACAGAGTTTTAGCCATTACCTCCAGCGGAAGCTTTTTAGCAATTGCTTAAGGTCTTCTTTTACAAAGTCAACCACCGGAGCCATGCTGTCGCTATTGGGCGTATTGTTGAAATAGAGCGCTCCGCGAATAAAGTGTTTAGAAGAATCTGTCAAAAAAAACTGCACGTTGCTCGCAGCATCTCCACCTACATCATATAGCATTCCGCCCGCACCATTTTGGTTGTCAATCTTTAACTCGTTGATGTAATCGGCTTTGCGGGTATGCTTATACGAAAGTTTGTATGCATCCTCTACTAATTTTTGTAGTGAAGTGTTTTTATCAATCTCTTTATAGGTAAGATTGATAGTGCCGTTAAAGGGTGCTATATAAACGGTGAGCCAACACGGGTTGGGGTTAGTGCCCCCAAAATAAACCGAGTCATCGGCAACAGCAGAATAAACCGGTATATCAAATTGAAAAGGGCAATCGGGCTTGCTGAAATTTTTGTACTCGTGCTTGGGGAAATGTACCCGCGGATATGCTTTGGGCTTGGGCGTATATACGTTATTGCAAGATGAAAGCATTGCAATGCCAATGGCACACAATAATGCACCTACATAAAAAACACGACTTGTGCTTTTGCCAAAGGTAAGAGATGTATAATTAGTTGCCATGGGCTGTTTATCCCCTCTTGAGAGGGGCGGGGGTGTGTTGCCTTTAGAAAAATTATTCATCAATTCTCGCGCGTTACTTTTACTTTTTCTATACGAAAATGATGGACCGATAGTATGGTAAACTTATAGTTTAACAAACGCACCTCTTCGCCATTTTTAGGTATTCGGCCTTTGGCTTCTAATAGCAAACCGGCTAAGGTTTCCGATTCGCCTTTTGCTTCTTCAAACGTATCGGTATCTATCTCCATCAGGCGGCATACATCTACCAGCGCAGTTTTGCCTTCAAACAAAAAGTTGCGGTCGTCTAACTTCCTAAAATCCGAATCGGTATTCTCATCAAACTCATCTTTGATATCACCTACCACTTCTTCTAACACGTCTTCCAGCGTAACAATACCCGATGTGCCGCCATACTCATCTACCACCACAGCCAGGTGGCTGCGGTTCTGCTGAATATCGCGCAGCAGGTCGTCTATCATTTTTGTTTCGGGCACATAAAAAGGTGAGCGAATCAACTTCTGCCATTCAAAAGCATCAGTAGCATTCAGGTGCTCCAGCAAATCTTTTACGTTGAGCACACCTACCACCGTATCTAAAGTTTCTTTAAAAACAGGGTAACGCGAGTAACCGTTTTCGCGCACAAAACTCATCAGTTCAGAAAATTTCAAGTCTGTATCTACCGCAGCCACTTCGGTACGCGGCCGCATAATTTGCTTCACGGTTATATTGCCAAAATGTACAATGCCTTTCAACAGTTTAGCATCTTGCTTAGATTCTTTTTTCTCAACCGTAATTTCAATAGCTTTATTTATTTCTTGAATATCTATATCTGAATTGTGCCGCTTGAGTCGCTTTTCAATAATGCCGGTAGAACTCACCAACGCAAAGTTGAGCGGATACAACACTCTGTTAAGCCACACAAAAATGCTGCTCATCATACGAGCAATTTTGATTTTGTTGTAGGTAGCAAAAACTTTTGGCGTAGCTTCACCAAAGAGCACCAAAAAGAAAGTAACCACCAGTACGTTCCACGTAAACTCTAACGCATATGAAGGAACTATGATGCTTCCTAAAATTAAATCCTGAAAATTGAATGCCAGCTTAGTTACAAAATAAGAAGTGATAACCACACCTATGTTCACCAGATTATTGACCACTAAAATGGTGGTGAGCAGGTAGCGTGGCTTGTCTAATAAATTAGCAATGCGCTGGTCTGCCGGCTCTTCACTTTCGCGCAGATCGTCAACCTCTGGTTTAGTTAAAGAGAAAAAAGCCACCTCGCTGGCACTCATTAAACCAGAACATACCAGCAAAATAAGGATGATAATATTGGCAACAAAAAACGGAGTGCCCGGCATATTAAAAAACGCCTGCAAGAGTATTGGGCAACTGACCGATGAATCCATAGTGGTGTGTAAAATAAAAAAACCACGCAGAAGTATTTTCAACAACTGCGTGGCAATATTGCTTAACGTCTAGAACGGCAAATCGTCATTTACAGCTTCAGAAGAAGAAAAATCTTCTGCCGGCTGCTGTTTGGATGGCGCGTATCCTCCGCCACTGTTATCACCACTGCTGCTATCGCGCTTGCCATCCAGCATTTTAAAATTTTCTACCACAACCTCAGTGATGTAGCGTTTATTGCCATCCTTATCATCATAACTACGGGTTTTAATCTTTCCCTCAACGTGTAGCAAGCTGCCTTTTTTCAGGTACTTCTCTACTATTTGTGCCTGTCCGCTGCGCGGAAATTTGAGGTTGTGCCAGTCGGTTTGCTCTACTTTGTTGCCTTGCTTGTCTTTGTAGCTATCATCTGTAGCGAGGGTGGCCTCTGCAATGGCGTTATCGTTAGCAAAATGTTTAATCACGGGGTCTTTGCCGAGGCGGCCAATCAAAAATACTTTGTTGATCATAGTAAAATAAATTAGTGTGTGAACGAATGTGGATTTTAAATGTATGAAAAAAATGAGAAGCACCAAGCAGCTACCCATCCATAAATGTTTCAGTGGGCTGGTGCTTAACTGCTGTGTGAATCAGATTTTCATCTTTAGAATAATGCTCATGTATTTCGGCCAGTATGTTCAATATCTCCTGCATGCTTTCGCTCACTACCAAGCGCGAGCGAAATGCTTTTATACCTGCAAAGCCGGCAAAGTAAGGCCCGTAGTGCCTGCGCATTTCCAATATACCCAACTTCTCTCCTTTCCATGCTATACTACGCAGCAAGTGTGTACGGCAGGCATCTAAGCGCTCATGCAAGGTAGGTGGAGCATAGTGTTCACCGGTTTGTACAAAGTGTTTTATTTCTCTAAAAATAAACGGATGCCCAATGCTGGCGCGGCCAATCATTACCCCATCGGCTCCGTATTTTTTTACCATCTCTACGGCTCGTTCTGGGCTGTTGACATCACCATTGCCAAATACGGGGATAGTGAGCCGCGGGTTTTCTTTCACTTTGGCAATCCATTCCCACCGGGCGCTGCCGGTGTACATTTGGTGTTTGGTGCGGCAGTGTATAGATATGGCTTGTATGCCCACATCTTGCAGGCGCTCGGCTACCTCTACTATGCGGATGCTGCTTTCGTCCCACCCCAGGCGGGTTTTAACGGTAACGGGCAGTTTGGTGCTCTTGACCACAGCCGCAGTAAGTTTCACCATTTTATCAATATCGCGCAGTATGCCCGCACCGGCATTGCGGCATACCACATTTTTAACCGGGCAGCCGTAATTGATGTCTAAAATTTCGGGGTTAGCTTGTTCCACAATTTCGGCACTGCGCATCATGGCGTCTTCTTCTCCACCAAAAATCTGTATGCCCACCGGGCGCTCATCATCAAAAATGTCTAACTTTTTTACGCTCTTTTCGGCATCGCGAATAAGCCCATCGGCACTGATAAACTCGGTGTAGAGCATATCGGCTCCGTACTTTTTGCACAAATGCCTAAAGGGCGGGTCGCTCACGTCTTCCATGGGCGCCAGCAGTAGCGGCATGTTTGGCAATTCTACTTTTCCGATTTTTATCATGCGGCAAATATAGTGAACCGTGGAGAGTTAAGCGCGATTTCACTCCCTAAACAACCACACACCGCCACCATCGGTTACCACTATGCCGCTTGTTTTTGAAAATAGGTGTATAGCGCGGATATTTTGTGTGGTTATTTTTTTTGCTTTGTTCCAGGTGTCTCCGCCATTGTGGGTAATGTACATTACGCCATCATCACCAGCCACTACTCCGTTATACTCATCTATAAATTGTATGCATCTGAAATGCTCGCGGGGAGAAAAGGGGGCGTTGCCTTTCATTACTTTTTCAAACGTTTTACCACCATCGGTAGTTTTTAAAATCAGCCGCTGGTAGCCGGCAAAGTATGCGGTATTGGCCGTAGGCGCGCTGAGCGATAGAAAAAAATCGCCCCGCGCATCTAAAGGAAAAAATGATTGACCTGCATTCGTACTTTTGTAAATAGCGCCAAAGCCCGAGGCATACACCGTTTGTGCATCGGCATACTGTATGGCCGTCATATTCCCATCTAAGCTATCGCGCACAAAGCTTTGCCCGCCATTGGTAGTGTGTGCCACATAGCCGCCCAAGTAGGCATCTATTTCTCCACCGGCTTTTACCCCTTGCAGCGGGCTGATAAAAGAAATATCGTTAATAGGGCGGTAGTCAGATGTGCTCACCGTAAATGTTTTGCCCGAGTCGGTAGTTGTAGCAAAAAGCGAATTGTGCCCGGCTACTATGCCATTAGTGCCATCGAAAAAATGAAGCGTGTAGCAAGCCGCATTAAAAATAGAATCGGGCACACTCCACGTAAAGCCGCCATCGGTAGTGCGCAAAAAAATTCCTTTAGTCCATTTATCGCCTCCGCAAATAAACCCTACTGAATCGTTTACAAAAAAAACGTCATGCAAATTCAGGTTGGTGTGCGCATCGGCTTGGTAAGCAATCAACTCCACAGTCGGTTTACGGCAACCGGCTATCAGCAACATCAAAAAAAATATAACTATACCGTTACGCATTTCTTTACTGCTTTAGTAATAATGTCTGCCGCCCACTTTATCTCAACTTCGGTAATAATAAGTGGTGGAGCAATACGCAAACACTCCGGTGCAAACAAAAACCAATCGGTAAGCAACTCATTTTGCAAGCACTCATCAATCACTTTTTTGTTTTGCTCAAAGCTATCAAAGCGCAAACTCATCATCAACCCTTTTCGGTTAATAGGCACACCACATGTACTTAGTAATTCCTCCAACAGTTTGCCTTTTTGCTCTACCTCACATATTAAATTTTCTTGTAGCAATACTTGCAACGTGGCTAAACCGGCAGCGCAACTCACCGGATGCCCGCCAAATGTGGTGATGTGCCCAAGTACAGGGTTACTTGTGAGTGATTGCATCATTTCTTTGGAAGAAACAAAAGCCCCCAATGGCATACCTCCGCCCAGCGCTTTGGCCAACAACAATATATCAGGCACTACTCCATAATGCTCCATGGCAAACATTTTGCCGGTACGGCCAAACGCAGTTTGTGCTTCGTCAAAAACCAACAACGCTCCTACCTCAGTGCATCGTTGGCGTAGTTGTTTCACATATTCTACAGTGGGTATAGTTATGCCACTTTCTGCCTGTACAGGTTCAAAAAATACGGCAGCGGTTTGTGTAGTTATCTGTTCTAATGCTGCCAATTCATTATAGCGAATTTGTTTGGTACCGGGTAATAGCGGACGGTAGTTTTGCTTGTAGTATTCATCGCCCATCAAACTGAGGGCGCCTTGTGTGCTGCCATGGTAGCTTTTCAAAAACGAAACAAACTCAAACCTTCCGGTGTACCGCTTGGCCAATTTCATAGCACCTTCGGTGGCTTCGGTTCCGCTATTGGTAAAATATATGTTGTTAAGTGATGGTGGCAAAAGTTCACTTAGTGCGCAAGCAAACTGTACTTGTGGGCTTTGCACCATTTCGCCATATACCAGCAGGTGCATATAGCGCTTTGCTTGCTCGCTTACAGCTTGTACAACCCTTTCATTTGAGTGCCCCACATTACTCACTGCAATGCCTGAAATTAAATCAAAGTACTTCTTGCCATCAGCAGCATATAGGTACATCCCCTCTGCCCGCTCTATTTCCAACAGCATTGGCGAAGGGCTGGTTTGCGCTACGTGTTGCAAAAACAATTGACGGTTCGTGAGCATACTAGGGCAGTTCAACGCCAATATTAGCCAAACAAACCGATACGATTTTTAAAAACCATGCTGGTTTGCTTAACCTTGCGCGGGGTTATGCAGTATTTCCGTTCATCTTTTTATCATATCCGTTGGGGCGTGGCCATGGGCATCATTCGCGATACCTACCGCTATTTTAGTTGGCGGGTTTGGTTGTTAAGCATCCTCATTTTTACCTTGTATGGCATACATCATATAATCTCCGTTTTTTTTAGGGTGTTAGATGAAATCTTTCACCGCAATTACAAAAAGCAAACTATCCGGCAACCGGTGTTCATTATTGCCAGCCCGCGCAGCGGCACTACCTATTTGCACCGATTGATGGCTATGGACGATGAGCGATTTGTTTACACCAAGAATGCGCACACGTTTTTCATGACGGCCTCCTTTGTGCAGTTTTACAACCTCTGGAAATGGATAGACCGGCACTTGTTGTTTGGTGCCATTAAAAAATTCATTGCCTGGTTAGATAAAGTTTTTTGGGGCGGATGGGATGATATTCACCCAATGGGTTTCAACAAAGCCGAGGAGGATGAATTGGTTTTTGCGCAACAAATGCTCAGCCCCGGTGTGTATATTCCATTTCCATTTTTTCATTTGAATAATGCTTCTCGCTTTTTAGATAACGAACCACCCTTGATTCGCCAGCGTGCTATGGAGTTTTACGAAAGCTGTGTAAAGCGTTTTGTGTTTCGTGCCGGGAAAAACAAAACCTATCTGGCAAAAAACGTGATGAGCACCGGACGGTATAAGTCGCTCTTGCAAAAATTTCCGGATGCCAAAATCATATACATCGCACGCCATCCTTATCAGGCAGTTCCCAGCATGGCCAGCATGTTTACTATTATGTATGGTAAAAAAGTACCTCAAGATAGTGCTGCTCGTAAAGAGTGGATACGCTACGGAATCAATTTTTTTAAGTATAGTAGCGATATGCGTAAAAACATTGCCTCTTCTCAATTTTACATGCTCAAGTACGATGACCTGCTGGAAAATCCCGAAGAATCCACACTAAAAATTTACAACCATTTTGGATGGAATGTGGCCGAGAAATTTGCTGAGCGACTACGCAAAGAGCACGTGCGCAGCAAAAACTATAAAAGCACACACGAGTATTCTTTAGAAGAATTTGGATACTCTAAAGAGCAGGTGTACAATGAACTTAGTGAAGTGATGAATGAATTAGGATTCAAAAAATAGCGGTAGCTATTTATACACTCGTTTAAAAAATTTGAGGTAGTCTTCCATGTTTCTTTCAGTAAGCAGTGTAGAAAAATTGCTTGTGCTGATACAAGCAATGCTGTATTGTCCGGCTTTAAAATCGTCAAACAACTGTGCTTGTGTTTTGATGGAGTTAAAGTAGCTCATAGCTTCCGCGCCACTAGGAAACTGCCGAACGTTAATGATAGTCGTTTTGCTATCTACCTTTACCTGCTTGGTTTGCAGGCGCGATTTTTCGTACACGTTAGCGTTAAAGGCATTTATTTTGGCCACTGCAGAGGTTATGCTGGCCGATGTTACTTCAGGGTTATTGGTAAACAAGATGAAATAATGAACGGCTGCATCTGAGCGCACGTAAATAGAGGTGGTGTCTTCGGTAACCACCGGTGTAGATGGCTTAACGGTATCCGGCTTAGTGGTGGCGGCTTCCGTAGTTTTATCCTTTTCAATTTTTGTAGCAGTAGGTACAGTAGTTGTATCCACTTTTACATCTGCACCCGATTTTTTTGCTTGTTCCTTTACTTCGTTGAGTTGCTTATTCAACTCTGTTTTATCGGGCTGTGGCTTGTATATAGCATTAAGCGAATCGCGTTTGGTGGTGTCTTTACTAAAATCAATTTGTGGCAATGTAGATTTATTGAGCAATGCCAATAAATCACCGGCTACTTTCTTCACTTCTGCATCTGTGCTTTTGTTGCTGAGTTTTTGTAGCAGTTGTACATAATCTTCCAATTTGTTTTGCTTGGCTAGCACTAACGCCAGCAACAACTCAAACTTGGCACTCAGCGGATTTGGTTTAAAAACGGCATCGCTCATTTTGCATTTATACCACGCAGAATCCAGTTGGTTAGCGGAATAATCGTTATACGCTAACTCATAATAGCTGTTTACCTCTTGCTCTTTTTGTTTGGTGGCATTGATAAAATTGGGGTCGCGCAAGATTTTTGCAATTACACTCTCCGGAAACTCAGCTAATATTTTGGCTTTGTATTCCTCGGTCATTGTTTTGTTTTTGGTCAATTGACCAAGTAAGTACAGTTGGTAATAACTCTCTAACAACAACTTGTGCGGGCTTAACTTTTTGTTGAGCGTTTCAAACATGTTTTGCGCCTTGGCGTATGCCTCTAATCCATCTTTGTATATAGTTCCAGCGTTGTAATACGCATCGGCTAAACGGCCATTGCTCTTCTCTAACTTTTCTTTGGTAAGCGGTATGGCCGCCTCTAACTGCTCCTCTAGTGTACCGGGTACTTTTTCAGCTGCTTCTATATTAGCCACACCCTTAGAGGTATCTGTAGCCATGGCGTTAGAATTGGTTTCGCTTTCCTCCTGACTAATGCCTGAGCTCTTATTTTTTCTTCGCCAATTCTCTTCCAGCTTTCTTCTGCCCCATTTGCGCACAAAATCGTTGTACCCGGATGCACGGGCTGCAGTGTTGTAAAAATACCAGTTGCTGGCTGTGCCTGATTGGGTTTGGTTCTGCTGCTGGGGAGCATTCATCATAAACTGCTGCAATTGCTGCTGCTGTTTAGCATTCTCTGCTTCCGTTTTTTTAGCTTCCTCTTCTGCTTCTTTTTTAGCTACCGTCAGGTTGATGATTTTTTTACGCTCTGCTTCACTCATCGCAGCCAGCTTTTGTATGCTATCCTCATAAGCAATGATGTTGAGCTGCTCCACCAAACTGCCCAGCATTTTGTTGCGTTCATCTAACGCGTTGTACCGCGCATCGTTCTTAGCCAAAAATGTAAGTGTAGAATCGTAATAAAACTTTGCATTTACATATAACTCTTCCTCATAATCTAATTCGGCTAATTGTAAGTAAGACAATGCCTTTTGGTCATCATTAACGGTAGAGTTATCTACTGATTTATGGAGGTAATTTCGAGCCAAATCGCGCTGATTTTCTTGTATGGCTATCAAAGCCAACTCATAAAAAATCTGATCCCAATAGTCTTTGTACTTGCCATCTTTGCTCATACGGGCAAGTAATTTTTTAATATCGGTATTACCTGTGGTTCCGTTTCTGCCCAGCTTTGCCAATTTAATTTTGGCATAAAACTCCATATCGTAATTAGGGCGGCTCTTCAACACTTTACGATAATTGTCAATGGCATTTTTGGCATTACCGGTGGCTTCGTAGCATTGCGCCAGCACAAACAACGGGCGCACTTTCAGTCGTTTCTTTTTCCGTATTTTTTTAAAAGCCAAATACTTTTCCAACGGTTCAATAGCCGCCTGATAATTTTTACGCGATACCTCTACATCGGCCGATGCCAGCTCTAACTGCGGGTCATAATCTTTATAGAAATAATCATCGCTGTGCACATAGGTTACTACACTGGCTGCTTCATCATATCTTTTCTGGCGTGTATATGTTTTGATGAGCCAAATCAGCGCTTCACTTCGGGCGGGGGTATGCCACCATATAGATTTTTCGGGGCGGTTGTCTTTTTTCACAATCACTTTATTGCCCAGCGAATCAACTTTTGTTTCAAACTCCGGTTTCTTCTTTTTCTTTTTAGCTTTTACATACTTACCTACTTTCTTTCCCAAGCCGCGTTGCACTTTTACGTAGTCCACCCCATCTTTGTACTCTGTAGTGATGTACTTAAAACTTGCCGATGCCTTGTCGTAATCGCCTTTTAGATAATTGGCTTTGCCAATCAGCAGCATGTTATCATCGCTCCAATTGGCCACATTGTGCAACTGTATAGATTGCGTGGAGCGCTTTATCACATCCTCCAGGTCTGAGGAATAAGGTGCTGTTTCTGCTACATCATTATGGCCATATACGGCAATTACAGAATCAAACTTGTCTTTGTGATTGGCTTCTACAGTCTTAATGGTGCTTTTGTACTTCTCATTGGCGTTGAAATAAGCGTTGTAATGAGACGTAATATCATGATAGGCCTGCTTAGGCAAAATGGCATGATTAGTGGTAGAGCATCCCCACAAAAAAAGAATACCCGCTGCAACTACACCGGTAATAAAAATTGAAACCTTCAAAATGAATCAGTTTGGCAGGTAGAAATAACTCTATACGAGCAAAAATATTTTGTTTGAGGGAAAATAAAAGTTGTTTACACAAGTAAAGGCAGATATTTCGGGAGCAGCAAAAGCGTTTAGTGTGGCAACACCGCACACTATCTCCAACAAAACCGACCATTGAATTTAACAGTACAATTTGTTAACTCACCCAAGCGGGAGCATTACCAGGTATCAGCCCAATCACTTCTTTACTGTATTTGAAATAATCTACCTCTATGAGGTGCCTTGCCGATTTGGTGTACCACTTGCGGTTGAGCGCTATTTCTTCATCTATTTTTTTGTTCATATCGTGGGGCAAGTGGTAGTTGCCGGCTAAGTAGTTGGCCAATAATTTACTTTGGTAATCGGCCAGTTTCCAAAAACAACCGCTGGCTTGTATCAGCCCCACAAACATCAAATTGCGATAGTCGGGGTGAAAAATGCGCTTGTACAGTCGTACTTCTTTATCTTCATAATCTACCAAGTTTTTATCAAAAAACGGAAATGTTACTTTAAAGCCCGTAGCGGCAATAATTACATCCAGCTCTTCTTTACTGCCATCTTTAAAATGAACGGTTTTGCCTTCAAATTTTTCAATGTCGGGTTTTGGAGTAATCTCACCATGCCGCACATAGTATAATAATTCTGAATTAGACACCGGATGGCTCTGCCGTACACCGTGGTCCGGGCGCTGCAAACCCCACTTGGTAATATCGCCATTTTCTAACCTCAGCACAAAACCGTACACCGTGTCTAACAAAAAATCGGGCACCCACTGAAACTTATTGGCTATCACATCGGCCGGCTGCCCAAACACAAACTTGGGTATAAAGTGATACCCACGCCTCATACTGATATAGGTTTTTTTTGCTACGCGGCAAACCTCTACCGCTGCATCGCAGCCGCTGTTGCCTGCTCCTATTACCATAGCCCGCTTACCGGCAAAAGGTTTGTTATTTTTAAAATAATGCGAGTGAATAAACTCTCCTTCAAACTTGCCAGGGTAGTTGGGGTAGCGCGGATTCCAGTGGTGGCCGTTAGATACTATCAGTACATCAAAAGTTTGCCGCGATGTATCGCCCTCTTTAGTAGTGTAATGTACCTTCCATTTACCATCTGCATTTCGGTCAATACTACTTACGGTGGTATTGAACATTACCTTTTCTTTCACTCCAAATTTTATAGCATAATTGTCGTAATACTCCGCCATCAACCAATGCGATGGATAATCGGGATAGCTATCAGGCATCGGAAAATCTTCATAGCTGCTATGGGCTTTGGAGGTAATGATGTGGGTGGTTTCATACACACTGCTGTGTTTCACATCTTCGGTATAAACCCAATTACCACCTACACGGTTGCTTTGCTCAAAAATGGTGATGTTATCAAACCCGCATTGGCGCAGATTTTTACAAGCAGCAATGCCAGAACTACCGGCACCTATTATGGCTATAGAAGCGTTTTTCGCAAATTTCATAATGTTCTATTTACTTATATATGTAAATCAATTTTAAGCCAATCGTGTATGCTGCTCGCTGCTATTTGCCAGTGAGTATCTAAAAACATATCATGAGCAATATCGTTTATCACTTCTTGCTGTGCACCAAACCCATCGGCTGTTTTTTTCCAGCCCTTGTAGTCCACAATAAAATCGTTGGCGGCATACAAAAAGAGCAACGGTGTTTTTACTTTTTGTGGCCGGTGCAAATCCAAAAACAACATATCTAAGTATGCCATATAACTCTCCGGCTCCATCTTTTTTTTCACATTGGTAATCAATGCATCTGTGGCGGTGTCTGAAAATGCAATGGTTTTAATAATGTGTTCGCTCTCCGAAAATGGCGCAGTGCTCATGGTCAAATTTCCCTTTATGAATGCCCACGGAAAATGACGGGCAATTTTTAAACTGCCTTTGAGCATACCTCCGGCAGGTACCGTTGATAGCGTAATAGCAGCGGGCACATTATCGTGTTTCAACAAATATTTTTGAATCACAAACCCTCCCATAGAGTGTCCAACTAAAACCGGCTTTTGCGGAATGCGCGATAGGGCGTCTTCTAAATCTTTTAGATAATCGCCAATGCGGTTCCAGCGAATACGATCGTGCCCATCGCTTCCACCATGCCCACGAAAACTGAGGGAGTAACAGTCGTAGCCCTTTCGGTTAAAATAGGGCACAAACTCCCACTCCCAGCACCAAGCCGCATGAGCCATGCCATGCACAAAAAGCAAAGGGTGTTTGGCTGTGCTGTGGGGCGAAGGATGATAGTTTAACTCCAGTTTCATTTGGGCGAAACTAAAAAATTCAAACAGTTGTTTGAATTTTATTTTATTGATTTTTGTGGGGTAAAATCACTTCAAACGGCAGCACGCGCAACTCCATTAAACCCGCTTGTACAGCAGGGTCTTGCTGCATTAATAGCTCGGCTGACTCTAAACTATCGGCTTCAAAAAATGCTATACCTGTATTATGCGGATGGTCTATACTCAAGCCAGTTTTCCCGACAAAACTGACGGTGCCATTTCCATACAATTCTTTCAAAAAATTAAAATGCTGCGCCACAACAGTGTGGTCTTGTGGTGCCCAGTTAGCAGCAGTGCGGTACTTTTCGTTTAGTTGAATGAGGTAAACAAAGGTCATGTTTGTTATGTTTGAAGTGAGATGCAAGTTAAACACAAAACCACTCTTTATTTTTTGGCCACCTTTATGTTAAGCTGGGCTACTTCTGTAAGCGCACAAGATTTTTTTCAATTGCGCGTAGAACCCTCCACACTACAATCGGTTCCTGCGATACACTCGGGTGCTTTTGGCACATACAATGGCCATTGGTTTTTTATTGGCGGCAGAACAAACGGCTTGCACGGATTTCAGCCCCCGTTTGCATTTCCCTCAAATGGTATTAACGATAAAATTTATTTCACGAATCCAGATTTAGATTCTACCTGGAGTGTAGATGTGTATTCGCTGCCGGATAGCATACGTGAGCCGATAACCTCCTCTAATATGCAATTTTATTTACATAATTCAATGTTGTACATAGTAGGTGGTTATGGCTGGAAAGACGGTATTCAAAATTTTGTAACCTGGCCTACACTCACTGCCATCAATCTGGCAGGGCTATTGCCTGCCGTAAAAAACCAGCAACCTATAACTCCTTATTTCCGGCAAATTACCGATTCGGTATTGGCTGTGTGTGGCGCTCATTTGCAAATGTTGGATACTACATACTATCTTGTTTTCGGCCACCGGTTTGATGGCTATTATGACCGATCTGACACCACGGGTTTCCATACACAAGAATACACCCACGAAATCCGCAAATTTCAAATTGCTGATGATGGCGTAAACCTTCAACTCAAAAACTATACAGCCATACGCGACACAGCCAACTTTCGCAGGCGCGACTATAACCTGCTGCATCTCAAAGACCCATTCAAAGGCGATGGGCTATTGGCATACAGCGGTGTGTTCCGCAAAGGTATTGACTTACCATATTTCAATTGTATAGAAATTTACCCGGATACGTTTATCGTACGTAATGATTTCAGCCAAACACTCAGCCAGTACCACAGCGCAGTGGCTGAGCTATACGACTCGGTGTGGTGGGTACAGCATCATTTGTTTTTTGGAGGTATAAGTATGTATTACGTAGATACGCTCACCAACAGCACGGTTACCGATTCCTTGGTACCTTTTGTGCGCACCATCAGCGATGTGGCACGCGATATAGATATGAATTATCACGAATTTGATGCCGGTGTGCGGATGCCTGCATTATTGGGTACAAATGCGTATTTTTTCGCAGATAAAAATGCCCCACTCATTCATCGGCATTTTGTACACACCAATGCTATGCCGCAAGGTGGCAGAATTGGTTTTTTAACCGGTGGAATTGAAAGCCCCGAATTGAACATCAGTTTTACTGACCCATCGCTAAGTTCATGTAGTAACAAAATTTTTGAAGTTTATTTAGATAAGTCAACCGGTATAAAGCCCACTGCTTTAAACAATGATGTACTAGATTATTATGGTTATCCCAATCCTACATCATCTGTTACCACCATTCATTTTCAACTGAATCGTGAAATGACTTTAACCATTGAATTGTGTGATATAAATGGAAAAGTATTACAGCAAATTCGGAATGGAGTATTTGATACAGGCACCCATGTAATAAAGGTAGATATGAATTCTTTTTCTGCCGGTACTTACAGTATAGTTCTCAAGTCGTCCACCCATCGCAGGGCAATAAAGGTGGTAAAAAAATAACGGCTGCCCTTGGGCAGCCGTTAAGGGAGTGAAATTATTTTTTTAATCTACCGTCTTTTCTTCGGTAGGTGCATCAGCAATATCGTGTTGCGGCTCCAACTCAACTGCTTCTGCCGGTTCAGGTTGCGGCAGTGTTGCTTTATCATCTTTACTTTTCACTGCACGGTTATTCTGTTTTTGCAGTTTTTCTAAAGTAGAGCGGATGTCTTTCAATTTCTCTTCTTTACTGGCAATGGCCTCGTTGAGCAAATTCTTCTTCACGTTTATCAACTGCAACTCCAGCGATTTGATGCTATTGCTGTTGGCCTTTTTGTCTAAGTATTCTAAATCTTTTTTATCGCGGTTGAGCGATAGCTCCATTTTCTGAATCACTTCGTTTAGCCCTTTAATGCGTGCTGAATTTTTGTCACTGAAAAAATGGTTGCGTTGATCGTTAATATACTGATAAGCAGCATCGAACAGCTTACGCAGTTGAGTTTCATCTGCTTTAGTATGCCTGTGCTTCCGTGCTTCAGCTTGCAGTTGTTTCAACTCCTCCAATAGCGCTTTGAAATTCGCTTTCTCATCTGCTTTCTTTTTCAACTCCTCCAACTGCGCAGCAACCTCATCGCGCTGCTTTGCACTGGCCGTTTCAAACTCTGCACTTTCTGTTTTGCGAAAGGTTTTGAGCTTTTCAAATATAGAATTTACATCATCCTTTATTTTGTCTAACCGCTCTTGACTAATGTCGCGCTCTTTGCGGTGTTCCAATACTCTTTCCCAAAATGATTTGGCATCGTCAAACAACTGGCGGTCGTATTGCGCTAAATTTTCAGCTCGCTTTTTTAATTCTTCCAGCTCTTGCAGGTAGCTCTCCCATAGTTTAGCAGTGAGCAAGGTGTAGGCCCACTCGTTTTGCCTGATTCTGATTTTTCCGGTTTCATCAGACCGAACATCATCCGGCAGAATAGTTTCTTTATTCAAGTCTGGCGTTACCAATTGCGCATCTTCCGGAAATACAAACTCATCTCCGGTAGTCCATTTGGTTTCTAAATTCTCTAGCTGCTCTTTGTTTAATGAGCTTTTGAGCATGAGGTGTAGCTCTACCTTAAACTCTTCTTCTTTTAATTCGTAAGCCAGTACCACCGGCTTATCATCGGCATTTATGCCGGTAGTTACAAAACGGTTTTGCATCTTCGTTGTAGTTAAAATCGTTAAACGTGTAGTGTGTGTAAAAAATGGTGGCCAAAGATAATATTCTGCGCCACAAATCTCAAAGCACTACTACAAAGGTGTGGCAGCGTGTATTGGGTTTTGATTTTTTTACTTGAGCGTAATCTCCAAAAACCGGATTTCTTTCCCTACATCTTCAAAGTCCACTAACTTTTCTTGCCGAAAGGCAATTCGGTTTCCGTTTGTCCAAACAGATGAAAAATTGATAAAAAAATCGTCCGATGTCCTTACTACTTTGGTAGTTACTGCAGCAGAGCCATCAGCCGGTAAACGGGTGTGCATCAGGTTCATAAAGTGCTCTTCGTCAGCTTCCCAATCGGCATTGTAAAGCAAATTCAATTCATTGTTTTTAATCATTATGCGTGCGCTAAAGGCATATTGCACTGTAGCACTTTGCTGTTTTTTGAGTATTAACCAATTTGCTTTCTGCTGCATGTTATCATCGGTTTGAAAAACAAGCATGTTGCCGCTTATCACCACTGCAGGTATAGTTTTTTGTGCGGCTGTGGTATCTGCATACTCTACCAAAACACCATACCCTTTTCCGCAGTTTACTATTTGCTGCGTTTTAAATTTGTAAAACTCTTTACCCTTTTTGGATCCGTTTGAAGTTTGGCATTGTGCGGTAACGTCTGCACTAGGTGAGAGCTGCGTCTTAGCCATTAAATTAAGTTTGGCATCCACTCTATACATTGCTGTAGAACGGTAAAGGGTTCGCAGCTCATCGGTGTAACTATCAAACGCTAGCACCAATTCACCATTTTGGCTGAGGGTGGATAATGGATTGGCGTAAAACAATCCGGAGTTTGGCGAAGCAATTTTATACGGCTCTGCTAGTGGGGTGTTGGCATCTGCGCTGAATATGTAATAAGTGTTCTGCGGCTTGTTTTTCGTAGTGGGTGCAAGCGAAATTACATCGTCCCTCACCCTGGCTGTAATATACACCTGCCCATCGTTGTTTATCTGCATTTGCAAAAACTGCAAGTACTCTTTCTGCTCTTTAAAATCGTATGTTTTAGCAATAGATGTTCCGCTTTTTGCATCCGCAATCAGCAACTTAAACCTTTGCTGCTTGTAATAGGGCTTTATCAATACAGCCGACTTACTACCATCCGGGCTGTGTGCCAGCAAAATACCTGAGCAGGTAAAGTATTCGTCTTTTTCATCAAATATCAACTGAGCGCCTCCTGTATCGGGCTCTAGTGTGTTTGCATCAAAATTCTGCCGCATAATTACCGGCAACTGTTTGCGGCTATCGCGATTTTCCATCATCCACTCTTCATCGCTACGCCTGTCACACACGGCATAATACATGCTTATTTTATTGCCATTAAAGCCCGATTGCAGATAAAAAGTTTTTTCGCCAAACGATGGGTATAGTACCGATGCCTTGCCCGATTTAAAAGCCAGCGCGTATTTATACAAGGTATATCGGGGCGGCTTATTCAGGTTGCCCGGTTTTTCAAAACCAATGGCATACCAACTGTCATTTTTGTATCCCAAAAACTCCACACCGGGTTTATCCATCACGGTGCTTAGTTTTATTTCGTAGCCACCGGCAATCAACATTACCGGTATAAAAAAAATGGCTTGCAAAAGGTGCTTCAGCATAGTTAGTAAAGAGTGTTACGAATAAAGTGGGTGAACGGATTTAAGCCGCAGAAGTTCTACCCATTTCCACAAAGCAATTTTTCTATTTTCGCCACCGCATAAAAAATGAACATGGGCGCTACTGCAACAGAACAAACACTTACCGGCATGAACTTTAACCCTAGCGAAAATCAATTGATGATAGCACAATCAGTACGCGATTTTGCAGAACGCGAAATCAGACCCAATATCATGAAGTGGGACGAAGACCAAATCTTCCCACGCGATTTGTTTCATAAAATGGGCGAGCAGGGGTTTATGGGGGTGTACATCCCCGAAAAATACTCCGGCTCAGGGCTTTCTTACTTTGAATATGTAACGGTAGTATCTGAAATTGCAAAAGTATGCGGCTCTATTGGCCTTTCTACCGCTGCGCACAACTCGCTTTGCACAGGTCATATCTACTACCACGGCACCGAAGAGCAAAAGAAAAAATACCTACCTAAACTCGCATCAGGCGAATGGATTGGCGCCTGGGCACTTACCGAAGCCAATACTGGCAGCGATGCCATGCGCATGAAAGTTACCGCCAAAAAAGTAGATGGCGGCTGGGTACTCAACGGCAACAAAAACTGGATTACCCACGGGGCTACCGGTGATGTGGTGGTGGCCATCGTTCGCACGGGCGAATTGTTAGATAGCCGGGGCATGACCGCCTTTATTATTGAGCGCGGCACCAAAGGGCTCAAAGCCGGTAAAAAAGAAAACAAACTGGGCATGCGTGCTTCAGAAACTGCCGAAGTAATTTTTGAGGATTGTTTTGTACCCGATGAAAATGTATGCGGTGGAGAAACTAAAATTGGCAGCGGATTTCAACAAGCTATGCAAATATTAGATGGCGGAAGAATTTCCATTGCTGCGCTTGGTTTAGGAATAGCTAAAGGCGCGTATGAGGCCAGTGTAAAATATGCCAAAGAGCGCGAACAGTTTGGCCAACCCATCGCTAACTTCCAAGCCATTGCATTCAAATTGGCAGATATGGCCACCAAAATTGAGGCCGGAGAACTGCTCACCATGCAGGCCGCTTACCTCAAAAACGAGGGTAAAAAAATGACCAAAGAGTCCGCTTTTGCCAAATACTATACCTCAGAAATTGCCGTGGAGATTTCTACCGATGCCGTGCAGGTTTTTGGCGGATATGGCTACACCAAAGATTTTCCGGTAGAAAAATTCTATCGCGATAGCAAACTCTGCACCATTGGCGAAGGCACTTCCGAAATCCAAAAACTGGTGATTAGCCGAGAAATTATGAAAGGAAACATCTAAGGTTTGGAGTTTAAAAAAGGAATGTTATTTTTGGCGTCCCAAAATTCAAAAAACAGATATGCTTATTATTGACACCCGCGAATCCGATTCTTTAGACAAGGCACTCAAAAAGTACAAAAAAAAGTACGAAAAAGCCGGCATTCTGCGCGAATTGCGTAGCCGCCAAACCTTTACTAAAAAGAGTGTGGTGCGCAGAAATACCGTTCTTAAAGCTGCTTTTATTGAGGGTTTGCGCAGAGAAGCCGAAGGTTAGTATCTATTTGTCTTTTCACACCTACTTCCCGGCTCTTCTATTAGAGTTGAATCATACATGTATAACCCTGTGCACCATGCACAGGGTTTTCTTTTTACAAAAGCCGGTCAATTTTTTGTTGGGCGGCAACGAAGCGCTGTTACATTCGCGCCCTATGCCAAGATCAATCTTTACCCTTACTTTTCTTCTGCTCTCTTTGTGTGCCTTTAGCCAAACAACAGTAGCATACCCACAAGAAAAACACCTCCAAAACATCCGGCAACTCACCTTCGGGGGCGATAATGCCGAGGCCTACTGGAGTTTTGATGGCACCAAACTCACCTACCAGCGGGCACATAAAAAAAACGGCATCCCCTGCGATCAAATTTGGATGATAGATAACGTAACTACCGCCAAAGCATCATCCCCCACACGCATTAGCAACGGCAAAGGCCGCACTACCTGCTCCTATTTTCTTCCCGGTGATTCACTAATCATTTTTGCCTCTACTCACCTCAAACACGATAGCTGCCCTCCTGAACCAAAACATGAGCGCGGTAAATACCTATGGCCACTATATCCTGAATTTGAAATCTTTGTGGCCGACCTCAATGGCAACATCGTAAAACAACTCACCAACAATAATTTTTACGATGCCGAAGCCACCGTATCACCCAAAGGCGATAAAATTCTTTTTACCTCTAATCGCAGTGGCGATTTAGAGCTTTATACCATGAATTTAGATGGCAGCCATGTACGCCAAATCACCCACAAAATCGGTTACGATGGCGGGGCATTCTTTTCGCCCGATGGCAAAAAAATTATTTGGCGCAGCACACAGTTTGAGGCCGACTCAGAGGTCACGCAATACAAAAAACTGCTGAGTCAAAACTTAGTTTCGCCCAACAAAATGGAGTTGTACATCGCCAATGCCAACGGTAAAAAACGCCAGCAACTCACCCACCTGGGTGGTGCCAACTGGGCGCCTTTTTTTCATCCTTCGGGCAAAAAGGTCATCTTCAGCACTAACCACGCCACCAAGTCCATACCATTCAATTTGTATATGATAAATACCGATGGTACCGGGTTAGAGCAAATCACCTACGATAATGTGTTTGACTCCTTTGCCATGTTCTCGCCCAATGGCAAAAAACTGGTTTGGTGCAGCAACCGCAACAATGGCGGCACCCGCGATACCAATATCTTCATAGCCGATTGGGTAGAGTAAATACGCACTCTAAACCTTTCAATGGGAGTGTAAAATAAACTGTGTCAGAGGTCAAAAAGACTAAAATTTCCTATTGGTGGGTGTCCCACCCACCAAACCAACAACCCCAAAACACCTCACGCACACCTCAAAAAGCGGCACCTGCCCCCAACAGCAACCGCTACACAATACCCCCTCAACCCATACGGCCACAAAACCGCAAAACATTTTCCCGCATACCAATGCAGGCAAACAAACATCCCCATCCCACATACCCCATGTATTACTAAGTTTGCACAATGAAAATCGGAATCCTTCGCGAAGAAAAACATCCCATAGATAACCGTGCACCGCTCACTCCCTCACAGTGCCGCACACTCATGGAAGAACACAGCAACCTTTGGGTAGCCGTACAACCCAGCAAACACCGCTGCTATACCGATGACGAATACCACAACCAAGGCATCTTGCTCCGCGAAGATTTATCCGACTGCGACATCCTACTCGGAGTAAAAGAAATCCCCGCACAACTTTTCATCCCCAACAAAACATACTTCATCTTTTCACACACCATCAAAAAACAACCACACAACAAAAAACTACTTCAAGAAGCCCTCCGCAAAAAAATCCGACTCATCGACTGGGAATGCCTCAAAGACGAAAACAGCAAACGCATCATTGCCTTTGGCCGCTGGGCGGGCATCGTTGGCGCATACAATGGCATCCGCACCACAGGCCTCCGCCTGCAAGGGCAACAACACTTTCAACTGAGACCCATGTACCAATGCCTCAACTTTGCCGAAACCCAAAAAGAATTTTCAAAAGTAAACCTCCCGCCTATCAAAATAGTACTCACAGGTACCGGTAGAGTTTCCAATGGCGCTGCATTTCTCCTAGATCTACTCAACATTCCCAAAGTATCGCCACAAGATTTTTTAAACAAAGAATACCCCACATGCGTGTACACCCAGTTAGAATCCAAACACATGTTTCATAAAGAAGGCCAAACCGAGTTTAACACATCACACTACCACGCACACCTTGAGCAATACAAATCCTCCTTTGCACCATATACAAAAGTAGCTACCGTATTCATCAATGGCATCTACTGGGACAAACGCATGCCCACATTCTTCACCATAAACGACATGAAAAAACCGGACTTCAAAATCCAAGTCATTGCCGACATCACCTGCGACATAGCCCCTCACTCATCCGTACCCTCCACCATACGCCCCTCCACCATCACCAATCCCATATACGGCTACAACCCCCACACCCAAACCGAGTGCGAGCCATTTCAACCCAATGCTATTGATGTAATGGCCATAGACAACCTCCCCAACGAACTCCCCCGCGATGCCTCCGAAGACTTCGGAAACATGGTACTCAGCCGCGTCATCTGGCGCCTACTCAAAGAAGAAAGCACCACACTACACAACGCCACCATCACCATCAATGGCTCACTAAACGAGCCATACCAATACCTAAGCGATTATGCATACAACAACTAAACATAATCTAAATCAACACTAAACAGTTCTGGTCGCTTGCCTTTAATCGGCTTGTAAAAAGCCATAATCTCCCTCATATCCTTATCCATATCCCCACTCGGGTACACCAACTTACCCACCCCGGCTATCTTGCTTTCAAAATCCAAATACCCCAAAGCAATCGGCACACCTGCACCTGCTGCCACATGATAAAAGCCCGTCTTCCACTTCACCCTCAGCGACCTCGTCCCCTCCGGGGTCACCATCACCACCAACTCATCCCTCCCTTCAAACAACTTAATCATCGCCTCCGTAGTACTTAACCTCTGCTCACCATCCACCTTAGGCGACCTATCTATACCAATTGCGCCAAGCGCATTCATCACACCCCCAAACGGAAACCTCAACCACTCCTTCTTCACCGTAAACCTTATCGGAATACCCATCATCGCAAAAGCCGCTCTGGCAAAAATAAAATCCCAATTACTCGTATGCGGTGCAGCAATCATCACACAACGCTTAAAATCAAACTTCAAACGATCATCCAAAGTCCAACCAAAAACCCAAAAAATAAATTGACCAAGTAATTTTCCCATGTTACACTTGTTGTTATTAAGAAAATAGTGGCGTGCCCCATACTCCGCGCCTACCTCATAGCCCACCCTTCGCTACGTAAGGGTCGGGCTATCCACTCCAAGTCCTCGCTCACCCACACCCACCGGCCGCCCATCGTTCACTCCGGGCTTTCCGTTACTATCCCTCACGCACTCCGTTGCGCAACCATACCGCATGCATCACATAAATGCAAAAAAAATGCCCCACTTAAAAAAGTGAGGCATTAATAAATAAGGAGGCGACTACTTACTCTCCCGGAGGATTAGTCCAGTACCATCAGCGTGGAGGGGCTTAACTGCTCTGTTCGGAATGGGAAGAGGTGATCCCCCTCGCTATAGTCACCCTTATTTTTATTCTGAATTACTCCAGAAAATAAAATCTGACATGTTGGAAAAATTAATAAAGTCAAAATTCAAAGTAAAAAAATAGAAAGCGTACGGGCAATTAGTATGACTCGGCTTTGATGTTACCATCTTTACACCTGTCACCTATCAACGTAGTAATCTTCTACGACCCTTAAAAGAAATCTCATCTTGAGGTGGGCTTCGCACTTAGATGCTTTCAGCGCTTATCCCTTCCGAACATAGCTACCCTGCGATGCAGCTGGCGCCACAACAGGTACACCAGAGGTTCGTCCGACACGGTCCTCTCGTACTAGAGTCAGCTCCTCTCAAATTTCTAACGCCCGCAACAGATAGGGACCGAACTGTCTTGCGACGTTCTGAACCCAGCTCGCGTGCCACTTTAATGAGCGAACAGCTCAACCCTTGGGACCTTCTCCAGCCCCAGGATGTGACGAGCCGACATCGAGGTGCCAAACCTCCCCGTC
>JAEUVA010000014.1 GCA_016787045.1 Chitinophagales bacterium
ACTCGAACCCACAACCTATGCTGCCACAAAGCACCGCTCTACCATTGAGCTACAAACGCCATAGGGTGAACGAAGAGTCGAACTTCGAACCTCTAGTTTACAAAACTACTGCTCTACCATTGAGCTATTCACCCCCACCAGCAAAAAAAAAAACGTCCCGAATTGGACTCGAACCAACAACCTCGCGATTAACAGTCGCTCGCTCTACCATTGAGCTACCGAGACTTAACACTACGCAATCACCACCAACCAAATCCCCCAAAAACAGAGAGGGTGGGAATCGAACCCACACCAAAAATTTTGGAGACTCCCGTTCTACCATTAAACTACCCCCCCTAAAAATCTAACAGTATACCCGCTATCGGACTTGAACCGACACTCTTAAAAAGAAATAGATTTTGAGTCTACCGCGTCTACCATTCCGCCAAGCGAGCGCGAGCGCTCTCAATACACAATTAGAAGGAGTGGGATTCGAACCCACGCTGCCCGTCGGGCAAACACCTTAGCAAAGTATCGCCTTAAACCACTCAGCCATCCTCCCCTAAAAATCTAACAGTATACCCGCTATCGGACTTGAACCGACACTCTTAAAAAGAAATAGATTTTGAGTCTACCGCGTCTACCATTCCGCCAAGCGAGCAAATTTCTATCTTACATAAAAATACCCTACACCCTAAGGGATTCGAACCCTTGTTTTTGCTGTGAAAGAGCAACATCCTAACCAACTAGATGAAGGGTGCTGCAAATTCGCCGCCCCGCTGGGCGCGTACCTCGTAATTCTTGAGAAGAACAGGATTCGAACCTGCGATAGGAATTACCTAACAGATTTACAGTCTGCCGCCTTAAACCACTCAGCCACCTTCTCACAACCAGTCGGCAAAAAATAATAATAATGCCTATTCACACATAAAATAGGCGCACTAGGACTCGAACCTAGAACCCTTGGCTTAAAAGGCCACCGCTCTACCAAATTGAGCTATGCGCCCGCGCACTTTTACTACTGCCCCCCGTGCCCTATAGGACTCGAACCTATATCTGAAGGCTTAGAAAACCACCACTCTATCCATTAAGCTAAGGGCACACGCACACCTATTTTACAAAAAACTTCAGTACGGAAGGATTCGAACCTTCAATTTCCCGTTCCCAAAACGGACACGTTAGCCATTCCGTCACGTACTGCAATGCGATCACGTACTGCAACCGACGGGAGTTGAACCCGTAACCCCCCGCTTGCAAAGCGGACGCTCTACCCAATTGAGCTACAGTCGCCAAGAGAGGAACAGGATTCGAACCTGCGAGGTAATTAATACCCTTCGATTTTCAAGACCGACACCTTCAACCACTCAGCCATCCTCCCATCATAGTTATAAACAGTTTGTCAGTTATATTTATTAAAACTAACTAATCGGGGATGACGGGAGTTGAACCCGTATCACGTGGCGCGACAAGCCAGCATTTTACCATTAAACTACAACCCCCGCAACATCACCGAATATAAAGTTTGGTGGAGGTTGGATTCGAACCAACGACCTTCAAATTATGAGCCTGACGAGATAACCCCTTCTCCACTCCACCTACGCAACACAACGATATTTACGCCCACTAGGACTCGAACCTAGAACCTTTGGTTTCGAAAACCACTGCTCTATCCAATTGCGCTATGGGCGCACAATACCCAGTCAATTAAGTATGACCAACTAGCACCCCCCCCCAATTTTTTATAAAAAAATGTTACACTTTATGTTATCTCCCAGCTCTTCGCCAGTACTTCCATTTAACGTACTTTTCACATAGACTAAATCGAACGAGATAGTGTGGTTCAATACGCAAAAACAGTGCACAAGAAAATTTATTTTTAAGAGTGAGTAAACATTAAAACTTTTAAAAGCCAACCAATTTCTTTTTAAAAAAAACTTTTAGTATAAAACAGCTCTACTTCTTTCAAAGCTAACACATTTTACCTATATACGTAATAACGTTTTACAGTTTTTTGAGAATGTATATTGAGGATTACTTCTTGCATTGATGTATTCAGCAATTATTAATTCTTATACGTAGCTAACCGGCGCTGCTATTTGCCTAACAACCGGACCACCATAGGTATACCCCTTAACCGTTTTTGATAACTGCACCGCAAAAGACTACGTTTTATAGTCACAAACACCAGTCCTCTCGTACTAAGTAGGGAATCACTCGCAATTCTCAAACCTCACGGTAGATAGGGACCAAACTGTCTCACGACGTTTTAAACCCAGCTCGCGTACCACTTTAATGGACGAACAGTCCAACCCTTGGAACCGCCTACAGCTCCAGGATGTGATGAGCCGACATCGAGGTGCCAAACG
>JAEUVA010000012.1 GCA_016787045.1 Chitinophagales bacterium
TACACCCGGTGCGCTGATGTTTAACGGGGTATCTTCATTCGTAGTGTACGTGTCGTTATTAGCAATTGGAGGATCGTTTACTGGCGTAACTACGATAGTAATTTTTGTAGTGTCGCACTGGTTAGGTGTGCCGTTATCGCACACCACTAAACAAATGGAATCAACTCCATTGAAGTTAGTGGTAGGTGTATATGTTACACAAACCTGGTTTGATGGCAATGCAACAATAGTTGTTGTGTATGTTCCTGAATTAGGACCACAAACCGCACCAGCCACATAGTATGACTGATTAGTTTCTACATCTGTTATAGGGAGGCAAACCGTAATCGGACAATCCTCACAAGTTACAATAGTGGTATCGGGTACTACAGGTGGATCGTTAACCGGAGTTACTGTGATAAATACGAATGCGCTGTCACATTTTACAGGTGTGCCATTATCACAAATTGAATACTGGAAGGTATCCAATCCGGTATAGTTAGGGTTAGGTACATAGGTAAATGACCCATTTGCATTCAAAGTAAGCGTACCGTGGTTGGTACCACTCAGCTGTGGAGTAGTAACGGTAATTATGCCACCGTCAGGATCGCTATCGTTTGTCATGATTCCCGGAACAGATACCGTTAATGTTCCATCTTCAGGTACAGTGTAGGTATCATCTACAGCAATTGGAGGTACATTTACACAACGATAATCCAACACAACTACTGCAGTATCACACAACACGGGTGAACCACCATCACATATCACATAAGTGAAGGAGTCAATTCCGTTAAACAAAGGAGATGGTGGGGTGTATGTAAATAATCCGGTACCGGCAATTGTTAATGTACCGGAATATGGACCGGCTAATGGCCCCAATACTGTAACCAGCGGTCCATCTACATCATTATCGTTAGTCAATACGTTATTAGTGATATTGCTGCCTGTGCAGTTTACAAAGTAATCATCTACTGCTACTGGTGGATCATTTACCGGAGTAACAATAATGGTTACTCGAGCTGTATCGCAAGCTACCGGTGAACCGTTGTCGCAAATTACCAAGCATATTTGATCAGTGCCATTATAGTTCAGGTTCGGAGTGTAAGTAAAACAAACCGTATGCGGATTTGTGCCGTTGTTTACTCCAAGTGTACCCGACAATGATCCATTTGATGGACCACCACATACGGTAACACTATGAAGCTGAGTAGCTGACTCTGCATCAGTAATCGGCAAACAAACAGTAATTGGAACATCCTCAGGAGTTGTAACTGTTGAGTCATTAACAACCGGTGGATCATTTACGCAGTTTACAGTAATGTAAGCTGTTGCATTTGCGCACAAACTCGGAAGAGGTGTACCATTATCACAAACAGTATATACAAATGAATCACTTCCACAGTAGTTGGCAGTAGGTGTGTAGGTGAATGAACCGTCTCCATTTAATATCAATGTACCGTGAGACACATTAACAAAAGGAGTAGAATTTACTGTTAGAGAAGTAACAGGATTCCCGTCTGCTGCATCATTATCATTGTTTCTTACACCGGTTACTGATGAAGTAATCAACGGAACATCTTCATTAGTAGAGTAAAAATCATTAACAGCAACTGGCGGATCGTTCACCGGTGTTACGTTAACAGTAACTAGTGCTGTATCGCAAAGTACCGGTGAACCATTATCGCAAACTACAACACAAACTTGTGCGGTGCCATTAAAGTTAGCGGTTGGATTGTATGTTAAACAAACTGAGTGAGGAATAGTACCGTTATTTACAGACAAGCCGCTAACCGTACCATTGGTTACTCCACATAGTGTTACGCTGTGCAACTGTGTTGCACTCTCCGGATCACTAATCGGTAAACAAAGTGTAATTGGATTGTCTTCAGGAGTGGTTACAGTTGAATCATTCACCACCGGTGGATCGTTATCAGAATTTACTGTAATTGTTACACAAGCAGTATCAAATAAGAATGGCGCTGGTGTTCCACTATCAGTGATACGGTAGCAGAATACATCCACTCCGTTAAAGTTTGCATTGGGCGTATAAACAAATGAACCGTTTGCATTTAAAGTAAGTGTACCGTTTGCTGGTCCACTTACTACTCCAACCACAGTCACAACTGTACCATCAGCCGGGTCACTATCGTTAGACAACACTCCTGGAGCACTGATTGTAAGCGGAGTATCCTCGTTAGTAGAATAAGTATCATCATTTGCCACCGGTGGGTCGTTCACCGGAGTTACATTAATAGTCACAGTTGCTGTATCACACAATACTGGTGATCCGTTGTCGCATACTATAACACATACTTGTGCAGTGCCATTAAAGTTAGCAGTTGGGTTGTATGTAAAACATACTGTATGCGGATTAGTGCCATTATTTACTCCAAGTCCGCTTACTGTACCATTAGTTACTCCACAAAGGGTAACGTTATGCAATTGGGTTGCAGTTTCAGGATCGGTAATTGGTAAACAAACAGTAATTGGGTTGTCCTCGGGGGAAGTAACCGTGCTATCGTTTACAACTGGTGGGTCATTAACCGGAACTACAGTAATAGTTACACAGGCGGTATCGCAAGCAGCCGGTATTTCATTATCACATACACGGTAGCAGAATACATCCAGACCAGTATAGTTAGCATTAGGAGTGTAGGTAAATGAACCATTGGCATTTAACACTACAGAGCCATTAGTTGGGCCACTAACTGGTGTGGTGGTAACAGTCAATGGCTGCTGTGGATTAGCAGGGTCACTATCATTAACCAAAACACCCGGTGCGCTGATTGTAAGAGGAGTATCTTCGTTAGTTGAATATGCGTCATCATTAGCAACCGGAGGACAAGAAGTTACAGTAGCATTAACAGTAGCGGAGTTAGTGCTTGAGCAACCACTCACCGTTACCGTTAACGAATACAATCCACTCATGCTTGGAGTTGCCAATGGACGGGTTGGGCTTTGAGCAGCCGAAGTAAATCCTCCCGGACCAGACCATGAATATGTAGCACCCGCTACGGTAGAGGCAAAGAACTTTAAAGTATCTCCCCAACATTTCGGGCTATTAGTAGTTGGTGTAGGAGCCGTAGGTGTTTGATTAACTGTTAAAAATACCGGAGCAGATGATGGAGATACGCAACCGGTAATAGTTTGTGTAACTGTAAAGTTACCTTGGTTGATTAATGCTACACTTGAAAGCGTAACCGGATTACCGGTTGTACTAAATCCGGGGCCACTCCATGTAAATATAGAGCCACCTGCACCAGAAGCAGTGAAGGTTACATTTTGACCAGTACATGCCGGGTTTGGAAGTACAGTAGTAATTACAGGAGCTGCGGGTGTAGGATTTACTACAACAGTTACCTGAGCTGTGTCTGAGCTACATCCACTTAATGTTTGGAATAAGAAATACGTGCCTGCGTTAACTAACTGCACGTTGTTAATTGTTGGATTTTGAATGGAAGCGCCAAAAGAGTTTGGCCCAAACCAATTCCAAGTAGCAGCACCACTTCCTGTTCCTGTTAGATTTAGTGTTTGTCCTGTACAGATTGGATTTGGTGAAGCAGATGCGGTAGGAACGCCTGGTTTTGGTAGCACAGTTACAGAGGTTGCAGCTGAAGCCGTACAATTATTGCCATCGGTAACGGTTACATTGTAAGCCCCTGCAAAGCCACTGCTGGCATTCGCTCTAGTTGGGTTTTGGATAGAGGCCGAGAATGTTGAAGGCCCTGCCCATGCATAAGAATAGGTACCCGTGCCACCACTTGGGGTAGAGGTAAGGTTAATAGTTCGTGTTTCGCAAACCGGTGAGTTACTGCTGGCCGTAACTGATGGAGTAGCATTAACGGTTACTACTGTAGAGGCAGTAGCACTACATCCGTTGTTATCTGTTAAAGTTACAGAGTAAGTTCCGCTGTGAGCAGTAATAGTTAAAGACCGTGTAGGGTTTTGAATAAATGCACTGTAGCTTACCGGGCCAGACCATGAATATGAATACGGAGTAGAGCCACCCGATGGGGTTGAAGTTAAGTTAAGCGTAGCACCGGCACATATTGGCGAGTTGCTTCCAGCACTAACTGAAGGATTTGTATTTACAACTACCGCAGTAGATCCGGTTGCAGAACAACCATTCACGTCTGTAATTGTAACGTTATATGTACCAGCATGAATAGTTTGAATATTTGTGCGAGTTGGGTTTTGCCCACCTGCACTGTAGCCACTTGGCCCTGTCCATGAGTAGGTATAAGGTGATGTGCCACCAAGCGGAGAACCGGATAAGTTAAGCGTGCTACCCACACAAACCGGTGAGTTGCTGCTTGCACTCACACCAACTCCTGTATTCACCACTACGTTAGTAGATGCAGTGCCAGAACAGTTGTTAGCGTCAGTAACTGTTATATTGTAGGTGCCTGCAAAACCTGCAACAACGTTAGTACGAGATGGATTTTGTAAGTTACTAGTGAAACCAGGACCTGTCCATGAGTAAGTGTATGGTGTAGTACCACCAGATACAGAAGATGATAAGTTTAATGTGCCTCCGGTACAAGCCGGTGAATTGCTTCCGGCAGTAATGTTTAATCCGGGGTTAACCGTAATAGCTCCAGTTTGAGCAGTTGCTGAACAGCCGTTGTTAGTAGTTACCGTTACAGAATAAACACCGGAATGAATTGGTTGAGCATTTACACGTGTAGGATTTTGAGTTGAGGCAGAGTAGGTAGCCGGGCCAGACCATACAAAAGTATATGGAGTAGTACCACCGGTAACCGTAGAGTTCAACTGTATAGTAGAACCGGTACAGTAGCTTGGGCTAGAGCTGAAAGCAGAAACTACGGGAGTTTCATTCACTGTAACAGCTGGAGTTGATGCAGTGGCCGTACAACCGTTGTTGTCTGTTAATGTAACCGAGTAAACTCCCGAATGGCTAACTAATGACCCCGGACGAGTAGGATTCTGAACGGTAGCAGAGAAACTGGCCGGACCGCTCCATGAGTATGAGTATGGTGTACTTCCACCCGATGGCGCACTTGTTAATTGAATAGTTTGGCCTGAGCAATACGTTGGGCTGCCGCTATTTGCAGAAATAGATGGAGATGGATTAATTGCAACCGTAGATGTAGATGTAGATGCCGAGCATCCATTATTATCCGTTACCGTTACATTATAAACACCACCCATAGCCGCTGTTGCAGGGCCGCGTGTTGGGTTCTGAGCAGAAGAGCTAAATGTTGATGGTCCACTCCATGAGTAGGTATATGGAGTTGTTCCACCAGATGGGTTAGCGTTTAACTGGATGGTGGCTCCGGTACAGTATGCGGGTTGTGAACTAGAAGCCGAAACTGAAGGACTTTGATTAATAGTCACATTTGTACTGGCAGATGCAGTACAACCGTTTGAGTTAGTCACTGTTACACTATACGCGCCAGACATTGCGGTTGTAGCCGAAGGTCTGGTTGGGTTAGCTATTGTTGAAGTAAACGAAGGCCCACTCCAAGAGTATCCTGAAATAGTGCCAGAACCAGCTGCTGCGTTAGCAAACAGGTTTAAGGTAGCACCGGAGCAAATTGGACTGTTATTCGTAGGTGCAGTGGTAGGCACCGCATTTATTGCCACAGATGTAGTAGCAGTGGCTGTACAGCCACGAGCATCTGTTACAGTTACATTGTATGCCCCAGCCATAGCTGGTGTTGCAGGGCCTCTGGTTGGGTTTTGAGTAGAAGCTGAAAAACCACCTACACCAGACCAACTGAATGTGTTGTATGGAAGAGTTCCGCTTCCGGGTGTTGAGGTAAGATTAATCGTATTACCCACACATACCGGTGTATTGCTTGATGCAGATAAAGTTGGGTTAGGATTTACGGTAATTGTAGTACATGCCGGAGCCGAAGTACAACCTGCTACAGTCTGTGTAACACAATAGCTGCCTGTCATGGCGGTTGTAACACTGCTGCGAGTTAATGGATTACCGGTAAAGGTGAAGCCGCTGGGGCCAGTCCAATTATATGTAGGGCTTACTTGTGCAGAAGAAGCGGTAAGAGTAAATGAACCACCCACACATACATTGTCGGCAGATGCAGTAAGGCCAGGAACAGGAACGCTTGCTGCGCTAAGCACGTATGTGCCTGGCAAAGTAAATCCACAAGCTGGGTTAGTTGGGTGAAAGACCTGAACCGCTGTGTATGTGCCTGAAGTTAAACCAGAAATAACTAACGTACCTGTGGTACCGTTAGTAGTATAGGTGAATGGGCCTTGTGGAGAACCACCATTCAAGGTATAGTACACACCGTAAGTTACTCCAGGCACTAAATTACCATTAGATATAGTAATAGAACCGTTTGGTGGCGTACACGTAGTTGGATTTTGAGTAGTAATAGTGGCACCTGTCAAGTTTACACAACGGAAACGGATGACTAAATAATCCTCAACTTCACCGTTAGCTGCGTTAGCAGTAGGCGATGGAGTTGGAGTGTTAAAAGATGCTTGTGTAGTAATACGTATCCTCATGTAAGAGGTATCAACCGTAGGCAGAGTATTAAAATTATATCCTGTCCATGTAAGCGTTCTGGAAGTGGCACCTGGAGGCACTGTGTTGGTAGCTACTTCACTATTTTCAAACACACCGTTGCGGTTAAAGTCAATCCAGCCCATTAAATAGGCAGTTGTTAACCCAGGGTTAGATAAACTAATAGTTTGTGTGTAAGATGTAGATGTATCCTGCACCATAACTTGAGTACCGGGTATTCCATCTTCATCATCCGGAGTGCTTCCATTCAAATCGTCACCATTCGCTCTTTGAGTTGGGTTCGGGAAATCTTCGGGATCGGTATTTGCAGTACCCAATTTTAAGCCACCAACAATAACGTGATTAGGGTTACCATAGCTGGCTGGTGCATCGCCATAGTCAAAGTTTAACAATATACCAATACGCCATTTGAAGATGATGTGTTTATCATCAGTACCTGTAGAGTTAATAGGATCAAAAGTAGCATTAGGCCCGGTAGTAGGTCCAAGTACTACTGGTTCAATATTGGTGTGTGTGCTGTGTGTGGTAGTTCCCAGTACAATTAACGAATCACCTTCTACCACAAACTGGTTACTTCCTTTTGGAGTGCCCGTGTTACCCAAATAGTCATTTTGTGCACCACCTACATAGGTAGAGTAGTAATGCTGACGCAAATCTGTTCCCAATACCATCCAAAAAATATCCCAAGTACCTCCATTGTATGTAGAATCATAAAAAGCACCACCGTCATTGATATTTTTGCACGGAAAACTACCTGTACCAGAGCCGGTCTCCCCAAAAATCATGGCTGCATATGGAGTGTAAGTTCTTAGAGTGTTGCCTCGGTCATTTCCTGAACCACCAAAGTAGGTAGCCATCCAAGGGTCAGTACCACCGGTAAAACCGCTACGGGGTATTTTACACAAAATACCATCTTGGCCACCGTTATGAGTATTATCAAAGCGTGTGGTAGCGCTCGCGCCAATACCCAATGGGAAGTTTGTAGAAGAAGTAAAACCTGTTATATATAAGGTGTCAAACGGGTCTATAGCTATTCCATAAAAATCATCCGCATCTGAACCACCAATTCGGCTTAACATGCTAAAAGTACCGCCTGATGATGGTATTACACCCACCACACCGTCTTGGTTACCACTCACACCGCTTGAAGCACCGTTTACCAAACCCGGGAAAGTGGCTGTTGTACTGGCAGTGAAGCCGGAGAAGGCAATAGCTCCATCGCTAAAAATAGCAATGTCGTTTAACTGTTCTGCTGCCGAACCACCTACATAAGTACCAAAAGTCAAGGTATTGAAATTGGTAAACTTAGCGATGTACATCTCGTTTCCTCCGGAAAATGAGTTATCATAAGCATTAACGATGTAGTTTGGAGCTGCTGTTGGCAATGCCGCAGTAACTGTACCACCTACCACAAAACTGTTGTTAGACAAAGCACGCACCGATACCATTTCCTCGGGTGATGCTCCCGAGCCACCTATATATGTAGCATACAATAACGAACCTAAAGTGGAGGCCGGAAAGGCAGCAACCCAACCATCTTGATTATCGCGAGAGTTATCAAAAGAGGTGGCTAATGTTCCGGTCATGGGTACATTCACCCCGTTGGCAGCAAAACCACAAGCAAAAATTACCGAGTTATCTGGTGAAAGCGAAAGTCCGTAAACACGGTCGTTACCACCACTAGCACCATAATAAGTAATAGCTGTAATAGCTGTACCTAAAGCATTAAACTTATAGATTATACCATCTTGACCAGAACCATAAGCATTGAATGCTCCAAATAGAGTGGCCGGGTTAATATAGTTACCCGCACCGGTAGAGATAGCCATATTAGTTGAGCCACCACAGTAAACGTTACCTACGTTGTCCACTTCAACTGCAAACAAATACTCGTCAAAGGTGTCGCTATTGTTGTCAAAGAAAGTACCCCATTTCAGACTCGGGTCAATTACTAACTCATATCGGCTATCTATTTTATCTAATGAAGTAAAGGTTACAAAATCTCCATCCAGCTTAAATTGCATTCTTACCGGTACTTTTTTGCCTTCTACTATTTGATAGGCCTCCGGTATATCAAACTTTACTTCATCAAAACTGAGCTTAACACATAAATTCCCTTTTTCGTCTATGCGAACACCATCCTGACCTTTCAGGCGCATTTTAATTGAGGAGTAATCTTTACCGGCTGCTACAATCCAGTCGAATTCTAGTGTGTTTCGTTCCTGGCTGTACATACGTAGGGCCACACCGTCATATACTTCATGCATAGTTAACTCGCCAAAATTGCGAACACCTGAAGCATGGTAGCGTGGGTCTTCACCCATGAAGTAGTTATTAATGGTAACAAACTGGTTAGTTTGTGTAATAGTTGAGTTCAGGTTTGCTCCCTCAAGCAAAAGCCCCCAACCATGTACTTCCTTGGTTTCTATATGGTCGTACCCCTCCTCTTCTTCCTCCTCGTGCTCTTCATGCTCTTCGTTTTTGTTCATCGACAAAAAGTAGAGCATGTCTTTTTTAACTACTAAGCTACCGATATTGGTTTTACCTACACTTACAATGTCTTTCTCCCACTGACCTTTGTTTTCGGTAAACGAGATGGTATTGTGGCTTTCTTTCAACAACTCTGTGTAGTGCTTTTTCTGCACCGGATCTAACTTGCTCTGTTGAGCAAATGAGGTTGCAGACACACTGACCAATACTAGTGTAATGGCTAGGCTGGCAATTGAAAACAAACGGCTTGGGGTAAGATTTCTTAAATTCATATAAGAGGGATTTGAAATAATTGTTGGGGTATGATTAAATAAAAAAGCAAGCAAGGTTTAGCACGCCTGCTTGCTTTGCAAAACTCGTAACACAACCCTTACAGGTTGGCACTTTTTTACAGAATGTTGGTTTGTTAAATTGTTTCATTCATTCAATAATAAGCATGGGCGTAACTCTAACTATTACGCACCCTATTTCACATAATTTGCGCAAATATATCACTAGAACCTATTGGTGTCAAGTATTAAATTGACAATCAGCCCCTTTTATTCTAACCATGTACAAAAAAGTGGAATCTATTTCGTTTTAAAACGGCTCATTTTCAATGAATTGCACTAAAATATAGACTATTATGCCTTAATTGAGCCATAAATGATACAACCTGACGACTAAAATTTAACAAATCATTAACCTGAGCATTTTTCGCCACTTAACCATACCGAAATTGTTAAATATGCTCGTGAAACTACTTTGAATGCGCAAATTCGGCCTTATCGGTAAATCACTGACCCACTCTTTCTCTAAAAAGTACTTTACCCAAAAATTTGAGCAACAGCAGCTAATTAACTGCGTGTACAAAAACTTTGAATTAGCCACTATTGAATCATTGAAAGCGTTGTTAACTGAAAATCCGAACATAGAAGGATTAAATGTTACCATTCCGTACAAAGAAACAATTGTAAAAAGTATGGACTGGCTGAGTGCTGACGCAAAAAGTATTGGGGCTGTAAACTGTGTAAAGATTGCCAATGGTAAACTAATTGGGTTTAATACTGATGCATTGGGTTTTGAGACAGCACTGCAGCAACTGATTGGTAACCTAAAGCCGTTCTGCTTCATATTGGGCACAGGGGGCTCTTCAAAAGCAGTAGTACATATACTTAAAAAAAACAACCTGCCATACATACTCGTATCAAGGCAATTCAAAGAGGGCCAAACCACTTACAGTAGTATTGCGCAGCACTTAACACCCGCTAACCTGTTTATCAATACCACGCCATTGGGCATGTTTCCGGATATAAACAACTGCCCGGACATACCTTACCACTTACTATCCGAAAAAGATTTTCTGTTTGATTTAACATACAATCCGGCAGAATCTCTTTTTTTAAAAAAAGGGAAAGAGCAACATTGTAAAACAATGAACGGACAGTTGATGCTTGAAGTACAGGCAGAAGAAAGCTGGAAAATTTGGAATTCATAAATTGTATTAATAGTATGAATAAAAAACTACGCAACCACCTTATTGAGCATTACAGAGCATACATCACGAAAAGGTATGACTACGAAACGCTGAAATCAGATAAAAAATTCCCTAAAAACTTTACCAAAGATACCGTTGAAGAACTGCGCGATTTCTTTTTAGACAACCTGTACACATCTCCTAAAAAAAGAGAGGAGTTAGATGCCGCATTTCAGCAGTTGGAAACATACGTGGCACACCCTACTAAAATTTGGGGACTGATGGGCAATTTGGCATCGGCCATTTTTAAGTTTGGCATTCATTTTCCGGCTGCCATAAGAGTGGGTATGGCTGCACTTAAAACACATACCAGCGCCCGCCATTTTGAAGCGCAACTCATGCAAGCTGCTGAAGAATCTAAAAATGAAGTGCCTCTAACAGATGAACAATTTGAAGCATGTTTAGCTGCTTTACCAACAGAGCAATTGGAGCAACTGATTGCCGAACTTGCAGAACTCTTTATGTCGCTTACCGATACTGCCATGTTAGATAAAACGGTTGCTATTTTGAAAGATGTACTTCAAAAAATGAGGAGTAAAAAAGACATCTACGGACCTGAAGATGAAGATGCCATACAATTAGGTATTACAGTACTAGAACGGGGCGAAAAACTATTGAGCAAATACGATGAAACCACCAAAGAGCAAATTGTTGATTTTGTGGTTTACAACGAAACCAAGTTTCTAAAATATCTACAAAAGAAGCGTAAAGAATAAACTTGATTTTGAGTTTCATTAAAGTGCATTGCTAATTTTGCGGGCTATGCCTTTTCAACTCACTACCCGTTTTCAACCCTCCGGTGATCAACCCGAAGCCATCAGGCAACTCACGGAGAATATTCAGCAAGGTGAAAAACATCAGGTACTTCTTGGAGTTACCGGTAGCGGCAAAACTTTTACGGTTGCCAATGTGATTCAAAACATACAGAAGCCCACTCTAATACTAACTCACAATAAAACTTTAGTAAGCCAGTTGTATGGTGAGTTCAAACAGTTTTTTCCGGAAAATGCTGTAGAATATTTTGTATCTTACTATGATTACTACCAGCCGGAAGCGTACATTGTTTCTACCAATACGTATATAGAAAAGGACCTATCTATAAATGAAGAAATTGACAAGCTCCGCTTAAGCACTACTGCTTCTCTTCTATCAGGCCGGAGAGATGTTATTGTAGTGGCATCTGTATCGTGCATTTATGGAATGGGGAATCCGGTAGACTACGAAAATGGCATTATTCGTATTCAAAAAAATCAAATTATATCGCGCAATGAACTACTTCATGCATTAGTAGATAGTTTGTACTCGCGTAGTGATGATGCGCTGCACAGAGGCACCTTTAGAGTAAAAGGTGATGTAGTAGAAGTGGCGTTACCCTATGTGGACTATGCCTATCGCATTACATTTTTTGGCGATGAAATAGAGGAGATGGAAAGCTTTGAACCATCTACCGGACGCAAATTAGGCGACCTTAAAAACTTAGCCATTTTTCCGGCCAACTTGTATGTAACCTCTAAAGACAAACTAGAGCAAGTTCTAGAACAAGTTGCTTTAGAGTTAGCCAACCAAGTTGAATACTTTAAAAGTGTAGGTAAACATCAAGAAGCAGCGCGTATAAAAGAGCGTGTGGAGTTTGATATGGAAATGATTCGGGAGTTGGGCTACTGCTCCGGCATTGAAAATTATTCGCGCTTTTTTGATGGCCGCGCAAAAGGCACACGGCCATATTGTTTATTAGATTATTTCCCGGATGATTTTTTACTGGTGCTAGACGAAAGCCATCAAACCATTCCACAAATTGGAGGTATGTATGGTGGCGACAGAAGCAGAAAAATGAACTTGGTAGAATATGGTTTCCGGCTACCCTCTGCACTAGATAACAGGCCGTTAAATTTTAATGAATTTGAAGGCAAAATAAAACAAGCAATTTATGTAAGCGCTACACCCGGTGATTATGAAATGGAGAAAACCGGTGGCGAATTTGTAGAGCAAGTGGTGCGCCCAACTGGTTTGCTTGACCCACCCATTGAAGTACGCCCAAGCATTAATCAAATAGATGATTTATTAGAAGAAATAGATGAGCGGGTAAAAAAACGAGAGCGTGTTTTGGTTACTACACTTACCAAACGAATGGCAGAAGAATTGAATAAGTATTTGCAGCGCTTAGCCATAAAATGCCGCTATGTACACAGCGAGGTAGATACATTAGACCGGATTGAGATAATTCGTGATTTACGCTTGGGAAAATTTGATGTGCTGATTGGAGTAAACTTGTTGCGAGAGGGTTTAGACTTGCCCGAAGTATCACTCGTAGCCATATTGGATGCAGATAAAGAAGGATTTCTGCGCAACCGGAGAAGTTTGATACAGGTAAGCGGGCGCGCTGCACGAAATGCCAATGGCAAAGTAATTATGTATGCCGATACCGTTACTAAAAGTATGCAGGCCACCATTGATGAAACTAACCGCAGACGCGAGAAACAGATCAAATACAACATAGAGAACAACATCACGCCACAAACGGTGTTCAAATCGCGTGAGGAAATTTTGAAGCAGACATCGGTTTTAGATATCCGCAAAATATCGCCTGATGTATATGCTGAAAACGAAGAAGAGCTGAGTATGGTAGCAGAACCGGTAATGCAATACATGAATGCTGAGCAATTGCACAAATCTATAGAAGCAACTCGCAAAAAAATGCTGGAAGCCAGCCGCGAAACCGACTTTCTTACTGCTGCAAAACTGCGCGATGAAATGCAGGCCCTGCAGAAGATGCTCAAGGAGAAGTTTGGGGGTAGTGATTAGTGATACAGTCCTAACTCTGATGTACTATTAAAGTCTGCCAAAAAGAAAAATCAATCTACTTTTTGAGTTGTTCTTCGCTTTTCTATTTTCGCCCCCGGAGAGATGGCAGAGCGGTTGATTGCAGCTGTCTTGAAAACAGCCGTCCGTGATGAGCGGACCGGGGGTTCGAATCCCTCTCTCTCCGCCAAAAAAATGTCCTGCATCTTGCAGGATTTTTTGTTTGTATTCGTTGTATTCCGATTTATAAAATTGGATTACCATAATGTGCGGACAATCCGACAAATCAACCTTTTTGAAAAAAGTTACTGCTACACATCACGAAACTTTTTGTTTTTGGTGGCTAATAGCTTGACTTCTTTATTCAAATCGGCCTTAGGATCATTGCGCTTAATAGTTTCTGTTCCCAGATTTTGAGCCAACACTATTTTGCTCTTACCATGTTTCACTTTTAAGCTATCTATTGCTTTGTACAACTTCATTTCTTTCTCCGTATCCTGAAACATATCGGCCTGGTAGCCGCCTTCTTCTAAACTTGAAAAACGTACACCTAACAACCGTACATCGCGACCCACCTCATAGAAGTCATTAAACAAATACAATACTTTCTCTAGAAGTAACTTAGAGTTAGCGGTTGGTTTTATACTCAACTGCTTTGTATGTGTCTCAAAATTTTTGTAACGTATTTTGATTGCCACACAGCCCGCCAACTTTCGCTCGTCCCGAAGCTCAAATGCTAATTTTTCTACTAAAGAAATGAACACTTTTTTCAACCATTCTTTATCTTGAGAATCTTTATGAAACGTTCGCTCACTGCTCATACTTTTAGGGTCGTGATAGGGCTGAACATTTACAGATGCTTTACCATGCGCGCGATGCCACAAATCAATACCACTTTGCCCCATCCAATGTTGTAGCGCATCTGCACTAAACTGGCGCAAATCATATATTGTTTTAACACCCTTTGTATGAAGAAATTTCTCCGTTTTTTCGCCACAAAAAGGAATGCGACCTACCGGCAATGGGTCTAAAAACTGCTGTTCAGTTCCAAGGGGAATCATATATTGTCCATTGGGCTTTGCTTCGTTAGTGGCCATTTTCGCCAGCATTTTATTTATTGATAATCCAAACGAAATCGGTAATCCGGTTTGAGCAATAATGGCTTGCCTGAGTTGAGTAGCCCAGTCATATACATTATTATATTTATCCATACCGGTAAGGTCAATATAAAATTCATCTATGCTAGCTTTTTCAAAGAGCGGTGCTCTCTCCGCTATTACATCTGTTACCATTTTTGAATACTTGCTATACTCGCTCATGTGGCCTTGCATATAAACCCCATTGGGACACAACTGCCTTGCTTTTTTAAAACTCATTGCGCTACGCACTCCCATACTTCTTGCTTCGTAACTACAGGAGGAAACCACACCTCTGTCTCCTACTCCACCCACAATTACCGGTTTGCCATTAAGAGAAGGATCCAATAGCCGCTCTACCGATACAAAAAATGAATCTAAATCCATGTGGAGAATATACGGCTGCATGATTAGCTATATTAGAAAATGTGCCCTACATTAGAATATACTTCTACTAAATGATATGAACCAGATATACCAATCGTTTTTATCCAATGAATTTGGAACGTTACAAATATGCGGTAACCAAAACAGTATCACTGCTGTAAAATTCGTAGATACGGAAGTTGCTGTAACCGCTTTTGAAAATGAGATTACAATTCAATGCAAGCAAGAGTTGCAAGAATATTTTGATGGGAAGCGACAAGTCTTTTCTGTGCCTTTACAGTTACAGGGCACTCCATTTCAAAACAGAGTATGGGAAACGTTAACGTCTATAAACTACGGAGAAACTATCACCTATCTCGCCTTGGCAAAACGGCTGGGCAATGTAAAATCTATTCGTGCCGCTGCTTCAGCAAATAGTAAAAATCCTATTTCAATCATTGTACCATGCCATAGAGTTATAGGCAGTGGTGGTAAGTTAGTAGGTTATGCCGGTGGACTATGGCGAAAACAGAAACTCTTAGCTCTTGAACAAGAAACTTCTGGTAGTTACCGTACTATTTTTAATTGAGTTGATACTCGCTATCAACTTGATTTAGCTGATTGATTTCTCCATTTACTGATCTAATAAATGCCTCTATAATTTCTGCTGTGCGATCCGGTTGCACCATGTGATACAGGTGTTCTCTAAACAAATCAGTCTCGTGCTCATTGGTTACATCTATCACTTGAACGCCTTCTGCCTCATAAATGCGAGGAACATATTTTGCTACTCCATCGCGGTTACTCTTCAATATTAAGACTGGTATATTTTGCTTTGCAAAATTTTGCAATCCGTATTGCCCATCAAACATCATACTTTGTTCTAAAGCAGAATGCGTTTGAATAGCAAAAATTTTTGCCGGTAATCGGTTTAGCGCGTTCTCAATAGGTATTCTGTTGAGATGAGGCAGGGAATCCATGTTTGTCATTAAATACAGGATGCGTGATTTAGCTGCTGACCAGATTTTATCTCGCACATTACTTTCCTTTTTGATTAACCAATCGCTAAGTTGAATACCACGCTTCCGTACGCCTGATTTAGAGTCCAACGGAATGACAGCCCGCACTGTACTTAACATGGTTTTTATTCCCAACCCATTGAGTAACGACATTGATGGCAAAATAACGTTATCTAAAAAACCAAGTACTGCGTGTTTGGTTTCTTCTCCAAAAAAAGGGTTTGCACCTATCCTGCCTTTCAGGTAGTTTTTAACTGCCGGATACTTGTTTAGCTCCCTATCAATCATCATCAGGTAAACATTTCCCATGGAGTGATCGTAGATGTAAACATCATGCCCTCGTGAACCAAAGTAATCTACCACAGCATTAATATTTTTGCATACATGATGCGAATATTTTTCGGGCGGCATACTGCTGGGTATGGAGCCATAGTGCATGGCAGCTGCAATGTATAAGTGTGATGGCATAATGGCCAACATACCATCAAAAGAATTGAGCCCAAGAAACCCATGTATAAAAATTATCACGGGAAGTTTCTCTTTTGCGTTTTCGTTGTAGAAGTTAGCTGTATCCACTTTAATCACACTATCGCCATAGCTGGTTTGGCGCACAATCTCAATTTGCGGCCAAGTTAGTGCATGATCATCCACAAACACAGTTAAGCGTTTATGTACATTGGGCAAGTAGCGTAAAAAACCGGGGCTTTCGTTCTGCTTGGCATTGGTAGCATATAACCATGCCAATGGCCTTCGCTTGTCAGACTTAGTAGCCAAAAATGCAATGCGTTTTGACTTTAACAAAAAGTGCGGAGTGCCTGTAATTTCTTTTTCTCTACGATTGGTAACCACCACAGCAATATCTGTACTTTCAAATGCTTTGGAGTTTCGCTCAATAGCAGCTACACGCCCTGTGGGGTCACATGCCAAAAAAACGTAATCAAAACCGTTTTTCTTGTGTTCTTTTAAATAGGCAGATACTGATCTATTAAAATCTGCCGCATAAGTTTCTAAACTTTCGCGATTAAAGTTGTATCCAATTACTTGCTCTCGCTTGATTAGTCCTTTGCGAAAAAGCTTTTTGATAAACTCGCGTGCATCAACTACACCTTCTTCTAATTTTCGTTGCCGGTACAACGGAGAGTTGACAAACGTGTAAAGTATATTTTGCGGATTCTTTAACTCTGCATAATTTTCTAATATATATTGATACGCCCCTGCCGGTGATTTGCCATGCGAAAGGCCAACCAGAAACACTCCTCCCTTTTCTAACAACCTGTTGGCGTGCTTGATAAAATCTTTACCTACTGCACTATTAAAATCCGCAGGGTTATGGTAATACTTAGTCTCCGGCACGTTGGGCGTAATGGTGCCGTACTCATTTTTTTCGTCCATGTGAATTGGTGCTGCTTATGCAACAACTATATGCAGCGGCTATATTGAACAAAAAATACGGATTGCAAAAACATTGCTAATCGCGTACCATCCACCTTCAGCCAGTATAAATGGGTTAACCTCAAAAAACTATTGTCGTTATTGATATATATTTACGCTTTGATTGCAAAAGTACTGGTATGAAAAATTTATACTTTGGAATAGCGCTTTTACTCACTATTTCCTTTACAAACAAATCGTTTTCACAAGCAGAAACCCAAAACCCCAATGGTGGGGGAAATGGCTTGTATTGGCGGCTCACGGGTAACACAGGTACTGTTGACGGCACCAATTTTATTGGTACTATTGATAATGTTCCTTTCAACATTCGGATTAACAACCTCCGTGCCGGGCGAATAACCAATGCTGTTACCGGGCAAACTTTTTATGGTTTTCAGGCAGGCAATGCCATTACCGGCATCAACAACGTGATGGTAGGTACAAATGCAGGGCAAAACCAAACTACCGGTACTGAGAATGTAGGTATAGGTGCGTACGCTTTGACCGGTGCTGCCGGTGCAACGGCAAGTGCAAACACAGCAGTGGGTTTTAATGCTTTGGTAAGCACCACAACAGGTGGTCAAAATGCTGCTTTTGGACATTATTCGTTGGGAAATAATACCACAGGCATACTCAATTCTGCCTTTGGCGCGGGCAGTATGGATGGTTTTCAAACCGGTTCATACAACACCGCTTCGGGCTTTTGGGCGTTGCGCGGTTTATTCCCGGCCACAGGGAGTTACAACTCAGCTTATGGTTTTCAAAGTTTGTTCTCTGTTTCATCGGGTAGTTACAACACCGCCATGGGTGTGTTTGCTTTACGGAGTATGCAAGGAGGTAATTACAATGTGGCTATAGGTGATTCTGCGTTATACGCCTACACTGCTACCGGATACATGAACACTGCGGTAGGCCATGTTGCTCTACGTAGCTCAACCACAGGAGGTGCTAACACTGCTGTAGGTTCATATGCGTTGTACACCAATACAACTGCCAGCAATAACACTGCGGTAGGTAATGCTGCATTGATGTATAACGTAAGCGGACCAAACCAAACTGCAGTAGGTAATGGTGCAATGCAATTTTATACAACTGGCGCTGGTGGAAACGTGGCATTAGGGTACCACGCTATGCGCCAAACACTCACCACAAATGTATCCACTGCTGTAGGGCCTGAAGCCATGGAATTTGATAGCGCAAGCACAATGAATGTGGCAGTGGGCTGGAGAGCTCTTCGGACTCAAAAAACAGGTTCTGAGAACACGGCAATTGGTGTGGGCGCGTTAGAAGTTGGCGGTGCATTCAGCTTTAATACTGCTGTGGGTCGTGGTGCGGGTTTCAATACCGTTGGAAATCTAAACACGTTTGCAGGTTTCTTAGCCGCTGCTACTGATTCATCTACAGGGGCTACCATAGCGGGAGCATACGCAGGTTACTACAACCTTGGAAATTACAATACCTACTATGGCTACGAAGCGGGTATTGGCTCTGGTATTGGTTCGGGAGTAACCTTAGAAAAAGGACGAGGATTAGAAAACTCCGCATTTGGTGCATTTGCGTTGGATTATATCTACAATGGAAATTCCAACACTTCTTTGGGTTATGGATCTATGTATTGGGCATACAATGGCAGAGGTAACGTAGCGGTAGGTACCCGTGCTCTGCACGGAGATGCATCTAAAATAAACGGCAACTATAACGTGGCTGTGGGTGATAGTGCTGCTCACCTGAACAGAAATGGAAATGGTAACATAGCCATTGGCGGTCACTCTCTACGTAGCAACATCAACAGCTCTGGCAACGTAGCTGTTGGTGACTCCGCATTGCTACTTTACACCGCCACCAATTACATGAATACCGCTATAGGTTATACTACACAACGCAATGCCACTACAGGATATGCTAACACATCTCTTGGTTCATATACACTATACCAAAACGTAACAGGTATCAACAATACCGCCATTGGTAATGCTGCCTTACAATTGAATACCAATAGCAACAACACAGCGGTAGGCAATGGTGCTTTACAGCTTAATGTTGGCGGTTTTGAAAATGTAGCAATTGGATCAAATGCTATGAATGCCAATACCAGCAGTTACCGCAATGTAGCGGTAGGTTATAGTGCATTAGCCAGTAACCAAAGTAGTTTAGTCAATCTTGGAATTGGCTATCAAGCCGGTTTTAGTCACACTACAAATAACGATAATATCTATATTGGCTACAATGCCGGGCAATTAGATGTTTCGGGCTCTGTATCTGTTAACATTGGTAATTATGCCGGTTTGAGAAACAACGGTTCGCTAAATACTTTTGTTGGTTTTCGCTCGGGCTGGGATAACAACGCAACTGACTTAACCTCTGGCAACAACACCGGGCTTGGTGGTTATACCTTAACAAAGCTAACCACCGGTAGCGGCAACACCGCCACCGGTGTATCTGCACAACGTAACTCAACAACCGGCACTAACAATACCGCAGATGGTTATCAAAGCATGCAATACAACACCACAGGGGGCGAGAACGCTGCTGTGGGCGTTAATGCGCTTAGAGGTGTAGTTGCAGGTTCTACCCCTAGTGCAAACTCGGTACTGGGAACATATGCTATGCAAAACGTAACTACTGCCAACCAGAACGTGGCGGTAGGCCACTATGCACTTACACAACTTACCTCCGGTGGAACAAACGTAGCAGTAGGTGCCGGATCTATGGATCAATCTACCACTGCTTTCAACAATACATCGGTAGGTTTTTGGTCGGGCAGATACTTACAAACCGGTAGCGCAAACGTAGCTATTGGCTACCAAGCCCTTTATGGCGGTAGTGGAAATACTGCTACCAGCAACAACACTGCTGTGGGTTATGCTTCGCTCTTCTCTACAACAACCGGCAATAACAACACAGCACTTGGCTATAATGCCGGCACTGGCATTACAACTAACACATATAACACTTTTTTAGGCACTAACGCTACGGCAAGTACTGGGCTTACTTATGCAACTGCCATTGGTGCTGATGCCATTTCAACTTCTAGCAACTCTATAATTTTGGGTCGCACTTCAACTCCAACCCGTGTGAGTATTGGTGTGAACAATACCCTTGTAAACTATAAATTCTACACTTACCATCAACAACTAACCGCAGATGGTGATAATCAGCATACCATAATGGGAGCACGATATAGAGATAGTCAAAATGATGGAACAGGATATGCTTTGGGTACTACAAATACCGCCACTGCCGGCTATAATGACTGGGGTGATTTATACACCTTTGGTGTGGGAGGATTTAGTTTCAATGATTTCTCGCGCACAGGAGGTGTATTAGGAGCTCAAGTGGCTGGCAGTTACTGGGGGTCGTTAGGATACAGAAGTAGTACCCCTACTAATTATGGTGTGTACGGTACTAGTTCTACAACCGGTGCGGGTTTTTTACCAGATGGAAGCGAAGGATTTACAGGTATAGGTGGTGGTTTTTTTGGTGGAGTTATCGGCTCTTGGAGCAGAGGCGAAGTAATAGGACAAGTAACAGCCGGAGAGTTATTTGCCGCATATAATTTGGGAAATGTTTACACCAGCGGGCATCAAGCAGACGTGGTTAGCATAGGAACTAAAAAAGTGCCCGCGTATAGCATCACCGGTAGTGAGCTAAAAGTATATGCCGATGGAAATGCTTCGCTCAATGGCACTTCTGTTTTTGTACCCTTTGATGTAAACTTCAAATCTTTATTAGGCACAAATCCAAACGTAACTATCACTCCAGTTGGCCAAGCTGCTCAACTTTATATAGCCTCCATCAGTAAAGATGGGTTTACAGTGGCTTCAACCAAATCAGCTAATGTTCAGTTCAACTGGATGGCAGCCGGTAAGCGTGTAGATGCCGATAGCACAAAAATACCAACAGAAGTTTTAGAGCCGTCCTTTGACACCAATATGAAAAAAGTTCTATTTAATGAAAATAACTTGGAGCAATCGGGTACGCCTGTTTGGTACGATGGCAAAAAAGTAAGGTTTGATAAAGCACCCGAAAAGAAAGTGGAGCGCAAACAAGAATAGAAGTTGCTATTCTTGTTTAACTGTTTGTATTTTTTGTGCAATTACCGCTATGAGATAATTCCTAAGATTTTCAATACCTTCAATGTTGATTTTATCGGGTGTATCAGTGCAGCGGTGGTAATCATTATGAGAACCGGTAGTGATAAACGTAACCCACAAATTGTTTTGCAGGAATGCAGAATGCTCTCCTACTGAATGAATTTGCTGCACAGATGGCATTATATTATCCGTCATTACATCGGGCCACAATATGTTTGTTTCTACACGTATCTTTTTTGAAATAGTATCTAACCTGCCCACCATATCTAAATTGATAATCCATGTGTATGGATAAAGCTTGTTACTGATCAATTTTGCCAATGCTTTACTACCATACATCCCATCTTCGTGGCCACTGGTATAAACAATAGTTGGTTGTAAATAGGCAAAGTTTTTCTGTAATGAATCGAACAGCATCAGCGCAAGCGCAACTCCACTCGCATTATCATCTGCACCCGGATGTATGCACGTTTTGTTTACCTCTTTACTTTTGATGCCACCGCTACCTAAGTGATCGTAATGAGCAATGATGTACAGATGGCTTACAGCATTTTTTTTGCTGCTCAGCAAAAAATTTTTGGCAAAGATTTTATTCCCGTCCTTCAAGTAGCTGAATCGCTGAGTTTGTAAAGATACGTTGCTCTTATACTTGTTAACCCAAGTATGAAATAACTTGCTTGTAGCTGGCCCGGTTGGCCGTCCTACCCAACTTGAGTCGCACAATTCAGCAATCATTTTCTGAGGTAACATCTCTCTGGTGCTTTGCGCTGAAGAATGCAGTGCGCACATCATCAACAAAACCAAAGTAACTGTGCAAAGAATTTTAGAGCGCATCATACCACAAATCAACGCATAGTTTCGTAGCGCTGTGTGTCTAATCGCAAAAAAACAAAAAGTAACAGTGTAAACGCTAACAAAGATGAACCTCCATAGCTAATAAAAGGCAAAGGAATACCTACCACCGGAGCTACACCTATGGCCATGCCGATGTTTATTAGAAAATGAAAAAACAATACTGACACCACACAGTAACCGTATATTCTACTGTATTTAGAGCGTTGCCGCTCTGCCAGATAAAGCAGCCGAAAAAACAAGGCCACAAAAAGTGCGATAAGCACGATACTTCCTAAAAAACCAAACTCCTCTCCCACTGAACTAAAAATAAAATCGGTGCTTTGCTCCGGTACAAATTTGAGTTTGGTTTGAGTACCGTTTAAGTACCCCTTGCCTATTAAACCGCCAGAGCCGATGGCGATAATGCTTTGCTTGATGTTCCAATCGCGGTCTTTCTCTACTTCTTTGCCTAGCAGTACATTTATGCGATCTTGCTGGTGCCTTTTCAACTTACTAAAGCCATAATCAACAGACAACACAAAGCCGGCAGCAACTACCCAAAGCACTAATGCAGTAACTACAACTCGTTTGTTTTTCCACGAAAAATAAATGACAAAAAGTGAAACTGCGAGGAGCGAAGCAATTAGATAATACTTATTAACCACCAATGCCAATACAGCCAATACAGCTACTATTGTTCCAACTATAAGAAAATAGCTTTCTAATCCATCGCGAAAGAGCACCAAGCTAAACGCTAAAAACACCATTGCAGAACCGGCATCACCCTGAGCTGCCACAATCAGCATGGGCGTTCCAATCACTGCAAAGGCCTTCCACTTATCTGACCATTTGCGGATATCTACACCTAAACCCGATAGATACTTTGCCAACCCGAGTGAGGCACCAAATTTTGCCAACTCAGAGGGCTGCATTTGAAATCCGCCAAATCGAATCCAGTTACTTTGGCCTTTTACCTCGGTACCTATTACAAAAACAGATAATACAAAGAGTAGTATTAAAACATAAAAGACATACGAGAGTGTTACAAAAAAACGGCCCTCAATCAGTATGATTGAGAATGCCATCACTGCTGATGCAATCATCCATCTAAACTGCCTACCGCTGTTGATGTTTGCATCAAAAATACTCACCTCATCGCCACCGCTGGAGGCAGAATAAATGATTAACCAGCCAAACAAGGTTAGTACCATGTAAATGAGGATGGTAAACCAATCAACTTTATCTCCTATGGATTCTTGGCGTGGCATGGTTTACTCGTCTCCCCCTGGGCTTAGTGTTGCGCTTTTGTTGATAGAAACACCATACTTGCGCAGCAGGTTATCGTTAAACATTTTTTCTTGCATGGGTAATCGCCTGGTTGAAATGCTATCGTTCAAATATTTTTCTACCATCAAACTGGCAATTGGAGCAGCGTAAGTAGAACCATAACCGCCATTTTCTACAACCACAGCAATTGCAATCTTTGGATTGTCACGAGGAGCAAATCCGGCAAACATAGAGTGGTTATCACCATGCGGGTTCTGAGCGGTTCCTGTCTTTCCGCACATAGTAATTCCCTCTACTCTGGCAGAGCGCGCAGTGCCCGCCTCTACTACCTGAAACAACCCCTCTACTGTGGGTTCAAACCATTCGGCATTAATGCTCACGGTATGTTTTTCGTATGGATGAGTTACGTTCTTTCCGGTTACGGGGTCAGTAATTTCTTTTACAATATGTGGAGTTACCCAGTATCCCTTATTGGCAATACATGCAAAAATATTTGCCATTTGCAGTGGGGTAACTAGTACTTCACCTTGGCCTATGCCAAGAGAAATAATGTTAGAAGAATGCCAACCTGTTTTACCATACATTTTATCAAAATACGTGGTAGATGGTATGTTGCCTCTCCCTTCACTTGGCAAGTCAACACCGGTTTTTACTCCAAGTCCAAACTCATTGCAATAGTGCTGCCATTTGGTATATATGTCATGTATATCCTTATATTTTCGGTTCTCTATGGTATTTCTGAATGTTTGCCAAAAATACGGATTGCAAGATTGTTGCAAGGCGTACATAATATTTGTAGCCGAAGGGTGATGGTGTGAGCAATGTAACTGTAGCCCTGCAAAAAAATACACTCCGCTACATGGCACTGTATAGTCAATACCTTGTACGCCCTCTTGCAATGCAATTAAACCAACGATAGGTTTGAATGCAGAACCGGGAGGGTATGTTGCTAAAGTTGGGCGGGAGTATAGGGGGAGCAATGTATCTTCACGAAGTGCCTTGAAATTTTTGCCCCGTATGGCACCACAAAGTAAATTAGGGTCATAACCCGGGCTGCTAACTAATGCCAGTATTTCTCCGGTAGATGGTTCAATAGCTACAATGCTTCCTTTCTTATTTTGCATCAGCTTTTCACCATATTCCTGTAGCAAAATATCAAGCGTGGTTATCACATTGTCACCGGCAATTGCTGTTGTATCAAACTCTCCATCATTAAAACTACCTACCTCACGGCCAAGCACATCTACATATACATATTTTTTTCCGCGTATCCCTCCCAGCTCTTTTTCATATACTTTTTCTATGCCGCTTTTACCTACATAATCGCCTGGCTTGTAATAACTTTCACTAGCCGCAATTTGCTTTTCATCCACCTCACCTATATCGCCCAATATGGTTGCGGCCACTCTGTGTGGGTACTTACGCACCGACCGTATTTGACCATAAAACCCGGGAAACAAGTGCATAAATTCTTGCAAGCGACTGTAATCTTTTTGCGAAATCTGCTTAACAAAAACATTGGGCTTACGGGTAGAATAGCCCTTTTGCCGCTGCATATCCAACCACTTTTTTTGAAATTGCTCGGGTGTAAACCCTAAAAGTTCACACAATTTTAAAGTGTCTGCATCTTTTACAGCTCTTGGAGTAACCATTAAATCATAAAGCGGTTCGTTGTATATAATCAACTCACCGTTCCTATCATAAACCAATCCGCGAGTAGGATAAACATCTACCTCCTTAATAGCATTGTTCTTTGCAAGTGCATCATACTTGGTATCAATTATCTGTAGATAAAACAAGCGAATTAAAAATATAGAAGCAAACAACAATATGATGATGCGTAAAACCTGATACCGATTTTTAAATAGATCCTTACCGCTCACTTGTATTCCGTTTTAGGCAAAACGTTTTTTCTTACGATTAGAGAAAAGATAAACAAACAATATCATAAACAATACAGACACGATTGTGCTAAATAGCACCTTGAGAATGACAATAAAAAAATTGCGGAACAATACTTCTTCTACAATAAAATAGCATAGCAAATACAGAAATGTAGCCACGCCACAGTAGATAACAAACCACGTTAAACCTTGTGCATACACATTGGGGCTAATTTCAAACTCTGTGCCTTTGGGGGTGATAATATTTATGAAAAACGGGCGAAAATACCCTAAAGCCAACCCTGCTGCGGCATGCATACCCGTTGACCCCAAAAACAAATCTAAAGATAGACCGGCTAGCATCCCCACTATCATTAACAACAAGCGAGGCATTTCAAAAGGCAGCAAGAGTACAAAAAGTGGAAAAATGTATGGATTTACGAAAGTGCTAAAGTTGATATTGCTAAACACTAATACTTGTGCTGCCAACAACAACACAAAGCGTAACAAGTTTATTGGTATTTGTGCTATCATATTACTGCTTAGGTGATTGTAAATTGATGACAGTATCTAACACAATTAACTCAGACTTACGAATATTGTTAACCACATATACGTAAGATACGTTTCCGAAACTTGTACTCAGTTTTACTCTAACATCTAACATGTTTTTTTCGGGCTCTGCCTCTACTTTGCTCACCGTACCCACCATCACATTTTTTGGAAACAACTGAGAGTAGCCGCTTGTTACTAAGGTATCACCCACTTTTACGGGCACGTGTTTGGCTATCTGCTCTAAATCTACATGTGTTGTGCTATTGCCATCCCAACTGATGTTTCCGAAATAATCGTTTTTTAGAAAGCGGGCACTCACTTTAAAATCTTTGCTCAGCACGCTCATTACTGCTGAGTAGTTTTCGGTAACACTAACTACTTGCCCCACAATACCGTTGCTGCAAATAACTCCCATTTGCTTTTTAATGCCGTGCTTGCTCCCCTTGTTCAGATAGATATAATTTACAGGCCGGTTAAGCGAATTACGTATAACTTCTGCGGCAATGTATGTGTAATTTTGCACATATTTTTTTGAGGAATCGCTCACTGCACCTGTATCTATCCGGTTGTCATACTTAGAGTCAATAAGTTGTTCGCGCAAGCGAGCGTTTTCTTCTACCAAACTATCATTTGTACTCCGCAAGTACAAATAATCGGTAATGCCCGTATAAGCAGAGTACAACCTTCCGCTCACATTATTGGCGGTATGAATATACGCCACTTGGTTGTAATGATTGTTCTTATATATTAAATAAATACAAAATCCTTCTAACCCTAAAAAGAGAAGGAACACATGGTAGGTTACAAAAAAACGAAACAGATTATACACCTTGCACGATATGGTTAGTGCAGCTAAGGGAAAAAACTTTAACTACTCAACAGAAATAAAGAAGTAACATATCCACTTTTACTCATCCATCAGGAAAGTAAAACGGTCAATGTTTTTGAGGGCTATACCGGTACCTCTTACCACAGCTCTCAGAGGATCTTCAGCCACATGAACAGGTAACTTTGTTTTTTGGCTAATACGTTTATCTAAACCTCTGAGCAATGCTCCTCCACCGGTCAAGTACAACCCGGTTTTAAAAATATCTGCCGCTAACTCTGGAGGGGTGGTTTCAAGTGCCTTGAGAATTGCTTCTTCTATTTTAGAAATGCTTTTATCAATGGCATGAGCAATCTCCGAATAAGAAACTATGATTTGCTTAGGAATGCCGGTCATTAAATCGCGGCCATTTACCGGAAAATCATCAGGTGGAGAATCAATATCCGTCAGCGCGGAGCCCACGTTTATCTTTATCATTTCAGCTGTACGCTCGCCAATCAGCATATTGTGTTGCCTGCGCATGTAGTCCACTATGTCCAATGTAAACTCATCACCGGCTACGCGAATAGACTGATCGCAAACAATGCCCGAAAGTGCAATTACGGCAATCTCGGTTGTACCGCCACCAATGTCAATAATCATATTTCCGTTTGGCTCCTCCACATCTATTCCTATTCCAATAGCTGCCGCCATTGGCTCGTGTACCATTTTCACCTCTTGACCGCCAGCTTGCTCAGCGCTATCTTTTACGGCACGTTTCTCCACCTCAGTAATTCCCGATGGGATACAAATAACCATACGATAACGCGGTGGAAAAAGTGGTTTCTTTTGCCCATAAATCATACTTATCATTTCCCGTATCATACTTTCTGCCGCTTTGAAATCGGCAATTACACCGTCTTTCAGCGGCCTCACGGTCTTGATGTTTTCATGCGTCTTTTCATGCATCTGCATGGCACGGTGCCCCACAGCTATCACCTTATCGGTGCGTCTGTCAATGGCTACAATAGAAGGTTCATCTACTACCACTTTATCGTTATGAATAATCAGCGTATTTGCTGTGCCAAGGTCTATGGCTATTTCTTGAGTCAGGAAATTAAATAATGCCATGCAGGGGGGGCTGGTGTTTACCGTTTATTAAAATGGCGCCAAAGTAGAAAAAAACCCGCCACAGTTTGTGCAATAAACACCAAGAAAATGTTGCAGAATTTTCTGTGCAGAAATAATCCGGCCATCTGGTTATACTTTAACCCTAAAAAAGGTTTGCTGTAAAGAACATTTTTGTTTTATTTGCGAGGTATCGTGTATATGGCTTTCAATCCGTATTCATGCCGTACATTAACTGAATTCTCATAGAAACCTGACTTATGACAAATAAATTTACTACTACTTTGTTGATGTTGGCCTTGTTCACTCCGGTATTTGTTAATGCCCAGAACGAAGCCCCTGAAAATGGCGCTGATAAGAAGGCAAAAAAGACTGAAAACACAGAAACAAGCCCTGAGAAAAAAGACGATGGTGCCAAGGTGAAAGATCGCCAAAACCAAACCGAGTTTTTTAAACCCGATATGGAGGCCTCGCAACATAATTTCTACAAAAGACGCGATATTTCCACACCATTACAACCCAGCTACGATCAAGATTCTGCAGTTTACCAAAAGGGTAAAAAGCGCGAAAAGCAACAGCAATCCTATATCAACAATCAGTATCTCTTCCCTGCAAAGCCAAAAAATCAGTGGGAGTTGGGAATAAACTTTGGGTCTGCATTCATTAGTGGTGATGTGAAACCGTATGTGCACATTAAAGGGCTAATTCAAAATATTGGTGCCGGCTTTACAGTGCGCAAGGCGTTTGGCTACATGGGTTCTATCCGGTTTGGCTACAACTTTTATATGACTACCGGCCGCAACTGGGAACCGGATGAAAACTTACAGTTTAACCAAGCTTTGCGCGGGCGTTATGACTCTCGAGTAAATTACTGGAACAACCCCCGTTTGATGAAACAGAACACTACAGACTCATTGAACATGAACAAAATGTTTTTCTACAACTACCGCACTTACATGCATGAGGTTCATGTAGCAGGGGTTTTGAGTTTTGGGAATATCAACTTTCATAAAGAAAGAAATATTATCAGCTTCTACCTTTTAGGCGGTGCAAGCGCGGCCATATATACCACATACATGGATGCGCTAAATTCAAATGGCGATGTGCATGATTTTTCTCACGTACATTCTCTCTTTTACAACGCCACAGCCAATAACAATGTAACCGCAGCTTTAGACAAGCGAAAGGAAGCCCTAAAACGTTTAGATAATATTTTAGATGGAAAATATGAAAGCAAGGCCGAGCGAGAAAACAACGTACCCGGAATTAAAGGGTGGGGATTTTTGCCATCGGGCACTGTGGGAGGCGGTATTCAATTTCACGTAACTAAATGGATGACATTGGGCATAGAAGAGCGTATAATTATTTCAGGCAGCGATTTGTTAGATGGCTACCGTTGGCAGCAAGATGTGCACAATGGATTTACAAGAGATTTGGATAACCTTTCGTACACTTCTATCAACCTATTGTTTCACTTAGGTAAAAAACGTACAGAGCCACTATACTGGCTGAACCCGGTACACCACACCTACAAAAAATTAGGAGAAGTAAACCCCGCCAGCATTGCAGATGACCTGAAGAAGGATGATGATGATGATGGTGTGCCTAACTGGTTAGACAAAGAACCAAACACCAAAAAAGATTGCCCTGTTGATACCAAAGGCCGTGCATTGGATAGCGACAAAGACGGAATAATTGATTGTGATGATAAAGAGCCATTCTCTGCTCCCGGCTATCCGGTTGATTCATTTGGTATTGCTATTATTCCACCAAACCCATGCTGCGATACCACCGGCTTTAGTGATGGCCCTGATGGACCGGGCGGACCAAATAGTGGCAAAGGCAAAAAAGGCGGCAGCGGTTATGACTGCTCTAAAATTGAGTTACCTGCTGTAGTGTTTGAAGATGATAAATACTACCTAGACCCTCAGTTCTACGGCAACTTACACCAAATTGCAGAGCGCATGCAAATGTGCCCCGATATGAAGTTGGTAGTAACCGGATTTGATGAGTCGCGCAATGACCAAAAATACAATGAGCAGTTAGCTTGGAACAGAGCCAATGCAGCAGTTGATTATTTGGTAGAGAAGTATGGTATATCTCGCGATAGATTTATAGTGAAATACCAAGGCGGTAAAAAAGCAGCTACCGGTACTGCTTACGAAAAGAAAATGAAAAATAAGGTAGAGTTCCGCTATGCTAACGATGGTGAGTCGGGCAATAGCAACCCACCTGCTCCACACCCTGGCTTAAAAGCCGGCTCTAACAAGTAGACCTTACTATTAATCCAAATAGAAAAGCCACATCGTTTAGGTGTGGCTTTTTTGTTTTAGCTATTGCTACACAGATTACATACATCGGCTGCGTTTGCTACATTAGCCCGATATCCTAAAAACGATTTATAAAGAACTATGAAAAAAATTTTAGTAGCCAACCGAGGTGAAATAGCTCTTAGAGTGATGAAGAGCGCCCGCGAAATGGGCATAAAAACTGTTGCCGTATATTCTGAAGCCGATAGAAATTCACCACATGTACGCTATGCCGATGAAGCGGTGTGTATTGGCGCTGCTCCATCTAAAGAAAGTTATTTGTGTGGTGAAAAAATTGTAGCGGTAGCCAAAAGTTTAGGAGTAGATGGCATACATCCCGGTTACGGATTTTTGAGTGAAAACGCAGCGTTTGCAAAGTTGGTTGAAGAAGCCGGTGTTACATTTATTGGCCCCACACCTGACTCTATTGAGATAATGGGCAGCAAACTGGCAGCTAAAGAAGCTGCTAAAAAATTCAACATACCAATGGTACCCGGGAGTGAAGGTGCTATAAATACCGTTGAGGAGGCAAAACAGATTGGTGCTGAAATTGGTTACCCAATATTGATAAAAGCAAGTGCCGGAGGTGGTGGCAAAGGTATGCGGGTGGTAAACAATGCCGGAGAGTTAGAAGAGCAAATGCAACGCGCACAAAGCGAAGCACTCAACTCTTTTGGCGATAGCAGTGTGTTTATAGAAAAGTATGTGGGTTCGCCCAAACATATAGAGGTGCAGATACTTGGCGATAACTATGGCAACATCGTTCATCTGTTTGAGCGAGAATGTTCCGTACAGCGCAGACATCAAAAAGTGGTTGAAGAAGCCCCCAGTTCTTGCCTTACCCCGGAAAAAAGAAAAGCTATAGGCGAAGCAGCGGTAATGGTTGGCAAGAGTTGTGCCTACATTGGCGCAGGTACTGTTGAGTTTCTGGTAGATGAACAACTTAATTTCTATTTTTTGGAAATGAATACCCGCTTACAGGTGGAGCATCCGGTAACAGAAATGATAACAGGGATTGATTTAGTAAAAGAGCAGATAAAAATTGCACGTGGAGAAAAGTTGAGTTTCAAGCAAGAAGAAATAGAAATACGTGGACATGCCGTAGAACTCAGAGTGTATGCAGAAGACCCTCTCAACAATTTTTTACCCGATATTGGTAAGCTCCAACAATATAAAAAGCCCGAAGGCCCGGGTGTAAGAGTAGATGATGGTTATGAGGAAGGAATGGAAATTCCGATTTACTATGACCCTATGTTAGCTAAACTCATTGGTTATGGCAAAGATCGCTCTGAGGCCATTAGCAGATTACTGCGCGCCATACAAGATTACAAAATAGTAGGTGTAAAAAATACGCTTCGTTTCGGGCAGTTTGTTTTGCAGCATCCAAACTTTGTATCCGGTGAATTTGATACTCATTTTGTAGGTAAGCATTACAATCCGGAATTACTAAACTCTGAAAACGAAGATGAAATGAATATAGCTGCATGGATTGCAGCTCATTTGTATACTAAAAAATCCAACACAACTACTACGGCTAACCAGAAACTATCTGTTAGAAAAACTGATTGGTACAAAAACAGAAGCAGCCACCGGTAAACAGTAGCTGCTATCCAATCAGTTCCCTGTAAAATGTTCTACTTCGCGTCTTTCATATAATTCTCTAATGCAGTAATAATAGTTGGATTGTTTGGCAGTGGTGCCATAAGGTGTAGTTTTAATCCCTTCTCAATAATTGCATCAGCGGTAGTTTTTCCGTACACGCCAATCTTAAGATTTCCTTGTTTGAACTTCGGAAAATTGTGAAACAAGGAATGTATACCGGTTGGGCTAAAGAACAGCAGAATGTCGTATTGTTCTAAGTTAACATCCTTTAAATCGTTTGGCACTGTGCGATACATCACCCCTTCGGCATAATTAAAGTTATTGGCTTGCATGAAGGCCGGTATTTCATCCTTCCGTACTTCTGCACATATATACAAAAAGCGAGTTGCGTCTCTATGCTTCATAAGCAGCATTCGCAACTCTTTGTTATTGTGCAAGTCACCAAAAAAAACTTTACGCTTTCTGTACTGTGTGTACTTCTGTAAATAAAGTGCAATAGCTTCGCTGGTACAGAAAAATTTTGTTTCCTGACTCATTTTTACACGCAGCTCTTCGCAAATACGGAAAAAATGATCAATTGAATTTCGGCTGGTAAAAATTATTCCACCGTAGTCATTCAAAACAATTCGCTGTTTTCTAAAATCTTTTCCCGGTACGCCCTCTACAGTAATGAATGGCTTGAAAGTAAACTTCACTTTAGTACGCGCTTCCATATCAAAATATGGCGACTTAGGCCCTTCGGGCTTTGGTTGCGCTACTAACACATGCTTTATTTTGGTTTTGGGTTCTTTAGAGATATAGTCCTGATAATTGGTTTCCACCCGTTGTGGAATGATGATTTGTGGCTTAGATACTGTCGGTTGCGCAGATACCGGCTTAGCAACTGTAGAGGTGTTGCTTTTTGATTTCGGCTGCTTCTTGGAACTTTTAATAAAAGAAGAAGCGCTCTTCTCAGGCGATGTCACATCGGCCTTTTTAGATAGAGCGCTTCTACTGTTGGATGTTTTACTGTCCTTGGCCTGTTTCCTTGAAACGGCTTTGCGGACAGCGGGCTTAGCGAAAGCAGCAGATTTAACTACTTCTTTTTTTTTGCTACTTTCTTAGCCGCTTTCTTCGCAGGCTTTTTAGCCGCTTTCTTGGCTACTTTTTTAGCCGCAGCTTTTTTCTTTGTTGCCATGGTTAGGAAACTGTTTTGGTTAACAATTTGATAAATAGAAACAGCATTGCTATTTCTTGTGTACAAACGTAAATAATAAAATGATATATACTTCTGTACATCAATTTATACGATGTGGATAACACTCTCCATAACAACAATATAAGAAAAATTAAGCAAACAAACAAAGTTAAATAATACACTATGTATAAATATTTTCCGGGTGCTGTGTAAAAAACAAATAGAGCCGGAATCAGCGACAGACCGAGGGTTTTGCAAATAGTTGAAAAAATAAATACATATTCTTCAGCAGCTTGTTTCATTTCAAAAACATATCCACTAACTTGAATGGCAAAAAGCTTTGCGATGTAAAAAAATGTGAATAAAAAAATGAGAAAGAGTATGGAAGTGAAATTTTCTAAAGTGTTTACACCAAAAATTTTGACAAGAATAAATCGCACATACAAACTCATAACTAAAATAAAGTTAAGGTGTAAAAGAAATGATGAGAGAGTAATCTCTGATGTTTGCGTGCGAAGCACCTGTTGAGCCATATTACTGTTTACCAATGATTGCAACAAATCGCTCAGTTCTTTATTGAAAGCTGTTTTGACGTACGTAACAGCACAGAGCAAAACTACCAATACAAAAAAAACGTACTTATTACTTCCGTGCGGAGATAGCTGCTGCACATCATACCTATGCGCTTTACCGGCTGAATTCAAAAGCAAGCTGCCGGTGTAGTTCTTCGCAAAATAATCTGACTCTATTGAGTCTTTTAAATATTGTGCACGCTGTACAGAATCAGTATTGAAGGCAACTAACCCGGTAGTATCAGACGCTATGCTCTCTGGCAGATGGCAAAAAAGCGATTGAGCGCAAAACAACAAACCCAAAAGCAGTAAAATATTTTTCACTTAGAAATAATTGACGTACCCAATATGAATTTTTGAATCATTGAAGGTTAGCTTATTTCCTAATTGCCGGCCCATAGCATAGGTAATGCCAAATATACCGGCTTTGGTTTCTATGGCACCGGTTACACCAAAACCAAACGGGAAATCATTTTTAAATGTAGAATACCGAACATCCTGTACCATGGCAGCATTGAAGAACGCGCCAAAGTATGAATTCTTTGAAAGCAAAAAACGGTACTCTACATTGGCCATTACATAGTATGGTGTAAAAATTGATTGATCATCAAACCCACGCAAAGAGTTGGTGCCTCCCAACCGAAACATTTCGTTTGTAAAAATTCTGCGACTGAAGAAATACTTCCCTTCTATGTTTGTTTTAATAGTGTGCCGGTTAGCGAGTTTCCAGTATTTGTCAATGGCCAAACCTACTCTACATTGAAAAGATTTGAGCCGTATAGTATCATAAAGCTCTCCAAAGGTATTTCCACTAACTTCGTCTTTTAGGGTTGCTATAGTATTGTTTCTTTTAATCTGCTTAACTCCGGCAGAACCACTAAACCGCAACACATAACCACTCACCGGGTTAAACCGGTAATTCAACTGCTGTAGAAAATACTCTAACGCAAACTCATTGGACGATACATCTAAGTTGCCAGGCAGCGTGCGGGTTGTTTTAATTCGGGCGGTATCTACATTCAATATTATGGTAGAGCGCTGACGGTAAGATGCCTGCACATAATTGCTGCCAAGCAACTGGTAGCGTATGCCATAGTCCCCATCCAGGTCTATATAGGTGGTATCGCGTTTGTACAATTCAAATTTGGCATTGATGCCCAAAGGCAATCCGGCAAGGTACGGAAAGCTAACACGCGCGTCCAGTCGTTGTGTTTTGGGTTGTAGCTTTTGCCATTCAATAAAAAACTCTTCGCCAAGACCCAATAAACTGAACAAATGAAAACGCGCTTCACCGGTTACCAATAATTTTTGGCCGCTACTGCCGGGCAATAAACCAAGTAGAAAATTAAACTGACTGGCTTTGCGGTCGCGCAAAAAGAGATTGACGGTGGCTTTGCCGTTTTGAAATTCAACCTGGTGCGGTTGAATGGACTCTACAAACTGAAGTTCATTAATGCGTTGAGTAATGCGTCTGATATTTGTTTCATTGTATGGCTTGCCTGTTTTGATGCCTAGGTAGCTCCGCAAAAACATACGCTTTACTTTTGTTTTGCCGTTTATGCGTAGGGTGTCAATCAATATCAAATCATTTTTCTCCAATTTCAAAGCGGCTTCATAAAATGCTGCATTAGGTATTATGCTATCTAAACGGATAGCTGCAAATGGGTAACCGTTGTTCTCGCAAGAGCGAAGTATCTTTTCTTTAATAGTATTAGCTTCGGTAAGCGTTACCGGTTTTTGTGCATTTAACTTTTGCTTGGTATTTGACTCCGCCAACAAAGCAGACTCTACGTTCCCACTGCTGAGCAACAGCTTCTCCAATTTTTCTCCTACATAAATATGCGCTTGAACAGACACCGAATCTACGCACACACTATCTACAGAAACTGCAAGGTATCCGCCATTTTGAATTTTCAGTATTAACTTACTTAGCTCTGTTAGCGCTTCAGATGAATCTTTGTGTAAAGTTTTGTAGCTAAACCTCCCTTCAAAAAATGAAGTTGGCTTATCTGTATTTGCTACCCGCAAAACAAATGTACGCTGCGCCACAGCCACGCACCAAAAACTAAGCAGGAGTATGATAAAAAATAAACGCATTACTTTGCGCGAAGATAACGCATAAAATGCACCTTCATTTTACATCGCATCAATAAATAGTTTGGCTGGTATATACATTCATATCCCCTTTTGCAAACAGGCGTGCAATTACTGCAACTTTTATTTCAGCACCTCGCTACAAAACAAAGTGCAGTTTATTGAAGCATTATTAGCAGAAATTGAGCTGACAAAAAGCTATCTGGAAGCTGAGCCGGTAGAAACAATCTACTTTGGAGGTGGTACCCCTACATTATTAACTATTGAAGATTGGCGATTGATTATTGATGCGCTGGGTAGTGTTTACGCTCTCCACCATTTATTGGAGTTTACTATTGAAGCTAACCCCGATGATTTGAAAGATAGAAAGTATTTGAGTGGTTTAGCTGACTTAGGTGTAAATAGGTTTTCGATTGGCATACAATCTTTTTTTGAAGATGACTTGAGGTATATGAACCGCGCACATACGGCTACTGAAGCTACCGAAGCCGTGAAGCGGGTACAAGATGCCGGATTTAGCAACATTACTATTGATCTGATTTATGGCACTCCCACAATGAATAATGAACAGTGGCTTCAAAATCTGGGTACCGCATTTCAACTTAATGTGCCACATATTTCTGCGTATGCACTAACAGTAGAACCCAAAACTGTTTTAGAAAACAAAATCAGGAAAAAACAACTTGCCCCTGTAGATGATGTACAATCGGCTAAGCATTTTGAGATACTATTAAGCGAAATGAAGAAGCATGGATTTGAGCAGTACGAAATTTCAAACTTTGCAAAGCCAGATGCCTATGCCATACACAACAGTAATTATTGGTTAGGTAAAAAATACCTGGGGCTTGGCCCATCGGCTCATTCATACAACGGAACCATACGAAGCTGGAATGTGAGTAACAACCTTACCTATATTAACAGCTTAAGAAAAGGACAGCGCGCCTTCGAGCAAGAAACACTGACCCCGGCACAAGCCGTAAATGAAAAAATAATGACCGGTTTGCGAACCAAGTGGGGGGTAAATATTTCCGATTTCGGATTTCAGATTTCGAATTTGATGAGGCGTAACTTGAAAACTGTTGATGAACATTGCTACACTTTAGAAAATGATCTACTGCGCTTGACAGATGCCGGAAAGCTTTATGCCGATGGCATTGCAGCGCAGTTGTTTATAGATGATGAACATATATCATTGCAGTAAATTTTACCCATGTCTATCATTAAACCTTTTAGTGCAGTAAGGCCAAAACCTGAGTGGGCCTCGGCTGTTGCTTCTTTGCCTTACGATGTGATGAACTCGAAAGAAGCCGCGCAGATGGCGGCAGGCAATCCATATTCTTTTTTGCATGTAAGCCGCGCAGAGATTGATATGCCTGCCGGCACTAATGAGCACGCGCAAGAAGTATATGATAAGGCGGCAGAAAATTTTAAGAAGCTAATTGCCGATGGAGTTTTGATACAAGAGGAAAAACCACTGTTGTACATCTACGCGCAAACTATGAATGGCCGCCAACAAGTGGGTTTGGTGGCTTGCAGCAGTATTGATGATTACTTTAATAATGTGATAAAAAAACATGAGTTCACCCGACCCGAAAAAGAAGAAGACCGCATAAGACACATGGAAACAGTGCAAGCGCATGTAGGCCCTATTTTTCTCACTTACCCGGAAAACAAATCGGTGAATGAAATTATACAACAAGTAGTCAAGCAAAATTTGCCGGTTTATGATTTTACAGCCGCTGATGGTGTAAAACATGCCGTATGGTTAATAGATAATGAGCAACACATTAATGCACTTGTTCATTTGTTTGAAAAAGAAATTCCGTTTACTTACATTGCCGATGGGCACCACCGCACTGCTTCAGCAGCCAAAGTAGGCCTGCGCCTGCGCGAGCAAAATGTAAACCATACGGGCACCGAAGAATACAATTACTTCTTGTCAGTATTGTTTCCGGATAAGCAATTGGCCATTATGGACTACAACCGCTTGGTTAAAGATTTGAACGGCTACAACGCAAAAGATTTTCTGGAACAAATAGCAGCCAAGTTTGAAATTTCCAATCCATCCTCCGAAATCCGGATTCCAAAATCACTTCACGAATTTTCGATGTACCTCAACAACACATGGTACACCCTAACTGCAAAGCCCAATATCGTTCAACAAGACCCCATAGGCATTTTAGATGTTACTATTTTACAAGAGAACATCTTAGGGCCATTACTCGGCATACAAGACCCGCGTACCGATAAGCGCATTGATTTTGTAGGTGGCATTCGTGGGCTGGCGGAGCTGCAACGCAGGGTAGATAACGGAGAAATGCAGGTGGCATTTGCACTCTATCCGGTTTCGCTGCAACAATTGATGGACATAGCCGATAGCGGAAAGGTGATGCCGCCAAAAAGCACCTGGTTTGAACCCAAGTTGCGCGATGGCTTATTCTCTCATTTATTTTGAGAGGGTACAAAACCAAAATTATTGTAGTACGCTTTTTTGTTATTAAGATTCTGATGCTTGCTAAAAGAAAAACTGCTTAACGGCAGCATTTGCTTGCCAGCTAAAAAATATCCCTTATAGCCATGTTGTTCTATCCATTCAAACGTGTTTAGGGCAACATCTTCTCCCACATGGCGTGCCTCTATCTCTATCAATATGGTGGGCTTGCACTTTGCCAATACGCTTGCTGCACCTTTCAATACATTCCATTCATTTCCCTCTACATCAATTTTTAAAAAGTTGGGCGCAAGGTTGTTTTGCAAACAATACTCATCTAATGTAATGGTTCTAATGCTTTGTAATCGGCCATCAGCAGTGGTAACATCCGCCATCAAGCGGGCACCGGGCGATGATCCAGATTGTTTTGTAGTTGGAATAAAAAGTTGACTTTGCTCCACCACATCATTCAGCGCTAAATTTTCAATCGTCACATTATTCCAGCTAAAATTTTGCCTCAACTCTAATAAGTTTCTATACAAATTTCGCTGCGGCTCAAACGCCACTGCCTTTCCTCTCACGCCAATTTGTTTTTGCATCCAGTAGAGATAGCCGCCCTTGTGCGCACCAATGTCAAACGCAATATCACCGTGTTTTGTGTGCTGCAACAAAAAATGTATACCGCCTATATCGTGCTTGTATTTGTAGCGATATGCGCGATGAAGAAGGGTAATGTAATTGAGCCATTTCACAGCCGCTAAGCAAAAACAAATCAGCTACTTTTCTACTTTGTGGCAGTGTGTAGCGCTTATTTATATTCGCAGCACAAATTTTAGACATGACCAGCGAAAACATTAATGCTATAAGGAGCCGTTTAGAGGCGCTGAGGAGGTTTCTTTGACATAGATAACCGCAAACTCAAACTACTACAAGACGAACAAACCACACTGCACCCCGATTTTTGGAATAATCCCAAAAAAGCGGAAGAACTTTTAAAGGAAATAAAAGTAAACAAGAGTTGGCTAAGTGTTTTTGAAGAAGCACAAAAAGCATACGAAGACACGGTGGTGTACCGCGATTTTTTTGAAGCCGGAGAGGCCACAGATACTGAACTCAAACACGCTTATGAAAATGCACTGAAGAGTGTGGACGAATTAGAGTTTCGCTCCACACTCAGCCACTCTGAAGACCAGCTTAGCGCCATACTGGAAATTAATGCCGGAGCCGGTGGCACCGAAAGTTGCGACTGGGCACAAATGCTATTGCGCATGTATGTGATGTGGGCCGAAAAACACGGATTTAAAATTACCGAAGTAGAGCGCACCGATGATGATGTAGCGGGTATTCGCTCTGTATCATTAGAAATTGAAGGCGATTTTGTGTACGGTTTTTTGAAAGGCGAAAACGGAGTACATCGGTTGGTGCGCATTTCGCCATTCAATGCGCAGGGCAAGCGGCAAACTTCATTTGCCTCCGTATTTGTATATCCGATGGTGGACGACACCATTGAAATCAAAATTCCGGATGGTGAGTTAGAGTGGGATACTTTTAGAAGTAGTGGTGCCGGTGGGCAAAACGTAAACAAAGTAGAAACAGCAGTGCGGCTGAAACACTTGCCCACTGGCATAGTGGTCACTTGCCAAATTACCCGCTCACAGCACGATAACCGCGACCGTGCTTTGCAAATGCTCAAATCAAAACTCTACGAAATGGAGTTGCAAAAAATAAATGAAGCGCGCGATAAATTGGAAGGGACAAAGTTGAAAAACGAATGGGGTTCACAAATCAGAAATTATGTATTGCATCCCTACAAATTAGTAAAGGACACCCGCACAGAGCACGAAACCTCGCAAGCAGAAACCGTACTGGATGGAGATTTAGATGATTTTATTAAAGCATATTTACTACACGCTACCAAGAAGCCGGAAAAACTGAACTGATGAAACTCCTAATTGCTCTACTGTGTGCGCTGCCCGTTGTGCTACATGCGCAAAACTATCCGCTGGACATTGGCTTTAGCAACGTATTAAGCGGTCAACTTCCCACCGGATGGAATGGCGATATGGCAGTAATGAATTATCACGGATTAAATGACGATAAAGGAATTTCCGGGCTGATAAGCGGTGGCGATAAAGAGGATAGTGTGGTAACCGATTGGGTAGGCCCCTTAGATGATTACATCCAAATTATTTTTTGGTACCGCTTGGTAGATGAACTCATCTATCCATCTACCGAAAAAAATCTAACCACCGACAAGCTGGTGTTATCAATGAGCGATGATGGTTTAAACTTCTCTCCTATTTATACCATTGACTCTACCAACCACCTCGCTTCGCTCAACTTCAAAAAAATTGATTTTAACCTCAGTGGCCATCAAGGCGAAACGGTAAAGTTTAAGTTTTGGGCAAGGCACGGCAAAGGCAGTAGTTATTACGTAGATATTGATTCAATAAAAGTGCGCAAAGACTTTCCGCCACCTGCCGGATTACAATCGTCATTGAATGCAGAGCCCTTCTTCACTTTGTTCCCCAATCCGGTAACTCAAGGGCAAGCGCTAAATCTTCGGTTTCCTAAAACTGTTTTTCAGCATGTAGTTTCAATTTACAACTTGATGGGCGAAAAAATAGGTACACATACTATCAATGGCGATGCCGCCACCATTAGCCCCGGGCTGTTGCCAGGCATATATGTTGTGACTGATGAGAACCTTCGCAAAAAAATAGTGGTACAATGAGCATAGTAGTAACCGGAGCATCCGGCTTTATTGGGTCTAACTTAGTACATGCGCTCAACCTTGCAGGACATGAAGATTTGATACTTGTGGATGAATTCGAGACTACGGCAAAACACTTCAATCTGTTTGGTGCAGTTTATTCTCAAAAAATACACCGCGATATTTTTGTTGATTGGCTAAACGAAAACTCCAGTGAAGTAGAATTTATTTTTCACTTGGGTGCCCGCACCGATACCGCAGAGTTTAACTTTAGGGTTTTAGATTCACTTAACCTCAGCTACTCCAAACAACTCTGGGAAATTTGCACGGCCAAACAAATACCCATCGTCTATGCATCGTCTGCCGCTACTTACGGCTTGGGCGAGAATGGATTCTCGGATGCACATGAGTTAGTTCACTTACTGAAGCAACTCAACCCATACGGGCTCAGCAAACAACTTTTTGACTTGCACGTACTGCACCAAAAAGAAAATCCTCCTTTTTGGTGCGGTTTAAAATTTTTTAATGTGTATGGCCCACGCGAGCAACACAAAGGGCGCATGGCTTCGGTTGTTTACCATGCTTACCAACAAATTACACAAACAGGAGCAGTAAAGCTGTTTAAAAGCCACCACGCTGATTTTGCAGATGGCGAACAACTACGCGACTTTATTGATGTAGATGATGTAACCCAAGTATGTATTTGGTTGTACAGTCAATACAAGACTGGTAGTTCTCATAATGGAATTTACAATCTGGGCACCGGCAAAGCGCAAACTTTTAATCAATTGGCCGAAGCGGTGTTTGCCGCATTGGCAATTACACCAAGCATAGAGTACATAGATATACCCACTGATATCCGCGACAAGTACCAATATTATACACAAGCAGATATGCGTAAACTAAAATCTGCAGGTTACGCCACACCTTTCCGCACATTGCAAGAAGCCGTGCCGAGCTACATTCACTTTTTGAGAAACTAACGCATTCTTACAAGTTACTCACATAGCCGCATTAACGCTAACGTTTAGTTAATATAAACGTACTTTTATTCCTGTTAATCATCATAAATAATTTCAAGTGGCATTCAATAATCTATTCTCATTCCTGGTACCAAAAGATAAGAATTTCTTTAAACTGTTTGAGCAGAGCAGCGGCAATCTGGTAGAAATTTCAAGAGTATTTTCAGAAATGGTGAATGCACCCATAGAAAAACGCTCAGAGCTGTTGAAAAAAATATCTGACTTAGAGCATGTGGGTGACGAACTTACGCACCAGATTTTTTTAGAGCTCTCCACCAACTTCATCACCCCGTTTGACCGGGAAGATATTTCTTACCTCGCCTCCTCTTTAGACGACATTGCGGATTACATCCACGGCTCAGCCAAGCGGTTTGATTTGTACCGCATAGGTGAAGCCAGCAGCAGTATGAAAAAACTGGCGGAGATTATTGAGCATTCTGCCAAAGAAATTCAGGTGGCCATCATTAACATGAAAGATATGGGCAATGCCGTGCGTGTACGCGAAGCCATTGTACGCATCAACAGTTTAGAAAACCATGCTGATGACGTGTTTGATACAGCCATAGCCAGCTTGTTTGAAACCGAAACCAATCCGGTAGAAGTATTAAAACTAAAAGAGATACTTTCTAACATGGAAACCGCTACCGATAAATGCGAAGATGTGGCCAATGTGATAGAAACCATTATTGTAAAAAACTCTTAACCGCTAAAAACAAATGTGCTGAGTACATAACAACTCAGTACAGCTATGCTGTAAAGCATCAGTATTTTTATGGGGATGTACTTCTTCGGGCTGATGCCTTCTTTGAGATAACAAACGGTCGCCAAAAACAACTTGTCTGCACAAAAGGCCACCAAAGTGCCCAGAGCAATTCCCTTTAAACCCCACCAATACGCAAAAACCAAACTGAGCGAAGTGTTGAGTATTATTTCAATTACAGAGCTCATCAGTATGTACTTTGTTTTCCCCAATGCAGTCAAAATGCTTTGTGGAAAAACCAAACGGGGAATAATTAGCAATAGATAAACATCAAACACCAAATGTGCCTCCTCAAACTCCGCAGAAAACACGTAACGATAAGCATATCTACTAATTAGCAGCAGTACTATGGTAAGCGGAAACATCCAATGCATCATTTTTGCACTTCCTTTTTTAACTACTTCCAGGCCATTTTGTAGATTTGCCGATACCACCGGCAACATAGCCGCACTGAATGTATTGGCCACAATCAGTAGTACTGGCAGTTCTTTAGCTCCATAGCGATAGATGGCGAAACGCTCTTTCGAAAAATACTCCCCCACTATCCAACCATCTACATATTCGGAAGAGCCGCTGATAAGCAGCGCAAACAAAAGTGGTAGTGCCATCCTAATGTGCTGCTGGAGCAAAGCATAGTTAGGTCTATAAATTGCATATCTTTTTAAAAGGTATAAGGAGTAAATAAACTTGCCAACAGCCACCGAAGTAAATGCATAAGCAGCTGCAAAAAGAGGTTCTTGGTTGGTTAAACTAAACAGCAGTATAGCGAGCAGCACTGTTGCCACTGCACTAATTATGGCGTAGCCAACCAATGCCTGGTACCTGCCCCGTAAATACAATAAATACTCATTGATAAACGCAGGAACATTAAACAATATGTATGCCCCTGCCAATAATGCCACTGTGCTATTACCTGTTTGAGTAATCTCTCTTTCTTCAACAAACCGAAGTGGTAGCATTGCATAGCATAAGAGCAAGCAAGAAACTAAGATGCTACCACCCAACAACATCAAAAATGTGTTGTATAGCAGATTGTTTTTTTGCTCTTCATCAGCTCTGCCATACAAAGACAGCAGGGCGTTTGTTACTGCACCTACCCCAAAAAAAGTAACCAACCCCGAAGTAAAAATCAGGTTTTCATAAGCCCCAATCTGAGCAAGCGAAAACCCACCCTTAGCCAATACCACACCAAGCAGCACAAAAGCAGCGTAGCGGACTATATGAAAAAACTGTAAGGCGTTAATACGTTGCAAAACAGGCAATGGTGAAATTAACTATAATGGTGCAATATCTTAAAAGTCGCATTATGACCTGCATCAAAAAAAAAGGGGGCTACCTACGGCAGCCCCCTTCAATGATTAGTCTAGATTGAAAACTATTCAATAGAAATTGACTTTGTGATAACTCCTTCAGCGCTTTTAATTAGTAAAGTATAAATACCCTTGGGCTGGTTGCTAAGGTTAAGTTGCTGATTGTAACCGCCAATTAAATCTATAGCTTCGGCATAAACAGTGCGGCCTGTAACATCTAAAATAGATACTGTTCCATTCAGGCGGCTAGCTGCTTGGATGCTCAACGTAAAAACGCCTTTGCTGGGGTTAGGCATCACCTTTACTTCGGCATTAAGATGAGTTGAAACGTTACCAATACCGGTGGCAGTACATTGTGCTCCGTTGGCTACTACATCTATAGAAAAGGTTTTCCCGTATTTCTGCTGTATGTACTGCTGAATAGTAAGGTTGGTATCTATGGTACCAAAACCGGGTACAGTTGCATTTATATAGATGAGTCCGTTGAAAGCAATGGGGTAATTTCCCACCGGATCGTTGGTAGTACCAGTAGTGCGTCCACATCCATTAGTGCCTGGCAAAAAAGTAGGCCCTGCAGGGTTTGACACATAGCTTAAACCATTAGGAAGACCTGTTATGCTGTTTAACACAACTGAGTCAATGTAAACCGTAATAGAAAAACCAGAGATAGTAACTACTTCTTCTGTAGGGATATACAGTTGCAGTGTTTCATCATAAGGTGTTCCTACTTTAGCACAGGGTACATTATCTGGCGTGGGGCTAAAAAACTGCGTATTGGTGTTATCAATAGTACATTGGCTGTTGGCATAACCTGCTACAGCCATAAGAAGAAAGAAAGAGTAAAACTTTTTCATTGTGTGTTTTTTGGATTTTTATTTAGTGAATAATAATTAAAAGCGTGTGAATGTCATAAATACCTATCAAAGTAACAAATTCTAAATTGTAATTCTAACAAATAGTTAACGTAGCAAGGTGATGGTTCCCTTTAGCAGGCGTGTTGTATTATCATCAAAAGCGGCATTAAGGGTATAGGTAAACACCCCCATTGGCTGTGCAACTCCCTTGTATATACCATCCCATCCATCCAAAGAATTGTTGGTTTCAAATACCTTTTCGCCCCAGCGGTTGTATAACTTAAAGTTGAAATACTTGGTGCCGGATGTGATAATATGCAAAATGTCGTTTGCTCCATCTCCATTGGGTGAAAAGGCAGTGGGTATATACACACGGGGCAGCTCAAAAATTTGTATGTAGTTGGTTTGAGCAACAGTACTACTGCAACCAAACTGGTTAGAAGCAGTTAAGCTGACAGTGTATGTTCCATGTTCACTATAAAAATGAACCGGTGATTCTGCTGTGCTGTTGCTGCCATCACCAAATGTCCACGACCAGGTATCGCTGTTTTGCGATGTATTGGTAAAAGTGATTGGTGAACTGGCATCATTATACCCCACGAGCGGATTGGCCGTAAATGCGGCTACTGCTGAGGGGTTAACAGTTGTGTTTGCACTAAATATTGCACTGCAACTTCCTAACGAAGCGGTAAGAACTATAGTATAATTTCCCGCTGATGCATACGTATGATTGGGTGTAGAAGAAGTCGAGGAACTTCCGTCTCCAAAATTCCAGTTGTATGTAGCATTGGCCGGTGTAGTGTTGTTGGCTATTGCGCTCACTTCGCCTTGACAAACATTTTGTACCGTAAACGATGGTACCGGATTTGGATTCACATTAACTGTAATACTTGCTGTATTGCTACAGTTGTTAGCATCGGTAACTGATACCGTATAAGTGGTTGCAGATGCCGGATTGGCAGTAGGGTTAGCCACATTTCCGTTGCTTAAATCTGTTGTGGGGTTCCATGTGTATGAAACACCACCGTTAGCACTAAGCACGGTGCTGCCCCCTTCACAAATGTTAGTAGAGGCAGGCAATCCTATATTGGGCAATGCATACACATTAAACAATATGCTATCGCGTCCACTGCAACCGGTGCTTACGTCTGTAAAGGAATATACCAAAGACCATGAACCCGCTCCGGATGTAGTGGGTTCAAACGTACCGGTGCTATTAGTGATTCCGGTGCCTGTCCACGCGCCACCAGCCGGTGAAAAACCTGTGAGGGTTTGTGTGCCCGCATCTATACAAGCCGAGGCATCAACACCTGCATTTACTACTGGCGCTAATTGTACTGCCGTAACGATGGCAGAGCTTGGAGAGCTTGGGCAACCATTGTTAGTGGCAACTACCGTTACACTGTTTCCATTCAACAACAAGTTTGTAGTAAAAGTGTTGGCCGCAGAATTTTGGAGTGATGTGGCATTATCAAAAAATTCATACGAAGAATATCCCGCAGGTGAAGCTGTGAATGTAACCGCATCGCCTTGGCAAATAGAGTTATCTGCATCGCTGCTGCTGAGTGTAACTATCGGTGTGGGAGTAACTGTAAGCACAACCGCAGAGCTTGGCGCACTTGGGCAACTACTTTGCGTAGCTACTACAGTTACTGCATCGTTGTTATTGAAGGTAGCGGATGAATAGGTACTTTGCCCACTATTTTGCACGCTGTTTCCATTCACAAAAAATTCATAAGTATCAAATCCCGGAGGGGAAGCGGTGAGTGTAACATTATTGCCTGCACATACATTGGTAGATGGAACAGATAGCGTGACAAATGGGGTGGGGTTCACTGTAGTTACAATTACATTGCTGGCATTGCTAGGGCAATTGTTATCGGTAGCAACACAATACACACTATTACCTTGGCCAAGTTGTGTGGTATTCCAAATATTAGACGACCCCGATTGCTGAAGTGAACTGCCATTGTAAAATGCGTAGTTATCATAACCAGCGGGTGTTGCTGTAAACGTTACCAAATCGCCACCGCAGATAATGTTATCTGCATCTGAACTGGAAATGGTTACCGATGGTATGGGGTTTACTGTAGGATAAAGTACCGAACTTGGATTACTAAAACATATTCCGTTAAAACCCAATACCATTACACTATCGCCCTGCTGCAGTCCGTTGGCGGTAAAGGTTGGCGAGGGTGAACTCTGTGCCTGATTTCCGTTAACAATAAACGTGTAAAGCAGATAGGTATTGGGAGATGCCGTGTAAGTGATGGGGTCTCCGGCACATATTGTATTGGCCGATGCAGCCAATGTAATGTTAAGTGTATTGGGCTGAACATTTACCACTAAAGAATCTTTAACTCTGCCGCAACAAGGAGTAGTAACCCATACTACCACGGTATAAGTACCCGGTGCTGTAAACGCCATTGGGGCATTTTGCAGGTTAGGCCCTACTGCCACTGGCGGTATTGAAGATCCTCCAAAATCCCATTCGTACAAAGAACCTATTATAGATGTGCTAAATGTATCGGGGCATCCGTTCACAGCAGGTATATTGGTATGCGTAATTGTACTGCCGGTAGTTTGGTTATTGAAAATGCCTACAAAATCGGTAAACACGGTTCCGTTGTAGGTGATAGTTTTTCTTCCAACAGAAGAATACATTACTGCAATAGGCCCCGCACCAGTTGCGGTAGCCGGGGTTGCCCCTGCACCAAAATTCCAAGTGCCGGAAACGGGTGTAGAAAATAGAACCTCAGCGTTTGTACAACCATAGTTGAGCACCGTTATTACCGGAGGATTGCCGGGTACTGAGGTGATGTTTGATTGTGTGGGTGCCGTACCGTTGATATATAAATTTTGACTCAATCCGGCTGCTCCGTTACCACCATTACCACCGGCACCTCCTGCACCTCCTGCGCCTCCATTACCACCGGGGGTATTACCACAACCTGGAGTACCACCTGTACCACCCGTACCACCAGAGCCACCTACTCCACCGGAACCACCCACACCACCGGAACCACCCGGACCGGCATTTAAACTACAATCTACAATGTTGCCCCCGGCACCATTGGTATATACAAATATGGCAAATGAGCCACCGCCTCCGCTACCACCAATACCGCCTCCGCCACCGTAGCCGCCACCGCCACCGCCACCGCCTGCACCACCTACATCATCTTGTCCGTTGTTTTGGCGGCCTCCGCCACCACCACCACCACCGCCTCCGCAACCCGGTGTGCCATTAGCTCCGTTTGCAGCAGCCGCACCGGGAATAAAGTACCCTGGTGCAGATACTACACCAGCCGGACCTGCTGCTCCATTTCCGCCAATTGTTCCTGCTCCACCTGGTTGGCCGGGTTGGCCGGGTGTGGCACTATTGCAATTAGGGCTGCCAAATGTGCAACCTAAATTGCAGGATGGGCCGGTACCTGTGGTGCCACCAGCACCTCCACATGCTCCCCCACCGGGCTGCCCCGGAGGACCTACACTGCCATGTACACCAGAGTTAGCACCTGTACCTCCATTGTTTCCTCCCACTCCGCCTGCCCCACCGGGTTTTACCGGCTCTAAGCCGCCATTGGTTCCGGGTGCTCCATTACCACCGGGTGCACCGGCTGTACCGGGCGCACCATTCACACCAGGTGAGCCACCCACGGTATTTACTGTGCACCGAACGATGTTGTAATTACTACAAGTGTTCAGATAAATACCATAAGCAGTAGCTGCTATGCCATTAGGTACATCTACATTTATGGTTAAATCTTGTAAGCGAAATCCGGAAACAAATGGGCCTAAAAACGCAGCAGTACCATTTGCCGGAGCTGGTAATACATTAAGTGGCGTACGATGAATGACCGTAGCGGCAGCATTACTCTTAGACCAGTTTGTAGGATCAAACCCGCCTTCTATGGTAAGGTTACTCACTAGCTGAATTTCGTTGTTGATATCATACACGCCCACAGCCATCCAAATAATGTTGTTGGTGGCATTTACCAAGGTTAACCCATAGGTTAAAGATGCGGGATTGGCTCTGGTTCCGGCACTACCGCTGCCTGCACCGGTTGGTGTAACATAAATGATGTTGCACTGCTGACCTTGTACTGCCAACTGCAACACACTGATAGTAATAAATACTAAAATGCTTTTGAGGAAATGTTTACTCATCTCTGCGGGGTTTTAAAAACTGTCCGAAAAATAACAAAATGTGTGTATGAAGTAGGAAGATGGTAATCTAGCAAAAAAGGATGCCAGCCAGCTCTAATTGTATGTAAAAGTGCCATGCTGAGTTTGCAAAAAAACTTCTGCTTTTGTGGCTTGCTCCGTGTAACCAATTATTTGTGCTTCTACATTAAACGACCTGGCTATATCAATAATTATAGCCGCGCATTTTTCATCTGTATAAAGCTCAAAGCGAGTGCCACAGTTGAGCACTTTGTACATTTCCTGCCAATTGGTACCGCTTTCTTTTTGAATTAGTGTGAATAGAGGTGGCACGGGAAGCAAGTTATTTTTTATGATGCGTAACCCATCTATATAATGTAAAACTTTGGTGTGCGCGCCACCGGTGCAGTTAATCAACCCGGTAATTTGTGCGGGTAATTCGTGCAATATTTTTTTGACAATGGGCGTGTAGGTACGGGTGGGAGAAAGCAATGCTTTGCCAATGTTTAAAGGAGTACCAGATAAATCATCGGTAAGTTTTTTTGTGCCGCTGTAAACCACACTGCTATCGGTAGCGGCATCAAATGTTTCGGGGTATTTTTCTGCATAATAGTTAGAAAGCAAATCATGACGTGCACTTGTAAGTCCGTTGCTACTAATACCGCTGTTGTATTGCTCTTCGTAAACTGCTTGACCGTAGCTTGCAAATCCAATAATTACATTTCCGGGCTTTATGTTTTGTGTTAAAATCAAATCGCTTTTTTTCATTCGGGCAGCCATCGTGGCATCAACGGTAGTGGTACGCACACAATCGCCCAAATCAGCAGTTTCGCCTCCCATTTGGTAGATATTTACTCCGTACTCTTTCATACGCTGTACAAACTCATTTCCACCGGCAATAATCTCAGCTATTACCTCTCCGGGTATCTGGTGTTTGTTGCGGTTGATAATGCTGGTGAGTAAAAAACTATCGGTGGCTCCTACGCATAACAAATCATCTAAATTCATCACAATGGCATCTTGCGCAATACCGCGCCAAACCGAAAGGTCGCCTGTTTCTTTCCAATATAAATAAGCCAGTATAGATTTGGTGCCACTACCATCGCTGCTCATTACATTGCACCAGCCATCTGCTCCGGCCAAATAGTCGGGGTAGATTTTGCAAAATGCTTTTGGATACAAGCCGTGGTACAAATTTTTTACGGCTGCGTGAACTTCTTCTTTGCCGGCACTTACTCCACGTTTGAGGTATTTATCTTCCAATTTAGTTGCGAGTTGTTGATTACGTGTTGTTAGGTTGGGGACAGTGAGCGGATGAAAAACAAAATCAGTTCATGTCTTTACTTCTCTATTCGCCAATTGCCTTCGCTACTGTCTCCTTAAATCGTACTTCTCTATTTTGTTGTATAAGTGGCTGCGTTGTATATCCAATACTTCGGCAGATTTAGATACGTTCCAGTTGAATTTTTTGAGTTTGTGTTCAATAAAGAGTTTTTCTATATGTTCTTTGAAATCCTGAAACTTATCGAACTGCTCAAACAAATCTGTAGGCGTATCTTTAGCTTGTGTATTGGTCACAAAACTGCGTACTTCTGTTTCTGTAATTTTATGGTCAGAGAGGATGACTAACCGTTCCATCACATTCCGCAACTCGCGGATGTTTCCATCCCACTTCATTACTTTCAATTCTTCAAATGCTTTGGGAGTGATAATTTTTTTTGGAATACCATAGTCCTCACAAATTTCTTTCACAAATTTTTCGGCCAGCAGGGGCACATCATCTGAGCGATCGTTAAGCGAAGGTACATGTATCAAAATAACGCTAATACGGTGATACAAGTCCATTCTGAAGCGGCCTTCTTCAACTTCTTTCAATAGATCTTTGTTAGTAGCGGCTACTACTCGTACATCTACCAAAATATCTTTATCGCCTCCCACTCGGGTGATGCGGTTCTCTTGCAATGCACGCAACACTTTGGCCTGAGCCGATAAACTCATATCGCCAATTTCATCCATAAATAAGGTACCTCCATTAGCTTGCTCAAACTTGCCAATGCGCTGTTTAATAGCCGATGTAAAGGCACCTTTTTCATGGCCAAATAGTTCACTCTCTATCAACTCGCTGGGTATAGCTGCACAGTTCACTTCAACTAACGGACCCGCGGCACGGTTACTTTTTTCGTGTATCCAACGGGCTACCAGTTCTTTACCGGTGCCGTTCTCTCCGGTTACCAGTACGCGCGCTTCTGTAGGCGCTACCCTGTCTATGGTATCTTTTATTTTTTGGATAGCCGGTGATTCACCGATTATCTCGCGGGTTTTACCTGCTTTTCTGCGGAGCACTTTGGTTTCGGTAACCAGCGATGATTTTTCTAAAGCATTGCGCACGGTTACCAACAGGCGATTTAAATCAGGCGGCTTTTGTATAAAATCGTAAGCGCCTTTTTTGGTGGCCTCTACGGCATTTTCGACCGTACCGTGGCCACTAATCATAATGATGGGCGTTTCGCAATCGGTACCGCGCAGTTTGTCTAACACTTCCATGCCGTCCATTTTGGGCATTTTGATGTCTAACAAAGCACAGTCAAAATCGCCATTGCTGAGCGCCTCAAACGCTTGTGCTCCATCCGCAGCTTCCTCTACAGTGTAGCTTTCAAATTCTAATATTTCACGAAGTGTTTTACGAATACTTTTCTCATCGTCTGCAATCAGAACTTTTGCCATGTACTATGTTTTAGTTCGCCACGCAAGGTGGCGATTTGATGAATAAAAAATGTTGCAAGCTATAAGCCGGATTCTGTTTTCGCCAAGGCGAACCCCTATCATTTATCTGCGATACTGCTCACGCAGTACCTGAAACGCCACACCCCTCAACGAACAATCGGGCGAGCAGCCCTCAAGCGCTGATGTACGTTGGCTTTCAACCCGCAAGGTTTACCCCACCGCTGCATTGCTACAACGATGCGTGCGCTCTTACCGCACGTTTTCACCCTTGCCACGGCTAAGCCGAGGCGGTTATTTTCTGCGGCACTATCTGTAAGAACGTTGTGTGTCCTCCCCACCCGTTAGGTGGTGCGGTGCTCTATGTTGTCCGGACTTTCCTCCCCGGTTTCCCGAAGCGATAGAGCACTTGCAACTGTTTGCGAAAATAGACAATTGGTTTACCGCACGAAGTTTTTTTGGCGAGTGTGGAAATTTGGCACATCATTGTGGATATGACATGGCGATGGCGCTTAGCTCAGTTTTTTGAATTGTGGTGGTGGAAAAATTACCTCCGCAATAAAAAAGTGGTTGACTACACCGCCTGGAAGAAAGCATATTGGAAAAACTTGCTTGAACCACATCTATCGCTACTCCACATATCACCCAATACTACCATTGCAGATTTTGGCTGCGGACCAGCAGGGGTGTTTTTGTTTTTCAAGAAACAAAAAATTACCGCCATTGACCCTTTACTTTATCAATATGAAAAATCAATTCCTCATTTTGCAAAAGAAAGCCATCCAAACGTAACGTTTGTAGAAAGCACCATTGAAGATTACAGGGCTAAAGAAAAATACGATGTGGTTTTTTGTATGAATGCCATTAACCATGTACACAATATTGAAAAAAGCTACGATGTATTATGCCGTCAGTTGAACCCAAACGGTTATTTGGTGATGAGTATTGACGCACATAACTTTTCGTTTTTCAAATTACTTTTTCGGTGGATACCCGGAGATATTCTTCACCCACACCAATATGACTTAAAGGAGTACAAACAGTTTTTGGTTAAAAGGAAGCTAACGGTCTTAAAAACTGAACTCACCAAAAAAGAATTCTTTTTCAACCACTATTTAATTCTTGCCAAACTTGATTAACATCAACTATAAGAATTCTTCTATGTTCGTAAAAAACAATGTATGACTCAAGCTCAGCTATTAGCACAAACCCTACAAAAGGTGCGCGATTTAACGATGTGGTATATAGGTATGCTAAAACTAAGCGACCCTTACAAAGAATTTGAAGTGAATGGCATAAAACTCAACAGCGTTTATTGGTTAACCGCACACCTTGCCTGGGCCGAAAACATGCTAATACTAGAAATGTGTGGTGATGATTCTGTTAAAGCAGACTGGCTAAATCATTACGCATTAGGAAGTGATGGAACCCTGCATACCGAAAAGCCAGATATGAAAGAAACCATACACTTGCTAAAAGAAATACACGCCAAGAGTATGGAACTACTCAACAATCTGCCGGACGAAAAGCTGGAAGAAATAAACAAACGCGAATTTGGTTTTGGTGGCGACAAAACCGTGCGCATGATGATACAACATTGCATACGCCATGAAGCCATGCACACCGGCCACCTGAGTTGGCTTTGTAAAATCAACGGAGTTAAAGCTATATAATAAAATCAACCGTGTAAAATGAAAAACGTATTCATCGCAGCAATTACTTTATTGCTATTTTCTTGCACTATGAAAAACACAGCAAAAACATATACTGCCGAAGAAATTGCGGCAGAGTCGAAACGAGTAAACGAATATCTGGACCGCAAGTTTGATGAGTCGGTATTGCGCAACCCCGAGTGGGCCGCCAACATGGGTTTTAAGGTGAACTATGGCGAGTGGAGCGACCGCAGCGAAGAAAATAGCGACCGCGAATTAGCAATTGCTAAATCCAATCTGGATTCGTTAGAAAAAAACTTTAACCTGAATTGCTTAGATGCACAAACCCAACTGAGTGTAAGTATGCTCAGAGAAGACTTGCAGCGTTGGGAAGAGGGACGCAAATGGCGTAACCACGGTTACGAGATTACACAAATGGGTGGTGTGCATAATGATGTTCCTTCTTTTCTCATCAATATTCACCAGATAGATTCGGCAATAGATGCAGAGCACTACCTGAGCCGTTTGCAGAAAATTGAAAAAGTAATTGACCAAACAATAGTGAATCTGAAAAAGAGTGAAGAGTTGGGAGTTTACCCCCCTTACTTCACCTTTCATTATGTAACTGACGACATCAAAAGTTTTATTGATGGATGCAGCAAAACAGATGCGAGCAATATTTTGCTAAGCGATTTTTCAAGCAAAGTAGATGCATTGGCCATTGATAAATCGCACAAAGGTATGCTTAAGCAGCAAGCAGCCGAAATTCTTAGCAGCAGTGTAAAAAATGCTTATCAAAAATTACTTGACTACTGGGTGCAATTAGAAGTAAAAGCAAAAGCCAAGGGAGATAACGGTGCATGGAGTTTGCCCGATGGTGAAAAATATTACGCCTCTCAACTCAAGTTCCACACAACTACCAACATGACCCCTGATGAGGTGTATGCATTGGGTGAAAAAGAAGTAGCCCGCATACAAAACGAAATGCACCAGATAATGAAACAGGTGAATTTTAAAAGTGATTCGTTACAAGATTTTTTTGCGTTTGTGCGCACCGACAAACAATTCAAATACAGCAATAATGCAACCGGCAAAAAACAATTGCTTTCAGATGCCAACAACTACATAGATGAAATGCGAAAAGAGTTGCCTACGTTTTTTGCCACCTTACCCAAAGCCGATTTAGTAGTTAAAGAAGTGGAGGCCTTTCGCGCTAAAAGTGCCGGTGGCGCTTTTTATGAAGACCCTGCATTAGATGGCTCTCGCCCCGGCAGATACTATGTGAATTTGTACAACATGGATGATGAGCCAAAATACCAAATGGAGGCACTTACTTACCACGAGGCCATCCCCGGTCACCACATGCAAATAGCCATTGCGCAGGAACTACAAAACATACCTAAGTTTCGCAGGCATGAGTTTTTTACCGCTTATATAGAGGGCTGGGCTTTGTATGCCGAAAAGTTAGGCAAAGAAGCCGGCAAATACCAAGACCCTTACTCCGATTTTGGGCGATTAAGTATGGAAATTTTCAGAGCAGCACGATTAGTGGTGGACGTAGGCATTCACCACAAAAAATGGACTCGTGAGCAAGCAATAGACTACTTTATGAAAAATACCGCAAATGCATCGGGCGATATTGAGCATGAAATAGAACGCTACTTCTTGTGGCCGGGACAAGCTACGGGGTATAAGATAGGGATGATAAAAATTCAGGAACTACGTGAAAGAGCGAAACAACAACTAGGTGAAAAATTTGACATCAAAAAATTTCATGATGTAGTATTGACTAATGGTGCGGTTTCACTGAGTACGCTAGAAGAGTTGATAGATAAGATGATTGAAGAGAACAAGTAACGTGAAAAAAATTGGTTTTGTAGTACATGGCAAACTAAGCAATCACACTTCGCTTATCAGCGAACTGAACAACAATTTCTCTTTATACAGTACTACCATAAAATATACTGAGCACGCACAACATGCTATTGAGTTAGCCACAGCACTGTGTGCTGAACAGGTAGATTACTTGATTGCTGTTGGAGGTGACGGTACACTAAACGAAGTGATCAATGGAGTGATGCGCTCCGGCAATACACAGATAAAGTTGGGTGTGCTACCATATGGTAGTGGCAACGATTTTGTAAAAACCATTCATGCGCCATCATCTGTTACAGGTTTGGCGGTACTGATTAAAAATGACCAATACAAACCCATCGATTTGTTGCATTGCACATTTACATCGCCCGATGGAAATCCGGCAAAAAGGTATTGCATTAATATTACTGATGTGGGTATGGGTGGCGATATTGCCGAGCAACTTAACCGCTCTAATAAGTGGCTGGGCGCTACACTTACTTACCAATACTTTATTGTAAAAACATTGCTTACATACCGCCCAAAAATGATTCGTATAAAGAGCGATGAACTTAATTACGAAGGTTCTGTAATGAATTTTTGTATGTGCAACGGCAAGTATTTTGGCAGCGGGTTGGGCGTATCGCCACATTCGTTGGTAGATGATGGTAAAATGAACTTAGTGTGCATTGGCGAAGTGAGTTTATTGGATTACATCAAAAATTTTGCTGCTATAAAAAAATGCGAGCCACTCATCCATCCGCAGGTATTTTATGCCACAGCCAATTACATACAAATAGACGGAGCAAACGAAAGGTTGCCGATTGATTTAGACGGGGAGTTTGCCGGCTATTCGCCTATGAATGTGCGGGTGCTGCCAAACGCATTATACTTTCTTTGTTAATTGCTACATATGCCCTTACACAACATCATTCCGCACAATAGCTTCACCATTGGCATTTGGCAAATTGCCGAAGACATTACTTTTTTCAGCCCACATTTCTCAAACCCTGCAATTCATCACGAAAAAAAACGGCTGCAATGGTACGCTACCCGCCACCTCGCCAACCTGATAATGAAAAAAGAAGTAGAGATAATGAACGATGAAAACGGCAAACCGTACTTAACAGAGAGCAACGTTCAAATTTCTATTTCGCATACAACGCAATATGCAGCTGTGATGATTAGCGCCACCCACCGTGTGGGTATTGACTTGGAAGAAATTCACCCGAAAGTACAACGAGTAGCCCACAAGTTTTTGCGAGAAGATGAAATCAACGCCATACAGGCACATGAGTTAACAGAAAAATTGATTGTGTATTGGAGTGCAAAGGAAGCGCTGTATAAGTTGCATGGAAGAAAACAACTGACCTTTAAAGAACAACTACTCATAGATGCGTTTGTGTTGCAAAATGCCGGAATGCTAAAGGCAGAGGTAGTGGCTGAAGATGCTCACTGGCAAGGACTGGAGGTGCATTATTCCACTCTGGGGAATCATATACTAACGCATGTTATCGTTTAACACATTTTTCCTGTTTTAAACGCTGTAAAAACAACATTTTGCTTATTCCACCGTTCATAGTTTCTTCGCGCCTCGTTATGAAAAGGTTTCGCAACATATTTATTCCATTATTCATCGGTTTGCTGATGCTTGTATGTGCATCTGCAAAAGCACAGGTACATGAGTTTGGTGCATGGGGTGGCGTCAGCAATTATTTTGGTGATTTGAATACCCAAACCTCTTTCAAATTTGTACGCCCCAGTGCTGGTGCATTTTACCGCTATAACATCCGCTATCGTGGGGCTTGGAAAACATCTATCAATTGGGGCAATGTTGAATTTGATGATGCCAAAACCAATATGGCGTGGAACAAGCAGCGCAACCTCAGTTTTCGCTCGCAGATTTACGATGTAACCAGTATTATAGAATTCAATTTTTTTAAATACGATAAAGCCAGCACTAAAAAGAAACATCATTTTACACCTTATATCGGCACAGGTATTTCGCTCTTCTTTTTTAACCCGCAAGCCAAGTACCAGGGCAAATGGTACTACCTGCAACCCTTAGGCACCGAAGGGCAAAACGACCCGAGTTACTCGGGAGTAAAAAAATACCGTCTGTTCAATTTTGCCATTCCGCTGGTGGGTGGCTTTAAATTCTCTTTTGCCCGCAATTGGAATGTGGGTATTGAAGCAGGTGTACGCAAAACATTTACCGATTACTTAGATGATGTAAGCGGTAAATATCCAAGCTATGCATCGCTACCCGGTGGCTCTACCGGTTTAGCAGCCGCACTGAGCGACCGCAGCGTTGAAGCCGGAGAAAAAATTGGCAAGCCCGGTTACCAGCGTGGCCACAGCCCTAAGTTTGATGATTACCTGATGGGCGGTATTACTATTTCATATACCATTATGAAACAGCAATGCCCTACGCCCAACAACACTTACCGTTAACACAGTATTAGCAATTCTTACTTTTACAACCAAAAACTATATGCGCTCAGAAGCCAGCACACCTGATAAGTACGTGCAAAATTTACCTGATGACCGTAAAGCAGCATTAGAGCAACTGCGCAAAACCATTTCAAAAAACCTGCCTAAAGGGTTTGAAGAAGTGATGCAATACGGCATGTTGAGCTACGTGGTTCCACACAAACTATATCCTTCTGGCTACCATTGCAAGCCCGAAGAACCACTACCGTTTTTAGCAGTTGCCTCTCAAAAAAACAGCATTAATCTGTACCACATGGGTATGTATGCCGATAAAAAACTACTGGACTGGTTTGTAGCTGAATTTCCGAAACACAGTACCGCCAAATTAGATATGGGTAAAAGCTGTGTGCGGTTTAAAAAGCCGGAGCAAATCCCCTTTAAACTGATTGGTGAGTTAGCCGCTAAGATGACTCCTAAAGATTGGATAACGCTGTACGAAAAAAGTTTTAGAAAGAAATCATAGTAGTGCAATTGATTTCCGGCATTCCCATTCCAGTACGTCACATTCTTATCAGTACGCTCAGTTTTGCTATCATGAATGTGTTGCTGAAAAAAGTAACACATCTGCCTGCTATGGAAATTGTGATGTTTCGCTGTGGAGTGAGTATGCTGCTTTGTTTTGCAGCGCTGAGCAACACCGGTGTAAGCTGGATAGGAAACAATCGTCTGCTTTTATTGGCAAGAGGAGTTTTTGGCACCACTGCGCTCTTTACCTTTTTTTATACTTTAGATAAAATGCCTTTGGGAAGTGCAGTAACTATCCAATACCTCTCTCCTATTTTCACCACTGTAATTGCCATTTTTTGGTTGCAAGAAAAAGTAAAAAGCATTCAATGGCTATTTTTTGCTATATCATTTTTGGGTGTAGTGGTAATCAAGGGTTTTGACTCACGCATCCCAACAACTGCCTTGCTGGTAGGTATTGCTTCTGCTTTTGCATCGGGCATGGCATACAATGTGGTGCGTACTTTGCGAGGCAAAGAAAACACTATGGTGGTAGTCTTGCATTTTCAGCTTGTAGGGTTTGTGTTAGGCATGCTCTTTACTGTTTTCAATTGGCGCACACCAACGCTCATTGACTTAGTGTATCTATTTTTCATTGGTGTAACCACACAAATTGGTCAGGTTAATTTGACTAAAGCACTGCAAGGCGAAAAAATGGCCAACGTATCGGTGTACAATTATCTCGGAGTGTTGTATGCTGTGCTCTTTGGTTGGTTGTTTTTTGATGAATCCTATTCTGCAATGGCTTTATCAGGCATTATTCTGGTGCTGAGCGGAGTGTTGCTTAATTATTTTTATCAGCAATGGCAATTGCGCAAACTGGTACCAGAAGAAACACTTTCGGGTGTTGAGGAATAAAAAAAAGCCGGCATAGAACCGGCTTTATGAAATAAGCATTAGCAAAAATTATTAAGCAAACTGGCAGATAAGCGCACCCATAATAGCGCAACATATAGTCCAGTATCCTGCATTAATCAAAATGTATTTCCACCCGCGAAACTCAAACAAACCATTGATGGCAATAATTGGAAGCAAAAAGAAAATACCGGTTATTGCTCCGTGTATTGCTCCGTGGCGAAAGGTGCGAAAACTGGTGGTAAAATCGCCATAAAGCGACTTGGCTGTTGCAATAGTAGCATCAGAAATAGGGTGATTCATTTCCGGTACCAGCAGCGCATCAAAACCGAATTGGTGGATAGTCATGAAATGCAGCGATATAGCAATCAAAAAACTATACACATAAGTAAGCCCAAATACCAAAGGCATGTTCATCTTTGTTTTTGCATCTTCCGGAGTAAGACCTGCTCCGGCCATCCAAGCATTTCCAAACAGACTTTTGCTATACCACAACATACCCAAAGCAAGCGGAATAAGCGCAACTAGCGCAGATACTATAAAATTAATTTTTGCCATGTTTTTTTGTTTTATACCTCAAATGTAAGTTAACATTAGTACGGTGCAAATAAAGTTATGTGTACTTCACACATTAATAGTCAAGCAATTGCTGCAATGTTTGATTTAAGGTTGATTTTGCTAAGAATTTTTTTTCAAGAGAAAGCGCAAATGGCACCGGTGTATCCAATGAAGCACAACGCATGACAGGTGCATCTAAATATTCAAACAAAGTTTCAGTTATCCATGCAGAAATTTCTGCACCTATGCCTCCGGTTAAAGTGTCTTCATGCAATATCAAAACCTTGCCGGTTTTCTTAACCGTATCAGCTATAGCGTCTTTATCAAATGGAAGTAATGTACGTAAGTCTAACACATCGGCTGTAGTGCTTGTTCCTGCCGACTGCCAACTTTTCACTTCATCTAACGCCCAATGCACACCGGCTCCGTATGTGATGATGGATACATCCTCTCCTTCGTTCACTAGTTTTGCTTTGCCTATTTCAAGTGTGTAGTAATCTTCAGGTACTTCGCCTTCTACACCACGGTAAAGCGCCTTGTGCTCAAAGTACATCACGGGGTTGGGGTCTTCAATAGCTGCACAAAGCAGCCCTTTGGCATCGTAAGGTGTACTGGGGTAAACAATTTTTAAACCTGGCACATGAAAAAACCATGCTTCGTTGCTTTGCGAGTGAAAAGGCCCTGCACCTACACCCGCACCGGTAGGCATGCGCACTACTACATCTGCGTTTTGCCCCCAGCGCCAATAGCTTTTTGCCAAGTTGTTGACAATGGCATTAAAGCCCGTTGATACAAAATCGGCAAACTGCATTTCTACCACACTCTTCATCCCCTTAACGCTCATGCCCAATGCCGCACTCAGAATGCCGCTTTCGCACAATGGCGTGTTACGTACACGCTCTTTGCCAAATTCCTCCACATACCCCTCAGTGATTTTAAATACCCCACCATACTCGGCTACATCCTGACCCATAATAATCAGATTATCAAATTTTCGCATTGATTGACAGAGGCCATCGCTCACGGCATCTACCAGCCGTTTTTGATGTCGGGTGTCGGATGCCGGATGTTGGATGACAGGAACAGAAGGAGCATAAACTTCTGTTTCTTCTTTGATCGTGTCAGGTAAAACTTCAGGTTGCTTGTCGGCAGCGTCAAAGGCGGCACGCACTTCTTTATCGTATTCTTCCTTAAGCATTTCGGGGTAATCGGGCGAAATGATCCCAAGCTCAATCAGCCAATTTTCGTAGTTGGTAACAGGGTCTTTTTTCTCCCAAACTTCAAACAACTCTTTAGGTACATACTTCACCCCGCTGGCCTCTTCGTGCCCGCGCATACGAAAAGTCATGCATTCCAGCAGCACCGGATGTGGGTTTACAATCATTTCTTCTCGCAGCATTTTAACTGTATGGTAAACTTCTAATAGGTTATTGCCATCAATAGTCAAACCCTTCATGCCATAACCTATGGCGCGCTCAGCCAGATACTTACAACGAAACTGTTCGTTTGTAGGTGTAGAAAGTCCGTAGCCATTGTTTTCAATCAAAATTATGATGGGCAAATCCCACACGGCAGCTATGTTGCAGGCCTCGTGAAAATCGCCTTCGCTCGTGCCTCCATCGCCTGTAAAGGCCACTGTAATTTTTTTCTCCTGCTTTAGTTTTGAAGCCAAAGCAATACCATCACCCACACACAATTGCGGGCCGAGGTGCGAAATCATACCCACTATGTGGTGCGCATTGGTGCCAAAGTGAAAACTTCTTTCGCGCCCTTGCGAAAAACCATTTTGCTTGCCTTGAAATTGCTCAAACAATTGTTGCAAATCGCAGTTGCGCGTAGTAAACACACCGAGGTTGCGATGCAGCGGACACACATATTCATCTGCCTCCAAAGCGGCTGTAACTCCAACCGATATAGCTTCTTGCCCTATTCCGCTAAACCATTTGCTTACTCTGCCTTGCCGCAGTAGTTTGAGCATCCGCTCTTCAATTACTCTTGGTTTCAGAATAAGTTTATAGAGATGGATCAACTCGTCATTACTGAGGTCTTTTCTATCAAATTGCATGGAGCGAAGTAAAAACTAAATGGTCAACCGCAAAAAGGGACTATTCAATTACACCCACCCAATATTCTCTAAATACGCCATGCCGCTTTTGTGTTCCTTAGTGGCAGCTTGTTTCAATTCGTGTTCAAATTCTGCTTTTGCTGCTCTTCGTGTTTTATCATCAGGCAGGCGGATGGCTTGGTTTAAAAATTCCAGCGTATGTTTTTCAATCAGGTAAAAGGCATCGTTGGTTTGCTGAAAGTATTTGTAGTTGCGGAGTGTGGTAGTAAGCCATTCAAAATTCTTTAACTCGTAATACGCAATGAGTTGATAGAGCATAGCCACCCGATAAATCACCGGTCGGTTTTCACGTGCAAGTTTAGATTGATTGAAAAACAGTAAATAATCCAGCGCCTTGTTGTATTCTTTTTCTTTCAAACACAAACCCGAAATGCTGATGTGCAGCTTTATCAGTTCGGCTTCATTCAATTCATTTTGATGCAAAGGCAGTTCGGCTTCTATCCACTTCAATAATTTTTTACCTTCTGCATTTCTCTTGCCTGTGATGTAGTTATTAAGCTTTAAGCGAAGCAGGCAAACAAATTTGTTTGTAGAGCCCCATTTGCTGATGGGTTCAAATGTTTCCAGCTGCCGAACTATTGCATCCATGCTTTCTCCGGCACTTGTTGCTGTTAAACCCGCGTTGTAGAGTGCGTTGATATAACCTATTTCACTTAACACATAAGCGTGAGATATGGGCTGTTTCAGTTCCACTAAACGCAGATTGCTTTTCAGTGCAACGGGATAGTTTCGCTCCACGGTATAGAGCAAACTTTTTAGTGTTTCGGCACTTGCCTGTGCTTTTTTGCTGCTATACTTTTTTTTAGCATTCAGCAGCGGGTGCTTGCTAAATGCCTGTATATTATTCGCTTCCTTTTTTCCACGCTGAAGGTACAGATGGTGTGCCTCAAAAAACAAAACCTTCAACTGCTTGTCTTCTTGGGCTTTTTCATCTATTTTTTTTGCAATCTGCAAATACTGCTGCCCGCGTTGTAAGGTAGCCATAATGTTAGCCAAATTCCAAATTATCAACTGCTCCAGTTCAAACTCTTCTGCCTCTTGCGCCTCGGCAAGTGCAGCCAGCAGCAGGTCTTCCGCTTGCTGACTAAGCTTACGGCTAAGCAAGGTTTCGGCATATTCTATTTGCTGTAAAATACGCAGGCGGGCATACTTTGGTTGAAGTTGCTCGTGCAGTATAGCAAGCAGCGCACTGTACAAATAAGATTTGGTGTTGCTGAAATTTATCGTCAGGTTTTCTCCGGCAAAGTATTTTTTGGCATCCGTATCGTTTTTTATTTCGCCTTTGGCAATAGCATCAAACAGGCGTACAAAGTTGGTATCGGATTTGGTGGCATACTTTTCTTTAAAAAGTTTTTTCTCTGTGGCCGTAAGCGTGTTGATTAAAACGTAGAGGTCATCCTTTTTCACGTTTGTAATATGCTCACTCGTTCCATTTTTTCAAAATTTTGGTTTTGACACTGTTCTGTGTTGCACCACGTTTGCACCAACAAAAAAACACAGAAAATGAAAAACAAATTCACGCTTGTTGCAACCCTGCTGCTTGGTAGCTTCTACGCAAACGCACAAATTTCACACAACACTTATGGCGATGGCAGCTTGCGCCTGCTCAGCGACCGCTACAGAGAATGGAGCACACAAACCTTTGAATGGGACGATAGCGACTCCTCTGCGTACAGCTACAATGCACAAGGAATGGAAAGCGAGAAACGCAGGTTTTTCTCGCCAGCTAACGTTTGGAACTATGCCAACCGAAAAACGCAAACCTACACACCCACAGGCAAAATTCTTTTACTGATTGATTCAAACTTTGCATCAGCAGCCGGCAGTAAGCGTAATGAGTATGCATATAATGCTAATGACCAGGAAACCTTATTGACTACCTATCGTGTTTCCAGCGGAAACTGGATTCTTGAGGCAAGGTTCCAAACCAACTACACTGCTTTTGATAGCATAAATGTTTACCTGACTCAATTATACCAAAACAATGTATGGGAAAACGCATCTCGCGAACGGTATGCTTACAATGCTCAGAACCGCGATACCTCGCGCACTTATGAAATATGGAACAACAACCAGTGGAAAGGATATACAAGGCAGATTGAAACATTAAACGGAAACGGATCGGTAGCGAGTGTTACTAACCAGACATATGATACGCTGTCTGCTTCTTACAAAAACTATAGTCAATTTACTTATCTCTATGATGCCAATAACCGCGTCATCTCCTACACCCTTAAATTTTGGGATATAGCAAATAACTTATGGGCAAACAGTTCTCTTTCCTCCTTTTCTTATGATGCCAACGGCAATCTGGAGCAAACCCTAACCGAAGAATGGGATGCTGCTAATCTGGAATGGGATTTATACAACTTAATTACCAATACGTATGATGCCGGTAATAAACTCACCAACTTTTTGTTACAGACACGCAACGGCTCTTCGTGGGTAAACCTTGCACGAAGAAGCTACACTTACAACTCACAGGGATACATGACCAATGATTTTCAAGAAAGATGGGATGCCAATACACTTGCTTGGGCAAACTATCAGGATATGGCATATTACTACGAACCCAACCCATTGTTCAACAGCATAGCCGAAACAGAAAAAACCAAACTCTTTGTTTACCCTAACCCAAGCACTAGCCCTGTAACTTTTGTGAATGCCGATAAAAATTTGCCTTATGCAGTGTATGACATGCAAGGGCGCATGATTCAAGAAGGAAATTTACAACCTGGAACTAACAGCATTGTACTCAATGAAGCCAAGGGCATTTATTTGCTCAAAGCAGGCAACTCAACTACAATGATTGTAAGAGAATAACAGAGACAAGATTTCTGTGTTTTTAAGGAACGACTATTCGGACGCGGATGGTCGTTTCTGTTTTTACACGTGTTTATTGTACCACAACTTATATGTGTTTATTTGGCATACCAAAGTATATATGGCCAACCCCAGCGAAAACATACAAGAGCAGTTAGCATATTACGAAAGCATTATTTTGAAATCTACTGATGCTAAGGAGCGTGTACATGCCATAGGCAGATATGGCACCATATGCCTTACCAACAGAATGCATGTAAACCTGGAGTGGAGTAAAGAAGGATTAGAACTCGCACGTCAGTTAAAGTACCATGACGGCATTCGCAATTGCGCGTCAGTTTGCGGTTACTACTATGCCGTGCATGGCGATTTTGCAACCTCTCAAGAGTATTTTTTTGAAGCATTAGAAGCCGGCAAACACTCCGACAACATTACGGATTACTCTGCAATGTTGGGCAACATAGCCGCCAACTTTGAGCAGATGGGCAGCTTTGAGCAATCAATAAACTATGTAAAGCAAGCCATTGAAATAAACGAAAAACACAACGCCAAACATTTGTTAGTGCGAAACCTGGCGGTAATGGCAAACGTGTATTACGCGCTGGAGCAGTATGATAAATCAAAAGAATATTTTGAAAAGGCCACTATACTGGCTAAGGAGTTAAACAACCAATCGGCTGTGGCTATGTATGTGGGCAATATAGGGCACGTAGAGCACGCACAAAAAAACTACCAAAGTGCAATTAACCATTTCAGCGAAGCATTGGCCATTAATGAATCCCTGAATTTGGATATGGGCATCGCCAATAACAATGGCAGCTTAGGCAAAGCATACCACGAGTTACAAGAATATGACCATGCTTTCGCGCACTTAGAGCGGGCTATAGAAATTTCAAAACGGACAAACGTAAAAGCAAGTGCATCAAACCACCTCTGCGAATTGGGCAGCATTTATGCAGATGCCAATAGCGGGTACTTTGACAGTGAAAAAGCCGAACAACTTTTGCTGGAAGCATTGGCTTATGCACAAAGCACCGACTCCAAATCGGTGCTCTTAAAACCGCTGCAGACACTCAGTAAGTTTTACAGGCAAACAAAAAACTGGGAAAAATTTGCAGAGTATATTGACAAAGCCCACGAAACCGAAAAGGAAGTTCGCAATGCAGAGTCCATCAAAGCGGCAACAGGATATGAGGTGCAAAAGAAATTAGCTACGGAAGAAGGTGCGCGCAAAGCCACCGAAAAAATTCTACACAACATACTTCCGCAAAGCATTGCCGAGCGCATCAAAAACGGAGAAGAAAAAATCATTCAAAAATTTGATAATGCTTCGGTCTTGTTTGCGGATATGGTGGGCTTTACCAAATGGAGCGAACAACACACGGTAGATGAAGTAGCCGAAACCCTCAATCAACTCTTCAACCTGTTTGATGAATTAGCTACTGAACACGGTGTAGAAAAAATAAAAACCATTGGCGATGCGTACATGTGTGTGGCCGGTTTGCCTGAACCTTGTTTTGACCATGCCGAGCGCATAGCGCTAATGGCAATAGCGATGCTGCAAAAAGTGAAGGAGAACTTCCCCAATGGTGAAATCAAGTTGCGCATCGGCATACATAGTGGCGAAGTAATAGCCGGTGTGTTGGGCAAAAACAAATACGCGTACGACCTTTGGGGCGATACCGTGAACACCGCCAGCCGTATGGAAAGCCACGGAGCGGAAAACAAAATTCAGGTCAGCGATATCTTCAAAAATTTGCTTAGCGATAAATTTACATTTGAAGAGCGCGGAGAAATAGAACTAAAAGGAAAAGGTAAAATGAAAACGTGGTTTCTTATAGCTGAAGAAACACTATAGTAATGCAAAAAGCAGGAGCCGCTTGCGCAACCCCCGCTTTAGCAATAGAAAATCTTGAGTTTAATGTTGCACCGCAAACTTGCAATGTACTCTTTGGCTATTTATCTGCACACTCAGCACATACATGCCCGTAGGCAATTTGCTTACATCTATTTCATGCACACGGCCACTCATTTGCAACAACAATTGTCCAGCCATATCATACACCATTGCATTTTCCACTTCATCAGTATAGGTTGTTGCAATATGTAACAACGCATTTGCCGGGTTTGGCATTAACTGAATATCGTAATTGGGAGTAATATAGCTGCTACCGGATGTCACCCCGCTGTAGTACATCACATCATATGTATCGCTGATGTAGTTAAATGCCACATAGGGTTGGTTAGTTACCGGATTCACTTCCAGATCGGTAACTTGGGTAAAGTCGGTTCGGTTAATGCTATCCAATGCCACAAATGGAGCGCTTGCGCCATCCGTAGCATGAATCACTCGGCTCATGTTGCTACTCACACTAAAGTACACTTTGCCATTATTGCCAAATGCCAGCAAACTGTTTCCTGCACCGGGCTTAAAACCGGTAGTATCACCATATTGCTGCCATGCTGTGCCATCAAACTTTTTAATGAAAGGGGTATTGCCAAATGCGCTGAACGCGGCAAAAATTTCATTGCTGCTGTTTTTGTAAAGCTGTGCGGTGTATTGATAAAAAGGTTGGTTATAGATAATCGTATCGCCAACCATAGTAGATGTAGTGCCATCAAATTTATACACCGATTCGCGGTTTGCCACATTGATCACATATAACAAATCGTTATTGATATCCGGTACAATTGTATTATCTGAAATGAAAAAATAGGCAATCGGATTGTTCCCTTGCATTTGAGGAAACGTGTGGATGTTGCTCCATGCAGTTCCATCATATTTGTACAGCTTGCGGTCAAAGCAGGCAATGTAAGGTGTGCCGGCTCCATCTACCACAAAATCAAAATTTGTAGAGCTGAAAGAACCCGGCACCGTGCTGCCCAGCTGCACCCATGCCGTACCGTTGTACTGATACACTTTCATGCCGTTGTTCACCACAGCAATGTACAGTTGGTCGTTATGTATTTCAATATCAAACCAACCTACAACACCCGTTGACGGTGGTGCTGCTAAACTCTGCCACGCAGAGCCGTTAAACTCGCGCACAACTATACCTGCGCTTACGCTAAACGCGGCAGATACCACAGTGCCGTCTGATTTGAACAAAAGCTCTGACGAGCCACCGCCACTCAGGCAGCAGTTGCCTGTTACATAGCTCCACGGTTGCGAAAAAAGATTGCTAAAGAAAAACAGCACAAGGGCTGAAAAAAGAAGGGTTCTTTTTTGTGTAGTAGTTGTTTCCATTGCTAAATGGTTTTTGTGATTAAAATATTTAGCAGCAAAACAACCCATGCCACTGTGGCATTTATGGTTTCAGTAAGAATGATTGAGTTTTTGCAGATTTCAGTGCCCGGCTACTTCGGCAGCAATTTTGCGGCTGCTTCTTGCAGTGGCAGGTTATACACTTGATTCAGGCCGGAGGGCAATGCTTCAAGTTGCTCACTCAGTTTTTGGGGAAAACGCAACACCCCCTTTTGCAGCCGCAGCAACTGATGTATCACATCCACATAGTCGTAGTAGTATTCAAACGTGGGCGACTGTGCATACATTTTTTTCAGCTGCCTCAGGTTTCTGTCGGTCACTGTGTATGCTGTTGCTGCATCACCTTTCAAGAAAAAATAGGCACACTCTACTTGTCGTAGCATAGCTTGCCCCATCAATGTTATTTCGGTACGCTTATACTGTTGCAGTAAACGTAAATACTCAGTTGCACGCGTATAATTTTTTACATGAAGCTGCAACCACACCGCCATAAAATAAATATCAAACAACACCGAGCGATTGGTAGCGGGCTGAATTCGGGGGCGGAGATGCCGGTCAAACACCTCCTGTGCCATGCCATAGTCTTTGTCACATAAAGCTGTTGCAAAATAATTCCCAGCGTGATAAAATGTTTTACCCAGCGTGTCCGGAAATTTTTTGAACGCCTCGGCATACTTGCACTTGGCCTCTTCAAATCTGTTTATACACATCAGCCCAAAACCCAACTCGCACAACACAATACCTTCATATTTTTGTTGCACAACAGCATCTGCATTTTTACAACGTTTGTAAGCACGCTCCAACGCACCTACAAACGCAGTGGCGTCTTCCGCTAAGTGTTTATGGTAAGCGGCCTCCGTAAAGTCAATATAAAAATCACAAGTGTCATTTACTTGTCCGTAGTACCTCTGTTTGCTCTGCTGAATTTGCTTTAGCGCAATAGGCGAAAATATTTTGCCCCCTCCTGAAAAATCGGCTTGCAAAATATTACCATACAACACCATCATACTTACATAGCATTCATCGGCTATCGTCTTCTTACGCCCCAATGCTTTCAGGTATCTTTCACCAAAACTCTGCGTAAGCTTGGCATTGTAAGCGGGATGAAACATACTTCGCAAGTTTTCAAAAGCCGCACGGTAAAACACAACCAACGAATCCGTTTCTTTCCATCTTAAAATTCTTCGCTCTGTTATTTTTAGTTCATGAAAAAACAAAGCCGTTAGCCCCTTTTGCAAAATGCCGGATAGTGCTCGGTAGTAATCCTTGCCATACAATGCATACACTGTTTTGTTAAGCAGCACCGAGTTTATTTTATCTAAATGTGTCTGGCTGATTTGTAGCCGCTTGCACACTTGCGCTTCACTAAAGTTTTTGTTGCCCTTGCTGCGTACATATTCATCGCGCACGGCCTCTTCCTTGCCGGTTACATCCAGCTTTTTAAATAACAATAATTCGGCATCTGTAAACGACTTTACAAAATCTACCACATAGCTCATACAACTAAAGTAATCAAGCATTTGAGGTCTTGTAACTTCGGCATTCCGGATGTAGAAAACCGAGCACGCAAGTAAATTGCTTATCGTATGCACACCTCCGTTACATATTCATTTCATAACCCAAATGCATTTACTATCATTAACCAATGAACAACTTCGGTATAGCCATACATGGTGGGGCAGGCACTTTGCTTCCGTCAGAATTTACACCAGAAAAAGAAGTGCAATACAAAACGGCTTTACAAGAAGCCCTAAACGCGGGATATAACACATTACAAAAAAATGGCAGCGCATTAGATGCCGTAGAAATAGCAGTTAAACATCTGGAAGATTGCCCATTGTTTAATGCCGGAAAGGGTTCGGTTTACAACCACCAGGGCAAGCACGAAATGGATGCCAGCATCATGTGCGGTGCTACACTCAAAGCAGGTGCTGTAACGATGTTGCGCAAAATCAAAAACCCCATTGCATTGGCACGTGCTGTAATGGATAAATCTGAACATGTCTTCTTGTGTGGCGATGGCGCAGAACAATTTGCTCAACTCATGAATATTGAACTTGTTGATGAATCGCACTTTGACACCGAACTCCGCTACACTCAGTGGCAAAAAGCTAAAGACGAAACCGGTAGTTTTTTAGATCACAACATTAAATTGGGCGATGAAAAGAAGTTTGGCACCGTAGGTGCAGTGGCCTTAGATGCTGAGGGCAATTTGGCAGCCGCTACCTCCACCGGTGGCATGACCAACAAAAAATTTGGCCGCATTGGCGATTCGCCTATCATAGGTGCCGGCACCTATGCGAATAACTACACCTGCGCCATTTCTTGCACCGGCCACGGTGAGCTATTCATACGCTCTGTTGTTGCCTACGATATATCTGCATTAATGGAATACAAAAAACTAACCTTAGCCGAGGCCTGCCACGAAGTAGTCATGAAAAAGCTCGTAGCCATACAAGGCGAGGGAGGACTAATAGCCATAGATAAAATGGGTAACATTCAAATGCCTTTTAACAGCACAGGCATGTACCGCGCCATGAAAAAAAGTAATGGCGATGGGTTAGTAGCTATTTTCAAATAACTATTCAGCCGGTTTTACTACCACATCTGCACCGCTGTACTTGCGGGTACGTATGTTGTACGCATTACCTTTACCTAATATATGTACAATCAGGTTCTCTACCGATATGGGTTCATCAAATTCAATATCGGCTATATTGTTGTAGCCAATATTTCTTCCGTCTAAAATCATAACCGCACCGGAACCAATAGCGTGTAATTCTTCACCCTTGGTTACTATTATGCCGGTATCTTCGCCTAATCCAATGCCTATAGCTCCCGGATTAGCAGCTACTGCCTGTGCCAGGCGTGGAAAACGCCCGCGTTTATTAAAGTGTGAGTCAATAATTACTCCGTTCAAAAAGCCCAAACCGGTAGTAATTTTTACTTCTCCTTTAAGGTGTGCATTGGTAGCATTTCCCTCATAAATCATTGTATTACTCATGGCCATGGCTCCGGCACTTGTGCCGGCTATCAAAAAGTTTTCATTGATGTATCGCTCATGCAATACATCTAAAAACTCGGTGCCTCCAAATATGGAAGATAATCGCAATTGATTGCCGCCCGAAAACATCACTGCCTTACAGTTTTGCACCCTTGCTACAGCATCGGGCTTAAGAGCATCTTCACGGTGGCGTATTTTCAGGTGTCCGGCATTAGTACATCCCAACTTGGTAAATGCGTCTATGTAATTCTCTCCTACTTCATCAGGAATAGATGATGCAGTGGTGATTACTTCTATACGATCGTTTGTATCTTCTAATAGTTTGGTGATAGTCTTCAGAATCCCTATCTCAAAAAAATTGAGATGACTTCGCTTGATAATGCCCGCTTCCAAGTCAGTACCCTTGTCTTCGGCTCCTCCTACGGCTATCAATTTCCCTTTTGGTATCATGTATTTATTTCTGATGCGAAGCTAAAATCTTCATTCTGCATCAAACACACATAGTTTTTTTCAACATCGCACTATACACTCATTCCGTATGCAGAAAATCATAAATTGCAACATCACCAGAAAAAATCGGAAGTATGAAAGTATTAGACATCAAAGTGATGAAAGGCCCCAACTACTGGAGTAACAAGCGACATAAGTTGATTGTAATGCGGTTGGATTTGGAAGACATAGAAGAAAAACCGACCAATAAAATACCGGGCTTTAGTGAGCGGATAGAAAAGATGTTTCCGACCATGTACACCCACCGGTGCAGCGAGGGTGTAGAGGGCGGTTTTTTTAGCCGCGTGAAAGATGGCACGTGGATGGGACACGTGATTGAACATATTGCGTTAGAAATACAGACCCTTGCCGGCATGGATTGTGGTTTTGGCCGCACACGCGAAACATCGCAACGCGGAGTGTATCACGTAGTTTTTTCATATTATGAAGAAAAAGCAGGTGTGTATGCTGCCAAAGAATCGGTAAAAATTGCTGAAGCACTCATCAATAATACCGAATACGATTTAGCCAAAACCATACAAGAGCTACGTGAAATAAGAGAAGATGAGCGCCTTGGCCCATCTACGGGCTCCATAGTAGATGAAGCCGCTAAGCGAAAAATACCTTGGATACGCTTGAACAGACATTCGTTAGTACAACTTGGCTATGGCAAAAATCAACGCAGAATACAAGCCACAGTTGCTTCTACTACCTCTAACATAGCCGTAGAAATTGCCTGCGATAAAGAGGACACTAAAAACTTGCTTAGCGCTGCCGAAATACCTGTGCCACGCGGCTATGTGGTGTATGATGAAGAAGATTTGCAAAACACCATCAACAAAATTGGGTTCCCTGTTATTACCAAACCATTAGACGGCAACCACGGCAAAGGGGTAACCACCAACCTGCGCACTATAGAAGATGCCATACGCGGTTTAGAGGCAGCAAAAAAGTATTCCCGGGCGGTGATATGCGAAAAATATATTACAGGTCGCGACCACCGCGTGTTGGTTATTAACTACAAGTTTGTAGCTGCTGCACTACGAACGCCTGCGGCAGTAATTGGCGATGGCAAACACACTATTCAGCAACTAATAGATATTGTAAACAGCGACCCGCGCAGAGGGTACGGCCACGAAAAAGTATTGACCGCTATTAAAGTGGACGACCAAACCGAAAACATTTTACAAAAAAACAACTACACCCTAGAAACTGTGCTGACTATGGGTGAAGAATTGTGGTTGAAACCTACAGCCAATCTTTCTACAGGAGGTACGGCTACTGATGTGACCGATTTGGTGCATCCGTCCAATGTGTTTATGTGCGAGCGCATTGCCCGCATTATCGGCTTAGATATATGTGGAATAGATATAATGGCTGATAACCTCAGTGAACCAATTGCAGAAACCGGTGGAGCTATTTTAGAAGTAAATGCAGCACCCGGTTTCCGGATGCACTTAGACCCCACCGATGGCATTGGGCGTAATGTAGCTGAGCCGGTGATAGATATGCTGTATCCTCCGGGCTCTACTGCACGTATTCCGATTATTGCCATAACGGGTACCAACGGCAAAACCACCACAACTCGTTTAATAGCACATATTGTGAAACAAATGGGCTTTAAGGTGGGCTTCACCACTACAGATGGAGTTTACATTCAAAACCAACTGATGATGCGGGGCGATTGTACCGGACCGGTAAGTGCAGAGTTTGTTCTCAAAGACCCTACGGTAGATTTTGCCGTATTAGAATCTGCACGTGGTGGAATACTACGTGCCGGTTTAGGTTTTCATAACTGCGACTTAGCGGTTGTCACCAACATTGCTCCTGATCATTTGGGGTTACAAGGTATTGACACCCTGGAACAACTGGCCAGAGTAAAAGCCGTAGTACCCAAATCTGTATTGCCCGAAGGTTACACCATCCTCAATGCCGATGATGATTTAGTGTACAAAATGCGCGATGAGTTGGAGTGCAAAATTGCGCTATTCAGCATGAACGAAAACAATCCGCGCATACAAGAGCACTGCGCTAACAACGGCATTGCATGTGTGTACGAAAACGGATTTGTAACCATTTTAAAGGGCAACTGGAAAATCAGAATTGATAAAGTGGTAAACATCCCCATTACCTTTGGCGGTAAGGCAGAATTCAACATTCAAAATACTTTGGCGGCTGTGCTCGCAGCATACTTACGCGATTTTAAAGTAGAAGATATAAAGCAAGCGTTAGAAACCTTCACCCCGTCACCGGCTCAAACACCGGGCAGAATGAACTTGTTCCAGTTTAAAAACTACAATGTACTAATTGACTATGCGCACAATGCACACGGCATGAGAGCAATTGGCAAATACGTGAGCAAAGTGGATGCCCCGCACAAGGTGGGCATTATAGCCGGTGTAGGCGACCGCAGAGATGAAGACACGGTTCAATTGGCCGAAGAAGCAGCAAAAGTATTTGATGAAATTATTATCCGACAGGATAGAAACCTGCGCGGTAAAACCGAGGACGAAATTATTGCCCTGCTGACCAAAGGCATTCAAAATATTTCCCCCGATAAAAAAATCACCAACTTCAAAAACGAATCGGAGGCCATTGATTTTGCCATCAAAAATGCCAGCAAAGGTTCGTTTATTACCATTATTAGTGATGTAGTACCCGATGCCTTAGATCAGGTAATGAAATACAAAGAACAAGAAGAAATGAGCTAAGCAAAGCTTACTTATCTTTTTTAGCTAATTGATGAATGGCGGAAACGAGGATATCTAGTTCTTTGTTTGAGGTGTAGATGTGTGGAGTAACTCTAACCCCCATTACTTTTTCTCGCATTACGTTAGTGGTGTGTAGTTTATGCTTCTCCAACAAAGTACTGACTAACTCCGGTGGGTTGGCGCCCTCTATGCCAAACGTAGCCAGTGCACCGCTGAACTGTGGGTTTAATGATGTGTAGAGTTTTACCCCTTGGATGTTTTTTACTTTCTCACACCAGTAGTTTTTTAAATACCGCAGCCGCTCCACTTTGCGCTTGTTGCCCACTAACTCTTGAAAGTCTAACGCTGCATTGATTGCAAACTCTGCCGCAAACGAGCGGGTGCCCAAGCTTTCAAACTTGCGGATGTTATCGCCATCGGGCTCGGGAGCAGAGAGTAGTGCCCATACTTTTTTGATTTTATCTTTTTTGATAAACATAAAACCCGTACCAAATGGAGCACCCAACCATTTATGTAATGAGGTGGCATAATAATCGCAATCTAACTCTGCAATGGTGTGTGGTATGTGCGCATACGTATGCGATGCATCTACAATTACCTCGCAGCCATGTGCATGAGCCATATCTGCAATTTGACGAGCCGGCAAAATTTGCCCCGTCCAATTGAGCATGTGAGTTATGTGTACAATCTTGGTTTTGGGGGTAATGGCTTGCTTAAATTTTTGAACGATAGCTTCTTCGTTTTCTTCTGGTAAATCAAAATCTACCCAGTTTAGTTTTATGCCATCGCGTTTTTCGCGTTGCCGCCAGCCGTTCATCATGTTTGGATAATCGTACTTGCTTAATACCACTTCATCGCCTCGCTGCAAATCCAATCCAAAAATGATAGAGTTTAATCCCTCAGTAGTATTACGATTAATCGCTATTTCATCAATACTGCATCCCGCTGATTTAGCCATGCGCTCGCGCAGTTGCTCTCTATCTTTGTCTAGCACATGCCACATGTAGTGCGAGGGCCCAAGGTTGCAAAACTTGTAATGCTTGATGTGTGCTTCTTGCACCGGTATGGGCTGCGGGCTTACACCACCGTTGTTGAGGTTTACAATTTCGTCTGAGAGTGTGTACTGGCTTCGGATAAAACTCCAAAACTCTTCGTCTTTTGCTGCTGCTGCCGTAGACAAATTTTTCAGTCTTTGGAGCTGCTCTGCAAAACGTTCGCGCAAACCACTATTGTAAAGAAACAAATATCCCGCGCCAGCTATTGCTGATGAATACAGAAAAGATTTGCGGGTAACCATCGCGTAATTTTGTATAGCTAATTTGCAATCTTTATTGACAATGTTGATTTTTTACAGCAAACCAAAAATCCTCTTGGTTGTTTACACCGTACATTAAAGGCATCTATTAGCATGAAAAAAATTCATTACTTCTACACCACGTTTTTACTTGTTTTTGTTTACATCGTTTTTAGCTCTAATAGCGGTGGCCCTGCTACAGTTGGCAACAGCGATTACACAGGAGCTCCCAGTGCCGGGCTATGTGGCAACTGCCATAGCGGTGGCGGTTTTGGCCAGGTAACGCTTAATATTCAGGTGTTTCAGCAAGGCACTACTACTCCGGTGAGTGAATATATAGGTGGTACTTCTTATGATGTACGGGTTACTGTTAACAAATCTGCCGGTAATCCTGCGGGATATGGGTTCCAGTTAACCTGCCTAAGTACTCCGGGTAATCAACCGGCCGGCACTTATTCTAACCTTGCTACCAACGTAAAACAAAAAAACATTACCTCAGGTACGTTTAACGGCAGAAGGTATGTGGAGCAAAGTGGGGTAACCAACAACAACCAGTTTAATTTCAGATGGACAGCACCTACATCAGGAACCGGAAGTGTACGTTTTTACGCTGCCGGAAATGCCGTAAATGGTGGCAGTAGCAGTGGCGATAATGCAGGCAGCACTACACTTACCTTAAACGAGTTAACACCACTATCTGTTAGCGGTAGCCAAACAGACGTATCTTGCTTTAACGGCAACAATGGTTCTGTAAACATAACTGTGATTGGTGGCTCTACTCCATATACTTTTTTATGGAACGATGGCGCTACTACAGAAGACCGCACTAATCTCACTACAGGGTCATATACCGTTACAGTAACCGACAATGCATCTGCCACTGCTACAGCTACTTTTTCAATAGCGCAACCTCTTGAGCAACTCACCGTATCGGGTACTGTACTTAATGTAAATTGCAATGGGGGCAACAATGGTTCTATCATCACCAGTGTAAATGGAGGAACACCCAACTATACCTACAATTGGGGCGGTGGCATTACCACTGCAAATAGATCCAACCTTACTGCCGGTGGCTACAGCGTAACGGTTACCGACTCCAAATCGTGTACAGCAAGCGCAAGTTTTCAAGTAAGCCAGCCCACTGCGCTTGGCTCTACATTCAGTTTTTTACCCATACTTTGCTTTGGAGGCAATACCACCATACAAGTTTCTCCAACAGGCGGCACCGCCCCTTACAATGTTACACCGAACAATTTTACAGTTAGCGCAGGCAATTACCTTTATACCGTTACTGACAATAACAATTGCAGTACTACACTTAGTGTCAATGTGCCTCAACCTTCTGTGCTAAATGCAACGGCAAATGATATTACTATTCCTTGCAGTGGTGGCAGTGGCACTTTTGCCGTGAGCGCAAATGGAGGCACTGCACCATACAGTGGTACTGGCAATTTTACAGTTACTACGCCAGGATCTTACAGTTACGTGGTAACCGATCAAAACGGATGCACAGCTACAGCCACAGCCAATGCGCAATCTAACACCGGACTTACATCCGCTGCCAACATACAGCAAGTGTCATGCAACAATGCTTGTGATGGGAGTATAACAGTGAATGTAACCGGAGGAAACCCGCCATTTAACATCAATTGGAGCAGTGGCAATGGCAGCAATTTGTGTGTAGGCAGCTATCAGGTAACCGTATCTGACAATTCCGGATGTCAATTGACCAACACCTATACCATAAACGAACCCACGGTACTGTCATCAAGTGTTTCAGCTTTGCCCATACTGTGTTATGGTAATGGCGCAGAGCTAACTGCCAGTGCATCGGGAGGTACTTCGCCATACACTTTTGCTTGGAGTAACTTTGAGAATAGTCAGCAAACGACTGCCACCGCTGGAAACATTACGGTTACTGTAACCGATGCCAATTTGTGCAGCGCCACATCCAATCTAAATCTGCTACAGCCCGACTCACTTTCTATAACAGTAGTTGGAACAATCAAACCATCTGGCAGCACTTTAGGAGCTATTGATATTAATGTAACCGGTGGAGTGGCTCCCTATATCTACTCATGGAGCAACGGAAACATCAGTGAAGATATATCGGGATTAAACCCCGGAATTTATGACATTACGATTACTGATGCCAATCAATGCAATGCAGTATTAAGTGTTAGTTTGTTAGATGCTGTTGCTGTACCTAAAGTTACTAATGAAGATATAGCGGTGTACCCAAATCCGTTCAGCAATACACTACAGCTTTCGGTTAATGAAAAATCTGTGCTATATGTATACAACATGGTAGGTAAAATGGTTTTGACACAACAACTCAATGCGGGCATCAACACTATTTGGGCTACTGATTTAGCACCCTCACAATACATTATTGAGGTGCATGGCACCAAAAACACACTCCGAAAACTTTTAATAAAAAATTAATACAATCAGAAGTTATACAACATCTCTTTGTCATATCCGCCAATGCGAAACAGGATAGATCCGCTGGCTGTAGAATCACTTTTCCATTTCAAGTCTTTACCGCTGAATTTAAGTAAAAACCGATGTTGTTCTTTGCAGGCAGGGTCGGCTTGCAACAGTATCTTTAGTGAAGTTTTTGGGGGAAGCGATTTGGCCATTGCGCCATTCCAAACCAAGTTAAAATTATCAGCATCGCAGGCGTTAATTTTTCCGGTAAGAATCATAATGTCGCTGCCCAATACGTAGCATGTATCTACCCGAATGGCCTCTGTAGTGGCAGCAAACAACTCTTTATCTTTTATGATGTGTTGTGACTTGGTACTTACCAAAGTGTCGTTTGTTGATGCGGTAGTAGCAGCGCTGCCTGACTTGTTGGTTTTGCATGCAAACAACACCAGCATAGCTGTAACAAATAACAGGGACGTATGTAGATTCATTATTCTCATGATTGGAGAAGTAATGATAACTATTTCAAATACTTAAAGTTGAAATTGGGTGAAAGACCTACCAAAGATTCGTATATGAGCTTTATCACATTCTCTACATCATCAATAGCCACCATCTCTACCGTAGTATGCATGTAGCGTAATGGCAGCGAAATGAGTACAGATGGAATACCGCCTTTAGTGTAAGCAAAGGCATCGGTATCGGTACCGGTAGCGCGCGAAGCAGCATCTATCTGTACTTTAATTTTCTGCTTCTTGGCTGTATCCATCACAAAATCCAGTAATTTGTTATGCACAGCCGGACCTATGGTCAGCACCGGACCTTCACCCGATTTGTAGTCACCTTCCAGTATCTTATCTATCATTGGCGTATTGGTGTCGTGGCATACATCGGTAATAATGGCACAATCGGGGTGTATAGTGTGCGCCACCATTTCTGCACCGCGTAGGCCTACTTCCTCCTGTACTGCGTTTACGATATAGAGGGCAAAAGGCAGTTTCTTTTTATTCTCTTTAAGCAGGCGAGCTACTTTGGCAATCATAAAACCACCCACACGGTTATCTAATGCACGGCCTACAAAGTAGCGGTTGTTTAGCTCCATAAACTCGTCCTGATAAGTGATTACACAGCCCACATGTATGCCCATATTTTCTACTTCTTTTTTGGTGGTAGCACCACAGTCCAAAAAGATATTCTTCATTTCAGGGGCTTGCTCTTTGCCGTCTTTGCGGGTATGTATGGCCGGCCAACCAAATACAGCAGGTATTTTTTTACCATCACGCAGATGTATCCATACTCGTTTAGAGGGGGCTATTTGATGATCACTGCCCCCATTTCTGCGTACGTATATCAATCCATTATCGGTAATGTAAGATACGAACCATGAAATTTCATCGGCATGTGCCTCTATTACAACTTTAAATTTTGCTCCGGGGTTTATCACTCCGTAAACTGTTCCGTAGTTATCTACTTCGTATTTATCAATAGCTGGTTTCAGGTATTCTAACCAAAGCTTTTGCCCTTCGGCTTCAAAACCAGTGGGCGATGGGTTATTGATATAGTTGGCGAAAAAGGTTTTGTCTTCGGTAGTAAGTAACGATTTTTTAGTAGGCGTTTTTGCTGATTTTTTGGTTGCCATGATAAAAGTTTAATATGCAAGAGTAGCAATATTTACGAAGTTTTACAGCCATTGGATTAGCGCAAAATCTTGTGTATAATGTACTCCTGCGTATGTATATATTTGTCGTAGAAAAATTAGCATGAAACATCTCCTACACCTACTGCTGCTTTGCTTTGTATTTACTAATGGATACACAGCTACTGGCGACACTACCATTATTCTATCGCACCCATTAAGCAACCTGGCCTCTCCACCCAGCAATGATGATGTATGGACGGTTTTCCCCAATACCGGCACCACATATCAAAAAATAATCATGAGATTCACACTCGGTTGCGGCACTCCCAATTGCTCCGGGTGGGACTACACCGTCAATACTTCGCTAGGTAAAAAGGACGGCACTTTAGATTCTGCGATAGTGGCTATTGATACCCTTACACTTGATACCACTTGGAGTTATAACGACCATGTCAATTTTATGGAAGTTGGCCGCCTGATTACACCTTACGGCACATACATGGCCAATAACTCTAACGGATTCAACAATAGCTGGACCCACCCCTATTACTACGATGTAACCGATTACGCATCCATACTAAAAGACTCTGTGAATGTACGGGTACATTACGATGGCTGGACAGATGCCTTTAGTGCCAAAGTAGAATTTTTGATGGTAGAAGGCACACCATCGCGCACGGTTGAAAGTGTACGCGAGGTGTACAATACCTACATGGGCTACCCCAACTCAGCAGGATTTGAAAGTGTGGCTATACCCAAAACGTTTCCTATTGCCTCTAATGTTACGTCAGCCAAAGTAGTACTTATCATGACCGGGCATGGCAGTCAGGGCGAATTTGACCCGCATAATTTTCAAATAAAAGCGAACAGCTTGGAAGTGGCAGCGCGTTTGCTCTGGAAAAACGATTGTGGAATGACTGCCATTGCACCACAAGGCGGCACCTGGATTTTTAACCGCGCTAATTGGTGCCCCGGTGAAAAAGTACCGGTGATAGAAGCCGACCTTACTCCGTTTATTACTCCCGGACAAGATGTAACGCTGGATTTGGATTTTGATGATTATACCATTCAACAAGGCGAGAGCGCGGGCTATGGTGTAAGCATGCATCTGATTACCTACACTAACCAGCCCAACAATGATGTAGCTATGGAAGAAATTATTGCTCCGAACAACGACAAAAATTATTTGCGATTCAACCCCATTTCCACAAAACCCATAGTAAAAATTAAGAATACCGGAAAACTACCTTTGACCAAAACACTCATCACTTATTGGGTTAAAGGTGGTGTACCATGCTATTATGAATGGAATGGATACTTACCTACGTACGAGACATCCATTATTACTTTACCTCCGTTTGATTGGACAGGATTAGACACCACAGATAAAGTGTTTTTTGCTGAGGTATCTTTTCCAAATCTAGTGGCTGATGAATACACTCCAAACAATTTACTGAGTTCCTCTTTCAATCTGCCACCAATGATCGACTCGGCTTTCTTCACATTGTTTAAAACCAACAACCACCCCGAAGAAAACAGCTACTTGTTGCGCAATGAGTGGGGAGACACCATTTTGTTTAGAAATAATTTCGCAAATAATGCCTTCAACCGCGACACCTTTTATTTGGATCATGGCAGTTACTCTTTTGACCTCTATGATTACGACAGCCAATGGGAGGGCGGTGACGGCATTTCGTGGTGGCTCAATACCCAGCAAGGGTGGGAAACCAGCGGGCAGTTCAGTTTACGAAAACTAAACAACGCAGTTATCAAAAACTTTAATGGCGACTTTGGCAGTAATATTCACTATGAGTTTACGGTGGGTTACCCACTAGGATATGGCTCCGGCAAACCGGCTTGCATCTACCCATTGAGCTTAAATGAAACAAATGCCGAAAATTCACGCATGAATATCTTTCCCAATCCTGCTACTGACATCGTGAGTATAGAATGGATAGATGTAGCTGCTGACGGAATACTGAAAGTGAGTGATATATCCGGTAAAGTATATCAGCAACATACCATCAAAAACACTCATCAGAAGTTTGAACTCATTACTAAAAATTTACCCCACGGAGTGTACCTCGTAGAGTTTGCAAGCAAAGGTAATCGGATGGTAAAAAAACTGATTGTAACAAAGTAGGTTACTCCGGAGCGCACACCCAGCCCTGTGTTTTTTTGTTGAGCAGGTTGCCGTTGTTTTGCGATGTAGTACCACAAAATTTTTGTGAGCGGGTAAATGCGGTGTCTTTACACACCCAGCCCAATCCGGGTGCAGTGAGCGAGTCAATGTATTCTTGAAAATACTGTTCGCTCAGTATATCTGAGCATACCACTTGTTTAAGAACTGTATCTACATGTTGCTCATAGCAAACCTTACAAAGGTTGTGGCAGTTGTAGCATTTTTCTTTGCAGCCACCAATGGCCAGCAACACAACAAACAAGGTTAAAATTACGTTCTTCATTCGCACAAAAGTAAAATTCGCATTTACATTGCACCTGCTTATATGCACGATATAGAACCATACTACCACTGGCGCGATTACTACGATACTGCGCAAGACGAACACTCTCCTTTTCATGGGCAAGAGTACAGTGAGTTTCATTTTAGCAATAAAATATACAACCACTACATCCATCCGCAGTGGGATAATTTTGGCTCATCTACCCTATACTGTAAAATACTATTTGCCGATTACCAAAAGCAGTTTGTGGTAATAGAACTTATAGGCGAGTGGAACGATACGCTGCATAACGACATTATGGAACTGAAGCGCGGCCTCATCAACCCGTTGATAGATGCCGGCATACGTAAGTTTATTTTAATAGGCGAAAACGTACTTAACTTCCATAGCTCCGATGATCTGTATTACGAAGAATGGTACGATGATATTAAAGATGACGATGGATGGATAGTAGCGCTCAACTTTCGCGAACACGTGGTCAGTGAAATGCAAAAGGCACGTGTGCATTATTTTGTTAATGTTGGAGAGCAATACAACAATGTGCTCTGGCGAAAACTCAAACCTTTTCACCTGCCCGGTTTTGTTGATGAACTGATTATCCGTAGTTTAAAGTAATCCATTACTTTGCGTCAAAATGATTTTTTGACGCGGCAAATTTTATACACTATACTGGCTCGCGGGGCATCAACAGCACTCAATTTTTTGATTGCTCTGTTAGTAGCGCGGCACTGCGGCCCGTCTATAAAAGGTGAAGTCACCCTGCTGATAACTACAGTTTGGTTTTTTATTTTCTTGAGCAACATTTTGGGGGGCCAAGCACTCATCTACCTCTTACCCCGTAACCGTTCGGAGCAACTCTTGATACCCGCTTACATTTGGTGTTTTATTGTATCTGTTATTGGTTTTGCGTTTCTAAAATTCAGCTCATTGATTGCTGTTCAGCATATTACCTCAGTAATCATCATCAGCTTCTTTTCATCCATCACTGCGCTGCATCAAACTCTGCTGTATGCACGTAAACAAATTTACCATGCAAATCTTCTGCAAGTTATTCCTTTAGGTATTGTTGTTATTGGGCTGGCCATCAATTTCTATGTACTACAAACCGAAAATGTTTTTGCGTACATCATATCTGCCGGGGTAGGATATTTTATATCTACTATTATCAGCTTCGCTTTAGTTATCAGAGAGTTTAATCTTAGCCACATCAAAGAACGTGTAGATTGGAGTGAAGTACTCCTCTCTTTGCAGCACGGGTTTTTATTTCAACTGGTTGAAGTATTGCAACTGCTCAATTTGCGGTATTATTTCTTTCAGCTGGGCAATCAACAAGGCATGCAATACCTCGGCATTTTTTCGGTAGGCATTTCTGTACTTGAATCCGTTTGGTTGATACCCCGCAGTATCAATACGGTAAACTATATCCACATCAGCCACCAAAGTTCCCATGCTGATTCATACCGCGAAACACTACTGCTACTAAAAATAAATTACATATGGTGCGCATTAGCGCTGGTCGCTCTGTTTTTAATACCCCCGCAAGTTTACACTTGGGTATTTGGCAATGGTTTTGCTGAGGTAAAGCATGCCGTACGTTTCTTGTTTCCCGGCATTTGGATTTATTCCGGGTGGTGGGTGCTATTTAGCTATTACAGTGGTGTTGGAAAGTACAAACCACTGATTGTATCTTCAGCACTAGGTGCTTTGGTGCTTGTTGTACTTAGCCATTATTTACTACCACTGTATGTAATGAGTGGTGCAGGATTGGCAGCAACATTTTCGTTTACTGTAGCAACCTTTGTTTTAGGTATTTATTTTTTTGTACTGGATAAAAACGGGAAGCATTAAAACGGCCACCATTTTTTCTCCTTGTGTTTGGCGGCTCCCTGCAATTGCTCTTGATACCACGGCTCGGTAATTTTTACGGCATTAATCAGTATCTGCACCAATTCCGCAGGCGGCCCCTGCGATTCGCTGCCATAAACTACTCTAAAGCCCAAATCCACTTCACCATTATTTCCATTAAAAATAATAGACAAGCGGCTTTCGGTTCCTTGTGCATCGGGCATGCGGATAACTCCGGTATGGTGAAAAATATTTTCATCTATGGTCATCATCAATGCATCAAAATGCCCCTGGTGCGAAACGCCCATTTGCAAGGTTTGTGACTCATCACCGGCATTGCCGTTGCCCTTACGATGGATGTTGCCGTATTTGTCCAATAAAATAAATAGCGAAGTAACATCACCTACTTCAAGGGTAATAAGCACTTTATCTATTAAATGTTTTACGTACATGTAGTGGATGATATAACGCTAAACTGCGCTTTCAAATTGCTTTAAGAAGCGAATATCGTTTTGAAAAAACAAACGCAGGTCATTGATTTGATACTTGAGCATCGTTATTCGTTCTATCCCCATGCCAAACGCATAGCCAGAATATTTTTTTGCATCTATATTGCAGTTTTCCAGTACAGCAGGGTCCACCATGCCGCAGCCACCAATCTCTACCCAACCGCTGTGTTTGCACACCGGGCAGCCGCTGCCACCGCACACAAAACAACTAATATCCATCTCGGCACTTGGCTCTGTAAACGGAAAGAAAGATGGGCGAAAACGTACTTCTACATTGCGGCCAAACATTTCCTGAGCAAAGTAAAACATGGTTTGCTTAAGATCGGCAAACGAAACATTTTCGTCTATATATAAACCCTCTACCTGATGAAATGTACAATGTGCACGGGCAGTAATGGTTTCGTTGCGAAACACTCGCCCCGGAAAAATATACTTCATCGGTGGCTTTTGGTTTTGCATCACGCGTATTTGCACGCTGCTGGTGTGTGTGCGTAGGAGCCATTTTTTATCGTCAGTCAAAAAGAATGTATCCTGCATATCGCGTGCCGGATGGTCTTCGGGTAGGTTGAGTGCCGTAAAGTTGTGCCAATCGTCTTCAATCTCGGGCCCCTCAGCTACCTGAAAACCTACGTGCGAAAAAATTTCAATCATCTTGTTGCGCACAATTGCTAAGGGGTGGCGAGTACCCAACGGATACTGATAACCAGGAGCGGTTAAGTCTAAGTCATGCTTAGGTACGTTACTGCTGTTTTCAAAAGCACTTTTAAACTCTTCTAATTTTTGCTCTGCTGTGGACTTGAGGGTATTCATCAACTGACCGTATTCCTTCTTTTGCTCGTTGGGCAGTTTGCCCATAAAGCCAAAAAGTTCTTTCAACACACCTTTGCTCCCCAAATATTTTATACGAAACTGCTCCGCTTCTTCCGCATTAGCGGCTATGGCAATTTTAATTTCCTCTAATGTCCCGTTTGCTTTCTCAAAAATATCTTCCATACCCGCGAAAATAAAAATAGCTGCTTTTAAACCTTACAGGGGTTAAAACTCTGTGCAGTTTATTTTTTCTACTTTTAAGTAACAAAACCCCTATGTATGAAAAACATTTACCTGCTTGTTTTCAGTTGTTTTTCGGTTTTAATTTCCCATGCACAAATCAGCCAACCCACACAACCCAACACCGGGCCTGGTGGTAAAGATTATACGCATGGCACTGTAACCCAATACGACTACGGCACTAATGGCAGCGGCAGCGATTTTTGGCTTTATGAGCCGGCAAACCCTAAACCCGACTCAGCTAATGTGGTGGTGTTTATTCATGGCTTGGGAATGACCAACCCCAAATACTACGGAGCGTTTATTAAACACTTGGTGCGCAAAGGCAACATTGTGATTTACCCACGCTATCAAAAAGATCTAAATACCAGCAATACTACATTCAACGATAGTTGTGCCAAAGGCATTTTACGCGCCTTAGATACCCTACAACAACCCGGCCACGTGAAGCCACGCATTGAAAATTACTTTGTACTCGGCCACTCGGTAGGTGGAGTGTTAACTGCTAACATGACCATGCTGCACCAGCAATACGGCCTACCCAAACCGCTCACGGCATTTAGCATGCAACCCGGTGCTGCTTCTTTTTTGATGAATAGCTATGCCGCTTTCCCGGCAGATGTAAAATACCTGATTGCTGTAGGCGAAAACGACATTATTGTAGGCACCGGGCCGGGCACTACCATATATAATCAAAGTGTACTGGCTCCTACATCGCATAAAAATTTGATAAAACATGTAGCAGATAATACCGGCTCACCGGCTATTACCGCTACACACGATGAGCCGGGAGCGCCAGATGCTGCTTATGACAATGCCGAAACCAATCTATTCATACAATTTACCAATGGCAAGATAGATGCCGTGGACTATTACTGCTATTGGAAACTGCAAGATGCTTTGATGGATTGTGCCTTACAAAACCAAAACTGCGACATGGCCTTTGGTGATACTCCACTGCAACACGGCATGGGTAACTGGAGCAATGGCACACCGGTAAAAAAATTAGAGGTAACGCCCGCAGCGGTGACAGACCTTGTTAACCCAACCGATAGTCGCATTCAAATTAATTATCAACCGTTAAGCAAAAGTATTTCTATTCGCATACCGAATTTAATATCTGATGAGGTTTATTTGTTTCAGTTGTATGATGTGAATGGTAAGCTAATTCACGTAAACGAAATAGCAAGCATAAATGAGCAATTGTACACTGGTGAGTTAAGTGGCGTTTATGTGTACCAACTCATCAGTAATAAAGGTACGTTAAAAACAGGAAAGCTACAGCTGTAACTTTTCATGTGTGAACCTTAGCGGAGTAAAAAACTACTTTCTTTTCTTGCGGCTGGCCAGTGCGTCTTCTTCTACTTTGCCGGTAGATTGAAGTTTTTTCTTTGCTTGTTTGTTTGCCATGCCAATAGCTACAGAGAGGATAAACTTTTGCCCACCTGTAAACCGCTCGGGGTGTTTGCGCCCTTTGCGGGTGTTGTTGAAGAAAAACTTAGAGTGAAGGATTGCAAATGGCGCACACGGATTATGTGATAAGTGTTTGCCAAAAACACGCTTATACACTTTGCTCGAACCGGTGCTCAGCGATTGGTAAGCTGCTTCGGTGTTTTGATACATCACTTCATTATCGCCATAGCAAGCGCATAGTTGTACGGGTGCTTTTGGTGTCCAACCGGTAAGTCCGTTTTCGCGCAGCTTACGGGTGAAAGCAAACGTAGTGTCTGTCAAATACGTTTCATACACCTCATCTACCAACATGTCGCACGGATATTTTGGGAGTAAGTCATCTATTCTGCCATAATCAACAATACGTGGCTGAGCAAATACTTTTCTAATCAAATCTCTATACTCCGGCTTAAACACATTCATCACCTCACCCGGCCATAGCCCATAAGCATAGTTGTAAGAAAGTATGAGATAAGGCAAGTAATGCGGACGATCGTAATGGCGGTTCATAATCACCGACTGTACACCGGCCATATCATACGCACCCGACATAGGTGATGATGCGGTAAGTTGAATTTCGGGAAAAGAACTTTCAATCATTTTATGTGTGGCCAATGAGGCATGGCCACCTTGTGAGTAACCGGTCAAAAATAGCTGACCGCTGGTTTTAGCACCAATTTGCTCATACAACTCACGACATGCTTTAATCATGTATATGGTAGATAGCGCCTCTGTAGGAGCATCTTGATACACGTGCTCCTTTTCGCCACCGGCCAAGCCATAGTAAAACGGAAACATGGCTACATAGCCATCGGCTGCGTGCATCATACACACTACCTGCTCCAAATCTTGTATGCCGTAACTCTGGTTGAGCGATACACGGGTACCATGACAGTACACCATTTCGGCAGCCGGCTTATCCGTTTTAGGAATATACAAAACACCCTTGGCAAGTATAAATGTGCTGTCTAACCACATGCCTTTGTACGTTACCTCGTACATATCTACACCATTTCGCACCGGCAAAACAAAGCGGGGCATGCTGTTTTTTTTCCAAAAGGCCATCAGCGAATCGCGGGAGTATGAGTAGCGTAGTTGGTAATCTACCAGCAATTTATCGGGTACATGAAATGCGAATGATTGAATAGAAAAGGAAAAAAGTAAAGCTGCAACAGCTAAAGTAGTGAAGATTTTTTTCATGAATTGGGATGAAAATTCGGGATGAACAATACGCTGCTAATAAAACGAATTTTGCTGCTTTATATTGTAGAAATTTGGTGTGGTTGCCAAGAATTAACACCACTCTTCGAAGTGTTTGTGGTTCGCTTTTTTACTGAACCAAAATGCTGTTGGGGAGCGTAATTTTAAACACAGTACCACCCGTTGGGTTATCGCCAATCATGATTTTGCCTCCCATACTATCCACAATCTTTTTGCAGATAGCCAACCCAATACCTGAGCCACTGTATGAGCGCTGGGTTTGCAACCTTTGAAAAATCTGAAACACTTTTTCGCGATAATGTTCCGGTATTCCTATTCCGTTATCAGCAATTGATATTTCAAACGAAGATTCTGCGTAAGTGCAACGCACTTTTACCATGGGTTTTTCGCTTTCGTTGTACTTAACTCCGTTAGCTATAATGTTCTGAAAAATTTGCAGTACCTGTGTGCGGTCGGCATTTATCTCCGGTAATTTCATGCCGCTGATAACGGCTTTCTTTTCTTTGAGCAGTGTATCTAAGTTAAGTGCAATTTCATCTACAATGTTTGCCAATTTTACCCGCTCAATTTTGGGGTTGGCGTCTGCTTTGGCCAAACGAAGCAAGTCAATAATCAACTGCTCCATCCGTTTTGCGCCATCCAAAGCAAAACCAATAAACTCTGACTGCTGCTCTGTGATGTTGCCCCCCAAACTCTTTTTTACTAGCCCCATGTACGAGTAAATCATTCGCAGTGGCTCACGCAAATCGTGCGAGGCCACGTGTGCAAACTGTTTAAGCTCATTGTTTGAATTCTCTAGTTTCACCACATAGCGCTCTACCTCTTTGTTTTTCTCGCGAAGCAAATGTGCTTCGCGTTCTTTTATTTCGGCTTCAAACTTGCTTCGCTCTTTGGCTAATATGTTGAGCGAATCTGCTTTTGCCTTTTGAGCAACCAACTCTCTAAATTGTTTTTCGTATTCATAAGCTGTTTTGTAGTCTCCTAATCCGTAACTGGCTTCTGCTATGAGTTCTAATAGTTTATCATGCTCGGCTTTTATACCGCTTGCTTCGTAAATAGATTTTGCTTTAAAAAAATAATCCAATGCTTTTGCAAAGTCTTTCATTTGCAAGTAGGTGAGTCCGGTTTGGTGGTTCACGCTGCCGTTTAAATATGGATTATCTACCTGTATAAAGCACTCGTGCGCTTCTTGCAAATATGCTAAGCTTTTCTGAAAGTCGCCCAGGCGAGCCATGTACAAACCGGCATTGTTGCAACAAGAGCCAATGAGTGCCGCATCGCCATACGCTTTGGCTTTTTTGTAAGCGGCAGTAATGGTCTCTATTGCTTTATCGTGTTGCTGTAAGCGATTGTGGTAGTGATTGGCTAGTGCGGTAAGGCAGTTTATTTCCCCTCGGGTATTCCCGGCACGGTGATACAACTCTTGCGCTTTGGTGAGGTGCTCTATGCTTCCGAACACATCTTCGGTGTAACTAAACAATACAAAATTATTGTAATACAAAGTGGGCAAACGTTCATTATCAAAAGCTGTCCGCTTTTCAATACCTTCTAACCGAGTAATGGCACTTTGGTAGTTTTTTTGGGCTTCGGGTATGTTTCCTTGCAGGTGATATACTACACCTAAAGCTGCTTCGTAGTGCGCCATCAAACTGTCATCATCATCGGCTATTAACTCACCTGCCTCTTGGGCGTACGATATACCTGTAGCGCTATCATTAAGTACCAGACTGTAAAAATTGGCTTTAGCCAACAATGCAAACGCGGCATTGCGCATATCCAAATTGGCTATGGCTTTGCTGTAGGCATCGTTAATGAGCACAACTGCATCGCGGTTATGTTCGGTAATCATTTGCCGGGCTTGCTGAAGCAACTGCTCTACTTCGTGGTGTACATCATGGGCTATCATAAGAGCAATAGAAATGTGTGAAAGGATATACGATACCGCTACAAAATTGGGTTTGCCAGAGCAAAAAAAATCCGGCACTGTGTACCGGAAATTTTCTCATAATTGAATATCTATTTTTACTTACCCAACACTATAGCAGACCATGCTTGAGGGTTGTTGTACAAGTGAGTACCTGTTTTGGTGTACACTTTTTGGTATTTTTTGGTGGACTCTATTTTACCCCAGTTAGAAATTTTTTCGTTACCGGTAGAGATAAGTCCGAGAGCGTAAAGGATGGCCATGATAAGTTCCATATTGTGGTGGTTTTGGTTTTTGAATGAATACCTACTGATACGGCACGGCTTTAAAAAGGTTACAACATTTTCAAAAAAAAAGAGCCACCGCTGCGCGGTGGCTCTCAAAAACCTATAACCAATACAATGTATTAATCCCAGAAACAATATCCGTTTTCGGCAATCAGGCGGTCTGCCACTGCTCTGCGTACTTCTTTGGTGTTGATGATTTCGTACTTAGTGTAGCGCTTTAAGCCCATGAGCATCATGCGCAGTTCATCGCCAGAAGCAAAAGCCACTAAGCCCGATTTACCGGCTATATTAATACGATCCATAGCATCAAAGAAGAAGCATTTTACCATGTCCACATATATCTGAGCGGCTGCTTGCCCGTGCAGGTTCACTAATTTCTCGGCACGTAGCATGGCGCTTTCCATGACATATATATCCATAAGCATGTCTGCGCTGTGCATCAAAATTTCCTGCTCTTTTTCCAGACCCATCATTAGTTTTTGTACAGCGCTGCCGGCAACTAACAAAAATGCTTTTTTAGCATTCTTAAGTGCTTTGCGCTCAGCACCAAAAATATCGTCCGGGTCAGGTGAGCTCATATCGGGCACGCTCATCAGTTCTTTCTGGATAGCCATACCGGGACCCATTAAATCTAACTTGCCTTTCATGGCCATTTTTAGTAACGCATCTATAGAAAGCATACGATTAATCTCGTTGGTGCCTTCAAAAATACGGTTGATGCGGCTATCGCGGTAAGAGCGTGCCATTGGGTACTCTTCGCTAAATCCGTAGCCGCCATGTATTTGCAAGCCCTCATCCACTACAAAGTCTAACACTTCAGAGCCCACTACTTTCATAATAGCACATTCTACCTGATACTCTTCGGCACCACCGGTAAGGTATTCGGTCATGGTTTTGCCGGCTGCTTTTAGTTCATGTTCTTTTTGCAAAATCAAATCGCACAGGCGGTAAGAAGCACTCTCACCGGTCCAGGCACGAATGGCCATTTCTCCCAATTTACTTTTTATGGCTCCAAACTGCGCGATAGGTGTTTTGAATTGCTGACGTTCGTTAGCATAACGTACTGCCGCACCTATAGCGCGTTTTGCGCCTCCCAATACACCGTTGCCTAATTTGTAGCGGCCAATGTTCAATATCTGGAAAGCAATTTTGTGGCCTTTAGCAGGTTCGCCCAACAGATTTTCAACCGGAACTTTTACGTTATTAAAAAACACCTGACGGGTTGATGACGACTTGATACCCATTTTTTTCTCCTCCGCACCCAAACTCAACCCTTCCATATTTTTTTCTAATATGAATGCAGTGAATTTTTTGTCGTCACCATCAATTTTTGCAAACACAACAAACACATCTGCAAAGCCGGCATTGGTAATCCACATTTTTTGCCCGTTTACAATGTAATGCTTGCCATCTTCGCTCAATACAGCTTTGGTTTTTGCACCCAGCGCATCAGAGCCGCTCCATGGCTCTGTGAGGCAATATGCAGCTTTCCACTCTCCGGTAGCTAACTTGGGCAAATATTTTGCGCGCTGAGCATCGTTACCATAATACAATATAGGGCAAGTACCAATGCCGGTGTGTGCACCAATAGCTACTGATATACCATGCCCCCAGCCCAATACTTCGGTTACAAAACTGAATGTGGTCAAATCTTGCCCGCTGCCACCGTATTCTTCAGGAATGTGCAAACCCAACAAACCTAACTCGGCTGCTTTGTCTAAAATCTCTACACCTTTCATAGGGTCTTTATCCAACTCTTCCAGGCGCGGATCAATTTCTTTGGTAATAAAATCTTTGGTGGCTTGGCGGAGCATTTGCTGTTCCTCGGTAATTTCTTCGGGGATGTAAACATCCTGCCACTGGCTTTCTTTAATCAGAAACTCACCGCCTTTAAGTGGTGTGGTTTTGCTGCTGGTTGAAGTTGACATACGTAGTGTGTTTATTTTTTTAGAACACCGAAAGTAGAGAATTGTTTGACTTTACCAAACGGTTGGTAGGGAAAATATTTTGGCAGTTTTGTCGCATAATTTAGGTTCAAATTTTTGCTGAACTTTTTGTTTAATCTTTTGTTTGTGGAGAGTGAAAAAAGTTAAACAGAGAGCCATCATCATTGGCTCAGGTGTTGGTGGCTTAGCAACGGCCGTAAGGTTAGCCAGAAAAGGATATGCGGTTACAGTGTATGAAGCCAATGCTTCGTATGGCGGCAAAGCCACAAAAATAGAACAGGATGGATTTTTTTGGGGGTTTGGCCCTTCCCTCTTTACCTTTCCGGAACTGCTGGATGAAGTGTTTACCGATTGCGGCAAAAATCCGGCTGACTATTACAAGTACCATCGCATAGACCCCATTTGCAACTATTTTTACGAAGACGGTACTCGGCTAAGTGCGTACGCTGATAGAGAAAAGTTTGCAAATGAATTGGAGTTAAAAACCGGTGAGCCCCGCAAAAACGTTTTGCAACACTTACAGCAGATTGCCAAAGTGTATCACCTTACAAAATCCATATTCCTTTTTAACTCGGTACACCGGCTAAAAACCTACCTCACCCGGAATGCATTAAAGGCATTATTCAACATTAAGATGATTGGCATCAATAAAAAAATGAATGCCGCTAACGAAGCACAGTTTAAAGACCCACGTGTGGTACAGCTTTTCAATCGTTATGCTACCTACAACGGTAGTGACCCATACTTAGCACCTTCTACACTTAATGTGATTGCACACCCCGAATACAATCAAGGAGGTTACTTTTTAGATGGCGGCATGCCCGACCTTTCGCGCTCGCTTTATCAGTTGGCCACCGAATTGGGCGTTCAATTTCAATTTAATAGTCTGGTACAAAAGATTTTGGTGGAGAACAAACAATCTACAGGTGTAGTGATAAACGGAGAGACAATAAAGGCCGATGTAGTAGTAAGTAATATGGATGTGGTTTATACCTACCAAAAACTGATGCCCGAGCAAAAAGCACCGAAAAAAATTATTGAACACCCTAAATCTACTTCGGCTCTAATTTTTTATTGGGGCATCAAAAAAGAATTTCCGGAATTAGACCTGCACAATATTTTTTTTAGTGCCAACTATGCCGAGGAGTTCCGGCACCTCACTCAACTAAAAACCATATACACCGACCCAACAGTATATGTATTTGCAAGTAAAAAATACCAACCCAAACATGCCCCCGATGGCTGTGAAAACTGGTTTACGCTAATTAATGTGCCGCATGACGCGGGGCAAAACTGGAACGAACTTATTAAAGAAGCGCGCAAAAACATTATTGCCAAACTCAGCAGAGCGCTCGGAGTAAATGTTGAATCGCTCATCGTATCTGAAACAATCAATTACCCAAAAACTATTGAGCAAAAAACACTTTCGTATTTGGGAGCATTGTATGGGAGCGCATCAAATGATAAATATTCTGCCTTTTTAAGGCACCCCAATTTTTCGCCAACCATTAAGAACTTATACTTTTGTGGCGGCAGTGTTCATCCCGGTGGTGGGGTACCTTTGTGTTTGTTATCCGCTAAAATTATAGAAGGCCTTGTTGAGTAAATTTTCGTTCCTCCAAACCCACAAAGCCGCAAACGGAGCTATTGCGGTAATTGCTATAAACCATTTGATAGGCGTAGCTGGGCTAAACATGCACTCCTACCAAGAAACTTTTGCAAAAATATCGTGGCTTAATCTGCTTATTAGTTTCTTGTTGGTGCTTTTGTTTCATCAGCGGTTTAGTGTTGGATCTGTTTTCGCGTTACTGTTTGCTTTTACGCTGGGCATGGCCGTAGAAGCCGTAGGCGTAGCTACGGGTTTTCCGTTTGGCACTTACACTTACTCTCCATTGTTTGGACTATCGGTGCTGAAAGTACCTTTAATTATAGGTATAAACTGGGCACTGCTGAGTTATTGCACAGCGCACGTAGTAAAAAAAATTTCGGGAAAGGTCTGGTTGCGAGTATTCACTGCTTCGTTAGCCATGATGCTGCTGGACTTGTTGTTAGAGCCGTTTGCCATTCGTCATGGTTTTTGGGTTTGGGATGCCGTGTTTCCGCCAATCCAAAACTTTGCCTCTTGGTTTGCGATTTCGTTGCCAATTCAATGGCTAATGAGTAAGTATGTTAAAGAATCAACCAACCCTTTGGCCATACCATATCTGGTGATATTGGTACTGTTTTTAATTACAGATTATTTGCTGTCTGCATTGATTTAAACTTTTTGAAGGAGCCATTGTTAATACGGCATGATTAGTCAGCTCAAAAGGTCTTTAATCTATTTCAACTTCAAAGTTTCTCGCCTTACTGCAACAAACTTTACGCTATCAAAATTGTATCGGTTGCCAGCGGTTTTGCGGTTTTGCAACTACAGTAACCACAGCACAATAACCGACTTACCTACCCAGTGGAAAGGTCATAACCTGATGTTTTAAACAATCTGTACAAAACACTTCTATGTTTAACGTTTCCGAAAATATCTTTGACACCGATATGGGCAGGTATTCAATCAAAGAAGTAGAAACACTTTCGGGCATAAAAGCACACACGCTGCGCATTTGGGAGCAGCGTTACGATATATTAAAACCCAAACGTACTGATACCAACATCCGTTATTACTCAGATGACCAACTGCGGCTAATACTCAACATCAGCACACTCAACCGGAGCGGATTTAAAATTTCGCGAATAGCTGCCATGCGACCCGAGCAGGTGCGAGAAGAAGTGCTTAAAGTAGAAACCACACACGATGAGCCAGACTTTTTGCTGGATTCACTTATACATTCCATGCTTGATTTTGATGAATATCGGTTTGAAAAAACACTCCACTCGGCCATTGTAAAAATGGGCTTTGAAGACGCTTTTACAAAACTGGTTTTCCCCTTTTTAATCCGCACCGGGGTAATGTGGCAAGCTGGCAGCGTTAGAGTGGTTCAAGAACATTTCATCTCTAATCTTATTCGCAGAAAAATAAGCGCAGCCATAGACGGTATTTATGTAGAGCCCACAGACACTGCAAAGCGTTTTGTGTTGTTTTTGCCCGAAAACGAGAACCACGAAATTCTATTGCTGTTTACCGAATATCTTTTGCGCAAAAAAAACCACCATGTCATCTATCTGGGATGTTCTTTGCCGTTGTCTGAACTAGATTTTGTGGCTAAATCATTTAGGCCTGACTATCTGATTACTTACCTCACCATACCAGCCGAAGATACTTCGCTGACCACTTACGTTCAGCGAATATCAAAGGCACTGCCTACCTCAAAAATAATTGTTGGAGGATCGCAGATTGCCTTTAGCCGCACTAAGTTGCCGGATAACTGCATTCCTATACACTCGGCTGAAGAGCTACTCACAGTGATAGGTTAATCAACAACCGAGTTTACTGATAATCAATAGTTTAACATTTTTTGTTTAATCATTATTGAATTTGTTTAAACAAATATTTGGAGATGTGAGTTTATGCACATAAGTTTGTTTAACTTTTAGAACAAATATTTAAACACATGAACTCTACACTAAACATCCACTCCGAATTCCAGCAATATGAGCGCATACTGCGCCCCTTTGCGTTCAATTTAACTCACAGCAAAGAAGAAACCGAAGATTTACTGCAAGACACCTTCTACCGTGCGCTGTCTAATGCCGATAAGTTTGCGGAAGGCACCAACATAAAAGCATGGCTATTTACGATAATGCGCAACATTTTTATCAATAGCTATCGGAGAAAAAAACTTAGCCGTGTTACAGTTGATACTTCAGAAAACCAATACCTGCTCAACAGCACCAAGCGAGTAGAAAAAAACGACTCTGAGCGTTCTTTTCTTGCAGAAGACCTTCAAGCAGCACTCAATGATGTGAGCGATACATTTACCAAGCCGTTTTTAATGTATTACAACGGTTTTCACTACGAAGAGATAGCACAAGAACTAAATCTACCACTGGGTACTGTTAAAAGCCGTATCTTTTTTGCCCGCAAAGAATTGCAAGCCCGTCTGAAAAACATGGGTATCATGAACTCATCACTTTCTTAACCAAAAGTGATGAACAAAAGAAAAGTAATAGTGATTGGAAGTGGCTTTGCCGGACTTAGTGCTGCTGCACTGCTGGCTAAACAAGGCCATGAGGTGACTATACTTGAAAAAAATGAACAACCCGGTGGTCGCGCCAGAGTATGGGAAAAAGATGGTTTTGTTTTTGACATGGGGCCAAGCTGGTATTGGATGCCGGAGGTATTTGAAAACTTCTACAACCTTTTTGGCAAAACAACATCCTACTTCTACGATTTAAAAAGATTAGACCCCGCATACAGAATTTTTTACCCCGGCACCGAAAGGATAGATGTACCAGCATCAAGGCAAGAACTCGTTGACTTGTTTGAAAAAAAAGAACCGGGCAGTGGTAGCCGTTTGCAAGATTTTTTGACGGATGCCGAATACAAATACAAAACAGCAATGAACGAGTACGTTCATCGCATCAGCGATTCGGTAACTGAGTTTTTTGATTTCAAAATACTAGTCAAAAGTTTCCAGCTACAAATTTTTCAATCGCTACGGAGCGAGGTGCGTAAAAAATTTACAAACCCCGCCTTAGTAAGTATGTTGGAGTTTCCGGTGCTGTTTTTGGGTTCTACCCCCGACAAAACTCCGGCTATGTACAGCATGATGAACTATGCTGATTTGGTACTGGGCACCTGGTACCCCATGGGTGGAATGCACCAGATTGTGAAAGCATTTACCCGAATTGCTGAAGAACAAGGAGTGAGCATACTACTTAATCACGAAGTAGAAAAAATTGACATCAGAGCCAATAAGGCCAAAGCCGTAATAGCCAATGGAAAAACATTTGGAGCAGACTTAATTGTTGCCGGTAGCGACTATCAACACACGGAGCAGTTTTTGTTAGATGAAAAATACCGCACGTACGATTCTACCTATTGGGATAACAGAACCATGTCGCCATCGTCTTTGTTGTATTATGTAGGGGTGAATATGGAAATTCCAAATTTACTTCATCACAATCTGTTTTTTGATACCGACTTTGAGCTACATGCCAGCGAGATATACAAAAATCCTAAGTGGCCCACCGCTCCGTTATTCTATGTATGTAATCCTTCTAAAACTGATAGCTCTGTTGCTCCAATAGGTAACGAAAATTTGTTTCTACTAATGCCATTGGCACCCGGCATTGAAGATACCGAACAACAAAGAGAAAAATATTTTGAATTGATGATTCAGCGCTTAGAGTTGCGCACCGGAGAAAACATCAAAAACAATATTGTAGTTAAACGGAGCTACTGCATCAAAGATTTTGAAAGTGATTACCATTCCTACAAAGGCAATGCGTACGGTTTGGCCAATACATTATCACAAACCGCAATTTTTAAACCTAAGATGATTTCACCAAAAGTGAAAAATCTATTCTATACCGGCCAGCTTACAGTACCTGGCCCCGGGGTGCCACCGTCCATCATCTCCGGGCAAATTGTAGCCGGAGAGATTGAAAAACGAATTCAACAAAACATTCTATAAAACGCACACCATGTTTACACTATATGAAAAAACTGCCGCTCAATGCAGCCGCATGATTACACAGGAGTACAGCACCTCTTTTTCTTTGGGCATCAAAACGCTGCACAAAGAGTTACACGCTCCTATCTATGGCATTTACGGAATGGTAAGATATGCCGATGAGATTGTGGACACCTTTCATGATTTTGATAAAAAGTATTTGCTGGAAAAATTTAAGCGCGATACGTACGAAGCCATTGAACAAAAAATATCGCTTAATCCCGTACTTCATTCTTTTCAAAAGGCGGTAAACGAATACAAAATACCGCTACATCTGGTAGATGCATTTTTCAAAAGCATGGAAATGGATTTGTATGAAACTGCTTATGATGATGCAGATTATCAAGAATACATATACGGCTCTGCAGAGGTAGTGGGGCTGATGTGCCTCAAAATTTTTGCCCGTGGTAATGAAAAATTATACCAAAACTTACAAGCCCCGGCTCGTGCGTTAGGAGCTGCTTTCCAAAAAGTAAATTTTTTACGCGATATGAAGAGCGACTACCAAGAACGGGGCCGCGTTTATTTCCCGGGTATTGACTTCGAAAACTTTAAGAAAGAGAGCAAGCGAAAGATTGAAGAAGAAATAGCCCATGATTTTGCAGAGGCCTACAAAGGCATATTACTATTGCCAAACGAAGCAAGAGGTGGAGTTTTGCTGGCGTACAAATACTATCTAAAACTATTTGAAAAAATAAAGCAAGTACCTGTTCATCAAATTAAAGAAGCGCGCATTAGGATACCCGACTTTGAAAAATTAATTATGCTCGTACAAACGTTACTTCAGCATCAGGTAAGTGCACGGCTTGCGTACTTTGTGTAATCAACCGCCATGAAGTTTACCTACTTACTAATCAATCTGGCAACTATATCTATTCCGTTGTTGCGTTCATTTGAGCACCGCATAAACTTTTACAAAAAGTGGAAGTATTTTTTACCCGCCAATCTGATTACAGCAATTTTTTTCTTGGTGTGGGATTACTTTAAAACCACATACGGTGTATGGAAGTTTAATGATCAGTACATTATCGGCATTAAATTTTTTGGTTTACCGTTTGAAGAGATTTTGTTCTTTTTCACTATACCTTATGCCTGCACATTTATATACGAATCGGTGCTATTGTTCATAAAAAAGAGTTGGTTACCCAGTTTTATCAAAACCATTATTGTGGCCCTTAGCTTAGCCGCCATTATTACAGCACCATTTTTTCTACACAAAGCTTATACATTTTCGGTGCTGTTTATTGGTGGCATTATGTATATGATTGCTGCATTTACCCTCTCGCTGGATATTCTGGATCGGTTTATGATTACTTATGCTATCAGCATTGTGCCCATGCTTTTTGTCAATGGTTTGCTCACTGCACTGCCGGTAGTTATTTACAACAACACACAAAATTTGGGATATCGTGTTGGCACTATACCGGTTGAGGACTTTGTGTACAGTGCCATGCTTTTGCTCATGAACATTGGCCTGTACGAATGGTACAAAAAACGCGAATTACAAAAATTCACAATTCGTACTTTCTAAACCTTTAATCAAATGCGTTATTTCTAAATACCTATACATGGCTGCCATACAATTAATACATCAAAAGAGTGAAGTCCCAAAAGAGTTTAACCGTGTATCAAAGTCGTATGATTTTGCTACCAAGATGAGCCAGGGCTATCAGGATGATTTGATTGCTAGTGCAAAAAGAATGAATCTTACGGGCAATGAAAAGCTATTAGACCTTTGCTGTGGCACAGGCAAATCTACATTAGCATGCTTAAATGAATTACCCTCGGGTACTATTGTTGGCGTAGATAACTCTGAGGGGATGTTGAGAGAAGCCAACAAAAAATTCTCTAATGAGATACAAACGGGCAAAATTAGCTTTGTGCTAAGAGATGCTATGCAGCTCGATTTTGCTGACAACTCCTTTGACGCTGTATTTATGGCTTATGGCCTGCGCAATATGCCCGATTATGATAAAGCCATTAAAGGCATACATCGCATTTTGAAGCCCGGTGGTAAATTGTGTATTCACGACTACTCACTCAATGAAAATATTTTTGCTAAAATTTACTGGGCTGTTTTAGGATATGGTTTTATTCTGCCGTTTTGTACATTGATGTCGGGCAGTGCTAATATTTACCTGTACCTCATCAAAAGTGTGCTTAGTTTTTTGAGCCCTAAACAAATTACAAACTTACTGGAGCAAAATGGCTTTACACAAGTAGTTGCTGAGCCACACAACAGCTGGCGTAAACCTATTCTTCATTCGGTAATTGGTATAAAAAAGGGCTAAGCCAAAATTCCTTTAAGCGGCACACTGACTAACTGATTTTCGCGTAAACCTTCCGTTTGTAAAATGTAGTTGGCAGCTATTGCGCCTGATGTATAAGCTGCCTCCATTAGCATGGTACAGTTATTCATCTTTACCCAATCACCTGCCAAATAAAAGCCGGGTATTTCTGTTTTTACTTCCGGGCGATTAGCATACTGGTTAGTGTGAAATCCCGGAAAATCATCGCGATGCTGAAAATATTCGTGAAAAATTTTCATTCCTTTTAACTCGGGGAAGTAATGGTAAAGCTCATTCAACAAGTGCTCCACCACCTCTGAATCACTGACCAAATCTTTGGGAACTGCATAAGAGTGCAGTTCAAATATTCCACCATTATTTTTTTTGCTCCACTCTGCCGATTCCTTCTCCATCTTGTGGTAAAGGGTAACACTGTCTAAACATTTTAACCGATCGGTAAAAATGAAAAAGGGAAGAGTTTTATCTGCTTCAAACTTATTTGTCCACAAGCGTAGTACGGCATATCTGCCCGATTGCTTTAGTGAACTAAGTTGATGTAAGGTTTGCGCATACTTTTCAAAACCATTTGCCCGGGCAATCAATCGCTTAGTATGTTTTACATCCGTAGAAAGTACACAGTAATCAAACAAACTTCCATTTACAGTAAATCCATTCTCTGATTTTGCGAATTCGGTAACTGGGGTAGAGTAATGGATATGTGCATTATGCTTTTGCAAAAATGCTTCTACGTAAGCAATAAAACTACTTTGAAAATCACTATCCAACACATCGTATAACAATCCATCTTCATTGCTTAAAAAATAAAAGTGAAAACTTTTGATGAGTTCGGCCATGCTCATATCCTCCGGCTCGGCAAAAAATGCTCGTGCAAATGAGTTGAACACCAATCGCATTTTTTCGTTCATACGTGTGCGTTTGGCAAACGAAGCAAAACTCTCCCCGTCAAAGTTTTTGTAAGTAGTTGAAAAATTAAAGTTGAGCAGATTGATAAATGGCAAACCCATAGGGTTTAGAAAGGTTTTCCAATCTACTATGCCATACTTCCGCAACGAGAGTACATTCAGTAATGGTGTGTTGTCCAAATCTTTGAACCCTTGCTTTTTATCTTTATCAAACAAAATAGTGTAGTCATCAATGGGTATGAGGTGTTTGTAAGCCCCTATCTTTTGTAAAAAATTTCGTAGGTTCAAGTATTGGCGAAAAAATCCGTGAAAGCCGTGTTCGGTACGGAGCGTTTCTCCGTTAGACTCAAACATCCAACTACCAACTTTGCCCCCCAAAAAATTTTCTTTTTCAAACAGGTGTACCTCAAAACCCCGCTCTGCCAGATTACACGCTGCGCTGATACCTGCAATGCCACCGCCTATCACAGCCACCGATTTGCGACTAATTAAATTTACCGGATGCGAAATATCAGGTTCATTCAGATTAACTCTGTAGTTCTGCAGCTTCTTCCCGATCAATTTTTTGAGCATTTCGCTTGATGTTTTTATTCCATAATTTGGTAAACTCAAACGTAAGTTCATCGGGACGAATGAGTAGGTCGTTCAGCTTTTGTTTACTGTGCCAATATTTGTTGCTCTCTAAAAATGCAATGTCTTCTTCAACAATCTTCATGCTTTTGCGTAGCATAAACCACTTGGCAAACCAAGGGTTATATTGAAAGATGCGGTTCCAAGTAGTTATCTGTATCATCATCACATTGTCTTCATCTATTTCGTAAAAGTGTTCGTAAATCACCATTTGCCTTGCTGGCATGGTAAGGTGTGCCGGGAACCTCAAATCTAACTGACTGCTATGCGGAAACCAAAAACCAAAATGCGCCTCTACCTTTTCTTCAAAACCAAAATATATTTTCTCAAAAATGCTGTTCTCGTTATCGCGCAAATACCAACCTTTTAGCGAGTTATCGGTAATGCTTAAATGATAGTCCGGCATTTCGTGATGCAAATTCCCCATCAATGTTTTGATGCTGTTGCGATGCACATGATTGATGTGGTGCGAGTCAAACAAACTTTCTGCTACTAACTTGATGCTGCCTTTTACCACATGATAGTTGTACACCATTGGCCACTTATCCAATTCGGTAAATGGGGGAATTTCAGCCGTATCGCGATGCTCCTGCTCACCAAAGTAGGCCCAAACAGCTTTGTGTTTTACTTGTGCATCATAACTTTTGATGCAAGCAGCTTTAGGTATTTTTTCTTCAGGAGAAAGTGAAGGAATATGCTCACATTTGCCAGAGGCACCAAACTCCCACCCATGATAACCACACTTAATGTGTTCTCCATGCACATAACCCAATGAAAGGTGTACGTTGCGGTGGCAGCACCTATCTTGCACCACGGCCACTTTACCGCTTGCGGTTTTGAAGGCAATAATCTCCTCTCCCACAATTTTGCGCTTAATGATTTGCTTGGGCTTCAGCTCGTCTTCAAAACAAACAAGATACCACTGGTTGGTTACCATTTAATATAGATTTGGACTACTACAACAAAATTAAGCATGGTTTGTTGCAGGGTCATAAACACAAAAACAGGGACTCCTCTTCAGAAATCCCCGTATAAAATTTTGTTTTACTGATTTTAGAAACAGTATCCGCCTTCTTCTATCAACTTATCGGCAATTCTTCTGCGAGCGGCTATGGTGTTGTATGGCTCATATTTTGTAAAGCGTTTCAACCCCATCAGCATAATTCTTAAAGTATCGCCATCGTTAAATGAAGCAATAGCATGTTTGCCGGAAACATTAATGCGCTCCAGTGCATCACTAATGTAAGTGCGGGTCATGTCAATTTGCAATGCGCAAGCTGCCTCCCCTTTTATACCCACTAACTTCTCGGTGCGTAGTAATACAGATTCGCAGGCAAACAATTCAATTAGCATATCAGCTATATTCATGATTACCTCTTGCTCTTTGTCTAAGTTTTGCATGAATTTTTGAACGGCAGCACCGGCAGTCATCAATATCGCTTTCTTTGCATTGGCGATGGCTTTTTTCTCGGCAGCAAAAAAATCATCGGCATCTCCGCTGCCAAAATCGGGCACACTCATCAATTCTTTTTGCACGGCAAGAGCCGGAGTCATTAAATCTACCTCGCCTTTCATGGCTTTTTTCACCAACTGGCCTACACTTAGCAGGCGATTGATTTCGTTGGTACCTTCAAAAATACGATTGATACGGCTATCGCGATAGGCACGTGCCACCGGATATTCTTCACTAAATCCTGTTCCACCAAAAACCTGTACGGCTTCATCTACTACGTAGTCCAGCACTTCGCTGCCAAATACTTTGAGTATAGCACACTCAATAGAATACTCTTCTGCGGCTTGCAGCTTGGCTTGTACTTTATCTGCACCACCGGAAACAAGTGCGTTTATTTTATCATCTATTAAACCGGCTGTGCGGTAAGTAGCGGCCTCGCAGGCATATACTTTAACAGCCATTTCGGCCAACTTATGTTTAATTGCTCCAAAAGATGAAATAGGTACGTTAAACTGAATACGTTCATTGGCGTACTTTACTGAAGTGGCAATAGATTTTTTTGAACCACCCAGTGCCAATACACACAATTTGTAACGACCAATGTTCAATACATTGAAAGCAATTTTATGGCCCTTACCAATTTCGCCCAACACATTCTCTACAGGTACCTTCACATTTTGAAAAAACACTTGACGGGTAGAAGAACCTTTAATGCCTAATTTATCTTCTTCGCTACCCAGCGATATTCCTTCGCTTTTAGCATCTACAATAAAGCCGGTAAATTTCTCTCCGTCAATCTTTGCAAACACCGTAAAGATATCAGCAAAGCCACCATTGGTAATCCACATTTTTTGGCCATTCAGAACATAGTGTTTACCATCTTCGCTCAGCACCGCTTTTGTTTTTGCACCCAATGCGTCACTGCCACTTCCCGGCTCGGTTAAGCAATAAGCGGCCTTAATATCGCCACTGGCTAAGCCGGGCAAGTATTTATTTTTTTGCTCATCTGTACCAAAATACAAAATAGGCAAGGTTCCAATACCTGTATGCGCTGCAAAGGCAGCTGCCCAAGAGTGCCCCTTACCAATCTCTTCATTGATAACAGTATCGGTTACTAAATCGGTGCCCATGCCACCGTACTCTTCGGGCACGGCAGCTCCAAGCAAACCCAGTTCACCGCTCTCCTTCATCAGTTGAATGACCAAATCATGCGCCCCTTTATCTATCTTCTGAACATTAGGAAATACTTTGTTGCTGATAAAATCTTCCGCAGTTTGCGAAAACATTTGCTGCTCTTCCGAAATTTCTTCGCGGATAAAAGTTGTTTGTGCAGTAGATTCTTTTACGAGAAATTCTCCCCCTTTGAGGACTTGGTTGGTTTGTGTGGTTGTTTCCATGTTTATTTAGAATTAGATTTTTAAAAATGGATTTTCGAGAATGCGATGTTTGATATGCAACAGTTGAACATCAAACATCACTCAGTCGCGTATCGCATTTCGTTCAGTCGTGTTTCGTTTTACAAACGCTCAAAAATTCCGGCAATACCTTGGCCGCCACCAATACAAGCTGAAACCATTCCGTATTTGTTGTTTCTGCGTTGCATTTCGCCAATCAGTTTTTGGAATAAGTAAGTTCCTGATGCACCCAGCGGGTGGCCCAGAGCCACTGCTCCACCATTCACGTTGATGATGTCGGTATTCAATTTTGCTTCTTGAATAACAGCGAGCGATTGTGCAGCAAATGCCTCGTTCAACTCAATCAAATCAATATCGCTCAGTTTCAAACCAGCTTGTTTCAATGCTTTTGGAATGGCGTTTACAGGACCAATACCCATGATAGTTGGGTCAACACCCACAGATGCAGAAGTAATCATGCGGGCGATAGGTTGAAGATTCAATTCTTTCACAACCTTCTCACTTACTACTAAAACAAACGCAGCGGCATCTGAAGTTTGTGATGAATTACCTGCTGTAACCTGACCGCCATTTTTGAATGCAGGTTTCAGTTTTGCCAAACCTTCCATAGAAGTATCTGCACGAGGACCTTCATCCTGACTAACCGTGAACTTGCGTGTTTTCTTTTTCCCGTCTTCAAAGTATGTTTCTTCTACTTCCACTGGAACAATATCCGCAGCAAACTTTCCTTCTGCAATGGCAGCCATTGCTTTTTTGTGGCTATTCACCGAAAACTCATCAGCCGCTTCGCGGGTGATGCCGTATTTAGTGGCAACATTCTCCGCGGTTAATCCCATACCTATGTAATATTCAGGATGGTCTTTAGCGATTTCGTAATTGGGAACAGTTTTGTATCCCACCGTAGGAACAAGCGACATGCTTTCTGTTCCTCCGGCAATAATTACATCGGCCATACCTGCTTTAATTTTTGCAGTAGCCAAACCAATTACTTCCACACCTGAGCCGCAGTAACGGTTCACGGTCATTCCCGGAACTTCAACAGGCAGCGAGCGCACAGCTACCCAACGAGCCATTTGCAATCCTTGCTCCGCTTCGGGAACTGCATTGCCCACAATCAAATCATCTACACGCGATGGATCGAGTTGAGGAACCTTTTTTAATAAATCCTGAATGGCGTAATAAGCCATGTCAACGGGTGTCATAAAGCGGAAACCTCCGCGTTTTGCTTTGCCTATGGCAGTGCGACTGCCTGCGATAATGTATGCTTCCATTTGATGCGATTTGCGACTATACGTTTTGCGATATACGACAATGCGATATTCTACACACGACAGTCTGGTTATTTATTTGTTCTTTTGTTTTTCTAATGTTTTTGAGAGTTTGTAGATGCTGCGTTGTGTTTTGTCAATTCTATCCTCGATTGTTTCAAGCGTGTCATTATCTACAAAACCTAATTTGTTTGAAATAACAAGTTGAGTAAATAACTCGTTGCCCGAGCCGTTTGCTATCCCAAGAAATTGAATGAACTCTCCTGCATGATTTCTTCCAGCTCCTTCTGCTACGTTGGAAGGAATTGAAACGGCAGAACGATTCATTTGCGATACCAACCCGAATTTTTCTTCTTTCGGAAACTTGGAAGTTATTTTATAGACATCCACCGCTAATTCAACTGTGTCATTCCAGATATTTAGTTTTCTGAGGTTGTGTCTTGCTTTCATGTTTGTCGATTTACGTTTAAACGACATGCGATTTGAATTTGTCGAAAAACGCAAATCGCATTATCGCATATCACCTTTAGTTTCTCAATGGTTTTCCGCTTGTCAAAATGCTTTGAATTCTTTCCAACGTTTTCTTTTCTCCGCAAAGTGAAAGGAAGGCTTCTCTTTCCAAATCCAGCAAATACTGCTCAGTAACTTTTGTTTCAGTAGATAAATCTCCACCGCAAAGCACGTAAGCAATTTTTTTAGCGATTAGGAAATCATGCTCGCTGGCATACGCCCCTACTTTGAAAGAAGCAGCACCAGCATATAAAGCACTCAAGCCCGCTTTTCCTAACACAGTAATATCATCGCGTTGTGGTTTTTGCACATAGCCATTGTTGTATAGTTCCAGCACTTTGTCTTTAGCTTCTGCTAAGAGGCGTGATTGGTTAACCACTACTGAGTCTTTCTTCTTATCTAACACACCCACACTAAAACCTTCGTAAGCGGAGGTAGCTACTTTTGCTGTAGCAATAGCAGTGAAGCGCTCAGCCAACTGAGGAATTTGCGCATCGCCTGCATAGTAAGCATCACTGGCGCGGAGTGCCATTTCTTTGGTTCCTCCACCGCCTGGGATAAGACCAACACCAACTTCCACCAACCCAATATAAGTTTCGGCACTTGCCACAGCAGCATCACTGTGCATGGTAAATTCACACCCGCCACCAAGAGTTAAGCCATGCGGAGCAGCTACTACAGGAATTGAAGAATAGCGGCAACGCATTGTTGCACCTTGGAACGCACGGATTGCAAAATCCAATTCATCGTATTCCTGCTCAAGCGCGAACATGAAAATCATGGCAAGGTTAGCGCCTGCACTAAAGTTCGGATAATCGTGGCCAAGCACTACACCTTTCCAACCTTGTTGCTCGGCAATGTCAATTCCTTTGTTGATAGCTTCAATTACCTCACCACCCAGTGAATTCATTTTCGTGCTCCACGAAACATTTAACACACCATCACCAATATCATCAATGCGCGCAAACGCATTTTTCCAAACGGGCTTTTGGTCTTTGTAGTTATCTAAAATGATAAACGCCTCGCGGCCCGGAATTGCTTTGTATGATTTTGATGGAATGTCGTAATACTTCTGCACGCCATTTTCTACTTTGTAGAAAGTTTTGAAACCGGCAGCCAGCATTTCATCTACCCAGCCGTTTACTTTAAATCCGGCTTCTTTCATGCCGGCAACTAACTTCTCTACGCCAATTGCATCCCACTGCTCAAACGGACCAATTTCCCAACCGAAACCGGCACACATAGCATCGTCAATTCTGTAAAGTTCATCGCTAACTTCAGGAATACGGTTGCTTACGTAAGAAGAAACATAGTAAGTGAGCTTACGCAAAAACTCTCCGTGCTTATCGGTTTGCTTGGCAATAGCCGGCAAACGTTTTTTCAAATCTTCAATACTCTTTAATTCGGTTGTAGCCGATTTAGTTTTTGCAGACGGTTTGTATTCCAGTGTTTTCCAATCGAGCGTAGCGAATGATTTTTTCCCCGAAGCATCTTTTGTTTTCTTAAAGAAGCCCTGGCCGGTCTTATCTCCAATCCATTTGTTGGTTTCCATTTGCAGAATCCAAGATGGCACCTGCAATACATCGCGGTATTCATCGTTCGGCAGGTTGTCGTACGCACCTTTCATTACCTTAATCATGGTATCCAAACCAACTACATCCGTAGTTCTGAATGTTGCGGACTTCGGTTTGCCAATCAATGTTCCAGTGAGTGCATCTACTTCATCAATGGTTAAATCCATTTCCTGCATCAACTTAATTACCGCTGCAATACTGAATACACCTACACGGTTAGCAATAAACGCAGGAGTATCTTTACACAACACGGTTTGCTTACCGAGATACAAATCGCCATAACTCATCAAAAAGTCAATTACCTCAGGGTGAGTTTCAGCCGTTGGAATAATTTCTAACAAGCGTAAATAGCGCGGAGGATTGAAGTAGTGCGTACCGCAGAAATGTGCACGGAAATCATCACTTCTTCCTTCAGCCATCAGGTGAATAGGAATACCTGAAGTGTTAGAAGTAATCAGTGTGCCCGGCTTACGAAACTGTTCTACTTTTTCGAAAACAATTTTCTTGATATCAAGACGCTCTACCACCACTTCAATAATCCAGTCTGCATTTTTGATGAGGTTTAAGTTGTCATCAAAGTTGCCGGTTGTAATACGGCTGGCAAATGCTTTGTCGTAAACCGGATTCGGATTGCTCTTTAAAGCAAAGGCCAAAGCATCGTTTACCAATTTGTTTCTCATAGCCGGTTTCTTGGCATCGGCTTCGCTTAAGTTAGGCGTAACGATGTCTAACAAATAAACCTTTAAGCCAATGTTGGCATAATGCAGGGCAATACGGCTGCCCATTACACCGCTACCCAACACGGCAACGGTTTTAATTTTTCTGGCTTTAGCGGGCGTTACGTTCACCGCTTTTTTTTCTGTGGCTGCTTCCATTTTTGATTATTTATTGAATGATTTCTATTGTGTGCTTTTATTGAACAGGGCAACGAAACTAAAGATTATCTATTATTGACCAAACGTTTGGTAAGACCATTTATTTTACCTTTTGTGCTTTGGTCTTCCCATTAACAACTGGTACATCTGTTGGTTTTTCTTCAATACGTGATAAAATTCTTTTTGTGGTATTCTTTAAATAGCTGTGGTCGTTAAACACACGGCTGAACATTAAACTACCTTCAATCTCCGCTACACTTCTTTCAGCTAACTCGTTGGCAATTTTTTCTCCGTATTTATCCAGATAGATGGTTTTAACCGCATGGAAAAAATCTAAGAAGAAACGCTGTACCAGTGTATTAAATTCGGGCGCCATCAGGGCTGTTTCTACCCCCATGTTGCCTAGTAAATTTCCTTTTTCCTCATCCAGAAAAACCCTCTCTGCTGCGAGGAACAGATTCTCTAAACGCTTTTGAGGTGGAATGCTTTTATCGTAGGCATGGCTGAATACATTGGTCTTAAAAAACTCGTGCACCATTTTAATTACCCGCTTCATCAAATCTTCCTTGCTGGGGAAGTAATGGTAGAGCGAACCTTTCTGTAATCCGCAGGCATCGGCAATATCGCTCATCGAAGTGTTGAAGTAGCTCTTCTTGCGAAACAGTTTCAACGCCTCAATAATGATGGTTTGTTCGTCAGCTTTTTGTTTAGGCATATCCCTTTCTGCGTTTGGGACAACAAACCTACAAACTGTTTTTAATTTACCAAACGGTCGGTTGGGATGTGTATTTTAGACAAATTGTAAGTGCCGCTTACAATTTGTATAATTTTAAAAAGCTGCTGTATAGAAAATATGAAATTATTCCCCCGGCCTATAAATTCTTTCGGCATGCTTATAGGCCCACTCTTTACTCAAGCTTTCCTCTTTAGTTTGCTGGTTGACATATAGCTGCATTTGGTCGGTATAATGTTTGGCTCCCGGGGTATTGCTGCTACCATAACACATTATACTGCGAAGCTCCGGCAAACTGCCATCTTTCTTAAATTTGGTGAGTAAGATGTAGCTCTCCCCGGCTGTCATTCTTCGTTTTCCGTTTTGGTATTTATCTCCGTATTTGGCGTTCCACATATCCGGCCCACCAGATGTGGGCAAGTCCACATCGCCACGCTGGTGGCGTTGAAAATCGCCAAGTGGCACACACAATTTTCCAAAATCGCGAAGCATTTCGGCTTTGGCTTTTCGCACACCATCTGCAAAGTACTCAATCTTGTACTCCGGGTTTTCGGTAAACTTCTTTTCAATCTCATCATTGATTGAAAAGTAGGTGCCGTATATCCACTTGTACACCAAAGTAGCATTGGTATCGCTGATGTGTCCGCTACGGTTTATTCCCCATGCTTTCATCACTGCAATGGCATCTGCAATGTCGGGATACTTGGTTTCATCTAAATGAAAGGCCTCTTCTAAATCAAAATATTTGAATGGAGCCACCACTCTCTTGGGGTAATGGTGGTCATACTTTATCTCCAAAAAATCTTCCCAAGTCAATTTGCGATTTTGCTTGGTGGCCATCATTTCATAAAAACGCATACTGCGGTTGGTTTCCCACATCGCAAAGCTGATGTTCTTCTGGCAACTCAATGGCTTGGGGTTTTCTTCTTTGGCCGTCATGGTGTAAGATGTATTGTTTACCTCAAACACATAACCGCATTTTGGATTTAAAACATGTGGCAACGAATCGTGTGAGAGGTAGTTTGTCCAAAGTGTTTTAGTAGTGTTGCCGGGCACGGTACTTTCCCAGTCGTAGCCATCGGCACGTATAGGCATGGCTCCGTTGCTTACACAGTAAATGGTATCGAACCTATCGGCATAGGTCACGTACTGATTAATAATTCCTTTCATATCTAAGGCCCTTCTGAACTCTGTAAAGTTTTTGGCCTTGTTCATTTTGTACCATTCTTCCACACTGGTCAAAGTCATGTTTGAAGCCAGGCGAATAGCAAAAACACCTTTTTTGTTTTTATAGGTGGCTCCATACATGCTCCACCATTTTTTCTTGCCTATAGTGAGCACAAACTTTTTCTCCATTGGCTTCTTAGCCAAGTTTACCGTAAGTTTTGCCTTGGATTGTTCTAACTTGTAACGCTTACCATCTACCAAATAGTAGTTTTTCTTTTTAGGGTCCATCTCTAACTGATAAATATCTATAGCGTCAAAATAGTTGGTGGTGTGTGCCCAACCGAGGTTTTCGTTAGTGCCATGAAAAATAGAAACTGCTCCATGAAACGTAGCCCCAAGTATGTTTAGCCCTTCTTCGCTTTGCAGGTGCGCTTCGTACCAACTCATAGGGCCTTCTAGCGGCTGGTGAGCGTTGCAATCTAAATACACATTACCATCGGCTGTAATGTTTGAATTCATAGCCAACGCATTGCTGCCTTGTGCATCTCTATTATACTGAAGCACCGTGGGCGCTTTGCCATCTACTACGCTGGTGATGGCCTTGTCCACACCGGTCATTAAAGCCATGCTGAGCATGTAACCGGCTATAAAATCGGTAGGCCGAATGGGCAACAGATTTTTGAAAAGTATTTTATCAGGGTTTCGCTTTGCCCAATCGTTACCGGCAGCAGCACCTGCTTCTAACAGTTTGCGCGTTTCAGGAGATAAGTCTGTAGAGTAGTGTTTTTCAATAAAATCGGGCACACCGAGCAACTGTACGGCATAGTCAATTTTTGCGCCTTCTATGCCCAACATTAATCCCAGTTTACCGCGAGAGAGTAACAATCCCCACATCACGGTTTTGTAGTCATCTTCCAGCGCACAGTGTACTAAACCATAGGAACAGTCGGCATCGGTTTTGCCAAAAATATGTGGCACTCCAAAACTATCGCGAACAATAGTTACATTGTAGTTTGGATTAATTTGTGCAGTAGAAAAAAGAAAAAATGTGATGAAGAGCGTAATGGAAAGTGCTACTCGCATGAATATGAATTAAGGCGCGGAAAGTATTAATCTTGCGCATTGATAAAAAGCAACATGAAGATTATTTGTATAGGCAGAAATTACGCTGAACACACCAAAGAACTCAACAATGCCATACCCGAAAAACCGGTCGTATTTTTAAAGCCCGCCACAGCGTTACTAAAGGACAACAAACCGTTTTACTACCCCGACTGGACAAACGACTTACATTACGAAACAGAAATAGTACTGAGAGTGAGTAAGCAGGGAAAATATGTGGACGAGAAATTTGCACACAAGTATTTTGATGCCGTAACTGTGGGTATTGATTTTACGGCACGTGATTTACAAAATACGCAAAAAGCAAAAGGGTTGCCTTGGGAAATTGCCAAAGCGTTTGACCACTCAGCGGTAATCGGAAACATCAAACCTTTGAGCGAATTAGCTGAATGGGACGAAAAAGGTATTTCATTTTCGCTTTTACTAAATGGAAAGCAAGTGCAAACCGGAAGCACTAACGATATGATGTTCTCGTTTGGCAAAATTATCAGCTATTGCTCGCAGTTTTTCACCCTGCAAGTGGGCGATTTGATTTATACAGGTACACCGGTAGGAGTTGGTCCGGTACAAAGAGAAGACCGCTTGGAAGGTTTTTTGGAAACAGAAAAGGTGTTTGACTTTATGATCAAGTAAATTATACGGCAAAACTTTCGCCACAGGCGCAAGTGCGGGTGGCATTGGGGTTTTTAAATTCAAACCCTTTGCCATTTAAACCATCGCTAAAATCAAGCGTAGTGTTGCAGATGTAAAGAAAGGAGCGCAAGTCGGTTACTAGTTTTATTCCCTTATCTTCAAACACCTGATCTTCTGGTTTCAACTCTGTGTCAAAATCCATTTTGTACGAAAGGCCAGAGCATCCGCCACCACTTACGGTTACGCGCACAAAAGCATCGGGCTTATTTTCGCTGAGTTTTATTTCATCAATTTTTGACTTGGCAGTATCGGATACAAACAACATGGCTTAAACTTTCCGCAAATTTAATTCAATTTACGGTCTGTTATCCAACTTCATAATTTTTAAGAAACATGCTTCGTATTGAACACCTCGGCATAGCCGTAAAAGATTTAGCCGGCTCCAATGATTTGTTTGCAAAACTTTTGGGCGAGCTGCCTTACAAAACCGAAACCGTAGAGAGCGAAAAGGTAAGCACATCTTTTTTTAAGATAGGCGAAAGCAAGATTGAACTCTTGCAAGCCAGCAACCCCGATAGCGCCATTGCAAAGTTTATAGAAAAACGTGGTGAGGGCATACACCATATTGCCTTTGAGGTTGAGAACATCGAAAATGAGATTCAGCGGCTGCTGGCCGAAGGATTTCAGCCCACGGGCAGTTCAACACAACCATTTAAGGGTGCCGATAACAAACTAGTTTTCTTTTTTCACCCCAAAACCACCAATGGTGTATTGATAGAACTCTGCCAGGAAATAAAGTAGTTGCTAAAAACATTTAACACGACAATCATTTATTGCTCCGGCTCCTGTTATTATTGCACCATTGCAAACCAAACTTTTTACTAAACCCTTTTTTGCATGATTTTTTTGTTTGTTGTTCTTGCCTACATGATTGGCATACGCATAGGCACGTATGGTATTTTCAAAAAATTGGGCGTAGCTGAGCCGTGGAAAGCATTTGTGCCAGTGCTGTGTTCTATGGAATGGCAGCGCATCATTGACAAACCAAAATGGTGGACCTGGATGCTTTTTATACCCGGAGTAAACCTATTTTATGCAGCCGGGCAACTGACGGAGATGAGCACTGCCTTCCGCAGACATGGTTTTTTTGAACATGCCGCAGCAGTGCTGTTTGCTATCGTGTATATACCCTACTTGGGTTTTGCGCCTAATGAACAGTTTTATGCTGCCGGTGGTGTAAAGCCGGGCGATAAACCATTAAAAAGAAATGTGATTCGTGAATGGGCCGATGCCATTGTGTTTGCTGTGGTAGCTGCTTCGCTCATTCGCATTTTTGTGGCAGAGGCGTACATGATTCCTACCCCTTCTATGGAGAAAACATTGTTAGTAAACGACTTTTTGTTTGTATCAAAATTTCACTACGGAGCGCGCATTCCAAACACCCCTTTGGCCATGCCTTTTGTACATCATTCGTTACCCGGTGGCAATACCAAATCGTATTTGGAATGGATAAAACTGCCGTACAAAACCCTACCGGGTTTTCAGCAGGTAAAAAGAAACGACATGGTGGTGTTTAACTTTCCGGCCGGAGATACCGTAGTGCTGGAAGACCAAGCACCGGCATATTATGACATTGTACGAAAATATGCGGCTGCCAACAACGTAAGTTATAGCGCAGCCCGCGAAGCCATTTGGAGCGATTCGCGTTTTCACATCACCGCCCGCCCGGTGGATAAGCGCGAAAACTACATTAAGCGCTGTGTGGGCATTGGTGGCGATACGCTGGAAGTACGCGAAGGGGTTTTGTACATCAACAACCTACCTGCCTACCAACCCGAAAATTTATATACCCCTTATGTTTTTGTGTTGAAGCCGGGGCAAATTATCACAGCCGAGCAAATCAACCAATGGCAAATAGAAGACATGAGTGGATACATAGCCGCCACAAATCCTTTGCCTCCTAACCATTATGTGGTTCGTATGACAAAAAAGAATGCTGAAGAGTTAAGAAATTCCGGACTGACAGAATTTGTTGGCCCGTATTCGCTGCCTAAAAATGCCACTCAACCGGCCGATGTGATCAATAATCGCTTTATCTATATTGCTAATATATTTCCCAACGATACCGCCCGCTACAAATGGAATGTAGATAATTTTGGCCCGGTGATAATCCCCAAAAAGGGCTGGACGGTTACCCTCAACGATTCTATCTATCAGCAATACGACCGCGCCATACGCGTGTACGAGGGCAACGATGTACTACAACGCGATGGCAAGTTTTACATCAACGGACAGGAAACTTCTACCTACACCTTTAAGATGAATTATTACTGGATGATGGGCGATAACCGCCACAACAGCCAAGACTCGCGCTACTGGGGTTTTGTACCCGAAGACCACGTAGTGGGCAAAGCTTGGTTTATCTGGATGAGTTTTGATGGCAGCCAGTCCGGCATCCACAAAATACGCTGGAGCCGTTTGTTCAGTTCTATTCATGGCCGCTGGGCGCCCGAAGATGAGCGGTACACCAAATAGCTTTGCTAAAAAATTTTAATGCGCTGGGCAACATTTGCCACAAAGCTGATTTATAGCGTAAACTTGCGGGCTATGAAGGGCGAGAAAAAATCTTCTCATTTCATTATTACTGCGCTTGTGCTCTTGCTTCAGCTTGGAGCCAAAGCACAAGTTAAATTTTATGCCCAAGCACCTAAAAGTTGTGGCGTTAATCAAAACTTTCAACTCAGCTACACGGTAGAAAATGGCAGTGGCTCAAACCTTAAACTTCCACAGCTAAACGATTTTCAGGTGGTAGGTGGCCCCAACACCAGCAGCAGCATGCAATGGGTAAATGGCCAGGTAACTCAAAGTGTAACCTACTCTTACATACTTCGGCCAAAAGCAGAAGGCACTTTTAAAATTGGCAAAGCCAGTATTAGTGTAAGCGGTGTAACTATGGAGAGCAACGAGGTTTCTATTGAGATTGGTAAAGCCGTTGCACAACAACAGCCGCAACGCCAACAGCGCGGTTGGGACCCATTTGCCGATGATCCGTTTTTTAATCCGCAGGCACAGCCGCAAGAGCCCGAAAAATCGGCAGCTGATTTACAAGAAGAGCTCAAAGATGATGTGCTGATGCGCGTATCTGTAAGTAAAAACGCTGCTTACAAAGGCGAAATGCTCACTGCTACTTACAAACTCTATTTTCGGCAAAACCTTACCGGATTTAACGTTACTAAAGCACCGGCATTTGATGGCTTTTGGAGCCAGGAGGTAGAGCTTGACCCCAAACGCAAACAACAAGTAGAAACCTACAACGGCAAACAGTACTACACTTTAGAAGTAATGAAGTACAACCTTTACCCGCAGCGCGATGGGCAACTCAACATACCTCATGCAGAGGTAAACACCACAGCATTGGTGCAAAATCGGTCGCGCTCGCGCAATCCGTTTGATGACTTTTTTAATGCCGGCCGCCAGGTACAAGTACCAATTACATTAAAAACAAATACACTATCTGTAGCCGTAAAAGAATTGCCTGCTGCCGGGCAACCCAATAACTTTAACGGTGCCGTGGGCAAATATTCGTTTGAGGCAAAAGTATCGGGCAAAGAAACCAAAACCGATGAACCCATTACTTACACCATGAAAGTATCCGGTACCGGTAACCTGAAATTTGTGGAAGCACCAAAACTGGAAGCACCAGAGGAGTTTGAAGTTTATGAACCAAAGGTGAAAGAAAACATCAGCAACAATGCCGATGGGTTGAGCGGCAGCAAACAATATGATTACCTACTCATCCCCCGCCAACCGGGCGAATACATACTTAACGCCTACCAATTTAGCTACTTTGACCCAGCGGCAGCCAAGTACATTACGCTTACATCGCCTGAGTTTACCGTAAAAGTAACCGGTGAGCCGTCAAAAAATTTAAACACCGATACTAACCTGATTGCAGAAAAACAAACCGTAAAAACACTGGGCAAAGAAATACGATACATAAAAACCGGCACGCCTGATTTCAACAACAGCAATTTTTATGGCTCTTGGACTTTTGCTGCGCTGTATGGCACTCCGTTTTTGCTCTTTATTGGGTTGGTTGCATTGCGTAAACGCAACGAACAATTAGATGCAGACATCATCGGCACCAAACGCAGAAAGGCGCTCCGGTTAGCCAAGCAGCGATTGAATAAAGCAGAGAAGTTTTTGACAGTTGCCGACAAAAAGAATTTTTACACCGAAATGTCGCTCGGCATTTGGGGCTATCTGAGCAACAAACTGAATATTGATATCAGTAATTTGAGCAAAGATAATGTACAAGAAACCTTAGCGGATAAACAAGTGAGTACTGTAACTGTTGAAAAACTAAAAACGCTGCTCACCACCTGCGAGCAAGCATTGTACTCACCCATTGGCGAAGGCAGCGAGATGAAACAAAACTTTGAAACGGGACTTAATTTATTGGCTGATTTAGAATCGGAAATCAAATGATAAGGCGAGCAACACATATTATTTGCTTTACTTTATTGTTGTGTGCTGCACCATTGTGCAAGGCAGAAAGCGCTATTGATATATACACCAAAGCTGCCGGCTTATACAAATCCGGAAATTACACGGAATCGCAAAAACTATATGAGCAGCTATTGGATCAAGGTTACCATCAACCGGAAACCTACTACAACTTAGGTAACTGCTTCTACAAAAAAAATCAATTGGGCAAAGCCATCTTAAACTATGAGCGCGCACTCCGCCTTTCGCCCGATGATGAAGACATTGCACACAACCTACAGTTAGCCGAGTTGAAAACCCTAGATAAAATACAACCCGTGCCACAACTGGCTTTTGTAACCGGATGGAAAAATTTTGTGGGCACCCATTCGGATGGCGGCTGGAGCATCATCGCTCTTATTGCACTTTGGTGCGCGCTTATTGCTGCAGTGGTTTATCTGTTTTTGCTGAAAAGCAGAGGGGTATTAATGTTGAGCATGGCTGCTTTGATTGTTTCTGCAGCTACTCTTTTTTTAGCCGCTTTTCAGCACCGCCAGCTACACGATTCATCTTATGCTATACTTGTCAATGAAAGCATCAACGTACTCAGTGCACCCGATGCAGCCAGTGGTACCGTTTTCACTCTGCACGAAGGCACAAAACTTTTATTGATGGATGAAGTAAGCGGTTGGCATAAAATACGCTTAGCCGATGGGCGCATAGGTTGGTTACCCTCCGGTATGTTTGAACGTATCTGAACAATTTTTTTTGCACCAAGTTTTGTTGATACGATTGTTTGTCTAACTTTCGTTCATAAACTACTAACCTTTAAATCAATCAACTATGGGAATGATGAAAGAATTTAAAGAGTTTGCCATGAAGGGCAATCTCATTGACATGTCTATCGGTATTGTAATCGGAGCAGCTTTTGGCGCTGTAAGCAAAACATTTATTGAAGGAATATTTATGCCCCTGGTTGGTTTGGTATTTCAATTAGAGAACTTTGACCAATACGCAGTGCAGATAGGCACAGCCAGCGTAAAGGTTGGCTCGTTTATTGGCGCTACCATCAACTTTTTAATTATTGCTTTTATCATGTTCATGCTGATTAAAGCCATGAACAGCATGAAAAAAGCCGAAGCTCCCGCTCCACCGGCAGGCCCTACTCCTACCGAGGCGCTACTGGCCGAAATCAGAGATTCGCTTAAAAAATAGTGCGGCTCACAAATTTTGTATGGAAAACCACTCTGCCATTGCAGGGTGGTTTTTTAGTTTCGTAGCATGAGCATTGAACGTTTGTATGAACTCTATTTGCAGAGTAGCGGAATTACTACCGACACTCGCAGTATAAAAAAAAGCAATTTATTTTTTGCGCTAAAAGGCGAAAAATTCAATGCCAATCAGTTTGCCGAAGCAGCACTCCAAGCCGGTGCTTCATACGCAGTAGTAGATGAAATAGGCGAAACCACCTGGAAAGAAAGATATGGCGAAAGGTTAATACACGTTGAAAATGTATTGAGCACTTTACAACAGCTTGCCGGTTTTCATCGGCAGCAATTCAAGTTTCCGGTACTGGCCATAACGGGCAGCAATGGCAAAACAACCACTAAAGAACTGATAGCGGCTGTTCTTTCAAAAAAATACAAAATTGCTTTTACCAAAGGTAATCTCAACAATCATATTGGCATTCCACTTACCTTGTTAAGCATTAATAAAGAACACACCGAATTAGCTGTAATAGAAATGGGTGCCAACCATCAGCGCGAAATAGATTCGTACTGCCAATATGTACAGCCCGATTACGGATTAATTACCAATGTGGGCCTGGCACACATTGAGGGCTTTGGCGGTTTTCATGGTGTGGTGAAGGGTAAAACCGAATTGTATCAGCACTTATCTTTGCACAATGGCAAGTTGTTTATTAATGCTGATGACGAAATACTGATGAACAAAGCCGAAGAGTTTTTTGGCGATGAATTGTTGGACCGGGCTATCCTATATGGCACTTCGCCAGAAGTATTTTGCAGTGGGCATATCATTGCCGGCAAAGAGTTTTTAACCGTAGAAACCTTACATAGCACTATAGCTACTCAACTTGTTGGCGATTACAACTTTACCAATGTAATGAGTGCTGTTTGCATTGGAAAATACTTTCATGTACCTACAGCAGATATTAAAGATGCCTTAGAAAGCTACACTCCCACCAATAACCGCTCACAAAAAATACAGTGGGGTACTAATACGGTTATTATGGATGCCTACAATGCCAACCCCAGCAGCATGAAAGCCGCATTGAAAAATTTTGAGCAACTCAGCGGTGACTTTGAAAACCGAGTAGTGATACTAGGCGAAATGATGGAACTAGGCGAGTTTAGCGAAGAGGAACACCGCCAAATATTTGAACATACACAACACATGCCCTTAGATTACAGAGTATTTGTAGGTGCGCAATTTGCTTTTACCAAAAATCAACCCGGTGCTCTTTGGTTTGCCCATACTGCTGATGCCCGCGAGTGGCTGCATAATGCCGAACTTCATCACAGTTTGATACTGGTAAAAGGGTCTAGAGCCAATGGGCTGGAGCGAATATTGCATTTTTGTAATGAACAATAGTTTATGTTAGTAAAATAAACTTTCTTATTTTTGTAACATAAAAAATACTTCATGTTACTTAAATCTGAACTGGAAAAGGTGTACCATGCACAACAGCAATTGGTCAAAAAAAAAGAACTAAACACCGAGCGGAGTATTTTAAAAAACTATACCCATACTCAAAAGCATATTGAGGTAATCACCGGCATCAGGCGGTGCGGCAAGAGCACACTCATGCGGCAAATGATGAGAAAACATCCGGACTTTGCTTACTTTAACTTTGAAGATTCGCGGGTGTTTGGTTTTGAGGTTTCTGACTTCACTAAGTTAGACGAAATAATGCCGCCCAATGCATCGGCCTATTTTTTTGATGAAATACAAAACGTACTATACTGGGAAACATACATTCGTCAATTACACGATAGAGGAGCAAAGGTCTTTATCACCGGCTCCAACGCCTCATTGCTAAGTAAAGAACTTGGCACACGACTTACCGGAAGGCATTTAAGGCATGAGTTGTACCCCTTTTCATATTCAGAATATATTAACCATAAAAAGACAAAACGAAATGCCGATAGTTTTAGCAAATATCTATACGAAGGGGGCTTCCCTGAGTACCTAAGCTCGGGCAATGAGGAAGTGCTTCAAACATTATTTAAAGACATACTTCTTCGTGATATAGCTGTGCGCCATGGCATACGTAATACAAAAGTACTCATAGACATCGCCTTGTTTCTGCTATCCAATACCGGCAAAGAACAAACCTATAACAACATACGCAAAAACTTTGGCCTTGGCTCCACCAACTCGGCCTCTGATTACTTGCATTGGATGGAGGACTGTTACTTATTGTTTTATGTGCCTCGTTTTAGCTGGAAAACACGAAACATAGCCGCCAATGCCCGTAAGGTATATGCCATAGATAATGGCTTGGTGCAGGCCAATTCCATAAGCCATTCAGATGATATTGGGCGATTGCTAGAGAATGCGGTGTTTCTGCACCTCCGGCAACAAGCTGGACAATTGTATTATTTCAGAGAAAATAAGGAATGTGACTTTGTATGGTTTCAAAACAAAATGTGCAAAATGGCGCTGCAAGTTTGTTCTGAAATAAACTCAGATAATATACAGAGAGAAACAAATGGTTTGCTGGAAGCAATGAACCATTTTAATCTGAGCGAGGGTACCATTGTTACACTTAGCCAAAACGATACATTAAAAACATCCGGCAAAACTATTCGGTTAATACCGGTTTATGAGTTCATGAAATAAAGTAGTTCAATTATCTGTTGTGAGTTATTTTGCTGTTAAAGCCAAAACTTAGACCAAAAAAAATGTTTTCACTATTTTTTTGCCAATACCAATAGTATTGTGTCCCATTCAGTGAGCCGTACTTTGTAATCGCCACAGAATAACCACCAAAAACTGACAGGTAATATTGATGCTTAATCTTAACCCTTGCACCAAGTGAACCACCCAAATTCCATACTGGACCTTTAAAGTCAGCATCAGAATTTACTCTTGTTCCTATATGCTGAAAAAAGCTAAACTCAGGTGAAATAAATTTATTAGCCAATGGGTAAACTCTCTGATTGAGCCCTGCGCTCACAAAGCCTAACTCGCTAAAACTTTTACCCTTCAAATAGGTATATCCAATACCTCCCCCAAGGAAAAAATACTCCTTAAAGTTAAATCCACTGTAATTACTAATCCCAATAGTATACTTTGAGGATGGGGAGTTAGTTCGGTCTATACCAAAACCACCAATAACATCCGTGGCGTTCATAAATAAACCGATGGAGGGTTTCTTTGTATTGGCTGTAGCAACAGGAGTAAAGTTAAGAGCGCCCTCTAACATAGTTGCTGTTGAATTATTTTGCAAACTATCTGTAACAGGTGTGTAATTAATTTCAATACCGTTTATGGCCACCACCTCTTTCTTTTTTACGGCATCTTCCAGTATTATCGGATAAATACCATTTTCAGTAAATACTTTAACGGTGTAATAATCATATTTTTTGTAATACTTTACCTTATGTACAGGTATCACCTTACCGGCATAAGAAGCAGGTAAGCCAGCTTTTTGGCCGGTGTACAATGTTTTTGAACTTGAACTGTTATACCCGCTATTGTTACGAAAACTGTTGCTTTCTCTAAGAGTCACTTCTTCCTCCATACTTGAAAACGACTTATCTCCATTGCTGCCTTCACCCAACTTAATTTTTGTACCGCGTTGTAGGCAATACGTTTTACCCGAATACTCAAAGCAATACACTTGAGAAGAGGCGATAACAGAACTAACCGTAAATAGAATAATTAGAATAAGGTGCCTCATACATATATGCTACATAGCAAATCTATAAAACTAAGATAGACGCAATAGCACAATTTGAAGTAAGGTTATGCCCGCTTTAGGATTATCTCTGTTACCTCCGGCAAAATGCCTACTCTGCCCGGGTAAAACAGAAAACCAAAACCGCGGTTAACATACAGGTATTGTTTGCCTTCTTGATATAGGCCCGCCCATTGCTTATAGATATATTGCACCGGGCTCCAGCGCAACCATTTTTCTTCTACCCCCAACTGTGCGCCATGGGTGTGGCCGCTCAATGTCAAATCTACATCAGGGTATTGGGGGCGCACCTGTGCATCCCAGTGTTGTGGGTTGTGGCTCAGTAAAATTTTAAATGGAATGTCATTTGTACCTTTGTGAGCTACGTGCATTTTGCCGTATTTGGTCCAGCGGCCTGTGCCCCAGTTTTCTATACCGATTAGCGCGATTTTTTCACCTGCCTTTTCTATTACCCTGTGCTCATTCATCAGCAAGTCCCAACCCATTTTATGGTGTATCGATTTAAACCGATCAAAATTTTCTTTTTTATCTTCTTCACTACCCCACTCTACATAATCTCCGTAATCATGATTGCCGGTGATAGAATAAACACCGTGTTTGGCTTTGAGGGCTGCAAACACATGTAAATAATCATCCATCTCAGAGGCCACGTTATTCACCAAATCTCCGGTAAAAACAATCACATCAGCATTGGCTTCGTTTATTTTCTCAATCACTTTTTTGATGGGTTCTGATTGTGTGAAACTACCGGAGTGAATATCGGATAGTTGTATCAGCTTCATACCGTCAAAGGCAGCAGGCAGGTTCGGAAATTTTAAGGTAATACGATGAAACCGGTAGTTATATGCGTTGGCTATCATGCCATACAACAAAGTACCTACAGGCAGCGCAGCAGCTCCTAAAGCCAACCGGCTCAAAAATTGGCTGCGGTTGAGTGTTATCTCATCATTTCCGGTAATTTTTGAAATGGCAAATCTTGTAACACGCACCATATCTTCGGGTAATAGGAATAAAATAGCAATGAGCTTTACCACAGCCAACAACAAAAAAAACATAGGATAATACACACTCAGCCAATGCGGTAAATACTTATATAAGAATGGCCGGTAAGAGAAAAAGAGTGCGTAAAAGAAAATTGTAGCGCCCCAATAAATCCATTTAAACTGTTTGAGATTTTGCGGTTGAATGGCTGTTTTTACAACCTGCCAACCGTACACTTCTAAAAGGGTTACTACGGTCAAAAAAATGAGAATGGGTAAAACTGGAATCATTTTCACAGAAAGTTTAAGGTATTCACGGCTTGCGCCCAATAATATTGTAAAGCCATAAAGTTGGTAAGAATGGTGTAATACTTGTAAGTATGCAAAAACAATATTCTACATTTGTACAAAACACCCGCTTATGATGCGCAAACATCTACCCTTGTTCTTGTTTTTACTGGCATCTTCTTTAGTTCAAGCGCAGTTTTTTCAGGGCTTGCGCAGTAGCCCTTATGGAGGCATTACTAACGTGGGCTACAATCCGGCCATAGCCGATAACCGCTTTGTGGCTGACATTAACCTTTTTGCTGCGGGGTTTAACCTCAGTAATAATTATGTGGGCTTAGACCGCAGAGCCATTTTTAATCCGGATTTGTTTAGTGATGAAGATTTTCAAAACAAATACTTGAAAGAGCGAATTAATGGCCGCGATAAATCGCTGTACGTAGGCCTACAAACTCAAATGCCCTTTTCGTTTTTGGCCTCTTGGGGCAAAAAGGATAATAAAAATGCGTTTGCGTTTTCCTATAACTTTAACCATGTAACCAATGTAGATAACATCCACGAAAAGTTAGTTCGCATTTCGTACTACGGATTGGGATACACGGCTGATTCTATATCCCCTTTTCGCAACCTAAATTTTACGGATAAAAATATTTCCATCAAAACACTTTCGTGGATGGACTACGGCCTTACTTATAGCCGTGTGGTATTAGATAACGATGCCCACATGGTTAAAGTGGGTGGTACATTAAAATTTTTGCAGGGCTTGGTGGGCATGTATGCGTACGTAAAAGATTTGGCTTACAAGTGGGATAATTACGATACGCTCAGCATTTTTAAAACCGAAGCTGAGTACAACTATTCCGAAGGGGTGTTTAGTTCTTCGGGCTACTCCTTCGATACATTACAAAATCAAGCCAGAAACTATACCAAATTTCAGTTTGGCAAGCCGTCTTTTGCAGGTGACTTAGGTGTGATTTATGAATGGCGCCCCAACAAAGAGAAGTACAAATATCAAATGGATTGCGATGACTGGTGGCGCTTTGATAAAAACCGCCATGTGCTATCAGCCGGATTTTCAGTAATAGATTTTGGCGCTATCCGTTTTAAAAGCGGACAGTACAGCGGCAACTTTACAGCCGATATTTCTAACTGGGATGTAGGCAATGCAAAGTTCCCTGATGGTATTAAAAGTTTAGACGATACCATCTCAGCTCGTTTCGTTCGCAAAAACCCAAAGAGCCATTTTACCATGTGGCTGCCCACGCGCTTTAACCTGTTTTTAGATTACAACATAGCTTACGGCTTTGGGCTAAACCTCAACGCCACCATATCACCCAACATGGCTCCACACCGCAACATGGTGCACCATTTAACCACCATTACTTTTACCCCAAAGTTTGACCATGCGTGGTTTGGACTTTACCTGCCGGTGAGCTATGATGTAATGAACAACGTGAATTGGGGAGCCACTATGCGTTTGGGGCCGCTGATTGTAGGTACACAAGACCTGCTCTGCTTATTTGCTAAAAAGAATGTATATAATGCTGATGTACACGTGGCCCTAAAAATTCCTATACCACATCACAAAATACGCGATAGAGACAAAGATGGTGTAAGCAACCGCAACGATGAGTGTAAAAAACAACAAGGTCCTTGTATTACCAAAGGTTGCCCCGACCGCGATGGCGATGGAGTGCTTGATGAAAAAGACCGTTGCCCTGATGTACCCGGCATACCAATGCTGCAAGGATGCCCCGATGCCGATGGCGATGGTGTGGCCGACTATGAAGACAGTTGCATGTATGTTAAAGGGCTCGCCCGTTTCTACGGTTGCCCCGATTCGGATAATGATGGAGTGCCGGATAGAGAAGATGAATGTCCGCTGGATAGTGGTGTGGTAGCACTTAAAGGTTGCCCTGATCGCGATGGCGATGGAGTGCCAGACCGCATAGACCAATGCCCCGATGTACCCGGTGACCCTGCTCATGCCGGCTGCCCCGATACCGATGCCGATGGATTATATGATAATGAAGATAAATGTATTCGTGAGGCCGGTCCGCGCGAAAACAACGGCTGCCCATACCCTGACCGCGATGGCGATGGGGTGTTAGATAAAGATGATGAGTGCCCTACTGTGTTTGGTGTGGTAGAAAACAAGGGTTGTCCGAAGTTGGAGAAAAAAGAATTGGACATAGTGAAGTACGCCTTTGACAACTTAGAGTTTGAAACCGGAAAAGACATTATCCGCACCAGTTCATTTGCTTCGCTAAATGCTTTAGCTGAATTGCTCAAACAAAAAGCCAATTATGGTTTGTTGATAGAAGGCCATACCGACAATGTGGGTACCGATGAGAAAAACCTAATCCTCTCACAAAAACGCGCTACGGCAGTTAAGAATTACCTGATTAAACGCGGTGTAGATGGTAATAAGTTAGATGCCTTTGGCTATGGCGAAAGCAAACCCATTGCCACTAATGATACACCGGAAGGTCGCCAACGCAACCGAAGAGTAGAGATGAAGATTACGTTTAAGTAAGCAACATCTTTACACACTAGTTTAAACCTCGCAGGTTTTAAAACCTGCGAGGTTTTTTATTGTCCTTTTTTACCACCATTGCCTGTTGGGGTGCTGAAAAACTCATGCTGTGTAAGCAGTATACAGATTACTTTGGCACAAAACAAATCTGTTGTCAGCTACTATTATTCTTCTTTTTGTGTTGGCCTATTTTGCAGTACTGTTGGGTATTGCCTTTTATACATCGCGCGGAGCTACAAATGAAACCTTCTTTATTGGTCAGAAAAAAAGCAACTGGCTGTTGGTGGCATACGGCATGATTGGCACTTCGCTAAGTGGGGTAACTTTTATGAGCGTACCTGGCGAGGTACACCAAAAGGGGTTTGCATACATGCAAGTGGTTATCGGGTATTTTCTTGGATACTTAGTAGTAGCTTTTGTACTACTACCACTTTACTATCGCTTAAACCTCACTTCTATTTATACTTATCTAAAAGATAGATTTGGCGAAACCTCTTACAAAACCGGAGCTACATTTTTTTTGCTATCGCGTACATTAGGCGCCAGCATTCGCATTTACTTAGTGCTAATAGTATTGCAACATTTTTTGTTAGATGGATTGCATATACCTTTTTCAGTTTCAGTGTTTGTGATTATGCTCATGATTTTGCTCTACACGTTTAATGGTGGAGTAAAAACTATTGTATGGACAGACACACTGCAAACTACCGGAATGATACTGGCCTTGTTGCTCACCATACTACTCATTGTTGATGGACTAAACATCTCCATCGGTGATTTGATGACACAGGCCAAAAATTTGGGATACACTAAAGTGTTTCACACCCAAAACTGGTTGGCCGGAAACTACTTTTTGAAACATATTATTGGTGGCGCATTCATCACTATTACCATGACCGGGATGGATCAAGAAATGATGCAAAAAAACATATCGGTACGCACCCTTGGCGAAAGCCAAAAAAACATGTTGCTATTTTCTGCGGTAGCGGTGGTGGTTAATCTGCTGTTTTTGGTTTTGGGTGCAGCACTCTACATTTTTATGCAGCAAAAACAAATCGCACTCCCTGAAATTAGTGATGAAACTTTTGCCGTAGTTACCCTACAGCATCTGCCACCCATAGCCGCACTCATATTTATTATTGGCTTAGTAAGTGCCCTCTTCCCCAGTGCAGATGGTGCACTTACAGCACTCACCTCCTCGTTTTGTTTAGACATATTGGGCATGAACCTGCGGAACGATTGGAGCGATGAAAAGCGCAGCCGCATTCGCAAAACAGTACATGTGAGTATTACCGTTCTATTTGTATTGTTGATTTTGTACTACCGGCAAGTTTTAGAAGCATCAGTCATTTCAACCATACTCAAAGTGGCCGGATACACTTATGGGCCATTGCTTGGGCTATTTGCGTTTGGATTGCTAACAAAGCGAAGCCCCAATGAAAAACTGGTGCCCTGGGTGGGTATTGTGTCTGTGCTATTGTGTGTACTGGTTACTATGCCCATTAGCGAAGAGGTGTTGAGCAGCCGATCTCTGCCAGGGTTCATTAGCCAGTACAACCAATGGAGAAAGGGCATATTGAATGGTTATGAAATAGGTTTAGAACTTTTGATACTAAACGGGTTTCTAACTTTCTCGGGACTGTTTCTAATTTCAAAAAGCAAATAAATATTAACAATAAATATGAAGCGTAAAAACTGGAGCGAACTAAAGGCAGACTCAAGCTGGCGGATGTTCAAAATTATGAGTGAGTTTGTAGATGGTTTTGAAAAAATGGAAAAATACGGCCCCTGTATCTCCATTTTCGGCAGCGCCAGAACTAAGCCAGATAACAAGTACTACAAAATGGCGGTTACCACCTCAGAGCTATTGGCCAAAGAGGGTTACGGCATTATTACCGGTGGCGGGCCGGGTATTATGGAGGCCGGTAACAAAGGTGCAAAAAACAGCAAAGGCAGCTCTGTGGGCTTGCATATTGAGTTAGACTTTGAGCAAGACTGGAACGAATTTATTGATGCCGATAAGCTCCTTATCTTCAAGTACTTTTTTGCCCGCAAAGTCATGTTTATCCGCTATGCACAGGCCTTTGTTTTTATGCCCGGTGGCTTTGGCACTATGGACGAGGTGTTTGAAACGCTCACGCTGATACAAACCAAAAAAATAGATAAAGTACCGCTCATCTTTATGGGGAAAGAGTACTGGCAAGGCATGTTTGAGTGGATAGAAAAAACAATGCTCCAGGAGGAGCACAACATCAACAAAGAAGATTTAAAACTATTTGAAATAACCGATGACCCCAAGCAAGTGGTAAAAATCATTAACACGTTTTACAAGAAAAAGGAACTCAAGCCCAATTATCGTTTGTAATCTTGTAGCGTAGCTTAAATGAACATCACCAATCATATTTCTATAAAATCTGTAGTATTCAGTACAAGCATATTTGCCGTAGTTGTGCTGTGCTTTTGGTTTTTTGTATCCGGCAAAACACACTCAGCCATCAGCACAAATACTGCATTGGCAGTAAGCGATAGTATAATAGAAAGTAAGCAACTGCCTACACCCGTTAGTCTAAAGCAGGCAAAATATTTTGGCGATGTAATTGACATAAAAGAGAAAACGATTGTAGGAAATTTCGGTGAGCCGCGCAGAGCGCACTTTCATACCGGGTTAGATTTCCGTACTAATCAAGAAGAAGGCCATGCTGTGTTTGCTGCTGCCGATGGATATGTTTCGCGGATAAACGTAAGCGGTACCGGCTATGGCAATGCGCTCTACATTACCCACCCCAACGGTTATGTTACCGTGTATGGCCATTTATTAGTTTTTAATGCTACTATACAAAAACGGCTACGCGAAGAGCAATATAAAAAAGAGAGTTTTGCGGTTGACTTTCAGTTATCGCCCTCAGAACTAGTAGTAAAAAAAGGAGACACGATCGCACTGAGTGGCAATACGGGTGGCAGTGGCGGACCGCATCTGCATTTTGAGATTCGCGATACACTTGAAAATGTATATAACCCCATGTTGTTTGGCTATGAATTGAAAGATGATTTGAAACCTGTAATTGGTTATGTAAAGTTTTATCCAATGGATTCGCTGCGCTACCGCTCAGATGGATACAGAGTGCGACCAACTTTGAAAAATGGAGTATATGAATTTAGTACCGGAGTGGTGAAGGTCAACTCAAAAAGTGTGTCTCTGGCAATAAATGCCTATGATATAATGAATCTGACGGAATCGCACACCGGCATCTATAACCTCACATTGTTTGATGGCGATAAAATGATTTACAATGCCAAGTTTGATAAATTGAGTTTCCCCGAAAAAAGATATGTGTACACACATATAGATTACCCGATTTTTCAAAACGAAGGCCGCAAGAGTTTTCACAAATGCTTTGTAGAGCCGGGTAACAAATGTGGTATCTACTCAGACGTGTTTAAGGCAGGTGAAATTGACTTAAGCAATGGCAAGGTACATGAACTTTATACAGAGGTAACCGACTTTAATGGCAATGTGGCACAACTAAAAATGAAAATGCAGTATGATGTTACTTCAGTTGTTTTCAAAGCAAAAACCGAAAGCTATACCACACGCTTTGATGCTGGTACAGCCAATGAATTTTCTACTACAAACTTCAGCATAAAAGCTCCAAGTGGTTACTTGTTTGATAATTTGTTTTTATCCTACAAATACACGGCTGCAAAAGATTCTACCGCTATATCCGGAGTTCACACCTTTGGCAACACTGAGCAATATTTTTACGACTGGTGTACGGTAACCGTAAAGCCCGAAAACTTAAAAACAACACTCCAAGACAAAGCAATACTTACCGTTAATGGCAATAGTTTAGGGGGCAAATTTGACAATGGCTTTATTACTGCCCGCACTCGTGATTTGGGTGCATTTCAAACTAAGTTAGATACTACAGCACCCAAGATTGTTGCACTTAATGTAACTACCGGAAAAAACATGCGTGTGTATAAAAAATTGCTGTTCAGAATTAGTGATAACCTGAGCGGCATTGCAGATTTTGACACCTACATAGACGGGCAATGGGTAGTAACCGATTACGATGCCAAGAGCAACACACTTACGCATACACTGGACCAAAAACTAAAAAATGGTGAACACATTTTTAAAGTAGTGCTAACCGATGAGCGCAAAAACCAATCGCAATTGGAAATAAAGTTTTTGATGTAATGCACCGAACAAGTACTCTTGCGATGCGTTTTTAAATTCAAAAAAACATGACCCACTTAAACGAAGGCGACAAAGCACCGGCATTTAGCGCCAAAGACCAAAACGGAAAAACAGTTTCGCTCAAAGATTTTACAGGCAAAAAAGTGGTGCTGTACTTTTACCCCGAAGATGATACACCGGTTTGTACCATAGAAGCTTGCAACTTTAGAGATAACTATGCACAGCTAAAAAAACTGGGCTACGAAATTGTGGGCGTTAGCCCGCAAGGCGAAGAAAGCCACAAAAAATTTGAGCAGAAGTACAAACTCCCTTTTACCTTGCTGCAAGATGAAAAAATGAACATCATCAATGCCTATGGCGTATGGGGGCCAAAGGTACTTTATGGGCGCAAGTACGATGGCATACACCGCTTGACTTTTGTTATCAACGAAAAAGGAATTATAGAAAAGATTGTGCGCAGAGTACTTTCAAAAAAAGCAACGGAGCAAGTGCTAAAATAATAGCTGCTCTTAGTTCAAATCGTACACCATGCGCATTTGTACGCCCTTAGTGTTTTTGAGATACTGCAGTGTTTTGTAAACCACATACTGCTCGCCCAGTTGCTCTTTCACAAAATTCACTTTTGCATCACCAAAACCCGCAGCTAACTTTTCCGCAAATGATTTCTCTTCCGGATACGCTTTAGTTCTGTATTCCGTAATGTTAGCTTGTTTAGCAGCATAAGCAATGGCCTCGTCTAAGCCACCCAACTCATCTACCAAACCGTTAGCAATGCCCTGGTTGCCTGTCCACACGTGGCCCTGTGCAATGGTTTCAATGTACGCTGTATCTTTACCACGGCCTTCAGCTACACGCTGTTTAAACTCGCGGTAGGTGCGCTCTACATTGCGTTGTATCACTGCACTCTCTTCGCTATCCAACGGTTTGCTGATGCCCCCCAACACACCATGCTTGGTTACTTCTACTTCATCAATGGTAATACCGAGTTTATCGTTCAGCATTTTTTTAGCATTTGGCAACAAACCAAAAACCCCAATGGAGCCCGTGATGGTGTTGGGCTGCGCAAAAATACGGCTGGCAGGGGCTGCTATGTAATAACCACCGCTGGCTGCTACATCTCCCATACTTACTACTACCGGTTTCTTTTCTTTAGCCAATACAATTTCGCGCCACATTACATCGCTGGCTAATGCGCTACCTCCGGGTGAGTTGACGCGAAGCACGATGGCTTTCACTTTTTCATCTTTGCGCAGTTTGGCAATAATCTTGGCAAATTTTTCTCCGCCTATTTCATCGTCCTTACCTTCACCATCTACTATACTGCCTTCTGCATACACCACGGCAATCTTATTTTCGGGCTCAAGGTTTTTATCTAATGTGGTTACATACTTTGATAACTCTACAGCTTTCAAATCTTCTTTTTCTTCTATACCTACTTTCTTTTTCATTTCGCTCACCACCTGGTCGTAGTAGTAAACTTCATCTACCAATTTCAACGCTTTGTCTTGCTCCGGTGATTCAGCGGCTAGTGTATTTACAATCAGATTTAACTGCGCAGTATCTATACCTCTGGCTTCTGCAATTTTTGAAAGAAAATGCTGATAAACATCGCCATACAAATTTTTCAATTGCTCTCTGTTAGGTTCGCTCATGTTATTGCGCACAAATGGTTCAATAGCGCTCTTAAATGCACCACAATGAAAATCCTGCACTTCTATGCCCAATCGGTCAAACATATTTTTGTAGTACATAATTTCGCGGCCAAAGCCCTTTAACTCCATGCCACCGTTGGGATTCATAAAAATTTTGTCAGCAGCAGTGGCCAGATAGTATGATTTTTGAGAAACCACTTCTCCGTACGCATACACAAATTTTTTGCTTTTCTTAAAGTCTATCAACGCATCGCGAACGGCCTCTAAGGTGGCGTAACCGTTGTCATTTATTCCCATCACCAAATAAATCCCCTTAATATTCTCATCGGTTTTAGCTTTGGCTATACATTCTCTTATTTCAGTAAGCCCTACCGCTTTTTTTGGTGCAAAGTCGCCATTGGTTAACCCGGCAAACGGATCATCTACCGTTTTTTCTGGTATGCCGTAATTGAGATCCAGTTTAAGTACGGTGTTAGCTTCTACTTTAGCGGGTTTCTCTTTAGATGCCGCTCCGGCTATACCGAGCACTACAAAAAAGCTAATCACTATAAACAAAAAAAGGCCGGTAATGGTGGCCAATACAAATTTCAAAAACTGTTTCATGTTTCTTGTTTGAATGAATGGGTAGTGGTTTTGACGCAAGCCCAAAAAGAAAATTGTAAACTACGTTATTTTTCTCGGTGGGCACGGCAAGTATAATACTTTTGTCCAATGAACTTAGCGTACTTGCTGTTGGGTAGCAATATGGGTAAGCGGCTGCAAAACCTAAACAGCGCCTCGCATCTTCTTACCATTAAATGTGGCGAATTAGTTGCAGCATCTCAGGTGTATGAAACTGCGGCTTGGGGGAATACGCAGCAGGCATCTTTTTTAAATCTGGCCATGAGCATTTACACGCCACTATCTCCGCAAGATTTACTGAGCCAGCTAAAAAAAATTGAGCGGGATTTAGGCCGAACCGACACCACCAAATGGGGCCCGCGCATTATAGATATAGACATTTTGCTTTATGGCAATAACATCGTGAACATGCCGCAGCTAACCGTACCCCACCCGCATTTGCACGAGCGCAAATTTGCCTTGTTGCCTTTGGCCGAAATTGCTCCTGATGTTTTGCATCCATTGCTAAATCAAACAATAGCTCAGTTATTATACCAATGCCAAGATGCCGGTGAAGTAACACCGTACACCTGCCACCCTGAGCAAACAACAGCAAAAAATAGGGTACCAATATTTTCCTACTTTCGCCCTGCAATGAGTACCGAAAACATCCTGCAAAGGGTTGAAGAATCTTTAGACACCATGAGGCCATACTTGAAAGATGATGGTGGTAATGTGGAGGTGGTGGAACTAACCGAAGATATGATAGTAAAAGTAAAACTGATAGGCGCCTGCAGCACCTGCCCGCAAAGCTACATGACCATGAAAGCAGGTATTGAGGAAGCGGTTAAGCGCATGGTACCCGAAGTAAAATCTGTAGTGGCAGTGGCCTAATTTTCGCCAAACAAAAATCTAAATTGTTTTTCATGATAAGAAACGATTGGTCAGTAGAGGAAATCAGAAACATCTACTTTTCCCCGGTTTTAGAACTCCTATACAAAGCGGCTACTATTCACAAACAACATCACGCCACCGGTGAAGTGCAGGTATGCACGCTGCTATCAGTAAAAACCGGTGGGTGCCCCGAAGACTGCTCGTACTGCCCACAAGCAGCCCGATACAATACCGGAGTGGATGCACACAAACTAATGAGCTACGAGCAGGTGGTAGATAAAGCGCTGGAGGCAAAAAACAACGGTTCTACCCGCTTTTGCATGGGCGCTGCCTGGCGAAATGTGCGCGACAACAGCGATTTTGACCAAGTGATTGACATGGTAAAAGGCGTGAATGCTTTAGGGCTAGAGGTTTGCTGCACACTTGGCATGCTCACTGAGCAACAAGCACAGCGATTGAAAGAAGCCGGGCTATATGCCTACAATCACAACCTAGATACCAGCAATGAGCATTACAGCGAAATCATCAGCACGCGCACCTACAAAGATCGTTTGCAAACTCTGGATAATGTAGAGAAAGCAGGCATCAGCGTATGTTGCGGTGGCATTATTGGTTTAGGTGAAACCGATGATGACCGCATAAAACTATTGCATACCCTTGCCACCCGTGCAGCTCACCCGGAAAGTGTGCCGGTTAATGCACTTGTACCGGTGCAAGGCACTCCGTTAGCTAATCAGCAAAAAGTGCAAGTGTGGGAAATGGTGCGCATGATTGCTACTGCACGTATATTGATGCCCAAAGCCATGGTACGGCTAAGCGCAGGAAGAAATGAAATGAGTTACGAGCAACAAGCACTATGTTTTTTAGCCGGAGCAAATTCCATTTTTGCCGGTGAAAAACTATTGACTACTCCCAACCCCGGTACCGATTCAGACAAACAAATGTTTAAACTTTTGGGATTAAAACCCCGCGAATCGTTTAAGCATGAAAAAGAAACTTCTACCTGCCATAACTAATGCTGCTACCGGTAGAAAAATATATTCAAGATAAGTTAGAGCGAAAAAAAAGCGAGCATAATTTCCGGCAGTTGACTAATACTACCGGGCTCATTGATTTTACTTCTAACGATTATTTGGGTTTTGCAAAAAGCGAATCGCTCAAAGCAAAAACAACGGCAAGGTTTTCTGAAAATTCTGCATTAAAAAATGGAAGTACCGGTTCTAGATTATTATCGGGCAATAGCTCATTTGCAGAAGAACTTGAGCAAGAGATTGCAGCATTTCACGGAGCCGATTCTGCTTTGCTGTTTAACTCCGGGTTTGACGCCAATTATGGTTTGTTTTCTACACTGCCTTACAAAGGCGATACCGTACTCTATGATGAAGCCGTGCATGCTAGTATTCACGATGGCATGCGTAACAACAAAGCCCACTGCGTTTCGTTTTTGCATAATGATGTGGCTGATTTAGAAGCTAAGCTACAACAAGCTACAGGTATAAAATATGTAGTGGTGGAATCGCTATACAGCATGAATGGCGATTTTTCACCATTAGTAGAAGTAGCAGCACTGTGCGAGAAGTACAAAGCCGCTTTGGTGGTTGATGAAGCACATACTTTAGGCATATTCGGTGCAACCGGTAGCGGCAGAGTATGCGAATTAGGGTTAGAAAAAAAATGTTTTGCCCGAGTAATGACCTACGGAAAAGCCGCAGGCGCTGCGGGGGCAAGTATCATCGGAAGTATATCTTTAAAAGATTTTTTGATCAACTATTGCCGTCCTTTCATTTTTTCCACGGCCATGCTGCCGTATCAGTTAGTAGCTATTGCTAATGCATATCAACAAATGCCTTTGGCTAACAATGAGCGACAAAAACTTGAGTGGATCATCCAAAAGTTTAGCCATGAAATGAATGCCGCTGGTTTTGCAGTTACATCTGCACCCAATAGCCCTATTCAAATCATCTCGCTAAGTGGCAATGAAAAGGTAGTAGCTACGGCTAACTATCTACAAAAAAATGGTTTTGATGTGCGGCCCATTAAACACCCCACTGTACCAAAGGGCAACGAACGGCTCAGAATTTGCTTGCACAGCTATAATTCTGAGCAAGAAGTGGTGGCCTTGGCTCAACTCATTCATAAACATTTGCATGCTTAGAACCTTACCACAAAATATCTTTGTGTGTGGCACAGGCACAGGAGTAGGTAAAACTGTGGCTAGTACTGTGTTATGCAACGCGCTAAAGGCCGACTACTGGAAACCCATACAAACCGGAAGCGAAACCGATAGCGACAGCAGATTTGTACAGCAACAGACAAACTATAATATTACCATACACTCTGAGGCATACTTGCTCAAAGAACCGGCTTCGCCACATTATGCCGCTAACCTGGAGAATAAGCAAATTGAGTTAAATAATGTATTGCTGCCACAAACAAATAACCGGCTTGTTATAGAAGGTGCTGGTGGTTTGCTAGTGCCCATTAATGAAAACCAGACTCAGGTAGATGTAATAGAACACCTAAACGCTCCGGTCATTTTGGTAGCCAACGAATATCTAGGCAGCATTAATCATACATTACTTAGTGTTGAACTACTTCGCCATAAAAAAATTTCACTTTTAGGCATCCTTTTTTCCAGACAAAGTTATCGTGATAACGAAGAGGTGATTATTCGTTTTAGCTGCTGCCTTAATTTGGGCAGAGTAGCATACGCTCAAAAAATGGATAATCATTTTTTTGCACAACAAGCGGATAGATTGAAAGAAAATTTGAATGCATATTTTCAACTGTAAATGAATCTTGACTACCCCATATGGCACCCATATACCCAAATGCAAACTGCGGGTATGCCCATCAAAATTGTACGTGGTGAAAAAGAGTTTCTGTACGATGAATATGAAAATTCATACATAGATGCCATCAGCAGTTGGTGGGTAAACTTGCATGGGCACGCACACCCAACCATTGCAAAAGCTATTTACGAACAAGCTCAACAGTTAGAGCAAGTTATTTTTGCGGGCTTTACCCACCAGCCAGCCATAAATTTGGCAGAACTGTTGTTGCAACGAATCCCATTTCATCAAAAAATATTTTATAGTGATAATGGCAGTACCGCTGTAGAAGTAGCCATTAAAATGGCGTTGCAGTATTGGAAAAACAAAGGCGAGCAGCGACACAAAATCATTTGCTTTACGGACAGTTACCATGGCGATACGTTTGGCAGCATGAGCGTAAGCGCGCGCGGGGTGTTTACTCAACCTTACCAAGAGTTGCTCTTTGAAGTTTGTTTTATTGATACGCCAACTAACGATAACTCAACCGCAGTTACCGCTCAGTTAGAAGCACACCTGAACTCCAATACTGTTGCCGCTTTTATTTTTGAGCCCTTAGTTCTCGGCTCAGCAGGCATGCTCATGTACAGTGCCGAAACGCTAAACACCCTGCTTGAAATATGCCGACAGAAAAATGTACTGACCATAGCCGATGAGGTGTTTACCGGATTTGGCCGAACCGGCAAATTTTTAGCCACAGATTACTGCTCGCAAAAACCAGATATCATTTGCCTCTCTAAAGGTATTACTGGCGGGTTTATGCCTTTTGCCGCCACTACTTGTACACAAGAGGTATATGAGCAATTTTTAAGCCCTGAAAAAACAAAGATGCTTTTTCATGGGCACAGTTATGCGGGCAATCCGTTGGGCTGTGCAGCGGCCATTGCATCTTTACAAATTTTTGAAAGCGAAAAAACGTTTGAAAAAATTAAACAGATTATACCATTGCATCAGCAGTTTGCCCAAGCGATGCGTGCCCACCCTACGGTACATTCAGTTAGGCAACACGGCACCATTTTAGCTTTGGAAGTCAAAAATAAATTGCGTACCGGGTACCTCAATCCGCTCTCCGATTCGCTAAAAAAGTTTGCCTTAGAACAAGGAGTGCTACTTCGGCCTCTGGGCAATGTAGTGTACATAGTGCCGCCCTATTGTATTTCAGCGCAAAGTTTGCAGCAAGTGTACGGCTGTATTACCGCTTTTTTGGATAAACAATAGCATTTGTTAATGTAAGAAGTGTTTTGTTATCTTCGCGGCTAATCAATTATCCACCAAATCCACTCTCTCTTTGAATCCTAATCAACGTCCCTTCAACCCGCGCTATGGCAGAGGCCCTGTAAAAAAAGAAGCCGAGCACAACATCAACGAAAAAATTAAACATGCCGAGGTTCGCTTAGTAGGCGAAAACGTAACTCCGGGTGTGTATCCACTCAAAAAGGCGTATGATATGGCCATTGAGCAAGGGCTAGATCTGGTAGAAATAACTGCCACAGCCACTCCACCGGTGTGCCGCATTGTGGACTATAACAAGTTTTTGTACGAGAAAAAGCGGAAAGAAAAAGAAATTAAGGCACACGCCAAGAAAGTAGAGGTAAAAGAAATTCGCTTTACTCCAAATACCGATGAGCACGATGTGGAGTTTAAGGCAAAACATGCCGAAAGCTTTTTGAAAGAAGGAAACAAAGTGCGTACTTACGTGATGTTTCGCGGGCGTTCCATCGTATTTAAAGAGCAAGGCGAGTTGTTATTACTCAAGTTTGCCGATCGCCTTAAAGAGGTAGCAACAGTAGAACAATTACCCTTGCTCGAAGGCAAGCGGATGTTTATGACTTTAGCACCTAAGAAAAAGTAAACCAGGCCAGTCATCTGCTCTGCTTTATCTTCTCCTGCGGCTACCAAAACCAAGTATGCCCAATATCCCGCGGGTTACTTCGCGGATAATAATTCTACCGGCTGTGCTTTTTGAAAAATCACTCACTGCATCAGCTCCTTTTTGAAGCACACTCCCCTCCTGCTCCTCTTGTTTGCTTGTATTGGATGCTTTGCCGCTTGCAGGAGCTTCTGCTGTATTGGCTTTTATTTTCTGGGTGAGCATCTCAAACGCGCTTTCTCTATCTACCACTTGGTTATATTTTTTAACCAAAAACGACTTTGCATTAATCTCCTCTATCTCTTGTGGCGTCAGTACATCCATCCGCGAGCGTGGTGCCTGCATTAGTGTAGCGGCTAATGGAGTAGGATTACCTTTTTCGTTGAGCACGCTAACAAATGCCTCGCCCATACCTAGTGCGGTGAGCATATCTTCTACTTTGTAAAACTCTGTAATAGGATAATTCTCCGCAGCCATTTTAATGGCTTTGCGGTCTTTGGCAGTAAATGCTCTGAGCGCGTGTTGCACTTTCATGCCTAATTGCGCCAATACACTATCGGGTATATCTGCCGGGTTTTGGGTGCAAAAAAATATGCCTACACCTTTGGAGCGGATAAGCTTGATAATGGTTTCTATTTGATCTAACAGTGCTTTACTGGCTTCATTAAATATGAGGTGCGCCTCGTCTATAAAAACCACTAACTTGGGTTGCTCCATATCTCCCTCTTCAGGAAAAGAAGAGTAGATTTCGGCTAATAGACAAAGCATGAAAGTAGAGAACAGTTTAGGTTTATCCTGAATATCTGTTAAGCGAACAATAGAAATCATTCCCTTACCGTTTTCATCGCAGCGGCAGAGGTCTTCTACTTCAAAACTTCTTTCGCCAAAAAACACCTCGGCACCTTGTTGCTCTAGTTCTATTACCTTTCTAAGTATAGTAGAGGTGGTAGCTGTAGATACCTTGCCGTATTGTGATTCTATTTCCTCTTTGCCCTCGTTGGTAACATAGTTCATCACTTTTTTAAAATCCTTTAAATCCAAGAGAGGCAACTGATTGTCATCGCAATATTTAAAGATAAGTGCCACTACACTTTGCTGAGTATCGTTCAGGTCAAGAATTTTGGAGAACAGCACAGGACCAAACTCAGACACTGTAGCTCTAAGCCGTGCCCCACTCTCTTTAGACAACGAAAGAAAATCAACCGGATGGTTGCTACCACTCCATGGCACTCCTAATTTCTGATGCCGCTCTTCAATCCTTGGATTAGTAGTGCCGGCTTTGGCAATGCCTGATAAATCGCCTTTAATATCCATCAGCAAAACCGATACGCCATTAGCGCTCAGTTGCTCGCTAATCATTTGCAACGATTTTGTTTTGCCTGTGCCTGTTGCTCCGGCTATTAGCCCATGACGGTTAAATGTTTTGAGTGGCGCTTTAACTAATACTCCCGGCAATGATTCTCCGTTAAGCATAGCACCTCCCAAAATGATGCTCTTTCCTTTAAAATCGTAGCCCGATTGAATAGTTTCAGTAAATTTTTGAATGTCTGCCATGTATCCGTTTTTGTAAATTTTAATTGTTACTCTACCAAAAAAGAAGCCATTTTTTGATGTCCCTTTTCGCTCAAGTGAATTTCATCGGCAAATAAATAAAGCGCAGCCGGATTTTCTTCTTCTCTAAAAAAATCAAGCGCATCGTTGTAACTAATTTCGTGTTGTTCGAAATATGTACGTACAAATTTTTGTGGCGTTGTAGCCGTATCGTATGTGTTACCTAACTGAGAGCGATAAGGAAGCAATATCACATTAAAAAAAATATTTTTCTCTTTACAGAGCGAGTCGCAAACTGAAAGTTGTTGCATAGCTTTTTGAAAATACGGACTGCTACTCTCGTAAAATGAGGCATCATACCGGTAATAGTTATCGGCATTTCTGAAGTACCACAACTTTAAAAGTTTGTAAATGGAAATGTTTTCTTGCAACCAATGGCTGCAGGTTGCCCAAAAATTTTGCTTGGCCATTACCGGTAGCTCTGCGTTAGCGGCTCCGGCATACACATCGTTAAGGCAATAAAAAAGATTGACTAACTCAATAGCAGAATCTGAGCTTAAAACTGCCGACAATACATTTACATAGTCCTGTGTGGAATATCCTATCAACGATAAATTGACCACATCAAATTCCGGAAGCTGCTTTGCGGCAATGCTGCTGAAAGTTTGCTCGTCCTCTACCCCTACGCCTTCGGTAACCGAATCACCAATAAAAAGAAATTTCCTTTTTCTGGCTTTGGCTGATGTGCCGGTGTTTCGTCCGCCATACTGGTCTGTGCTAAAATTTTTCCCCCAAACTATACCACTTCTGTTGGGTTTCAATCCATCCGAATGATTGTACTTATTGGGTTGAATAAGCGATGCGTCAAAGTTTCGGTTGTATGCGTTGGCGAGTATTATGCGGGCAATTCCCTCTACTACAACTACAGCCAGCAGAAGAATAATCAGCAGAAAAAAATTCTTTTTTATCCTACCCATAGCTCAAAACAAGCAACTAACACCGGCAATAGCAACATGGTTCCGTCCAGCGCAATGTAATACCATTTCTCATCTGTTTTACCACTAAACCACCGGCAAAGCAACATACACCAAAGTTGAATGGCTGCAATGGCTAAAAATGCAGGTTGCGATGAAGAAAAGCGGCAAAGCCCGAGTGCAAGAACAAAAGCGACACCAAAAACCAACATTGCCAAATTGTGAGTTGTACGAATACCAAACAACTGTGGTATAGTGTGTAAGCCCGTGGCGTTGTCTGCTGGTATGTCTTTAATTTCAAAAAGCACACACAAGCCGGTCACGTATAGCACGCGTATGCCAAAAAGTATCCACCAATAGGTTGGGAATTCATCAACTTCTGTCAATGGCAACACCACAGTAACTAATGCCCACACCAATGCTACAACCAGCGGCTTAATCCACACTAACTGCCGGAGAGAAAAGCGGCTATTAGCCGAAGTGGGAAAGCCATAATAAGCAACAGTTAGAAAGGCAGGGAACACAGCCCAACACATGGTATTTTTTTTCAACTGAAAAAAACTAACCATCACGATAACAAGCGCCAAGGCCAATACCGCATTACTCTGCCAAAAATAATGAGTGTACCAAACTGTATGTCCGTTTTGTGCAGCCGATCCACTAAACACATTATACTTTAGCAATCCATAAACCAACCAGGTGGAAGAGAAAACAAACCATAACAACACATAAGGTATTGGCCGTATATTAAAAAGCAATAGAGTGGCTAAAGTAAGTGCCACAGCACCTGTGGAAATAAGAAGATTAGTGTAGATGATAAAATGCACAAGAGCTATTGCGCCCTGGTGCAACAAAGCAACAACCGATGAACCTACAATTTGCCGTTGGCTTTTTTCCATTCTAACTCTACCAGCAAAAATGCAAAAGTTGACTGCAAGTAGTTGTACTCTGTTTCTTTTAGCGTGTTTTCTGCATCCAACACCTCTTGGTAAGTGGCAAAACCATTGTTGTAGCGCACGTTCACATCAGCTACAATTTCTTCTGCCAGTGCTATATTTTTTTTCAGCAATTGCACATTTGCTGCAGCATTATTGTAGTTGATTTGCGCTGACTGTACCTGGTAAGCAATGTTGCTTTTAATCTGCCGTTGGTTGTTTTCGCTTTTTTGAATAGCCAGTTTTTGTTGTTTGGCTAACGCTGCTTTTTGCAAGCCATCAAACACCGGTACGTTAAGGCGCAAACCTATGTACGATGTCCAAAACCATTTGTCTTTATTAAACAAGTTATCGTTTGCCAACCCTTGCCCACCTATGTAGCCATAGCCATTTAGTGTGGGCATATATTGCCAATTTATTTTACGCAACTGCATTTTACCTACCCCCATTTGTAAGAGTTCTGCACGTAGTTCATAACGATTAAGTTCTGCTGTTTTTACTTCGGTAGCTTCTGCTAATAGCGCAACTGTTTCTAAGGGCGGTAACTTATCTGTTAAAACCAGTGTAGATTCTAAAGGAGCACCAATCACCTGCAACAATGCCAGCCGAGAGGTGATAACAGAATCTTGAGCAGCTTTGAGTTGAAACTTTGCGTTTTCTAAATTCAAATACGCCCGGTTAAGTTCTGTTTTTATGGCGTTCTGATTATCATAACGCACTTTGGTGTCGTCATAAAAATTTTGCATACGTTGCACGCTTTTCTGCACCTTGCTCATTCGCATTTCATTGAGCAAAGTAGAGTAGTAGGCGCGCGATACATTCCATTTTACATCAATCAATGCCATTTGCAATTGTGCTTCGCTAAGCATTTGTTGCTGTTTGGTAAGCCGTATATCAGAAACTGCTCCCATGTCCAACAAAGGCATATTCAAATCTATACCGGCTGTACCTGAGTATTTGGTACCCTGTTGTATGCGCATGTCTTTTTCTTGTCCGGTGAGCGGGTCTGGGAACTTCAAGGCAATCTCACCAAGTTTTAAGTTATCGCGCAGGTCAACCGTACCGTTTAACTTAGGTAAATACTTGGCTATGGATTCAAAATTGCGGGCAGAGGCAATTTCTTTATCCAACATGTAGTTTTGCAATTGGGGTTGGTGCGAAACCGCGTAGGCAATGGCCTCGTCTAAACTCAGTTGCAGAGAGTTTTGGGCAATCGCACTACCCAGGCAAAAGACAAAAACAATGGTCAGTACTTTCTTCATGACTGTTTCATTTCGGCTGCAAAAGAAACCATTGCCATAAACAGTGCTAACTTTTTACCATTGAAGTGCGCTACTTGCAAGGTAAAGCGTATTTTGGCAGAAGTAACACAATAAGTAAAAGCACAAATTCGTTATTTTAAAAAACAATTTATGTCCAAAACTGTACTTACTGCTGTATTGCTTGTCTTCTTGGCCGCAAAACCCAAAACTGAGTTTTCGTTACATGGTAAACAGAGCAAAAATTTCTATTACATTCCTCAAAACTCGGGTTTTCTGATTAACAAGGCAGAAGTAACCAATGCAGAATACCGACAGTTTTTAAACCACTTGGTATCTATTAATGACCTTGAAAAACTTAGTGAAGCACACGTAGATTCTATGCGGTGGAAAGATGAATTCAGCTATGGCGAACCATACTTCAACTACTATTTCCAACACCCCGCATACAACAATTATCCGGTGGTTAACATCAGCAAGCGTGGTGCAGAGTTGTATTGCCAGTGGCTTACGGATAATTACAATGCCACGGCCAAGAATAAAGTGCTCTTTCGCTTACCCACCGAGCAAGAATGGATACTTGCCGCCCAAGGAGGCAACCCGAATGCCAAATACGCCTGGGAGGGAGAATCGCTCACTTACACCAAAAAAGGTAAATGGTATGGCGAACCACTATGCAATGCGCGAATAAAAACAGTAACTTTAAAAAACGATACGCTGAAAACCAATCCATCAGCAGATATAACCGCACCGGCTATTTCATACCTACCCAATGCGTATGGATTATTTAATATGTGTGGCAATGTATCCGAAATGATAAGCGATAAGCCCATCACAAAGGGAGGCAGTTGGAGATCGTTGCCGGAAAAGATTGACATCAATACCTCTGAAAATTTTGACGGTAAACCATCGCCCACAATGGGTTTCAGAGTGGTAGCCGTTCCTGTTAACGCAGCAATGTAACGTTACCCTTAGCAGAGTTAGTTTTAGATTGCCCGCTCAGTTGATACTGGCAATTCCAAACATATACTCCCATAGGTTGCTGGGTTTCTTTGTACACGCCATCCCAGCCATCCAATGGGTCGCTGGTTTCAAACACCAACTCACCCCAGCGGTTGTACACTTGTATGGTGAGCTTTACAATGTCTTTGTTGAGTACTCTAAACTTATCGTTAGCTCCATCGCCATTAGGCGAAAATGCGGTAGGAATCAATAGCTGCGGTGAGTTGACAATAACACGAAGCGAATCAGAAACCGAGCAGCCCGCATCGTCCACAATAGTTAACGTGTATTGGGTAGTAGTACTTGGGCTTGCCGTTGGGTTTTCGCAATTAGTACAACTGATATTAGAGTTGGGTACCCAGTTAAATGAAGCCACACTTAACGTGGTATGTACCGGATTGAGTGTAACACTTTCGCCAAGGGTAATGGTTTCATCTGGCCCCGCATCTAAGGTGAATTTTTTACGCGCCAAAGCAAACGGCTCCGGTTGAAAATCGCTTACTCCACTAACGGTAACCGTACTAAATCCAAGCCCGTTGCCGGTGGTTGAAGTACCGAGGTAGTTCCACTGGTTGGGAGCATCCCAATGGGCTTCGTCTGTCCAGGTGCCATCGCTCACGGGGTCAAAATACATGGTTAACCCCGCTGCACTGCTACCGGAAGTTTGATACAAACGATGATAAAAATTGGGGTTAACTAAGCACAACAAATTATCTGTAACTGCTACATTGTAACCATCATTAGTAGCATTGCCTTTTACTACCATAGCCCCGTACGTGTTTGCAGCCGCGCTACCGGGCAAAAAACTCATGGGGCGAAAAAGTGAAGGCGGATTAACATACGAAGGCGAACCGGTAGGAAATAAATACGAGCCGGTAGAGTTGGTAGCGCGCGATAATTTGCCAGCACCTAAAGAACTTACAAATCCGCTATTGCGCGTAACAGCGTTTATCGCTCCATTGGTAATCAGCATTTCGTGAGCATCGGTGGCCAACTCGGCATCGTTGAGCCGTAATTCGCCACTTACCACCGCGTTTAGAGTTTGACGCTTTACACTATTACCACCCAACAAACTCAAATTATTAAAAGTAGTCACCGATGTACCGGTTATTTGCTGAGCAGTACCATTCATTTCTACCCAACTGCTGCTACCGGTGTAGTTGTTGTTATTTTCCCAATTTCCGCTCAGGCGTATGGTATCACCGGTGGCGGTTATACTTCCATCGTTGGTAATATTGCCTTCTACTACTACAGTTCCGTTATTATCAATTACTCCGGTGCCTGAGTTATACAACGAGTTAGTTTTAATAACCATAAACCCGCCATCTTTCACATAAATGTTAGCACCATTGTTGTTGAATAATGCCTGAGCACTAACCGCAGTGGTTAGCACAGAAAATAAAAAGAGGTGGTATAGTTTATTCATACGCTGATAACTAACGCAATTTAAGAAGTTCGTTTCATGGTGCAATAGGCAGATGCAAATTGTGGGAAGTGCGTTGCTCAAACTTTGCTTCAATCGGTTTTTTACTTTCGCCACCCATGCAAAACCGCGAATACGAGTTAGCCAAACAGTTTGCGCTGTACACCAACCAGCATTTTTTTCTTACCGGCAAAGCCGGCAGCGGCAAGACCACTTTGCTCAAAGAAATTGCTCGGCAAACCACCAAAAATTTTGTGATTGTGGCTCCTACCGGAGTAGCCGCCATCAATGCCGGTGGAGTAACACTTCATTCGCAGTTTAACTTGCCGCTCACTTCGTTTATTCCATCTGGCGATTGGGTAGATTTGAACATAGTAACCAACCGTAGGGCGCTGGTTGAGCACATGAACTTTCGCAAAGACAAGCGCAAGGTGATACAAGAAATGGAATTGCTCATTGTGGATGAAGTAAGCATGGTGCGGGCAGATATTTTAGATGCAGTTGACTTTGTGATGCGCACCGTGCGCAGAAACAGCAAGCCCTTTGGCGGTGTGCAAGTAATGCTTATCGGTGATATGCACCAGCTGCCTCCGGTGGTCAAAGACCACGAGTGGAGCATTTTGAAAAACTATTATACATCGCCCTACTTTTTTGATGCCGTAGTTTGGAAACAATTACATGCGGCAGAAATTGAGTTAAAGAAAATTTACCGCCAAAGCGATGAACGTTTTTTGCGCCTGCTCAACAACATACGCCACCAGCAGTTAGATGAAGATGATTATGAGGAACTAAAAAAAAGGTACAATCCATCTTTCCGCGCCAACGAGCCGGGATACATTGTGCTAACCACGCACAACAACAAAGCCAATAGCGTAAACGAAAGTGAGTTAAATAAACTAAGAACTTACGCTTATGAGTTTGAGGCAAAAGTGAGTGGCGATTTTCCGGAGCATATTTATCCGTGCGATAAGGTGTTGCGGCTTAAAGAAGGTGCGCAAGTGATGTTTACCCGCAACGATGCTGCCGATGGCATGTACTACAACGGCAAGTTAGCTACGGTAAAAAGTATTGATGATGATGGAGTAATCGTAACCTTTCAGGATAGCCAGCGCGATTATAAACTAAAGCGCGAAGTCTGGGAAAACATATCGTACAAAGTAGATGAAGGGCAAGAAAAAATTGAGAAAAATATTACCGGCACCTTTAGCCAGTATCCTTTACGATTGGCTTGGGCCATTACCATACACAAAAGCCAGGGCTTAACTTTTGATAAAGTGATTATAGATGCCGGCAGTTCGTTTGCAGCCGGGCAGGTGTATGTGGCACTCTCGCGGTGCCGGAGCTTAGAAGGCATTGTGCTGCACTCGCTCATTACTCAAAGTGCCCTGCATAGCGATGAAAAAATTACGGAGTTTAGCGAAGACCACCACACCGAGGGCGACTTGCTGGAAATATTAGATGAAGCCAAAGTGGCCTATGCCAATGAGCAACTCAAAAAATATTTTGAGTTCAACAAGCTGCGTTTAAAAATTGGGGACTGGAAAGAAGAGCTACTGGAAAAAGATATTCCCGAAAAAGAAAAAGCGCTGCAACTTTTTGATGACATCACTAAAGCCATTGATGAAATTGTATCTACGGCCGAAAAATTTGAACCGCAACTACAACAACTATTAAACAATTTTAATCGCGATAAGAGAGCAGTTACAGCCCTGCGCGAGCGTTCGGCTAAGGCCATTGAGTATTTCACCGAGCAGATTTACACACGGCTCATAGAGCCCATGCACCAACATATTGCTGCTTTGGCCTACAAAACCAAAGTGAAGCGCTACGTACAACAGTTGCAAGTGGTAGAAGAAACCTTCTGGCACAAACTCAACCAACTGTACAACGCCCGGTTTATGGATGAAAAAATTTATGTGGGCGAAATCAAGTACAGCAAAGAAAAACTGCACACCGTAGCCACCTCGGTAACCAGCGGTAAAAAAGAAAAAGGCGGCACTTACAAAGATACCTTAGACCTGCACCGCAAAGGCAAAACCGCCAAAGAAATTGCTGAAATACGTGGCCTGGCAGTAAGCACTGTAAAGGGTCATTTAGGCAGATGGATTGTGAAAGGTGAAATTAAAATTGAAGAAGTGCTGCCACCAAATATCATTGCAGATCTCACTGCCTTTTACAAAACCGAAGAAGAAAAAAATGTAGCCGCTGCGCTGCGCAAATTTGGTGAAAAGTACGATGCCAACGATGTGCGCTTGCTGCTGAATTACCTTTACCCGGCCAATGCAAAACATTAAGTGCATCGCCAAAAAATGTGCAACAGCGCACATAATATGGTGCTTGGCTATAACATCACTCAGAAAATAATGCGCAACAACACCAAGCTAAAAACGCTCTTGCTCAAATACACCGTTTCGTTTGATATGGATGATAACGGGTTGTTCACGCTCCTACTTATCGACAAAAACACCAACAATACCCATGCGTTTGAAGGCGAAAGCTACGGCAAGGTATTAGCCAAGGCCTACAGCTATCTACTCAGGGTTTTGAAAGAAGACAAGAGATAATGAAATTATCCCACAAACCAGCCAACCTGTAAATAGCTTTCCAAAGTTTTCAAAACTTCAGAAAGCTTGTGTGGGCTAAAAAGTCCCCAACCGCAAAAACACCACACCGCTTACTCCATTAAGTTGGCTGCTTTTAAAACTTTGAAACTCTTTGCCAAAAGCTACGCGGTAATTGACCCCCACTCCTACTCTAAAAATTTTGGTAGCATTCCACACGCCTTGCAGCGCGGGGATCAGCATGGCATAATCGTTGCGAAAAGTTTTTTGAGCACCATTTTCATATTTAGCACTGGCCCAACCCACCGCCAACTCAGGATGAAAAGAAACCGGTTTGTTGTGAAACAAGATATAGCCAAAACCAGCCCCCGCAAAATGGTGCACCAGATTATGCTCGGCATTTACATTGTCCGGATGGGTAATGTACGCAATGTTTTGTCGGCTGCTCAGCACATGATACTTGGCAGATAACACATACTTATGATTCATCACCCAGTTTAAGCTCAGCCCGGTGAGCATGCCCCCCTTTTTTTTGAGGATTTGCCCGCCTATGGCTTCGGCTCCCACATAACCCTTACTGTCAAATTTTTTAGCAGCAAAAAAAGGCGAAGCAGTAGAGGTATCTTCTTCTATCAATTGTGCTGTGCACCATTGACCCGCCCCCAAAAGAAATAGAGTAAAAAGCGCAGCTTTAAGCCATTTCATGGGTGCGATAATACAATATTCAAACCGGATGGGTGTGATAAAGCTGCCACTATATTGGCGGTATATCCACTCTTGAGAGGGGAGTGAGCAAGCCGGCAGGGCAGCAGGGGTGTGTTTGTCCAATAAAAAAACCCCGCAGGTTTTACGCAACTGCGGGGTTTCAAATATGCTGTCGGATAAAAACTATCCCGCTGTTTCCAATATACGCTTCTCTTGAATACGAGAGGCCTTACCCTTGCGGCCACGCTGATAAAACAGCTTGGCTCTGCGCACACGGCCTACTTTGTTTACCACAATTTCATCTACAAACGGAGAACCCAACGGAAATACCCGCTCTACACCCACACCGTTTGATATTTTACGTACCGTAAACATTTGAGTAGCACCCTCGCCACGTACCTGAATCACATCACCACGAAACTCCTGAATACGCTCCTTGTTACCTTCAGTAATTTTGTACGATACAGTTACGTTATCACCGGGGCCAAATTCAGGGTGAGTTTTCCCTGCAAAAAAGGCATCTTGTACGGCTTTGATTTTCGGATTCATGGTATGCGGTTTTATCTGTTTTTCAAAAAATGGAACGCAAAAGTAAAAATCTCCGGCAAAAACAGAAATGTTTTGTCTAATAAAGGTGGCAATGGTAGAATGGAGGCCTTGTTTTTTTGAAACCACCAAAGCATATTATCCACTCAAGCAACCTAAGAGCATACTCAAGACACCCAAGAGCATACTCAAGAAACCTAAGAGCATACTCAAGATGCCATATTGTCAAATCAGGCAATCATATCCAACACCCAGCAAACCATAACCTCCACCCATTCCGAGCCGTTCTTCGCCCTTATTGGTGTTTACTATCGGTGGGTGTCCCACCCACCGAAAATAGAATTTCGCCCTTGTTGGTGTTATAGCTTCGGCTCTGCCGATGCGGCACCAACAAGTAAAAAGAGGAATGCTTTTCGCCCTTTTACTATCGGTGGGTGTCCCACCCACCGAAATCTGATAACAAACACAACCTGACAAGTGAAGGGACTACCTAAAAGTAAACAAGCTGCCCAAATTTATGTATTACCTGCGGGCTTTAGCCCGCACACAACAATAGTATTTCCGTTTATCCACCGGCTTTGGTTTTAGTCATTGGTTTTGCCCACCGTACATTTCTGTTTCTAAGTTCGTCTTTCTTCTATATTCGCCAACCATGCACAAGTTTTTACCCCTTGTTTGGTTTGTTGCGGCTCCGCTTTTTGCCTTGCCGCAGCAGATGTACACCAAGCAATTTAACTTCCGCTCTTTTCCGCAAACGGAAAAACAAAATACGGCTTTGTGGCAGCAACTCAACTCGGCCAAAGCGCAACAGCACCCAGAGTACGGGCTATTGCCCCAAGATGCCAAATGCAACAATTGCGTAGAGGTGCTTGATAAGCGAACAGAAAACAGCCGCTACTATGTATTAGAAAAGCAAACCAACCATTTTCAGGTACAAAAGTCATACTACCCCATTCATTTTTTGGGTAAAAACAACGAATGGCTAACCATAGATACCCGCCTGAAACCCGAAGCCAATCAGGTTTACCGGGCCGGGCAGCAGCCCATACCCACCGTTTGCGATTTAAGCAAAAAACAAACCCGATTAGAGTTAGATGATATAGAGTTGGTTTGGAACAATGACCTGCGGATTTATTACACCAATGAAAACCTGCAACAGCTTACCGCCTCTCCGGTGGCTGACTACAGCAATTACACCATTGGCGAAGATGGCATGCGGGTGTACAACCTCTGGCACCAAACAGATATGGAGCAGTATTTTCAAAAGGGTGCCGTTAAAACCAATTTTATCCTTACGCAAAAGCCGGCATTTTTGTCTAACACCGGTTACCTGGCAATTGAAGACCACATACAACTGCCCTCCGGCTACACCATAACCCCCGGTAATGATGGTTCGCGTTTTTCGGGTTGGGATTTGGAGGTGCGCAATAACACAGGCGAGATAATAGCCACCATTGCACACCCGGCCTGCCGCGATGCACATGAAATTGGCTACACAGGCAAATATCACATCAGCAAAACCGGCAATGTATTTACGCTGAAAATTTTGGTAGATGTAAGTTGGCTATCGGCAAACAACACGGTTTATCCGGTGGTGATAGACCCTTTGGTAACGGGTATTAAAAAACGAGGCAATTTTATCAGCAGCAGTTTGCCGCAAGACAACATGCAGTTTACCTCGCTTTCATTGGGTTCGTGCCCGCATAAAATGTATGTACCGGTACCGGGCAAAAGCACTTTGGTAAAAGCATATTTTGATGTAGAAGACCAAACCCAAAGCGACACCGATTGCGGAGTACCGCTAGGCACCCCCGGACATATTTGCCTTAAAAGAGAAATACTACACACCCTGCGCTCTGACACCTGCAATGTAAATGTGGGGCCGTTTTTCTGCGCAGGAGTTGGCGGCACGGGGCTCAACAACTGCGATACTCCGGGAGTAATTACCACAGACCCCAACACCGTACCCGGTGCAGCCCGCATACCGCTTAATAACAATAACTTTTTGGGCTGTATAGCACCGCAATGCCCCGATTATGATTTGCCGTTTACACTCCTCAACCAAGATAGCAGTTGCGGTGATGTATGCGGTTACCTCTGCGCCCGTACCAACATGTGGCAAATGACAATAGAGGCCTGCATGCTGGAAGGCAACATCAGCCAAGATAAGACCGTAATTTGCCCGGCAGAGCCGGTTACCTTTACTGCCAACCCCAGCTGTGGTGTACCTCCGTATCACTTTATTTGGGATTACAACAACTCTCAGATTTTAGACACCGTATTTGGCACTACTACCTTTACCATCAACCCTACTCAAACGGGTGATATGTTTTGCTACATAGTAGATGCCTGCGGCATTATTGTGCCGGCCGGGCCGCTCACCGTTACCGTTACCCCTGCCCCACCGGCCAATGCCGGTGCCGATAAGTTTTTGTGTGAGAGTGGTGGTGTGCTGCAATTGGGCGGTAGTCCTACCTCTTCGCCCAATGCCAACGTAACCTGGGCTGGCGAAAATGCCACTTCCACCGGTTACTTAAACGCTACTAATATCCCTAACCCTACTGCTACTATCCCTGCGGGGGTTATGGATACTTTTTATTACACCGTTACCGCTCAGCAGCCGGGATTTAACTGCAACCGTACAGATACTGTTTTTGTGTTTGCTAAGGCCAATCCGGTGGTTACTATTGATACTTCGGGCGTTACCGAGTTTTGTGCCGGTGGTAGCGTTACACTTAGCACACAAGGCAGTTTCAGCAGCTATGTGTGGAGCAATGGAGCCACTACTCCAGCTATCAGCGCATCGCAGCCCGGGCAATATTTTGTAGTGGTTACCGATGCCTCCGGCTGTAAAGATACCAGCAACATCATCAGCGTTTCCACTATCAGTGTACCCAATGTAGCCGTGTTTCCGGATACGCTCATTATGTTTGGCGATAGTGTAATGCTCTATACCGACATCAACCTACTGGGTGCAAACATTGATTCATTTACCTGGTCGCCTAACTTAAACATCTCTTGCACAGATTGCCCTAATCCGTATGTAACTCCGCTATACGACCAACTGTATGGTGTGCGGGTGTACAGCAAGGGATGTATTGTTAGCGATTCTGCTTTGATACGTATTATACTGCCCAACAACTTTTTTATTCCTAATGTATTTACGCCCAATGGCGATGGCAACAATGATGTGTTTTACATTTTTGCGCAGAGCGGAGTGCGGGTATTGGAGTTTCAGGTGTTTAACCGCATAGGCGAAATAGTACATGCCGGTGCCTACCCATGGGATGGCAACTACAAAGGCAAACCCTCGCCTCCGGGTGTGTATGTGTATGTGTTCAAACTGGGCCTGTATGGCGATGACCAAAGCATACTCCGTAAGGGAAGTGTAACGATTATCCGCTAAACTACTACGGCAACAATCTGCCGTAGCTTCTTGGGAATGGTATGGTTTCACGAATGTGCTGAAGCCCGCAAATCCAGGCCACGAGCCGTTCTAAGCCAAGCCCAAAACCACTGTGTGGCACATTGCCAAATTTGCGAAGGTCTAAATACCACTCAAACGCGCTCATGGGTAGTTCGTGTTCTATGATTTTGCTTTTCAGGCGCTCTATATCCGTTTCGCGCTCTCCACCACCTACTACTTCGCCATAACCTTCGGGTGCCAGCAAATCCACACCCTTGGCGTAGCCCTTGTCGGTTTCGTCTTCTTTCATGTAAAAGGCCTTCACCGCCTGCGGCCAGTTGTACACCATTACCGGTTGGCCAAACATTTTGGTAAGTACGGTTTCATCGCCACCGCCAAAATCATTGCCGCGCTCAAAAGTATTGGCACTGTGTATCCACTGCTCTACGGCTTGTTGCCTTTCGGCAATATCGGTGAGTTGTGCTTTTAGTTTATCAATCTTGCTTTGGTTAAAATTGATTTCCCCTTTCTTCAACTCGCCCGATTTGATTTTTGCTTCGCGCTCAGCAATCTCGTTTTCGGTAGCCAGTTTTTCGTCCACCAGCTTTTGCTGCTCTTCGGCAAGCATGACGAGTGATGTACGGCCATTCACTTCTTTTTCGCCTTTTATAATGCTCACGGCATCTTCGTATTTCATCCGAATAAATGGTTCGCGTACTTTTTCTAAGTAAGAAGTTTCTCGCTCCAGCGCTTTTAGCTCATCGGCACATTCATCTAATACTTTAGTAACCACCGAGCGCACAAAATCTTCTATCAAATCCATATCCATTTTCAAATCATAGAAAGCCATTTCGGGTTCTATCATCCAAAACTCGCTGAGGTGCCTGCGGGTTTTTGATTTTTCGGCTCTAAAGGTAGGGCCAAAAGTATAAATCAACCCTTGCGCCATAGCCATGGCCTCGCCATATAACTGCCCGCTTTGCGAGAGGTAAGCCGGCTCGCCATAGTAGTCGGTTTCAAAAAGGTTGGTGGTGCCTTCGCAAGCATTGCCGGTAAAGATAGGGGCATCCATCTGCACAAATCCGCGGCTCTGAAAAAACTCGTGTATAGCAAAAATAATGCGGTTGCGTACGCGCATAATGGCCCACTGCCTGCGGCTGCGCAGCCACAGGTGGCGGTTATCCATCAAAAAGTCCACGCCATGCTCTTTGGGTGTAATGGGGTACTCGGTGGCCTCCGCAATAACCTGCAAAGACGTTACCTGAATCTCAAATCCGCCTATTTGCCGCTCGTCTTTTACCACTTTGCCGGTAATGCTCAGCGAGCTTTCTTGTGGCAAACGTTTGGCGGCTTCAAAACTTTCTTCCCCTACTACATTCAGGTCAATCACTGCCTGGCAAAAGCCGGTGCCATCTCTAAAAGTCATAAATACCAGCCCTTTGCTATCGCGCTTTTGAGCGTTCCACCCGCTAAGCTGTACGGTTTGGCCCTCGTGTTGTGCTAATTGTTTGATGTATATCATAATGTGTTATCGTGTTAAAGTGATAATGTATTGATGTGCGCCATTAAAAGGGTGGCGAATATAAGCAAGCATTGAATTTGAAAAACGGACTATTGCAATATCACCCGCTTGGTGAGCAGGGCATTGCCATTTTGCAAGTGAAGAAGGTAAATGCCTTTGGGCAAAAAAGAGGAGGAAATTTGTGTAGTGGCTGCACCTTTGCTCTCTTGCTCGTGTACCAATTGCCCGGTAGTACTAAATAATTGTATCTGTGTATTCCCTTCGGGCAGGTGTTTGATTATTATTTCTGACTCATTGCAATAAACTGTAGCCGATAAAGCCAATACATCGCTCACCCCGGTTGCTTCTATAATGGTGATAAACAATGTATCGTATGCTTCGCAACCCTGTTGGTTAAAGGCGCGCATCACTACCATGTAGTTGCCGGGAGCCATATAATTAAACTGTGGGAAAGCTATTCCGTAAATCTGAGAGCCATCGCCAAAATCCCAAAAAAACTGTGTGGCATTTACCGTTAACGAAAAAAACTGCACCAACTCTCCTACTGTAGCAGTTACTTTGGAAGCCCCTATGTGGTTGGTTACATAAAAACCGTTTAGCTCAATAGATTGAGTAGCCACATAGGTGTTATATAGATAAACTATGGTGTATCGGCCTTCCGGCAAACCCAAAAATTGAAAATTGCCGGTAACGTTGTTGTACGAACCGACCAGTGTATTGGTAGTATCGTATAGTTGACAAACATTCCAAGCAATACTGGGGTCTTGGTTGATTTGAATAACCCCATCGTTGTTACTGCAGGTGGCATCTGTAGTACTTACCAAAGGCGGCAATGAAATATGCAAGACAAACCGGCTATTGTTCTTAGTAGAATGCGACACCGTGAAGCTAAATGTACCTTGCCGTAAATCATAAAAATTTCCGGTGAATTTATCTTCTAACCGGACGATGCTGGTGGGATCTATGTTATCCAACAAATTACAAAAAATCTGGTAGTTGCCTCCGGAGTCTACTTCAAAACCTAAAGGAATAACTGCCGTGCTTACGAAAGGGCCGTACCCGTTGTTTTGGCACTCTACACTGTCGGTGGTAAGCGAATAGATTTGCGGTACAACCGGTGACGGGTTAAAAACTTTGTAGGCATCTTCCAGATTAAAATAAGCCGGAGAAGTGCCATAATCTAAGTAAATGGTAGTGAGGTCATAAGCACTACTGCTCAGGTTAATGATACCGATTTTTACTTCCTTTTTTCCGGCTGCAGCAAACAACCAAATGGGAAAGAAAGCCAGTACTACTGTGCCTAAAAATAGACGAAACTGTGCCGTATATCTTCTACGAAAAAAAGTAGTTGCTGCAATAAAAATGGGAAGTAATGCTCTATTCATCTGTCGGGGGCAAATGTACTCTATTAAGATAAGTTTTTTATTCAAGTGGTTGGCTGCTAATCAGTCAGCAACGCATTAGTAATGCAAAGAGCATACCAATACTTTGCTTGTTTATACAATCATTCTCTTAACAGCAATTCCAAAACTTTGTTTTCTTCGTGATAAATTCTAAACCAAGTCATGAAAAAATTCTACTTACTGTCTGTCCTGTTTTTGGTGGCGTGTTTGCTAATGCTAAACACCAACCGCGTTAGTTCAAAAATTAGTTCTCCACCTGCCGGCTCTGCCGGAGACCCTTTTACGAGCAAAACCTGTGTACAGGGTGGTTGCCATGGTGGCTCGGTTACTACACCTAATGCTAATGATCTTACGCTCACTATTGGTACCGGCACTCCCACTACCCCGCTCAATTCATCGTTTGTTTACTCCCCCAATACAGACTACAATATTGCTTTTTTGATTAATGCATTTACCACCCGTTACGGATTTCAGATTACGGCTTTAGATGCCAGCAACGAAAAAGCTGGTACTTTTGCAGTAACCAACGCGGCTACCACCAAAATAAACACCTCCGGCCCAACCGGCACCCGCCAATACATGGGTCACCTCAACGCCAGCAGCACTAAAAACTGGACTTTTAAATGGACCTCACCGGCTGCATCTACCGGCAGTGTGACCTTTTATTACACTTACGCCACAGAAGATACGGATGGTGATCCCGATTCTGATGTTATTTATGCCGGTTCAGTTTCTATTGAACCTAGTTTAGTGGGTATAGAAGACATCAGCACCAAAATTGAAGCACTTCGTGTATTTCCAAACCCGGTAATCAGCGATTTGACGGTAACCGGCAATATGCTGAACACAGAAAATTTAGAAATTTCTTTGTACTCTTTAGATGGAAAAGTCTCTCAACAGTTATTGAACGATAAAGTGAGTGCAGGAAGTTTTAGCCGTACTTTTGATGTAGCTAATTTGACCAGCGGTGTTTATCTGATGCAGTTGAAATCGGGTAATGCCGCAACGACCAAAAAAATATTTGTTGATTAATACTTTATCTACCACAACAAAACCTGCTTAAACTAAACTGAGCAGGTTTTGTTTTTCAATAACTATGAGAACACTTTTCATTTCAACATTTTTTTTGGCATTTGCAGCCACCGGATTTTACTCGTGCAGTAAAAGCAAAACAGATGTGCCCTGCACCGTAAGTACGGATACGCTGAACACTTACACAAAAACTGTTAAACCCATAATGGATTTTTATTGCGCTTATGGGGGCTGCCACGATGCCGGAAGTGCCGCATCAGGCATTGTTTTAGAAGATTTCGGCTCTACAAAGAGTGCAGCCGTAAACCAATCTAATTTCTTTTGCGTAATAGACTGGACCTGCGGGCCCAAAATGCCGCAGGGAGCATCGCAACCTTTGGCAGATTCTTTGATTAACCAAATAAAGGCATGGCGCAACAACTGCTACGCTGAATAAACGAAATGAAAAAACTGGGATACATATTGTTTTTTATACTGTTCGTTACCGGGCAAGTTTTTGCTCAGGATGATCGGTACAAAAACACCTTTGTATGTACCCGTGGCAAAGCGCACTTTTTTTCTAAAACTCCGGTAGAAGATATTGAAGCCACCACTTACAAGGCCGCTTGTGTACTAAACACCGAAACCCGAAAGGTGAGTGTGAAAATCCCCATTATCTCATTCAAGTTTGCCAATGGGTTGATGGAGCAGCACTTTAACGAAAATTACATGGAAACCGACAAATACCCAAGTGCAGTATTAGATGCGGTTGTCTCTAACACAGATATTGATTTTAGCAGAGATGGATACTACGATGTAGAGTTGCGAGGCAGTTTAGAGATACATGGCGTAAAACAAGAGCGAGTAATTTATGGCAAATTGGTAGTGATGAACGGACAAGTAAGTTCGGCTACAGCTAACTTTGACGTTAAACTGGTGGATCACAAAATTGAAGTACCTAAGTTGGTTTTTGCCAATATTGCAGAGGTGATTAAGGTAGATGTAGAGTTTGTTTTTCAACGCTACCAAAAGGCCAACTAATATTCTTTCCCTCACTATTGGCTTACACTTTCAACTATTTTTATTTTTTTGATAAAAATCTATTGGCTCATGCGTTTTGGTTTTACACTGTTATTGCTCATTGCATCTCGTTTGTTGTTCGCTCAAGTTGATTTGTTGGATGAGCTCACTCAGGAAGATAAACCCAAAAAAGAATACGTTAAGTACACCTTTAAAACCACTCGGGTAATCAACGGCCACAGTATAGAACCCACACCGGCCAAGGCACTTGACTTTCGCATCAGCCACCGGTTTGGCGATGTGGCTGCTACGCCTAACGATCACATACACTCTATGTTTGGATTTGACCAGGCGGCCGATATTTTGTTTGTATTTGAATATGGCATTACCGATGATTTAACCGTAGGTGCAGGACGTGCTAAAGGTGCCGGCCCTATGCGCGAGTTGTGGAACACCAGCATAAAGTACCGCGCGCTTAAGCAAACCAAAGATTTTAAAATACCGCTTACCATTACACTATATGGCAATGCCGCCATTAGCAGTATGCGCAGCAGTGGCGACCCTACACAAGTGGCGTTTTTCCCGAAAAATACTTACCTCGGTTTTTCAGACAGAATGAGCTATACCCTGCAAGCTCTTATTGCCTGCAAAGCTACCGATTGGCTGAGTGTGCAACTAACGCCTGCTTTTGTATGGCGCAACCGTGTGCCGTACAACGATAAAAACGGCTTGTTTTTTTTGGGTCTTAGCGGCAGGGCTAAATTCAGCAAACGTGCGGGTATTATTTTTGAATACTTTTTACCTATTACCAAAGCGGGAGTGGGTGGCCGCGAATACTTCCCCATGGTGCGTGGCCTAAAAAATGCGGCTTACTATCCGGCACTCAATATCGGCTTTGAGTTTGAAACCGGTGGGCACGTTTTTCACATCAACTTTACGAATACCCGCGGCATGTTAGATCAAGATTTTTTGCCCTACAACACCGCCAACTGGGCACAAGGCGCCTTCCGCTTAGGGTTTACTATATCCCGCACATTTCAGCTGAACCAAAAAATGGGTAAGTATTGGAAAAAAGGAAGTGTAGAAGATGAGCCGAAGAAGTAGCAAGCACTTTGCAAACGCGGTCAGGCAACCGCTTTTAGTGTGATTGCTGCATAAAAAATAAGGGCTGCCCTTACGAGCAGCCCTTTTTAGTTCAAAACAGCGTTTACTGCTTAATCATTTTCTTGGTATCAATTACGTTTTCATCGGCAATTAGTGTGTAGGTATAAACCCCGCTGCTGAGGTCATCGGCAGTATGTTTATTGTGCGGGCTTTAGCCCGCGCATAACAAAAATATCTTCCGCTTATCCCACGGCATTTGGCTTTAGCCATTGGCCAGCAAACGCGGTCAGGCGACCGCTCTAAAGCCCATTTTACGTTTTCTGCTTCTTCTTTCGTGCAGCAGGGAACAACACATTATTTAAGATCAATCTATATCCCGGAGAGGTGGGGTGCACATCCAGATTTGTAGGTGGGTCACCCACTAAATGCTGATAGTCCTCAGGGTCGTGGCCGCTGTACCAGGTCCAAAGCCCTTTACCGTACTCGCCATGTATGTAGCGGGCTTCGTTAGCACTTTTGTTTTGACCCATAATGAGTGTACTGCTCTTGATATAGCTTTTGTTGAAAGCTGTGGTTTGCCCCAAAAAACCTTTAATGGTTTTGGTATGGTTTTGACAAAGCATGGTTGGCACCGGATCCCACTTAGCCGAAAAATCAAATAGGGTGAAATAATCTAATTCTTTTTGCACACTGCGGTAAGTACTCACATCAATATCGCTATACTCATACTCATACGGGTTAGTGCGCAGGTGCCATTTTTCAAACGCCAGTGTGCTGTTAAAATCTAACTTAGATTGTGCCTGAGGGTCTTGCGCATCGCCATCATACATCACATCGCATATATCCACTCCTTCTGCAGCTAAGGCAATATCGTACGAATCGGTAGCGCTGCACATGGCAAACATAAACCCTCCGCCAAAAATGAAATCCTTTATGGTTTTCACTACGGCTAATTTCATTTGACTGACCTTGCTAAAACCTCTGCGTTTTGCCCGTGCTTCTTGATCGGCCTGCTCTTCGCGGTACCACTGCGCATTGCTGTAACTGGCATAAAATTTTCCGTACTGCCCTGTAAAATCTTCGTGGTGTAAGTGCAGCCAATCGTATTTTAATAAAGTACCATCTAACACTTCATCATCGTAAACAATATCATACGGAATTTCGGCATACGTAAGCACCAGCGTTACGGCATCATCCCACGGGCGTTTGGTTTTAGGAGAATACACGGCTATACGAGGCGCTTTTTCCAGTTTCATCACATCCATGTTTTTTTCGGGATTCACTATCTCTGAAAGAATGCCATTGTATTGCCCATCGCTAATCACCTCAAAACCCACTCCGCGTATTTTGCATTCTTTCTCTATCTGCGGTGCATAAGGCATGGCAAAACTGCCACCGCGATAATTGAGCAGCCAATCTACTACTACCGTTTGTTTGAGTACCCAAAAAGAAATACCGTATGCCTTAAGGTGGTTACTTTGGCTCTCGTCCATGGGTATAAGAATTTGAGCCGCACGAATATTACAGGTGATAAATATCAGCAACGCAAGAATTATCTTTTTAATCATACTCAGCCAAAGTTAACTCAAAAAAAGCAGGATTGATTTTTGGTTTGATAAGTTTTAACAGCCCGCTATGCTTTTAGAAATTCACTAAACCATTTGCCGCTGGCTTTAACAGTTCGCTTTTGTGTGGTAAAGTCGTTATGCACTAAACCAAAACGGGGCCGATAGCCCTCTGCCCACTCAAAATTGTCCATAAAGCTCCAAATGAAATATCCGCGAACATCGGCACCTTCGTTTTTGGCTCGCAGTACTTGCGCCAAATAATCTTTAATGAACTGTAAGCGCTTTGTATCGTTTACTTCTCCGTTGTTCACTACATCCGGAAAGGCAGCTCCATTTTCGGTAATTACCAAAGGTGGCACATCCTTATATGCACTGTATTTTTTAATGAGTTGATAAATTCCCTCCGGGTAAACTTCCCAACCCATATCGGTCATATCATTCCCTAATTTTTTAGCAGGCACATTGGCAAAATGTATAATCGGAATCAAGCCCAGATTATATACCATCATGCGTGAGTAGTTTTGTAAGCCGATGAAATCAAAATCAAATTTCATTTTTTCTTCATCTCCGGGTTGTATGTGTTTTTCGATTTGTTTGCAAGCCGGCAAGTCCTGTGTAGGATAACCTAAACCCATAATAGGGTCAAAAAACAGCCGGTTGATAAACGCATCGGCTCGCTTTGCTGCCTTTAAGTTTGCCGGTTTATCATTCTTTGCATCTATGTGGCTGCAAGAAAACGTAGTTCCAATGTTGCCTCCTTTAACGTTGGAGCGCAGCACTCTACCACCTGCACCATGGCACATCACCACGTTATGCACCGCTTTGTAAAATTTCTCGAAGTTGACCTTGCCCGGAGCATGAACACCAATCAAATAACCAAGCGGAACAAAAGCCATCGGCTCGTTAAACACCATCCAGTTTTTTACCTTATCGCCATAAGCATTAGAAATAATATTTACGTATTCTTCAAACCATTTAATGCTATCCCGATTAGACCAGCCACCTTTCTCCTCTAATGCTTGTGGCAAATCCCAGTGGTAGCAAGTAACCCAAGGTGTTACGTTTTCTTTGAGGCATTTATCAATCACCCGGTGGTAGAAATCAATTCCCCTCTGGTTCACTGCACCGGTTCCTTGCGGCAAAATACGGCTCCAGGCAATGCTAAAGCGCGATGCGGGGATGTTCATTTGGCGCATCAATTCAATATCGCTCTCATACCGGTGATAAAAATCGCAGGCCACATCACCGTTTTCGCGGGTTTTAATTTTTTGTTTTTTGTAATGTGTAAAGTGATCCCAAATGCTCTCCCCTTTTCCATCTTCGTTCCACCCACCTTCAATCTGATAAGCAGCAGTGGCGGTACCCCAAATAAAGTTGGTGCCAAAGTCACTTCTTCTCAACTCTGTAACTGTGAGTAATTCTGCTAATACATTTTGAGGCAATAAACTACCTGCACCAAGTGCGGCTATTAATCGGAGGTATTGTTCGCGCGTCATTCAAGAATGTTGTGGCGTGAACGTAAAATAAAAAAGCCAAGCTGTTACTTGAACGGATTAGAAAACTTGGGATTATTCAAAAATGCCGTATCAGTGAGGGTTTTCATGAACGCCACTAAGTCTGCTTTGTCTTGTGCAGTGAGGTATTGTAATCCACCTTGGTGTACCGCCTTAATTTGTGGGTCTACTGTGGGTGAATTTTTTAACCCTGAGTTGTAAAACTCTATCACCTCTTCCAGCGTTGCAAATTGCCCGTTGTGCATATACGGGCCCGTTACTTCGATATTGCGCACGTGTGGTGTGCGAAACAAACCATTATCAAACTGATTGTTGGTAATGGCACCTTTGCCTTTATCTGCAAAATCGGTGAAAGTTGTAGAGGGCTGTAGCGCGTTGTTATGGAAATTGTTGTCTATCAAAGTTAAATTAGAGGTGCTTGAACTATTGGCATGGCAGTGAAAACAATCGGCACCAAAACCAAATGCAGCACCGGTGTCTTTCATAAAAAGATTGTAAAATCCATTTTGTTCAGAGGCGGTAAATGTGGCTTGCCCGCGCATTACTTTATCAAATTTTGAGTCGGTAGAAATGAGCGTCATCATAAATTGCGAAAGCGCTTTTTCAATTTTGGTTTGCGAAATACCGCAAGGTTTTCCAAATGCTTTGTTGAACAGTGCAGTGTAATCATCTCGCTTTTCTAATTTAGATACAATTGATGCTTCCGAAAAATCTTGCTCGCCTACCAGTGCATCTTCCACCTGCAAAGGCAATGTGTGCGCGCGCCCATCCCAAAAAAAATCTTTCATCCATAACACATTAAAAATGGGAGGCGTATTGCGCTTAGTTAGCCCAAACACATTTTGGCTAAACTGTTTGCCTCCATCTGCAAACGCAAACTCTTGCTTGTGGCAACTGGCACAAGAAATACTGCTATCGGCAGAGAGTATGGGGTCATAAAACAACATCCTTCCCAATTGCACTCCTTCTTCGGTCAATGGGTTATCATCAGGTATTTTTATGGCAGGAAACTTAAACGGTTGTGTGAGCGTAAGCGGTGTGGCTGTATATAAACTATCGGAACCGCTGCATTGATTACATGAAGATTTCTCGGGCTTACAGTTTTGTAATGCTGCTAATAGCAAAAGAAGTGGAGCTAAAACAAGTAACCGATTCATTTACTCAGAGTAGGTGAAGGATTGTGCAAATTTATCGGCAAACTTTATGGCAATGGGCAAATCAGCATCTTCAGATTGTGTGCCGGGTTGCTGATACATATCTATGGCATTTGCACCTGAGAATATTTTTAGCAAATCTAGATTTAGCTGTAAGTTTTTCTTGCCCGTATTTTGAACTGTAAATTCAGGAGCTGTTAACACCACTTCGCGGTAGCAAGTATCGCGGCCAATGTGATACACCAATCCCGTGCTTCCACCCAAAAAATTATTTCCTAATGTATCTGCACGACCCTCTAAGTTTACAAACCTATGCTTCAACCATTCCCAATACATATCGTCTTTGGGGCCAAGCGGGTGATCGTCTTTAAAATCGTCTGGGTTTGTAGCATTTTGTTGAGGGCTTAGGCCAACAAAAAATTTAATGCCTTTGTAGGTACCTGCATCTGCATTGCCGCTAAACTTTTTCCAGTTGTTATCTGCCCAGTCAAAATATGCAACATCTGCCAAGGGCGATTCTACGTTATCGGCACGCACCAACCTTACATTAGAAACATAAAACTTGAGTTTGGTGAAATAAAATTCTTTATCTGCTCCATCATTGTAAAACGTATTGATAAAGCTAAGCGGCTGTGATCCAACAGTTGCACTTAGGGTAACAATTACGTTTCCCTCCTGTGGTTCTTTACAACTTTTGCATCCTGTTAGGGTTAGCAGAAGAGGTAAAAAGATAACAAAGTTTTTCATAGGCATTTAGTAAAACTAATACAATTTGAAAAGGTTTGGCCAAGCAACCGTAAATTCTGACTGTTTTTACAAAAAAGAAGTTGCGTAGTTGGGTATTTTTCTATTTTCAATCAGTGAATTTAGCTGCCAAAATAGACCATACGCTGCTCAAGCCCGATTGCGCAGAAAAAGAGGTAAAGAAACTTTGTGCAGAAGCCAAAGAACACGGCTTTGCTGCAGTGTGCATTCCTCCTTATTTTGTACGCAAGTGCCGCTTATGGCTTACAGATACTCCGGTGAAGGTGGCCACTGTGGTGGGGTTCCCTATGGGTTATGCGCATACACCAGCCAAAGTGGAGGAAGCCCGCAGAGCCATTGACGAAGGTGCCCACGAGATTGACATGGTCATCAACATTATTGCCCTCAAAGCAGGCGATATGAATTATTTAAAAAACGAATTGACCAGCGCAGCTACTATTGTGCAACTGCGTGGCGGTAAACTGAAAGTAATTTTAGAAACCGGCCTGCTCACCGAAAATGAAATTATCACCGCTTGTAAACTTTGCAAAGAAATGAGTGTGGACTTTGTAAAAACAAGTACTGGCTATGTGCAACCCGGGGCTACTGTTGATGTGGTAAAACTGCTTCGAGCTAATCTTCCTAAAACTATAAAGATAAAAGCCAGTGGGGGTATCCGCACCAAAGAATTGGCACTACAATTGATTGAAGCAGGGGCAGACCGGCTGGGTTGCTCAGCCAGTGTAAGCATTATAGCATGAAGTATTTAAGTTCGTTATTCTTTCTCCTTTTCTGCTCCGGTGTTTTTGCGCAGGATAATGTAGTGCAAGATTCTTCTATTACCCGCTTAATCAACAAATACAACGAGTACACCTCCAAGCGCGAAACTACAGACGGTTACCGCATTCAGATTACATATACTGATATTCGTGAAGAGGTGTACAAAAGCAAAGCCGGCTTGTACAAGCAGTTTCCGGAGTTGGCCTCGTATGTAGAATACGAACCTCCCTATTACAAATTGCGCGTTGGCGATTTTAAAACACGGTTAGACGCCACCTATTACCTGCAACAAATCATTGTGTATTACACCGGGGCGTTTATTGTGAAAGACAAAATCAAGGTAAAGTAGCCCAACGCGTATATGGCAGATAAAACATTAAGCCGAAAAATTCAACGGCTTTCAGAAAAATACTTTGAAAAAGTAGTGGCATTGCGCAGGCAAATACATGCGCACCCCGAACTTAGCTGGCAAGAAAAAAACACCGCGCAGTTAGTGGCAGAAACACTCACTCAATTAGGGCTACAAGTACAGACTAATGTAGCCGGCACCGGAGTTGTGGGCATTTTGCTTGGAAAAAATCCGGCAAAAAAATGTGTGGCACTAAGGGCAGATATGGATGCACTACCCATTCTTGAAAATAGCGAAGCTGCTTACTGCTCTACCATAAAAGGCGTAATGCACGCGTGCGGCCACGATGTGCATACAGCAAACCTGCTTGGCGCTGCCATGATATTGGCAGAGTTGAAAAACGAAATTGAAGGCACCTACAAGTTTATCTTTCAACCCAGCGAAGAGCAGATACCCAGTGGAGCCGAAGCCATGATTAAGGCAGGTGTGTTACAAAACCCTACGGTAGAAAAAATGATCGGGTTGCACGTAACACCTGAGATGGAAAGCGGTACCTTTGGTTTTTGTGCCGGAAAATTTATGGCCAGCAGTGATGAAATTTACCTGACCATAAACGGCAAAGGCGGCCATGCTGCGCGAGTAGAGGAGCTAAAAAATCCATTATTGATTGCTGCCGAAATATTGATGGAACTGCGGCAACTTACCGATATACAAAAACCGGTCGTGCTATCTTTTGGAAAAATAGAAGGCAAAGGTGCCACCAACATAGTGCCCGACAAAGTAGAAATTGCGGGTACGCTCCGCTGTTTTGATGAACAATTACGAGCATTTACCCAAAAACAAATTCAGTTTATTTGCCAAACCATCTGCGAAAAATACATCACCACCTGCGATGTACACATAGTAAAAGGTTCTCCTGTGTTGTTGAATGATGTATCGCTCACACAGTTTGCCTACTCACTAACCGATGAATACTTTGGAGCAGGTGCTGCGGTGAGTGTACCCGTGCGTATGGGCAGCGAAGATTTTGCGTATTACACACATCATATCCCTTCATTATTTTACCGGTTGGGAACCGGCAACAAAAAGCGAGGCGTTACTTCGGGCTTACACACCCCTACCTTTGATATTGATGAAACCTCGCTAAAACACAGCCCCGGGCTAATGGCTTGGTTGGCAGAAAATGTATAACTCACTTTTCACCCAACATACATTCTAATAACTTTCCATATAAAGCATACGTTCCTTGTTGATACCGCTGCCACTTTTCGGCTTCTGTGGCATTAAACTGGCGGCCTTCTGTTTGGCGTAAATAAATGGCTTTGGTAAGGACGTAGAAATAGGGATAGTTGCTCTCTTTTACACTATACCCGTGCGAGCGCAAAAACTTGAGGTGTCGCTCGCACATTTGTACTGCTTCCGGCTTTTCTCCACTCAGAAAAAAACAAGCCGTTTGCAGGTTGCGCAACTCTATTTCATACTGAAAATACTTGGCCTTCGGATTTTTTTGAAATCCCAATTGTATAAAGTGGAATGCTTTTTTGTACTCATCGGCAAAGAGGTAATACTTGGCAAATGAAATAGCATCGCGCACAGGCAACGTTTCGTCTAATCTTACACCATAATATCCTGCTACTTTCTCAACCTGTGCTTGCGCATCTTGCAAATGGTTGGTTATGCAGCATATCTGAATATACTTGGTCAAACAATAGCCGTACTCAGGAAGAGTTTCAGCTAATCGCGCATTAAACACGTTTGATAAACTGGCGTAAGAGTCTTGAAACCTGTTGGTGAAATAGTACAACTCTGCCAGTTTCATATTTAATCGCAATATGTTCAGCTCTGTTTCACTGCTGTTTTGTTTGCTCAATTGTTTAGTGGCCTCTTCTGCGAGTGATATGGCGCTTTCAAAATTTTCTACAGCTACATGGTAGTAGATCCAAACCCAATAACACTCAAACTGTATTGTGCTATCTGCAAGAGTATGAGGTGGTGGTAACTTTTGAAGGTTAAGCAACACAGCTGATGGATCATCTTTAATAACTGATGCTGCAAAGAGTAAGTCTATTTGGTGATACGTAGTGCGGCATAATGCCCACTGAGCAGCAAACACCTTTTCTTTTCCGGTGTGTAACTGTACATACTTTCTGCAAAGCTCTTCTAACACTTGCTTATCTTTCAGCGCAATGGGCATATTAAGGTGTATGTGATTTATACAGGCCCTCAAAAACTTCTTCTTCTCCGCTGTATCACCACTTTTAAAGATGTGCTGCTGTATTTTCTTTTGCTCTTTGTAGTAATGCTTGGCGTACACTCCTTTTTTACTCAGAAAAAGTAGCAAGTCATACGGGTTTTTATCAAACAAAAATGCATAGCACTTTTGCAGTAACTCAGAAGTTATTTTGTCGAAGTGTGCATTGGTAATACCACTAACTTGGAGAATACTTTCTCTGTTAAATCGTCCGCTATTAGCTTGCTCGCGCATGCATTGAAACACCTCGGCAGTGGTGCCTTTCGGTTTCATTTTCTCCAATAGTTTTTTTTGCTCCTCCGGGAGATGATGCAAAAACTCAAACAGTAAATTCATAGCTTGGGGTGCTGCGCCAATTTCAAATTTCTTTGGCAATTCAGCAACTGTATTTCAACTTCCGCCAAATAGTGCGTCTGGTGGTTACTTACCACCGCGCTTGCGGTCGTGTTCGTTGAGCAAGATTTTACGTAGGCGAATGCTCTGCGGAGTCACTTCTACGTACTCATCTTCCTGTATGTATTCCATACATTCCTCCAAACTCATCTTCACGGGTGGAGGAAGGGTGGTTTTATCATCAGAGCCGGCAGCGCGGAAGTTCGTCAACTGTTTGGCAGCAACCAGGTTTATTACCAAGTCGCCATGTTTAGAGTTTTCGCCAATAATTTGGCCTTCGTAAATATCTACTCCGGGCTCTATAAAAAATATGCCGCGGTCTTTCAGTTTATCCATACTGTAAGCCGTTGCGCGACCCAATTCTTTGGCTATCAGCGTACCATTTAATCGGTTCGGAATATCTCCTTTAATAGGTTGAAACTCTTTGAAGCGGTGTGCCATTATGGCCTCACCTGCTGTGGAGTTTAAGATAAGCGTACGCAAACCAATAATACCTCGCGATGGAATTTCAAACTCTAAGTGCATCATATCGCCCTTTGGCTCCATAATCAGCATTTCGCCTTTGCGCTGCGTTATCAACTCTATACACTTACCGGCTACTCCTTCCGGAGCATCAATGGTGAGTATCTCTACCGGTTCGCATTTTTGCCCATTTATTTCTTTAGTAATTACACGAGGGTTACCAATGCTCAATTCATATCCCTCTCTGCGCATGGTTTCTATGAGTACCGAAAGGTGTAATATACCACGGCCAAATACTCTAAACGTATCGGCACTTTCTGTTTCTTCTACCCGCAGTGCAAGGTTTTTTTCTAACTCTTTGAACAAGCGCTCACGAATTTTTTGTGACGTTACGTGCTTGCCTTCTTTACCAAAAAATGGTGAGGTGTTGGTAGTAAATACCATGCTCATAGTTGGCTCATCAATGTGTATTGGTGGAAGTGCCTCCGGATTTTCAAAATCGGCAATGGTATCGCCAATTTCAAAACCTTCTATTCCTACTACGGCACAAATGTCGCCACATTCGGCTTTGTCTGCTTTTACTTTTCCTAATCCGCTAAATACATACAGTTCCTTTACTCTTGATTTTTGAATACGGCCATCGCGCTTAACCAAGCATACCGGCTGGTTGGCAGATATAGTGCCACGAGCTACACGACCAATGGCAATACGACCTATGTACGTGGAATAGTCTAATGAGGTAACCTGCAATTGAACCGTGCCCTCTTTAACTTCAGGTGCCGGGATATGGCCAATGATGGTATCTAACAAATACACCACATCTTCTGCCGGATGGCGCCAGTCGCCACTCATCCAACCACGCTTGGCAGCACCGTAAACGGTCGGGAAGTTAAGCTGATCTTCATCGGCTCCGAGCGCAAACATTAAATCAAAAACCGCTTCGTGCACTTCGTCAGGGCGGCAGTTTTCTTTATCTACTTTGTTAATTACCAAGATGGGCTTTTTGCCCAAATTAATGGCTTTGGATAGCACGTAACGAGTTTGCGGCATGGGGCCTTCAAACGCATCTACCAATAAAAGTACTCCATCAGCCATGTTCAGTACGCGCTCTACCTCGCCACCAAAATCTGCGTGGCCGGGGGTGTCAATAATGTTGATTTTAATGCCCTTATACTCAACCGATACGTTTTTGGCCAATATGGTAATGCCTCTTTCGCGCTCTAAGTCGTTGTTATCCAATATCAATTCACCGGTTTGCTGGTTCTCGCGAAACAGGGAGCACTGGTGCAAAATTTTATCTACTAAAGTGGTTTTACCGTGGTCAACGTGGGCAATAATGGCAATGTTGCGAAGGTTTTGATTACGCATAAAAAGTGGGGGATGGTTAAAAGTGGCGTTGGAAAAGAAAATACAGTTAATAATGAAAAACGGGCGCGAATATAAGAGGATACATGAAAGCATACCTTATGTTTTTGAAAACAAAGGGAAGCATTAGGTTTGCACAATGGCTTTGCTCTTGTGTATAGACACCTCTTCTCCCGTATGCTCGGTTGCTTTGGCAAACGGCACTCGCTTGGTATCGCTACACGAAACTACCGAACACAATGCCCATGCCCGGTTATTAACTACGCTTATCCAAGCATGTGTAGCAGATGCGGGAATAGCTCTGAACGAGATAGATGCCATAGCCGTGAATACCGGCCCCGGCTCATTTACCGGTTTGCGCATTGGGGTTTCTACCGCTAAAGGCATTGCCTATGCACTCAAAAAACCGGTTATAGCGATTTCTTCCCTACAGGCATTGGCCTACGGAATTTCCAGCCAAAACAATGCACCGTTTTATTTACCACTTGTTGATGCCCGCCATGGTAAAGTTTATGCGGCTCTATATGATGCCGAAATGATGGCCATTTCCTCTCCCACATTATTACATGTAGATATGCTTGAAAAAAATAATTTTTTAAATAGAGCAGGAACGCTGGCCGGTGGCACTGGCAGTAATAGCGCCCAACACATATTGAATGAAAAAAACATAGAAGTAATTCCTTCGCTTTTAGCTACTGCACAGCAACTTATAGAGCCGGCAGAGCGCTTATGGCATAGCTCCACTTTTGCAGATCTTGCATTTTTTGAGCCCGAGTACGTTCAGGAATTTGGCAATAAGTAGGTTGGTATGCTAATTGTTTTGAATGTTATTAAAATACGATTAACGGCAATAAAATAAGCGTACAAATTAATATATTTACATCCAACTAAAACCAAAACAATTATGGCAACAAAACCAACAAAACCACTCGTAATTACGAAAGAAAGTGGTGCAAAACTGACCGTTGACTATGGCGTACTGAAAAGAGCGCACCTTACACTTCGTGCCCTTTTTCATCCGTTGCGCAAGCAAATGGTAGAAATTATGGAGCAAAAGCGTAAAGTAAACGTTACCGAAATTTACCACAAAATGAAACTGGAGCAGTCTGTTGCTTCTCAGCACTTGGCCATTCTTCGCAGAGCCGGTATTGTAAAAACTACCCGCGATGGCAAGTTTATTTGGTACTCTACCAACAAAAAGCGTATTGAAGAAATCAACAACCTGATTCAGGATTTGGCTCAGGAATCGTAGATCATTCAAACTTGATATAAAAAATCCCGGTTGGCCTGTTCAATCGGGATTTTTTTATGGGTAAAATTGCACAATGGCCGAGGTAATACATCACCAACTTAAACAAGCATTAGCTACCATACATGCCATAGCGCATCCGGTGAGAGTAAAGATATTGGAGCATGTCCTTAAAAAACAACCCCTGCTTGCTCGGGATATTTACAATACACTCCAGCTTTCGCCAGCCATTGCTTCACAGCAGCTGCGCATACTAAAAGATGCCGGCCTGCTTCGCTCTAAGCGCAGAGCCAAAGAAGTATGGTATGAGCCGAATATACCCAAACTAAAAAGGGTGTTACTTGCTGCCTACACTTATTGTGCAGATTGAATGGCTTTAAGAATTATTTTCGCCCCGTTTTAATTATGCAAGCATTATCAATAACCGCATTCAGAGATTTGGCTCAAACCGATGCCATTGTATTAGATACCAGAGCAACAGAGCAGGTGCTTTCGGGGACTATAAAGGGTGCTGTGGTAGTTCCCTTTTCCGAAAATTTTATTGCTGACCTTCAAAGTGCAGTTTCTCCTCAAACGCTAATCGTTATTGCTGATGAGTCAAACAGAACAGCGGTGCTAAAGCAGCTGAAAAACTCAGGCACTTTTGAGGTGTCCGGTTATTTAGATGCTACATTTCAAGATTGGCAAAATGGCGGATTTGAAACTGACTTCATTATTGCTATTGAACCGGATGAGTTTGCCATGGATTATCAATATGATGAATTTGTATTAGCTGATTTGCGAACTAAAGAGGAATATGATCAGGAACACATAGAAGATGCTGTTAACATATCTTTGGCTGATTTGGAAACACTTCTTGCCGAGTTAGACGAAGAAGAAACTTACTATTTATACGCTGACACAGCAGACGCTGCGCTTACGGCCGGCTCGCTTTTTAAACAAGCGGAGTTTGAGCGAGTAAGAGTAGTACTGGCCTCGTTTGAGGACATCAAAAAACAAAACATCCCGCTCTTTACGCAAAAGAAAAAAGACAACAAATCGGGGTTTAGCACAAATTGATACAAAAGGTAAATGTTGTTTTCCAACCTAAACAGAAAATCATTTTTTGAGCAGCTTGGCTCGCAGCAGTTTGATTTGCTGGTGATTGGTGGCGGCATAACCGGTTGCGGTATTGCCTTAGATGCTGCACTAAAAGGCATGAAAGTAGCCCTTGTAGAAAAAAATGATTTTGCTTTTGGCACCAGTTCGCGCTCTACCAAACTGATCCATGGTGGCTTGCGCTACCTTAAACAACTAGAGTTAAAATTAGTGCGCGATGTAGGCACAGAACGGGCAGTAGTACATCGCAACGCGCGCCATCTTGTGATTCCCGAAAAAATGCTTCTCCCTATTGTGCAAGCAGGCACGTTGGGTGAGCTATCTACCTCTGCTGCCTTACTGGTTTATGATTTACTCGCAGGCGTAAAACGCAGCGAGTGGCGTACTATGCTTAATAAGCATGAAACGCTAAAAGCCGAGCCACTACTGGCCGGTGAAAAACTACTGGGTGGTGGCATGTACTTTGAATACCGCACTGACGACTCACGACTTACCATTGAAATTGCTAAAAAAGCTGCAGAGCAGGGCGCTTTGCTGCTCAACTATATACAAGCAGAAGATTTTATATACGAAAATGGTAAAGTGTGTGGAGCAAAAGTTAAAGACCAGCACACCGCACAACAGTGCCAAATACGGGCCAGTACCGTGGTAAATGCCTGTGGCCCGTGGGTAGATTTGTTGCGCAAAAAAGATAATTCGCTCAAAGGCAAGCGGCTGCAGTTAACCAAAGGAGTACATATTGTGTTTGCACATAGTAAGTTACCAATACAGCAAGCCGTTTACTTTGATGTAAGCGATGGCCGAATGATTTTTGCCATACCACGTGGCGGAGTTACTTACGTGGGCACTACTGATACGGTTTACAACCAAGAAATTGACCATCCGGTATGCACAAAAGACGATGTGGAATACTTACTATCCGCTACCAACAAAATGTTTCCCTCGGTTAAACTAAATGCAAACGATATTGAGTCAAGTTGGGCGGGCTTGCGTCCGTTGATTCATGAAGATGGTAAATCGCCTTCTGAGCTTTCGCGCAAAGATGAGGTTATTGTGTCTGAAAATGGGTTGATTTCAATAGCCGGTGGCAAGCTGACCGGCTATCGTCTTATGGCGCAAAAAACGGTAGCCATAGTACAACAACAATTAGGAAAAAACTTTGATAACACTTCTACCAAAGGAGTGCAGCTTTCGGGTGGTCAGTTTAATAGCGAAGAGCACTTTCAGCACGAAAAAGTGAAAATGGCAGACCGTGCAAAATCGTTGGGCATCAGCCAGCATGTTGCCGAAGAATGGTTTTACCGATATGGCAGCAATATGCCGGTGTTACTGCAAAATGCAGAGCAATTATTGGGTAACCACTCCGCCTCAGACACCATCCATTTAGCAGAGTGGCAGTATGCCGTAGAACACGAAATGGTACTGCACCCGGCCGACTTTTTGGTGCGGAGAAGCGGAAAACTGTTTTTTCAACATCAGCCGTCTCAAATACTCATTTCTGCTTTGGTAGATTTTCTTGCACAAAAACTAAACTTAAACGAGCAGCAAAGCAGTATGATGCTCAACCAAACCTTAGCAGTGTATCAAGATGCTGTCTCCTTTAACTGATTCAACTATTTATTATGAAATATCTGAAAATTGCCGCAATACTTTTCGTGTTAGTTACAGCCATTTTTTTACTGGCTCCTATTTTTATGCCTGCCAACTTTAAAGTGGAGAAAGAGTTAGTAATAGCCGCCAGCCCTGAGGTTGTTTTTGACCAAATCAATAGCTTTAAAAAGTGGGAAAACTGGAGCCCTTGGCTGCAACGCGATAGCACTATCACAAACGCTTATTCTGGCACAGAAAGTGGAGCTGGCAGCAAAATGACCTGGAAAAGCAACAAGAGCGGTGAAGGTGGAATGGAAATTATAGCTAGTGAAAGACCTGCATCTATAATCACAAAAGTAAACATTGGCGGATATAGCGAGTTCAACGGTACGTTTACCCTCACAGCCGTAGATTCCGGTACAAAAGTGGTGTGGGTCAACTCCGGAAACTCCGGCTACTTAGGGCGTTGGTTTCATTTGCTGGCCGATAAAGCCATTGGAGATGACCTGCAACAAGGGCTAATCAATTTAAGCAATTATATAAAGACTATACCCATGAACCTGCCCTACCGTTTAAGCGAGCTGGAAATGTCTGAAACAAATGAATTTAATATCTATTATGTTACCGATTCATGCCCGCTAAATCAATTGGTAGAAAAACAAGCCCATTGCTATAAAGAGCTGAATGACTTTATGCTCAAAAACAAAATCGAATCTTTAGGTGCCCCTATAATGTTTTACCGCACCTGGTCACCACAAAAAGTAGTTTTTGAGGCAGCTGTGCCCGTACAAAATTTAAAAGTGGCAGTCATTGGGAATATAAAATCACGAGTGGAAAAAGCCACGCAAGCAGTCAGCGTATCGTACTTTGGCGAATATGGTTACATCCCGTACGCCTACAACGCGGTGATTGATTCTATTGCAGCGTATGGCTACTCCTTTACCGGACCTATATTTGAAGTGTATGTGAGCAACCCCACAGCCGATGCAGAGAAAGAGACCAAGTTGTTTTTTCCGGTAAAGTAGATACAGTTGTAAATACAACTATCACCACTATATTTGCGCTGCTCTTTGAAGAACTGCTTATCAAGAAAGACCGAGGGACAGGCCCGCTGACGTCTTGACAACCATCCGCTAAAAGCGAGAAAAGGTGCCAACTCCTGAAAGATAAGAACGCCCATTCTTCTTTCCGCCCACTTTCTTGTAAGTACAATTCAATAGCAAAACATATTGTTTAATTTCTCACTGTTTAATGCTATGGCTGAACTTAAAAAACAACTTACCGAACTTTGTAACGAACGCATACTTGTGTTGGATGGTGCTATGGGCACTATGATTCAGCGCTATACGCTCACTGAAAATGATTTTCGCGGCAGTGACTTTAAAGACCATTCACATGACCTAAAGGGCAATAACGATTTGTTGAATATCACCAGGCCCGATATTATTGAGCAAATTCACTTAGAATACTTACTAGCCGGTGCTGATATTATTGAAACCAATACCTTTAGTGGCACATGGATAGCCCAAGCCGATTACAAATTAGAAAATGAGGCCTACAGAATAAATTACGAAGGAGCGCGATTAGCTAAAAAAGCAATTCATGCTTTTCATCAAAATACAGCAACCAAAACTCCAAAATTTGTAGCCGGTGCCCTTGGCCCAACCAACCGAACCGCCTCCATTTCACCTGATGTAAATAATCCAGGGTTTCGCGCCATTTCGTTTGATGAGTTGGTCAATGCCTACACCGAACAAACCCGAGGGTTAATAGATGGCGGAGCAGACATATTATTGGTAGAAACTATATTTGATACACTCAACGCCAAAGCGGCTCTTTTCGCCATTGATTTAGTTCAAAGAGAAAAAGGAACTGATCTGCCTATCATGATTTCGGGCACCATTACCGATGCCAGCGGCAGAACGCTGAGCGGACAAACACCCGAAGCGTTTTACACTTCGGTGGCACACGTAAAGCCGTTTAGTGTTGGCCTAAACTGTGCGCTGGGCGCAAAAGATATGCGCCCGCACATGGAAGCCATTTCTAAAACTGCCATTTGTTTTACCAGTGCGTACCCCAATGCCGGTCTGCCAAATGCATTTGGCGGCTATGACGAAACACCGGAAATGATGGGCGAAGCGCTGGCCGATTTTGTAAAGAGCGGTTTTGTAAACATCATAGGCGGGTGCTGCGGCACTACGCCCGAACACATCAAAGTATTTGCAGATGTAGCTAAGAAATTTCCTCCACGAAAAATACCTCAGCCATTTCACTTTACCCGGCTTAGTGGTTTAGAACCGGTAGAAATTCGCCCGGATTCAAATTTTGTAAACGTAGGTGAGCGAACCAACGTAACCGGCTCTAAAGCATTTTTAAAACTGATAAAAGAGGAGCGCTTTGAGGAAGCTCTATCCGTAGCCCGCGAGCAGGTAGAGGGTGGCGCGCAGGTGATAGATGTAAACATGGACGAAGGAATGATTGATGGCAAAGAAGCGATGATGAAGTTTCTTCACCTTATAGCCAGCGAACCGGATATTGCGAGGGTGCCGGTGATGATTGATTCCAGTAAGTGGGAAATAATTGAGGCGGGGTTGAAGTGCATACAAGGAAAAGGAATTGTGAACTCTATTTCGTTGAAAGGTGGTGAAGAAGAATTTATTCGTCAAGCTAACTTAGTAAAAGAGTACGGTGCTGCGGTTATAGTAATGGCTTTTGATGAAGTAGGGCAAGCAGATAGCTACGAACGAAGAATTGAAATATGTGAGCGCGCCTATAAAATCCTGACACAACAAGTTGGCTTTCCTCCCGAAGATATAATTTTTGACCCTAATATATTTCCGGTAGGTACAGGCATGGAAGAGCACCGCAAAAATGCGATTGACTTTTTCCGCGCTACTAAATGGATTAAAGAAAACCTGCCTCATGCACACGTGAGTGGTGGAGTAAGTAATGTGTCGTTCTCGTTTAGAGGAAACAATACTGTGCGCGAAGCCATGCACTCTGCTTTTTTATATCACGGCATACAACACGGCATGGACATGGGCATTGTGAACCCCAGCATGTTAGAAGTGTATGACGATATACCCAAAGATTTGCTGGAACACATAGAAGATGTGCTGCTCGACCGCAGAGACGATGCTACCGAGCGGCTGCTTAATTTTGCAGAAACCGTGAAGCAAAAAGGGAAAAAAGAAAGTGGAGATGAACTACTTTGGAGAAACGGAACCATAGAAGAACGCCTCTCGCATTCTTTAGTGAAAGGGATAACAGATTTTATAGAACAAGACACCTTAGAGGCATTAGAAAAATACAAGCGCCCACTCTATGTAATTGAAGGGCCACTGATGGCGGGTATGAATGTAGTGGGCGATTTGTTTGGCAGCGGAAAAATGTTTTTACCTCAGGTGGTAAAGAGTGCGCGGGTAATGAAAAAATCGGTAGCCGTTCTGCAACCCTACCTGGAAAAAGAAAAAGCTGAAAACAAAGATGCCAAGCAAAATGGCCGAGTGTTGTTAGCCACTGTAAAAGGCGATGTGCACGATATTGGCAAAAATATTGTTGGTGTGGTGTTGGCCTGCAACAATTATGTGATTGAAGACATGGGAGTGATGGTACCAGCCGATAAAATTTTGCAACGGGCTAAAGAAATTAATGCAGACATCATTGGTTTAAGTGGATTGATTACCCCATCGCTGGATGAGATGGTACACGTAGCTGCTGAAATGGAACGGCTCGGATTTAATAAACCGTTGCTTATAGGTGGGGCTACTACTTCTAAGTTACACACCGCAGTAAAAATTGCTCCGGCATATTCGGGTGATGTGATACATGTGTTAGATGCTAGTAAAAGCGTAACCGTGGCCAGTTCACTGTTGAGCGATGATCAAAAAGAAAAGTTTTCGGCTGATGTGAAAGCTGAGTATGTAGAAATGCGTGAGGTGCACGCCAATCGCAAAAGCGATGTGGAGTATGTAACTTTAGAGGAAGCGAGAGCAAACAAGCTGCAAATAGATTGGAGCAAAGAGAAAATTGTAAAACCTAATTTTATAGGAATAAAATCATTTGATGATTACTCATTGGAAGAATTGGCACAATACATTGACTGGTCACCTTTCTTTTCTACCTGGGAAATGAGCGGAACATATCCGAGAATATTTGAAAGCAACAAATATGGTACCGAGGCCAAAAAACTTTTTGAGGATGCACAAGCATTGCTCAAAAAAATAATTGTTGAAAAATGGATAACTGCCAAAGGCGTAATCGGAATTTTTGAAGCCCAGTCAGAAGAGGAAAGCGTTCGCGTCAAGCATCCGGCAGCAGACATCCGCTTTCACTTTATGCGCCAACAAACCAAAAAGAACGGGCAACCCAACTACTGCCTCAGCGATTTTGTAGCACCGCAAGGCGATTACTTTGCCGGCTTTGCAGTAACCACCGGTTTGAACATAGAAAACAAGATTGCGGAGTTTGAAAAACAGCACGATGATTACAACAGCATCATGCTCAAAGCGCTGGCCGATCGGCTAGCCGAAGCATTTGCCGAGCGATTGCACGAAAGAGTGCGCAAAGAGTTTTGGGGTTATGCCGCTGATGAAAACCTGACCAACGAAGATTTAGTACAAGAAAAATACCAAGGCATTCGCCCGGCACCGGGTTACCCTGCCTGCCCCGACCACACCCTTAAGCCGCAGATTTGGCAATTGCTGGATGTTGAAAAAAATACGGGGATAAAACTCACCGAGAGTTACGCCATGTATCCGGCTGCATCGGTCAGTGGGTTCTACTTTGCCTCGCCATACGCCAAGTATTTTGGCGTAGGAAAAATACAGCGCGACCAAGTGGCACAACTTGCCCAAGCAAAAGGGCTAACAACAGGTGAAATGGAAAAATGGTTACGCCCCAATTTAGGGTACTAACCTTCCCCTCTATTCGTTCTATGCCTCACTTTGGCCAGTTTACTGATTTTGGAAGACTTACAGGCAACCGTCATTCGTAGTGTTAGTTTATATTTTCTTCAATCTCGTTTGAACCATAACTACCGCCTTCTATATTTACACCCATACAAATTCAAAAACAATCACTATGCGCTTTTTCACCCTGATTGCATGGGCGCTGATGTGTGCTTCTACTGTTTTGGCACAATCAGAAACCGCCACCAAACCACCCTTTTATCAACTTTTGGACCATCTGAAAGTTAGTACTGAAGCCGCCAAATCGGTAGCTCCAAATTTACCTGCCCCTTCTGCTGATTTTCAAAATCAGTTGAATAGCTGGATTGAAAAATATCCTACACAATGGCAGGCATTGCTCCAATTGCCGGCCGTCTCTGCACAAGAAATCAACTGGGCTTCGTATGGCGTGGCTGACAAAAATTTGCCAAAGCGAGAAGAAGTATTGGCCGATTCGCATTGGCAATGGTTCATCAGCAGCAAAATATCTACCGATAAAAGAGAGCGGCTGTTTCCGCATTTTCCATTGGCTACCGGTTTAAAAAACACGGATCAAAACATAAAAACCTACAATGCAAAAGTAGGCATCTGGATGCGGCTCTACCCCAAAGAGTATCAGGCATTTCTCAATGCTCCAGAAATTGCTGCATTAGTACCCGACCGCAAAGGCGACATCAAACTCAACTACATGCCCAAGTTTATAGGCGCCCCTATTACCAGCAAAAAACCGATAAAGAAAAACACGGATAACGAATTACTGGACGAATACAACTACCAATTAGCACTACGCTATTGGGCTTTTTTGTACAACGAAGCAGAGTACAATCGCTTGTACGCCAAGGATTATGATTTCCCTTCAGATTTTGATGCCGTTCGGTTCAAAGTAAATGCCCGAGCAAAAATTTATGAAAATGAAAGAGGCAGTATGGGTGAAGACGATTACAAAAAACTTGGCTCCACTGAACCGGCAAAAGGAACTATGGATTGGACAAACAAAAACAAACAATAGGAGGCAACACATGAAAAAAATACTATACATACTATTAGCTGCTTTTTTTGTTGGGGTTTCTGAAAAAACCAATGCCCAGATATATACCGATGGCGCCATGGATTTGCAAATGTGGGTAACCTACTCTTGGGTAGAAAATTACGATGACCCGGTTGGCGCTGATGAATACAACTTTATATGGTACGGTGCCGACAATGCCGACTTAGATGGGCAAGGATGGAGACCCAACACACCCAACCAATCTACCAGTGGCACAGGGCCATTTCCAAAACCAAACCAGATAGCCGTTGATTTTGCCGGTGCCGGGTGGGTAACAGGCGCTAACCGCCAATTGTTTGCACATAGCTATACCGGTGCAAACGTGCCGCAGTTTCTTCAACTGTATGGAGAAAAATGGGAGGATGATTGTTTTGATTGCTCCAGCAGTGGCTCACTTTGCTTAGGTGGAGGTTGTGGTTTAGGCGGTGCCGATCGTTACAGATACAACGCCAATTGCTGTACCGAGTTGTGTGCCGGTTGCAGTAATGATGATATTTACTGTGTTGGCACCGTAAATACCGCCATTAATTACCGCCTTACCCCGCCATGTTCAGCAATTGATAACGCTACTCCTTCTACCGGCTGGGTGGGCGATTATTTTTCTACTTTTTGCGGAAGTAATGATATGGGAGCTGAAGTATCTGTGTATTACACCCCACCCATACCTTCTTCATTTACAGCAGTACCCAATACATTTTGTGCCGGAGGTGGTACTGTTACGCTCAACCTTGCAGGTGCAGTATACGGTGGTACATACGATATTTTTGATGAATCTACCGGTAGTTTTATCATTACAGGCACAGCAGGCCCCACGTATGTACTCAACGTACCAAGTACAAGAACATTCCGCCTTTACACCCGCAACGGTACTTGCCGAAGTATCAGCTACCGTACAGTTACGGTAACTATTGCTCCTGCCGTAAGTGGCGGTACTATAGCAGCCAACCAAACGATATGCTATAACACAGCTCCTGCCGGACTAACCAACTCTGCCTCCGGCTCAGGTGGTACCGGTGGCTTTACCTACCAGTGGGAATCTCAAGCAAACTGTACCGGTGGTTTTGGTCCAATAGGTGGCGCTACCGGCACAGCGTACAGCCCACCCTCTTTAACACAAACCACCTGCTACCGCAGAGTGGCCACTAACACTTGTGGTTCTGCCAATTCCAACACAGTTACCATTACTGTGTTGCCTCAACTAAACTATGGCACAGTCAGCGGTGGCGGTGGCACCTTTTGCGCTACAGCAGACCCGGGTAATATGACCGTAAACCCCTCAGGCGGCACCGGAACTTTTAATTATCAGTGGTATTTTCAGAACGGAAACGTAGCTTGCCCTAGTGGTACTTCTACATTGGGTTGGACTGCTATAGGTTCGGCAACATCCTCATCCTACGACCCACCAGCCGGATTAACCACCACCCGAACATACGCTGTGCAGGTTGACCCTGCGGGCTCACCAGATTGTGGTGCGCCAACTTGGGCAAATGGTTGTGTGGTAGTTACTGTTAACCCGGCAGCCACAGCTAATGCCGGTGGGCCGAATACGCTATGCCAAACAAATTCGCCTGGTGCTTTAACGCTTAGCGGAGCAAGTGTAGGGGGTAGTGCCACCACAGGTGCGTGGCAGATATTAAGTGGTGGAGGCACATTGAGCACTACAGCGCAAACAGCATCACCTGCCACTGTAACTTACACGCCATCTGCCGGATTCTCAGGCACCGTTACTTTGCAACTTACAACCAACGACCCCGATGGAGCAGGGCCTTGTACTGCTGTATCGGCCAACCGTACTATCACTATCAACCCCGGAGCTACAGTTAGTGCAGGGAGCAGTATTACTATTTGTGAGCAGAGTTCACCATCACCCATTGCACTAAGTGGTGCCAGCTTTGGAGGAACCGCCTCCACTGCTGCGTGGTCTATCATTTCCGGAGGAGGTTCTTTGAGCAGTACTGCGCAAACAGCTTCGCCCGCTTCGGTCACTTACACACCGGCAGCCGGATTTTTTGGTACAGTAACTTTACGGTTAACTACCAACGACCCCGATGGTGCCGGGCCATGCACCGCAGAGTTTGCTGACAGAACCATCAACATTAATCAGGCCGCTACTGCTAATGCCGGAACTACCTTAACCGCTTGCCAATCGGCAACTCCGGGTGCTATTACATTATCAGGAGCCACCATTGGTGGAAGTGCGAGTACCGGTGTATGGTCAATTGTAGCCGGTGGCGGAAGTTTGAGCAGCACCACTCCTACTGCTACTCCGGCATTAGTAAGCTACACACCTACAGCCAACTTTAGTGGTGTAGTAACACTACAACTAACTACAAATGATCCGGATGGAGCCGGCCCATGTACTGAGGCAATTTCGTCACGTACTATTATTGTGAACCAAGCCGCCACTGTAACTGCCGGTGGGCCAAATACTTTATGTGAAAGCGCTTCTCCATCTGCACTTACACTAAGCGGAGCAAGCATTGGCGGAGCTGCAAGCATTGCCGCCTGGTCTATTATTTCAGGTGGTGGCACCTTAAGCACTACAGCACCTGTAGCTAACCCGGCCACTGTAACATACACTCCTGCAACCGGATTTTCAGGAACAGTAACTTTGCAACTGACTACCAACGACCCGGATGGTGCCGGCCCATGTGCCTCTGCCATTGCGACCCGTACTATTACCATAAATCCTGCGGCTACTGCAAATGCAGGCGGTACACTTACTGCCTGTGAATCTTCTTCACCCTCAGCTATTGCGTTAACCGGTGCGAGCATCGGTGGCGCTGCATCTACGGGTGTTTGGAGCATAGTATCGGGCGGTGGAAGTTTGAGCAGCAATACGCCAACTGCAGCACCCTCTACAGTAACTTACACACCAGCGGCTAATTTTAGTGGCACTGCCGTGTTGCAGTTAACCACTGATGACCCAGATGGTGCAGGGCCTTGTGTGGCAGTTTCGGCCACCAGAAATATTGTAATAAATCCTACTGCAACAGTTTCGGCCGGCAGTGCTTTGTTTGTTTGTGAATCTGCTTCACCTGCAGCACTTACGTTGAGTGGCTCCTCCTTTGGTGGTGCGGCAAGTACAGCAGCATGGTCTATATTATCGGGTGGAGGAGCTTTGAGCAGCACTGCACAAACCAACAATCCGGCAAATGTTACTTATACACCCGCTGCTAATTTCAATGGCACCGTAATTTTGGAGTTAACCACCAACGACCCTGATGGGGCCGGACCTTGCGCTGCTGTTTCTGCTACGCGCACTATTACTGTGCATCCGTTACCTTCGGCTGCACCACTTAGCAATAGTCCGGTGTGTATTAATAATCCCATAAATTTAAATGCTAATGCATCGGGTGGTACTGCGCCCTACACTTACAACTGGGCGGGGCCAAATGGGTTCAACAACATAAATGGAACACCATCTATTGCATCTGCTGTGCTTGCTTCTGCCGGTACATACAACGTAACCATTACCGACAATAACTTGTGTAGCGTATCTGCTTCTACAGCTGTGGTGGTAAACCCACTACCTAACGGAAGCATTAGTGGCTCCGTTACCGTTTGTGCTGGGGTAGATACTGTACTAACCTTCAACTTTAGCAGTGGTACTTCTCCGTTTGATGTGAGTTACACCGATGGCACAAATGTATTTACCAAAACCGGGGTAGTTAATGGCGATACTGTTCGCGTATTAGCCACTAACACCACTACATATTCATTATCACAGATTATAGATGCCAATGGCTGCGAGAGAAACTCTTTGTTTGGTGGTTCCGCTACTATTACAGTTTCACCGCTTCCGGTAATATCAACCGCATTGGCAGGCCCTGTGCTTTGCAATGGGGGCAACACAGGTTCTATAACATTAACCGGAGCAAGCGGTGTATCTCCTTATCAGTTTTCAATTAACGGTGGCTCAACTTTTCAAACATCAAATGTATTTAACGGTTTAGTAGCCGGTTTTTACAATGCTGTAATTAGTGATGCGTTGAATTGTTCGTCTGCCTACGCATTTAACCCTATTGAAGTTACTCAGCCAACTGTATTAGACCATAGCTACACAACCACCAGCGCAAGTTGTGCTAACGTGTTTGATGGCAGCATCTCGGTAAATGCCTTTGGTGGTGTAGCTCCATACACTTACTCACTCAATGGCGGCCCTACTCAACCGGGCAGTACATTCAATGGCTTAGCCGGTGGTAGCTACACACTTATGGTTACTGATTTTAATGGTTGTACAGATACTTCGCAAATTTTGATTAACAACAGCTATGCCGTTACGGCCAGCATCGTAAATCAAAATGACGTATCGTGCTTTGGCGGTGTTGATGGTTCAGTAACTGTACAACTTAGCGGAGGTATTCCGCCTTATGCTTACTCCATAAACGGGGTGCAGTTTGTGCCTTCATCAACCTTTACAGGGTTATCGGGTGGCAATTATTTGATTACGCTGCGCGATTCTAAAGGTTGTACAGATTACCTGAATGTAACCATTGCGCAACCCAATCTGTTGCAAGCGCTGATTGATTCGGTAGATAATATATTATGTAGCGGTGGAACCACAGGCGGTATATACATTACTGTTGTGGGAGGTACTGCTCCGTACAATTTCTTGTGGAGCAATGGCGCTACAACAGAAGATGTAACAGGAATAGTTACCGGCACCTACAATGTTGCAGTAACTGACGCTAAAGGTTGCAGCACTTCTGCCGGAGCTACCATTGCTCAGCCATTGCCATTGTTTGTTACTGTGGCTTCTTTCCAAAACCTACAATGCTTTGGCGATTCATCGGGCGCTATAGATGTTACCGTAAATGGCGGTGTACCTCCTTACTCATTTAACTGGAGCAATGGTGCTGCATTTGAAGACATCTACGGATTGCAGATAGGCAGTTATCAAGTTACTGTAACCGATGCTAATTTCTGCACGGCTACACTACAACAAAGCATTAATCAGCCTGCCGTGCTTTCATCTACCATTAGCGCTACTCCGGTACTTTGTGCGGGCGGACCCGGTGGCAGTGTTACGTTAGGAGTTACCGGAGGAACACCCAATTACACTTACCTATGGAGCAATGGCGCTACCACACAAAACCTACCAAATGTACAAGGCGGATTCTATTCTGTAGTGGTGTATGATGCCAATGGTTGCAGTATTACCAACTCCACTACAGTTGCTGAGCCGACTGCTATTACATTAGGTATTTCTGCCACACAAATATTATGTAACGGAGCTGCCACAGGTGCTATAAACTTATCGGTAAATGGTGGCACTCCTTCATATAGTTTTGTGTGGAGTAATGGAGCTACCACAGAGGACTTGAGCGGTTTATCTGCCGGAATTTACTCAGTAACCGTAACTGACCTCAACTTGTGTACTGCTACAGCTTCTGTAGCCATCACTCAACCTGCCGGATTGGTATTAAATGCTACCACACAAAACGTGGGCTGTGCAGGCGGTGCAAATGGTTTTGTGGACATTACCGTGCAAGGTGGTGTATTTCCATACAACTTTAATTGGAGTAATGGCGTAACTACAGAAGATGTATATGGTTTGAGTGGTGGCACATACAGTTTAACAATTACTGATGCTAACAACTGTTCGCTTACGGCTACTTATACCCTTACCGAACCCACTGCAATTTCATCAACTATTTCGGCAACTAACATTAGTTGCTTTGGCGGTAATAATGGCTCTGTAACTCTTGGTGTAAGCGGTGGTGTTGCCCCATACACTTTTTTATGGAATACTTTTCAAAGTGTGCAGAATTTGAGCAACGTGAGTGCCGGCCAATACTTTGTAATTATCAAAGACGCCAATAACTGTGAGCACCGCGATTCTATCATAGTAACTCAACCATCGGCACTTGCACTAACTGTGAGTGTAACCAATTCGGTTTGCTATGGCTCAAACACAGGAAGCATCGATTTGACGGTGAGTGGTGGCACACCAAACTACACTTATAATTGGAGCACCGGAGCTACTTCGCAAGATCTGAATGGAATTTCAGGTGGCAATTTTACGGTTACTGTAACCGATGCTAACTTGTGTACGGCAACAGTTGCTGCTTCGGTTTCTCAACCGCAGCCAATTACCTTTAATGCTACTGCACAAAATGTAAGTTGTGCGGGTGGTGGAAATGGGTTTATTGATGTAACTGTTTTTGGTGGCAACCCACCTTACCAATATGATTGGAGCAACGGCTCTATGAACGAAGATATTTATGGTTTAAGTGGTGGCACTTACACCCTCACTATTACAGACGCTAATTTGTGCAGCGCTTCTGCATCGTTCAATATTGTGGAGCCCACACCAATTACATCAATCACTACAGTAACCAATGTAACGTGCAATGGTGCGGCTAATGGAAGCATTGACTTAACGGTAAGTGGCGGTAATGTGCCTTACAACTTCTTGTGGAGCAACTTTACCGGCAGCGAAGATGTAATGGGGTTGAGCGGTGGCTTGTATTATGTAGTGATTACTGATGGTAACTCTTGCACGCACAAAGACTCTGCATTTGTAACAGAGCCAACTGCACTTACACTCAGCACAGGCATTTCAAATGTATCCTGCTACAACAGCAATGACGGGGCTATTGATTTAACCGTTACCGGAGGCACACCCAACTATACTTACACATGGAGCAATGGCGCTACTACTGAAGACATTAGCAGTTTAGGGAATGGAACTTATGTTGTTACTGTAGTAGATGCCAACAACTGTTCAGCTACAACTTCTGTTACTATCATCAATCCATCAGTTATTACCACCAACTTTGTGGTAAAAAACCCCAGCTGCTTTGGCGATGCCAACGGACAAATAGATTTGATACCAAGTGGCGGTACTCCTCCATTTAATTTTGCGTGGAGTAATGGTGCAAGCACCGAGGATGTGTTTAATCTGAGTGGCGGAACATTTATAGTAACCCTAACCGATTCAAAAGGATGTGCGCGCATAGATTCTGCAACCACAGTAGAGCCACTGCCTTTGGTTACTTCCGGTTTTATTTCCCACGTTTCGTGCTATGGAAATGGAAATGGGTTTATAGATATTACTGCCTATGGCGGCACACTGCCCTATGCGTTTGAATGGAGCAACGGTCCATCTACCGAAGATGTAGGCAGCGTATCGGGAGGTAACTATTTTGTAACCGTAACCGATGCTAATAATTGTGTGGTAGCTGCACTTTATGTTGTGCTTGAACCTCAGCCATTGGCCGTTTCAATGAGCGGTACCAATGCCACTTGTTTTGGCAGCGCAACCGGTACCGTTTCTGCTACTGTTAATGGTGGCACTACTCCGTACTACTATTTATGGAATAATTTTGAAACTACTCCGGCTGTTGCAGGTGTGCCTGCAGGAAAATATACCGTACAGGTGATTGACTCTAACGGATGTTTCTTGTATGATACGTTAACCATTACCGAACCTACTGCATTGCAAGTAAGCGGACTGGGTACCGATATTGTGTGCCATGCCGATACCACAGGAAGTATTGTGCTAAATGTGGGTGGCGGCACACCGGGTTATAGCTTTGTTTGGAGTAATGGCTCTACTACGCAAAACAACATCAACATTACAGCCGGACAATACGAAGTAACCGTAACTGATACGCTGGGATGTCAAAAAACCGCCCAGTTTATTTTGACACAAGGTCCAAAAATAAATGTGGGGGTTTCTATCTTCCATCCGATATGCCATAACGGATACACCGGTGCAGTAACAGCCATTGTTGGCGGAGGCGAAGCACCATACGCCTATAACTGGAATACGCCAACTCCGCAAACCACTATCTCTGTGGGTGCATTGCCCGGAGGCACTTACACTGTTACTGTTACAGATAACAAAGGATGTACTGCCACAGCAGATGGAACATTAAACAACCCGGCACCCATTGTAGTTTCTGCTAATGCATCGGGCGCTAAGTGCTTTAATACTACCGATGGTAAAGTAACTGCCGTAGTAAGCGGAGGTACGGCACCTTACAACTACTTCTTAAATGGTATAGTGCAAACTACCGATACCTTCTACAACTTACCTAAAGGCAGCTATGTTATTTTAGTGTCAGATGTAAACGGATGCCAGGGTAATACTTCTTTCAATGTAGTTGCCCCTACAGATATATCAGTGAGTTTAGGTGTTACCCAGCAGGTAATTTTGAGTGGAATGAATACAACATTGGTAGCCACGCCAAATTCTGCTACGCCAATTATTAGCTACTGGTGGAGCCCCGATACAGTACTCAGCTTTGATGGTTGTGCCAACCCACAGTTGTGTAACAATCCGCTGGCGGCACCAAAAACCACAACAACTTTTACCGTGTACGCCATGAATGCCGACTCTTGTGTAGTAAGCGACACGGTAACGGTTATTGTGCTCAATCAACCATCGCAGTTTATCCCTACGGCCTTTACGCCAAATGGTGATGGGTTAAATGACCGCTTTGAGTTTGACATACTGGGTGCCAAGCGCATAGAAATGGCCATCTTCAACCGTTGGGGCGAAAGAGTGTATTACAATGCCGATCAGCAAAACGGAATTACCGGCAGTAACGGATGGGATGGTACCATAGATGGCAAACGTGCACCGTTTGATACTTATGTGTACCGCATGGTAATTACCTACTTTGACAGCATTGAAAAAACGGTAGAAGGTACTGTGGCAATTATGAATTAGCATACTTAAAAAACATACTGTCTCATAAAAAAATCCCGAAGGCAAATTGCCTTCGGGATTTTTTTATTGTTCATATACTTACACAAAACTGTGTTATACTCTGTAAATTTCTCGCAAGCTAAAAGTTACAACGGCTCTTGTTGGCTCAAGCAATGAAAACTCCCCAAACCCCAAATCAAATCCGTAGAGTCTATGCCCACTACCTTGCGGGTAGTGAATTGCTGTTGTAAAATTTCCAACGCGGCATCATCATTCACATTATCTCTAAACGTGGGCACAATTACAAAATGATTACTGATATAAAAATTAGCATAAGATGCCGGTAGGCGCTGCCCATCGTACACTACTGCATGTGGCATAGGCAACTCTACAATATTGAGCTGCTTCCCATTTTCTAATCGCATTTTTGAAAGCAGCTTTAGATTTTCCTGTAGCAGCTCATAGTTATCATCTTGTCTGTTATTTTCTACCACGGTTACCACTGTATCTTCGTTTACAAAACGGGTAATGTCATCTATGTGGCCATCGGTATCATCACCTACAATACCATCACCTAACCACAAAATGTGTTCTGCTCCGTAGTAATCAGTTAAGTATTTTTCAATTTCTTTTTGCGAAAGATGTGGATTCCGGTTTTTATTCAGCAAGCAAGCCGTGGTAGTAAGTAATGTACCTTTGCCGTTAAACTCCACACTGCCGCCTTCCATTACTATACCGGGATGAAACACTTTTAACCCTAGCTGCTCTCCTATCAAAGTGGGGATTACATCATCTAAATCGTAAGGCGGGTACTTATCACCCCAGGCATTGTATCCCCAGTCCACTATTACTTTTTCCGATGGATATTTTTCTTCACTTGACTTTTTAACCAGAAAAGCTGGGCCATGATCACGGCACCATGCATCATTGGTTAGATGAAAATAAAACTCAATGTTTTTCATCCCTGCTTCACTCCAAAATGCCGATTGCTGCAAGTGATTCACAGCAAAATTTTTCATGGATTCATCGGCCACATTGATACACACCTTTTGGCCTTGTGCTACTAAGTGTATAAACTCACAATATGGTTTGTAAATGGTGTGAATTTTGCCGGGCCAGCTGGCTTCTTTGTGTGGCCACGAAAGCCACATAGCGCGCTGAAGGGCAAATTCTGCAGGAAAATAAAAGCCAAGTTCACGGGGTGTTTGCATAAATAACAGGTAAAATTAAGGTGCATACATAGCAATTTCACATCATGCCGCCAACGAAAAATGTGTTACTTCTGAAAGGGTACCTGAAATGTACTGATGGTTTTATTGTCTTCATCTACAATACTCATTTCTACAAACTCATTGCGCACAATACGCACTTTACCAAAACCATTTTTGCATTCGCGGCTGCTGATGCCTATACCGCCTTTGTTCCAAATATTATTCCAGCGATAAAGCCCCAATCCATTACCAATTAGTTTTAAATATTTGGCCAACTCAGTAGTAGCTACGCTAAGTCCGCTGGCATTCATTTCCGGCAGGCCGGCATTAGTACCATCGTCCATTACAGAATGGTGAGTGTCTCCGCTAATAACAATGATATTTTTTAAGTTGTTGCTTTTTACAAAACTCATAAAGTCATTTCGCTCATGTGGGTAGCCCGCCCAATAGCGGGTAAATCCTAAAGCCAGTTGAAACCCAGTCCAATCTTTCCAGTGTAACTGTTGAATTTTTACTCCGGCTTTTATCAACTTTTCGCAGGCACCATTCAGCGGCACACCACTTACAATAAACTTCCAATCGGCTGTGGAAGCAAGCAAACTTTTTTTGAGCCAATCCATCTGTTTTTTGCCAAACAATACCAGCGAAGAATCCGGAGCAAACTGCCATTTTCTTTTTAGCGAATCATACTTAAAACACGCTCCATCGGGATAGTCTTTGGCGCTGTTTCGGTCTAACACAAAAAACTCGGCATTGCCAAAACGAAAGGAATGAAAAATTCCTTCGGCAGTATCGGGCAATTCGTAGTGCGGAAAGTAATCGGCATAGCCCTTAATTACATTTCTGCGCCAGTGTGGCGGAAAACTATCTGCCGGCATGCTGTAATAGATGTGCCCCTTTTCGCGCCATGAGTTGAACCCGTTGATGTGATAGCGACCGGCACCGGCACCTACGTAATCATCATCATCAAACACATAATCAATAGGTATGGTTTGCAACATTTCTTTCATTACCTTTTCGTTGTATCGCCTGCGGTAGCTGCTGTCTATTCCCCAATGCGAATCGGCATAATTGCGGGCAATCATATAATCGGGGTAAGTAAAATCTCCGGTGTGCATCATAAAGTACGGATTGCACTTGGGCATGGCATCAAACACTTTCATGTTTTCCGTTTCCTGACAACTACCGGTTACAAAGGTAAAATCGCCTTTTTCATCCGTTGCCGGAAATGTGCGAAATGAACCACGAACTGCATCTTCCTTGCCATTCACCAACACTTTAAGAAAATACTTAGTATTTGAGGATAAAGAAGAAAGTTGGATAATAGCCGAAAAATCTAAAGCAGAAGAGGTATTAGCGTGATAAGTAACTACAGGGGTAAAGTTCTCATTATTGCTCACCAACAACTGTATAGATGATGCAGTTGACGTACGTGCATATACTTTGCAAGTATTGGCAGTAACTGCACCCGTTACCGGCCCATGTGTTATGTATTGTGCATGGACTTCTGGAATAAAAAAAACGGCAACCAATACAGTGAGCGATAAAGCAAATACAGAATGCCTGTTCATTAAAAGTTATATCTCAACTGAAAGGTAAAGTTGCGTAAGGGTTCTACTTTGCCTGGTCGCAGAGAGTACAAGCGGTTGGTTACGTTTTTAACAATGAAACCCAGTTTGAGGTGGTCGTTAATATTTACACCACTGCGCAGGTCAAAGAAAAAATCACCGTTAATGTGTTTCATGATATAATTATCTAATGCATTAATGTCGCCAAAAATCAGATTAGATGCGGCCTTAAACAAGGCGGGTATTTTTTCAGGAGCACTGCCGTAGTTCAGCGTAGTACCAACATAAAATTTTTTATACGTCAACTCTAAATCAGCTCTAAACAAATGCCTGATGCGGTAATACAAAAGTTTGGAAGTATCAGGGTCACCTAAACCCACTTTTTTGAAATTGTACTTAAACATATCCCCCAAAAAATCTTTGATGGCATAGGTTTCTTTACCGCTGGTATCGCGCTCGCTCTTGCCGGGCCAGGTGTACGTATATCCGGCCAAAATTTGAATGCCAACAGGGCCTATACTTCCGTTGCCGGCCAAACCAATTTCGTACCCGGCAATTCTTGCATTCTCAACATTAAGGGCCTTTAAACCCAACAACTGCCCCGTACCGGGAAACGGAAACTCTAAGCTATCCGGAAAAATAGGAGTACCGTCACCATATTTATTTGCCCATGTGCCAATCTGAAACTCTATGAATTTACGATACTCCTGCCAGAAGAAAGCCGCATCTACATACGCCATCCACTTGCCTATTTTAAAACCTTGCTTTAGCCCAAGCTCTAAACTCCAACCGGTTTCTGCACGTAGTGTATCATTAGGTATTATTCGCAACCCATTCATAAACTCGTTGCTGATGTATTTTTCGGCTATAGACGGTATGCGGTAACCCTGCCCCCACGACATACGAATAAACGTGGCCTTAGCCGCCTGGATATTCATACCCGCACGGAACACCGGCAACCCGGGCTGATTCTTGTTGGCTATAGACCGAATAGGAAAGCCAATGCTTCGGTCGGTATCTACTTGTGCTACTTCATATCGCAAACCACCTTGCAGTGAAAGTATTTTATAGTTAAACTCTACTTGCCCATATAGAGCGGTGGCAAAATTGATTCGCTGTGTAGGGTACAAGTTGCTGCTGGAAACTCCTACATTAAAAGGAATACCTCCGGTAAAAACCAGCAAATTTTTCCATCGGTACTGATACTGATGGTCGGCAATGATTTGAATAGAATTGGCGTTTGGGTCGGTGCCGCCACCCGGTCTAAAAATATGCATCACCCTGTAGTTGGCATTTACGCGGTGCCCTTTGGGGCTGGTGTAACTTACAAAGGGGTCCAGATTGGTGCGGTAATAAGTATCGTCAGAGCCGGTGTTTCTGTATAACGATAACGAATCAATATCTTTTGATATAAAAAACCGGTCGCTGGTTTCGTGCTGAAAGCTACCATTGACACCAAAGTTTAAGCCCTCAATTTTGGGGTGTAAGTAGCGAAGTTTAAACAACAACTGCTCGCGTAGCTCTCCGGATAACTCCAAATAGCCATCGTTGCGGGTAATGTTAGCTGCTGCAACAATTTGAAATTGCTTTACCCGCTGCTGATAGTTGAAGTTGACGATTCCAAAAATAGGAGATGGTGAACCGGCCCACCATTTGTTAGTGCCTTTGGGTGGGCTATCATAAAAACCAAAGTTGAGTTCTAAGGCAGTTTTTGGCTCATAGTCGGTAGGCCATTGAGTAACCACGTTTACTACCCCATTAAGTGCAGATGAACCATACACTACAGATGAAGCGCCTTTGATTACTTCCACTTGTTTCACATTGGCAAGCGGTACCATTTTGCTTTGTGCTTCACCTAAATCTGCACTTTGCATTGAAAGCCCATCGGTAAGTACGGCTGTACGCGAGCCCACTCCATAGCTGTACGAACTTCCTCCACGTATGGAAATCTGTCCGTCTTGTACCAATACACCCGGTGTTTTTTGCACTACTTCACCCAAGTCGTTGCTATTAGTATTTTGAATCTGCCGGGCGCTCAACACCTCGGTGGTAACCGTTTCTTTAGCGGCATTTTTCTTGTAGGCACTTACTGTAACCACCGCATTTACTTGTATGGCCGAAGATTTTAATGCCACTTTTAGCTGCTTCTTGTCTCCTTCTTTGAGTTCAATTTTTTCTTTATACGATTTATAGCCCACAAAACTCACAGTAAGATCATATTCTCCTGCCGGCAATTGTATTTTGAATCTACCAGATGCATCGGTCAGGTTACCTCTGCCTTTTTCAAATTTGATGGTAGCCCCTTGCAGAGGGTCGTTGGTTTCTTCATCGAACACCACACCAGAGAGTTCGGCAGTTTGACAAAAACCCAGAATAGAAAGCAAAAGAAAAATAGGGGTAAAGATTTTTTGCATACGCGGTTTTGTATAAGACGCAAAGTAGAATTTTCAGAGAATTTGTGAACTGCAGATTAAAAGGAAATTTCGCTGAATGGCACTACCTGGTGGATAGGTGTATTATTTTGCTCGTCCTTTATCTCTAAGTGAATGTTCTTATTTAGCCAATCAATGCTGATTAGCCCGTAATTGGGCTTCATGTAAAGTTGGTCTTTTACCCGGTATTTATTGCCTCCATCGCAGGAATGCCCGTGGGTCATACCGCTGCTGGTTAGGTCATAAATGGCATAGCCATTTTCACGTTTTAAGCGGCTCAACTCAGAATAGTGTACATCGCCACTTACAAAAAAAACTCTACTGGCTTTTGTTTTTTCTATCAACTGCATCATCCGTTCGCGCTCACGAGGCATATTGACCCATGCTTCCCAACCGTTAAAGTCCACCAGAAACTGTGTACTACTTACTATCAAACGCAGGTCTGCGGGCTTTTTCAATTCATCTTCCAGCCAACTCCATTGCTCATCACCTAAAAATGTTTTGTGCTTGCTGTTGAGTTTAATGTATGGCCCTTTGCAATCTAAATCTAACCGTACACGCACTAACTTATCACGAAAGGTACGCGTATCTAACACAATCACTTGTAGCGTTTTCCCTTTTTCCCCAAAAAAGTACGAGTGATAAATGCCTTTATGCTTCCAACGAGATGAGGTGTCAGGTTCTTCAAAAAATTTCAAAAACACTTTTTTAGACTCTTCTTTCATTTTGTACTCCTTGCCACCATCATTCTTGCCGTAATCGTGGTCATCCCAGGTGGCTATTACTTTAGTTTTCTTTTTCAATTCCACATATCCCGGCTTGCTACCGAGCAAATCATACTTCTGCTGCAACACATTCATATCTTCTGTATCGCCATATATATTATCTCCGCAAAAAACAAAAAGGTCTGGCTGTTGCTCCACTACTTTGTACCAAATGTCTTGTGGTTTGTTCTGGCTTATACATGAGCCAAATGCAATTTTTGAAACAACTTGAGCATGCACACTCAGCAATGCAAAGAGGATTACAATCGCTGTAAATAATTTTCTCATGTATTTTTATTAGGTTTATGAATTAGCATACCCATCATCATCACCAATGCTGTTAGTAATACTACTTGAATGAGCAAGGAGCGGTTAATCATATTCATCTGCATACCAACAGGTACAGAAATGAAAAGTAAGATACTGATGAGTCCGCGAGGAGCTATGAATAGTAACGGTATCCAATCTACCTTTGTTACCCGCAGCCAAACTGCTCGGATAACAAAAATGAAAAGAGTAGTTAGTAGCGATAATGTAAGCGTATCCGGATTAATTACCTCTTCGGGCTCTATCAGGAAACCAAAAATGATGAAGAAAAATATGCGAATAAGAAAGGCCCCCTCTGTGACTATTTCTTTAAAGCGATGCACCTCTTGCGATAAGTGCTCCGTTGAAAATGATTGAACATTTGCCCAGCGCTTCAACTCACGAATATTATTGAGCACTACACCAAAAACCATAATAAAAAGCAGTGATGGCAAATGATAATACTTGCAGATAGCATAAATCAAAATCATTAAAGATATGATGGGAATAAATTTGACATGGTGCTTGATTTTACCAATAAGAAATGCTAAAAATGCTGTAGCTACAACAGAAACGAGCACTATCAGCACCAATTGTAAAAAGAACTGAAGTGTTGTGGAGCCGTTGATGACTTCGTTGAAGGCAAGGAAATTAAAAAAAAGCACCCCGAGTATATCTGACAAACTGCTTTCATACACAATGAATTCTCGTTTTTCAGCACTTAGATTTTTAACGGTTGGTATAGCAATAGCACTACTGATTACGCATAGCGGCAATACATTGACCAATATATTTTTAATTTCGCCTTGGGTGTAAAAATAGACGTACGCTGCAAGTATTACGGCTAATACCAGCATTGGTACAAATGCGCTGAGTACAGAGCGCTTTACTAATCCAATTCTAGCAGAACTTAGCTCTAATTCTAATGAACCTTCTAGAACAATCAATATCAGCCCTACCGTACCAAGCAGAGGCAATAACTGCTGCAGATCGGGCACCTGTACATCTAAAAGTATGGTGGTGTATTTAAGCAATCCACCTAAAGCCAGCAAAAGAATTACTGAAGGAATTTTTGTTTTTGCTGCGCTGATATCAAACAAATAGGCGACTATAACCAGCGAACAGATAATGATGAGAAAGGCAGTTGTCATAGTTCTAAATAAACACTCTATTCTAAAAATGCTGTTTTCACCGGCTTTCCTTTCCAACATTCCGGCATTGCCAATTTAAAAACATGTGCAATAGTGGGGGCTGTATCGTACTGCCTCACCCTCATTTTTAGCCGTTGATTTTTGTTGATAGCTGGCCCGGCTATTATCCAAGGTATCTCTATCTCTTTGCGGGTAAGTCCGCCATGACCTTTACGAATGCCGCCATGGTCTGCGGTGACAATAATGGTAGTGCTTTCATACAAACCCGTTTTTTTGAGTTGGTTGATAACAAGCCCCGTCAACGAATCTGCCACTTCTATGCTTCGGTAGTACTGGGGAGTAAAATGTCCATACTCGTGCCCGGCATGGTCCACATGATCAAAATGAACAAACAAAAAGTCGGGCTGCATTTTTTCTATTAACTCACAAGTGGTTTCGCAGGTGGCAAATGCGTCTTTGGTGTTAATGATGGTATCTATGGCCTCTGTATTTGCCAAGCGGGCAAAACCCTCCCAATGATGTACACAGGCAATTTTTGCTTTCAGCTTTTGCTCGCGCAATACTTTGAAAATTGTAGGAAAAATTTCTCCCTCCTTTTGCCCACAAAACTTTTTTCCGGTGATTTTCGTTCGCTCCCAATTGTTGCTGTGTACGGTGTTTACCCGTGGTGGTGCTCCGTTAATCATAGCCGCCCAGTTAGATGAACTGGATGTTGGAATCACTGCTTCGGCTTTGTAAGTATATGCACCATTGGCACGGAGAGAATCAAAATTTGGGGTGTGTACTTTTTTAAGTGCTTGACCGCCCATGCCATCGAACCCGAGAACGATGACGCGTTGGGAGATGCAAAATGATGGTAGTAAAATCGCAATTAAAATAATGTGTTTCATACTATGAGAATAGATTACGGACATTATCTGATCTTTAACCAAAAATTAACTCCTTAATTGATTAGTGTTTGCGTAAAAATTTTGCAGCTAAATGAACACCAATGATAGACAAAAGGAAATAGCTAACAGAAGTAAAAACCATTGCAAAGAACTCGTTTGATGCTACAAAGTTCTGATTAAACATACCCCAAAAAGAAGGAATTGCATATCTAAGAGCTAGCTTAATACCATCAACAATTCCCCATTGTGCACATACGTTTACCTTATCAACACATTGACTACTAAAGCTAAATTGGAAATAGAGGGCAATCCATAGGCCGACCCATAAATGCCAAATGATTACTGCTTTCCAAACATTAGTACCATAATTGATCACCCATTTGTAAATAAAATTTACGACTCTTTTAAATACTGAATTTTCTTCACTATTCACGCGATCGCGCATAGCGACATAAACCATGTTTGCATCATCATCTTTAGATTGATTTCTAAGCTTAATTTCAGTTTCTACATAAATAGAACGTTCAAAAGGATACATGCTCTTTAATACAGCAATATACTTTTGTCCATCAGATGCTCTGGGGTTAGAAGTATCATTTAAATCCCAATCTTTTACTACTATATTTTTAAAATCTATTTTTGGAGTAGGAGTAAGAATAGTGAGCTTGTTGATCAAACATCTCTCTAAAAAAATTCTAACCTCCTTTCTGTCTGCACCCGTAAAGTTATTGCTATCCAAGTTTACGTGTTCGGCATTTGTTGCAGTCAAGTCAACTTTTCCACCAATCTCAGCTCGAACAAAACTATCTTTACTTTCAGGTGTATCTTTAGCTACATCTTTTACAGGAAGGCCAGTTATATTATCAGCTATTAAACATACTGTACCTCGCACATTCATTTGAGGTGCAATTATGTTTCCCTTTACCCTAACCCCTGCCAAATTTACATCTCCGTTTGTAGTGAGGTTTGATAAATATATGCATAGACATTTAGCTGTTGAAATTCTAGTGATTGCTGTCTTTTCTGTCTGATTGAACGCACTTAAAATTCCGGTTTTCTTTGTAGTATATATACCGCTAATATCTAATCCGAGTTTAACACCAGTGTTATTAATTGATATATTGCCATGTGCATAAACATCCGTAGGATCAAATTTTTCGTTTCTATCTATTGCCTTATCAAGATCTATACCTCTCAAATCTATGTACCCATCAATAGTATTCCCTTCAAGACTAATTCTACCATACTCTACTTTAGTGATGATATGTGGTTCATTGCCAAGGGTTAGATTAAAATTGTGCAAATCGGTACTATAAAAAAGCAGGTTACCGCCAACCTTAGACTGTACCAAGGAGAAACTGGCATTTTGATAGTCTTCTAACAACTTCCGCAAACTATCGCTACTGGTGTTAATAATCTGAATACCCGCAAAATTTATTTTGCCTTCACAGTAAATGGAGTTAAAAAACAAACCACCGATTGTGGTTGCTGAAATCTTGTTGTTTGAAATACTATCCCCCGCACAAATGCTAATTGTACCAAACTTACCCGTATTGGATTCAATTGCTCCCAACACTGTTGCAGCTTCAAGCCGAATACCATTAATATGCGCTCCGCTAATAGATAAGTCCCCATTAACTTTAAAGTTACTTCTACCTGTATAATCATCAAACTTATTTCTTGGATAGGCACAAAACATTCCATTTATATGAGAAAAATTAAGTATAAAATCTCCGCCATTCACATGAGTAGCCAATACTTCTAGATGAGATTCAATATGTACAGAGCTAAGCGAGACCCCTTCATCAAACTCGCAATTATTCATGTACACACTTCCTAAAATGCGTGAGTTATCCATTGATAAATATCCTAATGAAACTCTAAAGTTTACAGCGTTCATAAGCCAATCACCGGCAAATTGCACATCCTCATGAAAAAGCGTATTTTTCATTGAAAGGTTGCCTATCATCCATAAGCCATATAATGCTGTAATTCCTTTAATATCTGCTCCATTAATATTTACGTTGCCAGCAATAGTAGTAATGCTGTTATTTTCCTCAGACTGCTTAATGGACAAGTTGCCCTGTATTTGACTATTGCTCAACTCTAAGATTGGCTTGTGATGCAAATAATTATCACACACCAACAATTCTTGTTCAAGCACCCTGATACGTTGGCTACCATTTTCTACGGGTTTACTTATATCTCCTGAAGATTGGACCTGTAGGAGCATACTTTTGTAATACATCTCATTCTGATCAAATCCTAGTGTTGGGTCTATTCCTATTATCCGGCTGTTAGCAATTCTACATCCCTCAAAAGAAACATTTCCCCCAACCTTCATATTTGGAGCCCACACTTCACCTAAAACAACGCACTCTTTAAAAGTAATTGAGCCGTCTGTTTTCAGATTCTCTAGATTTATTCTTCTATCTTTTTTTGTAATCTCGGGTTCTTTTAATTTTGTTGAATCAGCAAAAGTGCACCTTATGAACTGAATCGACTTTGTCTGGTGGCAATCTTTTGCTATGAACTGTTGATTAAAAAAACAATTCTCAAAATGAATACCGAGTGAGTTTACCCTGTTGTGCAGAACTACTATATTTTCAAAAAAACAGTACTTTACAACTTTCTCTGTCTGCATAACATTAGCGACCTCAACACTTGTAGTATCTGTAATATAAACTTCCCCTTTTACCAAAAAATTAGATGGCACATCTGGCGAGTGGTTTAGTATCCTCATAAACTCATCTGCGGTAATCTCAAGAAGATTTGCTGTATTTTCTTCTCTTGTTGACTTGTTGACGTTGCTATGTGGTGTTTCTATTTGAGTTGGCAATACGTTTGAAGTTAATGGCAGTGTAGCAAAGTTGTCCTGCCGCATCGGCAACTCGCCAAGTATTGGTTCGTCATCAACCATTCGTACTGCCCCGTCTTTTTCATTGATCCCAAACCAAGCGTTAAAAATGGCCTCGCCATAACACACTATCGCCTTAGCTCTGTAGGTATCATTATCATTCCATGGTAGGTTACCTTCTGTACCAGCTTTGGGGTTCTCTGACCTGATGGTTGCATATATCACATTCCACTTGGTTTCATCTGGCACAGATGTCCAGGGTATATCCCGAATTGCCGTAGGAAGAATGAATCTCCCTTCGCCACCGTACAATGCCCAACAAAAAAAACGTAAGTAATCAATATAAGTAGCATCAATTTCCACTAACGATTTAGCTTGCCATATATGGTATATGGGTGCACTCTGTCCATCTAAGGCATACTCATCAACTAGCGTTTCGCTGTCTTTATTCAGTAAATAGTAATGCCTCTGAAAATTATCAGTATCATTCTTAACAAACAACTCAAGCAAATCGTACTTGTTAGAAAAAGGCAGTTCAACTCTCCATACTTGTTGCTGAGTGGCTGGATATATACTTTTTAAGAGTTTATTGAACAAATGCTCACTCCAATTAAGTGAACTAGTCTTGACAGGCAAAAAGTAATCGCTTGCTCTACTGCAATCATCAATCACATTATTGGGTCTTGGGCCATTAAACTCTTTATGCAGACGGTCTTTGCTCCATGCAGCTTCATTTCGATTTCCTTCATTAAAAAAATTTAAATAGTCTATAGCATTACATTCTTTATTAATGGGTATAAAATCATCTAAATCGTCATGTACATATCCTAGCAATAATTTTCCTTCTCCATTTACCGATCCTGCAATCTTCACTAACGAGTACTGAACCTCAGATACATCTTCATAATACAACTGTACATCTGGGTCGTCAAAATTTGGGGAAAGCTTCGGGTATGCAATTACAGCTAAACGACAAATTAGTTTTTTCTTGAATACATCTGCAAACTGCGTCCAACATGTGTTACTCCACATATATACTTGTTTAGCTTAAATGTAACATAGATGTTTTAGATGTCAAGAATCAAAAATGCAAAGTAGACAAGATGCTTTACCGCAGCAGCGTAAAATTCCCTTTCCAATCTTGCCACTCGCCATCTTTAAAACGATAACGGCATTGGTAGGTGTAAACTTCTATTGGTTGTGGTGTGTACTTGTAAGTGCCATCCCAACCTTCGTTTGCTATGGTAGAAATAAAAATTCGTTCGCCCCATCGGTTGTATACTTCCAAAGAATAATCTGTGAGGTCAAACGAAAACTTGGGTCTAAAAAGATCATTAGCACCATCACCGTTAGGCGAAAATGCCGTAGGAAAATAGATATAGCTTTCGCATTCGGTTTTTCCAATGTTGATTGATGTACTGTCTATGCAACCTGCAGCATCGGTTACAGTAAGTGAGTAACTTCCTTTAACAGCATTAGCCAATATTGAGTCAATGCTATTGTTAGACCATAAATAAGTAAAGGGTGCGTTTTGTCCGTTTGCAATGGCTACCGCACTTCCATCGTTTGTACCAAAGCAACTCACATCACTTATATTTGTTATGTATATACTAATTCCGGATGTATTATCTATTGATACAACACCACTCACACTGCACGCTGCTCCATCAGTAACCGTTACGCTGTAGTTTCCTTCTGCCGCTCCAAGCAGCAGATTAGTAGTTGCTCCATTGCTCCATGTAAACACAAATGGTGCGGTTCCATTGGTTATCACTACAAACGCGCTACCTTTTTGTTGAAAACAAGTATCGGGTGTGGTACTGATGTTCAAAAACGGACCCGATATACTGCCCACTATACCGCTGGTAGCTGCACTGCATCCTGCTGCATCGGTTACAGAAACAGCGTAACTACCGGATGGAACGTTTATTAGCGCAGCTGTACTTGCTGCCGTGCTCCACAAATAAGTGTAAGGCGCTACACCTCCGTTAGGCAACACTAAAATACTTCCCTTTTGCTGAGAACATGTATCAGGAATAATCAGCATATTTATCAGTAAACTTTGATTGACATCTGACACCACTGCTGATGTGGTGGCACTACACGAATTAACAGATGTTACAGTTACTGTGTAGCTACCGGCAGCCGTATTTAAAACGGTAGAAGTAGTTTGCCCGTTACTCCATTGGTAGCTGTATGGAGTACCCCCTCCAGTGGCTGTTACAGTAACGCTTCCTTTTTGTTGAGAACAAGTATCTGGTGTACTTTGTGTATTCAATACTAAACCCAAATTACTGCTTCCAACAACCACACTAGTTGTTGCGCTGCAAGCATTGGCTGAGGTAGCCGTAACAGTGTACGTTCCGGCAGTGAGATTATATGCAGAGTCGTTCAGCTGCTGCGGAGAAGTGCTCCACAAATAATTTACTGCCGAAGATACATTTGAAATAAATGCAATTCCATCTGATGACCCCGGGCAACTGGTATTTACGCTTGCTGCCTGCGGGTCTAATATTTGTATTTGATTACTTACAGATACCGGAGCATTGCATGGCCCTGCGGCTGCAAATGTGATGTTGTATATGCCTGGTGAGGCATACGTGTGTGTAGCAGTATTTCCTGTGGTGGTTTGTCCATCGCCAAAATTCCATTGTAAATTGGTTGGACATTGGGTAGTAGTGGCCGTAAGCGAAACGGTGTTGCTGTTTACACAGTTGTAAGAAATAGTAGCAGAAATAGCAGGTGCTTCGCCTATATATATATCATCAAAAGCTAATCCATCGTAGGCATTGCATTGCGTACCTGCACCAAAAGCAAAACGAAAAGTTACGTTGGGCTCACCTGCCAAATAACTAATACAGTGTTTGGCAATTTTCCAGCCATTGCTACCATTTCCACCTTGGCAACTACCTGAAGTACTTTGTACGTTTCCGCTCCAGCCGTCCTTAGGGCTGGCAAGTGTGGTAAGGTAAGTTACCGATGGTGTGTTAAACCAATTGGCATTCATACAATTGGTAGGGTCGGTAATGCTGCCCACATTAGTCCATGTACTGCCTCCGTTCAGCGAATACTGAAAAGTAGCGCCATCATACGTTTTTTCGGTTTCCCAAAATATAGCAAATTGTATGAATGGATATTGCAGGTTAGTGAAATCAAAACAGGGGCTTTGAACGTAGCTTCGCGCTCCTAATGCGTAAAAAGAAGCAGTAAGCCCACCGGTTATCCAGCATTTATTTCCGCTAAATGCACTATTGATTACCGGTTTAGCAGGCGCACCCCATGCCCAGTCATTACCGGTGCCACCGCTTACCCAATTGCCATTGTTTAGCTCAAAATCTTCGTTGTACGGAAAAGTATTGATGCACTGTGCGTTAGATAACAAAGCAAACCCAACTAAAAATAAAGCGGTAAAGAACCGTAGCATTTATAGAAAAATGAACTGCAAATAAAGCGAAACCTGCCCAATACACCGCACAAATTGTGTTATTAAAAAGATAACTAAACTTGCACCCTACTACGAGTCATGGAGGAGAAGAAAAAAATAATGTTCATCATCAATCCCATTTCGGGGGTGTACAAAAAGAAGAACATACCCGAAAAAATTGCGCGATACATTGACTATGTAAAGTACGATTACACCATCCGGTTTACACAATATGCAGGGCACGCCACACTCATAGCACAACAAGCGGTGGCCGAGGGCTACCATGTGTGTGTGGCGGTGGGCGGAGACGGCAGCATAAATGAAGTGGCACAAAGTTTAATTGGCACTGAAACTGCCTTGGGCGTAATTCCTTATGGTTCCGGCAACGGTTTTGCCACACACCTCAAAATACCCCCACGCGATGCCGAGGGAGCGTTAAAAGTGTTGAACACCGGAAAGGTGGTGAAAATAGATTTGATAAAATCCAATATTCGCTATGTGGTGAGCAATGCCGGGTTTGGTATAGACAGTAGTGTTGCTCGCAGATTTCACCATCATGCCATTCGCGGACTCGCCTCGTATGCGTGGGCGGTAGTAAAAGAACTATTGCTGTACTTCAAACCCTTTGAAGCTAAAGTGGAGATTGATGATGTAGTGCTGGAAAAAGAATTTTTCCTTTTTACCGCTTTCAACTCTAATCAATATGGATACGACTACGCAGTGTTCCCTTTCACCAGTATGAAAGACGGTGTAATGGATGTGATTGTGATGAATCGCTTTCCGGTGTGGAAGTTGTTTTACATTGTTGCCTGCTTGATGCTGAAACGTGCCGATTTGATTAAGGAAGCCGAAAGCTACCGTGCCAAGCGAATTAAAATACACGGCAGTAAAAAAATGGTGTACCAGTTTGATGGCGACTCAGTAATTTGGCATGATGATGTAATTTTTGAAGCCGTACCACAGTGCATAAACATGATAGTGCCCGAAGGGCTAAACTCATATTAAACTTCGCTCATGCAGTTACTGGCATCTATTCCGCTTACTGAACTTTCGCTATTGCCCGCACTTGTTAATGACTATATACAAAATCATAACACGGTTAAAACCCTCTATCAACATTATCCTTCTATTGAATCGTTTAAAGATGTAATAGCAGCTAAAAAAAATCAACCGATAAATAGGGCGCAATTGGCAAGTGTGTTAACAGAGCAATACACTTTGTTACCAAAAAATGATTTAGTAGCTGCCAATATTTCGGCATTATCCAGCGAAAATACTTTCACTGTTACTGCCGCGCATCAGCCCTGCTTGTTTTTGGGGCCACTGTATAATATTTACAAAATTTGCCATGTCATAAAATTGGCGCAGCAACTTTCGCAACAGTACCCTAAGTATACATTTGTACCCGTGTTTTGGCTCGGCACCGAAGATCATGATATAGAAGAACTGAGCCACACTTACTTCAATGGCGAAAAATTAGTTTGGGAGAATCCGGGCACCGGAGCATCCGGCAAGTGGAGTACCTCTTCGCTGGCTCAATTACAAAAAGAAGGAAACTGGAATACCGGCAATGTTGCGATAGATGAAATACTGCAACGAGCTTTGAGTTCATGCTCTACATTTGATGGATTTACACAATATGTAATTCATGAATTATTCAAAGATTATGGTTTAGTAGTTTTAGATCAAAATCATCAGCAACTCAAAAAACAGTTTGCTGCTGTGATGGCAGATGAAATTTTTAATCAACGTGCGCAGCAAATATTGCAACCCACAGTAAATTTTTTAGAGCAGCATTACAAAGCCCAGGCCAAGCCACGTGATATTAATTTCTTTTACCTCAGCCATAACTCGCGCGAGCGAATATTGTTTGACTCATCAACTCATTCATATACGGTTAACAATACTCCTTTCCGCTTCGCTAAAGAAGAATTAGCGAATCAAATAGCGAACCATCCGGAGTGCTTTAGTCCCAATGTAATATTGCGCCCGCTGTACCAAGAAATGGTATTACCCAACTTAGCATTTGTGGGCGGTGCCGGTGAGTTGAGCTACTGGTTAGAACTGAAACCGTTATTTGATTATTATGATGTTCCATATCCGGTTCAAGTACTTCGCAACTCTGCTACCATATTAACTACAACTTCCAAGCGCAAGGCAGATAAAACTGGGTTACCTATAACGCAATTTTTCAGTCCGCTTGATACGCTGATAAAAACTTACATTCAACAAAACACGAGCACAGACTTGTTGCTTGAAGAAGAAAAAGTGCGTTTGGCAATATTGTTTGATACAGTAATTGCAAAAGCAGAAGCTGCTGATGTAACCCTAAAAAACAGTGCCGCTGCCGAGAAGCAAAAAGCGCTTAGCGCAATTGAAAATATTGCTTCAAAAATGCTAAAAGCAGAAAAGCGAAAACAAGAAACAGCCCTCCAACAAATTCAATCTGTACATGAAACAGTCTGGCCGGGTGGAGTATTGCAAGAACGCAGAGAAAATTTTATTCCCTTTTACAACGAAGAATTAATTCCTTCTTTGATTGACAGTTTTGATGCTTTTTGCCCCGCTATGCACGTTTTTGCACACCAATAGCAAGTATATTTACAACCTATGTATTCTATAGAAGAACAGCAAAAGTTTAATGCATTAACACAAAAACTTTTAGGCAAAAGTGTTTACTTGGCTTTACCCGAGTTCATACAAGATTTGCGCAATACCATCAACTACCACGACTGGCGCTACTATGTACTCAGCGAGCCGGTAATCACCGATTATGATTACGATAAACTGTTTGCAGTACTGAAACGGATAGAGTCTGCAAATCCATCTCTACAAACACCTGACTCTCCCACGCAGCGTGTAGCGCGGGGTTTAACCAGCGAATTTGAGTCTGTACAACACTTGGCGGCTATGCTCTCGTTAGAAAACAGCTACAACCAAGGAGATTTAAATGACTTTGACAGAAAGACAAAAGAACTCACTAACACTGAGCATACGGAGTATTGTGTAGAGCCAAAGTTTGATGGCAGCAGTATTGCCTTGGTGTATGAAAATGATTTACTCGTTCGTGCAGCCACGCGTGGCGATGGCACTGCGGGTGATGACATTACGAATAATGCCAAAGCACTGCCTTCTATTCCCCTTCGTGCTCCATTTTCAAAATACGGCATTCACAAAATTGAGATACGCGGAGAGGTAATTATACAACGCAGCGTGTTTGAAAAAATGAATGAAGAGCGAAAGCGAAAAGGCGAAAAAGTTTTTCAAAACGCGCGCAATACCGCATCGGGTTCGCTGCGCACTAAAGACCCAAATGAATCAAGAGCACGAAACTTAGAGGCCATCTTATATCACATCAGTTTTGCAGAGGATGCCGGTGGCAACAATTTATTAAAAGAAAAATTAGTATCTCACTTCCACTGTATTGAAATACTGTATAACTGTGGATTCAAAACTCCTATTCATGAAATGAGGGTTTGCCAAAATATTGATGATGTGCACCTCTTTATTCAAACGTGGGATAGCAAACGACACATATTTAATATCGATACCGATGGCATGGTAGTGAAAGTAAACTCACTGCAACAACAGCAGCAGTGCGGCAGCACTACGCACCATCCGCGCTGGGCTATTGCTTACAAATTTGCCGCCAAGCAAGCCCATAGCAAACTGCTTAAAGTAGAATTTCAGGTAGGTAGAACCGGTGCCGTGACCCCAGTTGCAAAAATAGAACCTGTACCACTTGCCGGTGTAACTATTTCGTCCATCTCCCTACATAATGAAGATTTTATTTCTGAAAAAGACATTAAAATAAATGATACTGTAATTGTAGAGCGGGCTGGAGAAGTAATTCCGTACATTGTTGGTGTGGTAGAAACCTTGCGCACCGGTGCAGAATATCCGGTTGATTTTCCGCGCCAATGCCCCTCGTGCAATTCACCATTAATAAAACCGGATGAAGAAGCCGTGTGGCGTTGTGATAATGCCGATTGCCCGGCACAAACCGAAGAAAGAGTGATTCATTATGTTTCTAAAGATGCTATGGATATAGACGGCTGCGGACGAGAAACAGTGATAGAGTTTATTCAACGCGGTTATATCAAAACTATTGAAGACTTGTATCGCTTGCCGTACGAACAAATATTGGGGTTAGAGGGCTGGAAAGAAAAATCGGTCAATAATTTAAAGGCCGGTATAGAAGATTCTAAAAACCGTCCACTCTGGCGGTTGCTGAATGCCTTGGGCATTAGACATGTGGGAGTTACCACATCTAAAGATATTTCTAATCACATTCATAGCATTTTTGATTTAGCAAAAATGAGTGTAGATGACTTAACAAATATTGAAGGTATAGGCCCCAAAGTAGCTCAAAGCATAGTGGGCTTTTTTCATAATTCCGGAAATACTCATTTGCTCGAAGAATTACATGCCTTAGGCGTAAATACCATTAACAGAGCAGAAGATGCGCGTAGTAAAAACAATAAGTTAGAAGGAAAAACATTTCTATTTACCGGCTCTTTGCAGCAGTTTACCCGCGACCGCGCCAAGCAACTAGTAGAAGAAAATGGAGGAAAATTACTCAGTGGTGTTTCTGCCAACCTCAACTATTTAGTAGTTGGCGAAGATGCCGGAAGTAAATTGGCAAAAGCGCAGAAGATACCCTCTATAATTGTGCTGAGCGAAGATGATTTTTTAAATATGATTGCGTAGCCAATCTGCATCACTGGTAACAGCTTCTGTTTTTCGCTAAAAAGTAAGTTTTCATTTGTAAGCATGGGCAGCATCATAATTAGCCATCATTAGCTACACGTAATTTCCTAAAACAGATGATTATATTTTGCAATAAACCATGTAACTACGCCTCATCAGTTCACCTTTATTGCTACAATCCGTGCATTGCGTATATAGCCGGGGTAAGTAGCACTGTAGCCACTATACTTTATGTTAACTGTTGTAGCGCTTGCATAAGTTACATACACCGTGTGCGACACTGGCACATAGCTCGATTGGGTAGAGCTGCTACCGTCTAATGCCGGCCAACCCTGGGCAAAAGTGGTGGTGCCATCATCAAACTGATATTGTGCGCACCCAGCATTGCACTTACCGGATAGCTCTGCCGAGAAAGTGATCACATACGTGCCTGCACTAAGCGCCTGAGAAACTTTAGTAACCAACGCTGTACTGTTTGCCGGCCCCGATTGTGCAGTGCTGGCATTTTGATTCACCACTAAAGAACCACCGGCCGGACCGGTAGCACCAGTTTCTCCCTGCAAGCCCGTAGCACCTTGTGGCCCTGTAGCACCTGTACTTCCATTAGCGCCAGTTGCACCTGCTACTCCGTTTGCACCTGTGGCTCCTGTAGCTCCGATACCGGTTGGGCCTTGTGCGCCTGTAGCTCCTGTGGCGCCAGTTACACCGTCATTTCCTGTGGCACCAGTTGCTCCTGTCACTCCTGTAGCTCCTGTAGCTCCGCTACCGGATGGGCCTTGTGCGCCTGTAGCTCCAGTGGCACCCGTTGCACCATCGTTTCCATTAGCACCAGTTACGCCTGTTACTCCTGTAGCTCCGGTGGCGCCTGTAGCACCCGTTGGCCCGTTGCCATTGCCCGATGTTGCAGCATATAGTGCATACGGCACACTAAGCAATTGTGTAGTGCCCATATCAATAGGGATTGATCCTCCTCCAAGATCTATTTCTACCTGCAAATATTTACTTCCTGCAGCCCAATTAATTCCTGTGAAAGTGCCAGAAGTTGGGGTTCCACTTCCTATGGATACAGTAAACAAACCAAACTGATTGGTGGTAGCATGATTGGTTTCCTGATATTCTATTGTACCTATAGGGGAGCCGGCATGTATGCTAAATCGTAAAAATACTTGTTGGTTAACAATCGTTGCCCCATTGGCATTACGGGCAATGGCTTGGTAATTCATACTCTGCGGAACTTGTGCCGTAAGCGAGATTGTTATGCCTGCAAAACATGCAATGGCTAGTAAAAAAAGAAGTGTTTTTTTCATGGTATGGGTTTATCTGATTAGTGAGAATACTGAAAAACGTGCAAATAAAAAATCGTACCTTTTGAAATGCCTTTTACTTTTGCTTTGTTATGTATATTGCTAAACCCGACCCCAACGAGTACGCCCCTTATTACGAACCATACATCAACAAAGTACAACCAGATAATTTGCTTGAAGTACTCCACCTACATACTGATTCCTTTACAGATTTCATAAAAAGTATTCCCGAGCAAAAAGCTGACTATGCTTATGCCGCTAAAAAGTGGACAGTCAAAGAAGTACTACTTCACATTATAGATGCCGAACGAATTTTTGCCTACCGTGCCTTGCGCTTTGCGCGAAACGACAAAACCGAGTTACCAGGTTTTGACGAAAACGATTATGTACCATTTAGTAATGCCGGTGTACGCAGTTTATCTTCCATAGTAGAAGAGTTTACTGCTGTGCGCTATGCCACAATTACCCTCTTCAATAGTTTTGACGAAGCAGCTTTTATGCGAAGCGGCATTGCCAGTAATAACACCATGAGTGTACGCGCTTTGGGTTTTGTGCTAATTGGCCATGCAGAGCACCACCGGCAGATTCTGATAGAAAGATACTGGTAACCCCAACGACACTTAAACCGTTGGCCGAGTGTAAAAGTACATGGAGCAACTTCATAACGGTTTAAATACAGCCGTTATATTCGCGCTACAACAATCACCCCATCACAGATAGACTTTGATGGGGTTAAACTATTTTATGACTTTAGAAGAAATCATCATTCACTACAGTGAAACTCCCCAACTCCGGCAATTACAAGAACTACTAAAAGAAGATTCAAAAGATATTTTCCTAAGTGGCCTCATTGGTTCTCAAGATGCTTTTGTAGCTGCCGCTACTTTCAAGCAAAACGACTTTAATCACTTGTTTGTATTGAGCGATAAAGAGGAAGCTGCCTACTTTCAAAACAATCTCAAGAGTTTATTGGGTAATAAAGATGTTTTCTTCTTTCCCGATAGTTTCAAACGCCCACAAGATTACAGTGAATTAAACAACAACAACGTACTGCTGCGTACAGAGAGCGTGAACCGAATCAGCAATTCTACCACCAACAAAGAACTGGTGGTTACATACCCCGAAGCATTGCTTGAAAAAGTAGTGAAGGCAGAAGCGCTCAACGAGCAAACGCTTCGGCTGCAAGTCAACGAAAAGTTAGATATTGATTTTATGATTGACTTGCTCGTAGGGTTTGAGTTTGAGCGAGTGGACTTTGTGTATGAGCCGGGACAGTTTAGCATACGTGGCGATATTGTAGATGTGTTTTCTTTTGGCAATGAGTTTCCGTATCGCGTAGAGCTATTTGGAAATGAGATAGAAAGCATCCGCACCTTTGACCCACTCACACAGTTGAGTCAAAAGAAAATAGCCAGCGTAACTATTGTACCCAACATTCAAACGCATTTCAGCTACGAAAAGAAAACCTCAGTGCTAGAGGTATTGCCACCCAACACTTTGATATGGATAAAGGACGCGCAGATATTGATGGAGGTATTTGCACAGTGCATGGAGAAAGCAAAAAAGATACAGCCGGCCATTAAAAAAAATCGTATAGAACATCCAAACCACCCACTGTTAGAAGGAGAACCGGAAGATGTATTTCTATCACATGCCGATTTTCAAAAAGGGCTTTCGCGTTTTCGTTTAATTGAGTTTGGAAGAAACTCCGTTTACAAAGCTGAAAACAAAATTGCTTTTCGTTCGCACCCGCAACCATCGTTCAACAAAAATTTTGATTTACTAATAAAGAATCTGCACGAGAACACCGAGGCCGGTTACACCAATTTGATTTTTGCCGAAAACCCCAAACAGATTGAACGCTTCTACGCCATATTTGAAGACCTTGACAAAAAGAGCGCGGCTGTTTCTCCCCTCCCTTCTGGTGAGGGGTCGGTGGAGGGGCTTTTCACGCCTGTGCATGTCGGCATTCATCAGGGTTTTATTGATGAAGAATTGAAAATTTGTTTTTACACCGATCACCAGATTTTTAATCGTTACCACAAATACAATTTGCGGCAGGGCTTCAGCAAAGACAAAGCCCTGTTGATGAAAACCCTGCGCGAGTTAAAACCCGGAGATTTTGTAACGCACATTGATCACGGTGTGGGTGTGTTTAGCGGCCTCGAAAAAATTGAAGTAGCCGGGCAATTGCAAGAAACCGTGCGGCTTATTTATGCCGGAAACGACATTATGTATGTGGGCATTCAATCGCTGCACAAAATATCGAAGTATGTAGGTAAGGATGGCGAAAGCCCGCGCGTAAACAAACTAGGTACCGATACTTGGAGCAACCTTAAAAAGAAAACGAAGAAGCGAATCAAAGAACTCGCTTTCGACTTAATTCAACTTTATGCCAAGCGCAAAGCATCAAAGGGTTTTCAGTTTTCGCCCGATGGATATATGCAAAACGAATTAGAAGCATCTTTTATGTATGAAGACACACCGGATCAGGCCAAAGCCACCGAAGATGTGAAACGCGATATGGAGGCCACTTCGCCTATGGATAGATTGGTGTGTGGCGATGTGGGTTTTGGAAAAACCGAAATTGCCATCCGCGCAGCATTCAAAGCAGCTACCGATGGCAAACAGGTGGCAGTGTTGGCGCCAACTACCATTCTGGTAATGCAACACGCTAAAACTTTCAAGGAGCGCTTGAGCGATTTTCCGGTAGAGATTGATTACATCAACCGTTTTAAAAGCACAAAGGAGAAAAAAGAATTGTTGGAGCGCGTTGCCGATGGCAAGGTAAACATTATAGTGGGTACACATGCGCTGTTGGGTAAAAGTGTAAAATTCAAAGACCTTGGGTTGATGATAATTGACGAAGAACAAAAATTTGGGGTAGGCGCAAAAGAAACTTTGAAAACCATAAAAGCGAATGTAGATACCCTTACGCTTACCGCCACTCCTATTCCGCGCACACTTTCGTTCTCGCTGATGGGTGCGCGCGATTTAAGCATCATCAATACTCCTCCACCTAATCGCCAACCTATTACCACCGAAGTACATCCGCTAGACCCCGACTTGATTAAAGATGCCATAGAGTACGAGGTGTACCGTGGCGGGCAAGTGTTTTTTGTACACAACCGCGTGCGCGATATTGGTGAAGTAAAAGATATGCTGATGAAAATTGTACCGAATATTGATATTGGAGTTGCACACGGACAAATGGATGGAGCGAATTTAGAAGAGGTACTGTTGAAGTTCGTGAACCGCGAGTACGATGTGTTGCTTTGCACCAACATTATTGAAAGTGGCATTGATATTTCTAACGCCAACACCATCATCATTAACAATGCGCATCAGTTTGGGTTAAGCGATTTGCACCAGTTGCGTGGGCGAGTGGGGCGCAGCAATAAACATGCTTTCTGCTATCTGTTTGCTCCGCCACTCAGCACACTCAGCAACGAAAGCAAACAGCGATTAAAAACCATTGAAGAATTTTCTGATTTAGGTAGCGGCTTCAACATTGCCATGCGCGATATGGACATACGCGGAGCAGGTAACATGTTGGGTGCCGAGCAAAGCGGTTTTATTGCCGAAATTGGTTTAGATGTATATCAAAAAATATTAGACGAAGCAGTGCGCGAATTGAAACAAACGGATTTTAAAGAACTATACAAAGAGGAGTTTGAACGCACCAACGATTACGTGCGCGATTGCGCCATAGAAACCGATTTAGAAATGCTGATACCAAACGAATATGTATCGAACACCACCGAGCGCATGTTGCTATACCGCGAGCTGAACGACATTAAAGATGAAGGTGGACTGAAAAAATTTGAAGACCAACTACACGACCGTTTTGGCCCTGTGCCCGAATCGGTGTATGAATTGTTTGAAGCCATGCGTATGAAATGGATGGCTACCAAACTGGGTATGGAACAAATTATTTTGAAAGGAAAAACCATGCGTTGTTACTTTGTAGCTAATCAGGAATCGAGTTTTTACAAGAGCACCGTATTCAGTAAAATATTGGAGTATGTGCAACAACACCGCCAGGGCATTTACCTCCGCGAAACCGAAAAGTTTCTGGTGCTTACGTTTGAGGGAGTGAAGACAATGAAGGAAGCAGAGGGCAGACTAGAAAGCGTCAGCAAATTTGTGTAAAAATTTATAAAAAAGCCCCACATCTCTGCGGGGCTTTTGCCTGATTTTGGTTAGCAAGAATATCTTCTTACAAGACCAAATATGGTACAATAGGCAACGGCAAAAAAGCCGCGTTTGCCCTATTTCTTACTGTTGTTATCAAACCTTAATGTGCGACCAATTTTCTCCGGTTTTAATTCGGTGTATCTGCATATCGCTAACGTTAAACGTCTTTGCTATACGAGCAATTGTATTTTTCCTGTTAGGGTCTAAGAGCATCCGTTTAATACGCATTACATCTGTAGAAGAAAGTTTGTACCCCTGATGCTCCTTGCTTTTATGCAATTTTTTCAAACTCTCCTGCACTATGGGCGATTTTTTCCAGTGCTCCCACCACTCCTCTTTGGTCACCCATTTGAGGTTAGATGGGCGGTTATTAGTTTTGTTTTGATCTAAGTGGATAATAAACTTTTGATCGGGTGTAGGTGGATCTAAGAAACACTCCGCAATAATCTTGTGAATCAAAACAGCCAGATTGGCTTTACCTCCAAAGGGTTTTAATTTTAGCGCCAAATACCCCTCATGTTTACTCCCTACGGGTATTCCTTCATTGATATCTTCCTCATAAGATATCACTCTACCGAAGTTCGTAGCAGCATAGTTTTTTTTCAATCGTAATGCCGATAAAGATTGGATGGGTTTCCAGCGTTCATAAGGCAATAAACCTTTTCGCTTTGTCATAGTTGCAGTAGTACTCATAATTTCAATTAGGTAAACGAAACAATTGCTACACTAAATTATGCAGAGAATTCTTCTCTCAAAAACTGTGCAGTAAAACTGGTCTTGTTCTGCGCCACTTGCTCGGGAGTACCTGTAGCCACTACTGTTCCACCTCTGTGCCCTCCTTCGGGGCCTATATCAATAAGGTAATCACAAACTTTGATAACATCTAAGTTATGTTCAATGACCAAAACCGTATTTCCTTTTTGCACCAAACGATTTAATACATCTAACAAAACGCGTATATCTTCAAAATGCAAGCCGGTGGTGGGCTCATCTAATATGTAAAATGTTTTGCCGGTATCTTTTTTAGAAAGCTCAGCAGCCAACTTTACCCGTTGTGCTTCTCCCCCACTCAGAGTAGTACTGCTTTGCCCAAGGCGCAAGTAGCCCAAGCCCACGTCATGTAGTGTTTTCAGCTTTGGATATATAGATGGTATGCTCTCAAAAAAAGAAAGCGAATCCTCTACCGTCATATTCAATACATCGCTAATAGATTTTCCTTTGTAACGCACTTCCAATGTTTCGCGGTTATATCTTTTTCCATTACACTTTTCGCAGAGCACTTCCACATTGGGCAAAAAATTCATTTCAATCACCTTCATGCCACCACCGCCACATTCTTCACATCTTCCGCCTTTCACATTAAACGAAAAACGCCCCGGTTGGTATCCCCGAATTTTTGCTTCGGGCAGAATGGCAAAAAGCCGTCTTATTTCATCAAACACTTTGATATAAGTAACGGGGTTACTTCTGGGCGTTCGGCCTATCGGGCTTTGATCTATATCAATTACTTTATCAATATGTTCAAGCCCTTCGATTTTTTTGTACGCTAATGGTTTGTACCGTCCGTTGTAAACATAATTGTGCAAAATGGGATACAAGGTCTCATTAATCAGCGAGCTTTTGCCGCTTCCGGAAACTCCTGTTACTCCAACAAAACAACCGAGCGGAATATCAAGATTCACCTCCTTTAAGTTGTTTCCTTTAGCTCCGGTCAACTTTAAAAAATGTCCGTTCCCTTTTTTCCGTTCAGCAGGGATTTCAATTTTCAGTTTACCCGATAAAAATTTTGCCGTAGTACTTCCTTGCCGCAAAAAATCATGTGGTGTACCTGCGGCTACAATTTTACCTCCGTGTTCTCCGGCTTTGGGCCCTATGTCAATAATGTAATCGCATTCCAACATAACATCTTTGTCATGCTCAACCACCAACACGGTATTTGGGTTTGCCGCTAATTGCTTGAGTGCGGCAATCAGTTTGCGATTATCGCGCTGATGTAATCCTATGCTCGGCTCATCTAAAATATAGGTGATGCCGGATAACTGAGAGCCGATTTGTGTGGCTAAGCGTATACGCTGGCTTTCGCCACCACTCAAACTCTTTGCCGGACGATCTAATGCCAAGTAATCTAAACCCACATCTAAAATAAACCCTATGCGTGCTCTAATCTCTTTCAATAAGTCTTTCGCTATCAGATTTTGCTTTTCGGTGAGCCGGGCTTCTATACCTTCAAAGCACTTTTGCAAATCGGTCAAATCCATTTGGGCCAATTCTCCAATGTGTTTGCCATCTATCTTAAACCACAAACTCTCTTTTTTGAGGCGGGTTCCCTGGCAGGTTGGGCAGGGGTGTGTTTCCATAAACCCTTCAGCCCAATTGCGAATAGCATCTGAAGTGGTGAACTTGAAACATCGTTTCAGCAAACCCACCAAGCCACCTTTTTGGAGAGTGTACCAACGGTCGTCATAATCATCAATCGCAAAGTCTTCGTCTTCTAAAATTTCGGCATCTGCATCGCCATACAAAATGTATTGCAGAGCATTGTCGGGTATTTTTGCTACTGAGTCACTTAAACTGAACTTGAACTTTTTTGCAATAGAAGCCAACTCTCTGAATAGTGCGTTGTCGCGAGCTTCTCCAAGTGGCAAAATGCCGCCTTTGTTGATGGATACTTTATCATCCGGTATTATCACCTTGTTACTCACCTCATACGTTACCCCCAAGCCATTGCAGGTATTACAGGCACCATAAGGCGAGTTAAACGAAAAGGTGTTGGGTGATGGCTCCTCGTAACTGATACCGGAGTCAATGCACATCAAATGCTTGCTGAAGCTAAACACTTCGTTGCTTTCCGTATCCACTAACTGAATTAAACCCTTGCCGGCTTTCATGCCTTGCGAAACTGCAGCACGTATTCTATCACGAGAGGCGCTTTCAACTATCAAGCGGTCAATAATCAATTCTATATCGTGCACTACATACCTATCTAGTTGCATTTTGGGTTTCACATCTTCTATTTGCCCATCAATGCGAATTTTTAAATATCCTTGTTTACGAACTTGCTCAAACAACTCCCGATAATGCCCTTTGCGGCCTCTAACAATGGGTGCCAACACCATTACTTTTTTGCCGCTGTGATTTTCCAGTAGTATATCTATGATTTGCTCCTCGGTAAACTTGACCATCTTTTTACCGGTTACGTAAGAGTATGCTTCTCCGGCACGTGCAAAAAGCAAACGCATAAAGTCGTAAATCTCCGTAACAGTTCCTACCGTACTCCGTGGGTTTCTATTCACCGATTTTTGCTCTATGGATATAACCGGAGAAAGTCCGGTTATCTTATCTACATCGGGGCGCTCATAGCCACCTATAAATTGGCGGGCATAGGCCGAAAAAGAATCTAAATATCTACGCTGACCTTCGTTGTAAATGGTATCAAAAGCCAATGATGATTTGCCGCTGCCCGATATGCCTGTGATAACCACCAACTGGTTACGAGGAATGCTGATATCTACATTTTTTAGATTATGAACTCTTGCTCCGTAAACCTCAATAGTGTCTGGTTCAAGAGCAACATTATTCTGCAATTTTTCAGATGAAACCGTTTTTACTTCTGCTTCATCCATCTTTTTCTTTCGGGCCATTTTAAATCAAGCGGGCGAAGCTAAGAAACGATTGAGAACCAAGAAAGGTTTTATATAAACTTAGTTGGTCAGCGAAACCGCGCCAGTGTGTCAAATAAAACAACACAGCCCCGAAATTCGGGGCTGTGTGCTATTGGATTAGTGTTTGTTATTTCTTTTTACCGTAAGTAAATCCGGGGCCGGTCTTTACTTGCTTCACCACCTCACCATAGGGCTCAAACTCGGGGGCATCTTCCGCTTTGTCAGGTATAATTTTGAATTCTACCCTACGGTTACGTGCTCTGCCTTCCGGATCGTCTTCACCACTTGGCAACTCGTTTGGAACGGCAGCCACATTTTCACCAAATGTTTTCACTGTAATACGGCTTTCTGCAATTCCCTTCTTCTTAATCAAGAAGGTTTTTACCTCGGTAGCTCTGCGTAGAGATAACTTGTCGTTATACTCGTTTGTTCCCTTGCTATCGGTGTGGCCTTGTACTTCAACTGAGTATCCGGGGTTTGCATTAAGCACAGCAACCACGCTATCAATTTGTTTTTGATAGAAGTCTATCACGTTACTCTTATCAAATGCAAAGTAAACGTTTGGAATACGTACTTTTTTACGAACGATGGGGTCTAAGTAGAAAATTTGTTCAATGGTATCGCGCTCTTCATCTTCAGATACGGTTAGGTTATCTATGGATGGCCAGTAGCCCTCTTTATTGCCGTTTATCTTGTATGAAGTACTTCTCTTTAAAGGAAATACAAATGGCTCTGAGGTAGTAATTGCATTTTGAACAAACTCAAAATTATTACCGGCCACTTTGTACATAGATGCATCTACACTGGCTATTGGTGTGTTAGTAGCATCGCCACGTTTTACGTAGATAGCTTTTAGGAACACATCGCGTTGTACAATTACTGTCCAAATATCAAAGCAGCAGGTTTTGCCTCTTGGTGAGGTACTGCCCTCGCGGTTAGATACCATAAAGCCCTTAGCTGCTTTTTCATCTAAAGCGAAGTAAAGGTCTTCTGCACCAGAGTTAACCGGTACACCTACGTTTTGTACTGCTCCCCAGCTTCCTGGAGCACCTTTTATTTTAAACACATCCATATTGCCTAAACCCGGGTGACCGTTTGAAGAGAAATAGAGTGTTTTGTTTTTCAAATCATAATGAGGGGTCATTTCATCGCCCGGGGTGTTTACTTCGGTACCGGCATTTTGTACAGCACCAAACGAGCCATCGCTGTTCATTTTGGCGTAGAAAACATCGTATCCACCACGGCCTGTGCGGTCGCTGGCAAAATAGAGCACCTCATTGCTTTCGCCATCTACTCCAAAAGCAGGTTGTGTAGTAGTGCCTTCGGCAAAGTTGAGCGATTTCAACTCTTCTGCATCACCCCATTGCCCGTTGCTTTTTTTGCTGCGGTATAGTTTACACTTCATTTTATTTTCCAAGTTGGCATTTTGGTCGCACTTGGTGTAGATGATGGTATTCCCATCGCCACTCAACACTGCGTTACCTACCTGAGATTTGGGATCATTTGGCGGTACAGGCAGCATGGTTTTGTTAGTGTATGTATTTCCGCTCTTTTGTGCAGTAAAGATTGCGGAGTAGTGATCAAACTGGTTAGATGTGATGTTTACGGCTGTATCTGTTTTTTGAGAAGAGAACAATATACCGTCTTTCAATGGTTTTGGCGCGTAATCTTGTATGGCGTTATTTACCACACCCTGTGTGCGCTCTACCTTAATTTTTGTGGGCGATGCAATCAAAGCCATAGCCGTATCGCAACCTTCGCGCTCAACTTTGGCTAAGTTCTTATAGCTAACATCTTTCTTACCTAAAGTAACTTTGAGGTAGGCATCAAATGTCTTTTTTGCTTCTTCATATTTGCCGTTTGCCTTCTGCATTTGGCCGAGGTAGAACCAATCGTTTGGATAGGCATCTGCGTCTTTATCTACAGTGGCTTTGTAGTATTTTTCTGCTTGCACATAGTCGCGCAGATAGCGGTTTACCTCGCCTAAGCGGTGAGTTACTTCTACTTTTTCGGGCTTGGCTTTGTACACATCCTCCAAGTACTGAGCTGCATTGTAGTAGCTGCCATCGTCCATTTTTTTGCGGGCAATTTTCAGCTTCTTTTTCCAGTTGTAGTTAGGGTACTTCTGTACGTTTTTGAGTTTAGCTTCTTCGCCCTGAGCATTAGCAAACATCACTAATGGCATCAACACAGCTAACAGAAAATATTTCATAGTTAGTTTCAATTTTCGTGGGTTAGGGAATTTAAGGTGCTTAGGTTTAGTTTGGTATTAGTAAATCGGATTGAATAAGTAGTTGTCTTCTTTCGGTACAAACAAATTGCCGATGTAGCTCAACGTAACTTCAAAACCTTGTGGCATTACACCGCCAATGTTTTTATGATCTTTGTACTGCTTGCCTAAGTGGGCATCGTAAGCAAAGCCGGCACGGAAGCCCTTCCACTCAAAACCTACTTTGGGGATAGCGGTGTAGTTACCCGTGTTTAGGCGATTCCAGTATCCGATGTAAAGAGTAGCACGCTTAGCCGGGTCACGAATTACATGAATACCAGCAGTTAATCCAAAATTGGTTTCGTTAGCTTTAGCTTGTTGTTGAAATAAAAACCCTGGGATAAGTACTGCTTTGTCTTTCAAATCAAACTCAAATCCACCGTGTAAAGTATGGCGGAAAGGTAAGCGGTAGGTGTTTTGGCTGTTTTTGAGAAAGTCTTGCTTGTAGTTAGTGGCATTGTTGAATGAGTAGCCCATGTAGTAGCGCATGCCTTTGATGAACTCAAACTTGGTGAAAATACCGGCATTGAATACTCCTTTGATGCGGTTGCCGGTGTTAAAGTTCTCACCATTGTAATTTGGGTTATAGGTTAAATCGGGGTTAAAGCCCTCGCCAAACTGGAATTTGCTGAAATCCATTTTGGTCATAGCTACACCACCTTGAAAACCAACGCCCAATTGAAATTGGTTGCGTGAGCCAAAGCCCATGTTGTAGGCCAATGAGGCCAATATCTGGTTGTTGTTAAAGGTTTTGCCGTTTTGTTGGTCGTTAAAAAACACCAAGCCAACGCCTAACGCACCATGCTTAATTTTTTCGCGCAGCAATGACAAGTCAACACCAACAGATGGGGTTGAAAAGGCCGGGCGATCTTGCGTAAGCCCCGGGTATTGGTTGCGATAAATACCGGTGACGCGGTAAAAACCGTTGAAGTTGCCTGTTAACGCAGGGTTAAGAGTAAGCGGTGAAGCATAAAACTGCGAGAAGTGAATGTCTTGGGCTTGAGCACCAAAGGCAGCCAACACTACAGCCAACATTACGTAGAGCTTGATTTTCATGCGAGTGAAATTTTGATTTTTAGGGGTAGTAAACATTTTGTCCAAAGGCGCAGAATTTTGAGCCATAGTGCGAATGTGTACTGTTTTTAAAAATTGGGTCAAAGAAAATATTTTTTAATAAATGTTCTAATGAATTAGGGTGAATGAGCCAAACAAATTGTATTGAATGTTTACACCGGGGTTATTTTGGTCGGGTCCCTGTATGGTAATATAGTACACATAGGTGTCGGCCGGTTGAAGAACTCCACCAAAATTACCATCCCAAAATCCGTTGCCATTGTACACCAATTGTCCCCAACGGTTGTAAGTGCGCATTTCTACCACAGAGTAAATGCCTTGCATGGCCGGTGGTATGTACGGGCCGTAGGTATCGTTAACACCATCGCCATTAGGCGTAAAGGCATTAGGCATAGGTGGAATACCCGGTGGCACTACTTTTACTTGTACCGAATCGCTGGCCACACAACCATTTACCGCATCTACTACTGTTACCCAATAGGTAATTGTGTTTTGTACGGCTGTAGCAATAGGGGTATTAATAGTAGTATCATTTAAGAATGTAGATGGAGACCATACGTAGTTGAACTGCGAGGAGTAGCTGGTGTTAGCTTGCAATCCGGCATTATTGCCAACGAAAACAGTACCTGATGGCGGATCGGCTACTATAGCGTCTACTGTAAGGCAACGGATTTGTATGCTTACAGAGCTATTGCCTGTGCATTGGTTAGCATCTGTTACAGTAACGGTATAAGTGCCTGAAGATGTTACTCCTAATGTAGGTGTAGTTTGACCTGCACCCCATGCGTATGTACCAGCAACCCCAGGGTCTAATATTACTGTTGTATCACAACTACACATATCCTGATCAGCACCTAAGGTTACAACCGGTGGTGTGGTTTCGAATATCTGTATAGTGTCAAAGTTTTTGCATCCGTTATCGCTAGCCGCCAGGGTGTAAATGCCTGCTGCAGAAGCAGTGGTTGAACTTGCGGTTACGTTACCCGGATTCCATGTGTACACAATGCCTGAAACCGGAGTTACTGAAAGTGTAGCCGATGATTGCCCCGCACAAATAGTATCGTCTGTGGTTACAATGTCTGCAGCCGGCTTTTGTTTGATAGAAACAAAGGCGGTATCAATTGCCTTCAATACACAGCCGTTGGCATCAGTGGCGGTGTATGAATAAACCCCAGCAGTGCTAACTGTAATTTGAGGTGTTTGCTCCCCGTTTGTCCATTGGTAAGTTACATAGCCCGGTACAGCGGCAAGTACAATACTTTCGCCAACGCAAATGGTAGTATCGCCAGATGGTTGAGTAACTAATTGCGCTAAGATGTACTCGGTAATGGTAACAGTGTCTGAATTAAAGAAACAATAGCCATCGTTTACAGTTACCCAATACTGTTGGGTGGGTTGGGTTTGGCTACCCGTGTTGATGCTTGGCGTAACAGCACCGGTGCTCCACAAATAAGAGGTGTAAGGGCCTCCGCTTGGGCTTAGAGTAACCGAATCGTAAGGACAAGCTGTTTGGTTAGGCCCTAAAGTGATGGGTGGATGTGAGCGGATAACTATGGTTACCGAATCATCCACACGACAGCCAATGCTATCGAACGCTGTGATGTGATAGGTAGTGGTACCGGCAGGTGTAGCTACCGGATTGCTGATAGTTGAATTGTTGAGTGTAACTGAAGGAGTCCAAGCATAGCTTACGCCATTGCCAGTAAAGGTAAGTTGAGAGGTGGCTCCGGCACAGATAGAATCAGGCGCTGCAGACAAGGTGTAAGGGAAGTTACCTATGGCCACTCGTACGGTATCGTAAGTAACACAACCATTACTAAATGTGGCTGCTAATACATAATCTGTTGTAACGGTTGGGAATGCTCCGGTAGAAAGTGTGTTTGGTGATGAAAGGCCGGTGGTTGGTGACCATTGAACGCCCGTTAATACATTACCTGCGCTTTGAGGCGTGAAGCGGAAAGCTACGGGTGTGCTCACCGTCCAACCTGAAGCATTGTACCCTGCAAAAGAGTATCCTATGTTACCGGTGGTGTTTTCAATACCCATTGTAGCCGTTTGGCCGGTTGCCGATTGAGAGGCCAAGTGAACCTCTACAATGTTTGTAGTTTCGTGCAGTTGTATTTGACCGGACACATTGCCTGTTGAGCCAAAGAATGTTGCGTTATTCCAACGTATTACGTACCTGCGGTTAGGCGCTGTACCCACCACATAGTGAGTAATAACTCCGGCACTACTAATTAAATCTTCCCAACACATTGCAATAAGGTTATTGGGGGCCACGGGGTTAGGGACAGACTGAGCGGTTAAGCCGCTACCCTGCCCGCCTGTAAACGATATCCAACCATTGGTGGATATAAAGAATTGGTTGTAGGTGTTGCAGAAATAGTTGAAGCTAAATGGCAAATTGATGGCAGCACTCAATACATCATCGCCACTTGGGCCTGAGGTTGGTGGGGCAGTAGCGGTTAGTGGGTTATAGGCAATAGAGCTAACATTGTAAGATGGAATGCAAAACTGAACTGCAGGGAAAAGTACCGAACCGTTTAACTGCACAGTATCGTCACCACATATAATAGTATCGGCACCGGCTGTAATCAAAACGGCTGTATCAACCATTACGGTTACTGTAGCATTGCCTTGGCAAGTACCGTCATCTACTGTTACGTTGTACGTTGTATTGTTGGTTACTGTAACAACAGGTGATGGAATGCTTGGCACTGAACTGCTTGGGTTAGACGACCAGTTGAAGGTGTAGTTGGTTAGCGGTGCAATGCACATGATGAAGCGGGTGTTGGGTCTGTTTTGCCCAGCCACCGGAGCTGTAAGTGCGGTGCAACCGGAAGCGCTTGCCAAGTCGGCATTAGCCCAGAGTACAGAGTTGGTAAATGGTGTAGCGGTGTAAGCCACATTATCGTACTGGGTCCATGATGAGTTATTGAAGCATACTTCAATAATGAGGTTGCTGAATCCATCCCAGTTGTAGGGTATGTCTAATGTGTGTGTGTTCCAGCCCACAAATGAGGTGTAGGAAGTAGGGTTGGTAACCTGAGTTAATCCAGCTACAAAGTTGCTGGTTAGATTAGTGAGGTTGGTACAGCCCATTTTAACCGTGAACTCGTTGTATGCCTGAGTGCTTCCTTTGGTAATAATATTGAAACCGATATCGGTAATAGTACCCGCAGAAAGACCCATAGCTTGCAACTCAGATGCGCGATACAAGTATTGCACTCTGCCGTCCATCCAAAAGCCCACATAAGGAGTGGTGTTGGCTCCAGCGCTTGCTGTGCCGGTGCCAAGGTCTTGCAGTGCAAAAGAGCTGTTGGGTAAGCAAGGGTTGCTTGGGTCTGCTACCGGACCACAATCTACTGCACTTACCTGTGTAGTGAGGGTAACGGCATCGCCAGGGCACACATAATTGGCCGATGGGGTAACGGTGACTTTAGGACCAATGCCTTGAATAACAATCTGCACACTGTCTTTTACCGGACAGCCGTTGGCAGATGTGGCAGTTACATAATATGTAGTAGTGGTGGTGGGGCTAACTAATGTGGCCTGTAAACTTGGCGACTGAATAAATCCATTGGCTACCGGTGCCCATTGGTAAGTGAATGGCCCTTGTGAAGATGGTGTAGGGTTGGCGGTTAGGGTGGTGCTCTCGTTTAAACAAATGGTATCTTCTGTGGCGGATACTGTTAGCGTGTGGCTAACCACATTAAACACGGTAACCGTATCGCGGTTTTTGCAGCTTCCCTGCAAATCGCTTTGTACGATGTAGGTTGTGGTAACCGGAGGTGCCACGGTAATAGATGTACTATCGGGGCCGCTTACGGCTGTGATGAAGTTGGTTGGAGTCCAAGAGAAGGTGTTGCCACCGGTGGCGGTGATGGTTACCGGGCCACCGCCTGTGCAGTAGTATAAATCGGGGCCGGCATAGGTGCCTGCCAATACGGTAATATCATAGGTAAATAATTGAAGGCCTGTGATGGGGCAGGCATCGTCTTCAAACTGTATGGTGAAGTAGCGGAAGCCGGTATCAAGACCGCTGGGGGTCCAGAGGAAGGAGGCGATTACAGAGTCTGAGCCGCCAATTTGGGTTACGCTTAGTGTAGCACCGGGGATGGACTGTGCCAGATTTGACGTAACGGTAATGTTTTGGTTATTGGGGTCATACGCAAACAAATCGAACGAAACGGTTTGACCGGGACATACGCCCAGTGAGTTGCAATCGATAATTACACCACCGCTGCTGTTTTGCGGGGTGAGGCAATTGGCTACAACGGGTGCCTGATTGTTGCAGTTGATAATTACAATTTGAATATCGCGCATGGTGGTGCCAATGAGCACACCATTACGGTATTCTTGCACAAATACATCCACTACATATACCCCTTGGGTTGTAGGGGTGAAGGTCATTTGCCCGGTTTGTGGGTCGAAGTTGAAGCCACTGGCAGTGGGCATGGGGTTGGTGGCATTGAAAGCACCGGTGTAGGCGATGTTTCCGCCTAAGTCGTTGAGTGGTGGTACCAGTGAATATACTATAGAATCTCCATCGGCATCTACTGCACCGTGTGAGTAGTTTACTTGCTGGTTGATACAAAAGTAGGGAACAGGTGGTGAGGTGAACTCTGGTGCACTGTTGCAAGGAATGTTGCTATTTAATGTAGAGCGCACCATAAAGCCCTGACTGGTGGGGTTTACGATGTTATTTGATGGGTTGCGGCAGCAATCATCGTAAGAGAAGGTATAGGTGCCGCAGCCGGGTTGTATGGTGTAGTTGCCTATGTAAGTATAGACCTGAACGCCCGGCAATGAGCCACCTTGGCAGGTAGAAACCGCTGTGGGGCAAAGCTGCGAAACTTCTATACCAGATGTAGCGGCATCGAGTGTGGCGGTGATGGTTTGGGTACCGCAAGTTGAGTTGACATCTACAGTAATTGAGTTGGGCATAGAAATACCGCTGCAATCGCGGTAGATGGTAACTACCACCTGGTAGTTATTCCCCCCTAAGCAGCGGTAGGTAATATCTGAACCCATGATGTGTGAGCCGGATGCTTGGCCAAACCACATAGCACCGGCCATCATTAACAGGGCGGGCAAGAAGGAGTAGAATTTTTTCATGCAAAAATGTTGTGTGATGAATATGATGCGAAATTTCGTAAAAAAGCAGGCAAATGTAAAGAAAAGTGAAATATATTTTTGCGAAAATGTTTTTACGTGCAGTAAATAGTTGAACTTATAGTCAAAAAGGGCTTGGTGGAGGATAAGTGGCTGATGAATGTACCGGCAAGGGAGATGAAAACCGGACAGCCGCGAGCTAATTTGGAGTACCCGCGAATGAATTTGGAGGGTAGGCGAAGGAGACCGGAGAAGGCGCGTGTTAAATGGGAGTGCCCGCGTGTAACTTTGCCGCATCCGCGAACGTTAGCCGAGGGTGCGCGAATGAATTTGGCGTGTCCGCGAATGAATTTTGCGCACCCGCGTACGGGAGCGTTGTGTGCGCGAACGAAGTTGGAGTGCCCGCGAACCGATTTGGAGTATTGGCGAACGAGGGTATGTGTACCCGCGAGTGGACAGGGAGCAGGCGCGAAGGAAGGGGGAGTACCTGCGAGTGGGGTTTTTGGGAGGGAAAGGTGGGTTTTTAACAAAAACCACATAGGGACACAAGGGACATAGGAATGCGGAATACAAGTAATGACCACTAAGTACAGTAAGGTCATTAAGGTGCAAGAGCCGCCTTGTGGTGTGGCTGGAGCGGGTGTTGGTTTGGTGGGTGGGACACCCACCAATAGGAAAAACCACATAGGGACATAGGGGACATAGGAATGCGGAATACAAGTAATGACCCTAAGTACAGTAAGGTCATTAAGGTGCAAGAGCCGCCTTGTGGTGTGGCTGGAGCGGGTGTTGGTTTGGTGGGTGGGACACCCACCAATAGGAAAAAAGCATTTCAAATCACAAAATATCTAACTGCATCATGGGAGTAAATCTATTTTATAAAAGTGGTGGGGGATATGCGATTGGCGACTGTGCGGCTGGCGATGTGTTGATTATGTGGAGGAAACGGGATAGTGAGTAGTAAGCGGGGTTTGGGCGATGAGCGTGTTGTCTTAGCCGGGTTTAAAAGGGTGGTTGGTGAAAAGACTCAACAACGGCTGAGTTGCGCAGAGGGCGCGCTTACCGATGGCTTGGATAGACACTGTGGGGAGAGATGGTTTGAAATTGCAATAGCCGCTCCGGGAGCGGCTATTGTGTTTTATTACTGCTTAGTGGCTTTGCCAGTTACGCTTTTGCCATTCATTGTTGCGTAAGTGTAGGTCATGATGCTACCGTTTTTGCTTCCTAAAAAGTTTACAATTCCAATATCAGAGCCATTGGTGAATGCTATGGCTGTTTCTGACACTGTAGCATTTACGCTTGTTGAATATGAACTAAAACCAGTGAAAGATACTGTGTTTGGGGTAGTTTTTGTTACAGAGAAGTTGTAAGATTTATACACAGGAGTCGAACCGGGATATGTTAAAGTATCGTTGGCTAACCAAATACCAACGTAGCTATCTGCCGGATCTTGTGGTTCGGATTCTTTTTTGCAGGAGTGCAAGAAGAAAACTACTGTAAAAAGTGCTGTGAGGAGTAAGAGCGATTTTTTCATGGTGTTTTGTTTTAGTGTGATTTTAAAAAAAATATTTTATTAAGATTGGATGTTTACCAATGCACAGCATCATACGGGTAGTAGTCGCTGTTTTTTAATTTTTCATCATCCCAACCTTTGGCCTTTACAAGAGCAGCTGCTTCCCAAGACCAATAGCCAAAGTAGGTGTTCAGATTTTTATTAGTGTGTGCGTTATGCCACCCCGAATCTCTTTGACCATGATACCACACTTTCGGAGAAAGATAGTTCTGTATCAATTTAATGCCTGATTCAGAATTAGTTTCATCTATTGCTTTTGAGATAGCTTCGTAGGGTTCTTTTTGAATAAAGCCATCGCTGTTTCCTTGCCAGTCTGGCTGTTTGTATTTTATGAGGTAGTCAAGTAGCTTGTCTTGGACACGGTCGCGCTCTAAAACTTTAGTAATGCGTTTGAAGTCGCTTAAATCAATATCTGTTAAAATTGCAAGTGCTATTGGGTCAATCATGGATTGGTAAACGGTTTTTCCTGGTATCCATTTGAAATGATTCTCAAAGACCCTGATACATTCTAGGAGATGCTCCTTTACTTTTTCCTTACTGCCACCCTCAGAGTAGTGTGCTGAAGCTACGGCCAAATTATAAGTCATGATTGCTCTGTGTATAGCCCGTAACCTATAATCTTCAAATTTTTTGTTATTCTCATTGGCTAAGTATTGTGGTAAAACCTCCAATACTTCGTTTATGTAACCACTAAAGTTGCTTTTTCTTCCTGATTTATCTCTCATTATAGTATTATTCTTTTTATGTTGTTTACGTTCGTTTTATCAATCTCATAAAGTGTAATGACATCGCTTTGATCAACTTTTGATAGCACAAGTTTTAGTTCATTATCTGCTGCGTTTAGAATGCGAGATACATCAGCTTTTGAAAGCGCACTTTCAAATCTCAGAGGGTCTGTTATCCAGTCCCATGACATTTGAATAGTTCCGTCTACTAGTTTGTCTAAACGTGGGATGCCTGTGAAGTTTGTTCGGTATTTACTCTCCACCACAAAATATTTAGGAGGCGGGTTAGTAAACTCAAAAACGTGGTCAATGCCTTTGCGCCCCGCTTCGTAAAGGTCTGTAATCTCATGCTTGTGTAGGCGAACAAAGCGACCAGTATTGTTGCCGAAAGTCCATTCTTTGGTTAAAAAGTGTAGTTCAGTTTTTATTTCGCCAATGTTGCCTTTTAAGATGCTTGAAAAGGGCTTTAGGGCATCTATATTTTCAATTAACTTTTGATACCTCTTTGCTACTTGCTGTGATTGTATGAACCGCTCGTAAAGTTCGCCTGTGAGTTTTGATGTATCGGTAGCGATGTCGGCTGCTTCATCGGTTATATCAGCAAGTTTTTTTAGTTCTTGCTCTGCTTTTTTGAGTTGAATTTCGCTTTTTGAGGCATCGGGCATCAACTCCAAAGCATCACGGCTGGCTTTTTTGAGCATTCCGGCTGTGGCGGCCTCGCCACCGAGGGTGGCGAGTTCTATAACTAAGAAAACAGAATAAAGGAAGAACACATTCACTACCGTTTGTTGTCTATTAAAAACTGTTTGTATTCCGTAAGCATTTTTAGCATTTCGTCAATACTAACCTTAAACTTAGGTTCTTCGTCATCATCAGTAAGTGAGTATATGTAGCAGCCGCCCTCCGGTTCTTCTATATCGTTGGCATCATACCCACATACATACACCAAAACACCAGCTTGGCTCTGCCAGCTATAATCGGGATTTTCGCCTGTGCTTACTTTGGTTATACCTTCAATTAGTTCACCTACAAATTGCGATGTTCTGTCAACATCAATTGCCAACTCAAGCAAATCGTAAGGTGCTTTTACTTGAATGTGAGATGTATAAGCACTATGCTTATGAAATTTATACTCTAACATATTACTTGATTTTACGGATTGGATATACAGTTCGTATATCGTTATTGATCATTACGAACCATATCTCTAAATTATCAGTGCTGTAACCTCTGAATATTGTAGAACTGCCCTCTTTGGGTGATTTGTTTTTGAAAGCAAAAGCTATCTCCTCCTTTATCCGCTCTACGTTCCAACCTTCTGGGAAGAATGTAGAGTATTGCAATTTGCCCCCCCGAAGTTAGCTTATCAATAAAAGCTCCTTGGCCGTTGTTTACGCGAATGTATGCCTCAAAGGGTAAGTCCATGAAAAATTTCCTGGCTTTAGGAGGAGCGATAATTTTAACTACTTCTTTTTTCAGATTGTATAAAACTAAGTTGTTGGGGTGAGGGTGATTGGGGCTGTATCTTGGTTCATTGTCATATAACACCAATAAATTGGATTGATTAACGTAAGTATATCTTGATAAATCAGGGCTATACCGATTTACTTCATACAGAGTATCAAGAAAAGTCCATTTTACGTTCTTAAAATCTTGAATACATCCTTCTTCTATATGAGCTGGGCTATTTTTTGTTTCCCATTCTGATAAGTATTCTATGTTAAAGGTGGTTTTCATTGCAGTGGTTTTGTTTGAATTAACTCCAATGTGGTCTCTAAAAAAGTTTCGCCCCATCTTTCTAAAAACTCCCATTGCAAAGGGCCGGTGGCATCGCCAGTTTTGAGGTTGCCGATGTAGCCCTCGCGAACTTGCATGGTTTGGTAAAAAAACATCATTCTAATGACGGCAACTCTACATGTTTGCCATCTCTGTTCCACCATTTCCCTGTATCTTCGTCTAATTGAAAAGATTGGATAGTGTTCATCAGTAAAATATTCTCTATGCCTTCGTATAGATTTTTGCCAACATAAAAGCAATATTCGCCAATCTTATAAACCCTCCCATCAAAATCGCAGCAGATATGATAACCATCTGGTAAATAAACTCCTATCGGATACAATTTTCTTCCCAAAAGAGACTCGTAATAGGCATAAACAGAATCTCCTCCTAAATCTTCTTTATCTTGTTCAGGATATATATGAATTGTATTCATAACAGCTGAGTAGCTTTGCTTTTCACAATTCCCTTCTAAATTTCCATACTTTTTTAGAAAACTAAGTGCCACATCCGGATAGTCATCATAAGGCAGTTTTAGTTCTTCAATTGAAACAGACCTGCTTTCTTTCCACCCCATCTCGGTTAAAAGTTTTTTTGACTTTTCTGAAAATTCCATATTTAAATGACTTTAAATTCTTTAATGTTGAAATACTCTAATAGAGGATTACAGCTGTTACATGCTTCTTTATATTCACCATGACTTAACACCACTTTACCCTTTAGCCCCTGTTGGTGTTCCTGTGATATGCCAGCCGAGCCGTTGTTGGGTGTTATCACCAACAACAGAAGCCGAGCCAATAAGTAAACCATGTATTTCATTCTCCACTTGCATAATGGGTTAAAAATCCAAACACATCTATTCCTGTCAAATAAAACTTGGCCGATGACCACCTGTAATCTTCCGGATAAACCGCTAGTTTCCATTTCTCCTGTATCGGGTTTTTACTTGTTGGTGACGCATCGGCAGAGCCGAAGCTATAACACCAACAAGGGCGAAAGTAGTCCATTGATAACTCCACATAAAAATGCGTTGATTAGTTCAAGTCCTGTGATGACGGTTTCGCCTGCTTTTTTGAGTTCGCCTTTTATCTCGGCAAGTTTTGATGAAATGTCTCGGAAAAGGGCGGAGAATTTTTTCAATGGATTTTTATCGTTAGAGAGTGTGACTGCTATTTTGTCAAAAACCGTTGCTGCGGTGTTAAGCATACCGCTAAGGTTGAATGTAAGATAAATTTTGATGTTTATTATGCTGTTAAACTCTCCTCCCACCTTTCAAGTATTAACTCCATAATGGGTTTAGAAGTTAAGAACAAAAAATCGTGACGTGGCAAGTATGTTTTCTCTGAATACTTTTGACATTGATCAAATAGGTCGGGCACTTTTTCAGGGAACTTTAACAAACACCATATACCGTTCGGATACTCAGGGGCTACATCTACTTCTCGCCCTCGCTGATCTTGTATAGAAATCACCTCACAATCAATTTCAATAAAGTCTTTGGGGGCTTTAGAGGCGAAGGCCACTTCAAATTTTGCTCCTTTGGGCAGACCTGGGGAACTTCTACCGCAATCTACATATACATAGTTGCTTTCAATAGCGCTTAGCCCCCACCGGCTTATTCCTTCTTGGTCAATAATTTTATAAACGGAAAGAATTTCTTTCTCTTTAACTACTTTAGTATGAAAATCACCTATGAATTCTAAGAACTTTTTATCTGTCATGCGCTATGAGTTTAAAAGATTAATGAATTTTTCAGTATCCTGGAGGGAGAGTTTGTTGTTTGCCTGAATAATATCTCTAGCAGATTCTTTGTTTAGGGTGCTACTTATATCTACGTTATATATTTGTTTTACGGCAGCCCTTACTTTTTCTATAGGAATTTTGATGGCTAACTTCTCTAAATCTTTTGCGCTTATCTGCAAAACTGCTTCCAACTCATTTAGCCCCTGTTGGTGTTCCTGCGATATGCCAGCCGAGACGTTGTTGGGTGTTTTCACCAACAACAGAAGCATGGGGAAATAGCGTGTTACTTGAACAAAATATGGGGAACATGATATTTATTATTGTTTGACCACTCTGCCTACTGCAATGGTTGTTTCTCCGCGCTTAATGGTGGCTTGATATACTCCGCTGGGCCATTGGGTGCAGGCAATTTTTTGGAAGCCGCTGTACATGGGTAGGGGTTGGTGGTGGGTTACTGCGCCTTTGGTATCGTAAATAAACAAGTGCAACTCGCCTTTGCTCCAATCTGCTGCGGTGGCGTAATCTATGACTACGAACTCGGTGGCGGGGTTGGGGAAAATGGTGAGTTGCGGGTTGCGGGTTGTGGGTTGTGAGATACTTGTACCTAATGTATCGCAGGGGGAGCCGGGCAATGCACCCAAGCGGTAGTTGGGGAAGTAGGGTACACCAAGACAGTAGCTTGGCAAATCAATACCATGTTGCACAAACTCGCAGCTATCGCCTTTTTTATCGGGATAGTTGATCACATGGTAAACTGTTTCACTGTTGCCACAACTCTCATAAATTTTACCATCTGGCCCTAACTGCATAGTTTGGAAATAGCTGCCAAAAGGATTTTGAGAGCCGTCATAAACGGCAATGGTATCCATGCTGGCGGCAATGTCGGGTGCCTGCAAATCGTATTGCCGAACGTGTAACACCATGCCTGCATACAAAAAGCGACCGTTGGGGGAAATAGCCAAACCACCTGCTGTCCATACCGTATCGTTTTGTACCGGTATGTTTATTGGGTTGCTCAACTCTCCATTACAACGGTCAAAATCAAATATATTGATACCATAGTAAGTGGTGAGGTGTGCTACCTTGCTGCCGTCTGGTGAGACAGCAAATGCGCCCAAATCGTTTTGTGGCATATAGCCACCACCACAATACAAGTTAGGTAGTTCGTGTATGCCGGTAGGGTCTAAGAGTATACGGTGGTAACAATTACTGTTTTGCTGACGGGCTATTATCCACCAATCTCGCCCATTGCCATGACGTATCGCTGCCATTTCTAAAGCCAGCACACTTTGCAAAATATTAACATCGCGTTGAATGAGCTCACCATGTCCGGCATTTTGGTTCATGTCTAACAAATGGTAGCGAACATTGCGCACTAATGTGCCACCCATATTAGTATCTATATAAGTATTAACTACATAGTACTGGCTAGTGAAAGATGGAGATGCTAATGCAAATATGCCTTGAGTAGTGGCGTACCCTAACTCATATGCTAACGTGTTGACATGAGTTGCATACGCGCCCCAGTTCAAGCTATCTGCATTTTCTATCACTTCGTCTAACCCGTTGCGTATTTGCATGCCATTAGTATAAAAAATGAGGTTGCCATCGTTGTTGCAAAAACTAGTGTTCGCTCTGTAAAAACTTATACCCAAGCTATCATAACTCACTTTCAGTGTATCATCATTAAAATCAAACTTGCTTATGCCGAACCAATGGTTTAGGTTTTGATTGTATCCATATTTACTGTCATACCCTTGTAACCAAACGTAATCTTCTTTTTGCGCGGTACTGTTGAGTGCTACCAAAAGGTGGAGCATAAGCAGAAAGTATTGTTTTTGAACTTTCATTACTCAATATTTAGTTTGTGAACAGATGTTTCGCCACTGGCGGTTTGCAAACGAAGCAGATACACTCCTGCGCTAAAGCTGCTGATTGGCAGGGTGTACTTTCGGTCTGTGAAGTGGATTGTATTTTGCAGTACTGATTTGCCCGTGTAGTCAATAAGTTGCAACCTCACTTCTTCGGTTATATCCCAAGATGAGAGTATCGTTACTACATCTTTTGCAGGGTTGGGCTGCAAATAGAACTGCTGTTGTTTAATACTAGTTTTGTTAGCTTTTGGTTTTGGGGTGCGCTCTTTTTTGTAGCTGTATCCATCATCACTACATAGTTTTGTATCGTTATATGTTGTATCAATTATAGCAGACAACATGCCACGAGCGCGATAAACAGGATTTCCACCCGCTAAGGGGCATTGTAAAGCTAAGTAATACAGCACATTCAGTTGTGCTTGTGTGAAAGTGTCTATTCCAATGGCTAACGTATTGAGATATACATCGTTAATCAGCTTCAAATTAGATTCAACTTGCTCTGAAACT
>JAEUVA010000019.1 GCA_016787045.1 Chitinophagales bacterium
CAATGCGGGTGTATTTAATGGCCCTGTACGGATAAACGATGGCACACAGAATGCGGGCTATGTATTTACTTCAGATGGGTCAGGCAATGGTTCATGGCAACCGGCCGGAGCTGGCCCACAAGGCCCAACAGGCCCTGCAGGCAATGACGGAGCCGATGGAGCAGACGGAGCTACCGGACCACAAGGCCCAACTGGTGCTGATGGAGCAACCGGTCCTCAAGGAGCAACCGGAGCCACTGGTCCTACAGGCCCATTGAACGATATGTTATCTGGAGTAGTAAGTTCTGCAGGAGGAGTGTTAAATGGTACTGGCTTTACTACTGCTTCCATTGGAGCAGGTCAATACCAAGTTACCTTTAACACAGCTTTTGGTGCTACGCCAGCTGTAGTGGTAACGCCTGAAGTTATCTTTGCACAAGCAGCCAACCCAGGTCCTTACTGCCTGCCATCCTACGATGCCTCATTTGGAGTTCCTTTTTATAGTTGTTTAGATGATGACTTTACCAATGATTTGGTAACCACCGGAGGAAGCACCAACATTAGTAATTTGGGTACCGGTTGTGCGAGTGGAGGTGTGGGGTACTCTGATTACACTGGTGTGGGACCGGTTACTGTTAACCCCGGTCAGGCGTTTACCGTGTTGGCGACACCACAAGGATCTTGGCCTGAAGGTTACTCTGTTTGGGTAGATTGGGATAACAACGGAACATTTGATGCTGCCGAACAGATGGCTACCTCAGGTGCTTCAACAGCAACCGCTACATTAAACGTGAACGTGCCAGGTGCACAAGGTCCGGGTACTTATAGAATGAGAGTTAGAAACAGCTACAATTGTACTCCGGCTGCTACCCAAGCGTGTGGATTTGGATGCAACATTTATTATGGTGAAGTGGAAGATTATTATGTAGTGGTAACGGGAGCTACTCCAATGACAGTAGCAGCAGTTAATACGGTTACTCCTTCCGGATTTAGAGTACTTATTACAAACTTATCATCTATCCCCACCAATACTAAATTCAATTTCCACGCAACAAACAAATAAAAACATACACTATGAGAAAAAGTATAATATTCGCAATTGCCAGTTTTATGATGTTAGTGGCTATGGCACAGCAAACAGCGTCAAATATCATACTGGTAAAACCCACTGGAGATTGGTCTGAAACCCGTCATCAATTACAGGTATTGTTTGGTCAGCAGCTAAAAATGCAGCTTAATAGCACCACCGAAATGGTCATCATTACCAATGAATCTTTGGACGTTGCCAAGAAAAAGATTCAAAAGGTTTTGCCACAAGTGAGCATCAGACAGGTTAACACTACCGAGTTTGAAGTGCTAAAGGGTGACCAGTTAAAGGGTCGCTAATCTTTACACACCTACTTAATTTAAAGCCGCTTGCGCTCTAGCAAGCGGCTTTTTTATTCTTGATATAACAACTAATATCATCTCTGCACTCTCCCCAAAATATTTCATATTCGCGGCTCAAATTTTAACTCTTAAAAAATTTATTGAGCATGGCTGATAAGTACAACGCAGAATTGCAACAGTGGGTAGAAACCGAGAAAACCGCCCTTGAGCTTCAAAACACTGCCAGTAAGTTATTGCTGGAAAAAGATGTGGAGTTGGTGCTTTTTCGCAGAAAGTTTTTTGACAAAAAACTGAGCGAAATTATTCACGACCACAACTATCTATCACAGTTTTCGGGTGTGCAGTTATCTGTGGCTTTGTCGCGCGATTTTGCTGCTGCTATCAGCAAAATGGATATTGCGCCTTCCAAAATTGACCTGGGCCGCCTGAGCCGCGAGTACAACGAAGAGGGCAAAAACTTTGGCTCTGTAGAAGAGTTTGTAAAAGCTAAGCTTAACGGCTTTGGTGGAGAGCGCAAGCCATTAGTGCCACGAGATGTGGTGTTGTACGGCTTTGGCCGTATTGGTCGCCTGGCGGCTCGTATTTTGATGGATCATGCCGGCAGCGGGCACCAGTTGCGTCTCAAAGGCATTGTAACTCGAGAGCGCTCTACCGATGATCTACCCAAACGCGCCAGCTTGCTTCGCAAAGATTCTGTGCACGGAAAGTTTGGAGGAGTAGTAACACCCGATACAGAAAACAATGCCATTAGCATCAATGGACATACCGTAAAAATGATATCAGCCAGCTCTCCTGCAGAAATTGACTATACCGCCTACGGTATTAACGATGCCATTATCATAGACAACACAGGCGTATGGCGCGATGAAAATGCGCTTGGTGAACACCTCAAAGCTAAAGGTGCAGGCATGGTTGTTTTAACAGCTCCCGGCAAAGGTGAGGTTCCCAATATTGTTTATGGCGTAAATCACGAGCAATATAGCGGTTCATCATCCAAAATATTTACTGCTGCATCATGCACTACCAACGCCATTGTACCGGTAATTGACGTAATTGAAAACTCTTTAGGCATAGAGCAAGGGCACATTGAGACCGTACATGCTTACACCAACGACCAAAACCTGCTGGATAACTACCACAAAAAATCGCGCAGAGGCCGCGGAGCGCCTATTAATATGGTGATTACCGAAACCGGTGCCGGCAAAGCAGTAACCAAGGTGTTTCCGCACATGAAAGGTAAACTCACCTCTAACGCAGTGCGTGTGCCTGTGCCCAACGTGTCATTAGCGATTTTGAGTTTGTCGGTTAAAAAGCAAACTACCGTAGAGGAAGTAAACAACTTACTGCGCAATGCTTCTTTGTTTGGCAAATTGGCAGAGCAGATCGATTTTTCAGTTTCTGAAGAGATTGTAAGCAGCGATGTAATTGGTAACTCACATGCTTGTGAAATAGATAGCAAAGCCACCATAGTAAGTGAAGATGGCAAGCGCGTAGTGGTATATGCGTGGTATGATAATGAGTATGGCTACACCTGCCAGGTGATTCGCTTAGTGAAACACTTAGCCGGAGTTCGCAGACCCACATATTACTAATACCATTTGCTGAGAAGTGCTTTTGTGGTTTAATGTTTGTGGTTTATAGTTTTGAGTTGTGGGTTGTGAGTTGTCTGTTGTGGGCTTGTTGTTTGTCGCTTAACGCAAAGTCGCACATCGCCTATCGGGTATTTTTTTACCCCTTGATATTTGAAATTGTGTGCCCGGCCGCGTAGTTCAATGGATAGAACGAGGGTTTCCTAAACTCTAAATACAGGTTCGATTCCTGTCGTGGCTACCACTTAGCATCCTGCGTTTGTGTTGAGGTTATTACAGCACTAAAAACAGTAACAAAAAGATAACGCTATTCTGTTGTATCAGGGGCTGGTTGGGTTAATTTTGCGGCACTATTACATAAAGTATGAAAAACATTAATTTACTCAGCACATTTCTTATCTGCACATTAGCTATCACCCAAAGTATTGGGCAACAAGTGATAGGCAGCTATCCGGCCATGAATGGTGGCTTTGAAGGAGCTACCATTGATAACACCACTTTTACCTCAGCTCAAGCTGGTAAGTGGGTAAAAAATAACAACACACAAACTATAGGTGCCGAAACCACCGTAGTACGCTCTGGCTCCACTGCATTAAATGTAACCAATGGCGCTACCGGAAGAAGAGTATGGACACCATTGGTAACAGTTAGCAGCACAACATCAAATGTAACACTCCAGTGGTACAGAAGGGTTTCAAGTACCACAAATACACAAGAAAGCCAATCTGCCATAGGTGATGGAACAACAGTAGATGCACAATCGAGCAACTATGCAGTTCCTTCAGCAGCTAATACTTGGGAAAAAGTTACATACACTAGGGCATCTTTCACCTTTACGAATTTGGCCGGAGCAGTGATTACTCGTCAACTAGGCACGGGCGGTACCATGTACATAGATGATGTAGTTATGTATAATGGAGCAGTAGACAACACCCCCCCCGTTGCTACCAACACCGTTACCATATCTAACCCAACCACCAACTCCTTAGACGTATTTTGGGCACCCGCACCAGGCGGTGTAGATGGTGGCGGATATGTAGTAGTGCGCTACGTCACCAGCCCCAATGCCGATAACGACCCTAACCAAAACGGCATTTATGCAGTGGGCAATACCATCACAAATGGCACCGGATCGCTAACCGGCACTATTCGCTACGTAGGTAGCACCCTGTCATTTACCGATAATGTGGGTTTATCTCCTAATACACAATATTGGTATAAAGTATATACAGTGGATAAAGCGTTTAATTACTCTAGCGAAACTACAGTTACCGGCACTACTCTGAACGTATCATCTCCCGATATCAATGTGTTAGGCAACGGAGTAAGCATCGTAGATGGTGATGTAACCCCAAGCGCTGCTGACCATACACTCTTTCCCGCCACCATTATTGGCCAAACCAGCACCCGTACATTTACTATAGAAAATAACGGCACAGGCACAATTAACCTGACCGGCTCGCCCATTGTTGCTATTAGTGGTTCAAGTGCCTTTGCGGTTACCACTCAACCATCTTCTACCACCATCACAAGCGGCTCGCCAGTTACTTTTGTAGTAACTTTTACCCCTACCAATACCACTGCACAAACCGCCACCATCAGTATTACTAACGATGACCCTGATGCTGGCGAGCAAACCTATACCTTTGACGTGAGCGGTACCGGCAGCTATAGTGCAACAAGCGATGTAGAAATGGATGCAGGATTTAGTTACAATACAGATATTTTATATAAAGACTACCAAGGAAACCCCATCTCTAATACCGGGCACTCAGTAGGTATGTTGCGTTTTAGAGTACGCGATGGTGCTGCCTTAACAGATGCCGATAACGCTACAACTACCCTATCGGCCATAACCTTTAGTGCAGTGGCTAACATCGGCAGCATTCGCTCCGCAGCCATTTTTAATGGCAATACATTGGTTAATGCCTCACCCGTAATAAACGTGGGAGCCGGCACTATCAACTTTAGTGGATTATCCATTTCTGCACCGGACGATGGAAATTCAGCATATTATACATTACGAGTTTCATTTAATAACACCCCCAGCACAATTACCGACAATGCACAACTGAGTTTTACCATCACCTCGGCAAATGTTAGTGCAGCATCGGGTGGATCTAGTTTTGCTTCGTTTAGCAGCCAAACCAGTAGCATTACAGGCAACCGAAACCGCATAGAAGTAGAAGCCACAAAGTTGCTTTTTGTTCAAAATACGAGCAACGTCAACATAAATGCCGCTATGTCGCCTTCTCCAAGCGTAGAGGCAGCCGATGATAATAATGTGCGCGATTTGGATTATGCAGCCGTGGTATCAATCACCTCTACAGGCACCCTTAATTCAAGCCCCATAAATATTAGTGCCACAGCAGGGTTAGCTACGTTTACCAGCATTATACATACGGCCATCGCCACAGGGCGTCAACTCACTGCTGCTTCGGGCAGTTTAGCTCCAGTTAATTCCAATAACTTCAACATCCTCTTTGCCAGTAGCAATACCGATTATTTCCGCAGCAAGCAAACCGGCAACTGGACATTAGCCAGTACATGGGAAAGTTCTCCAGACAATGCAACATGGAATAATGCGACTATTGCCCCTACTCAAACAGCGAATACCGTAACCATACAAACAGGGCATACTGTAACTATCAATAGTAACATTACAAACGACCAGGTGGTGGTGTTTGGCACATTAGAATATGCCGGTAGCACAAACAATAACTGGACGATAAACGATGAAACAGGAGATGATTTAGTAGTAGAAAATGGCGGAAGAATTTTGCTTACGGCTACCAACCAATCCTTGTTTTATGTGAATGGCGCTCCATCGGTGTTGATTAAAACCGGAGGTATGGTTGAAGCACAGCACATTGGTGCGGGCGAAGCAGACGGCTGGGCGAATGACGAATGGACCTATGACGGATTTGGCCTCTACGAAGACCTGATTCAATGGCAAGATGGCGCCACCTTCTACTGGAACGTGAATGGCATATTTTCTTCTTCCGGCTTGCGCTACTTTTTCAATCGCCCGGCTATTACCGATAAACCGCTGTTTAAAATCAGCGGCTCAGCTTCAAACCATGGCGGCACCAACCCTACTATTATCTATGCAGTTACAGAAATAGTGTCCGGCAAAGTATTAGTTTGGGCTAACTCCGGCACCAAAACCCACGTATTTGGCATTACCGGTGCCGGTAACCTTACCCAAAACAGCAACTCCGGCCAAATCGTTATTCAGGGCGCTGCCGGAGCCACCGCAGTGCTAGGTGGATCGGGCACTATTACCCTAAGCAACACTACACTGGGGTTAAAAATTTCCTCCGGCTGTATTACCAACCTGACCGATAACAAAACCATCAACACCGGTCCAATAACCGTAGATGGCACACTCAACTTTGGCGATAAGGCCATCAGCGGTACCTACTCTTCGTTTACATTAAGCGCCAGCGCTACTGCACGAACCAAAAATGCTAATGGCTTAAGAAACGTTTCGGGCAGTTTGCAAAACAATGCAGCCACCTATAACTTTTCTAACACCGGGGCTACCGTAGAATACGATGGTACTTCGGTACAAAACATCACCAACACACACAATTATTTTCACTTAAATATCACCGGTGCAGGAGACAAAAATTTGGTGGGCAATACCACTGTATTAGGTGACCTAACCATCACCGATATTGGCGATGGGTTAGGCCGCATTAAAGCCGCCACCCATACTTTAAATGTAGATGGCGATTGGCTAACCGATGGAGTAAATGCTTTTGACCGAGGCACAAGTATGGTAGTGTTGGGGGGTACAAACAAAACCATAGATGGAGCTACCAACTTCTACACCCTGCAAATAAATGGCAGCAGAACCGTAGCCAACATTGCAGGCAATCAGGTGAATGTGTACAATGCGTTAACCTTGAACAGCAGCACATTTACAGCCACCACTAATGGTAAAGTGGCACTAAAATCAGATGCTTCACGCACAGCTTATCTGGATAACTTCTCTTTTGGCGGCACATACAACGGTGAACTAACCGTAGAGCGTTATGTGAGTAACACGTTTGATGGTTATCGCAATATCAGCGCTCCGGTAAGTGCCACCGTAGCTGAGTTAGCAGATGATGTTTCAATATTTGGACAGGATGGCGTTAACTGCTGGTACTCTTACACCCCATACCCTAACGTACAGGTGTATGACGAAGCAGCCAACAATAATCTCTCTACACCAAGCGGCAATTATTACACCGGTTGGATTAGCCGCACTGGCACCGCCAATGTGATGAATGCTGCACAGGGCTTTGCGGTGCGTACATACACCGGAATGCCTTACACAATCGATTTCACCGGCACGCCAAATAATGCTACTGTAAACCGAAACATCACTTTAACAGCAACTGCAACACCAAGCGAAGATGGCTGGAATTTTACCGGTAATCCTTATCCATCGCCAATCAGTTGGAACGGGCTTAAATCATTTAACCCGGGCGAAGTGGCGGCTGCGTACTATGTGTTTAACACCACTGGCGAATACACCGGTAATTGGGGAAGTTTTAACGGTGTTACAGGTACCCTAGGCGCTACGGATAATATCGGTATAGGCCAGGGATTTTTCGTTAAAGCCACCGGAAACCATTCTCTTAACTTTGATAACGGTATCCGGGTAGCCAACGCAACCACTCCATTCTTTAAAACCGGATCACTAGACAATGAAATCCGTTTAGAACTTACCGGCAACGGAAATATTGATGAGGTAGTTACCTATACAGATGCCGCAGCCACATTGAGCTATGACGAAGAGCACGATGCCCTAAAAATACCTGCCGGCAGCACAGTGTATATGAGCTACAAACTTAGCGGTAAAGAGTATGCTATCAATGTAATTGACGAAGTGGTGGAAACCACCGAATTACCTTTGGTACTTTGGGCAAAAGATACCGGTCTGTACACCTTAAGTACAACCGAACTGAATTTGAACGGATTAGTTGCCCAACTCAAAGATGCTTTAACCAACACCCTTACAGAACTAAGCACCACGGGCACAGGCATTCAGATAGCACTAAATGGAGGAGAAGCAGTTGAAGGTCGCTACAGCATTGTGTTTAAGAAAGAAGAAGTTGTGGAACCCGTTGGTATCAGCAATACAAACGCTTCGCAAAACATACGTATATACAGCTACCAAAGTAAAGCAATTATTGAGCGAGCCACCGAGCAACCCGCTACTATCATCATTACCAACCTAATAGGCCAAACCATCAAAGAGGTAACTACTACAAGCAAACGTACAGAGATAGAACTGGGTACCGGCAACGAATGGTATGCGATAGTGAAAATGAAGGAAGCCAATCAGACAAAAACCGGCAAAGTATTGATTAAATAAAAAGAGAATAACGGAAGTTTATTTTCAACTAATAAACAGATAAAAACTGGCAACCCACAACTCACAACTGTCAACTACAAAAAACATGAAACCAACTCTTCAAATACTACTAACTGCGCTTTTATTAAGCACCGCCATACTCGCCAATGCCCAACCGGGTGGTGGTGGTGGCGGACAAGGCCAGGGCGGCCCGCCCCCGGGAGGAGCCGTACCGATAGATGGCGGAGTAATACTATTGGCAGCCGGAGCAGCGCTGTATGGCCGCAAGGTGATGAAAAGTAAAGCAGAAGAACTGGCGTAATCATCCTTCGGGTTTACCAAATAAAGCAGATGTGAAAACTTCCGCTTTTTTTGCAAGGATATGGCTCTGCCAGTTTTACATCAAGCCCGCGCATTTTTACGCGATAAGGGCAACCGCTTTGTGGTGCAAATTGTAGGCGTGTACTTATCTTGGAAAGTGTTGTATTGCTTTATTGAAAACAGCAGAGGGTGGCTTGGTCAGGGGTGGAAAAAGATAGTAGATGTGCTGGGCATTGTTTATGCAGAGATTACGCACCAGCTACTGGCTATGATGGGTGTGCAAACCATACGTATTGCCAACACACTACATCATATTGGTACAAAAGGAACCATTTCTATGGATGAGCATTGCTTGGCTATACCTGCCATGTTTATCTTTAGCGCATGCATATTTTTGTTTAGCGGTTCATTGAAAAACAAGTTGTGGTTTATTCCAATTGGTATTTTGGGAATTGCGGCAATAAATATCTCCCGCATGGTTATATTGGGGTTTGTGTATATATATTTGCCGCGTCCGTTTTTTGTGTTTCACCATTCTTTTGTGTTTATTATTGTTACGTATTCATTAGTTTTTCTTTTAATTCGGTTTTGGATGAAATATTTAAGCGACCAACAAATTTCTAACGCATGACAAAAATTGCCTATCAGTTTGGCGGACAAGGGGCAATTGTAGACCCCATACCCAGTAAATTAAAGCGGATTGTTACCTCTGCCACTTTTTTGTTGGGGGCATTTATGCTCACTCAATTGATTGTTCAGTTGTATATATATACCTTTACCACACTCCTCGGTTACGAAACCCAGTTTGGCTACCATTGGGTGGTGGCCAAGCCATTTGCCTGGGACATGTGGGGTAATGTACGGGTTGTTATGATATATGCCATGCCACCAATTATTTGTTTGGTGTTGGCGTACATTACACAGTTTGTGTTTATCAATTACAGTTCTGTGGCTACCCGCAGCAAGTTGTTTTTTTTATGGATGCAAACGTGTCTAATAAACCTGCTTTTAACCCAGTTGTTTATATTGCCGGTAGGGTCAAAAGGCGGCTTAACTGGCTTTTATCAAACTTTCTCCATTGTAGCTACTTGGTTTAGGGTCGAAGGAGTATATTTTTTACCGGCTACCATACTAGCCGCTGTATTAGCGGTGCTATGGGGCATATTTATTGCACCACAGCTTCAAACCTTCTCATTTTCGGCCCGGCTTATCCAAACCAAATCCGGCAAAGATGCCATGTCCAGACAGGTATTTGTATTTCCACTTTTGTTAGCATCCCCATTTATTATACTCTTCAGCAATCAGTATTCGTTTTTTGTACACGTTATTTCTGTGGCACTAATGGGATTGATTTACGTTGGTGTGATTATTCGCCACCGCACCGATGCCAGCGTAGTGATGTGTAGCAAAGAAGACTTTTTGAATGCATTGAATTGGAAAGAAATAGTAGCAGTAATAGCGCTTTGGACAGTTATTATTGTGTTTTTTAACCGGTAAGCCACTGCTTACAATTGTCATAGAATTGTAAAAAAGCGTTTGTAAAAACGGGTTTTTTGATTTCATTTGCCGCCCTTATTTACATTTACACCATCATAAGTTTAAAAAAACAAAACATGAAACAACTCTTCACAATTGCTTTTGTGCTTTGCGCCCTCATCGGATTTGGCCAGCAAAACACAACAGACATTAGCGTGGCTGGACAGAAAATTTTGTTCAACACCGCAGGCAAAAGAACCATTGACCCGGCTTCTAAGTACAGCCGTCCGGCTCGTGCTAACAAAGGCGATAACCGCGCCCAGAACGTTAACTTCATCATTGACTATGGTTATTTGGATGAGCAGTATGCCTCTAACGTTACTTCTGGCGATTACTATGATGACCGCATTTTTCAAGTTGGTCGCAGATTGCCCATTGACTCTTCATTTACCCTGCGTTGGGCATTCCAGTGGTATCCACAGATTGTAGATGCAGACAATGTGAGCGCATGGCCTTTTATTGAATATCCGGCTTCTAAGATTCAAATGACCATAGACACCATTTTGGTTTCACTGGGTCATATCCGCAACTCTAACAGCACAGATACTATTGTTGTATCAGTTTGGGATTTTGACAACCTAAACACGATCAGTTTTGCTGATTCAGGATGCACTGGTACCCTTTATGGACGTGCCATGTTAACCGTAGATTCATCATTAACCGGTGCTGGCTCACAAGCAGGTACTATTGCTATTGGCACTTTCCCGTTTGTACCGGCAACACCAATTGTTATCCCTCAAGGAAAGCGTTTTGTGATACAGGTTGACTTTTTTGGTCAAAACAACGATGAGTTTTACTTGTTAGCCGGTCGCAGAAACGATTGCGCTAATGCTACTTGCGGCTCAAGCTTACCATACATCATGGATGACTACAACGCGCAGGTTACCGACTTTAACTCCCTAGGAGCCATCCGTTTTGGAGCTGGTACTTCACAGGCGGGTCAATACCCTACTACTTTCTTCTACAACGATTGCAACGGCAACCAAGGCGGACCAGACAGCACAGATTGCGAATTCTTTACCATGAGCGATTTGTACATCTTCCCAAATATCAAAGCAGTTATTCCAGATTTTTACGCAGCTATTGCCTCTGATGTAACTAACGGCTGCCCTGGTGCTACAGCTACATTAACCGCATCTGCTGGTGGTTCCTCTTCAACACCTTATACTTACGCTTGGTCAACATCAAGTGGTACACTCAGCAGCACCAGCGATCCACAAGTAAATCTTACCTTAGGTGGTACAAACGCAGTAGTTACAGTTACTGTAACTGATGCCAGCAATCAAACAGTTTCAGAAACATTTACCATTACTTCTCGCGCAGTAACCGTAAGCGTATCAAGTGCTAACCCATTAGTAATTAACTGTGGTGGTACTGGTACCATTACCACTACAATTGGCGGAACTACTACCGGCAAAAACTACGTGTGGAGCACAGGTGCTACCGGTGCAAATACAACTACAGTAGCTGCTCAATACCCAGGTAATTACAGTGTAACTGTAACTAACAGTTTCGGCTGCTCAGCGTCTGCTACTACTTCAGTTCAATATCCCGGAGGTTTGAACAACAACATCAACTTCACTGTACCTGGTGGTCAAAAGTGTAAAGATCAATCTATTACCTTTACCAATACTTCTGACCGTACTGCTGGTTGGGATTACACTTGGACATTTGGTGATGGTAACTTCGGCATTGGTACAAAAGATGGTTCAAACATTTACCAAAACCCTGGTTCTTACAACGTTAAGCTTGAGCAAGACAGTGCAGGTTGCAAATTTACCTCTACTACAAAGTCAGTTACTATTGCTAACTGTACTGGTTTAGATGATGTAGCTTTCAGCAACAATGTAAGTATTGTTCCAAACCCAACCAATGGCAACGTAACCATCAACATCAACGGAGCTGAAGGTAACGTAACAGTTAAGCTGTACAACATCATCGGTTCTGAGTTAAAATCGTTTACTACTAACGATGTAAACAACAACTTTAGCCGTGTATTTGACTACAGCGACTTGCCAACCGGCACCTACTTAGTAAAAGTACAAACCGGCAACAAAACAGCTGTGAAGCGCTTAGCTATCAGCAAGTAATTAGATACCATATTTTTTAAGAACGCCCGCACAAAAAGCGGGCGTTTTTGTTTGCAATAGTGTCCTAAAAAACACTTTTCAACACACGTATAAACAGGTTTGCTGTGTATTGGTGGAGAATTACGCGAGTTACAGCGCACCACAGCAAGTATATTTGACGCGAATGTCACTAAAGATTACATACTTCGGCCACGCTTGTTTTAGCGTGCAGCTAGCGGGCAAAACCGTATTGTTTGACCCATTTATTCGTCAAAATGAATTGGCAAAGCATGTTGATGTAAGTACTGTAACAGCTGACTATATATTGATTTCACACGCGCACTTTGATCACTTGGCTGATGCTTTGGAGATTGCGCAGCGTTGCAATGCAGTAATCATTTCTAACTACGAAATAGCAGAATGGTTTGCCAAACAAGGCGTTAAGGTACACCACATGAACCACGGTGGCAAATGGAAGTTTAAGTTTGGAGGGGTTAAGTATGTGGCTGCTGTGCATACCAGCAGTTTGCCCGATGGCTCTTATGGCGGAAACCCCGGTGGTTTTGTGATAGAAAGCGAGGAAGGTAATTTTTATTACAGTGGCGATACGGCTTTGACCATGGATATGCAACTGATACCGCTCACCTGCGCTCCACTAACTACTGCACTGCTTTGTATTGGCGATAACTTTACTATGGGCATAGATGATGCCGTACATGCCGCGCAATTTGTAAAGTGCAATAAAGTGATTGGTGTACATTATGATACGTTTGGATACATCAAAATAGACCACGAAGCAGCAGTTAAAAAGTTTGCCGCCAGCGGAATTGAATTGTTATTGCCCGCTATTGGCGAAACGATAGAAATAGTATAACGAATTAATTACCTACGATGACGGCAAAAAAGAAAGAAGCAGCAAAAACACATCACGCCAAAGTGATAACACTGGCCAACCAAAAGGGCGGAGTAGGCAAAACCACTTCGGCTATCAATATAGCCGCCAGCTTGGCGGTGCTGGAGTTCAAAACCCTGCTCATAGATGCCGACCCGCAAGCCAATGCCACATCGGGTGTGGGCTTTGACCCCAAGAGCATTAAAACAAGCGTGTACGAGTGTTTGGTAGGCGAGGTGAAGGCGCGAGATATTATACTGGAAACAGAAACCCCCAACCTGTTTTTACTTCCATCGCATTTGGATTTGGTAGGTGCTGAGATTGAACTCATTAACCAGCCCAATCGCGAAAAAATTTTTAAAGGAATAACCGATGAATTGCGCAGCGATTATGATTACATCATTATTGATTGCTCGCCTTCGTTGGGTTTAATTACGGTGAATGCACTAACCGCAGCCGATTCGGTGTTGGTGCCAGTGCAATGCGAATACTTTGCGTTAGAAGGTTTGGGCAAATTGTTGAATACCATCAAAATTGTGCAAAGTCGGCTCAATCCGGCATTAGAGATAGAAGGCATTGTGCTCACTATGTTTGACCCACGTTTGCGTTTGGCTAATCAGGTGGTAGAAGAAATTCGCAGACATTTTCAGGATATCGTGTTTGAAACCATTATTCACCGCAATACGCGACTGGGCGAAGCACCCAGCTTTGGTAAACCCGCTATAGTGTATGATGCCGAGAGCAAAGGCAGCATCAACTACATGAACCTTGTTCGCGAAATTTTACAGCGAAATGACGCCACCAATATTCCTAATCGGTTGAAAGAATTTAATTTAGTGGCCGAAGACGAGAACACCACTCCGGAGGCCTAATCCGGAGTTTTTTATCTCAACTGCAAAAACATACTGTTATGAGCGAAAAGAAGAAGAGCGTGCTGGGGCGCGGACTAAGTGCATTGCTGGAAGCCAATGATACCACCACTACAGCCACCCGCGAAAAGCAGATAGGTGCTAATAACAACCTGCAAACTGCGGTAGTGATGCAGATTCCATTGGAGCAAATTGAGGTAAACCCTTTTCAGCCCCGCACCACATTTGAAGAAGAAAGTTTGCAAGAGCTGGCCGATTCCATCCGCATACATGGAGTGATACAGCCCATTACTGTACGCAAGGCAGATAATAACAAGTTTCAACTGATAGCCGGAGAACGGAGATTACGCGCATCAAAGATTGCCGGAAAAAAAGAGGTGCCGGCTTATGTGCGCACAGCCACCGACCAAGAGAGTATAGAAATAGCGTTGATAGAAAACATACAACGCGAAGATCTTAACCCATTAGAAATATCTATCAACTATAAACGCTTGCAGGATGAATGTGATTTAACACAAGAGCAACTGGCAGAGCGGTTAGGTAAAAACCGCAGTACTGTTACTAACTTTTTGCGCTTGCTCAAACTACCGCCCGATGTACAAGCCGGCTTGCGCGATGGAAAAATTACCATGGGGCATGCCAAAGCGCTGATGGCCATTGAAAACCCGGTATCGCTACTGGCTGCTTTTAAAGAAGTAGTATCAAAAGCGCTGAACGTAAGGCAGGTAGAGGATTTAGTAAAAACGTACTCAGATAAACCGCGCAAAACTATTTCAGGCAGCAAAGGCAATACATCGCCCACCGTGCCGTTTACTGTGATTAAAATGCAAGACCAGTTGATGCGGGCACTTTCTACCAAAGTGCAGATAATACGCACCAAAGAAGGCAAGGGAGAAATTATTCTAAAGTTCTACAGCGATGAAGACCTCACTCGGCTTATAGAACTGATAGTAGAAAAATGAACCACACAATTCATCGTACCAACGCATTAAGGTTTTTCGTGCATACAGAGATGAAATTTTTAGCATGGGTAGTTGATTTCTGCATGCTAAAAACTGGCGCAAGTACAAAGCCGAAGTTGTTTGTTAACATGCTGTCTTTGTATAGCGTGCTGTTTTATTTGGCAAGTGTTTTTCTTGCCACTTCCACACAAGCTCAAACTGCCAACGACAGTATTGTAGAAGTGCCACCAAAGCAGAAAATTTCTTTTGTTCAGGCAGAGCAGGACTCTGCTAAAACGTTGGGGGATAAAGTAAAATTCAGCACTTCCGATAGTGCGCAGATAAACGCAGTGCGAGCAATTGCTACAGACACTACTCTAAAATCTAAACCCGAAAAACAAAAGCGCCACAGCCCTGCAAAGGCCGCTGTGTTTTCGGCAGTGCTGCCGGGCTTGGGGCAGGCATACAACAAAAAGTATTGGAAAATTCCGATTGTGTATGCCGGTCTTGGTGGGCTGGGGTTCGCGGTGTATCATACCGCAAGTAATTTTAATGCGTATCGCAATGCATATCGCTTGCAAGTAGATGAGAACCCGTTAACTGTAGGTCAGGTAAATGGGATTAGTGATGCTTCTACACTTAAAAGCTATAGAGATTACTACAAGCGATACCTAGATATTTCTGCCATTTGCACAGCAGTATGGTACACCCTCAACATTGTAGATGCAGCAGTAGATGCTCACTTGTTTGAATGGAACATGCGTGATGACCTGAGTGTGAGTTGGCGGCCGGTAGTGCAGCCATACGGTGGCTTGCAACAGCCGCAGGCCATGGCCGGTGTAAGTATCCGGTTAGGATTTTAAGTTTGTAGAATAGTATTTTTTGTAACAAGCAAATAGATAGTAATATGTTGGAGCAGCAGTTGAAGCAGTTTACCGTTAGGGCATTTAAACAAGAATTTGATGCAGCCGTAACAGAAGCAGAGGTAACCATCAATATCACTAAAAAGGAACATACCGGTGATTTTACGGTTGTAGTTTTTCCGCTTATCAAGTACTCAAAAAAAAATCCGGAGCAAACCGCACAATGGCTGGGTGATAAGCTTAAGGTAGAGAGTGGAATCGTGACGGAGTATAACGTGGTAAAAGGTTTTTTGAACCTTACGTTAGCCCATTCATACTGGCAAAATAAATTAAATGAAATTGCGCTGAACATTAACTACGGTGTGTTTACGCCTAACCACCAAAAAGTTGTGTTGGAGTATTGTGGCCCTAACACTAATAAACCTTTGCACATCGGCCACGTACGTAATATGTTACTCGGCTATGCTATGGGCGAAATTTTGAAGGCCAATGGTTTTGACCTCACAAAAGTAAATATCTACAACGATCGGGGCATCAACATCAGCAAGAGTATGGTGGCGTATCAACGCTATGGAAATGGTGCTACCCCACAGAGCACCGGTATTAAAGGAGATCATTTTGTGGGCGATTGGTACGTGAAGTTTGGCGAAGTGGTAAAGAGCGAATTGGAGGTAATACCCAATAAGCCGGAGGATAAAGATGAAGCAGCAAAACTGACCCCCATATTCAAAGAAGCGCAGGAGATGGTACAGAAATGGGAAGCTGATGATGCTGAAACTCTTGCCTTGTGGAAGCAGATGAATAGTTGGGTGTATGAGGGCTTTCAAGAAACTTTTAAGGTGTTGGGTATTGACTTCCAGAAAGATTACTACGAAAGCGAAACATACAAATTAGGAAAGGACATTATAGAAGAAGGGCTGCAAAAACAGGTATATAAAAAACGTGCCGATGGCGCAGTGATAGTTGATCTTACCCGTGATGGCTTAGACGAAAAGGTGCTGCTGCGCAGCGATGGCACATCCATATATATTACACAAGATTTGGGCACAGCCGAACTTCGCCACAAAGAGTTTGGTATGGACAAAATGATTTATGTAGTGGCCAATGAACAGGACTACCATTTTAAAGTGCTGAAACTTGCCCTGCAAAAATTAGGCAAGCAATGGGCTGATGGTATTTACCATTTGAGTTATGCACTGGTAGAGTCGCCTACCGGGCGCTTTAAAAGCCGAGAGGGGAAAACCGCAGATGCTGATGATTTAATTGCAGAAGTATTGCGTATAGCTGAAGCTAAAACAAAAGAGTTGGGTAAAATAGAAGAACTAACCGATGAAGATCTTACTGAACTTTACCGCATTATAGGCCTTGGTGCATTAAAATATTTTATACTTCGTGTTAACCCATACAAGAAAATTATTTTTAACCCGGAAGAAAGTATAGACCTGCATGGACATACTGGTCCGTTTATTCAATACACGCATGCGCGTACTTGTGCCGTGTTGCGCAAAGCAGGTAAAGCAGAGTTTAGCAAAACCACTTACCCGCAAATACTTCAAGCTGAAGAGCGTGAACTGATTATACATATTGCAGAATATGAAAACGTTTTGCGCAGTGCAGCCGATAAATACGACCCCAGCGAAATGGCCAACTATTTGTATCAGTTAGCCAAGCTATACAACAAGTTTTATCATGAGCAGCCCATACTAACCGCACTAACTGAGCAGGAAAAACAATTTCGCTTACTCATTACTCAGCAAACAGGCCGCCTGATTAAACAAGGCATGAAACTGCTGGGCATTGATGTGCCGGAAAAGATGTAGTGTTTATTTTTCTCCGGCAGCTCCCTTAAACTGATCTTCGCTATACTTAAATAGCACGTTGAACGTAGTGAGTGATCCGTAGATGCGGGTGATGTATTGCTGCATTTCTATTTTTTCCTCGTCTGTGAGTTTAGAATGAGCATTTATTTTTTGCTCCATTACCCGCAGGCGGTCGCGCAGCATCACTATCTTATGAAAAAAAGTTTCTATGGGTATTTCCTTGGGTTGTAGGGCAGAGTCTCCGGGTTTGAGTATTAATACACCTTCGTTCCAGCGGTTGGCTAAGGTTACTTTTTCGCTAATGTCGGCTTTCTCGTCCAGCACTTCGCTTACTGCTCGTTTGATGTCGTCTAAAGAAATGGGGACTACATCGGCAGCAGTAGCTTCCAGCACTTGCATACCTTCAAAGTTGCGAGCAATGCCACGGGTACCGTTGGTATCTCTAAACCAAATGGTATAATACTCCGCGTCCATATCTACTATTACTCCTCGTCCGTATTTGGGGTGCTCTATGCGTGATCCGGTTCCAATATTTTCCATGTTGATGTGTTTATGAGAGGATAAAATTACTTTTTCAAAAATTCGTTCACCCGAGTTTTTACATTGGCACGGATGTCGTACCAAAATAAATTGTAATCGGCCACGTGCAAGTTTGTCCAACCGCTGATGACCGGCAAGTTGGCTTTAACCCATAAGTATCCATCGTGTACTTCGGCACATACTTGTTTTTCATATCGTTTATTAAAATCAAGTAAAATAGCGCCTTTGCTACAGGCCTTTTCTGCCATGGCAGTGTTGGTATTCCAAGTCAATGGATTGATGCAGATGTTACCGTACAACGCTTTGGTGGTTGGGTTTATACCGTATTTGAACGAAGCCCACGTAATGTAACAGTTGGTTTGCGATTCGGTTTTGCATGGCGATAAAGTAACATACATAGCAGTGTCAATGCCATAGCCAATAATATATGCGGCAATCATTCGGTTTTTGAGCGCAGTTGTGTCAATCATCTCCTGCAATAGCTTGCGGGCATGGTAGGTGCCTTGCGAGTGTGAGGCAATAATGAACGGGCGATTATGGTTGTAATGTTTAAGATAATACTCAAAGGCCGTTTTTACATCTTGATAGGCAAACTCCAGGGCCTTTTTTCCTTCCTCACCATAAAATGCATTGATAATGGCTTGCCTGTAACGCGGAGCATACACCCGGCAGCTTTCATTGAACACGCTGGCTTGGTAGCGCACCGGTTTTTCATCAATACGCTTGTTTAGTTTTTTGTTTTCCAAATCAGCATTCCAGGTTTTGCCGCTCATGTAAATGGTGGGATAGATGTAAAATACATCAGCATCTTTGAGTGAATCATTTATCCATTGTTCGGTACTAGGTATTTTATCGGCTGCATCGGTACGAAACGGCAAGGCGCTCCAAAATTTTTCTTTAGCGTAATCGGGGGCAGCGGGCTGTTGCTCCGGACGAAAAACAGCTTGCTGAGCAATGGCACTGTGAATTAAAAAACACCAGAGTACCGCCAATATATTTTTCGCCAACATGCAATTGCTATTTTAGGGCGAAGAAAATGCTAACCATGAATAGAAGAAATGTAATGATGAAAACTTTGCAAATTATTTTGGCCACTGTACTATTAACAACTATTGATAGTTGTGACCGCAATAACTGCAAAAACGTAGTTTGCCAAGTCAACCAGCAGTGTTTAGATGGCGGCTGTTATTGTGCCGATGGATATGAGGGTACCGATTGCAACACCGAGAGTTACTTGCGCTACACCTCTAATGGCGGTACTTTTAATGTGGTGGAAACGTGTTACAGTTCGTCTTCTAACTTTTTTAATTACACCTGCTATGTTATCCCTTCTACGCAAGTAAACCGCGTGCTTATCAATAACCTTTTTGGCATTGTGGCCAGTACTACGGCTTTCATTCGTACCGATGCCAGCACCGGCAAGGGTACTTTTATAGAAATACCTCAGCAGCAGCAAGGCGCATTTACTTACAGCGGCACCGGTAATTACAACGATTTTACCAACCGTATGACCATCAATTTTAACTACACATACAACGGTGGAAGCTACCAATGCACACATACTTTTTACAAGCAGTAATATTTTTTACGTTTGAAGCTATAGCCCGCTGACCCTTGAAAATAGACATTCACACCCATATTATACCTGAGCATTTGCCCCGTTGGAGCGATAAGTTTGGCTACGGGGGATTCATCCATTTAGACCACCACAAGCCATGTTGTGCGCGAATGATGAAAGACGATGAGTTTTTTAGAGAGATACAGGATAACTGTTGGGATGCAGATGTGCGCATTAAAGAATGTAAGCATACAAAAGTGGATGTACAGGTGCTTTCTACTATCCCTGTTTTATTTCATTACTGGGCAAAGCCGGAACACTGTTACGATACTTCGCGTTTTTTTAACGATCACATTGCCGAAGTAGTAGAGCGATATCCTACCAAATTTATTGGCTTAGGTACAGTACCTATGCAACATGCCGATATAGCCGTAAAGGAATTAGAGCGATGCAAGAAATTGGGCTTAGTAGGTATTGAAATTGGCAGCAATGTGAATGACATTAATCTTAACGAGCCACAGTTTTTCCCCATTTATGAAGCAGCACAAGAATTGGACATGGCCATTTTTGTACATCCGTGGAATATGATGGGGGCCAAACAAATGAGTAAATATTGGCTGCCGTGGTTGGTAGGTATGCCCGCAGAAACCAGCCGTGCTATTTGTTCCATGATTTTTGGTGGAGTGTTTGAGCGCTTTCCGAAAGTGCGGTTTGCCTTTGCGCACGGTGGGGGCAGTTTTCCTTCTACGGTGGGGCGCGTAGAGCAGGGCTATAAAGTGCGCCCAGATTTAACGGCCATAGATAATGATGTGAATCCGCGCGATTACCTCGGTCACTTTTGGGTGGACTCACTGATACACGACACCTCGTTTTTGCAGTATGTGATGAATTTGTTGGGTAACGATAAAGTGTGCCTTGGCAGCGATTATCCATTTCCGTTGGGCGAGCATGTGCCCGGGGAAGAGATTTTATCTATGGATGTTTCTAAAAAAATCAAAGATCAGTTGCTATATAAAAACGCGTTAGACTGGTTAAAGTTGGATAAGAAAAATTTTATATAGTTGGGGTGGAGCTTTCAGGCAAAGGTGCACGAAGACCTTCATAAACTATTTTTGCTTTTGCCTCGCCAATCATCGCGGCAATTTCTTCTAAGGTAGCTTCTTTGAGCTTGGCAACGCTCCGAAATTTCTTGAGTAGCTTTTCAAATGTTTTTTCACCAACGCCTTTAATGTTTGTCAGTTCGCTGGTCAATGTGTTTTTGCTTCTGCGCTGGCGGTGGTGTGTAATGCCAAAGCGGTGTGCCTCATCGCGCATGCGTTGTATGAGCTTGAGCGATTCTGATTTTTTGTTGATGTACAGGGGCAATGAATCTTCCGGAAAAAATATCTCCTCCAGTTTTTTTGCGATACCCACAACCGGAATTTTTCCATAGAGTTCTAACTCTTTTAAGCTTTCTACCGCACTGCTCAATTGCCCTTTGCCACCATCTACAATGATAAGTTGCGGCAGATCTTGCCCTTCCTCAGTCATTCGCTTGTACCTTCTATAAATGACCTCGCGCATGGTTGCAAAATCATCAGGGCCTTCTACCGTTTTTACATTAAAAATTCGGTAATCATTTTTGCTCGGTTTAGCATCTTTAAACACTACACACGCACTCACCGGATTAGTACCTTGAAAATTTGAGTTATCAAAACATTCAATATGTTTCGGTAACTCTGTAAGTTTCAAATCTTCTTTCAGCGTTTTCATGATGCGGAAAGAAGGGTGTTTTTCTTCGGCTGTCATGCTTTGCTTTAGCCGCTCTTCACGCAAATACAAGGCATTGCGTTGTGCTAAATCCAATAATTTCTTTTTGTCGCCAGCAAGGGGTATCGTAATCGGGCAATCGGTAACCGGCAGCTCTACCGCAAAGGGCAAAATAAATTCCTCCACCGTGTATTCATTATCAAAAGAAGTTTCGGAGATAGCCCGAGCAAGAATTTCCTCTCTGGTTTCCTCTAGCACCTTTTTTACTTCAAACATTCGCGCGCGTACAATAGTGCCATTGCCAATTTTTAGAAAGTTGATAAATGCATATTCCTCCGTTTCTGTATAGCCGAAAACATCTATGTTATTTAAGCGCGGATTTACTATGGTTGACTTGTTTTGGTAGGCCTCCAATGCTGTAATCTTTTGTTTGAATTCGTTAGCGCGCTCAAAGTTCATTTGTTCGGCATACTCATTCATTTTTCTCTTTAAATAATTGAGGACAGAAGGAAAGTTGCTCTTTAGTAATTCACGTATCTGCTGTATGCTCTCATCATAATCAGCTTTTGACTGTAACCCTTGGCAAGGCCCTAAACAATTTTTAAGATGGTATTCTAAGCATACTTTAAACTTACCATCGGCAATATTTTTATCGCTGAGATTTAGCGAGCAATTGCGCAGTGGAAAAACATTGAGCAGCATTTCTAACACAGAGCGCACACTGTTTACCGAAGTATATGGCCCTAGATACTCTGATCCATCTTTAATAATCTGACGGGTGAAAAATACCCGCGGGAAATTCTCTTTCTTAATGCAAATGAAAGGATACGTTTTATCATCGCGCAGTTGTATGTTGTATCTTGGCCGGTAGCTTTTTATTAAAGAATTTTCTAATAAAAAGGCATCTTGCTCGGTAGCTACAATGGTAAATTCTATTCGCGCAATCTGCCGAATCATTCGGGCTATGCGTGTGGAGTGGTCGCCTTTGGTAAAATAAGAGGTAACCCGCTTGCGCAAGTCTTTTGCTTTGCCGATGTAAAGTATTTCATCGGCATTGTTAAAGTACCGATATACTCCCGGATTTTCGGGAATGGTGAGCCGTAATGGTTTAAACTCTTCGGGAGTCATATTTTTACATGGTTACTCCTGAAAGTAAATTCTTTTTACGCGGGCAGAAATGCCGGTGAGTATTTCGTAGGGTATAGTTTCAGCGGCTTCGGCTACTTCTTCTACTGTTGGATTATTACCAAATACTATTACCTCATCGCCTTCTGCCGCACCAATCCCAGTAATGTCCAGCATGGTCATATCCATACATACATTGCCAATGATGGGAGCTAACTTGCCATTGACCAACATACGCCCCACTTTGTTGCTAAGTCTACGGCTAAGGCCATCGGCATAGCCAATACCTACCGTAGCAATGGTTTTATCTTTGCTTACTTTACCTACACGGCCATAGCCCACGGTTTCTCCTTTTTTCACTTGTTTGATTTGCGAAATAGTGGTTTTGAGGGTAGAAACGTTCATTAATCGTGATGTCACTTTTTGCGAAGCATCTATGCCATACAAACCAATGCCCAACCGCACCATATCAAACTGCGCTTTGGGGTGGCGGGCAATGCCGTTGCTATTGAGTACATGGCGCAGTATTTTGTAATCAAATGAGCGGCAAATTTGTTCGCTCATTATTTCAAAGTGTTTAATCTGTTGTTTAGTAAAATCATCGTATGTCTTGTCTTCACTGGCAGCTAAATGTGAGAATACGGATGCGATTTTTAACTGCGCATTTTCGTTTATGCGTTGAATTAACTCCGGTAATTCATCAGCAACAAAACCCAGCCGATTCATTCCGGTTTCTAACTCTATGTGAATAGGATACGGGGGCTCTTGCAGCCCATACAGCAGCGAGAGCGTCTCTTCAAACTTTTCTAAAAGTTGTAGGGAGTAAATTTCCGGTTCTAAACGGTGCTTTATCATTTGCTCAAAACTGCTTTGCTCCGGGTTCATGACCATAATAGGGAGCGTGATTCCATTTTTGCGCAACTCTACTCCTTCATCAGTATAGGCCACAGCCAGATAATCACAGCGGTTAAACTGCAACACATTGGCTATTTCAAAACTTCCACTACCGTAGCTAAAGGCCTTAACCATAGCCATGATTTTTGTATCGGGCTTCAATAAAGATTGATATGTTTTGAGGTTATGTGCTATAGCATTGAGGTTAATTTCTAGCACCGTTTCATGGGCTTTTTTCTCCAACAGTTTGCCAATAATTTCAAATCTAAACTTGCGAGCGCCTTTCAGTAGTATGGCCTCGTTTTGAAACAGCGTGGTATCTATCTGCTTCATAAACTCCTCCGTGCTTTCATAGCAATGCACTTCGAGGGCTTCATTTTTTTCCAGCATTTTTTTTTGCCGTACAAGCGATGTACCAATGCCAATAAATCGGTGAATCTGATTTTGGATGAGTAACTTGGCTACATCTTCATATAACTCGGGTTCGTTTTTTCCGCTTTGTAAAATATCGGATAGTATAATGGTTTTGCGCGGGTGTTGATTTTGTTGATTCAGAAAATCAATGGCAATTCGCAGAGAATTACTATCGGAGTTATAGCTGTCATTTATCAGCGAACACCCGTTAATGGCATCGCGCATTTCTAAACGCATGGCTATACCGGTGAGGTGTGCCATGCGTTCTTTAATCAGGTCTGTATTTTTACCTAAGTACAACATCACACAAGCGCTGTTGATAGCGTTTTCAACACTTGCCTGATCGGTAAACGGAATCGTAAATTCAAATTCCTTTAACCCATACAAACAATGTATCATGCATTTGCCTTCGTGTACCAGTACACTTTGCACTAGCACATCTGCCTCCCCGTTTCTGCTCCAGTTAAAGGTTTTTATTTTATCTTCAGTAGTATCTGTTCCTCTGGCCAGTGCATTGATTTCGGCAATGCTGTGGTGAATATCTGTATAGTCTTTGCAGTAAATGAGTACTTCACTGTTTACAAATAATTTTAATTTTTCTTTTGTTTTGTGACGAATGTTCAAAAATCCTTCACTATGCGCTTCGCCAATATTGGTGAATATGCCAATAGTTGGCTTGAGCATTCGCTCTAACTTCAGCATTTCATCCGGCTCAGAAATGCCGGCCTCAAAAATAGCTAATGTGTTTTCGCTGCTCATATTCCAGATGGAAAGTGGTACGCCAATTTGAGAATTGAAACTTTTGGGGCTTCGTACAATACTCTCTTCTTCATGCAGCAACTGGTACAGCCACTCTTTTACAACTGTTTTTCCGTTGCTGCCTGTAATAGCAATAACCGGATAGGTAAATTTGCTCCGGTGATATGCTGCCAACTTTTGTAGAGCCGTCAAGGTGTCTTTTACTACTACAATGCCCGCATCCGGCAACTGCTCCGCTACCTCTGCTTTAGATACCACAAAACTGCGCACTCCTTTTTTATACAAATCTGCGATGTACTGGTGCCCATCTAGTTTTTGTCCGCTGAGCGCAAAAAATAAAGATACATCGGCATGTGCCAATTTGCGCGAATCAATCACCAACTCGCGTATTGCGCTATCTTTTTTAGATTTTGAAATTAACTTACCGCCAATGGCTTTTGCTACTTCGCTCAACTTATACTCGCTGTTCATAACTGGTGCAAATTTATTGTATTAGTTGTGTTGCTTAGTATTTGTAGTTACACACAATATGGATAAAAATAAAAGCGTACTGCGCAGGATAATAGACCGTACACGCCCCGGAGAAGATATTGGCTTAGATCACGGCTCACAACAAGGCCGGCAGCGAACCATTAATGCTGATGGCAGTTACAACATGGAGCGTATTACCGGCCGCCTGCTTGGCAATATTTACCTGTATCATTGGCTCATTACCACTTCTTGGACAAAATACTGGCTAAGCATTGTCAGCTTTTACTTGGTAGATAACATTGTGTTCGGGTTTTTATACTACTACATGGGTGCCGAAAATTTCAATGGCGTGTTGGGTAGCTCAGAAATAGATAAGTTTTTTAGTTGTTTCTTTTTCAGTTGCCAAACGTTTACCACGGTGGGCTATGGCAGTATAGCGCCTATTACAAAATCTGCTAGTGTGGTAGCTGCATTAGAGGCCTTTTTGGGGCTAATGATGTTTGCGGTGGCCACTGGATCATTGTATGGCCGATTTTCAAAACCCATTTCACGCATTAAATATTCAGGTAATATTATTATAGCACCTTTTAAAGAGGGCAGCGCCATGCAGTTTATGGTAGCTAATGAATTAAACTCAACGCTGATGGAAATGGAAGCACGGGTAAATATCAGTTGGTCAGAAACCGATGCCAACGGAAAGAGCACCAGAAAATTTCAGCAAGTAAAGTTGGAGATAGATAAAATAGCCATGTTTCCTACCAGTTGGATAGTTAACCATCCTATTGACGAGGAGAGCGTTCTATACGGTAAATCTTTACAGGAAATTAAAGAAATGGAGACCGAAGTATTTGTGTTGCTTAAAGGTTTTGACGATGTTTTCTCGCAAACTATTTACAGCCGACAGTCATACACCACAGAGCAATTTGTGTGGGGCGTTAAGTTTTTACGCCCGTTTCACGTGAACCAAGCCGGGCGGCTAATCATGGATATTACCAAAGTAGGCCAATTTGAACCGGCTGCATCATAGTTTGAAATAATGTTGAACCGGAAGTGAAAACAAGTTAAAAGCACTTTTTAATGTGGCCGCTGTTAATAAATTCGCAACCCCTTTTTTAAAAAGGTTTCTTACATTGTAGCGAAACATTCATTATCTTTTGGTTTCAGTGTTAGAATGTATTTGTTCATTAAATCAGGATTATGGCTACAAAGGAATTGAACCTCTCTGCATCGCTGCAAGAATATTTTGGGTTCAGTAAGTTCAAAGGCGACCAAGAAAAGATTATCCGTTCACTGCTGAGCGGTAAAGATACCTTCGTTATTATGCCCACCGGTGGTGGCAAATCACTCTGCTACCAGTTACCTGCCATATTAAGCGAAGGGGTGGCCATTGTTATCTCTCCGCTTATTGCATTAATGAAAAACCAGGTGGATTTGGTGCGCAACTACTCTGCCAAAGATGATATAGCGCATTTTCTTAATTCATCATTAACCAGAGCACAACGCACCACAGTTATTAAAGACACCAAGGCAGGCAAAACAAAAATGCTGTATGTAGCTCCCGAAACGCTAACTAAACAAGACACTATAGATTTGTTTAAAGAAGTGAAGGTGAGTTTTATTGCCGTGGACGAAGCACACTGTATTTCCGAATGGGGTCACGATTTTAGGCCTGAGTACAGACGCATTAAGGAAATTATCCATGAAATAAAACAAGAGTTTCCCATCATTGCGCTTACGGCCACCGCCACACCCAAAGTGCAAGGAGACATCCTAAAAACGCTCGAACTCCGCAAGCCGGATGTGTACGTATCTTCCTTTAATCGCACTAATCTTTACTACGAAATTCGCCCAAAGAAAACGCCACAACTGGCCATTAAAAACATGGTGCAGTTTATCAAACAGCGCCCCGGCAAGAGCGGAATTGTGTATGTGATTAATCGTAAGACTGCCGATGATTTGGCCGAAGTACTTCGTGCAAATGGTATTAAAGCCGGCTCATATCACGCTGGGTTAGATGGTAAAATACGCACGCAAACACAAGACGCCTTTTTGATGGAAGATTTGGATGTGATTGTAGCCACCATTGCCTTTGGTATGGGTATTGACAAACCGGATATCCGGTTTGTAATACACTATGATGTGCCCAAAAGTTTGGAAAACTATTATCAAGAAACCGGTCGCAGCGGGCGCGATGGAATGGAGGGAGATTGTGTGGTTTATTTTTCGTACAAAGACATCGGAAAATTAGAAAAACTACTTCGCGATAAAACAGTGGCGGAGCGAGAGCGCAACATTCAGTTGATTAACGAAAGTGTGGCGTACATTGAAAGTGCCGAGTGCCGAAGAAAATTTCTATTGCATTATTTTGGAGAAGAATTCAACGAAAAAAATTGCGGCAAGATGTGCGATAACTGCCGCCATCCAAAAGAAAAACTGGATGTAACTAAAGAAACAAAAACAGCTATTGAATTAGTGAAAGCTGTGAAAGAAAAACACGACTTACCTTACGTAGTAAAAATACTTCTGGGTAAAAAAGTAAAAGAACTCACCGATTTCAAGTACGATAAGAGTCCGTTTTTTGGTGTAGGAGCCGATAAGGACGAGCAGTTCTGGAACTCCGTTATCCGCAATGCTATGATGCTTGGGTTGTTGGATAAAGACATAGAAAAATACGGTACGCTAAAGTTAACTTCCAAATCAGAGGCATTTATCAAAAAGCCAACCAAAGTATTGGTGGCCGTTAACCATAATTTTGATGACGATGGTACTGATGTTGTGGTGGAAACCGGCACCAAAGCAGTGCTTGACCCCGATTTGTATAAAATGCTGAAGGATTTGCAGCAGCGCACCGGTAAGCAAAACAACCTGCCTCCATATGTTATCTTCCAAGATTTCTCTTTAGAAGAAATGGCCATGCGATATCCTATCACTATGGATGAATTGATTGCCATAAATGGAGTAAGCAAAGGCAAGGCCGATCGTTACGGACAACCATTTTTAGATTTGATTAAGCAGTATGTTGAAGAAAACGAGATTGAGCGACCAACAGATTATCATGTAAAAACAGTAGCTGCAAAAGGCACCGAAAAAATAAGAATCATTCAAGGCATAGACAAGCGTATTTCTATTGATGAAATTGCAAAGATGCTCAGCATGAAACGCCCCGATTTGATTACCGAAATGGAGAGCATTGTAAATAGTGGCACAAAGTTAAATATTGACTACTACCTACGCGATAGGATAGATGAAGAGTTAATGGGATACATGTACGATTACCTTCGTGAACACACTACCGGTTCTATTGATGAAATGTTTGAAGAATTTAAGGATGATGATATAGATATTGACGATATGCGTTTGGTGCGCATCAAGTTTATCAGCGAAATGGGCAACTAATTTTTTTTGACCTACAAAACCGTCAACCTCGCAACACCTAGTTGCGAGGTTTTTTTGTAAAATATATTTGCATCCATCCCGACTTCACTACATGGCCAATATTACTTATTTGAACAATCCACAGTTAAAGACAATCTTGAACGATTGGGAAGGCAATCCGGTAATCAACGGAAAGTTTATAGACCCTCACAAAAAATTTGGCAGCACGTTTAAAAAATTTCTGCAATGGAAGCTGAACAAAAACGAGAAAGCCGAAGCTAAGCGAAATGACAAATGGCGATTACCGGTAAAATTGGGCAATAGCTTTTTGAAACACGAACACAATACAATTGTATGGTTGGGTCATGCTAGTTTCTTTATTCAGTTGAATGGAAAACGATTGTTGATTGACCCTATGTTTGGTCGTATTTCAGGAGTAGTACCTCGGTACTCAGCTTTGCCCTGTTCGCCAGATGACTTTACAGGTATTGATTATGTGTTAATCTCTCACGCTCACCGCGATCATTGCGATAAGTCATCGCTGCAAAAAATCTTTTCCCTTAATACAAGCGCCACACTACTGACCTCGCTCAATACCGGTAAATTGGTGAAAGGTTGGATTGGGAGTTTAAATTTTCAGGAAGCAGGGTGGTATCAGCAGTACAATTTGCCGGAAGATAAATTACGCATTACTTTTTTGCCCACCCAACATTGGAGCAACCGCTACATGACCGATATCAATAAAACACTCTATGGAAGTTTTATGATTGAAGCAGATGGGTTGAATATTTTTTTCAATGGCGATTCGGGATATTGCAGCTATCCGAAGCAGATAGGAGAGTTGTTTCCAAACATAGATATTGCCATGATTGGCATTGGAGCGTACCACCCGCCTTTAATGATGAAGGATGTACACACTAACCCGCAAGAGGCCGTACAAATTTTCCATGATCTTAAAGCTAAAACGCTCATCCCTATGCACTACGGCACTTTTGATTTGGCCGATGAACCGCTGGGTGAGCCACTGCAAATACTACAGCAGCTACACTCAGAAGGAAAAATTAATGGTGCGCTCAAAACATTAATACCAGGAGAAGAATTGGTTTTGTAAATTGCGAAGGTGAATCCCATCCCTTGGAAGTTGCGCTTCTTTTTATCGCTTATCCATTTATTTGCGTTTAATCCAAACGAGCCGTTGCAAAAAACTAGAGTTGTTACCAACCGGTTTATGAGTTTTGTCAATCGGTGGTTCGCTATTAAGTCAAAAAGTTTTTACAACGAAGCAGAATTGTCTTTTACTTCAAACGGAGGCCATCGTATTCCGCTTCGCATTTTCACACCTGTAAAAACTTCCGATAAACTACCTATATGGTTATACATACATGGCGGTGGTTTTGCGCATGGCACCTATCGCTCGCGCAGCAATTTTTGCAAGCACATTGCTATGCAAGTAAACTGTATCGTGGTATCTGTAGAGTACCGCTTAGCTCCGGAGCATCCGTTTCCGGCTGCACCTAACGATTGTTTTGAGGCACTGCAATGGATTAGCTACAATGCAGATAGTTTTGGTGGAGATGGCAGCAGAATTGCCGTAGGTGGCGAGAGTGCCGGAGGCAATCTTTCGGCAGTGCTTTGTTTGATGGCACGCGATAAAGATGGCCCAAAAATATTGCATCAAACTTTATTGTATCCGGCTACTGATGCACGTTTGCAACATGCCTCTTTAGAGACCAATGCAACAGGATATATGTTGACCAAAGATTTAGTTAAAAATTTTCGTAATGCGTATTTGCCCGAAGTAGCGGATAGAGTAAACCCTTACGCCTCTCCCTTGTTGGGTGATTTACACGGCTTGCCACCGGCATTGGTCATTACAGCCGGCTACGACCCTTTGTGTGATGAAGGTATAGCGTACGTACAACGATTAAATAAATCGGGAGTGCAGGTTACTCACCGGCACTATCCCAATATGATTCATGATTTTACCATGCTGATGATGCGGGTACTGCCCGAGTCAAAAGATAGTGTGGATTTAATCGTTAAAGAAATAACTAATTCGTTACACAACATCAAGTGCTGATAATTAGCCACTAAAGTTTGGTTAGTAGTGATTGAGTTTAGTCAATGCTTCTTTTTCTTCGTATCCAATCCGTAATCTTTTAAAATGTTCAGCGCCAGCGATTGCTTGTGTACTTCATCGGCACCATCCCAAATACGGGCACCGCGCTCATGCCGGTATATAGCGCTGAGAATAGTATCATCACTTACGCCCAGCGCGCCATGTATTTGTATGGCTCTATCCACTACGCGCAGCATCATATTGGCTACAAAAAATTTGATGGCCGATATCTCATTGCGTGCTGCTGATGCACCAAAGTCATCAATTTTTTTTGCAGTGTTTAAGGTGAGTAATCGCGCTGCATCAATCTCAGCGCGACTTTCGGCAATAAACCCTTGTATAAATTGTTTTTCGCCCAATACAGTATTGGTATCTATTTCGCGCTGGGCAGCGTAACTGCACATCATATCAAATGCTCGCTCGGCAATGCCCACCCACCGCATACAATGATGAATTCGCCCGGGGCCCAAGCGCTCTTGCGCCAGTTTAAATCCTTCTCCTTCTTTACCTATTAGGTTAGAAACGGGTACGCGGCAGTTTTCTAATCGCACTTCGGCATGGCTCGCCCAGCCCTCACCGGCATGGCCAAACACCGACACATTACGAATTATTTTATAGCCCGGGTTACTCAGCGGCACCAAAATCATACTCGCCCGCTGATGCGGAGCGGCATCCGGATTGGTTACACACATTACAATAGAAAATAATGCACCATCGGCACCGCTGCTAAACCATTTGTGTCCATTCAGCACGTATTCATCGCCATCGCGCAAGGCTGTGGTTGCCATGCGGGTGGGGTTGCTGCCCGCAAACTCCGGCTCAGTCATACTAAAACAACTGCGCGCTTTACCCTCTAAAAGCGGGTGAAGAAATTCACTTTTCAAGTCATCGTTAGCAAACTTGCTCAGCAATTCCATATTGCCAATGTCGGGCGCCTGACAATTAAAGGCATAATGCCCAAACAATGGAGCATAGGCCAATTGCTCACTCAGTTGTCCAAATTCGCAAAGCGTGAGGCCAAGGCCTCCTTCATTTTTAGGCAAATGCAAACCCCACAAACCAAGTTGTTTTATGTTATCTCGCTTGGCTTTCAGCAGCATAGCAGTTTCGTTCCAAGGGCGCTCGTGATAGCCCATTTCAAGCGGGAGCAATTCGCTGACTACAAATTCTTTTACGCGAGGCAGTAATTCTCGGGTGCGGGCAGTACTGAAAATGTTTTCCATAACGGTAAATATAGTTTTCCGATTACTTCAAGTTGCCGGATAACTATATTTGTGTGGATGACCATTGAAAATTTTAGAAAAAAGAATACTGCAAAATTGGCTGTACTTATTGACCCCGATAAGCACACCAACCAAACCTTACAGCTATTGATAGGGTTATCGCTCAATGCTAAGGTTGATTTCTTTTTTGTAGGGGGCAGCTTGCTGAGCAACGATACGTTTGAACAAACGGTAGAAAGTTTAAAGCAACAGCATCAAATACCCGTTGTTATTTTTCCCGGTAATAACTATCAGTTGAGCAGCAAAGCAGATGCGTTGCTGATGCTCAGTTTAATTTCGGGTCGCAATGCGGAGTATCTCATTGGCCAACAGGTAGTGGCTGCTCCATACATTAAACAAATGAAATTGAAAACAATTTCTACCGGATATATATTGATAGATGGCGGAAGAACCACTACTACATCTTACATTACCCAAACCATTCCAATCCCTAACGATAAACCCGATATTGCAGTGGCCACTGCATTGGCAGGTGAAATGCTGGGCATGCAATTGATATACTTAGAAGCAGGCAGTGGGGCACTAACAACTGTTAGTCCAAAATTGGTACATGCCGTGAAGCAGCAGGTGCAGGTGCCAGTAATTGTTGGTGGGGGAATAAAAACCCCTGAGGCGGCTGATGCCCTCTGCCGTGCCGGAGCCGATGTATTGGTAGTGGGCAATGTGCTGGAGAAAAGCCCGGAGTTGCTAATGGAGATTTCGTTGGCGGTGCACAGTGCCAACAGGGTTTGAATTAGCAGGGCTTATTGTTATTATTGCATGACCATGAAAACAAGCACATCCACCACAGTAAAAGCGCACAGAATAGTGAGCGCCTTGCGCGAAATTGCTTTGCGTAAGCAGCAAATATCTTCACATATTTCTGCTGGCAGAAAGATTGCCGAATTAAAGGTTAATAAAAAGCGCCTTGTTAAAGCCCTATAGAATCCGTTTTGATGACGATTTGAAGGTGTATGTGTTTACCACAACAAATAGGGTTACTTACCATATTACATTATTTGATAGAAGAGAGTTAGTGCAAGATTATCCGCATTTGAAAGTGCGCGTTTTGGAGTTTTCGTTTTATCCGTCAAAACCCCAAGTAAGAACAAATGACCCGCGTGTAGAAGTTACGATTATTCATTTACTCAATGATATTTTCAAAAAAAATGAAAATGTGCTACTCGTAGTTTATGAATCTACAGATGGAAAACATAAGGCACGACAAATTTTGTTTGAGAAATGGTATAAACGAAATACTACTCAACTGTTGGAGAAAGTCAATTTTGCTCTGCATATGCCCGATTTAGATATTAAGGGAATGTTCTTGTTCCGAAAGGATCATCCGCAGCGAGACGAGATATTAAAGGCAACAAAAGAAATTAAGGACGAATTGCAGTCATACAAATGAAAGGTGTAGTCATTAAATCTACCGGTAGCTGGTACGATGTAAATACCGAAGCGGGTGAGGTGCTCAAGTGCCGCATGAAAGGCATTTTTCGATTAGATGATGTTAAAGACAAAGACACTAACCCGGTGGCCGTTGGCGATAAAGTAAGCTTGATAAATGAAGGAGGCCATGACGGTTGGGTGATTAGTGAAATATCTCTGCGCCAAAATTACATTGTGCGTTCATCGCCAAAGCATCGTGGGGCGCGGCAGGTATTAGCGGCAAATATTGACCAAAATGTATTGGTGGTTACCATGGCTAATCCGCGTACTTCTACCGGATTTATTGACCGTTTTTTACTCACTGCCGAGGCCTATCATATTCCAACAGTTGTTGTTTTCAATAAACAAGATATGCTGGATGTAAAAACCCAGCGCAAGCAAGATTTTGTAGCCAATATTTATGGAGACATCGGCTATAAAACGCTTTTTGTATCGGGCGTAAAGGGTGTAGCCATAGATGATTTACGCGATGTGCTACAAAACAAAGTGTCGCTACTGGCCGGGCATTCGGGTGTAGGAAAGTCAACATTGATGAATGCCATACAACCGAATTTGAATTTGCGTACCAATGAGGTTTCTAAATATAGTGGCAAAGGTATGCACACCACTACTTTTGCTGAAATGCACGCTTTAGATTTTGGTGGAAGCATTATTGACACTCCCGGCATCCGCGAGTTTGGCATCACCGATTTTAGACCCGAAGAAATTTCGCATTACTATGTAGAAATGCGCGAAGTGCTCAACCACTGCAAATTCAATAACTGCCTGCACGAAAATGAACCCGGTTGTGCGGTGAAGAAAGCGTATCAGGACGGAAAAATAGCTGAAGAGCGATACGTGAACTATTTAAACATTATGCTCGATTACAAAGCGAACTATAAGCATTGGGAATAAAGCGGAATGGCGCTTGATGTTTTGTAGAATTTTGTATATGGCCCAAACGAAGGTATTAGTTTGGGGAGTACTCAGCAAGGAAAGGGGTAAAAAATAGTTCAAAGTTAATTTGCATAATAAGAAAACTATTCGTACACTCGTGTACCTAAAACACTAAGCCAAATGTATTTCTTACAGAGGCAAAGTTATACCCCCCCCCCTATGTGCAATATTTTGTACAAGTTTTAGCTCAATAAGATACCATCAGTTTTACCGTTTACCCAGCAAGAGTTACAAAATTTTGTTTCGTGGCAGGTAGTTAACAATGCAACAGGAAACCCGGTATCCGGTGCCGATTGGTGTACCACAATTACACAAAACGGCACTTATACCGTTACCGCCCTGATTGATGATTTTTTGTATGCCGATCCCCTATACTTATCAGTTGCGCTACTACTAAGCAGATAAATATACAACCGCTATCGGTATCAGTATCTCCTACATCATACTCGGGTTGCCATACCGGTAGCAGCTTTACACTCTCAACTACAGTTACAGGAGGGACTGCACCTTACAGTTACTCGTGTTCTCCGCAATAGGGTTATCGGCCAACAATGTACCTAACCCTACATTTAGTCCAACTACTGCAATAACTGGTACTTATGTGGTAACCGTTACCGATGCCAATGGTTGTACAGCCAGCGCAAGTTTTACGAATGATATGATTTACTGTTGTTCCGGTTACAACCGCTTTACAGCGCATAACGTTACTTACAACAATGTATCTGCCACTTGGTTAAATGCCAATGGCTACCTAGTGAATAATTATGTACTTGATTGCCAGAACGTACCTCCAACAGATTTGCGCATAGTTTTTAATGGAACATTAACTATTGATCATGACTTTACCATCATCAACTCCCCCGGCATAGAGTTTGGTGCGGCAGCACGAGTAGCGATAGAAAACGGAGCCACACTAGTAATATACAACTCCATATTGGGTGCTTGTGACACCATGTTGTGGAGCGGTATAGAAGTAAGCGAAGCGGGTTCAGTTAGTATAGGAGGCACCAATCGATTCGGATTAATTGTTACTCAATCTTACATTACAGAGGCCATGATAGCTGTTAGTTGTACCAACTCAGGCAGAGTTTCTATTGACCAAACCGGATTTATCAATAACTTCGTGGGGGTGCAGCTAAATCAAGCAAACAGTTCTTTGAGCCGGATAGAACGCAGTAATTTCTATTCTATCGCGCCCCATTTGTTGGCTTCGTGGCCGGGGGCAAATTTTGTGGTAACCCCCGGCACCAGAGGGGCTACAGGGTTGTTTATTAGTGCCTCTCAGCCGGTTAATTTAGGGGCTGTAAACTTAGGGAACCATTTTTACGATATTAACAACGGTATATTAAACTTAAACACCACCCTTACTTCGGTGCATAGCCGCTTTAGTAATATTAGCAGTTACAATGCGGTGCCAAGCCCGTTTAGTCTCGCCAATCATTACGGAATAGCAGCTTATGACATGAATGGAGCGGGTGTGCAATCGCAGTTTACATTAACAGTACAGGGCACCGGAAAAAATGCCACCAACCTCTCGTTTAGCCAAACCTTGTTGGGTATTTATGTACGCGAAATGAATTGTAACATTTACAACAATAGGTTCCAGGTTAACAACGCGAATAGTATGGGTCTAAGCAGGGGAATTGTAACGGAGTTTTGTCAGTTTGACAATGTAACAGTAAGCAATAATACATTGACCTATTATAGGTTTGGTATAGACCTGCTGCAAAACAGGTTGGCAACGCAAGATGTTACTAGTAATAATATTGTGGTTACTGACCCTCAAGGTCAATTAGCCAACACCTACAGTGGAATTGCTTTAACGTATGGTCAGTTGGCAGACAACTTGTTTACGCGTATTGCCTACAACAAAATATTGCACGGCAGGTATGGTATCACATGCTCAAATGTGGGTGCCGGTGGCGGGGCCTCCTTTTTAGATATTAACGACAACGAAATTGAAAAAGGGAACAGTGGTTTTTACGGTACTTCTAACCCATTTATTCCTACCGGTTCTAACCAGTTTATGCACGGCATACACCTACACAATTGTATAGGCGATAACCAAAGCTTACGCGTGTTCAATAACACGGTTTATGGCTCTCACCCAAATAGAGCAAACTATGCCTCTTTTCGTTTACAAGCGCTTACCCTTAGCGAAAGCCGTGGTGCAAATCTATATTGTAACACTACTTACAACACCGGTGTGGGGCTTATGGCGCTGGGCGATTGCTCCGGCACCAACTTGCAGAGCAACAGCTTTGGCATTGTAAGCAACACTGGCGCGGTGTGGCCTCACCAGTACAGCGTGGTGTACCGCAAAACCGCCATTGACAATGGCAATATTGGCCAGCAGGGCAATGCCACCAGCTGCCTACGCAACGCTTTCCAACCCACCGCTACAGGTTTTGGTACTAATGCTAAGGTGTTTCAGGTAGATAATATAGTATCTCACGACCCCATTTTTGATTTTGGTACGGGGGTATATCAAATAGCACAAAATGAATATGGGAACTACAACTCTACAAACGCAGATGACCAATTGGCTACTCAACTGGCATCCCCTATCTGCGGGAGCGGTAGTAATATGATGCTGATGGGCGGTGGTAGCGAGAGTGGGGCAGCTTTGGCCGAAGAAAATGCGGAAACCATATTAAGTGGAGAGGTGGCTCAGGAGTTTGAGTATGAGTTTATAGATGGTGGAGTATGGTTCAGAGAGCGAGATTTGTACAGGCAATTGCTACAGGCCCCATCGCTTATAGAAGAAGGCAGCAACCGCGAAGCATTTTTTGAGGAGAAAGCCGAGGAAAGCTCCGGCAAATACGAAGGGTTAGAGAAAGACAGAGAAGGTATGCGAGCGCTTACCAACCCTGCGGATACTGCCGAAGTGTATGCCCGCATAAGCCAACTCAAAACGCTCAATGCTCAAATGCCTGCGGACAGAGCATTTGAGTACAACGAAAAGTGGATAAATGAGTTGGACTTTGAATGGACAGAAAAAGCCGATGCCTCATTTACAGCACCACAAATAGCCATGCTGCAACAACTGGCTTATACCTGCCCCCTTATTGGCGGCAAGGCGGTATATAAAGCCCGGGCGTACTATCTACTGATAGACCGCGAAGCCGATTTTGACGACCTTATGCTATGCCTTGGCAACAGCTACAAAGCCGAGCAGCAAGCAGCTGAGCAAAATGCTACTACAGCACCGGTATGGAAAGCGCAACCCAACCCGGCCAGCGAGGGCTTATATGTATTTTATGAGCAGCCCATAAATGGCGGCACACAGGTACTGTTGCAAGCCACCGATGGCCGCCTGATGCGGCAGCAAACCATTGCCGATGAAGGCAGCAGTATTGTGTATGTAAATACCACCGAACTGCCCGATGGCATTTATTTATTGCGAGTAACTCAAAACAGCGAGCATGTTTACCAAACCAAAGTGGTGGTTAAGCATTAAGTACACTCTTTTTTTACTCAACACCAGCATAGCTACCCTTGGGGTGGCCGTGTTGGTGTTTTTGTTATCTTCTGAAGCATCTGCACAGCGGCACGATGCTAACTGGGTCATGGGTAATTTGCCAGTCGCAAAAATCGCATTTAATAGTAACGGTACTATCTTGCATGATACCCTGCAAGTACAAAAATTTTACAGGACATTTGGGTGGGGAAGCGCAAGTATCAGCGACAGTGCCGGTAACTTACAGTTTTTTACCAATGGGTATTATGTATTTGATAAGAATGGTGAGGTGATGCAAAACGGTGTCGGCATTAACCACAACTGGTACACTTGGGATGATTGGAAAGGATTAAACCCCATACTACAAACTGTGCTTATACTCCCACAGCCGGGTAATGATAGTATTTACTATATATTTCATTGCAGCATAGACGATACATGCGGCTCGTTTATTCGTGAGCGTTTGTGTAAGTTCTATTACACTGTAATAGATATGCGTGCCAATGATGGCTTGGGCAGAGTGTTCAGTAAAAACAATGTTTTGAAGGAAGGCAATCTGCTAGCCGGGGGGCAGTTAACGGCATGTCGCCATGCCAATGGGCGCGATTGGTGGGTAGTTAAAAACGGATACATAGACCCGGTTTACTACAAATTTGTATTCAGCGATACCGGAGTAACATATATTGGGCAGCAAACAATAGGCAGTGGTTTTAGCCACTATGAGTTTGGCGGCACATCGGTTTTTAGTCCAGATGGAACCAAGTTTGCGAGTGGCAGAGAATATTGCAGGGTATCACTCATGGATTTTAACCGCTGTACGGGCGAGTTTAGCAACCCCGATTCTATTTTTGCTTACAGTTCGGCACATTCTGCACCCAGCTCCGAATTTGATTCTGCAACTTTTGCGTTTAGTGTCGCTTTTTCGGCTTCGGGTAGATATTTTTATGCCAATGCTGCTTCAGAAGTTTATCAGTACGACTTACAAGCTACAGATGTGCAAGGTAGTGAGGTGTTGTTAGCTACTTATGATACACTTTATGTGGCTATGCAATTGACTCCCAATGGTAGAATATACATCAGTCCATCCTCTTACTTTGGGTCAAACTATTTAGCAGCTATCCACCATCCCGATTCAGCGGGTGTAAAATGCCAGTTTCAGCCGGATGGCATAATCTTGCCCAAGTATGCCGGAGGCATGCCCAACTTTCCTAACTTTCGGCTTGGAGCCAGTCCCATCTATCAAATGGGAGATGCTGGCCCCAACCGCACCATTTGCAAAGACAGCACCACGCAGTTGGGCAGCGTGCAAAAAGTAAACGCGCTTATCTATAACTGGCGCAGCACAGACCCCAACACCTACATTAGCGATGTACACAGCCACAACCCCACCGTAAGTACTACAGCCGATGAGGCGTTATTTATTGTAGATGTGGTAGATACCGTAAGCCGGCTCACCTGCTTAGAGCGCAGCGATACGGTGGTGGTAAAAACCTATACCTGCTACCCTAACCAACTCAACATCCCTACCATTATCAAATCGGGCAGCCACCCGTATTTAGTAATACCCAACCTGCCTGCCAATACAGCAGTACAAGTGTATAATGCAGCCGGGCAACTGATGCACGAGAGCAGCAACTACCAAAACAACTGGCATATAGGCAACGTAGCCGCGGGCGTATATGCACTGCACACCCGCATGAGCAACGGCACCGAGCAAAGAAGCAAAGTAGTGGTGGTAGATTAGCACAGCCCGCGGGCTTTAGCCCGCATCCAAAAAATCATGTTCCGTTTATCAAAAAAATGCAAGCGGCTTTAGCCGTTTGTATTGGTCATGGTCTATGCATAGTTGCAAAATACCTATCATCTGTTAAGAAAGATAGAATCATACATTTGCTGCTACTACAGATATGCGCACCGTCATCCAACGAGTATCCTCTGCCTACGTTACCATTGATGAAAAGGTAAAATCATCTATTGGCAAAGGACTTTTGGTTTTAGCCGGTTTTGAAGAAGCAGACACCATAGAAGATTTAGAATGGATGAGCGCCAAGTTGATCAACATGCGTATTTTTAGCGATGCAGCAGGATTGATGAACCTATCGGTAAAAGATGTAGATGGCGACATCATCATCGTATCCCAATTTACTTTGCATGCGTTGACTAAAAAAGGCAACCGCCCTTCTTTTATCCGTGCAGCAAAGCCAGGTGTGGCCATTCCGCTTTATGAGCGGTTTGTAAAGTTGGTGGAAACAGAGTTGGGAAAAATAGTTGGCACAGGCGAGTTTGGTGCCGATATGAAAGTATCTTTGCTGAACGATGGGCCGGTAACAATAATCATAGACAGTAAAAACCGAGAGTAACACGTTATGGCAGATTATCATATCAAAAACGTACAAATCATCAACGAAGGAAAGATTACAGTAGGTGATGTGCTGCTTAAAAATAAACGCATAGAGCGTGTGGATCCATCGTTTGATGTAAAACACAAGGTGGAAGAAATCAACGGTGAAAACCTACACCTGATGCCCGGCATTATTGACGACCAGGTACACTTTCGTGAGCCGGGGCTTACGCACAAAGCCACTATTTGTACTGAAGCCAAGGCCGCTGTGGCAGGTGGAGTTACCTCGTACATGGAAATGCCCAATGTAAATCCACCCACGCTGACTATTAATTTGCTGGAAGAAAAATACGCCATTGCGCAGCGCACTTCGTTGGCCAATTATTCTTTTTACATGGGTACCGGTCATCATAATTTTGATGAACTGCTTAGGGTAGATAAGACCAAAGTGTGCGGCATCAAAATTTTTATGGGCAGCAGCACCGGTGATATGCTGGTAGATGACCATGAGGTGTTAGAAAAAGTTTTTTGCAAACGAAACGATATACTCATAGCCACCCATTGCGAAGATGATAAGCTGGTGAATCAGCGGTTTGCTGAGTATAAAGCAAAATACGGAGAAGACATACCGTGGGAGTGCCATGCCGAAATTCGCAACGAAGAAGTTTGCCTAAACTCTTCAAAGTATGCCGTAGAGTTGGCAAAAAAATGCAACGGACGTTTGCACATTCTACACATTACTACAGCCGATGAACTATCGCTCTTTACCAACCAGATACCCTTAGAGCAAAAGAAAATTACCAGCGAAGTATGCGTGCACCATTTATGGTTTGATAAGAATGATTATGCCCGATTGGGTTCTAAAATAAAATGCAACCCGGCCATAAAAGAAGCACACCACAAAAAAGCGCTATTTGAGGCCATGCACAACGATACGATTGATGTAATTGCCACCGACCACGCTCCGCACACCATAGAAGAAAAAAACAACAAGTATGCTAAAGCACCTTCGGGATTGCCACTCATTCAACACACTTTAAATGTGATGCTGGAGTTTTATCATCAAGGCAAAATTTCGTTAGAGAAAGTAGTGGACAAAATGTGCCACAAGCCCGCTATTTGTTTTGATGTGAAAGAGCGCGGCTTTATTCGCGAAGGGTATTTTGCCGATGTGGTTTTGGTAGATGTAAACCAACCCACCAAAGTAGGCGATGAAGGAACTGTTTTGTACAAATGTGGATGGAGTCCGTTTGAGGGATACACCTTTAATAGCAGTATCATCAGCACCTTTGTCAACGGGCATTTGGCGTATAACAGAGGCGTATTGGATGAAAGTATAAAAGGCGAACGCTTGTTGTTTGCAAGATAAATAATTACCATGCGTATCTTGCTCATTGAACCGTTTTTTACCGGCTCGCACAAAAAATGGGCAGAAGAGTTTCAGCAATTCAGCGGCCACGAAATTCAAATTTTATCACTGCCGGGCTACCATTGGAAATGGCGTATGCATGGTGCTGCCGTTACGCTGGCACAGCAAGCGTTGCAATTGGCAAAACCCGATTTGATTTTAGCCACCGATATGCTAGACGTAAGCACCTTTGCTGCACTTACACGCAAACAATGGAGCGATGTACCCATAGCAGTTTATTTTCACGAAAACCAGCTTACCTATCCTTGGTCTCCTGCAGATGCCGATGTGCAACTACAGCGCGATAATCATTATGCATTTATCAATTATACATCGGCATTAGTAGCCGATAAAGTGTTTTTCAACTCGCAGTATCACATGCACAATTTTTTGAGTGAACTTCCACGTTTGCTCAAGCAGTTTCCCGACTACAACAATTTAGAAACCATACAACAAATTGAGGCCAAAAGCGCAGTGTTGGCTTTAGGCATGAATCTCAAAAAGTTTGATCCATACATTTTACCTGTTGACGAAAAAGCAAAACTTCGCGATAGAGCCGTAGTGCTTTGGAACCACCGTTGGGAATACGACAAAAACCCCGACACATTTTTTAAGGCATTAATAGAAATTGCAGAGCGAGGAATTGATTTTAGGTTGGTGGTGCTAGGAGAAAAGTTGAGCAAGCAACCGCCCATTTTTGAGTTTGCTAAAGAAAAATTGTCGGATAAAATTCTTCATTTCGGCTATGCCGAAAGTTTTGAAGAATACGCCAAATGGGTGTGTAAGGCCGATGTGTTGCCGGTAACCTCTACACAAGATTTTTTTGGCGGCAGTGTGGTGGAAGCCATGTATTGTAATGTAGTTCCCTTCTTGCCCAAACGACTTGCCTATCCGGAGCACTTGCCCGAATCTGTACACTCCACTTTCTTTTATGAAGAGGAAGATTTCGTAAACAAACTACAACGCAGAATATGGGATGTGAAGTATTTGAGAATTATGAATACACAGCAGTATGCCACAAAGTACCACTGGAGTAATCTCATTGCCAATTACGATTACGAGATGAAGCAGATTACTGCCAAATAATTTAGTTTGCAAAGATGCGTAGCAAAACTCAGGATAGTTCGTTTGCCGGCAAACCATTGCGCTTTTGGTATGGTGTGATAGTGGCTTTCTGTTTTATACTTTATGGAAATACTGTATGGAATGAGTATGGTTTAGATGATAACTTAGTAACAAACCATAATGTGTTAGTGGCTAAAGGAGTTAGTGGTTTGTATGAAATATTTACTACCAATTATGTGGTAGATGAAAAATTTCAGTTGGACTACCGGCCGCTCACCAAAGCCAGTTTTGCTTTGGAGTACGCATTATTCAAATGGAACCCGCACATTAGTCATTTCATCAATATCGCTTTATACGCGCTTTCTTGCGTCTTGCTTTTACAGGTTATGCTTGCGGTTTTTGGCTTTGAGAACTTTCGCTGGATATTGATTGGCACATTTTTGTATGCCGCTCATCCTATACATACGGAGGTGGTGGCCAGTTTAAAAAATCGCGAAGAAATTTTTGTGTTGCTGTTTACACTCTTGGCTACACAACAGTTTTTGAAGTTTACGGATAAAACAAAATACACATATCTGGTATTTGGATTGCTGCTGTTTTTATTGGCATTACTATCAAAAATCAGTGCATTGCCGTTTGTAGCGAGCATACCGCTTTTGCTCTTTTATTCTCAGCAGCGCAAAAGCGTTAAAAGCATTTGGCGAAATACGGCAATAGCAGGAGTTGCTTTGGTGGTGTTATCCGGTGTTTACTATACAGTGGTCATTAGCTCATTGCCCGGCTTTGCCCGTCCTTACGAGTATGTTGAAACGCCAATCCCCTATCTCAACAATGTTTCTGACAAATTTGGAATAGCATTTTTATCGCTGTGGTGGTACATTAAGCTGTTGTTTATTCCTTACCCGCTGAGCTATTATTACGGTATTAGCTATGTACCTATCTTACCTGCAACAAGTCTATTGCCGATTGTTTCATTGCTCATTCATGTAGGCATTTTTATGGCTGCATTGTTTTATTGGACACGTCAGCGTGTATTGAGTGTGCTATTGTTGTTTTATTTGGTGCAAATAGCCATGTACAGCAATTTGGTATTGCCCTTGGCCGGTGTAGTGGCAGAGAGGGCGTTGTTTTTTAGCTCCGTTTCATTTACCTTTTTGTTGGCATACGTTATCATGCATTTGTTGAAGTACAAAAAATCAACATCCTATGAATGGCTCATCAGATTACAACTATCACTCACCGCCTCCATCGCATTAGCGGTTGTTTTAATTTGCTACTCTACACTCACCATAGTACGTAATTTTGATTGGAAAGACACAATAACTCTATACAAGGCAGATATCGGACACTTGCAAAATTCTGCCAAGGCCAATTTTATGATTGCCAAAGAAGTTAGGCGCTTGTACAGAAACGACAAAGCGCTGACCAAAGAAAGTTTAGACCTGCAAAGTGCAGAAGCCGCCAAGTATTATCGCCAAGCCATTTCGGCATATCCACAGTATGCTCAGGCCATGGAAGCTCTCGGCACTATTTACTTGACCGAGAGAAGTAATATGAGTGAGGCCATTCCACTTTTTGAACAAGCGTACGGATTGGACTCTACGCTTTGGCGTTCGGCATTTAATCTTGGACGATACTACCAAATGCAAAAGCAACCGGAAACTGCGTTGTTGTGGTATAACCGTGCGCTCATTGCCAAGCCAGGGTATCTGCGTGCATTGATAGAAGCAGCCAAGCTAAATTATTCCACAGGTAACAAAGCGCGAGCGTTGGCACTTAATGACACTATTTTGCAACATTACCCTACTTCATTTGTACCGTACTACAATTTTGGCATGTACTACATGCTGGAGGGCGATACCACCAAAGCCGTAAAACATTTTGAAGAAGACATTGCGCGAGGAGAGCCAGAAAAATTTCCGTATTCGTTTTTGATGCGCCATTATTTGCAGTTGCGCGATACAATGAATGCTGTGCGCGTGCGTAATACAGCCGCTACTAATCAGCGTAAGCAACAGCATCAACCATCTGATGTGGTTGATGAGTAAAGATGTTTATCCAAAAAAGAACCCCCGATTCAAAAACGGATTAGTTTTTCGCTCTTGGCCTATAGTAGTCTCCGGACCGTGGCCGCTACATACTTTGGTGTTATCGGGTAGTATCATCAGTTTTTCAGTAATGCTGCGAAAAAGAGTTTCACCATCGGCACCCGGCAAATCGTATCGCCCCACACTGCCCTGAAAAAGCACATCGCCCGATAGCAGCACGCTGTTTTCGGCATTGTAAAACGATATACTTCCCGGAGAATGACCTGGAGTAAAAAGCACCTGCAACTTAGTTTCCCCAAAACTCACTATATCTCCTTCTTTCAAAAATACTTTCGGCTCCGGTGATGGCTCGCAATCAAAGCCAAAAATTTCGCGGTAGTCCAAAGCGCGGTACATCACTTCTAACTCTACCTCATGAAACTCGGGCAGTAGCCCGTAAGTATCGCATACAAATTTGTTGCCGGGGAAATGGTCTATGTGGCAATGCGTGTTGAGCAATTTCACCGGTTTTAACCCGTGCGCTTCTATGGTTTGCTGTAAAGCCCTGCGCTCGCGGTCGTTATTGCAGCCGGCATCTACAATTATACATTCGTTGGTAGCATCAGCCACTACGTATGTATTTTCTTGAAAAGGGTTAAATGTGTGTCGGAAAACGCGAAGCATACAGAAATTTATTATTCTTGGAAAGTGGTTTAAACGCCCCGCAAAACAAATAATCTATTGAAGCGTTAGAAGTGCTGCGCATGATTTTTTTTCATTACCATTTTTTACCCTCTTTCAGAACCTTCGTGTTGCTGCTTTGTACGTTGTGTGCCGGGCAAGTGGCTCATGCGCAAATTGCTACCGAAAAGTTTGGCCAAAATCGTGTGCAATACAAGGACTTTACGTTTCAGTATTACGAGAGCGATAATTTTGTTACCTATTTTTATCAAGGCGGGCAAGATGTAGCCAAGTATGTGATAAAAACAGCCGAAGATGTGAGCGATGAAATTTCGGCTTTGTTAGATTTTAAGTACCGCAGACGCATTGATGTGGTGGTGTATAACAACATCAACGAACTCAACCAAACCAATATTGGCATTTACGAACAGGGGCAAAACCCCGGAGGCACCACCAAGATTCCAGACAATAAAATCTTCGTTTACTTTAATGGAGACCACCGCCACTTAGATAAGCAAATCCGCGAGGGCATAGCCCGTATCTACATCAGTAAAATGGTGATGGGCAGCAGCTTCGCAGAAGTGATACAAAATGCTGTTTTACTTAACCTGCCCGATTGGTACCGGTTGGGTTTGGTGCAATACATTGGCGAATCGTGGAGCAGCGATATGGAAGATAAGTTGCGCGATGGCATATTGAGTGGGCGCTACAAAAAATTGCGCAAGTTGCAGCCAGACGAGGCCATTTTTGTGGGCCATTCCATCTGGCATTTTTTAGAAGAAAAACATGGTAAGGCAGCGGTAAGCAACATCATTTACCTCACTCGCATCAATCGCAGTGTGGATAATGGGTTTTTGTTTGTACTCGGCACTAATTTGGAGCAAACCTTGCAAGACTGGTATGGCTACTACTACAACCGCTTTAGCAAAGAGCGCGACTATACTCAACTGCCAACGGCAAACACACGAGTAAAAACAAAAATCAGAAAATACACCAACTACTACGCACCTAAGCTAAGTGCCGATAACAAACATGTGGCCTATGCAAGTAACGATATGGGGCGCTACAAAGTGTGGCTGCTCAATACGGAAACAGGTAAACGCAAAGTTGTTTTCAAAGGCGGGTTCCGCACTAATACACAATTTACAGATGAGAGCATACCGCTCTTAGCTTTTGATCCGCAAGGCAAAAAATTGGCCATTATCAGTGATAAGCGATCGGAGATTTTTTTGCGATTGTATGATGTAGCCACCGGTAAAATGGAAGTAAATCCGGTACGTAAGTTTCAGAAAGTACTGAGCATCAATTTTGTGGACAATAAGCAGTTAGTGCTCAGCGCCATTCAAAATGGGCAAACCGATATTTATCTCTATACCATTGCTTCCACCACCACCCGTAAACTCACCGATGATTATTTTGATGATTTGTATCCGGCATACATAGAGGCCGATAGCTTGAGGGGGATAATGTTTAGCAGTAATCGCCCGGATGACACACTGCGCCCTGGCCGCTACGAATCGCAAACCATGCTCAAGACGCATGACTTATTTTTTTATGATTTGAATACAAACAGCAACATTCTTTCTCGCATCACTAACACACCGTTTGCCAACGAAACATATCCGCAAAACTTTACTGCTAACGAGTATTGTTTTTTGAGTGAAGCCAATGGCATCCGCAATCGGTTTGTTGGTCATTTTGATAATGTGTTTGATCATAAAGAAAAAAAGTATGTGTTCTTTAACAAAGAATATAATGAGTTGGATTCTGTAGTAGTACACGAAAGCATAGTATTTGATAGTTTGTATGGTAAAAATGAGGCGGAACTTAAACGCACCGAAACAGTGGACGTGTACAAGACTGGCGGAGTAACCCGTGCTTACACCAATTACACCCACAACATTCGTGAACAAAGTACCGTGCCCGGGCGAGATAATGTGTTAGAAATGTTGCACATAAATGGCAAACCTGCTTTTTACAAGCATGTGATTTCTGCAACAGCTTACAATGGAAATGTACCTATTACCGAAGGCATGGTGCAAATGCAGTTAACGCAAAATGAGCAAAACAAAAAGGAAGTTAAAAAAGCCGAAAAGCCCATACCCGTTTCTATACAACAGTACGATAGTATAACAGCCGCTAAGGGCAATCGGCCATACGATTTTCAGAGTGAATTTGATTACGGCATTAAGCTGTTTGACTGGGATTCTGCTTCTGCCTCAAAAATTGCTAACGCACAGGAGGGATACGTTTTTAGATTTTCCAGAGTGCGTCCGTACTTTGTGCGTTTTAGTATAGATAACGTGGTAACGCAGCTAGACAATAACTTGCTGATGACCCGCTATCAGCCCTTTGATCCTTCTGTACCAAACTTCAATCTCAACCCATTGAGTTTTATGCTCAAGTTTGGTATTACCGATTTGCTAGAGAACCATAAACTTTACGGAGGCATGCGATTGCCGTTTATTGGCATTGATAACAACAGCGAATATTTTATTACCTACGAAAACCTGACTAAACGATTAGATAAAAAATTTACTTTTTATCGCAGAAGCCAGAGCGGAAGGGCGTTTGACAAGTTGCCTTTTGGCAATATAACGCTGCCACTGGATTATTCAGTGGACTATAGCATTAAAACCAATTATGCAGAAATAGAATTGAAGTATCCGTTAGATGTACTCAATCGGTTTAGCATGGGCTTTGCCTTCCGTAACGATTTAATTGTGTACAAAGCCAAAGATGAATTTTCGCTCAACCTTCCACGACTAAGCAACAATTGGTTATTCATTCGCGGAGAGTATGTGTTTGACAATTGCATAGAGATAATGACCAACATCCGCTACGGAACTCGTTTCAAGTTTTTTGCTGAGGTACACAAGGAGTTTCCTACTCAAAACAAAACACTGTTTGATCAGGTAGATTTTCCGGTGCTGCAGTTTAATAACAAAGTGATGGGAGTGATAGGGGCAGATTTTCGGCATTATCTAAAAGTGTATAAGCAAATTATTTGGGCTAACCGCATTGCTGCAGGAGCTTCTTTTGGCACGTCAAAACTCATATACTATTTGGGGGCCTTAGACAACTGGTTGACCAGCGCTACGTTTGATAAGTTTGACCGAACTACATCGGTGAATACCAACAACAATTATGCATTTCAAACGTTGGCCACTCCACTACGTGGATTCAAACAAAACGCACGAAACGGAAACAAGTATGTGGTGATTAACTCTGAACTCCGAATACCTGTGTTTTCTGCATTATTAAATACACCTATACGTTCTGATTTTATCCGCAATTTTCAATTAGTGGCATTTGTAGATGCCGGCACTGCTTGGGAGGGGCTTTCGCCATTTAGCGATAACAACCCATTGTTTAATGAAGTAATACCCAATACCCCCAGCAACCCATCGGTAATAGTAAAAGTGAAGCGCTACAAAACACCAATCATTATGGGCTTTGGGCCAGGTTTGCGAACATCATTTTTGGGCTACTTTGTTCGTTATGATGCTGCATGGGGGTTAGATACCGGAGAGATTTCAAAAAAACCAATGCATTATTTTACTTTCGGATTAGATTTTTAATACATGCGATTTTATGCTTCAACTTCGTTCAGAAAATTTACTAAAAGTATATAAAGGCCGTGCGGTAGTTAATGATGTATCCGTACAAGTTAGCCAGGGCGAAATTGTGGGCTTACTGGGTCCCAATGGAGCAGGTAAAACCACCTCATTTTATCAGATTGTAGGGTTAATTCCACCAGACTCCGGAAAAATATTTTTGGGAGATAGAGAGATAACCGACCAGCCCATGTATATGCGCGCGCAGTTGGGTATTGGCTATTTACCACAAGAGGCATCAGTTTTTCGACATCTGAGTGTTGAAGATAACATTGCAGCAGTATTGGAAATGACAACGCTCAATAAAGAGCAGCAAAAAACGCGTCTGGAAAATTTATTGAGTGAATTTGGCCTCAACCGTGTGCGCAGGAGCATGGGTAATGTGCTGAGCGGTGGCGAGCGCAGGAGAACAGAAATTGCTCGCGCATTGGCCACTGATCCAAAATTTATTTTGCTGGATGAACCATTTGCAGGTATCGATCCTATTGCTGTAGAAGACATTCAACGCATTGTAATAAAGCTGAAACAGAAAAATATAGGAGTGCTTATTACCGATCATAATGTACAAGAGACACTTTCTATAACAGACCGGGCTTACCTGCTCTTTGAGGGAAAAATTTTGAAGGCAGGAACAGCTGAAGAATTAGCAGAAGACGAACAAGTGCGGAAGGTGTATTTGGGGCAAAATTTTGTGCTCCACCGCAAAGATGTGATGCTTTCTCATGGTGTTCATGAACATGAATTGAATATTGATACAGTAATGAAATACACAGCCGATTTATTGCGAATGACTGATGATATAACAGAAAAATTGAAGCATGGCACCCCCTATCACTCTATCAATGATTTTGCGCGTAGTTTGACAGATTACTCGCTCTTAGTAGGCGAGTTTGCCCGAAAAGAAAACTTGACCCCTGTTCTACAAAGATTATCTGGCCTTAGTATTAAAAGTGCCGGCTCTGACTGGAAAATTACTGCTTTAGAACTTAGCGGTGGGTTACTTCAGAATCTACTGGGTGCCGAAAAATGGATGGATTACTTTACTGAGGTAAAAAATGAGCTTCAAAAAATGCAGAATGAACTCGGGCAGTTACTTGCCTCAAGTACAAAATAACTTATATTCGTAGCAAAGCTAATTTGCTATGTTCCGGTGGCTAGAAAAGTACTTTACCTTTACCGCAAATGAGCGAAGAGCGGTAATTGCTTTAATGGCAATAGCACCGTTTATATACCTTGTTCCGGCTACATACAAATACTTATTCCCCACACCTGAAATTACTGTAGATACTGCAGCAATAGCAAACGTCAATGCATTCATTACAGCGTATAAGGCAAGAGAGGCAGAAGAGCAACTAAGAGAAGATACAATTGCTTCCGGTTCAGAATTCAATCCATATGCACATGAAAACTTTAGGAGCAAAGATGCCAAAGCACTACAGCCATGTTTTTCTTTTGATCCCAATAAAGTTAGCATAGACGAGTGGATTAAGCTTGGCTTTACAGAAAAACAAGCGCTAAGTATCGAAAAATTTAAAGCAAAAGGAGGAAAGTTCTACAGACCCGAAGATTTGCAAAAGATACATGTTATCAGCGAAGATATGTACGCACATCTGCTGCCTTGTGTGCAAATAGAACTTCCCAAATTTGTAAAAGACACATTTGGACATAAAGCACACACTGCATACATAGCAAAAGATTTTACTATAGATATTGCTACGGCAGATTCTGCCCTATTTGAACGGCAAAAAGGAATTGGTCCTTCTTTGGCGTCTCGTATAGTTCGGTATAGAAATCGTTTGGGTGGGTTCACCAGCATTGAGCAAATAAGCGAAGTATGGGGTATGCCGGACAGCACATATCAATTATTGAAACCCAACTTTATACTCAGTAGCAATACCGTTCAAACGCTTAATATCAACGTAGCCGATATGGAAACTTTGCGAAAGCATCCATATATCAATTATTCACTTGCTAGAATAATATGTAGCTATCGTGAGCAACATGGAAAATATAAGAGCAAAGACGAGCTTCTAAACATCACAGTGATTACCGATAGCATCTTTAAAAAGTTAGAGCCGTACATCACTGTAAACTAGTGCTACTCTTCTTTTTCGCTAAATAGGGCACTTTCATCTACTACTTTCACCATGTCGCCATCATTTAGTGTTTTAGAAATTAACTTAAATGGGGCTTTTACTATTTCATCGCCCAGCTGTACGCCAGCTATGATTTCTATATGAGAAGTATTTTGAATGCCTGTACTCACTTTTTTAGCCACCGCTTTTCCGTTTACAACTACAAATACAATTTCTTCTAAATCCTTACCACCGTCTGTAGTTTTTATCTTACCAGTCTTTTTGAGGTCATCATCGCTTTTGGCTAAGTCTTTTTGCTCGCGGGTGGTAACCGACTGTATAGGCACAGTCAACACATCGGTACGTTGTTCGGTTTTAATATCTACCGTGGCACTCATGCCCGGACGAAACGGATACTTGCGCCCGGCTTCTACATTCACTAATTCAACATAGCTGCTGGCCAACAAATTCATTTTTACAGTAAAGTTAGTGGCTTGTGAGGTGCTCACTTGCGATAGTGAGTTTGTAGCCGAGTATGAAATCTGGCTCACCACCGCTTTAAACTTTTTCTTGGGGTATGCATCCACTTCCACCTCTGCAGTATCGCCCACACTAATGCGCAATACATCATTTTCGTTCACATCCACTTCGGCTTGCATATTATCCAAATCGGCCACGCGGATAATTTCTGTACCGGCCATTTGCGCGGTACCTACCACACGTTCGCCCAGTTTCACATTTACTAAAGAAACTATGCCACTAATAGGGGCATATATTTTAGTTTTTAGCAAATTATCTTGTGCTTGCTGCAATTGTGCAGCAGCACTTTTTACTGTAAAGTCAGCTGCATTTACCTGCTCTGCTGCCGATGAATAGTTAGAGCCGGCCTGATCATACTGTAACTTAGCGGCTTCGTATTCGGCTTCAGAAATTACTTTGTCTTGATACAGTTTTTTGTTGCGCTCAAAATTTCTTTTGGCTTGGTCCCAGGCGGCCTGCATTTGTATTTCGTTGGCACGAGCCGAAGCCAAGTTGGCTTTGGTTTGATTCATGCTGGCGCTGGCTTGTATCACCACCGACTCATAAATAGCCGGATTGATCACACAAAGTAGAGTTCCCTTTTTAACAGAGTCTCCCTCTTTTACATAAAGCTGAATCACCTCTCCGGATACTTCTGAGCTCAACTTTACTTCGGTTTGTGGATTGATTTTTCCGCTGGCAGTTACGGTTTCTGTAACCGTTCGCTTTTCGGCTTTCTCTACGGCTACTTCGGGTATGTTACCCTTGCCTATCCATCCGGCTTTTTTACCAACAACAGCCACTATAATGAGTAGTGCAAACAGCCCAAGAAGGGTAAATATTAGTTTATTGTTTTTCATCATTCAATAGGTTATTCGGAGAGAGAAATGGGTTTGCCTTCGTAAAACTCTAATACCTTTTTGCGAAATACATAGGTGTATTTGTTGCGTATCAGTTCGCTTTCTACGGTAGCTAAATTGTTTTTAGCGGTTTGGTAATCTAAGTTTGAGGCCGCACCGGTATTGTATCTTTTTTCTTGGGCATCAAAAGCCCGCTTTACCGCTTCGTAACTTTTTTGTGAGGAGTAATACGCATCGGCTGCGGCACGGGCGTTGGCATCGGCTTCAAAAATGGTTTGCAGCAATGTGTTTTTGCGGCTCTCTAATTGCACCTTGGCTTGTTGATACTGAATTTTAGAATTAGCTAAATTGATAATGCGTTGCCCGCGGCTAAAAATGGGAATAGAGAGCGTTAACCCAACTGTTTTTCGGAATTGATCTTTGAACTGTGTGCTTAACGGTGTGGTTACAAAGTCGTTAGCAACGGTATCAAAACTCTTTTGCTGGTTGGTGTAGTAATCATACAAACTGGCGTTGAGCGATAGCGTGGGGCTAAAAGCGCCTATGACCATTTTGTTACTGTATTCTGCGCTGCGCAGCCGAGCCATTGCCGCTTTAATGGATGGTTGCTGTAGCACAGCGGTGTTGTACACATTCAGAGCAGCAGATTCAGATATGCGCTCGCTGATGCTTTTTTGCAGCACCGGAAGTTCTACATCAAACTGTTCTTCGGGTTTCAATTGCAGAATGAGCCGCAAGCCCAGCTTGGCCAATTCAAATGCGTTTTTGGCATTGGTAACTGCCGCTTCATCACGGGCTATCTGTGCCTCAATATCCAACAAATTTACCTCTGGCAACGCGCCTGCCTGCACTCTTTTTTCAATATTTTCTTTTTGAAGTTTGGAGGTAAGCAATTGGTTCTCCGAAACATTAAGCAATTCGCGGTTGTTCATCAACTGCAAAAATGCGGTGGTTACGTTGAGCACCGTGGTGTTTCGCATATCTTCTACATCAAAATTGGCTGCCAGCAAATCTTGTTTGCTGCGCAAAATATTGTGTACTTGCTGTAACCCGGAAAACAAAGTCAAATCGGCATTTGCTCCGGTGGCAAAAGTGGTGGTAGTGGCATTTACTACCCTAAAGGCCGCCAAGCTAAATTGCTGTCCGTTTGTCCAATCGTTGCTTACAAAAGCGCTAATGTTGGGCAACAGATTGAGATAACTTTGCGCATAGTTATTTTTGCCCAATTGTTTGTTGAGTTGTGCTTGTTGAATACCAAGATTGTTTTTTAACGCATAGTCAATGCAGGTTTCCAACGTCCATTTTGCAGGTGACTGCGCGTTTGCAGAGAAAAAAAATGGGAACAACAGAACAACAAGAAGAGGGAGTAGGCGCACCGGCTTTTTTTTGACGCGCTAAAGTAGAAATTAGAACCATAGCCAAAACACGAACTCCTCTGCTACATTTGCACTCTATTTTTATGATATGAACAGCAGCAACATTATTGAAATTTATACCGAAGAAACCCCTAACCCCGAAAGCCGTAAGTTTGTAACTAACCGGCATATTTTACCCAACTTTCAATTAGACTTTCGCTCTGCCGATATGGCCGGTGGCTCTGCTTTGGCTAGTGCGATGTTTCAGATCCCTTTTGTAAATGGAGTGTTTTTGGCGAATAATTTTGTAACCATAACCAAAAAACAAGAGTACGATTGGTTTGAAATTACCCCGGAAATCAAAGAAGCCATAAAACAGTTTTTGATGAGCGGAACAAAGCCGGTGGATGATGCATTGTTACCTAAAGATTTGACAAGTGATACCGCTGCGCCTGAAGACAACTCTCCTGAAACTAAAATCAAAGACCTGTTGGAGAAGTATGTGAAACCGGCTATACAGATGGATGGCGGCCACATAGAGTTCAGAAATTTTGAAAACGGGATTGTTACCCTGGCACTACAGGGTTCATGCAGTGGATGCCCTTCATCAAAAATCACTCTAAAATCCGGCATTGAGGGCTTGCTTAAGCGCATGGTGCCGGAGGTGCAAGAAGTGGTGGCGGAGGAGGAATAGTTTACACCGGAATTTTACTGTGAACTCCTATAATTTTCTTACAAAAAGCGAGCAACATTTATTTCCGGTAAAATAGGATTTCCTTCCAGCAAGGTATCGGTAAACGTACTGGCCAGGTATGGCGATAGCGAAAATCCTTTAGTGCCCAATCCGTTAAAAATGGCCATGTTTTTTGATGTGTGGTGAAACCCCACCAGCGGTCTGCGGTCTTTCACAGCAGGCCGAACAGAGGCCAGATGGTCAACCACCTTGTAGGGTACTTTTAGCGTGGCATCCAAAGCCGCCTTAAGTTCATATAGCCCGCTTTTACTCGGCTTATCATTATCAAAGCGCTGATGCATGGTAGCACCGGCATAGTAGATGTGCGGTTGTTCAGTGGGCAGCAAGGTAATTTCGCCATTAATTACGGCAGGTAAGTTAAAATCGGGTATTTCTACCATCAATATCTCTCCCTTGGTAGGTGTAAATGGTAGTGCAGCAAATGGATTTTTATTTTGGCTCACCACCCCATTGCAAAAAATAATTTTTGCATCCGGAAACTGATGTTGCAGCTCTTGCCAGGTATGGTAACCTTCAATCAGTCGGTTTTGGTTTTTGAGCCATTGGCGATAGGTGTTGAGCAGCAAGGTGCTGTTTACCCAAAAACCACCATTTATTTCAAAAGCATGTTTAGTAAAATAGAATTGTTGGTCTAACTCAACCAGCAGTTCATTACATAAATACGGTTTATACTGCGCATCGCCACACCGCGTACTCCAGTCGTTGATGGCCTCTGTAGTATAAAGAATTTTGTGAATGGGTATTGGGTGAAGAAACTTGACATTCAAAACACTTTCCATCTCGTGGTAAACAGTTTCTGCAAAAGGGAAAATCGTATCGGCCATCCAGGTTTTTACAAACCTGCGACCGGTGATCGGGTTCATCAGCCCACCGGCTATATGTGAACTTGAGTTGGGTTGATATTCATCTGCTACTGTCACATCAGCGCCTTTTTTGAGTAGATGCCAACTGAGCATGGTACCGCTAATGCCTTGGCCAACAATTACAAATCGCATGCTGCGAAATTATCTGAAATAGGAGAGGTCTTTTTTGGGTGCCGAGGGTGGCGGTGGAGGGGTATTGTCTTCGTCACTTTTTTGCTGCTTGCCTTCGTTGATGATTTGCTTGCGGAAGTAAAAAAACAAAAGCGTAACTAAACCTAAGGCAAGGGGCTGCATATACACAGCGGTACGCATGCCTTCTTCACTCTTCAAAATATCTTTGCCGTACATATTGATGAGTGTGTAGCCAATTAAAAATTCTATCAGCAAAAACGCAGCCAAAAAATTAAGTAAGTACCGCAAAGGCGAAAGGCCATTTGTTTTAGCGTTTCGGTAGAGTATGCTGCTCAAAATAGTTACCAAAATTATATCCATATCAACTGTTCATTATTTGTTCACGAATCTTTTTGGGCATCTTTTTTATTACTTCTTGGTAGGAGTGATCTATCATCCACAACAAATCTTTGCGGGGGATATTACCCGTGCCAAAGTAAACCGAATTCCACATTTTTTTGTTCATGTGGTAACCGGGTTTAACATCTTCATACTTTTCGCGGTACTCTTCAATTAACGTTTCATCCATCTTTAGATTGCAGTAAAGTGGCTCGTTATCTAAACCCACGAGCAAAAACATCTTACCCGCTACCTTAAACACCAGTACTTCTTCGCCAAACGGAAAGCCCTCGGTTACTTGTGGTTTGGCTAAGCAGTAGTCGCGAATTTCTTCAATGTTCATTTGCCTTTGTTCATCACCTTGTCTGAAAATACATTAAATTCTTTTATTCTTTCTTCTAAATATGATTTACGCTCGGCATCTAACTTGGCTTCCACTAGCGGATTAAAATTATTCTCTACGTATTCAAACCTTGGTTCATCGCCCTGGGCACCCACCGGAGCAGCCATCCACTTGCCGGCACGCCATACGTAGCGCATATTGCCTTCAATAAACGCCAACTGGTTGTATTTGTATTTGTCTAAGGTTTTGCCTTCGTTATCGTACCAGAAACTTTGTAAGAAGGGTAAGTTGTGCGGTGTTTCTTCCATGAGTGTTTCCGGGCTATTTGGAGTTAAGCCAACAGCTCGTAAAACATCTTGTTGCATAAACCTGGAACTAACGTTGTACGATTTTACGGCTGCCGGTTTATGCTCATGATCCATCCAAAAAAGAGGCACGCGGTTTCCGCCATCTGTTACGTTGCTAAAGTGGTATTGCCACCCTTGGTCGCCAAAGTTATCGCCATGGTCGCTGCAAAAAATTACCAAGTTGTCTTGCCCTTCGTGCATTTCTCTGCAAAAGTCATTTACATCTTGCTGAATGAGTTTCCAAGCTAATTGTTGTTTGGTACGCAGCAGGTCAAGGTCTGCTTGGGTAAGCGTTTGCTTATCTGTTTTCAAAAAACTTTGTGATAGAAAGTGGAACAAAATTTTCCATTCGTACAATTTACCGAGCATGCTTTTGTTGAGCAGGGCAAACGTATCGGCTATATGGTAGGGATAGTGTGTTTCCATGAGGTTGATAAACATAAACACTCCTTGGCCCTTGGCATTGTTTTCGGCAATCATCTTTTTGGCGGCACCAAATGCTTCGTGCGAAATTTTTTGTGCCCAGGCCACTCCTTGGCGTAAGTCTTCGCTGGCTTTTTCAAAAACCAAATCTTTGGGCTTAAGCAGCATTCTGCGTATGCGCGGGCGGTTGAGGGCCAAAACCGTTTTGAGGAACAAGTTGTGCTTGCTTTCTACCATTTGCCAACCCTTGTGCATTTCGTCAAACCCGCTGTTTACATTAAAAATTTCGGTAGTAACCGGATTAGAAGTGATTTGGATGGATTTGTAGCCGGCTTGTTTCATCAGCCGGGGGAGTGATGGAGTATCATCACCTAACCACCGGGTTTGCGATGTAGCGCCATGTTGATGCGGCAATAGACCAGTAAACATGCAACTGGTACCGGGCAGCGTCCAGCAGCCCGAAGAGCGGGCATTTAGAAACTGAATGGCATTTTGCTCCAAATATGGCACTCCGGGGCTACCGTCTTTATAGGCCGAATCAAACCGCAAACTATCGGCCACTATCAATATTACATTACGTGGTTTACTCAACTTTATGGTGCATTTTGAGGGGCGAATGTAGGCGGCTATTCAGCATTACAAAGCATAGGGTAACTGATTTTGATTAGCGAAATATTCACTATTAATCAGAGATAATACTTAGCGCTAAATTCTTTCAGATGTTTTTCGGCATGCATATAGTCGGGCATTATCTGCTCTACTACTTTCCAAAACTGTGCAGAGTGGTTATGGTGTATTAAATGCGCTAACTCATGTATCAGCACATAGTCTATCACTTTTTTTGGAGCAAACATGAGCCGTACCGAAATCACAATGTTGCCATCGTGCGAGCAGTGTCCCCAAAAACTAGTGGCGTATTTTAGCCGTACGCTTTTTACCTGGCGCTTAAAAAAGCGCTCATTGAGTTCAGAAATGCGCTGTGAAATAATGGGTTGATAGTGCTTGGCTATGCACTTGGCTACCAAATATGACGAAGCATTGTCTTGCACTTCTTTGGTAAGCCCCTTAGCCAATTGAAGCACAATATTGTTTTTGAAAATTTTGGCGGTGCTTTTGTTTTGGTCATTGTAAAATACCGAAATCACAAACTCTGTATCTCCTACACGCAGCACTTCCCCATTAGTGTAGTGGCGCTGGGGCAATGTATCTAATAGCTGTGGCTTACCATCCAACTTTTCTTTGGCCCATTTGAGCAGTTTATCAATATTTTGGCGCTGCTCACTTTTGTTTTGATAGCGGTTGATGCGTATCAAAATACCGTTTTTATTGATGCTTACCCGGTTATTTGGCCGTGGCTCAAACACAATACGTACAGGCACGCGGCTACCATGTGCCTCTATTTCAAAGTTGGTTTGCAACTCTGGCTCGCGCTCAATTTCAGGGGTGGTATCAAATAAATTCAACAGCATTTACAGGGGGTGAAAATGTGATTTGCCGGCCAGAATTGCCGGGTATTTTTTCAACAAGCGAAAGTACAAGATGCAATTTGCAATAAATTTTTGCCCATCCCCGAAAAAGGGGATTGACACACGTTGTTTAAATGTGTTCATTTACCGGCAATTATTCACCCCTAAACCCTGAGTTATGAAAAAAACTTATTTGTTTTTGCTGCCAATGTTAGTTATTACGTTGGCTTTGTGTTATTTTTCTTCGTGCAATAATCGCCCGAGTGGTGGCGGTGGCGGTACCACCGAGGCACCACCGGAGGCACAGCGCCAGCGTTGCGATACGCTTAGATTACGTCAAGATTGTTTTGTGCAAGTGCGCGATACCGTGTGGGGCCGCAGAGTGAGCAACAATACTTGTGTTAAAGGATGGGGCATTTGCTATGGCCCGGTGAGCGAAGATCAAACTAACAGCATTGTAGTTGGTGTTCGCGATCAAACGCCTATTGAGGGCGGTGGTTGCCCTTGTCCGTAACGGGCCATTGCTGCATGATGGCCAATAGCTGTATCCACTGCGATGTGGGGTTCATCTGCAATACTTTATCTATTGTCTTTACATCAGGCGGGCGGTTGTCTGCCTGATGTATTTTTTTTCCAATAGCTTCGGTTACATAGTCTAACAACAGCGAAGGTGATTGTTGTTGAATCAATCTGCGATAGCTGCGCCATTTCATATCGGCCAAATCATACTCACGCAACAAAAGGTGATTGATTAACTCTAGTGTTCGCATCAGTACAGTAATAAAATTATATCGGCTACTACGACCAACATAATCCAGCAATTGGTTAATGTACTTCTGTGATTGTATGTAATTTCTGGAGAAAAAGCACAGCAGCGAAAGGTTACAGTTTAGGGTTATTATTTTGCCTTCGGGCAACTTGTTGGCGTATTTGGCTATACCGCTATCGGTATATTTTATCAACTCATCTATGCTTTCATATTTTTTTACATTCATTAAGTAGATGATTTCATCAGTAACCACCCCATACCATCGCTCCATTTCTTCTAAGTCGGTTTGGCACTTCAACTGTTTAAGTTCGGCCAAAATAGGGGGATACAAATCAAATCGCTCTAGCATCATGGCCGCAGCAAGGTAGTTGCCATATCCGCTGATAATGCGCGAGGGGCTTTGGCTCAGAAACGCGTACTCTGGATTTTTAAGTAGCGCAACTACTTCGGAGGCGGCCTCAAATGCCGCTTCATAGTTTCGCATGGCATCGTGGTAAGTATTGGCACAGGCAAGGTACATTAATCTGGAACGCTTGGGCAATAGTGGATGTTTGGCGCATTCTTCTAACTGCGTATATATACGTTCGGCTTCCTGCCTGCGTGGTTGCCATTCATCGTTACGATCTATTTCAAACAAATAAGAGTTGTAAATGCGTACTTGTCTCTGTAACCGTACTTTCTCTAATAGTTCGTTTTCTTTTAGCTCAAATTCAGCGGCTGTAATCTGCTTTAGTTTAGACGAGCGGATGTTCAGATTATGCATGTAATTGAGCACATTCATTTGCTCAGCAAAGAGTTCGGCATCCTCTGCCAGTTCATATAGCTTTTCCAACATTCGATAGGCCTCTATCATTCGGTTTTTGGAGAGCAAAAACTGTACGTCTATCATCATTTCATGCGCTCGTATCTCGGGGTCGGTGCCGGTACGATAGTTGCGCATAACTTTCAGAATCAATTCAAATAGTTGATTTTTTTCCCACGCAAAGTTTTTCATATAACTTCGCTTGCGAAATTTTTTTCTAAATTCTGTATCGCTGTATTTATCGGTTGCCCAGTTGTTGAGGTCATCAAACAACCGCTGATAGTTAGATTTTTGTTTATCTGATGCAAAACGGGTGGCATACACCTGAAAGTATCGTTTCTCGGTGGCATTCAGCGACTTAACTAACTCAAAAAGGGTTTCGGGGTTTTGCATGAATTTGTAGATGTGAATAAATGTTTTTTTACATTGTAAGCAAATTCACCCCTATGATTCGCTATCTTGTTGCAGGTCTTTTGGGCATAGTTTTTTTCAACCATTCTGTTGCGCAGTTGCCCTCCGGTTTTTTTTTGGTGCCGGATAGTGCGTTTTACTCTACTGCAGTGGTTAGGTATGCTACATCGGGCTCTGCAGGTAGTTTTCCGTGTACGGTGGATTTGCGGCCTGTAATGCCACCGGTGATTAAGCAGGTAAACCATACCGATTGTGCCGCTCACATAGTGGGTTTTGCAGTGGCCGGTTACATGAAACACAAGATCATGGGAGCAACCTACACCCATGATGATGGCCGTTGGAACAAGGACAACCTTTTTTCACCATTCTTTTTGCATAACCCCAGTGCAAGGGTTCCGGCAGAGGTGGAAACTACATGGGGAATTTGTCAAACGCCCCCCGGCCTTGGTACCGTAATCGGCAACTATAACGCAGCCGGTTGTTGCAATTTGAATTGTTTTTTTCCGGATACTACCTCGCCTATGTTTTGTGTTCCTACACCTTCGGCAAGTTGCTATACTCAGGCCTCTGCTTATCGCCCACTTAACCATACCGTACTGGCCAGTTCCACGGACCCGGGAACCGATATGGTAATGACAGATGCAATATTGCAGGAAATAAGAAACTTGCTAGCAGAAGGTATTCCGGTAATTGTGGGCGTACTGGTAGATAAATTTTCGGTTTTTAAAGGGCACACCAATAAACCCAGCGGCTACGAATGGGTGCCAACCACCACGGAAAGGGATTATCATGCCATGCTGGTAGTTGGGTACGAGCACAAAAAGAAGCGCTTTATTTTGCGCAATACATTGGGCGAAAACTGGGGTGATGGGGGCTATATGCGTATTTCATACAGTAATTTTAAGGCCAGAGCGTACAGTGCATTTTACTATCCCTTGCAGTACAGAGTAAGTGTATTGCGTGCCGATTCTTCGGCCATGGCATTTGTTCCAAGCCAAAACACGCAAGAACCGCAGCCCGCCAAATACAAGAAAAGACGGGACCTGACTAAAGGTACATTTATTGAAATTGAAAAACAGCGAATTGCTTATCTGAATAGCGAAAGTGGTAAAGGAAGTCTGTTTAGTATCACAGAGCCGGAATCTGGTGTGGTTACGTCATTTTATGCGTTTAAACATCAACCCGTTCAATTTGCCGTAAGCGGTAAAATGTTTGAGTTTACTTTGCAAGACCGTACAAAAAATGGCGTAGTATTTGCCTACAAGCAGTTGTCAATTTCGCAACAAGAGTTTATTAAACAACAAACCGATAAGGTTAAATCGCAACTCAAATTGATGATAAAATAGGGAGGTTGTTAACTCGTTAAGCCGTTAAATCCGCCAAATAGTATAGTTTCTCAACCCCTTATCAGTAAAGGGTTTGAAGGATATTTCACGGCATAAAACCAAGGATTAGAACCCCAATGCTGCTGCCTAAATTGGTTTCGGCACAGCGGGCATGGCGCATAGCATTGCATCATAAAATCTAATGTGCCATGAAACCAAACATAATAATGCAACGCACTACGGTATCTGTAGCGGCAGCTTTACTTACACTTCTTTTTGCTTGTAAAAAAGAGGACAACACACTATCTAATTTGCCCGTTGAGCGCAAAAACACTGCTAACATGGTGGTGATTGATGCGCAACAAATTAACACCAATACAGTATGGAAAGACCACCAAAACGGGGTAGATTACTTAGTGAAAGGGTTACTGATAATCAGCAACGGCAATTTAACCATTACACCCGGTGTAACAGTGATGTTTGAAGAAAATGCCGGATTATTGGTAACAGAAGAAGGGTCGCTCACAGCCATAGGCACCTCAAGCGACCCCATTTGGTTTACTTCGGTAGTGAACAAGCGTGGCTCGTGGAAGGGAATCTCCATTTTAAGCAGTAGCAGCAAAAATGTTTTGAGCCATTGCAAGGTAGAATTGGCAGGTGGCGAAAACACTTTTGGCAAAGCCAACATCATACTTGGTTCAACTCAAAATCAGGCAAGAGCAGAAATCAGTTATTGCGAGATACGTACCTCATCATCAGCCGGGCTGTTGGTACAGCATGAGAGTAGCCAACTTATCAACTTTGTGAGCAATGTATTCAACACCAATTCAGGTTATCCTCTCTCTGTGCCGGTAAATCATAGCGAAACAATTTCAACCTCTAACAAATTTATACACAACGGTAAAACAGCTATAGAAATGAATAGCACTGGCGCGGTTACAATACCAATAGTGATAGGCGAAACCCCTCTGCCGGTGTGTTTTAATCAACCTGTTTTAGTTCAAAACTCTATGACATTACTGCCGGGCGTGCGCATACAATTTTGCCCCGGAGGGGGTATAAGATTTGAAGAAAACGGACAGTTAATAGCTGTTGGACAGCCACAAAAACCCATTGTATTACAAGGCACTTACCAGGGTGCCGGGCAGTGGACTTCGTTAAAGTTTTATTCGCCCGGTGCTCAGAATAGGTTGGAGCATGTTTTTATCACAGGTGGAGGGCGGCAAAGCCAAGCAATGTTTAACTTTTATGCGGGTCATGTGCAGGCACAAAATTGCACTTTCAGCAACAGTGCCTCCTCGGGGCTGTTTATAGTCAAATCAATAGTTAGCTACAATGCCGATATAGAAACCAACAATACATTTCTAAACAACGCATCGGCAGCCATTTTATGGGGCGAATAGGGCAAAATTTTGGGCATTTAGCTTCCGAAATTTCCTTTTTCAACTAACCTAAAACAGTTACCAGTAAAGAGTTTGAGCCGAATGGGTTGAAAAAAAGGATGCTCAGAAAGCAAAAGTAGCACATCAAAATGGTTATAGCACAATTGAACGGTCAAGTACTATCGTTCTCACAAACAAATACCTATGCCAAGTTTTAACGCAAACATTGCCCCATTAACCGGCCGCGAGTCCGAAATACTGGCAGAGTTCTCTAACGGACTAACCTCTAAACAAGTGTCAGGCAAATTAGGAATCAAGTTTGATACTGTAGAAACATACCGCAAATCTATCCTCCGCAAGTTGGGCGCAACCAATACCACCATGGCGGTAGCCAACGCCCTGCGTTGGAGAATGATGATATAAACCCACCATGCTCACCCATTACGGATACGTTTTACTGCTATTGGCTGGTCTAACAATAGGCATCAGCGCTATTGTGTGGATGTGTCTTCAGGATAAAAAGAATCACCACAACAAGCGCGCTGAAAAGGATCAAGGCAGTTAACGGCTTTTCCCTCTTCTACACAAATTTTTTAAGGGCACTTGCAACATTTAGCTGTAATTAATTGTCTTTGCTGGCAGTATTTTAGCTCTGGCAAAACAAAATATATTTACACTTGAAATAACCCACATTACATGAAAAAGCTCTACGCTTCAATAGCTTGTTGCACGCTATTTATTTCCTCTCTTCAAACATTCGCTCAAACCCTTACAGATGGCCCCATTCAGTTGCAAGTGCGGCTAAAAGATATGCAGATTGGCTTTAACGAAACCGATGCCTCGGTTTTAGGAGTGGGTTTTGGCCCAGATGAACCAATTGTAAAAGTATGGGCGCGCGATAATGCCAACGTAAGCACATTGGGTTGGCAAGGCGGCACCTGCCACCAGTTTAGCATGGGTACAGGTGGCTCACAAGGTGGCTTGCCCGGCACCACTCCAGCCATAAATGAGTTACTTTTTAACCAAACCTACGGCACAGCAACTGTGCCTCAGTATTTTGATATACGCGTAGAGGCATTTGAAGATGATAACCCCTCTGACCAGCTATTGGGTTTTTGTGCCAATGGGCAGGTGTGTACTTACAATGCATCGCAGTGTTGTGGCATTCCGGTGTTTGGGGTTTGCATCGGCTTGAATGAAGGCGATGACAAGCAGTGCAACGCCAATCCATTTAAAACTCAAATGGACTACCGCTTGGGGCCTCCATGTCAGTGGTATTTTCATGGCAATGTACAAGGCACCTGCGCCAACGATTGGAAACCCGGTATAGAGAGTTTTTGGAAGTACACCAAAGGCACGTCATGTGCAGATGCAATAGACCTAGGCACCATCAATACCGGTGGCACACTCACGCATTTTAACAGCAATGAGTGCTATACCAATACCCACGCTGCCTCACCGGGAAACGATGTATGGTACAAGTTTACCGCTAACGGCCCTATAGGAATTACCGCATCACTTTGTGGAGTAAACGGAGCACAGTTTGACAGCTATTTGTATCTATATAGCGCCTGTGGACAAACCACAGCCGATACCGCCAATGACGATGGCTGCGGTACACAATCAGTACTGGCCTACTCGGTTTGTCAGGCAGGCGATTACTACTTAGTAGTAGATGGAAAAACAGCCGCTGCACAAGGTACCTTCACTCTCACAGTAACCGAGAATCCCAATTTTATATTTGCCGCCAACATGAACAAGCAAGATGTATCTTGCTTTGGAGGAAGTAACGGCCAAATTACCGTAACCACACAGGGTGGCACAGCTCCATTCTCTTATGCTTGGAACCCCGGCACTCTCAGCGGAAACTCGGTTTCGGGTTTAGCGGGCGGTACTTACACCGTTTCGGTTACCGATGCTAAAGGATGTATAGCCACTACTTCAACACAAATAAATGTACCTGCACAAATGACAGCCACTACCACCGCCAACCCGGTAACTTGCGGTGGCGCTTGTGATGGCTCTGCCTCTGTTACCGCGCAAGGCGGTACCACACCATACTCTTATGCTTGGAACTCGTTACCTCCACAACAGTTACAGAATGCTACTTTTCTTTGTGCAGCCAACTATATAGTAACCGTAACCGATGCCAATAGTTGTACGGTGGTTGCCAATGCTACAGTGCCTAACACTACCACTGTGGTTATCACTCTAGATAATTTGCAAAACGTACAGTGCTTTGGAGCGGCAGATGGAGGTATTTTCCTGACCAGTACCGGTGGTCAACAACCATTATCTTTTGCTTGGAGCAACGCTGGTGTTACCACCGAAGATAACACTAACCTCGGCCCGGGTACATACACCGTAACCGTAACCGATGCTATTGGTTGTACGGCTGGCAATACTTACACTATTACTGAGCCACCTTTACTTACATCAAATGTTTCATTCACTTTCAACCCGCGTTGTAATGGAGGAAGCGATGGCATTGTAAACATTAACGTAAATGGGGGTGTGCAACCATACAGCTATCAGTGGAATGCACCCACCAATGCCACTACCCAAAACCTAAACAATGTGGTGGCCGGTGCGCATAGCGTAACGGTGTCAGATGCCAATAATTGTACAGTTACTTCCAGCGCAACTCTTACTGAGCCGGCACCGTTTAGTGCATCGCTTACCTCCACCAACCTATTGTGTTATGGCGGCTCTAATGGCACTGCCTCAGTTACAGTAAGTGGAGCTACCCCGCCTTACACTTATTTCTGGAGCGATTTCACCACCACATCATCTACCAGCGGACTTAAAGGCGGGCCATTTACCGTGTGGGTAGAAGATAACAACGGCTGCGATACCATACTCACCGGCACTATAAACGAGCCGGCACCCATCACCGTACAGATTACCTCTACCGAGCCATTGTGTGCCGCACAAGGCAATGGTCAAATAACAGCGGTAGTCAATGGCGGCACCAATCCATACAATTATGCTTGGAGCGGTGGCTTGCAGCCGGTAGCCAACCCAACAGCCAATAGCGGCTCATACATTCTTACAGTAACCGATGCCAATAACTGCTCAGCTACCGGTGCCGTAGGCGTAAACGCACCTGAGCCATTTGTGGTTAGCGTAATTGGTATCAATCCCAATTGTATTGGTGATTCTACCGGAGCGGCTACGGTTAGCTCCACCGGTGGCGTTGGGCCATTTACTTACACCTGGAGTAATAACTCTACCGATGCGTACATTGAAAAAGCGCCTAAGGGCTTTTATGCCGTAACCGTGACCGATGCTAATGGATGTACCGGAGCCGGGCAGGTTTCGCTTAGCGACCCTACGGTTGACCCTGAGAACTGCAAGCCCGATAAATTTGTGGTGCTGATACCTACGGCTTTTACACCCAATGGCGATAATGTAAATGACCGCTTGGTGGCCATTATGCGCAATGTACAAAAGTTAGAAATGCACGTGTACAACCGCTGGGGCGAATTGGTGTACCAAAACATGAACGTAGTGCCCGGTGATGGTTGGGATGGTACTTTTAAAGGAATACAACAACCTGTAGGTACTTATGTATATACCTACCATGTTACCTATATTAACGGAGTGGTAGCCGATGAAAAAGGCAGCGCTACTTTGTTGCGATAAAATGTGCTATATATCTTTAGAAAGCCCCGTTAAAAAACGGGGCTTTTTTGCTTTCAAATAAAAAGATCTCATAAAGCATTACAAATAAGGAATAAAAAATTATACTTGTAGTGTCCAACATATTGAAAATGCATTTTTTTGAGACTATAATTATCCCCCCCTGTCAAGTGTAATATTCTGTACATATGCTATACAAATAAGGCATACCAATCAGAGTTATTTATCTCCTACATATATTACAAACGAAGATAATAAATAAAAAAGAGCAGGGCTTGCACACCCCGCTCTTGCTTCCTTTAAAGTACGACCAATAAAAGAATGCTGTGCAAGAATAAAAAAAACTGACTGAGGATATTATGCAGTTATGCATTATATCCTTGCCGGTGTTTGTGGCAGGTTAACCAAACCAAACATTGCCAAGAGCAAACCCACTACCCCTCTTTACAAAAACTGTAGTGCGCCTAACCCCCGAAAAGCGATATGAGTAGGGGAGAAAAGTTTACAAAAAATGAAAAAGTATTTATTGATAACACAGGTACCTATTACGCTTTTTTGCGGTGTGTGATTGTTGTGTTCGTTTCTAAGAATGCCGGTGATAAACGAAAGAGAAATGAGCATACATTCACTCAACACTTTGACAAGTGATTACAAAAAGGCACCTAACAACAAAGCATACATTTTGCAAGCTCCTGCACCCGGAGATACACAACCACGAAAAGAATGTAAAGGTATTGGTAGAGATTGCAAAACAACCACATCGGCTTACTTGACAACTTATGAATGGGACACCTTCTTTCCATCATATGGAGCCGAAGAGTTTTCATCAGTTGATCCACACTCAAATCCTGAATTCATCACCTACTTGGTGGGAATCGGATTTGGCCAATAAACAAATAGAAGAATTCAATGAAAGATCTGCAAAGATCTTTCATTGAATTAACACAAATAGTTGTATGAATAGAATATTACTTAGCACCGTAATCTGGCTTATGATATGTGGTTGCAATACACCAATAACAGAATATCGTGAGCAACACACAGAACGCAATAATTCTAGCCATGGAAGGTTTAAAAAAGAAGTGATTACTATTCAGACGCTAAAAGATATTGCATTGTCAGATTACAACACACTACAATACAACCATGGATACTTTTGTTTTTACAACTCTTTGCATGATTGCGTAGAGCTAATTGCACACAATAGGAATAGTGAAAGCAAAGCAATTACCCTTGAGTCAAATCAGAACTACGGCAGTGTGAATGCATTGTGTTTATATGCGCTTGATACTATCATTATAGTACAAGATTACGCCATCTCTCTGTATAATCAGCGGGGTGTATGTTACAAAACCGTATTGTTAGAGGCCACGGACAGTACGCAGTTCTTTCTTGGTAAGTTTTCGGACTCTTATCAACCATATTATCACAATGGTGTGTTGTATTTGCAAAGATATTACTTGGGCTGTCTAGATAATCGTGATTGTACTGATTACAGCATTGAGGTCGCTATTCATGTTTTTGAAGAACGTATGGATACATTACAGATACTAAACTCTAAACTGTATAAGTACAATTTTGATGATATAACAAATGTTAGCAGGGCTGTAATGGGTGGCCAACACCTTTACTCGTTTCAGGCCGATCCCAATATATACTTATATGATTTTTTAAACCACGTGGTGAAGGTAAAAGGTGGAAGAAGTGCATACCAAAAAATAGATCCTCTGGAAGCAAATAAATACGCACATGATACGATACAGACGCACAGAAAAAAGATGGAGTTGTTAATCTCTATGCCACAGTACACTGCTATCACCTACAACCCTAATGCAAACAGAGTGTATCGTCTGTTTATTAAAGAGTTGCCCTATAAAAACAGAGAAGGCAGATACAATACGTTTCGCGATAAGGAATGTTACTTAATGGAAATAGACACCAGCCTTACAGTATTGTCAGAAACTAAGTTGCAGGGTAATTATGCTACAAACTTGTTACTAAACATAGAGAACATGGTTGGATTAATCGTAGATGCAAGCACCAATAGTATTACCATAGAAACATATGAAAAACTGTACTAAATCCGTCCTCTTAATGTTATTGATAGTGATATGTGCATGCCATAATAAGCATCAAAAAAAGCAACCAGAGGAAAATGTTGTAGGCGAAAACCAGTTATTGATAGATTATCTATTTGACATTCAAGGAATTACAGTACAGGACACAGTAATTTGTGTTATATACTTCTCTCAAAATTGTCAAAAGTGCTCTATTCCATTTGATGCTATTACAGATATACTAGTACATTCCATATATGACAAATTCTTAATTGTTAGCTCGGCTAAGCACTTTCATTATTCATGTCCCCAAACAATTCGGATGTTTATGGATACGACAGATGCGCTTTCTACTTACGCGTTGGATAGCGATAGACATATGTTCTATAGAGTAGCTAATGGTAAAATTCTTAATGTTTTACCGATTACCGAAGATAACCTAAGCATAATACGTCAACTGGTAAGGTAGCCACAATATAAAATGAGGGGTATAAAGTGTATCATGTTAAGCCCCAGTTTAGAGATAGGTTGGTAGAGATTGTAATGAGGTTATATCAAAGGGGGGGCCTCTCTTCATTTTTCATTAATGTGCCAAGTAACAATGTTGATTTTTTGTCCTATTGGGATCATTACGACCAATTTTGCTATAGGAGATTTTTACTCTTCTTCTCACTCTGTACATGTAACCCTGCTGCCCATTTCCCAATTCCCGTTTCCCTTCTATATTCGCCCCTCATTCTAAAAAACAACCACATGGCAACTACCGCAGATATCCGCAACGGGCTTTGCATAGAGTTCAACAACGACATTTACCAGTTCATAGAGTTTCAGCACGTAAAACCCGGCAAAGGCAATGCTTTTGTTCGCTGCCGTATGAAGGGCTTCCGTACCGGTCGTGTATTGGAGCATACTTTTCCATCGGGTCATGAAATCGTTACCGCTCGCGTTATTCGTAAACCATACCAGTACTTGTATAAAGATGATAGCGGCTATAACTTTATGGATCAGGAAACTTTTGACCAAATAGTGGTAGAAGAAAAGTTGATTGAAAACAACGACTTTTTGCGTGAAGGCGATGTGTGCGATGTAGTGATACATGAAGAAACCAACCAACTGCTTTCTTGCGAATTGCCTTCACACGTAGCTTTGCTGGTAACTTTTACAGATGATAACGCAGTAGCCGGTAACACCTCTACTAACGCCACCAAACCTGCTTCGGTAGAAACCGGCTCAGAGGTACAGGTGCCGCTTTTTGTAAAAACAGGCGATAAAATAAAAATAGACACTCGCACCCGTGCTTATGTAGAGCGCGTTAAGGACAAATAGTTTTCGCTATTTGGGCAATTTGTTCTATTCTCATATTCTGAAACAAGAGGCATGGATTTAAAAGTTATTCAAGACCTGATTAAATTGGTGAAGAAAACCGAGATCAGCGAACTAACCGTTAAGGAAGGTGAGCTGACCATTACGGTAAAAAATAAAGTGGCAGAAACGGTGGTTTACTCTGGCGCAGCGCCACAACCAGTACTGCAAACCGCTCCGGTAGCCCAACAGCAAAATGTAGCTTCGCAATCCGTAGGTACAGATTCTTCTTCATCTAAGCCGGCTGATAATGAATTTATCTACCGCTCACCTATGGTAGGTACTTTTTACCGCAAACCGGGAGCCGATAAAGATCCCTTTGTGAAAGTAGGCGATACGGTGCAGCAAGGTACCGTATTGTGCATCATAGAAGCTATGAAACTTTTCAACCAAATAGACTATGATGGGCCATCAGGTACTATTGTTAAGATATTGGCTGATGATGCCAGCCCCGTAGAGTTTGACCAGCCGCTTTTCTTAGTGGCAAAGTCCTGATGCCAGTTACATAGGCCTTGCAATACCACTTATTATTAATATTACGAGAGGAATAGGGATATCTCCTTCCATTTGCCATTCGCGCTCGGCATGTACGTTGCTCCAGGGTTTTACTATACCGCTTGATATGGTGTATTGATTTTTCCAGTCGGTATCCCAAACGGGCTTAAAAATGCGCCCGTCCCATTGCCACTCTAAGTTGCGGTTAGTGCGCCATACCGGGCGGAAGTATTCGCCATCCCATTCGTACTGCTCATAGATGTTATTGCCCCAATAGGGCTTGATGGTTTTGCCGTCAAACGTCCACCCAAGTTGTGGGTTGTTGTTCCAACGAGGGCGCAGAATTTTACCATCCCAAATCCATTCATTGGCAGTGGTATTTCCCCACATTGGTTTTATACTGCTGAAGGCCGGTTGTACCGCTGCTATTGCCGAGTATTTATTTTTTAACTGTTTCAGTAAATCATGTCGCTCAATCAGCGAATAGGCCACAATAATGGCGGTTGAGTTGGGTAGTGAATCAGCTAGGTAGTAGGCCAATAGGGAATCGTTGATAGAGGAATAAAAAGCCATCCACTTGCCCGAGCGTTGCACATGTAGCAGTTCTTTCTGTTGGGCTTCTGCTTCGGAGCGCACCTGACCGGTATAGAACTTGCCGGAGTAGTAAGAGTAGGCGGGCTGCCGTTCCTCTTTTAACTGAATGGTGTTCCATTTTTCTTCCAAAGGATTCATAGATGTGCAATACAAAAAAATGTTTTGCCGCGCATCGTTTTCACCGGTAAAAAAAATATTGCCTTTGCTGAAAAACAGTAACCAATTTTTATCGGGCGAATAGATTTCGTTATCCGCTACGTAAAATTGTTTGGTGGTATCTTTCAAAAAAACAAAACCATTACCCGCATGGCTGTATGCGGTAATGGTGAGAGAGAGGAGTAAGCCAAGTAAGCGGATCAAGTAATTATGTTTTGTTGTTGCAGTAAGTTTATCAGTTCATTGCGATTAGTCAATTGAAATGCCTGCCACCCGAGCGTTTTTGCAGCCGCTACGTTCTCGGCTTTATCGTCCACAAAAAACGTTTCGTGCGGCAGTAAATTTTGTTGCGAAACTACATAGTTGTAAATATCAGGTTCCGGTTTGCGGTGGCCTATTTCGTTAGAGTAGTAAGCGTGATGAAATAAATCCGCAAATCGGGTTTTGCCAAGTTGCGTTTGTGCAACTCTGTCTAATTCGCAAATGTGAATTTCGTTGATATTGCTCAGTGCAAACACCCGATACTTGTTTTTCAACTGCTCCAGCAACTCTAGTTTTATTTTTGGATAATGAATTAGGATAGCATTCCAAGCATTATCAATTTGTGCATCGGTAGTATTGGGTTTCAGAAACTGGCGTAATTGGTTACGGAAATCAGCAGCAGTTATTTGTCCTTTCTCAAATTGATCAAAAATGGGGTGCTGCTTGGCGTAAGAAACTATTTCGTTGAAATCAACTGTAGCTAACTGCTGAAAGGCGCGTACGGTAGAGGTGTAGTCAATATCAATAATTACATCACCAATATCAAAAACAAGATTGCGGTATTGCGGCATAGGGTTTCAAAAATAGACGCGAAATAGTATGTTTGCCCCGTTGTTCTGAATTTTTAGCACAACAAGGTCTCTTAGCTCAGACGGTTAGAGCATCTGACTCATAATCAGAGGGTCGCTGGTTCGATCCCAGCAGGGACCACAGAGGGTTGCTACGGCAGCCCTTTTTTATTAATGGAGTATCGTGTTTACATATTGTACTCAATGTCAGCCGACCGGTATTATGTGGGCTATACCTCCGATACATTAGAGAGTCGTTTGTATAAACACAATCACAAGCACAGCGGTTTCACTGGTAAATGCAATGATTGGCAGATTGTTTATTCAGAAAAGTTTGACTCTAAGATAACTGCGATGAAACGGGAGCGAGAAATCAAGCGTTGGAAGTCACGCAAGAAGATAGAGGAGTTGGTTCAATGCTCAGAGGTTTAGAGCACTCCGACAAAAAGTCGGAGGGGTCGCTGGTTCGATCCCAGCAGGGACCACAGAGGGTTGCTACGGCAGCCCTTTTTTATTTCCATTTATTCTCCACCCCGATTATTTTGTGCGCCTCATCTACCTTGCGGTTTATTTGCCCGGTGAGGATGTGCCAAAACATCACAAAGTCAGACCCTAAACTGTACAGCGGGTATTTGAAGGTAGCCGGCCTGTTTTTTTCTAAGATAAAGTGGCCAAACCATGCAAAGCCATATCCACACAATGGCATTAGAGCAATCAGCCAGTATTTTTGCAAAGCCAATGCAGTTACGAAGCAGGCAATAACCAATCCGGTGCCCACGAAATGCAAGGTGCGATTAGCGGGTCGGGCATGCTCGGTAAGATAATAGGGGTAGAAATCCCCAAAAGTGGTGTAGGTTTTTTCGTTGCTCATGCAGCTAATGTGAAGAAATGCCACAGCACTTCAAAATTTATTTTGTGGATTGAATTATGTATTTAACTTTGCACTACAAAGCACTTTTAAAATGGCGGATTCAAAGCAACATATTCAGCAGATTACAGAGATACGTAACATTATGGAGCGCTCATCGCGATTCATTTCACTAAGCGGATTATCGGGCGTATTTGCTGGGTTTTTTGCACTGGCTGGTGCTGGAGCATTTCATGTCTATATTAATCAGCGGTTGAGCTATGGATACGGACAAATTGCCCGCGCTGTACCCGTAGATATTGCCAATGATTTTTTGCTGTTTTGTATTGCCGATGCAGCTACTGTTCTTATGCTTTCAATTTGTTTCGCTTTGTTTTTTACCTGGCGGAAATCTCAAAACACAGGGCAGATGATTTGGGATAAGTCCGCTCGAAGAATGCTGCTCAGTTTATTTATTCCGCTAATAGCCGGTGGTGTGTATTGCCTGGTGCTGTTGCAGTATGGCTGGTTTGGGTTGATAGCCCCCACCACTCTCATTTTTTATGGTTTGGCATTGCTTAATGCATCTAAACACACTTTAGATGAAATAAAGTGGTTGGGTATTTCTGAAATAGCTCTTGGCTTAATTGGTTTGTTTTTTATTGGCTATGGTGTAACGCTCTGGGCTATTGGTTTTGGTATATTACACATGATATACGGTTTAGTGATGTATGTACGTTACGATGCAAAGCCACAACAAAAAAAGTATTGGTAACAACCCTCAACATAGACAAAAAATACATTGATACATTTCTACAATTGATATGTGGTGAAAGAGCTGATAGACCGATTAAACAAACAATTTGAAAACCGAATACGATTGGGCATTATGAGTGCATTGATGGTAAACGATTCCGTTGATTTTTTGGCACTCAAAGAGTTGCTGGACGTTACTGACGGCAATCTTGCCAGCCATGTCAACGCATTAGAGAAAGCAGATTACATAGCGGTGAAGAAAGAGTTTGTAGGAAAGAAAACAAGAACCTCTTATGTGGTTACTAATCTGGGGCGCAAGGAATTTGTGCAGCACCTTAACACCCTTGAAAAATTGGTGAAAAGGAACAAAAAGTAATTTTTTTACCTATTAACTTTGAAAAACAAAGTACTTTTTATGAATACATCAAAAACAAACCAAAAAATCAGGTGGACCATTCTGTTTTACATGACTGCCTTGATAGTAAGTGGAGTTACAGCTATACCTGTAAAGCTAGAGATGGAATGGCTCTTGAGGCACATGCCTTTGCCGCAAGTTGCTATAAATATTTTTGAGGAAGTACTAATAGCAGTAACTGAAACAGACGGGAAATATCCATTTCTACTTTATGGATACGATTGGCTGGCCTTTGCGCATATAGTAATTGCTATTGCCTTTTGGGGAGTTTACAAAGACCCGGTACGCAACAAATGGCTTGTTGATTTTGGATTGATAGCGTGCGTACTGATCATACCTTTTGCAATAGTAGCAGGAGAAATGCGCAGCATACCATTTTGGTGGCGTTTGGTGGACTGTAGTTTTGGAGTGTTTGGAGCATTACCTCTGCTATACATAAGGGCGCTGATTAGACGTATAGAAGTTGTTAGCGGTGAAGAAAAACTTAATCTTTTATTCTAATGGACTTGCCAAAAAAGAACATGAACTTTTGTATGCACTTGAGGCATACCCTCGCCTTGATACTGGTTTCTGCCCTGCACAATAAATTAAAAACCACAGTAGAAGATGCAGCCAAACCAACCGAAGAGCAACTGCAGAAACAATTGACAGTAGTATCTGTCATTTATCATCTTATAGGAATATTTTACAATGAATAAAACAAGTACATGAAACAGCTTTACCTCACCAAAAACCATTACTCATGTACATCTCTCGTCTTTCGCCACCCATTCGGGCATTAGTCTTACTCAGCGGATTTTGTTTTGTTCTAGAAGCGTTTCGGCTCATTACCACACAAACGCTCGGCTACATTTTTCTGCCCTGGAATTTATGTTTGGCCTGGGTGCCTCTGCTACTAGCTACGGCCATACAGCAGCAGCAAAGCCAAACAAAAGTGACGCTGCTATCTGCCGTTTGGCTTTTATTCTTTCCTAATGCACCGTACATCATTACCGATTTGCTTCACCTGAAACCACGGCACACCATACCCCATTGGTACGATGTGTTGCTGATTTATAGCTATGCGTTTACCGGTTTTATGTTGGGTATTTACTCTGCGCTGTTGGTGTATGCAAAATGGAATCAGTTTGCACCAAGCTGGTTTGCTCGTTTGGTGATGTGCGCAGCAATGTTGCTGGCTGGTTATGGCATTTATCTGGGTAGGTTTTTGCGGTGGAATTCGTGGGATGCTTTTTTAAATCCACTGCAAATAGTACAGGATACTTTTCACCGGATTGTTCATCCACTTAACCATTTGCAAACGTATGGTGTAACACTGCTTTGTGGTGCATTGCTGTACTTATCATTCTTAGTAGTGGAGTCATTCTATTATTCAACTAATCAAACCACTGAGCAATGAGAAAAAGTACAGTTATATCAATAGCAGGAGCGATGCTCTTTACAATCATTTTTTATTGTCAAAAAGACGGAGTTAATTATCTGGTGTTTACAGTTTTTGTATCTGCGGCAACCCTTGCAATCAACCCAATGCTGTACAAGAAAATGCTATGGTGGTTAGTAACGCTCAGTGCTATAGTAAGCGGAGTTGCAATGGCCTACTACGGCAACAATCTGGCATGGTTAGCAAATGTTGCCGCGCTGCTATTACTTGTTGGCATTAGTGCATCACCTGTTTCATCGGGCTTTATAGCTTTTTTTCATGCTCTGGTTAGTATGCTGCTAACCGTTGTTAGTTTGGCAAAAAACCTATTCTCAAAAACAGAAGAGCAAAAAGTATTTCGGCTTAAACAGGCAGTATTATATGTTTTGCCATTATTAGCCACGCTAGTGTTTTTTGGGTTATACAGAATGGCCAACCCGCTTTTTGCAGAAATCACCAATAAGATTACCATCAACTTTCCTTCAATGGGGCAGGTGCTTTTTACCGGTGTGGGTTTCTATTTATTGTATGGCTGGTTTCACCCGTTTTTGTTTCAGTATATTTTGAAAACTGATGCCGGTGCGCTCAATTATTTACCATCAATTTCGGAAGAAGAACATCGCCAAACTTTGTGGAGCGAGTTTGTATCTCTGGAGGCAGAGCGCAAAAGTGCACTCATTCTTTTTGCGCTGCTTAACTTGCTGCTGTTAAGCGTTAACTTGATTGATGTTTACTACGGCTTTATAGCAAAGGTTTTGCCAACGGGCTTAACGCTTTCTGCATACCTGCATGATGGTACCAATGCACTGATTGTGTCTATTGTAATGGCAGTGGCAATGGTCCTCATTGTATTTCGGGGTTATTTAAACTTTGATGACAAGGCAGATAGTATAAAATGGTTGGTTTATATATGGATAGCTCAAAATGTTATCACCATTATTACCACACTTAACCGCAATCTGCTTTATATCAACGAGTATGGTCTCACACACCGAAGAATAGGCGTATTTGTGTTTTTAGTATTATGTATAGGTGGTTTGTTGCTCACCTTCTTAAAAGTAAACTCCAAGCTCAGCAATTGGTTTTTATTGCGCAGTAATTGGTGGATGGTGTATGGATTTTTGATTGCAGGTGCTTGGATCAATTGGGACGTCATAATTTTTAAACATAATATGAATTTGGCGGCTTTGCAGCACACCGAGCCGGATGATTATTTTCTTATTTCGTTGAGTCACACAGCAACGCCCGCTATGTTAGAAATGTATGCAGCACAGCAAAAAAGCGGCCATGGCATTTTCACAAAAAGAATGGAGCATGATTTGCATTACAGAATAGAGCAAAGTAGAGAGCGAGTAGAGTATGATGATTGGCCTTCGCAATTATTAATGCATCATATTATTGTGAAAAAAGCAGAGCAACTAAATCTTATTACAACAGTACCATAGCATTTATCGCAATCATCCGATGATGTGCATTCATCGGATGTGCTTTTGCTGTTACACAATTTAATGTAATGAAGTCTCAAATTCCTGCATTGCATCTATCAGAACATCTATACCTTGCTCAGGCATGGCATTATAGATAGATGCGCGAAAACCGCCCACAGTGCGGTAGCCCTTTATACCCACAATGTTTTTTTGCTTGCATAGGGCTGCAAATTTTTCATCGGTTGCTTCATCGGCTGTGCGGAAGCAAACGTTCATGAGTGAACGATCTTCTTTGGCGGCAATGCCTTGAAACAACATGGAGTTATCAATAGCAGTGTATAGCTTCTCTGCTTTGCGAATATTTTGTTGTTCAATTTCTGCAATGCTTTGCTGCTTAGTCCAACGTAAGGCAAGCATAGCCACATACACGGCAAAGCAAGGGGGAGTATTGTGCATGCTCTCTTTTATGATGTGTGTGCGGTAATCCAGCATGGCGGGTAATGGTCGGGTTACTTTGCCTAACAAGTGTTTGTTAACCACTACAAGCGTTACACCGGCAGGGCCAAAGTTTTTTTGTGCGGCTGCATATACCAACCCAAACCGATTGTAATCTAACTTGCGCGAAAACAAATCGGAACTCATGTCGCAAACTATCGGAATGTTTTTGCTTAGCAGTTCATCTATAAACGTGGTGCTGAGTTGAGTGCCGTAGATGGTATTGTTGCTGGTGATGTGCAGGTACCTGGCATCAGCCGGCAAGTCAAGTTGTTTTGGGATGTGGGTATAATGGTCTGCTTTGGAAGATGCAGCAATGTGTACTTTGCCAAAATTTTTGGCTTCGGTAAGCGCATAGTTGGCCCATTGGCCGGTTTCTAAGTAGCCGGCAGTTTCGTTTTCGTTCAACAAATTCATAGGAGCCATACAAAACTGCATGCTTCCACCACCTTGCAAAAACATTACCTCGTGGTCTGCATCTAATTGCATCAATTCTTTTACTAAAGCAATGGCCTCGTCCATTACGGCTACAAACTCTTTGCTGCGGTGCGAAATTTCTAAAACGCTCAACCCAGTGCCGCTAAAGTTGTGTATGGCTTCTTGTGCTTGGTGCAATACTTCTTCGGGTAAAATAGCGGGACCGCTGTAAAAGTTATACGGTTTTATCATGGTGCGAACATAATGCTCTGTACGGAGTTTTCACTTTTGTCATCAAACGGTAAAAACAAAATACCCTCAAATGCTTATGACATTTCTATGACAAAACTTTGAGATGTATGGCGTAACCTTGTTCAACGTTTTGGTAAAAGCAACCGGCTTTGAGCTATTGAAAACACGTTTTGGGGTTGTGTTGCACACTCCCGCCCGGCATAGGGGCGGGAGTTTTTTACTCCCACACACACACCGTTTTACCGGTGCTTTGGCGGCTTTCCATTTGGCGGTGGGCTTCGGCAATTTCGGATGCTTTAAACACTTTGCCCTTGGCAGGTTTAAAAACACCTTGTTCGTAGAGGTGTACTACGTTGTCTAAACATCGCTTTAGGGTTAACGGTTTTTTATCGGCCAGGCGCAGCATGTTTACTCCCAGCATACTTTTACTGTTCATCATAAACACAGCCGGGTGATAAATGCCAAACTGCAAACCGCTTACTACCTGCGAAAAAATATTGGTGGCATCGTTCATAGACGCTGCACCATAGCACACGATGCGACCGCCTGCCGCTAAACACTGTACCCCTTTGCGAATAAAATCGGCACCTACGGCATCAAAAATCACATCGGCACCTTCACCTTTGGTGATTTCCATTACTACTTCATCAAAATCGTCTTTAGAGGTATCTATCACATGATGTGCTCCGGCATTTTTTATCAATTCTACTTTAGAGCTAGAGCCGGTAGTGGCTATCACCTCACATTTTTTATGCAGCGCATATTGCAACAATGCCGAGCCCACACCCCCAGCAGCCGAGTGGATGACCACTACATCGCCCTCAAACAAATTCACCATTTCTGCGGCACTGTAGTAGGCCGTACAAAACTGCGTGGTCAGTGCAGCTACTTCTGTAATCTCAGCATCGGTTTTTATTTTAGAAACTGCCCTTGCATCGGTAAGTGCGTACTCGGCATATCCGCCAAAGCGGGTCATGGCTGTTACACGGTCACCTTCCAGTAGGCCGGTAACTCCGGCTCCGGTACGGGCTATTTTACCTACCACATCATAACCAATGATACTAGGTAGTGGCGGAGCATCGCGGTACTGGCCTTTGCGCGCCATGATGTCGGCAAAGTTGAGCCCAAAGCCCTCTACCTCTATCAAAACTTCACCAGCTTTGGGTACCGGCTTGGTGGTTTCGCGCAAAGAAAATGCTTTATCTGCTGCTCCATGTTCTACTAAATAGAGTGCCTTCATATCAATTGCTTTTAGGGGTGGGTTTTAAAGGTAACACCAATTCCCGTATTGCCAAACCACAGAATATGTTGCTGATAACAACGAATGCTGGGTTAGTTTGAGGCAAATTTTTATTGTGTAGCTACAGCTACAGCACAAAAAGTGTTTGGTTGGTTTTCCACTATACAACACAACTAACAACGGCTGCTCTATTATTTCTATAAAAGATTTAACGTACTCTTCAAAAACCCTACTTACCTTGCCTGCGTATTTATACTGTGGATTAATCAACCCTATTGATATGAAAAAATTTTTCTCCCCAATTTTTCTGTTTTTGATTTCTATTTCGGTTATGGCTCAGGCACCCCAAAAGTTCAATTACCAGGCCATTGCCCGCAATGCAGCAGGTAGCCCTTTGGCCAATCAAAATATTAATGTCCGTTTTTCTATTCGCGATATTTCTACCATAGGCCCAATCATTTACCAGGAGACACACGCCCTAACTACCAATGAGTTTGGTTTAATTAATGCGTTTGTTGGAGGTGGTACTGTTACCAGCGGTACGTTTTCGGCTATAAACTGGGCAGGTGGTGCTAAATTTTTGCAATTAGAATACGACCCACAAGGCGGTACCAACTTTTTGGTGGTAGGTACCACACAAATGGTAAGTGTGCCTTATGCTTTATATGCCGAAAAAGCCGGCAATGCTGCCGGTGGTGGTGCTACCGGGCCAACCGGGGCTACAGGCCAAGCAGGAGCCACCGGCCCGGCAGGAGTTGATGGTGCCACCGGCCCAACAGGTGCGCAAGGCGCTACTGGGGCTACCGGTGCCGATGGCCCTGCGGGACCAACAGGAACCACCGGCCCGGCTGGTGCCAATGGTGCAGATGGTTTGAATGGAGCTACAGGTGCCACTGGTGCAACTGGAGCACAAGGCCCTACTGGAAATGACGGAGCTACAGGAGCAACCGGTGCCGGAGGAGGCGCTACTGGCGCCACTGGTGCAGATGGCGCTACGGGTCCTACAGGAAATGATGGTGCTACTGGGGCTACCGGAAGCACTGGCGCAACAGGTGCGGATGGGAATGATGGTGTTACTGGCGCCACAGGCCCCACTGGTGCCGATGGTGCACAAGGGCCAACAGGAGCTGCCGGAAGCACTGGCGCCACAGGGCCAACAGGAACAGATGGAATACAAGGCCCTGCCGGAACTGTGGGAGCAACCGGAGCCACAGGCATTGACGGCAATACCGGAGCCACCGGCCCTACAGGTGCTACCGGCCCGGGGGTGGCTATGGGCACCGTAAATCAAATAGCCAAATTTACACCCGACTCTGTTTCGTTGGGCAATTCTATAATTAGCGAGAGCGAAAATAATATAGGAATAAATATTAATGTACCAATTGCTAATTTGCAGGTTTCTTCTGATACATTAACCGATTTCCGTTTAACGAATTTGCGTACCGGCAACACTGCATCAGATGGATTTGTGATTAAGCAACAAGCCGACTCGGGCAGTGTAGCCATAATCAATTATGAAAAACGTCCGCTCACCATCTCTACAGATGGTAATGAACGTATCCGCTTTACAGCAGATGGTTTGGTGGGTATAGGCACTACTAATCCGCAGTATGATTTAGTGCTCGTAACTCAAACCGGCTCTCCTACGGCCATGCAATTTGCCTCTGTACTTACCGGGCAATCGGCAACCGATGGTTTTGTAGCCGGGCAAGCCAATGCCTCTGGCGATTTTGTTTTCATGAACTTAGAAAATAAGTACCTCGCTTTTGGCACCAATGCAGCAGAAAGAATGCGCATAGCAGAAACCGGTAAAGTCGGCATTGGTACTACTAACCCATTAAGAAATTTAGTCATTAATTCTGGCGCAGACACTGCATCACTTCAGCTTACTTCATTTATTGCCGGTGTAAGCAAGACCGATGGTTTTGTGATAGAGCAACTGAGCCAGCAAGGCGAAATACAGTTGATGAACTATGAAAATCAGGAGCTAATTTTAGGTACAAACGCCAAGCCACGAGTATTTATTAGTGCCGATGGGGTGTTTGGTTTCAATATGAACTCACCCGTAAATGATGTGGTGATAAAAAATGCCGGTGCCGGTGCTACCAAATTGCAATTAGTAACCGATAGCAGCGGCATAGGCCCAATAGACGGCTTGATGCTTGGCTTTACCACTGCTGGTGGCGAAGCCGTACTGATGAATTACGAGCCGCGCTCACTTTCTTTCGGCACCTCATCTGCCGAGCGCATGCGCATTACCGATGTAGGAAACATTGGTATTGGGTTGGCCACCACAAACCCACAGTTTGATATTGATGCTGTTTACGCGGGCGATGCCCGTATACGCTTAAAAAGCGATGGTGGAGGGGTGAATCGCGCTATTTTTATTTTAGAAAAGACCGATTCTATGCAAGGGCAAAGCGCGGTGCAGTTCTCCCTAAATGATTCTGCACAGTGGCTTATTGGTACGCTAAACAGTAACAACTATCGCGTCTTTAACTTCCGCACCGGAAACGATGCCTTCACCATTAATTTTGATAACGACTTTGTAGGCATAGGTACTCCATCACCTACTGCTCAGTTAGAAGTAAACGGACAAGTTAAGATTACAGGCGGTGCTCCCGGAGCAGGTAAAGTGCTGATGAGTGATGCAAACGGATTGGCTAGCTGGGGTGAGGATAATCCTAAGAACGGATTTAGAGCGTATAATACCACGGCCGCTATTTTACCAATAACTTCCGCCATTGAAACAGTCCTTTTGTTTGACAATACAAATGTGAACGATGGCAACTACTTTGACCCGCTCACCTCAGCATTTAATGTAATGTCTGCAGGCATGTATCATTTCGATGTTAAGGTAATTTGGGAAGAATTTACTGCTACTGGCGATGCTATACTTGCTCTGCGGGTAAACGGCATGGTAATGGAGCAGGTGCGCCAAAAGGTAAATGCAACTAATGGGGTAACCCAACAAACTCTATCTGCTAACTGGAAGCTGTATGCCGGAGATATGGTGGAGGTAGTGGTAATACAAAACAGCGGAATTACACAAAGCGTAAACATGAATGATTTAGAAACCTCTTTCTCCGGATTTAAAGTGTATTAGCAATACTTGTCTGACAATTTTTTAAGCAGCAGACAAATAACTAACACTCGTTAGTTAAATATCTTGCCGGGGTTCATAATGTGGTGTGGGTCAAATACTTTTTTCACTCCGCGCATCAGGTTAATTTGCTGTTTATTAAATTTGATGTCCATATAAGGTATTTGAAACCAACCTATGCCATGTTCACCGCTAATGGTGCCTTTTAGCTCTACCACTTTCTCAAAAATTTCACGAATGGCTTTTGGGACTTCGGTTTTCCAGTACTCATCGGTCAGTTGATCTTTAAGTATGCGTACATGCACGTTGCCATCACCGGCATGGCCGTAACACACGCTGCGAAAATTGTATTTTTTACCTACGGCTTTTATGTGGCGAAGCAATTCGGGCAATTCGGCACGGGGCACTACAGTATCTTCCTCAACAGTTACGTTGGTTTTTTTTACGGCATAGGCAATGTTTCTTCGCATGCGCCACAGGTCTGCTTTTTGTGCTTCGCTATCGGCAAAAAGAATGTCGCCTACTTCAAAGTTCGTGAGTACTTCATAAATTCTTTCGCAGTCTTTTTGAATTTGTTCCACATCATTACCGTCCACTTCAATCAGCAATGTAGCTTGGGTTTCACCGGCTAATGGTACAGTTACATCACCCAAAAAATTCATCACATACTCCACTGCATCGCGTTCCATAAATTCAATACACGATGGTAATATACCCGCACGAAATACCGCACTTACCGCAGCGCTGGCATCGTCCATACTTTTGAAGGGGGCCAGCATAATGTTGTTAAACTTAGGATAAGGCAATAGTTTCAGTACAATTTTAGTGACCACGCCCAGAGTACCTTCGCTGCCTACAAACAGTTGCGTAAAATTGTATCCGGTAGAATTTTTTAATGTGTTTGCGCCTGTCCACATAATTTCTCCGGTAGGCAAAACCACTTCTAAGTTTAGCACAAAATCTTTTACTACGCCATACTTTACCGCCCTTGGTCCACCACTATTACAAGCCACATTGCCGCCAATAAAACTGCTGCCTCGGCTGCTGGGGTCCACGGGGTAAAAGAGCCCCTTTTCTTGCAACGTGTTTTGCAGGTGTTCGGTAATAACTCCCGGCTCAGTGGTTACCTGCAAGCTACGCTCATCTATTTCTAAAATTTTGTTCATCCGCTCCACACTCAGCATCACCCCCCCATGTACACACAAGCTATTGGCCGAAAGACCCGTACCCGCAGCGCGAGGCGAAATGGGAATATGGTGCTCATGGCAATACTTCATTACAGAAGAAATTTCTTGGGTTGTGCGCGGCTTCAGCACCACTTCCGGAGGAAAAGAGCAGCCATCGGTTTCATCGCGGCTGTATTTTTCGATAGATGCGGTATCAGCAAAAACATTTCCTGCACCAATTATGGATTGAAAAAAAGAAGTATCTGAATGGTCAACCTTTTTGTAACTCATGGTGCGAATATATAAGCACCATTCAAGTGTACAGGGTCTGCTGGTGTGTTAATTTCTGTTTGCCCGATACAACCTGTGTTGTTATCTTTCGTTCTATTATTACATCAACCGGTTTACCATGGACAATTTATCACACAGTTGGCTTACCGAGGGGCATATAGATTTTGAGTACAAAAAGTATGTGTTGTTGGCCTACTTACAGCAGGTGAGCCGGCAATTTGATGAGAAAAAACTTTATCCAAAACTCAGTGAACTGGTTACCCACTATGAGCAGTTGCAATTGTTTAAACACAAAAAACAATTAACAGTAGAATCTTTTCCGCGCCAGATTTCCAAACTTGATTTTGAAAAACTGAAAGTGCAATACCAATGCATGTTTGACGATGGTGATTTGCTGAAAGAGATAGACAATATTGTAGAATTTGCCTTACCACAAATTCAAAATAAACTGTGTTTGGGCAAAGAACTTTACGAAGAAGTGGAGCAACGTGTAGAAATTTTTCCGGTGGGCATATTGCCCTTGCGCAAAGAAGAGGGATACTTTTTTCTGAGCGATTTTCCGCGCAAGGCAGTTAACGTGTACAGCTACGTGGTTACCTTGTTTGAGAGCATAACCGAAAACTACAGAGGCATACACACCCGCTTTCTTTTTGAGTACCGTACCAGCGCATCAAAAAACTACGAACAAGTAAAGTATGAGTTGATAGAAACAAACAAAAACCTCCCTAACCCGGCCACCTACGCGGTGGTTTTTAAAAATTCTTTTCCGTTGCCAGAAACCATGCTGCCGGTGGCCAAACGGAGTTTAATCAGGCACATTAGCACGGCATAACCACATCAACAAATGGTTACTTATTTGTTAATAGCATAAACCTTAAAATAGTTATTGACAATGCCATATACTTTTTTGTACATTAGAGGCATGAAACAAATGTCAATTTTGAGATAAACCGTTTTTGCATTGTGTTTCGTAAATAGCTTATTCTCTCTAATACAACCTCTGACTATGAAAGTTTTTTTTACCCCTACAATCAACCGCACATTATTTTTAACAGCACTCACCGCCACTGTGGTAATTGCCACGAGTATTATTGCTCAGCGATTAAATGCCCAATGTGCACCAACAGCACTTGGCACCGCAGTAGCGCTTACTATGCCCGCCTGTGGCAGCGTACAATCGGTTACTGTTAACCCAAATGGTGTTGGCCCCGGTGAGCAGCGCGATTACACTGGTTTCAACGGAGGGGTATTTTATGATATACACGTCAGCACTACCTCTTCTCCGTTTGCTTGTGTGCAGGGGCGTTGGTACAATGGCGCTACAGCGCTTGGAGCATGGTTTACATTAACCACATCTTCGCAAACACTACAGGCATCGGCTACAGCCGATCGTTTGCGTATTGCCACTACTATCACCGGAGGTTGGAATGCCACCTCAACGCACTTAAACTACCGCAGAACCGTACCTGCCTCAGCCACTGCCACAGCAAACCCTACAAATATTTGTACGGGTGGTACTTCATCCATTACCGGGAGTGTAGGCACTAATGGTACTTTATACTGGCAAAACACTATAAGTTCGGGCACATCTACCAGTACAACTACTAACCCTCAAACGGTTACTGCTGCCGGGCCGTTTTATTGGCGTTCTTACAACGGGGTAACTCCGTACACGGCATCACCCGAAAATGGCTGTTGGGGAATACAGGGCTCTGCCAGTGTGACCATAACGGCTGACCCCAACGCCCCCACACTTAATGTTAAATCTCCAAATGTAACCACTGTATGTGTAGGACAAACTTTGTCGGCTACCTTTAATGCCGGCTCAAACGGAGTAAGTTGCAGCGATGAGTTTCAGGTAAGTACTAATTCTGGCGGCAGCTATACCCCATACACCCCCGGAAGCCCTGTATCAACCACCGGCTTAGCCGGGCAAACAGTGATTATACAAGGCCGCAGAAGTTGTACCGGAAACGGATGTGACGGTCCGGGTACCGTTTATACCACCTTAGCTTCTTGGAGTGTTGTGGCAGATCCGGTAGCGCCAAGTGTGTCAGGATTTAATACAGCACCGGGCACTACTGTATGTTTAGGCGCACAAATTAGTGCAACAACGCTCACAGCCGGCAGCGGTGGAACGGATTGTTTGGCTGATGCTTATGAATATTCTGTGAATGGCGGTGGCGCATGGAATACATTTAATGTTAGCACGCTATACACGGCCAGCCAAAGTGGCACCACCTTTCAGGTGCGTGCGCGCAGAGCTTGCAGCGGCAATGGTTGCGATCCTAATCCGGCCGATAATTTATACACTTGGACAGTTGTAGCCGACCCTACACTGAATATTGCAGTAACCAGCAACCCGGTATGTGCATCGGGTAATGTAGCTACACTTACAGCTACTCCAACAGGGGGTACAGGCACTCCTACTTACACTTGGGAATGGTCGCCCGATGGTAGCACCGGATGGACGAGCGTGGGGGCAGGTACAGTTTCTGGCAACACACTTACTACACCGCCACTTAGTGCTAAGCGTTACTACAGAGCCAGAGTAAGTTTTGCGGGTATTGCTTGTGACCTCTCCCCTAACTCTAATACGGTTACTGTAGATGTACCGGAGGGCCCTTCGGTAGCGTCTAACAATGTAACTAATTGCGGGCCATTTACACTAAATGCAACCCCGGGGGCTGATGGTAATACTACCCGCTTTTATGATGGTATTCCACCCACAGCAGGAGGCACCGGCAACCTGCTGGCTACTGCATCGGGCTATTTGGTTTCAGCTTCGCAAACCCTGTACATTACCTCTTACCACGCTACTACTCAGTGCGAGAGCAGCCAGTATCAGGCAGTAGTAGTTACTATTACGCCATCTTTCCCCCTTAGTTTAAACAACCCAAACAATGTGGCCTACAACGGTTATGGTGTTAGCTGCAACGGTTCTGCCAATGGCGCGGTTACAGCTACTGTTACATCGGGTGGGGTGGCACCTTTTACTTATGCTTGGTCTAATGGAGTAAATGCCGGCCCCATTAATAATACCGCACACACTGTTTCGTTATTAGCAGCAGGTACTTATCGCGTTACTGTAAGCGATGATGGCGGCTGTAATCAAACCGCACAGTTTACACTTATTGAGCCACTGAAACAGTCCGTTTCAGCAACCCTTTCTGCATCAACAGTTGGTGGATTCAACATTAACTGTAATGGCGGAAACACAGGAACCATAACCCCTGTAGTAACCAATAACATAGGTACGGTTACGTACAACTGGGCGGATATTCCGGGTGTTAACGACCCTGCAAACCGCACGGGATTGGTGGCAGGGCCTTACACACTTACAGTTACAGATGCTAACTCCTGTACGGCATCTGCTACATTTACACTTACACAACCTTCACCGCTTTTAGTAACGGTGAATCCAAACTTCTCGTGCACGAGTGGTGCTTACACATCGGCTACGCTTTTTGCTACCAGCTCGGGCGGAGAAGGCACCTTTACCTACAGCTTTAATGGGGGGGCGTTTACAGGCAGCAATACATCAGGCAGTTTTGCCAACCCACCGGCAACATATACCAATGTACCGGTAGCTATTAGAGATGGTAACAATTGCACCTATAGTACTACCGTAAACTTTACTTTTCCAACCACCGGCAGCGGTTTTGGCAGTTGTAACTTTATCTATGTTTCGCCTACAGGCGATAATTCAAATCCGGAGGGAACGATGGATTGTCCTTCTTCATTTAGCGCAGCTTTTGGCTTAGTAACCACCACGCGCAACCACATCATTATGTTAGAAGGCGACTACAACTTTAGCGATGAGTTTGAAATACCAACCACGGCAGCTGCATATACGCTAGATGGCGGTTATGTGGTAAGCGGTACTACTTGGATAAAATCCAGCGATAACACTGGTGATCTCACCCGTCTATTTTTCAACAATACTACATACAAAACCATTTCTCTATCGGGCAGAAATGTGGGATATATGCGGGGGTTGGTGATCAAAAACAAATCAAACTTTACTATTAAAGACATTAAAATACAAACACGAGATCTGAATAACAGCGAACGTACCGGATGGAGCAACAGAGAAGGGGTATCCAATTATGCCCTCTATATGGAAGGATGCAGCAACTATACGTTTGTGCGCACAATTGCCCAATCAGGTGCGGCCAGCAGCGGAAGTACCGGAAACAACGCCTCTGCCGGAAGCACTGGAGGAAGCGGTAACCAAGGCAGTGGTGCATCTTGCGATTGTAACGTTTTGGGTATAGGAAGCTGCCCAAGCCCAGGTGGCGGTAGTGCAGGCGGTGGCGGTGGCGGTGGTACCGGAGCAACACAAATACAGGGCGGCACAGCATCCTCGGGAGCAACGGGCAATTCTGGGGGCAATGGCGGAAATGGTGGTGCTGGTGGAGGAGGAGCTGCAACTTTTAGTTGTAGTGATGCGTCCAACGGCTCTTCTGGTGGTAGCGGTGCAACAGGAGGCGGTGGTGCCTCTGGTGGTGGCGGAGGCGGTGGATCTACTACTTGTAATAACAACGGTGGTAACGGAGGCACAGGCACTACGCCAAGTGCTCCCGCTGCCGGTAGTATAGGTTCAGTAGGTACTGCATCTGTAGTTTCAGGATTTCAAGTACCCGGTGTAGGTGGTAATGGTACTGCAGGTGCGGCTGGCAATGGCGGTGGTGGTGGTGGTGGTGGTGGTGGTGGTGCAAGTGGTAACGGCCTTTGTAATTGTACAGGAGACTCCGGATCTGGTGGTGGTGGTGGCGGTGGTGGCGGTGGCGGTGGCGGTGCCGGAAGTGGTGGTGCCGGTGGGGGCGCATCTTATTCCGTATTCTTATACAACAACGGAGCAAGCGGAAGCTTCCTCAATTGTCAGCTAGTTGCTGGTGCCGGTGGTGCCGGTGGAAATGGAGGCAATGGTGGCGCTGGAGGAACCGGTGGTGCCGGTGGTGGTGGTGGTAGTATGACTTGTGGTGGCTCAGGTCCGGGCACAGGTGGTTCTGGCGGCTCCGGCTCTGCAGGTGGTGCAGGTGGTGCAGGCGGTGCTGGTTCTACAGGTGTTGGCCATGCTGTAGGTACTTCGGGTGGCACGGCTCCAACATTTACCTCGTTTACTTGTGCTACTAACTCTGCTTCTTCTTGCGGTACAGTGCCTACTAACAGCCCGGTAATTTCTGCAAACATTGGTGCAGGGTGTACCAACTCAGAGATATTACTCACCAAAGTAAGTGGTACATGGACCAATTTTGGCGGAGGTGTTTTGGTAACTAACTACAGTCCCACTACTGGTAGTTATACTACAGCCAGTAATCCTACGGCCATATATTACACCACAACCGGAGATAAAGACTTGGCTATTACCGGTACTTATTCGCAATTCGTAAAAATCAAAACCACACGTGCTTTGCCAGTAATCAACGGCATTACCTCTCCTATTTGTGTGGGGGCCATAATTAACCTTAGTACCCCAACCACGGGTACAGCTTACGATTGGGCAATTGCAAAAACAGATTTTTCTGTGCCTGCCAATATCGTTTTCACCAGTACTTCTCAAAACCCCGGTTCGGTGAGTACAGGTACGTTTACTTCAGGCATTACATACTTAGTTAAACTAAGGGTAAAAGATGAGTGCTGCGGGTGGTCTATTCCTGTGTACCAATCTTTTGTTATTCTACCTCCGCCATCTGCCGCGGGTGCCATTACCGGTCCTGCTACTGTATGTCAGGGCAATGCCTACAATTACTCTATTGCTTCAGTTGCCAATGCAACCAGCTACAACTGGACAGTGCCGAGTGGAGCTATCATAAACTCAGGGCAGGGAACTACGGGTATCAACGTAACCTTTAGCACCAATAGTGGCAGCATACAAGTTACCCCAGTAGGTTGTACCAACGGCACTCCTTCTTCTAAGGCGGTTACAGTTAATCAGGCACCATCTGCAAGCATCAATGGTACTCTTGTATTTTGTGCTAACGGAAGCACTACCTTGTTTGGAGGGGCCTCGGGTGGTACAGGTGGCAATGGTGTGTTTAGCTATGCTTGGACAGGTCCCGGAGGGTTTAATGCCAGTACTCAAAACATAACAGCAACTGCAGCCGGTACCTATACACTAGTAGTTACCGATCAAGGTAGCGGTTGTTCTGGCTCTACCAACAAAATTACCTCGCATTATCCGGCACCTATTGTAGTGGCCGGTGGCGGTGGCAACTATTGCGAGGGCGCAACAGTTAACCTTACCGCCAGCGCTTCTAATGGCACTCCGGCATATAGTTACGCATGGTCAGCTCCGGGCGGATATTCTTCGCTACAACAAAATCCTACCATCAACAACATACCTGCATCGCAAAGCGGCTTGCACGTAGTTACCGTTACCGATGCTAATAACTGTTCTGCTACTGCATCAACCAATGTAGTAGTTACTCCGCTTCCAATAGCTAATGCCGGTGGCGATATTGCCCAATGCGATAACAGTACATTTACCATGGCGGGCAACAGTGCGGCTCCCGGCATTGGTACTTGGACTTATGTCAGCGGATTTGCGGGCGTAACTATAGTTTCTCCTAATTCCCCTACTACACAAGTTACCGGATTAACTGCCGGAAATACTACAGTACTGAAATGGAAAATTGTGAACGGCACTTGCGAAACTGAAGACGAGGTGGAACTCCGCAATGATATTCAACCCGTTATTACATCTAGCAATGCGGACATGTGCAGTGGTACGCAACGCACTTTAGTGGCCAATGTAAATACCGGAGTTTGGGTGGGCAATTGCGGCCCATGCGTAAATAACGATGTGTTTACTGCGCCAATTCCAGTTGCTGCATCGGGCAACTTCACCATTACGTATTTTGTACTGACAGACGTATGCCCCGATCCGCAGCAAGTGATTACGGTTTATCGCGGACCAATAGTGAATGCAGGAGCAGTGCCAAGCACCTGCGGCCAAACACCGGTTACGCTTTCAGGTGCCAATGCATTTGACTATAACAGTATTTTATGGACCACCAGCGGCACCGGTACATTTGACGATGATACAGATGTGAACCCTACTTATACCCCATCTGCCGCAGATGTGGCCAATGGAAGTGTAACGCTCACCATTACTGCATCAGGCAACGGCCCATGTGCTTCAGTTAGCAGTTCGGTAATACTACCGCTCAACATTTGCAACATAGTTTGGACGGGCAATGTAAATACCGATTGGTACAACCCCGGCAACTGGAACAATGGCATAGTGCCCAACTCTTGCTCTGATGATGTGTTGATTCCCACATTACCTGCCGGAGGTAGTGTGTTTCCGGTTATTCAAAGTTCTGCCCCTGATGCGAGTGTAGGAAACATTACGGTACAAGCTAATGCCAGCATTACTATACAAGGTACACGCAAGTTGAATGTTTGTAAAAACTGGATTGGCGGTGCAGGTACACCTTCTACAATCACCGGTACCGGAACTGTTGTGATGAACGGTACAGCACTTCAAGGTATGGGCGGAAGAACCAATTTTCAAAACATACAAATTAATAATAACGCCAATGTAAATGTGGCTAACGGTTCAGTGTTTGGAGTTTATGGAGTAATGGATTTAAAAATCGGCAACCTCAACAATTCCGGTAACGGTCAAATTAGATTCTATAGCACCGCAGTTAACTCTTACGCATACCTCAAGCATTGGGGCGGCTCTACCGGTACATTAAATGGAAATGTGATTGCAGAGTTGACCGTTCCGGTTTCCGGAATCAACCAGCACTACACTTCCTCTCCGGTTAATGCACCGCAACTCAATAAGTTTGGAGCAGCCGGTTCTAGCGGATATGTGGTGCCTTTGTACTCGGGCGGCTTGTGCGATGAAACTCAAAGTGCCAACGGCACACCATACGGTAAGGTGTTTAGATGGGATGAGCAAATGGCCAACCTTGCACCGGGCGGCCCTTGCCCACTGTATGGATGGAATGTGCAGCCGGGTAGCGGCTTTGCCGAAAATGCCAGAGGGTACTCTGTATATTTAACCGGAGGCGCCTTTAGCATTACCGGTAACCCAAATCAAAACGGCACATACTCTATTGGTGGTTTGGCAAATACCGGATACACCATGGGTTCGCTACAAAACCCTGCACCAAACAGCTACACTTCGGGTTGGCAGTTACTGGGTAATCCATACTTAGCTCCGTACGATTTGGCAGCATCTATGGGCGCGGCACCAAACAATGCTTCATTTGATGATGCTGCAATATGGATTACTAGCGGGCCTTTCAGCGGTACTTATCAACCATATACAGGGTTGCCTAATGGTGGGCTTTTAGCTCCATTCCAAGGAGTAATGGTACACCGTGGCGATGGTGGACCGGCTGCTGCACCGAAGAGCGCTTCAAATTTTGTGTTTGACGAAAACTATTGTACAGAACCCGGCACATTGCCGCAATTTACCAAACAAGCCAGCGATCATAAGTTGACTTTACAGGTGAGCGGAAGTGGTTACAACGATATTACTTATGTTGAGTTTAACACCGATGCCTCCACTGGTTTTGATATTGGCTATGACTCGCGCAAGATTGTAAGTAAAGCAGGTCAACCCACATTAAGCACAACCAATTTGCAAAACGAACTGATGGCATTTAATGTGGTAAGAAGTATTGATGAAACATCTACTGTTCCGCTCAACTTTAATGCGGGTACTTCAGGCACATACACAATTTCCGGTAGCGGCATAAATACTTTTGACCCTACTACGTATGTGTATTTGGAAGATAAAGTAACCGGCACATGGACAGATTTGCGCCAAAACAGCAACTACACCTTTAGCGCCATGGCTGGTGATGACATCGCCCGTTTTTTGTTGCACTTTACCCCGCCTATGTTAGTAGCAACAACAGATGCTACTTGCTTGCACGAGGGTACTATTGAACTCACCCAACCGGGTATGGCTAACTGGACGTATGTGATAACCACTACTACAGGTGCTACAGTTAGTGCAGGTACACTTAACCAGACCAATCCACAAGTAATACATGTGCCAGTTGGGGTTTACACCATCACTGTAGCAGATGCTAACGGATACTCAGTAGTTAAAAATGTACAGGTAGTTGGCGCTCAAGACGCATTAGCTGTATTTACTATGAATACAACGAATACCACTGCCGGTGCTGAGGTTGAATTTCATTATTCATCGGCCAATGTTTCTACCATGGTGTGGGATTTTGGCGATGGCACCATCATCACCGGAGTGGCTAATCCTACTTATGTGTATTTAGAGCCGGGTACATATACGGTTACGCTTACCGTAACTAATATATATGGTTGTACAGCCGTTACCACACAAACCATTGTAGTGGGCGGCACTACCGGCATAGTCAGCTTATGGGGTGGTGGATTGCCAATTTGGAGTTACGAAAACCGCGTGTATATCGACTTTAGCAAGTTACAAAAAGTAAACGCGGTTATTGACTATTACAACATGATTGGTCAAAAACTGGCAGAAGATAAGTTTGATAATACAGCTGTGTACACCAAAGAGTTAGATTTGGGTGACATCTCGTACATTATTGTTAGTGTACTAAACGATGATAAACTTACTGTACGTAAACTGAAAATCGGCTACTAGCAATTTACATTGATAATCAAAAAGGCAATCCGAGAGGGTTGCCTTTTTTGTTGGTATTAGCCATATTTACTGCAAAACTCATGACATGCAATATTTTTACTTATCAATCATATTTTTAATGTATAGTACTTGTGCAAACGCACAACTCAGCGCCACAATGAGTAGCACTAATCCTACTTGTGCCAATAATAATGGCACTGCCGGAGTAAACGCCACAGGCGGAAATGGCTACACCTACAAATGGAGCACAGGAGCTACCAGCGCAACCTTAACCGGGCTTAGTGCCGGTACTTATACAGTAACAGTTTACAGCACAGGTGGCACTCAATGGGACACGGTGTATTTTCAAACCTTTGAAGGAGTACACAACTGGGCACTCAATACCCCCACCGGCACTAATGGTGCAGATAATAATTACTGGAGTGTGAGCGATGCAGAGAGCGGTATGGCTCCGGGCACATGTAGTGCAGGCAATATGGGAAACCAAACTTTGCACATTACCAGCATAGCTCAGTTTTTACCGGGGGCTACATACGATGCCGGTGGCTTATGTGGATTGTTGTATTGCCCGCAAACCAACATGGCGGCTTCTTCGCCAAACATCAGTACCGTTGGCAAAACCAATCTTGTTTTGCAGTATGATTTTATTGCGGGTGGGCAGGGAACTACCGACAATGCCAGTACATTGATCAGTAGCAACGGTGGTACTAACTATACCACTTTAGATGCTTCGCTCAAATCCATCAACAGCGGCTGCGGCAGCGGTAAAGGTCGCTGGACACAGCGCAGCTATAACCTCAGCAGCAGCTACAATGGATTATCTAATTTTAAAATTCGTTTTAACTGGACAAATAATGACGATGGCACCGGCACAGACCCATCGGTGGCTATTAATAATGTGTTGTTACGCGATTCTATCCCCACGCAGGGAGATTCTGTAGTGAAAACAGTAACGCTCACCTTGCCTGTCGGACCGGATATTGCATCAGCCGGGGCGATACTATCGTCTCCCTCTTGCGGGCAAGCCAACGGCAGTATTTCGGGCTTGAGTGTATCAGGGGGTGGTACTCCATATAGTGTACAGTGGTTAAATGGCAGCGGAGGTGTGGTGGGCAACGGGTATTCGCTTACCAATGTACCCGGTGGATTTTATGTGTTTGAAGTAACCGATGCCAGCCAGTGTAAAGATACCGTACAGTTTAGTTTAATTTCTAATGGAAGTTTGCCGTCATTTAACTTAACACTTAGCAAGACTATTTTTTGCCCGGGCGATTCATCGCAGCTGTGTGCACCGGCTAATTATGCATCTTACCAATGGAGTAATGGGGCAACTACATCATGTATTTGGGTAAAAAGTGCCGGAAACTATAAGTGTACTGTATCTGACCAAAACAATTGTACCGGGGTTTCTAATACTCAGCCCGTAAATTTGTACAACGTACCACAGGTTTCTATCTCTATTAAAGGCGATACACTTACTGCATTTGGCGGAGTTTCATATCAGTGGTTTTTTAACGGCAACCCGGTAATTGGTGCCACAAGTGCAACGTTAATAGCTACCGCCAATGGCACGTATGCGGTTTTATTGATAGATGAAAACGGATGCTCAAACATTTCGGAGCCGGTGAATGTGGTCATTTCAGCAATTGAACACCCTGTGGCAGAGGGGATTCAAATTTCTCCAAATCCTTTTAGTGAATACATCAATTTGCAATGTGATATGTGTAATACGGAGAAAGTAGTTTTGTATGACCGGGTTGGCAGTGTAGTACTCTCCACTAGCTTTTCTGATGGCAATGAGGTCAAGCTATCTACTGCCACATTACCTCGCGGGGTTTATTTTGTAAGGATTGGTGAAAAGGTGTTTAAGCTAACTAAGCAGTAGAGGTTCTATTCCAGTTTAAGATTGGTGAAAACTCCATTGGTTATGGCGCTATTACCCACAAAAGTACTGTACTTGATTTGAAACTTGCCACTCACCTTGTGGTTTACTTTATCTACCGCTGTGAGTTCTATCCAGGTAGAATCGTTTCCCTTAAATAAAAGTGCTGTTGAGCCGTTGAAGAAAAAAACTCCTTGCATTCCTCCTGCATAAGCCCCGTCTTTGTTGTATATACCTACATCTTGCCCACGTACAAAAAACTGTAAGCGATAAATCTCGCTAAAAGATTGCAGCGAGTTAGATACATACAAGTTGAGCTTGTAGCCGGGTTGCCATTTAGGTCCAGTGCTGGAATTAACGCTGGCGGAATCATATGCACAGTTGAGAGTAGTGTCGTAAAGTTGCAAAGTTTGTCCTTGATACACAAAGCTACCAATGGCTGTTTTAGATACATTTTTGGATTGTTCTTTATCACAGCTGCATAACCAAGCAATTGTTGTAATAATGCTCAGCCATAAAAGGATAATTGATTTAGATGATTTCATCATTGCATACTTTAATACACGCTAATGTAACTGCAATGCTGCAAACAATAACTGCTGTTTACACCCAAAAGTGGCAAATTCTTACAGCGTGGTTGTTTGAGTTAGTTACATCACTACCTTTACTATAAATCATTATGTGTATGAAACAACTTGTGGCAGTTGGCATCGTTGTAGCAGCATTGAGTACTGTATTAGCACAGCCGATACCTGAAAAAATTTGGTCTGCAAAAACGATAAACATTCCAAAAGGAATAGATGGTTTAGAGGCGAACTTTTTTGCAGTTGATAAAGCAGAAGGTAAGATTTATGTAGCGCACGATTATTTTCATCAGAGTGCCAATCTTAATGGCGTATTACTATACAACGGATACACGCAAAACCCCTCCAACACCGAGCTTTTTGGTTATGGTATTTGTGCCGGTAAGCAAGGTAGAAAATATGTGCACGCCACACATTCATTAACATGCTACAACAACTCTGGGGATACACTTTGGCGATTAAACAGCGGAGCGGGTTCTCAACCCGGTCAGTTCAACAAAATATTCTGCATTGCTACGGATAAACTAGAAAGAATTTTTGTACTGGAAGACATCAATAACCGCATCTCGGTTATTGATAAAAATGGTGCTTTTGTAAAGCACATACCATACACATCAAGCGCCAGTTGCAATACCGGCCCGGTAGGGACACCCTATTGTATGAAGATTGATAACCAAAACAACTTTTGGATTGCCGACTGGGGATGCCGCAACATCAGTATTTACGATAGCAGCATGAATTTTGTAAAAGAGTTTGCGCCACTTCCTGCCGATGCCGGCCAACTACAACGCATAAGCAGTTTTGATTTTGGTAACAACGGCAAAGTATATGCCGCGAGTGCAGATTATGATGGTTTTGGCAATCTGAATACAGCGCATCAGCGAGTTGTAGTTTTTGATTCAACCACGGGCAATTACCTTACCCACTTCGGTAGTTTTGACTCACTAAAAGCCGGTAAGCTATACGATGCCAAGTGGCTGGCCTGCGATGCACAAAGCAATGTATATGTGTATGCCAACCTGCTTATCAATAAGTTTGATGCCAATGGCAATTTTATTGCTGCTTTTGGTGCAGATGGTTTGCATGGAGAGTTGTTTGAATTTCCGGGTTCGTTTGGCACGCTTAATGGGAATGTGGTGGTAACCACCAAATCGTTGTTGGATGTGCAGACACAAGCACATTTTTTAGTATTTGACAGCAATCATACAGTAATCGGTAAGCGGCATTTTTTAGAGGAACAGGGGTATGACTGGACAGAACTAAATGGAAAAGCATACACCATAGGCAGCCCCGGTGCTAATAATTTGGGGCGAGTTTTTAGCTACAATAATTTTTTTGGAGCGCGCACACAACTCAATACCGGAGGCAGCGCAACAGTAGATATTACCGGATTTGGCAACAACTTGTTTTTACTCAAAATTGAACAAAGCACCGAAGCATGGCGCAAATTTTCGCTGGTGAGTAATACCAGTACTACGCATGGCAATAATTATTGTTATGGCGATGGCTGTACGGTTGTGCCATCCGGCATTGCGGTGAACAGCATGGGCGAACTGTACATCAGCGATGCGAAATTTCATCAGATACATGTATTTGATACACTTGGTAATTTTTTGCGCAGGTTTGGCAGATATGGATTAGCGAGTAACGAAGCTAAACGCCCTTACCAATTAGCCATTGATGGTTTTGATAATGTATGGATTTGCGACACCATTCAGAGCCGAATAAAAATTTACGATCGGTTGGGCAATTACAAAACGATGTTAGAAATGGTAGCACCGGGTGATGAATTAGGTAAGCCCTACGGCATTCATTATGATGCCACCACTAAGCGAATGTATGTAGCAGATGCACATAACCACCGCGTAATTGTGTACCGCATTGACCAAAGTTTTAAAACTGATTTAGATTTTTTCTCTACCGGGATAGACCCCGATGGCTGGACAAACTTTTTTGTTTATCCCAATCCGTTTCAACAGGAAATTAATGTAGAGAGTCCATCGCCTATAATCTCAGCTCAGTTGTATGATCTCAACGGTAGAAGTTATTCGCTTGAAAATACAACAGGCAATAAACTCCGGTTAGCCGAAAACATAGCGAACGGATTATATGTATTGAGGGCAGAAACAGCTAACGGATTTTTTACCACTAAACTGATTAAAGAATAACCATGCGCAACATCACGATACTGATTTTTGCAACAGCACTTACTGTATTAGTTGCTTCATGCAAAAAAGAGAAGAAGAATAACAATAGCAATTACGACCAACCTATTGATGAGTTGCAAATCACCAACAGTGATTGGAATGTCTGCTTTTATGCAACGCCTACCAAGCCCATTGACTGGGGACTAAGTATTGCTAGTTATCATTTGCTTAAGCCCATTGCCACCAAGAAAATGAATGGCAACTTGGAGTTTTACTTTGAGGGCAGGTATGTAACCAACTCCGGTGAAGCAAGAAAAATGTATGGCGTATCGCATCCATTAAACAAATGTGGTGAGTTACCAGTGCGGGTATCTTTACCGGAGGATAACGGAACCTTAGGTGAGCCGTACATTAAGTTTCGGAATGACAAATCAAATATGCTTTACCGCCTAACTTATGCCATAAGCGGTGGCATAGAAACGTATGGCTTATGGCTGAATAATGTGAATGGCAACAATCCAAATGTATATGGACATTCCATAAAAGGTGGCGTTGAGGATATACTTTCGGTGGATGACAATCTGTTTTATTGGGCTACATCGTTCGGGTGGGCATTGGAGCTAAACAGCACTGCCGGTATAGTTATTAATCCGGGTTTATCGCCCGGGGGCATACAGCCATTTTTTACACAAAGCGCGTTTTATATCCATCCACAAACTAAAGTATTGCACTCGTTAGCATTGGCTACCAACGGAGCAGTGGTAGATATGGTACGTGAAGAGGAGCCGGTGATAGCCGGTTTTTATGGGCAATATGGCATGGCACCGGTTTGGGAAAGTAACAACCTTAATTTTTCTAATGTGTGCAGTTACTCGGTACATGATGTTGCAGGAGATGATGTGCTGTTGCGTGTAGTAGATTGCGGAAGCGATAAAGTATTTCTGTATCGCTACAATCCGGTTAGCCGTTCGCTGAGCGCCATTCACAATGGAATTAGCATACCAGCTAACTTAGAGTCGGGTTCGTTTACTGTTATGCTGGCAGATGATAACAGCGTTTATGTTCATCAAGGCGATAAAGTGTACAAAGCAAGTGCTTCGGGAGTTGCTGAAATTTCACTCAACTTTTTCAATGCCAATAATCAGCATGAATTTAAAGGTGTAGATGTGGTGGGCAACACTTTGTACGCTTTTGTGGCAGAAGGTGGTATAAAGCCAAATGAACCACAAATAGCTGTGGTGAAATACAAAAATTAATTTATTAGACAGAGCTGGAAGTTTCCGGCAATAAAAGCGATAATCCGTTTTGCTGTATCAACTCTAAAAATTTTAAGTGTAATGTAGTTTGTGTGTGGTGTATATGCTGATTTGGCTTTACAAAATAGATAACCTGTATTTCAGGAGCAGGAGAAATTTTTTCTAAAAATACGAGGTGTGTTTCAGATTCTATCTCAGCAGATAATTGCAAATAATATTTAATGCTATCTATCAGCTTTTCAATCTTTGTAAAATCGTTGCCGTTGGCCGATAGCAATATTCGCTGAATCACTCTTCTGCTGGGTTCCAGCGATATGTTCTCAATAGCATTATCCGTAAACTGAGCGTTAGGTATAGTTACCACTCGCCCCGCTCCGGTGCGTATGCGGGTACTGCGTATGCCGGTATATACCACAGTTCCTTCAATATCTTTTATACGAATGGCATCACCAATTCTAAATGGCTTATCAATAAAAACCACTAAGCCACCAATAATGTTTTTGACGGTGTCTTGTGCTGCCAACGCCAACGCCAATCCGCCAATACCCAAGCCGGCAATCAGTGCGCCTACATCAAATCCGGCATTGTTTAAGCCCACAATTACACCCAGTGTCCAAAGCACAATTACGGATGCCCGCTTGCCAAGCATCATCATTTCGGCTTCGTTTTTTCCATTGCTGCCCTCTTGCATTTGGCGGAAATAAAACTCAATACCTGCCCGTACCACACGGGTCAAAAACCAAGTGATGGCCAGCGCGCTCATAAACACAAAGCCACGCTGCAAATAATTTTCTATGGGTTTAGAAAAATGCAGTTGTTCCACCGCAAACCGAAATCCAATCAGCACGATACCAAACACTACAGGAGTGTCAATCCGTTTTAGAATTAAATCATCTAGTTCTGATTCGGTGCGCTTGGTAAACTGTTTAAAACATACACTTACCAGCCAGTAAATAACCCGGGCAAAAATGAGCGTGCTCACCAGTATGGCCAGCGCTATCAGCCACTGGCTAAGGGTATTATTGTAAATTTTTTGTTGAAAGAAATTAAGAAACATGGTGCAATGATAAAACTAAGCACGCATAGTAAATCACAAAAAACAAAAACCGCTCCCGAAGGAGCGGCATTTTATGGTTGGAACCGGATTGAAGGCAATTTGGGCTTACTCATCTCCAGATGAAGAGTAAGAGGAGGAGCTGTAACTGCTCGGAGTTACTGCATTGTAACCACTGTATGCATCGGGTTGATAGCTGGCATCGTTAGTTTGGATGTATTCGTTGGTCGTAGAATTTACATAGTTGTAATCGTAGCCGCTGCTCAGTTTGTACGAGTTGCCGTAGCCATCTTCGTATTTTGTTTGGTCGTTGATGTAATCGGTAAAGCGCTCGTGATTTGCATCGTTGCTGGCCTGTTGTTTGTACCAGCCGCTGGTATAGTCCACGCTATTGTTGGTGGTATTGTAGGTGTTAGTACCGGTATATCCGTTGTATTGGTTAGGCGTGTAAGTATAGCCATAATACGCATTGTTGTTTGCCGGCATAGTTTGCTCATCATCGTTAAGCCAGTTGCTCCAAAAACCGCCACCATTGTTTTGTTGTGGTTGCTGTGCCTGTGGGGCATTCATATACTGCTGATTCATATTGGGCTGCCCTTGTGGGTTATACATCTGTTGCTGTGGCTCGTTAGCTGTTTGGCGGTTTTCGTTAGCCACAAAGGAGGCCGATTTTGCGCCTATAACTAAGGCCGCTGCGGCAATCATAATTTTGGTTTGGTGTACTGCGAAGAAGGTTTTAATGGTACTCATGTCTTTTTGTTTTTTATTGATTTTTTAAAAAATTGTTTTGTTGATTGCTTGTACTGCAAACATACCCCTGGCGTTACATGCCTGCCATCACCCATTTGGGGGAAAGTGATTTGTAGAAATACAGATTAGGGATTGAATAACAGCAGCAATTTGTGAGATGATGAAGGGAAAACAGGCCCGGCCTCTTGGCAACCAACAACGGGCAACTCGCAACTCTATCACAAAATTTCTCTACCCTTTCCACCGTTATTACTAAAATTGAAGCATGGAAGTATTACTCACCCTTGCAGAAGTATTTAAGTACACCTTACCCGCACTTATTGTATTTGTTACGGCCTTTCTATTGCTCACTCGCTATTTGAGACACGAGGCCGCCACCAAAACATTAGAGCTACGCATGAAGCGCGATAAAGAAATTACCATGCTGCGCTTACAGGCCTACGAGCGGCTGGCTTTGTTTTTGGAACGCATAGGCCCGGTAAGCGTCATTTCGCGGGTACGTACACCCGATATGCTGGCCACAGAATTGCAATATGCTATTGTAAAAAGCATACGTGAAGAGTACGAGCATAACCTATCGCAGCAAGTGTATGTGGGTGCCGAAACCTGGGAAGTAATAGTGGCGGCCAAAGAGGAAATACTGAAGCTGATTAACCTCATTGGCAACCAAATGCCCAGCGATGCCAGTGCCGGTATGTTTATTCATGCGCTCATTACCGGTATAACCAACGCCAATGCTCCACTGCCTACCGAGCACGCGCTGAGCATTTTAAAGCAAGAATGCAGGGCGCTGTTTTAGACAAAACTTTTGATAATACGGTAAAGATTAAAGTCGGTTTTTAAGTATTCCACTCTAATCCTTTCGGCCAAGTTGGTACGGTCAATATCCTTAGTCCTTTTTTTGGCAACAATGCACAATGCCTTTTCGGTAAGCAGCATTATTCTGCGCGATACATTGAGCGGAGAGTACTCATGATGTGAAATACTTGATAGCAATTCGTTTATACCACGCGCCTCCACTGCTACGGTTTTTAAAACAGGTATATGCTCGCGCCCGCTCATCTGTAATTGATGTTGAAGCGAAGTGACCAACGCATCAGCATCGGCACGATCGGCTTTATTTACCACCAGAATATCCGCTATTTCCATCACCCCGGCTTTCATGGTTTGTATGCTATCGCCCGCTTCGGGCACCAGCACCACTACAGTGGTATCTGCCAGTCCGGCAATTTCCACTTCGCTTTGTCCTACGCCCACGGTTTCTATAAAAATGTAATCAAACGAGTAAGCGCGCATCACTTCTACTATCTCAATAATTTTATCGCTTAGCCCACCTAGCGAGCCGCGTGTGGCTACCGAGCGGATGTATAAATTAGGGTGATTAAAATGAGTACTCATCCGCAGGCGGTCGCCCAGCAAAGCACCTAAGTTAAATGGCGAAGAAGGGTCCACAAGCACCAAGCCCACTTTTTTACCCACATCCAATAAACTACCCACCACCGCGTTTAGCAACGTGCTTTTGCCTGCACCCGGAGGGCCGGTGAACCCAACTACCGGTATTTGATGTGTATAAAGTGTTTCTAATGTGTTTTCAAAACCATCGGCTTCATTTTCAACAAGCGAAATTGTACGAGCAAGGGTTTTGAAATCGGAAATAGTACTCAAAATGGTATGTTTACCCCTCAATACTACATGAACCCAACGAACCGCCCAAATTTTTTAACCAACCAGCGCACACACCAGTGGCTAATGATGACAGCTTGTGTATGTATGATGGTTGGTTTTGTGGCATCGCGGGCTATGGTGAGTATAGGCATGTTGACTTTGGTGGTTGTAGCGGTACTGCATACTTCACCGGTTTCGTTGATTAAAAGGTTTTTGAACAATGCAGTATTGGTGTCGCTTACGCTATTTTTTTGGCTCGTGTTTATCAGCGGATTTTACAGCCAGAACACCACAGAGTGGTTGCATTGGCTACGAATAAAAGTGCCCTTTTTGGTGCTGCCTATTGCCTTTGCCGGTTTGCCAAAACTTACCGCTAAACAATTGGTGATATTACTTTATGCGTATGTGCTGGTGTTCTTCATCAGCACTTGTGCAGTATTGGGTAATTATTTTCTGCATTACGATGCCGTCAATCAATCTTTCCTCAGCGGTAGCGGAATCAAAATGCCTTACAGCCACATCCGTTATTCGCTTATGCTGTGCTTTTCGTTTTTTGTGGCGTTGTATTTGGCGCGTACTAGTTTGTACGTAAAGTATGAATGGGAAAAAAATCTGATGTTGCTTTATGCCAAGTTTGCCTTTGTATCGCTACACATACTTGCCGTGCGTAGCGGTATACTTGCCTTGTATATTGGTTTGCTGTTTTGGTTAGTGGTGTATGTCTGGCAACAAAAAAAATATGGGGTGGGTTTTGTTGTATTGATTGGATTGATCACTCTCCCGGTATTGGCGTATCAGTTTTCTCCCACGCTTCAAAACAAATGGAAGTACATGGTGTACAACTGGAACGAATTTCAAAAAGGAAATATCAATTATCAATACGATGGAATGCGATACATGAGTATTGTTAACGGCATTGAAGTTTGGAAGCAAAACAAGATATTGGGTTGTGGTGCCGGTGACCTAACTGAAGAAATACACCAGATGTATGCTAAAACGTTTCCCGATTTGTTACCTGAGAATCAACTGATGCCTCACAATCAGATTGTATGGACTATGGCAAGTACAGGCATACTAGGAGTGCTCTTATTATTACTCGCATTTTTTATACCACTCACACAACATAAAAATTATCATCATATCTTATTAACTGTTTTGAGCATTATAGTTTTTTCTTCTTTTTTAACCGAAGCCACTTTAGAGGAGCAAATGGGCACTGGTTTTTATTTGCTGTTTACGTTGTTGTTTATCACCTCAAAGCAAATAAATGAGTAAGCTATCGGTTGCCATTATCACCCTCAATGAAGAAAGCAACATAGCAGAATGTATCCACTCTGTATTGCCTATAGCCGATGAAGTAGTGGTATTAGATTCTTTTAGTACAGATAGAACTGCCGAAATAGCTGCACAACATGGCGCAAAAGTTTTTCAAGAAAAATTTGCAGGGTTTACGAATCAGAAAAATAGAGCAACTGAATTGTGTAAAAACGAATATGTATTGTCTATAGATGCCGATGAACGATTGAGTAGAGAATTGCAACAAAGTATTTTAGAAGAAAAGCAAGTGGGTTTTTCTGCGCAAGCATATTCAATGAATCGCCTTAATTTTTATTGCGGCAAGCCAATTAAAACCTGCAGCTGGTATCCGGATACAAAAATTCGCATTTGGCAAAAAACAAAAGCCCGCTGGCATGGCGGACAAGTGCACGAGCAGATGCAAGTGAGTAGTAATGCAAAGGTGAAGTTGTTGAAAGGAGATATATGGCATTTTACCTACCCCACAAAACAAGAAATGATACTGCAAATTGAGCGGCTGAGCCGGCTCGCAGCCACTGATTTACAAGGGCAATCAACAGTTTGTTTGTTTTTTAAAATGTGTATTAGCCCCGTAGTACGCTTAGTTCGCAACTACATTTTTAAACTTGGGTTTACCAGCGGGAAACCCGGTTGGGAAATTTGCTATCACCAAAGTCGTGAAGTTTACCTAAGATACAAGCATGCATTAAACCTAAAAAACAAACAGCAATGAAAATCGGGTTTGATGCCAAGCGCGCCTTAAACAATTCAACAGGGTTAGGGAACCACGCTCGTATCTTGCTCAATGGGTTGCATCAGCATTTCCCAGAGCACGATTACCATTTATATACCCCCCAAGCACAAGACCGGTGGCTACACGAATTGAATGGAGATTTTGAGTTGCATTTTCCGCAAGGTATGTTCTACAACACTGCACCAGCGCTATGGCGCAGCTATGGTGTGGTCAATGATTTGCGCAAGCAACGCATAGATATCTATCATGGGCTGAGCAACGAAATTCCATATCAAGTACATAACAATGTAAGAGGTACAGTGGTAACCATACATGACCTCATTTTTTTGAAGCACACAGTGCAGTATCCGTTTTTGGATAGAAAAATCTACGAGCTAAAAACGCGCTATGCTGCAAAACATGCCCATAAAATTATTGCCGTAAGCAACGAAACGAAAGCCGAACTCATTAATTACTACAACTTATCTGAGCAGAAAATTGAAGTCATTTATCCGGCAGTAGATGAGTTGTTTGAGCAAGTAGTCATTCCAGAGCTGATACAAAGTTGTAGGGCAAAGTTTGCATTGCCGGAACAATACATTTTAAATGTGGGTTCATTTTTCCCTCGTAAAAATCAGCTAACACTCGTTAGAGCATTTAATACTATTAAGAACGATACTGATGTAGATTTAGTTTTAGTTGGAAGTAGCGGATTTATGCTGAACAGTGTAAAGCAACTTGTAGCAGAATTGAAGCTGACTAATCGGGTACATTTCATTTTGCAGGTTAGTAGTGAAGAACTTCCGGCAATTTATGCCGGTGCTACTGTATTTGTATTTCCTAGTTTGTATGAGGGCTTTGGTGCCCCGGTAGTAGAAGCGCTTTGGCAAAAAGTGCCGGTAGTTACAACCGAAAACAGTGCTATGCAAGAAGCAGCGGGTAATCACTCATTGTTTGCTAACCCGTTATCGTATGAAGACATTGCAGAAAAAATACTGCTTGTACTGAATAACCCAGAACTAAAAATGGAAATGGCTGAGCGAGGGTACACACATGCACAAAATATGAGTGCAAAACACTTTGCTGCTCAAACCATGCAGCTTTACAAGCAGCTCATTTAAAGTCAATATACATGGGTAGGTTGTAATAAACTCTCACCGGCTTGCCTTGTTGAATAGCCGGTGTAAAGCGCAAAGTTTTCAGTACGCGCATTACCTCTCTATCAATACCCGGGCTGGCACTTTTTGTTACGGTGGTGTTGCTTACTGTACCATCTTTTTCAATCACAAACCGGATAATTACTTTGCCCGATATATGATTATCCTTTTCCATTTGCGGGTACTGCATAGTACTGCGGATGTAACGCATCAGCTCTGCATCACCCCCCGGATACTCGGGCATTTTTTCTGCAAAAGTGTAAATGAGAGAAGTGTCGTTAGCTAATTTTGAAACGGTAAAAACCATTGCACTATCCGACTGAGCAATCGCAAACCGGCAGGTAACAAAAGCAGCTAAAATCAATAGAGCAGATTTCATGTATATGTAATGCAACAGCTTTTAAAAAGTAACGTTCTTTGTTTCTTTGGTGTATTCTGATGCCACAAATACGGTTAAGCACATCATAAATATAGCGCTGAGCACTAGAGCAATGCCAAGCACTTCTGTAGAAGCTACAAGCCCGCCACCTAAGGTACCAATTAGCAATAACCGCATCACCTCCGCGTAGTCGGCCCATTTTTTTTGTTCCAACAAGCCGGTGAAAATGGAAAAACAGACCACTACAAAAGCACCCATGCCGATAAAACCAATCCAGATACTGCGCTCCACACAATAGTTTAACACATAAAAAGCTCCTACAGCTACAAACACAGTATTGAGAAACACATAAAGCTTTTTGAGCGGTAAAAGCGTGAAAGATGTTTCTTGAGCAGCATTTACATTTTCGTTTGTATAAATTTTTGAGGGCAAACCAAATAGCCACTTTGCTTTTTCTCTAAGTGTTTGGGCATGCCACACTCTGCGGGCAATATCTATATGGTGATGAATGTTACTCCACAACGGATTTTGCGATTGTAAAGGGGCGGTTATACCATAATCTACGGCTTCCACTTCAGGTTCAAACGTGCCAAACAGTTTATCCCACACAATAAAAAATGCACCATAATTTTTATCTATGTATTGTGCATTGCGCCCGTGGTGCACCCGATGGTGAGATGGGGTGGACATCACGTGCTCTAACCACCCCAGCTTTTTTATCCATTGTGTGTGTACTAAAAACTGCCAGAGTAAACTCACTGCATATGCGGTAACAAACATTTGCCATGGTATGCCTAAAAAGGCCAGTGGTAAAAAGAATACCCAAGTGTAAATTCCTTCTAAAGCATTTTGGCGCACAGCTACGCCTAAATTGTATTCTTCGTTACTATGATGAGTTACATGCCCCGCCCACAGGATGTTTATTTCATGCGAAAACCGATGCAGCCAATACTGACAAAAATCGGCAATTACTAAAACCATAAAGTAGTTGAAAATCATTAACGGACTAAATGGCGAAAAGGGGTTTACTGCCTTTATCTCTGTTAGTTCAAGCCATTGCAACACCGACCAGTTTTTTTGCACATAAACAAAAGCGAGTATAAAAACCCCTTTGTTTACAAAATCGGTGAGCTGCTGTAAGAAGGCAACAGATACGTTAATGATAAGGTACTCGCTGCGCACGTAGTTTTTTTTAAGCCACCAACTCATCAAATATTCTAGCAAGATGCAACTGATAAACACTATACCAAGTATTGCCCCGATAACCTGAGTAGCATTATCGTTTAGTAAATCACTCCAACTCATGCCTCAAAAATAGCAAACCTGTTTCTTGTGTTACGCCATATATTTAGCATTTTTAAGCGCATAATGGCAAGTAAAGGGCTACAACAGCAATACCCGAATTTACAACCCACTCAAAGTTTAGTAACGCACATTTGCCCTATAATATTTACAGGTATGAAAACAATATTATTAACCACAGCCATCTTGCTTATAGCAACAATGGCTGATGCACAACAGTTCTCTTTGGTGGAAGTGAATCCACTACATGGCCAAGAACAATTTATTTGGAGCGATAGCAGCAAGCACATTTATGGAGGTGGAGAGTTTGCCTCGTTTGCAGAACTAAACGGGCGCCTCTATTTTACAGCACAAGATGGTAACTACAACTACGAGTTGTGGGTAACCGATGGCACACAACAGGGCACGCACGTGGTGAAGGAGATAAATACCACCGGCAGCGCTAACCCCGGCAAACTGCACAAAGTAGGCAACCGCATTGTTTTTGCAGCTACTGACGATGCCACAGGCGGTATGGGTATTGCTACTTATGATGTGTATGCTACCGATGGTACTGAGCAAGGCACTGTTAAGATTGCCGATGTAGATGAAAGTTTCAACGACTTTTTAAGTAGCAGCAGAGTGATTGCTTTCAACAACAAATTAGTTTTTTGCACTATTGATAAGGTAATGATTACCGATGGCACGACTACAGGTACAACACCACTTTCGGCCATCTCGCAGTACGCGCAGGGCTTTGGCTACTGCGAATTAAACGGCAAAGTATATTTTCTCATCAACCAATCTAATCAGTTACAAATTTGGCGGACAGATGGCACAGTAAGCGGAACTAAACTGATGAAAAACCTCAACGGTACGTTAATGTTTGCCGAAACCATGCAGGCATTTAATGGCAAGCTATACATAGTGGGCGCTCCACAAGGCCAGGGGCACGATTTGCATGTGTACGATGGCACAGAAAATGGCAATGTGCAAAAAGTAAATCTTGGAGCAACGGGCAACTCTTACCCAACAGAACTGCATGTGTACAACAACACCCTATGGTTTTTGGCTGCTAACAATACACATAACAATTTGTATAAAATGGATGCTAATGATATAGTACCTGTACCGGTACCATCGGTATCAGGTTTAGATGTGTATGGCGATCTGGCCTTTGCCAATAACCGAGTGTACTTTACTGACCAAATGAATAACCGCATTATACGCTCTGTACACGCACAAAACTATTCGCTGAGCGAACTGGAATTAACCGATAAACAACTGCCATGGTTTTGGCAAACCGATGCCAGTTTTTTAGTGGGGATGAATAACCGGATTTACTTTACGGCTTATGATACACTTAACCAACAACAGTATTTTATGGTGAGCGATGGCACACCAAGCGGCACACATTCGGTAATGCCAGAAGGATACAATGTAGCACATCCGTTTAATGCGCTGATAAGTTGTGGCATGGCCGATGCTTTTGATTTTACCACTTTTGGAAACAAAATTGTAGTGCCGGCAAATTTCAATGATGCGGGTCGTGAGTTGTGGTTTTTTACCGATGAAAACACAGTGAGTATTGATGAGCCACAACTACAGACTACTGTAAATTTGTTTCCAAACCCGGCAACCGATGTGCTCAACATTTCGTTTACTAACAGCAACTATTGCCAAACAGATGTATTGGTTAGAGATATGAGCGGAAAAATTTTGAATAGAGAGAACACATCGGGCAATTACATGATGGTACCTGTTGTGAGTTTTTCATCAGGAGGATACTGCGCAGAATTTTGGCAAGAAGGTAAGCGAATAGCATCTAAGAAATTTTCTATTTTAAAGTAGAGTTCAGTCACGGAAGCTGCCTCGGCAGCTTCCGTTTTTTTAGAAATGGAAAATCTAACCACACCCGTTCATCGCTTTGTAACTGCCCGCGATATTCAGTTTAAGTTTTTAACCCTTACGGGCAAAAATTTTTCTGAAATTGATATAGCACATCGGCACGGGTACTGGAGTGTGTTTGTTTTTTTAGAAGGCAGCGGTACGCATTTGATTGACTTTACGGAATTGAAAATAAAACCCGGCACAGTTCACTTTGTGTTGCCGGGGCAGATTCATGCGCTTAATGGAGGTAAAAACTTTTTTGGGTACGCTATCATGTTTACCGAAGAGTTTTTCCTCCTGCGCGATGAAACCAAAAGTTTGCTGATGAAACTCTTCAGTTTTATGGATGCCGGCAAACCCGCAATACTGGAAATGGGCAATGCTAACCGCGAATACTTTACACATCTGTTTAGTTTGTTTGAGTTGGAAACCAAAAATGCAGGAAGCCAGCAGAGCACAGCTTTGTTGGATTTGCTGGCCGTGTTTGTGAACAAATGTGTGCATTTGCTGCAACTGCCCGCTACAAACACCGGCAAAGAACCGCTGTACTACATCCGTTTTCGGCATGAGGTAGAAAAAAACTTTCGCACTGTACATACTGTTGCAGAATATGCAGCTATGCTGCACACTAATTCAAAAAACCTGAACGAACTGACTCAAACTTTTGCCGGTCGCACGGCTTTAGAGTTTATACATGAAAGGTTATTGGTAGAAGCCAAACGAATGCTTTTGTATGCCGATAAACCTATGAAACAAATTGCTTATGAATTACACTTTACGGATGCTGCTCATTTCACTAAGTTTTTCAAGCAAAAAACCGGACACACTCCTTTAGAATTTAGGGAGGGTAATTTGGGTTAGTATTTCCACCAATAGTAAATGGTTTTAATCCATTCGTTATTGATTGCAATGAGCCCATCTTCGCTTTGCCACCAGTGCATTTCGTCAAAGCGAGAAGAGGAGGCGCCTCGCACAATCAGTGAAATGCCTTTCTCTTTTAATTGCTCACGAAATACATCGTTTACCCGATGTGTATGAATGAGTGAAGAAAGGACCATTACTTTTTTAAAACCATTCGCTATACAAAAGTTTATTATGGTATCGGCTTCTTCGCGTGTGCTGGTGCCATAGCGAATTTGCGTAATACAACTATCCGGTATTTGCAGCCGCCTTAGATTAGCAACTGTCATGTCGCTTTCTAAGGTATCCATACTGAAAATACGAAGCTCTACTATAGGGTTTCCACCCGTACAAATAATTTTTGATGTATATCCGGCATTAAAAATTTTTGCGGCTTCATTGCCACGGTCGTACCCGCCACCGGAGAGTACAAAAAGCGCATCGGCAGTTTGTAGTGAATCTTGCTCTATGAAATACGTGACGGCATGCGTAAAAATACGGTTGCGAAACAGGTAAGTGGCACCTGTTATGACTACAAGGGCGAGTACCAACGCAATTGCGCATTTGAGCAACAGCTTTACTTGCGTACCCATAAACGCTTATCGCTTATTCAGCCAATCAATAATGTAATTAATGGCTTCTGTACGATCCGGCTCGGGTTCATTGTGCAACTCATGATAGTAGCCCTCCCAAAGCTTGAGCGTAACTAAACTTTGTGGTGCATTTGCAGCAAACTCTTTGGTGCCTTCGTGCGAAGTAAGTTTATCGGCTGTGCCGTGCATCAGTAACAAAGGCACTTTTAAATTTTGTGCATTCGCCAATGCCCATTTTCCGGCTTCAAAAAAACCAAGAAAAGTACCTGCAGTAATTTTTCCGTGGTTGTATTTGTCTGCATCGTATTTGCGTACTTCTTCTTTATCGCGCGAAATGGCCGATGAGTTTAAGTCTGCCTTTTCGGTAAATGCCGGGTAGATATTCACCATTATTTTTGCCAGTAGTACTTTGATAGCCGGTGGCTCAAAACCCAGCTTAAACAGAGGGCCCGTGGCTATAGCACCAGTTATATTCGGGTTTCTTCTCAACAAAAAATTAGTTACAATATTACCGCCCATGCTGTGTCCCCACAGAAACTTCTTCACTCCCGGAAATCGCTTTTCGGCCTCGCTCAAAATTTGTTGCACGCTATCTAAAAATGCCTCGTAGCTGTTTACGTGCCCGCGTTTGCCGGTAGTTTTGCCGTGGCCAAAATGATCGTAAGCCAACACTGCATATCCGGCCTTATTGAGTCGCTCTGCTACATGTGCATAGCGTGTGCTATGCTCGTTAAACCCATGTACAATACACACCACGCCTTTGGGTGTTTCGGGTTGCCAACCTTGCCCGTATAGGGTTTCTCCTTCTTGTTGCCAGTTAAATTCAAAGTAACTCATGTGCTTTGTTGTGTGGTGGTTAATGGGTTAAATTAAAACAATGGTGCCGAAGCTATCAAATTTTGTTTCTTCGTAAACAAACACTTTAAAATGAAGCAATTGCTATTGGCTATAGGAATATTAGTACTGGCAGCCGTATTGTATGTAGGGGGTATGCTGCTGTTTGGTGTGCTAACCAAACATCGCCCACAGCAGGTGGAAATGGTGCTGGCAGAAGCGCCACAAAAGGCAAACAAAGCACTACCCGATTCGGTGTACTCTTTTTTAATATGGAATGTGGGCTATGGCGGCTTGGGTAAAGAGGTGGACTTTTTTTATGATGGCGGAAAAATGGTGACATCACCTAAAGAGCATGTAGTGAAAAACAATAAGGGGATGAATGATTTTTTTGCTACGCAAAAAACAACTGATTTCTTATTGCTGCAAGAAGTGGATCGTTGCAGTAAGCGCAGCCATAAAATAGATCAGGCACTCAAGTTTGCCGGTGTGTTGAATGAGCATTACTCTGCCTTTACTCCCAATTACAATGTAAAGTATCTGCCGTTTCCGTTTACCAACCCCATTGGCAGAGTATATGGAGGTCTGCAATCGCTCTCACGTTTTCAACCAATAGAAAGTAAGCGCATTGCGCTGCCGGGCATAACCGATTTTCCGCGAAAGCTATTTTACTTAGAGCGTTGTTTGTTATTACAAAGATTTAAAACCCCCAACGGAAAAGAATTGGTAGTTATCAATACACATTTTGAAGCGTATGATGATGGCAGCGTAAAAAAGGAGCAAATGGCGCTCACCAAAAAGATTTTGGATGAAGAATATGGTAAAGGCAACTATGTAGTACTGGGTGGCGATTGGAATATTGCCCCACCCGATTTCAACATACACACTTTTGAAAAAGAGAAAGAAGATGAGCCACTTTATCTGATGAACAATGATACCAACTATATGCCCGGCTGGTCTTTTGCATACGATTCTACCGTAGCAACCAACCGGAAAAACAAAACTGCTTTTGACCCGGCAAAAACATTTACTACTGTTATTGATTATTATCTGATTTCACCAAATATTGAAGTGGTAAGTACAAAAGGAATTGATATGGGTTTTGAGTATAGCGACCACCAGCCGGTACAGTTGAAAATAAAACTGAAGTAGAGTTACTTTTTTATACAATCTGCATTGTATTGTTAATGCGAATAGTGTTTCTATCTCTGCTTTTTAATTGTGCGCTCAGTCAAGCACAGTTAGAGCAAACTTTTACTGTGAAAATGCAGAAGACAAAGGTTTTTGCAGGTATTTACTGTACAGAGCATTTAACAGATGGCCGCACTTGCTTTGAATTTGATACTGCGGGCATGGTTCATTTTTTTGTATGGGGCAAAGATCTGAAAAGTATAGCAGCTACTCCACACCAAAACTATTTTTCTATTCCCTTTACTCAAAAAGCCGACAGTATTTTTTTTCATACGCTGTCTGTCAGCAATCCCCCCGGACTACCTAAGGTTGAAGTATTCACCCAGTATAGTGCATGGGCAGGTGTTAAAAGTATGACCATGAGCATTGTTACCACTGCTACAAACGCTACATATACACCGCGCTATATACTTCTTAAATACGTAGAGTAGCCATAAAAAGAAAACCCCACTAACAAGTGTTAGCAGGGCTTCTTATCAGCATGAAGGAAAGTTATACTACTTGTTCACTATCATCCGCAGTGATTTGTTTTCTGCACCGCTTTGAATGTTTACTAAGTAGATGCCGCTGGCAAACTCACCGGTATTAATTTCGGTTAGGTTGTTGCCTTCGGTTAAAGTTTGTGTGGCGCTGTAAAGTACACGACCCGTAAGATCAGTTACACTAATTACTACTTCAGAGTTGTTGCTGCTGTATATTTCTACGTTAGCCATTCCGCTGTTAGGGTTAGGGAATAGTTTCACACTTTCAATAGTGCTTACCACATTTTCAAATCCTACACCGGTAATGTTGATGGTAGAAGAAGAAGTGCTGGTGCATGCACCATTTGTAGCAGTAAGGGTAACCGTAAATGTGCCATTAGTGGTATATGTGTGAGTAGGGTTTTCTAAAGTAGAAGTTTGGCCATTACCAAAATTCCAGCTGTAAGAAGTTGCGTTAGTAGAAGTATTTGTAAAAGCGATAGTAAACGCATTACCACTTGCTGCTTGTGTAAATGATGCCGCAGGTTGAGGCGTAACAGTTACAGTAATGCTGTTAGATTGACCAACACCGGCACAGGCATTCACATTATCTACACTTACACTATAAGCACCTGATGCATTAACAGTGATAGATTGTGTAGTAGCACCGTTGCTCCACAAGTAGCTGTCGCCAGCCGTAGAAGTAAGTACAACGCTGCCACCCTGACAGAAACCAACAGCACCATTGGCAGAAATGGTAGGAGTAGGAGAGTTGCTTACAGAAGTAGTAACACTATTTGAGGAAGCGGCAGTGCAACCATTAGCATCGGTAGTAGTTACGCTAAAAGTACCAGAAGCTAAAACCAAAATAGTATCTGTAGTAGCGCTGTTGCTCCAAGCAAATGAGGTATAGTTGCCTGCATTGTTAGCTACAATTATTACCGAATCACCGGTACAGAATGTAGTAGCACCTAATGCACTCACGGTGGTTGGTGTAGCGGTGTTTTGAGTAAGAGTTACAGAGGCAGAAGCCGAACAGTTGTTAGCATTGGTTATAGTAACAGTATATGTACCGCCAGAAGTTACGGAAATTGATTGGGTGCTTTGGCTGTTGCTCCAGGCGTAGCTGCTGGCTGCGCTTGAAGAAATATCTACCGATTGGCCAGTGCAAAAAGAAGTTGAAGAGGGAGTAAGAGTAGGAGTAGAAGGAAGGGGATTTACAGTTACTTGCTGTGAGAAAGTTTTGGCACAACCTCTGGCATTGGTTACAGTTACCGTGTAAGTATCAGATGTAGTAGCATTGATAGAAGAAGTAGTTGCTCCGTTGCTCCATACATAGCTAAGGCCGGTTACCGGGCTGGTTACAGATAGGGCTACACTACCGCCTTGACAAAAAGTAGTAGCACCACCCACACTCAACGAAGCTGTATAACCATAGTTGATAGGCACTTGAGTATAGTCTTCATCTTGTGGGGTAAATTCAGCCCAGCAAGATGCCCAGTTTTCGGTTTGGCTAAATGCACCACGGTAAGTAGTTGGAGTAAAGCCAGCCAGTTTAGCATTGGTAAATGCAGCACCGCTCAATGCCGGTGAGCCGGCTTGCGGACGGAAATCACGCAAATTGCCATTGCTATTGTACGGAGAAACTAAGTTTACCGAGCTATTGGCATTGCCACCAAAAATGGTATTGCTGGGTTGAGCCAGTAAGTATAAACTATCAAAAGCAGACTCGTAGTATTGCTCTTGGCTACCGGCAATAATGTTGTTTAAAAACTCTAACGAACCGTTGGTGGCATTGGTTTGTGTAGCTGAACCCTCAATGCGTAAACCACGCTTGTAACCTATAAATAAAGAGTTAAATACACTGATAGACGTATTTCTACGCAAGCGCAATGCCCAACCATATTTAGCATCTACAACAGAGGTAGTAGTTGCAGCCGGTCCTATAACAGTGATGTTAGAAAACACGGCACTAGTAACCGGTGTATTGGTAGTTCCATTGGCATCGTTATCAGATTCAAATGCGTTTGAAATATCGCCTTGGTCAGCAACTGTATCTATACGTACAATCAATCCATGCTGAATTTTTCCGCTAAAACCGTTGTCAGTATCAAAGTCATCATCGCGGCTGCCGTAAGAAATCAAATAGCTGCCATTAACCGTACCTCCAAACCATTCAAATCCATCATCTTGACCAAAGGTAACCTGCACGTGGTCAATTTTTGTTTTGCGGCCTACACCTCCCATAGTCAAAGAGTTTAACTCGCTGTTGGTGCCACATACATATCCGGCATATTCTATACGTACATAACTGATAACGCCAGAGCTGTCATCAGCATTACTGCCTCCAAAATCGTAATCGGCAGTAGTGCCACACTCTAAACGCCCTTGTATGGGATTGCCACCGCCATCTTTAAAATTTACTGGTGCTTCGCCACATATTGCTATACCCGCCCAGTCTGCACGAGAGCGCTGACCTACCGGTTGGTTAGAAGTAAATACAATGGGCTGCTCGGGTGTGCCTTGAGCAACTATGTAACCGGTGGTAGCTACTACAATACGGCTAAGCGTGGTTTTATCACCACGGATAATTGTACCCGGTTCAATAGTTAGGGTAGCGTTGTTTTTAATGATAATATCCCCATACAAAATGTAGATGTTGTTGTTGGTCCAGGTGGTGCTGGAGGTAATGTCTGAGGTTACGTTAATGATGGCAGCTTGTGCTTGCACACCGGTCAGTAACACAACAGTAGCGAAAAGAAAGCGTAAAAATTTTTGCGTCATGTTTTTTGTTTTTTTGATGGCGCAAATGTGCTGTGAACGGTTTGCCGCTGAGTTACTTCAACGTTAAATTATTGTTGGCTATTCGTTGTTCTATTGTTTCCGCAGAGCGCAATTGCTGAGTTACATAGTTTTTGCACTGTAAATTCTACCTTATCTACCTGAGGTAGATGTAGCTTCATTATTTATGCCCAAAAGAACAGAGTATGGCACTGTTTCCAACAAGTAAAACAGAATCTTCGCGCTCAAGAAGTATGCGCTGGGCATTTAACTGGTGGCCGTGTATATGGTGTACTGGCGGTAAGGTTGAGTTTATTGCCGCAGATTACAAAGAACTACACGTTAGCATTAAATTAAATATCCGAACCCGAAACCGGGTGGGTACAGTATATGGGGGAAGCATTTATTCATCGGTTGACCCTTACTTTATGCTCTTGCTGATGGAGGTGCTGGGCAAAAACTATGTGGTGTGGGACAAGGGAGCAAGTATGAAATTTGTACGCCCAATTACTGAAAAAGTGAAATGCCGATTTTTAATTACCGATGACTTGGTAGAAGAGTTGAAACAGCGAGTGGCTGAAAATGGTGAACACAGTTTTGACCTACCGCTTCAGTACGAAGATGATAACGGTAAAGTGTATGCCGTATTCACCAAGCAGTTGTATGTGGCAAGCAAATCTTTCTATAAACAGAAATTAGCCAAACGAACGTAGTCGTTTGCAAAAGTTTACATTAGCCACTCGCTAACCCTTGGCATGAAATCGCGCATACTCACCTTACTAAATGTACGCAGCAGCGAGGCACCGTTGGTTACCAATCTGTTTTGGTTGCAGTTTTTTCAAGGGGCCGGTGTAGCTATTTTCAACACTACAGCTTTTGCCCTTTTTCTACAACATTTTGATGTGTTAGAGTTGCCCAAAGTATATCTGTTTAGTGCAGTATTGCTTTGGATTACCGGTTGGCTCTACAGCAAGGCCGAACATGCTTTGCCAGTCAAGATCTTGGTTCCCGCTATTATTGGAGTGGTTGCCTTAAGCATATTGGGGTTTCGGGCTTTCTACAGTCAAGATAACAGCCGTTGGTTTTTGTTTTTTCTGTTTAGCTGGTACTACATTATATACCTGCTTACCAACTTAGAGTTTTGGGGTTTGGCGGCCTTACAGTTTGACATCCGGCAGAGCAAGCGGCTGTTTGGTATGATAGGTGCCGGGGATATTCCTGCTAAGCTAATTGGCTACTCTGCTGTGCCGGTATTGGTTAAGTTTTTTAGCAGTGAGAACATGCTCGTATTTTCTGCATTACTCATCTTACTTTCCTTATTTTTTTACCGCAAACTTCTAAGTAATGGCTTATTAGAAACACACGTAAAGCACGATCATCAGCCGCACACGCACAGCACCCAAAGTGCAACAGACATCATCAAGAGTTTTTTTGGCAACCGCATGATTGCTTTTGTGGCCTTGCTCTCTTTCATTGTAGTTACCTGCGTTACCATTATCAGTTTCTCGTTTTACTCAGAAATAAAACACGAGGCCTATAACGATAAGGACTTGGCTTCTTTCATCGCAGTTTTTTATGCCGGAGGCAGAATCTTTGCCATTTTTATTCGTATATTGCTTACCGGCAGGCTGACCAACATTTTGGGTACAAAGGGCTCGCTACTTATCAGTCCGGCAATTTTGTTTTTCTTTTTGTTGCTCATCATAGTGCTCCCGTTTACAGGGTTCAGCCAGCACGCTGTGCTTTACATTTTTGGGTTGTTGGCCATCATTACCGAGGTGCTGAAAACCAGTTTGCAAGACCCGGTATTTCTATCGCTCATGCAGCCACTTTCGCAGGAGTTGCGTTTAAAAGGCCATACAGTAGTGAAAGGAGTGATGGATCCTTTTGCCTTGGCTTTTAGTGGAGTGATGTTGCTCACTATTACCCGTTTTTCGGGCAAGGTAGATTTATACATGCTCAGCTATTTGCTCTTCACGTTGCTGGTAGTTTGGGTGGTGCTCATTTATTTGGTGGATAAACAGTATGTACTAACACTTGTTAGTGCTTTGCATAAGCGATACTCTGTAGGGCAGGATATTGATTTGCACAGTGAATCGGCAATTAGGGTACTTCAGAGTAAGGTAAGTGCCGGTGAGTCCGGAGAAGCCATGTACACGCTCAATCTCATAGAAAAGCACTATGCACCACACCATCGCCCCTTAGTTTTGTTAGCTCTTAATCATCCAGATAGCATGGTGCAAATGCAAGCCATACAATTAGCAGAGCGAAAAAAAATTACAGAGGCAGTAGATAAGATAGATGAATGGCTGAAAGGGAAAACACACACCGCCATACTGCCGGAGGCCGTTAAAGCCAAATGTATGTTACACCCTGATGAGCTGCAAAATTTTGATGAGTTTTTAGCACTGAACGATCCACGGCTCACACAAGCGGCAATTACCGGCTTTATCAGCAGTGGTGGTATAGCAGCGGTGGTAACAGCCGGACAAAAACTTTTGCAACTAATAGATTCTCCAAGCGTGGAAGAGCGCAAAATGGCCGCGCAGATTATTGGCGATTTGGCTGTTTCATCTTTCTATAAACCGTTGCTGGGCTTAATGAGCGATGCAGATCCGCAGGTGGCAACAGCAGCTATTGAAGCAGCCGGAAATGTGAAAAACGAAAAATTAGTAAAGCCACTACTTCAACTTTTTTTGAGCAATAGTTATAGCAGAACAGCATTGCTTGCCTTGCAAGATTGTGGTGAAATAGTTTTAGAGGATGTAGAAACGGCCATTCAAAGCACAGAAGTGCCCAGACAAAAAAAAGCGCGACTCATACAACTTTGTGGCCACGTGGGTACCGTACGAGCCGGGCACTTGCTTGAAAAACTGGTTTGGAATATACCACTCCTTAGACACGATATTTTTCGCGCTCTTCACCAATGCGATTATGAGGTGCCCGATCAGCACAAAGAACAGCATTTACGCTTCATAAAAGAGTATTTGGAATCAGCCACACGAATGGTTTTTTATATTGAATATCTAGATAAAGACCCGCTGAACAGGGTGTTGTGCGATGCCCTGCATTTGGAAATGCTGGAGATACGTGATGCATTACTGCTACTTTTTTCTTTTGCCTTTGACCGCGAAAAGATGATGAAAGCAAAAAATGCTTTTGCTATAGCCCGAAAAGAAAATGTGGCCAATGCTTTAGAAATAATTGAAATAGAGTTACCCAAAGAAATTGGCTTACACTTTATCAAATTATACGAACCGGGCGATTTTGCCGATAAGGTAACTGCGCTAAGTACATATCAAACCGAGGCGCTGAGTTATGAAACAATCATAGACGATGTGTTGCACCACACTCACCATCATTACCACCGCTGGTCACGAGCAGCAGCAGTGTATTCCACCATTTTTCAACATAGCCCAAAGAAAAAATACTGGTTGCAGGTAGGTGCGGCAGATAATGATTTGCTGATTAGCGAATCAGCTACCAAAATTTTGGCAGAAACAGAAAATTAAGCATGGCAAACCACTCCGCTAAACTCAACCCACTACTTGCAGTTTTCATTACTGTGTTCATCGACATGTTGGGCGTTAGCATCATCATTCCGGTGTTTGCGCCACTAATTGTGCAAAATACACATGGCATGTTACCGGCCGAAATGAGTGAGGCCACCCGCAACCTTATTTATGGGTTGCTTACTGCTACGTTTCCATTCTTCCAATTTTTTGGAGCGCCCATTTTGGGCACATTAGCAGATAAACACGGGCGAAAAAAAATATTGCAAATATCTATTATAGGTACTTTTGTAGGTTATGTACTCTTTGCTCTCTCTATCAACAGCCATGCTTTATGGTTGCTCTTTTTGGCAAGAGCAATACCGGGTTTTATGGGAGGGAATATCTCTATTGTAATGGCTGCCTTGGCCGATATTTCAAAGCCCGAAGAGCGAGCTAAAAATTTTGGCATGATAGGTATGGCCTTTGGTCTGGGTTTTATTCTGGGGCCTGCAATTGGTGGAGTGCTGGCAAGCAGCGATGTGGTTAGTTTTTTTGATTATAGCACACCACTGTGGTTCACGGCATTGCTTACGCTTATTAATTTCTATTATGTACAAAAACAGTTTCCGGAAACGTACAAGCCCAACGGAAACGCTTCAAAAATTTCACTGCTGGCCGGAGTAAACAATATCCGCAAGGCACTGCGCATGGTTAACATGCGAGTTATACTTATCACAGTATTTTTTCAATCGTTTGGCTTTAGTTTTTTTATGCAGTTTAACCAGGTGTACCTCATCAAAAAATTTGCGTTCAATGAAAAACAAATTGGATTGCTCTTTGCCTACATCGGCTTGTGGATTGCATTTACACAGGGGGTAATAGTGCGCAACGTAACCAAGAAGTTTATTCCGCCACAGATTCTTCGTATTTCATTACTCGGATTGGCTGTTACCATTTTTGTAATACTGCTGCCACAGCAGGCCTGGATGTTGCTGCTGGTCAATCCGTTTGTAGCAATTTTTCAGGGTCTTACACAGCCCAATCAAACCAGTATTGTTTCTAATATGACACCGCGCGATATGCAAGGCGAAATGCTGGGCATACAACAATCTGTAGCTTCGCTGGCCTTTACTATTCCACCACTTATTGCAGGAGTTATTGTAACTTTTGATTATCGGCTCCCGATAATAGTTTCTGCCGTAATGATCCTGTTAGCGTGGATCAATTTTTACTTTCGCTTTAAGGGGAATGAGGCGGTTTTTAAGCAACAAGCAGCCACTGCATAACCGTTACCAACTAACATCCGTTAGTATTGGCAATTATACTTTCGTATGCCTTCTGAATTTCTAAAAATTTTCCAGCATTCGCATTGTCGGTTTGTTTATCGGGATGATGTTGTATTACTAACTTGCGGTAAGCACGCTTCACTTCATCTATGGAGGCCCCTACTTCAATACCTAATACATAGTACGGATTGTTTTTTTCCAAAAACTGATGTTGAATCGCTTTGAAGTCAACATCGCTTACACCCATATATTGAGCCAACCTTTTAATACAACGTTTTTGCTTATCAGTGGCAAACGCTTCTGCAGCAGCTATATGAAACAAAAATGCTGTGATGCTTTGTCGCGATTCGTAAGTAGTTAGCAGCAGTAATTGCTTGGCAGCTATTTTTGTGAATGGCTCAGTACCGCTTTCTAAGTGCGATTGAATAGCTTGCAGCCGGTAAGCATGGTGTTTTTTGCCAAACTGTTTGTCAAAAAAATCTTGCATATTTTTTTCGGCAACACTGCTAAATTTTTTTTCGCAGCGCAGTACTTCAGCTACCAAAACAAGTAACGAGTTTTCGATTTCTAATTGATGCGACTGTTGCTGGGGCGTAAGTTTTTGACCGGAATTTTCTTCCGAAGACTTTCTGTTAGTTTTCCAAAAGTCGGTAAAAGAAAAGGCCATTTACTTTTCTGCTTGCATCCGCAAAACTTCTTCCCACTCGGTCTCTGTTACGGGTTGCACGCTCAGCCGAGATATGCGCACGAGTGCCATTTGAGCTAACTTTTTATTTGCTTTCACTTCTTTAAGCGTAAGGGGCTTTTTCCACTCTTTCACATATTCCACATCCACACAAACCCAGCTCTCTGTTGTGGTGGGGTCTTGGTAATGTTCCTTGGCTACTTTAACTATTCCCACAATGCTTGGCTCGCCATTCATGCTTTCATAAAAAAAGCAGAGGTCACCTTTTTTCATCGCTTTTAAATGATTACGCGCTGCATAATTGCGCACGCCATCCCAAAATGTGCGCTTCTCTTTTTTCATTCGTTCAAAAGAATACGTTTCGGGGTCCGATTTGATTAACCAGTAATTCATCATTTTGTACTTTTAAGCATCAACAATACTAAAGTGGTTTGTTTGGCTAAAGTAAACGAAGCGCTGATTTTTTACATTCGCCCAACACTATATTGAATCATGAACGGTCAACAAGTCCTTTATCTTATCGTGTGTTTTATTGCTGTGGAATTTGTATTTGAAAAAATACTCTCTTGGCTTAACCTGAAAACATGGAAACAGCCGCTGCCGGATGCGGTAAAAGATTTATATGAAGAAAAAAAGTATCGCGAAGCGGAAGAGTATGCCAAGGTCAATTTCAGATTTTCACTGGTATCGTCAGTTTTTTCGCTGATTGTTTCTTTGGTTTTTTTAATCACGGGCGGTTTTGCTTGGGTAGATGCCTGGGCGCAAACCGTGTCTAGCAGTTACATTGTGCAACCACTATTGTTTTTTGCAGTGTTGAGTTTGGCCTCTGGCATTATTGGCTTGCCATTTGAATTCTACAACACTTTTGTGATTGAAGAAAAATTTGGATTCAACAAAACCACTATCCGTACTTTTGTAACAGATAAGCTAAAAGGTGTTGTGCTTGGTGCAGTAATTGGTGGCGGCCTGTTGGCTCTGCTGGCTTTTCTGTTTCACTTGCTCGGCTCCTATTTTTGGTTGGCCGCATGGGGTGTAGTAGCGGCATTCAGCATTTTCATGGCCATGTTTTATACATCAATATTATTGCCTATATTTAATAAGCTGACACCATTACAAGATGGTAAGCTGCGCAATAGCATAGAGCAGTATGCATCTAAAGTGCAGTTTTCGCTCACCAATATTTTGGTGATGGATGGTTCAAAACGCTCTGCCAAGGCCAACGCATTTTTTAGTGGCTTAGGTAGCAAGAAGAGCATTGTACTTTACGATACGCTTGTTAGTGATATGACTACCGAAGAGATAACCGCTGTGCTGGCTCATGAAGTAGGGCATTACAAACGCAAGCATATTTTGCAAGGCATGGCACTCTCTGTGTTGCAAATGGGTTTGATGTTTTTTCTATTCGGCTTGCTTTCATCATCTCAAATTTTAGCACAAGCACTGGGGGCTTCACAAATTAATTTTCATTTGGCGTTGGTGGCGTTTTCGCTCCTGTATTCACCGGTAAGCACCGTAATTGGAATACTCTTTAATGCATTTAGCCGTAAAAACGAATATGAGGCCGATGCCTACGCCCGCGCTACTTATGCAGCTGAGCCGCTCATCACTGCCTTAAAAAAAATGAGTGTAAAACATTTGTCTAACCTGCAACCACACCCGTGGTATGTAGTGGTAAATTATTCGCACCCCACTTTGTTACAGCGTATGAATGCGCTAACAACAAATCAATAAACCGATTAATTTCCTTTTTTAATTACAACTATGGACTTACAAAAGTTAGAACGCAATACACATGCCGCTATTGATTACTGGATAAATGAATACCAGCGATATAGTTTGGAACAGATTCTTCAAAAACCATCGGAGCACGAGTGGAGCATGGGTCAGGTGGGTATTCACCTGTGGATGAGTGGTAAGGGTTTCTTTTTTAAGAAAGCGGAAATGTGCCTCAATAAAGAAGAAGTAACCACCGGCAAGGGCAAAAACTTTAGCGGACACTTGATTTTTACTTTTAAAATGTTTCCTCCGGTGCGCTACGAAATGCCTAAGCAAGTAGCAGTAGTGCCCAAGCAACCCGAAAGCAAGGAGCAGCTCATTGCTAAGTTGGAGGAGATAAAACAAATAGCCAGCACATTTATCAAACGAATCCCCGAGAGCGACCCATCGCTCAAAATTAAACACCCGTTTTTGGGTTACCTGAACACAGCCGAGTGGATACAGCTATGCAATATTCATTTTATACACCACCAGCGGCAAAAGCAACGCATAGAAAGGCAATTGGGCTTTAGCTAGAATCTACTATTTTAGGGTAGCTATCTGCGCTTTGATGTGCTGCATTTCGTACCCTTTGCCCATCAAAAATTTCATCAATTTCATTTTTCGTTCATGAAGCGTTTCGCCTTTAATTGTGCGCCACTTTTTTTGAACGATAGCTTGTAATTTGTCAGCGTAATCATCTGCATCAATTTGTGAAATGGCCTGTTCAATGGCTGCTTTAGATACCTGCTTTTGCGCTAACCCCATTCTAATTTTTTGCTTGCCCCAACCCTTTCGCGCGTGGCCATTGGCGTATGCTTTAGCAAAGCGCTCTTCATTCAGGTAATTACCATACATTAATTTGTCAATATAATAAAGGTGCTCCTCTTTAGGTATTTGCAATTTCTGCATTTTTTCGCGCACTTCTTTGATACAGCGCTCGCGATAGGCGCAGAAGTTACACAGTTGATTTAAAATTGCCGCATCCATCTTTTGATACATTTTTCCGAAAAAACAGCGAATGTTAGCGAACCTGCATAATATTATCTTCAAGCGTTGTGTGAATAAATGTTTTTTTTCATGCAGGTTTGCCGCCCGCAAAATAGCACATTGCAAAACCAGCGCGCCATCTACTTATTGTTGTTAGCTAACTCTATTAGCGGAGTAGCACAGGGTATTGCCATGTTGGCTGTGCCGTGGTATTTTACGGGCATTATTCACCAGCAAGAACTGTTCGGTAAAATTTATTTTGCCATTACCTGTGTGTCGTTGGTGTGGGGCATGTATGCCGGTGCTCTTATAGACCGCTACGACCGCAAAAAGATTTTTTTGGCCATTAACCTTAGCGGGCTGGCACTGGCCAGTTTGGTTTCGGCTACCGGCTTTTACTTAGGTGAATTGCATTGGAGTATGGTTGCGCTAGTATTTGCCGCCACTGCCTTCATCTACAATATCCATTTTCCTAATCTGTATGCCTTTGCACAGGAAATCACGGATAAAAACCATTACTCTCGCGTTACTTCACTTTTAGAAATACAAGGTCAACTTACCTTTACCATTTCGGGTGGTTTAGCCGCTATGATGCTGCAAGGGTTTGATGGGAGACTAGCTCTGGCAGGCCAAAACTATCTTCTACCGTTTCAATTTCAGCCATGGAAAATACATGAGATATTTTCGCTGGGAGTATTGGCTTACATTATTACTTTTTTGCTCATTTGGCGTATTCGTTCATTGCCCGTGATAGAAAAGAAAACCGATACTAGTCATCTGCGCGACCGGTTAAAGGCGGGCATCTCGTTTTTGCGTAATCAGCCATTGATTATGCACTTTGGCAACTCTTCGTTGCTCGTTTTCTTAACTATACTCGTTTTTGGAACTTATGTGGCTACTTTTTATGTAGATAGCTACCTGCATCAGTCAGCCGATGTATATGCGCTCAGCGATATGACCTTTTCGTTTGGTTCACTACTGGCTGGTTTTTTAACCACTAAAGTTTTTAAAGAAAGAGAAGCAGTTAAGGGGATAATAATACTTAGTGCAGTTAGCGGGTTGATGTATCTGACCATGATTACTCACCACTCGGCTTTCTTATTTTGTGCTGCTAACTTTGTGATTGGCGCTTGCAATGCCTCCATTCGCATACAGCGGGTAACGTATATGTTTCACCACATACCCAATCACATTATCGGGCGTACAGGGAGCATATTTTTTATGATAAATGTATTTCTGCGTATGTGCCTCATTGGGTTTCTCACAATACCGTTTTTTCACAAGGGTACAAACGTGGTGTATGCCGTAATGCTGATGGGGATGATTTGCTTTGCCGCAGCTATTATTTTGGGGCTGCTTAAAAGCGACTTAGAAAAAACCAAAGAAATTGACTGAGAGTATTTAAGCAAAACGGCATAAAAAAACCTGCCATTGGGCAGGTTAATCTTTGGATGGTTAAACCATTATTTTTTAGGCATGTTGGTGGCCGGTTCATTAATGGGCCAGTGCGGTTCATTAGGGTCAAATTGTATCATAAGCTACCATTTTGAGTTTTGTGGTAAGTAGGCTTACGTTAAAGAAACACTAAAGGTTTCAAACGGTTGCAGTTTCCTCAAAAAATTTCCAGACTGCATCTGCCGGCACAGGGGCGGTTATGCTTATTTCTTCCTTTCGTACAGGGTGAAAAAACGAAATGGCGCGAGCATGAAGGTGTATGCTGCCATCTTTGTTGGTGCGTTTGGCCTTGTATTTGATGTCGCCTTTTATGGAGCAACCAATACCACTCAACTGAACTCGTATTTGATGGTGGCGACCGGTAATAGGGTTTACTTCTAATAGGTAATAGTTGTCGCTTTTACCCAACAGTTTGTAAGAGAGTTCGCAACGTGAGGAGCCCTTTACCTCGTTATCATAGCCCCGCGAAATGTTTTTTTGCTCATCTTTTTTTAACCAATGAATGAGGGTGGCTTTGCTTTGAGCCGGAGCGCTTTCTACAACCGCCCAGTAGGTTTTTTTTACCTCGCGGGTTTTAAACATTTCGTTGAGCCGTACCAGTGCTTTAGAGGTTTTTGCCAGTACCACCACCCCGCTCACCGGGCGGTCTATACGGTGGCAAACGCCCAAAAACACTTCTCCGGGTTTTTGGTATTTCGCCTTTATATACTGCTTAGCCAATTGCTCCAATGCTGGCTCCCCGCCTTTATCGGGCTGTACCAACATGCCTGCGGGTTTGTTGACTATGAGCAAGTGGTTGTCTTCAAACAAAATGTTCAATTCTTGATTATTATGGCTCATGCACGAACAACAAAACTTTTAAACAAACATAGCCGAAACGCTATAGAATTGTAAATTTGCTCTACTGAATTGTTCACCAAAACTTAAGCATGAAAAAAAGTTTACCTCAACTTCGTTTGGCGATTGTGGTAGCATTTAGTGCTGCTGCACTATTTGCCCAAGCTCAAACAACAATTAGCAGTTTTGCATCCGGCACAAATTATACCGGTGGAAATGGTGTGAGTGGCAACTCGGCTATCACATTTGCTGTTCAAAACACTAGTGGGGCAGATATTATCCTCACACAAATTGACAATTACTTGAACACACTAACAGTAGTTAGCCCTACTAATGTTACACTTTGGTATAGTGCCACATCACTTTCAGGGGCTCCAACTATAGCAGCGCCCACATGGACACAGATTGCAACTGCCGGCCCAATTACAGTGCCCAATCCGGCCATGTATCCGCATTTTACCGGATTATCTTTGTTAGTACCTAATGGGGCTACGTATCGTTTTGCCATACAAAGCAGCAACGGTATTACTTACAGCGGAGCAAGCCCTACTCCCTCTCCCTTTACCTTTACCTCCGGTGGTGTTTCATTGCTTTGTGGTGGAGCGCAAATCGGTGGGTTGAACGTGGGCTACGGTGGAGCTTTCCCATCCCCAGTCAACAATCCACGCGCCTTTACCGGTGCAATTACATTTATTGCTGCTACAGCTTGTACAGGTCAACCCAGCTTGGGCAATACGCTTGCTCTTGACTCGGTATGTCCAAACGCTTCCTTCTCCTTAGGAATTCAAAACAGTAACCAAGGTACCGGGGTTAACTACCAGTGGCAGAGTTCTCCGGATGGTAACACGTGGACTGATATTGGCGGAGCAACCTCCTCTTCATACAATACTTCTATAGTTACTTCCACTTATTACCGCGCTTTAGCTACTTGTACCAATAGTTCATTGTCTGACACTTCTACTCCCAAGTTAGTCAATGTAAGGCCTTTTACTCAGTGCTACTGCGCATCTAATGCCACAAATAGCGCTGATACAAAAATTGATTCTGTAGTACTAAATGGTGTAGCATTTGGCACATCAGCTACAACTTGCGAAACGTATACCAACAACACCGGCACACCCATTCCTGTGCAGCGTACAGTTAACTACCCCATCCGAATACAGAATGGCTCTTGCAGTGGCGACCATTACGCGGCCTATGTGGGAGTGTATATTGACTTTAACCAAGATGGCGCATTTGGAGCCGGAGAGTTGGCCTATAACTTTGGCCCTACCACGGCTCTAAACACTATTCCCAATGGCAATATTTCTATACCGGCAAATGCAGTATTGGGCACTACCCGCATGAGGGTAGTGCTTCAAGAGGCGGGTGCCACGCCACCGGCTTGCGGTACCTATACTTATGGTGAGACAGAAGATTACCTTTTAGATATTCAGGCAGCACCTGTATGCAGCAACCCTTCTGTAGGAGGTAATGCAGCAGGGCCTGATACGGTAGCGGCTAACGCTAATGTAACTTTCACTCTAACCGGCAGTAACGGATTTGTGCAGTGGCAGGCATCTGCCAGCGCTACTGGGCCTTGGGTCAATATTTCCGGGGCTAACAGTACTACTCAGCCATTTCAATTTGGCACTATAGGAACTACTTACTTGCGTGCGTTTGTTACCAGCCCCGGCTGCGACCCAGATTCTTCTAACGTGTTAGCAGTTGTGGTAGAATACAAAGGCGATGATGTATGTGATGCTATTCCCATCTCTATTGGCACCAACGGGCCATATAATACTAACTTAGCTACCGTACAAACCGGTGAGCCGGCACCACCCGGTACTGCTTGTAGCACATTAGATGCCTGGTGCAACAATACACTTAACGGTACGCTTTGGTTTACCTTGCAAGCACCGGCTTCGGGTCGTGTGAGTATTCGTACCCCCGGCACTTCCGGCTTTAGTGATACACAGATTGCACTTTGGGATGCTAACTCATGTGGAGACATCTTATCTGGCGGAGCCACACTTGTCGCTGCTAATGATGACGATGCTGCAGGTGGTGGCTTCTTGTTTTCTTCATTTCTTGACTCTGTGGTTTGTTTAACTCCCGGCAAAACATACTTCCTTCAGTTAGATGCCTGGGGAACAACACCCGTTACTACGGATATCATAGTTACCGATATCGGTCCGGGTCCCGATGCCAGTTTTGCAGATTTGAACTACAATCAATGTTCCGGTGGAGGTATCATTACACTCTCTCCAACCACACCGGGCGGTTCTTTCTTTGGTGTAGGTATAGTGCAAGACACATTGCTTGACCTTAATGAAGTGGAACAACAATTAGGTATCGGAGTGCCCAACGTAATCTATTATCAGTTTTATGCCTGTTACACTAGCACAGACACCATTATTATCAGCAACCCACCAACTGTAACTGTAAGTGGTGTAACAGAAGTAAGTTGCTACAGTGGCAGCAACGGAGCTATTGATGTGAACACTACAGGCAATGGGCCTTTTACCTATACATGGAGCAATGGTGCAACCACCGAAGATGTATCGGGTTTAACAGCCGGAGACTACTCTGTGGCAGTAACAGATGATGGTGGTTGTGTCAATACATCATCGCTGATATCTATTGATGAGCCAACCGAGTTAAATCCGGTTTTAGATTCAATTGTAAATGCATCATGCTTTGGTTCCTCTAATGGCGGAATATACATCTCCGTTAGTGGAGGCACTCCACCTTATACATATGAGTGGAGTGATGGGTCAACCAACGAAGACCTAGTGGGTGTAGCTGCAGGAATTTACACCGGTACACTCAGCGATGCATTAGGTTGCTTGTACAATAGCCCGCAAATACCAATCACTGAACCTGCGCAAATTGTACTCTCGCAAGATTCAGTGCAAAACAACAATTGTTTTGGAGGAACTAATGGCCGTGTTTACACTACCATCCAGTCTGGTGGTGTGGCACCGTTTACTTTTGCATGGAGCAATGGCGATGCCACAGAAGATATTTCTGCATTGGCCGCTGGGGTATATATTTTGACTGTTACCGATGATAACTCTTGTACATCAACGGTAAGTGGTACTGTAAGCGAGCCGGCAGAACTTATGGCTATGTTAGATAACCAAACTGAAGTTAGTTGTAATGGCGGTAGTAATGGAGCATTAGATATTAGTGGCATGGGTGGAACAGGTGCAATTGGATTTGAGTGGAGTAATACCGCTGTTACAGAAGATATCAGCAACCTTACAGCAGGTACCTACACAGTTGTTTTAACAGACGCTGCCAATTGTACCGCTACTGCCAGCTACACAATCACTGAACCTACAGCAATTTCAATCGGAACTAGTGCTTCTGGTGTTAATTGCTTCGGGGGTACAGATGGGGGAGTAAGCGTTAACGTGTCTGGTGGATCACCTTCTTACGGCTATAGTTGGAGCAATGGGTCAACAACCCAAAACCTGACTGGTGTGGGTGCGGGTAGCTATACACTTATCGTTTTAGACAACAATAGCTGTTCTGCTTCTGCAAGTGTTAACATTACAGAACCAAGTGCTGCCTTAGGCACATCGGTTACCAAAACAGACCAGATTCAAAGCGGTATGATGGGCTCAGTTGACCTAACTGTTACTGGTGGTACATCGCCATACTTATATAACTGGAGCAATGGCTCTACCACTCAGGACTTAGCAAGTGTAGCCGCAGGAACCTACACCGTTACTATTACAGATGCTAATGGTTGCAGTACTACCGCTTCAGCTACAGTTGGTTTAATCATTGGCTTGGATGAAGTAACCGGTGGAATTTCCGTAAACGTATATCCTAATCCCACATCAAATGTGTTTTTTGTAGAACTTACAGCAACTCAAAGCATTGCTACTTCAGTAGAAGTATACAATGTAAATGGACAGCTAATCAAAACCGGCTATGCCGCTAACGAAACACAAACCCGTTACGAAATAGACATGACCAACGAAGCGGAGGGAGTTTACTTTGCCAAAGTGAAAATTGGCGCAGAAACCATCGTTCGCAGAATAGCAGTCAGCAAGTAGTTGCACAAAGTTTTTGATAAAAGCATACTTTAGTTATATTCGCAGCGCATTTATTGTAAGGGAAGAGGGGACGAGAGTCCCCTCTCTTATTTTTGGAATATGAACTTTGAAGAGGTAAAACAGAAAATTGAACACTGGCTTCAGCCGCTGCTGGAGGAGAAAAACATTTTTCTGGTGGACATTAAATTTGCTCAAGGCCGCAGAATAGAAGTGTACTTAGATACCGATGAAGGAATACACATTGACGATTGCGCAACGGTGTCGCGTTTCTTAGAAAAGCACTTAGATGGTAGCGGTATAGTACCAGAAAACTACATATTAGAAGTAAGCAGCCCCGGAATGACCAACCCGCTGAAAGTACCCCGCCAGTACCAGCGCAGAATAGGCCGTAAATTGGAAGTATTGAAAACCAACGGAGAAATGATAGTTGCTCAACTGATAGAAGCAGACCTGGAAGGAATAAAACTCAAAGAAATTATAGAAGAGAAAAAGAAGAAAAAAAACGCAGAACCTACTCCCGAACCCAAAGAGATAGTTCTGACTTACAACGATATAAAAAGAGCCACCTTAGTATTTTAAATTTATAGCATACGTAACTCATAAAACCACATAATCTTCAAAACGAAAAACTAACAACATGAACAGCTTAGAACTAATTGACTCATTCAGCGAGTTCAAACAAATGAAAAACATAGACCGCCCTACTATGATGAAGGTGCTGGAAGATGTATTTCGTACCCTGCTCAAGAAAAAGTATGGCGATGTAGATAATTTTGACATCGTAGTAAATACCGATAAAGGCGATTTGGAAATTTGGCATAAACGCGAAATTGTAGAAGACGATGCCGTTGAGAATCCGATTACTCAAATTGGGCTAACCGAAGCTCGTCAAATACAAGATGACTTTGAAGTAGGCGAAGAAACTTACGAGAAAATTGAGCTTCTTAGTTTCGGTCGCAGAGCCATTTTAGCGGCCCGGCAAACACTCGCATCGCGCATTGGCGACTTAGAAAAAGACGAAGTATTTAAAAAGTATAAAGATAAAGTAGGCGAAATAATGAGCGCTGAAGTTTATCAAGTTTGGAAAAAAGAAATCTTGCTTTTAGACGAAGAGGGAAATGAACTTTTGCTGCCTAAAGTAGATCAAATCCGTGCAGACTTTTTCAAAAAAGGCGAAACTGTACGGGCTGTAGTAAAGCGAGTAGAATTGCGTAATGGCACACCTTACATTATCCTATCACGCACAGATGGTTCATTTCTTGCTAAATTGATGGAGGCCGAAGTGCCTGAGATTTTTGACGGACTGATTGTTATCCGCAACATTGTGCGCGAGCCGGGCGAAAAAGCAAAAGTAGTAGTAGAAAGTTTTGACGACCGCATAGACCCTGTAGGGGCTTGTGTGGGTGTAAAAGGGTCGCGCATACACGGCATTGTACGCGAGCTGAAAAACGAAAACATAGATATTATTAACCATACCAATAACCTGCAACTGATGGTGCAGCGCGCATTGGCACCTGCAAAAATCAACTCTCTGGATATTGACCAGGAGAAAAAACGCATCTCTGTTTACTTAGACCCAGACCAGGTGTCATTGGCCATTGGCAAACGGGGTGTTAACATCAAATTAGCCAGCCGTTTAGTAGGTTTTGAAATTGATGTGTACCGCGAAAACGAAGACGAAACGCAGGATGAAGTGGATATTGACCTGGATGAGTTTGCCGATGAAATAGAACCGTGGATGATTGACGAATTGAAAAAAATTGGTTGCGATACGGCCAAGAGTGTACTTGCACTGAGTGATGATGAACTGGTGCGAAGAACCGATTTAGAAGAAGAGAGCATCGTAGAAATCCGCAAGATTTTGGAAAGCGAGTTTCGCGATGAAGCTTAAGAATATTAGCGCTGTATGAGCAGTGGGAGCAGAAGGACTTTACAGTTCTGCTTCTTCTGCTCCCGCAGCACAAACAACGAATAAAAAACCTACATGGCAGAAGTAAAAGCATTGCGATTGGGAAAGGCAGCGGGCACGTACAACGTATCGTCCGATACCATTCTTGACGTACTTAAAAAAGCAAAGTTTGAAGTAGACAACAACCCCAACTTCAAAATCACCCCAGAAATGTTGGCGGTGTTGGATAAAGAATTTGGGACAGATAAGGCCATCAAACAACAAGCCGATAGCACCAAGATAGACAAGGGTAAACCAGAAACTATAGAAATGCCGGCAGAAACGGTAGTGGTTGCCCCTAAAAAGAAAGAAGAGGAACAGGAATTACTGATTAAGAACAACATCGCTCACAAAGAGCCGGAGAAAGAAGTAGTAATTACTGCTGAAAAGGTGAAGTTGGATGGCCCTAAAGTGTTGGACAAAATTGATTTAGACAAACCCAAAAAAGGCCGCAAGAAGAAAACAGATGAAGAAATAGAAACACCGGTAGTAGAAGAACAGCACAAAGTAGAGCCGGTAGTAGAGCAAAAACCTGTTGTAGAGCCAGAGCCGGAACAAAAAATAGAAACACAGTATCAAAAACTTACCGGCCCTAAACAAGTTGGCACTATTGACCTCAGCAAGTTTGAAGAAAAGCGTAAAGAAGACGCAGCCGCCAAGCGCAAAGCCGAAGATGGCACACTAAAAAAGCGCGAGCGCATAACCGTTAAGAAAAAAGAGCGCACCGCTCCAATACAAGACGGTAAGTACTACGATAAAAAAGTAGAAAACTTCCAACGCAAACGCGATGGACAACGCACCACCGATACCACCAACAACCAACCGGCCGAGATTACCGAGAAGGAAATTGAAGACAAAATACGGGCCACCATGGCCAAAATTCAGGCGCAAACCGCTAAGAGCGAGCGCCAAAAAATACGCAGAGGCAAGCGCGAAGATATTCGCGAAAAACAAGAGTTAGAGGACAGCAAAAAGTCGGGTAAACTCAAAGTAACCGAGTTTATGACCGTTAGCGAGTTGGCCAGTTTGATGAATGTAACTGCAGTACAGGTTATTCAAAACTGTATGCAGTTGGGCTTAATGGTGAGCATCAACCAGCGCCTTGATGCAGAGGTAATTGGTTTGGTAGCCAACGAAAACGGTTACGAAATAGAGTTTCAGAGCGCAGAGGAAACCACTGCTTTTGTGGAAGAAGAGATTGACTTGCCGGAGGATTTACTCCCTCGTGCACCAATCGTTACTATCATGGGTCACGTAGATCATGGTAAAACATCCTTGCTGGATTACATCCGCAATGCTAACGTAGTGGCAAAAGAAGCTGGTGGTATTACACAGCACATTGGTGCTTATGAAGTAACAACTTCCGCTGGTCGCAAAATCACTTTCTTAGATACTCCGGGTCACGAAGCATTTACCGCCATGCGTGCCCGTGGTGCCAAGGTAACTGATGTGGCGGTGATTGTAATTGCTGCAGATGATGCGGTGATGCCACAAACCAAAGAGGCCATTAGCCACGCACAAAGTGCCGGTGTGCCCATGATTTTTGCATTCAACAAAATAGATAAAGAAGGCGCCAATGCCGATAAAATTCGTGAGCAATTAGCCAGTATGAATTTGTTGGTAGAAGAATGGGGTGGTAAGTATCAGAGCCAGGAAATATCTGCCAAAAAGGGATTGAATATTGATGCTTTGTTAGATAAAATTTTGATTGAATCTGATCTGTTGGAACTCACCGCTAATCCAAAGAAAAATGCAGTAGGTTCTGTAGTGGAGGCCTCTTTAGATAAAGGTCGCGGCTACACCGCTACTGTTCTGGTACAAAGTGGTACTTTACACAAAGGCGATATATTAGTGTGTGGGCCGTATTATGGCAAAATGAAAGCCATGTTTAACCACAAAGGCGAGCGGATTGAGAAAGCCGGACCATCTACTCCGGTACAGATACTTGGTTTGAGCGGTGCGCCACAAGCCGGTGAAAAATTCAAGGTGTTTGACAACGAGCAAACCGCAAAAGAGCAAGCCACCAAGCGCGCGCAATTAGAGCGCGAAACAGGTATCCGTACCAAAAAGCACATCACTCTGGACGAAATTGGCAGACGTTTGGCTCTTGGAAACTTCAAAGAACTCAACCTCATTATCAAAGGCGATGTGGATGGCTCGGTAGAGGCCTTAACCGATTCATTACAAAAACTAAGTACAGACGAAATTGCAGTGAAGGTGATACTCAAAGGCGTTGGACAAATTTCCGAAGCCGATGTGAACCTTGCTTCTGCCACCGATGCCATTATCATTGGCTTCAACGTTCGTCCGTCAGTAAATGCCAAGAAGGTAGCCGAGCAAGAAAATATAGAAATAAAACTCTATTCAATTATCTACAAAGCCATAGAAGATGTGAAGAGCGCGATGGAGGGTCTCATGGAGCCGAAAATAGAAGAGAAGATAGTTGGCAACCTAGATATTCGCGAGGCATACCATATTACCAAAGTAGGCACCATTGCCGGTTGTTTTGTGCGCGATGGCCGAATAGTACGTTCATCAAAAGTGCGCGTAATCCGCGATGGCATTGTAATACACAACGGAGTACTTTCTTCACTCAAGCGCTTTAAAGACGATGTGAAAGAAGTGGTGAGCGGTATGGATTGCGGTGTACAAATAAAAGACTTCCAAGACATCAAAGCAGGAGACGTGTTAGAGGTGTATGAGGAAACCGAAGTGGCCAGAAAATTGTAGCTGATTTGAAGTACAGCATAAAGTCCCACTTAAAAAGTGGGACTTTATTGTAAAAATGGATAACCTACAGTGGTACAAAAAGCAATTCAATACGCCATTTACCTTCATGCTGCATTGGGTGGTCTAGCGCTGCTTTCCGGAAGTATTGCACTCATTGCTGCTAAAGGTAAAGCAGTACACAAGCGTAGCGGCAAAATCTTTTACTACGTTATGATAGCTTGTGCTGCTATGGCTATGGTGATTGCTGTGCTGCCAAATCACCGGAGTGAATTCTTATTTTCTATTGGCGTTTTTAGTTCGTACTCTGTGTTGATAGGGTATAGAGCATTGAACTATAAAAGAGCGAAACATAATTTTACTATTGATAAAATATGGGCAAGTATTTTGCTGCTCACCGGCACCGCTATGATTGCCTACACATTGATTTTTGCGACTGCAAAAAATGTTGTGATGTTGGTGTTTGGCATAGCAGCTATCTACTTTGCAGTTAGTGATTTGATTGCTTTTCAGCATCCTGAAAAAACACGAAAACGCTGGTTACAACTTCACCTCGGCAAAATGACCGGTGGTTTTATTGCTGCGCTCACAGCCTTTGTGGTGGTTAATCAATTACTTCCGGGCGTATGGGCTTGGTTTTTGCCGAGTATGGTGTTTGTTCCGTATATAGTTTGGCAAACTCGAAAAAGTATTCCCAAAAAGTAGTTCCGACTTTTAATTTTTGAGCAAAATAATCTTGGTTGGCGTTGGTGTATGGTTATGTTAGCGCACAATCAAAATCCCATACATGCCAAGACTACTTTCCCTTCTTATTTTCATTGCCCTAGTAGGTAACAGTTGTGCTTTACTGTTTATGCCGCGCAACCAAAATGTTTCGCTAACAGCCACCGAAAAAACCTCCAAAATTTATGTGGATGGCGAATTGCAAGGAACCAAAACGGCTACTTTCAAAACTGCTAAAAACGGTATTAAGCAGGTTAGAGTAGAAACTCCCGGATATAAAGATAACTACTATGTAATGGTGCCTAATCGCAGGCAGCCCGGCTTTTGGGTGTGTATAGTGGGTGATGCCATGTTTACGCCCGTTTTTTATGGTATATACGGACTGTTGTTTGACCCTAAAATTGCTAAATCGTATGCATATCAAAAAAGTTCAAAGTATACTGTGGCTGGTAAGTATGCCACAAAATCTGATGATGAAAAATTTGTGCGAATAACCAATATTGGCTTAGACATCAACTTAGACACCAGTATTGTTTTCTTAAATGCAAAATTTCCGGGCATTGGCAATACTCCCAAAACAGAAGATTTGGTAAAAACAGCGGATTCTAATAAGCAAAAAGAAGAAGATAAAGCAAAGAAAAAAAAGAATAAAAAAGACCTTGAGAACGAAGAAAACGAGCAAAAAGCGCTGCAATACGACAATACGAAGTTTGCTTACAACATACACAAAACACTACGCAACAGCGGGTACATTGATACGGTGAACAAGGTTTTTCAAGACAATAACAATACCTTGTTTTTAGAGGGTAAAATTACTAAGTGGAAGCTGTACCGGTTTGGTCAAAAAAGTACTTACAATAGCTTTTACAAAACAAAACTTTTTGTCACTTGGTATGTAAAAAATCAGTATGACGAAGTATTGGATTCCATCAATCTTAGCGAAATGTCAGGAGACTTCCTGTTGCACAGCTTATACAAATCGGCCTCTACCAAAGATGATGAGATAAGCCCAATAGAGCGCATGATAGGCGATGCCATAGATAATTCATACAATAAGTTGTTTACCACAGCTACCTTTAAAAAATACATTAAAACAGAAAGTATTCCTGCATACACCGAACCTGTTATGAGCTTGGGTGCCGGCAATTCGTTTGTGGCCGATAAGTCAGACGCTGCTATGGCTTCTGTCATTATCAAGCGAAAAGATAAAGGGCATGGAAGTGGGTTTGCGGTAAGTAAAGATGGGTATATACTAACTAATTATCATGTAGTTGCCTCTACTAATGCGGGCAAACAAGAAGAAGTAACTGTACTTACCACCTCAGGCGATGAGCTAAAGGCCACTGTAGTACGCTATAATAAAGCGCGCGACTTGGCACTATTGAAAGTGGACAAAAAATTTGACAAGGTGTTTGCTATCAGCAACGAAAAGAAGTTTAAGCCCATGCAAGATGTGTTTACGATTGGCGCTCCTAAGTCTATTGAGTTAGGTCAAACAGTTACCAGTGGCATTATATCTAACGAAAGAAAATCTAACAACAACGAGTTGCTGCAGCTCAGTATGTCTATCAACTTTGGCAACAGCGGTGGTCCGTTGTTTGATACCAATGGCAACCTACACGGAGTAATAGTATCAAAGATGGTGGGCGATACCGAAGGCATCGGGTTTGCCATACCGGCCTACAAGATTGGCGAGTATCTCAATCTTAAGTACTAAAAATAAATGCCTTACTAAAAAAGCCCCGCAATTTTGCGGGGCTTTTTTGTTTGGTGTATTTATTATTTGCGCAGTGCAATATTCTTTAAAGTATGGCAATCATACCTTAATCAATGGGGGCATGCTAACCATAAAGGCAAGTAGTAAGCGTATTTTACAAACGCAGAAACGCCAGATACCTGCACGTTAAAATAGATAATGGTAGAATGTTAAGCACCAGTTCTAAACCGCTCCACCGCACGCCAAAACTTGGCAGCCGTAAAGTTGGTGGTTGCGTAAAATAGTGCTACAGGTACAAAGCAAAATATGCCTCGCTTAAACGAACTTTCCATCAACGAATACAAAGGGCTTTGCTGCGCTTTTTCATCTATAAAATAAAATAGCAAAGTGTAAGCAATAAAAGAGGCAAAGAAAAACAGCAGCACTTGCCAGCGGTCGGTAAGTACGGTGGAGCGATTTTCTTTTTTGTATAGCCAAACTAAATTTACTGCCAGCAGTACAAAAAACACAACAAAACTAATACCGTACAACTGCCCGCCATCTATGCGACCATGTTGCCCGGCAAATAGCATGGCGCTGATATAACCCCAAACTAAATCAAAGCGCTCGGCATTGTAGCCCACACCAAAATCAAACCGGCCCGAGGTGGTGGTTTGCAATTTGAGTTTCATGTACAAAAACCAAATGATAAACGGTAATACTGCAACCGCACCATAGCTGATGGCTTTTTTCCAGTATTTATTTTTTAGAAAATCTATACCTACAATCAGCAAAGCGGCAGCAGTAAATACTACAGTATCGCTGCGTATCCATATTACCCAAGCCATCATAGTGGCACCAATCCAAAAGTATTTTTGGTCTTTTTTATCTATCCAAATAAATGTGGCTAAAGCACCTGCACACACATAAGCAGTAGTGGGCATATTGCCTAATGCAAGAGCCGCGTGCGCAAACATTTCGGGGGTTAGCATTAAAATAAAAGTGGTTACAGCCGCAGCGGTTTCGTTAGCTGCTTCTTTTACTAAGTTGTAAAACACCAGTAGTAGAGACAAGAAAAAAAGTGTTGTAATAATTTTAGCAATGGTAGCGCCAAACACATAAGCATACGCAAAGGCAGCATGAAACAGCGGAGGATACACTCCGGCAGCCCCTTGCAAATCCCATTGGTATAAACTGATTTTTAGTTTTCCCTCCAGAGCAATTACTCTACCCAATTTATCAAACGAACCAAGTGCATCATGATCTGTAGCCGGCCAAAAAAGACACTTTACACTCACCGCATAAAACAACCAAGCCATAATGGCAATGAAAAACAGTGATACAAAATTGATGTGTTTTAATTCAAACTTTGGCAACTGAAATTGTGTTGGTAGCTCTTTCAGATTTTTGAAATTGATGCCAAGGGCTGCTGCGGTAAGCACCATGTTTGCAGCTATCATACTACCAGAAGTTATTTTTACTCCTACTACATCAAAGAATAACATGATGACCGACTCTACAGCTATGCCCATCAAAAACGAATAACCCACCAGCTCGCTGATGTTGTACCTGCGGCTGATGAGCAGCATGAGTGCGGCACCCAATAAGTAGCAAAGCAGTATCCCAACAATCAGCATGGTTTATGGCGTTTGGATGCCCGCAGGCGGTTCGTTAATAGGCAATAAGGCATCGGCAGGGCGTTGCTCTACCGGCACATTGTATTTCAGTTTCTCGTATCCGCGACCATCTAATATCAAAACGTGTGAAGCGCGTTTCGCTAAGTCGGGATATTTTTCTTCGTCACCAATATTGATGCAGAGCCGGGGATATATGAAAAACTCTAACCATTCCATCTCATATATAAAATTGTACTTAGAATTGTTGCTGATAACACTATCGCCTTTGGGTACAAGTATTACCGCATTTTCAGGTGTGGTGTTCACAATGTTTTTCAGAAAATCATAGGTACCCACTTTGTATCGCATCTTTGCCTCGTAAAGCGAATATGCGGTGCTGTCTAACCCCTTGCTGTGTAGCTCAGCACTCACTTTTTCAACGGTTTCTTTACCGGCAATGGCCACATCATGCACCACAAAATTATAGCCGCGCAGCAAACGGGTGGTAAACGAGGTGTCGTTTTGAATTTCCATGATTCGGTTGTACAACTCTATCAACCGCTGCTGATTGGTACCTTGCTGGCGCAGGGCATAAAACTCATTGGTGAGTTCGGGTAGCTCGCGTTGCTTTTTGTTTTTTTGATCAACAATAAGTAGCACCAAACCAAAAACAACTACCAACGCCAAATTGCGCAACACATATCCAAACGAAGAGTTTTCTGCAGAGGCAGTAGTAGCGGGTTTCTTACCAGAAGATTTTGCGGGTTGCTTGGCCACTTAATTTGTGTTGCAGCAAACAAAAGAAACTTTTGGCAATTGCAAATTGAGACTACGATTTGCGGGGGTGCATCGGCAAACTTTCAATCCAACTTTCGTACGGTTTAATGCCGGATATGAGGTGTTGAGAATGATCGTCAGCCGGTAGCTTGCTGTAAATTTCTTTTAGCAATTTGATGTATTTTGTAGTGCTAACCTGGCTGCCTTTTGTGCCTAAGTCATTAAAAAAATCAAGCAATGTTTTAGTGTGTTCTTGCAGCAGCTGCAGTTTTTTAAACTTGCGTGCGATAGATTTTGTGAGGGCAGGGAGCAAATGATAGTTGCCCAGTTCGGCTTGAATCATCAGCCAAAACAACTCTACATCGCGGTAGGCCAAAGGTGCTTTTTTTTGCAAGTAGGAGCGTTTGATATGATGAATGTAGAGGTGGATGCACTTTTGATACTCGCGAGCAAAGAATAGAAGGTAAAGAGAGTAAATGATGTTGCCATCGTAATAGTACACCGGATTTTCGCCATCAAATTGCTCCGGATATTTGTCAATAACAGAAGAGCAAAACTTAGCCCCAGTACTATAATCATCTGCAAAGCAGAAGTTGCTCAACTTAAAGTTGACAAACCTCATTCGGTTGAGTGTATTAACATGTTCGTTTGTTGTTTTAAGCGCACCAAGCTGATTTAGCAAGGTGTGCGCCTCCGCATACTTATTGTTGTACATAGCTGCCATGGCCGCATACATCAAAGCGCGCGAGTAGTAGTGCACGTTATTTACATCGCGTTTCTGCCGTTTTTCAGCTTTCAAATACTGACAGGCAATTTGGTAGGCGCTTTTTACCTCATTCTTTTTTAAATAAAAATTGATCAAGGCCTCATTGCTTGTTCGTTTTTCATTAATGTGTACTTGCGGTGAATCAGTTTTTAGCAAGGTAAAGTCAATGTCGCTCTCGGTAACACTGTCCTCCATTTCACCCTTCATTTTTAAAGCGAGCGCACGCAATTTTCCATACTCAAAGTTGTAGCGTAAATGTGCCTGCTCGCGATGCAAAAGTGCAGTTAACTCATCGTACACTTGTTTGTAATACGAAGAGGGTTTGTATGCGCCCAGCTTAACGTTATTAAGTTGGTGATAAGTACGGGCAAACAGGTATTCAAAGCTGGTGTGGTGATGTTTGGCAGCAACATCGCGCGCGTGTTTACGCTCTTTAATAGCTTTATCCGAAAGCCCTTTCATTTCTAAAATGTATGTGCGGGCGTATTTGTTGGCTAAATACAAACTGATGTTTTTTTCAGTGTTGTGGTAAAGCACTAATGCATCCATCAATAAATTGTATAAGTAGTTTTTTACTACCGGCAAGTGTTTAATGTTTTTTTTCAAAGGTTGCTCATCATACTCCTTCATTTTGTCAATGGCGTTAAACAGCCGGAGATATTCATTCCCTTTTTCAGAGTGCCGGGAAGCATACTTTTTAAAAAAGCCCTTTTCATTGGCATTGAGCGAGCGAATGAGTTGAAACAGTTCTGTAGAGCCGGATGTACGGGGCATAGTAGAGCTTTCGCACAAATAAAGCAGGAATGTCAGTATGAAAGAGAAACCCGGACAAAGTATTGATAACACTTTTTTTATGTTTACCACATGACTCCAAAAGTAGATACCGCACTTACCCGAATGCTGGGCATAGACTACCCTGTGATTATGGCTCCCATGTTTTTGGTGAGCAATGCAAAAATGGTGATAGAGGCAGCTCATGCCGGAATAGCCGGCTCAATCCCCGCATTGAACTATCGTACCGATGCAGAGTTTCGTAAAGCGCTTACAGAGATAAAGCAAGCCACCGACAAAGCATTTGGCATTAACTTGATTACCAACAAATCAAACATTCGTTTGCGTGAGCAGTTAGATACCTGCAAAGAATTTCGGGTGCCGTTTATTATTACATCACTGGGTTCTCCACAACAAGTAATTGAAGAATGCCGACCATTAGGCATGAAAGTTTTTTGTGATGTAATAGATTTGGATTACGCCAAAAAAGTAGAAGCCATGCAACCCGATGCGCTGATAGCTGTAAATAATGAAGCAGGCGGCCATGCCGGAAGAATTTCACCCAAAGATTTGATTACCACATTAGTGAACAATTGCAAAGTACCCGTTATATCTGCCGGTGGTGTGGGCAATGGCGCGCAAATGAAAACCATGTTAGATTATGGTGCTTGCGGCATATCTATAGGCAGCCCTTTTATTGCCAGTACCGAAAGCCCCGTATCGCAAGAGTATAAAATGGCCTGCGTTAATTACGGAGCAAAAGATATTGTGATGACGACCAAACTATCGGGCACTCCATGCACAGTTATTAATACCGATTATGTAAAAAGTATAGGTACCGAACAAAATTGGTTTGAGAAACTACTGAACCAAAACAAGCAACTAAAAAAGTGGACTAAAATGCTCACCTTTTACAAAGGCATGAAACTTTTAGAGAAAGCGGCCTTTAGCGCTACCTACCAAACCATGTGGTGTGCCGGCCCATCTATAGAATATGTTAAAGATATACGACCTGTAAAAGAAATTGCTGCTTCGCTGATTAATGAGTATTTTGAAGCAGCGAAAAATCAATCTGTAACCGCATAAAAAAATAATACCATGATTAAGAAAATATTTCCTGCTCTGATAGGTGTTGTGGTCATACTCAGCATTGGCTCTTGTAAAAAAATTCAGGAGGATATGATTGTAAAAGGCCTTTGGACGTTAGAAAGTGTACAGATAGACACCTTTCCGCAAAACCAAATGGAAACCTTTTTGCAGTACTACAACACCGGTAATGACTGCTGCCGCTATCAGGTGGACTTTCAGGATAACGATATTGTGTTTGGCTATTACGTAACGCACGATACCTTCAACTACGTAACTATTGGTAAATGGAAACTGAATAAATACAATGAGATATATGTAAAGTTAGACAAGTACGTAGATGGTAATTTTACCATACATAAAGTGGGCAACAAAAAATACGAAATGGAATCTGATGCCAACCATATCAAAGCGTTTGATGGCATCTCCGCAGAGTTGGATACCACCTACACCAAACTGATAGTAAAGAGAAACTAATTGGCTACTTGCCTTGCTCGTAGCTCTGCACTTCTTCGTGAAAGTACTCTAACTTAATACCGGCTTCCAGAAACATTTGCTCGCTTTCGACACCCGCGTGGTATTTGCGTTGGCAAACCACTCGTTTAATGCCACAGTTGATAATAAGCATGGCGCATACGCGGCAGGGAGTCATTCGGCAATAGAGCGTGGCACCATCTAAGCCAACACCGCGTTTGGCGGCCTGGCAAATAGCATTTTGCTCGGCATGTACGGTGCGCACACAATGCTCGGTTATGGAGCCATCTTCGTGTACCACCTTTTTCATTTGGTGGCCTACTTCATCGCAGTGAGGCAAGCCCACCGGTGAGCCCACGTAGCCGGTTACCAGCAACTGGTTTTCGCGCGAAATTACGCATCCGCTACGCCCGCGCCCACAGGTGGCACGCTTGCTGATGGCATCCATTACTTCCATAAAATACTCATCCCAGCTTGGGCGGTGGTACACTTGTTCGTTATTGCTCATAGTTATCGTAGTTATTTAAAAGTAAATTCTTCATCTTTTCAAATTGCTAATTGATCAAGTACTTGATCTATCTGATGGTATAGTGCATCAAAATCATCATCGTTCACAAACCGGTGGTCGGCCATGGCCATACAAGCCGATAGATTTTGTTTGTTGGGGTCGGTGCTGCTCATTTCGCGGGCTTCGTTAGCGGCAAAGGTTTCAAAATCTATTTTATCGGTTTCGCTGCCGCGCAGGACCACTCTTTCATAGCGCAATTTTTGATTGGCATCTACGGCAAACAACACAAATCCACCAGCCGCGCGCAGGGCATTTACTTCTCCTACGGTGCGGATGCTTTCTATAATACAATTGTTACCGCTTGCTTTTGCTTCGCGCAACAATTCTTCCACAATAAAACTCGGTGAATTTTTTTCCCGCAATTCATTGGCTAATGCCACCATGGTATCGCGATTAACTGCACGACCCAATGCATTTAATTTTTTTGTGAGATAACCTCGTACCGAATAATGCGAAAAGCCGTGGTGCTTTGTCAAGTAATCAACTATGGTGCCTTTGCCGGCTCCGAGAGTGCCGGTGATGCCTATAACTATCAATCCTGAATATTTTAAGTGAATATACCTTTACCCACTATCTGCCAAAATGGTTGTGAATAATTAGAGTGCAGATGTGAAAAACCAAAGTAGTTTCGCGCCCATGAATTTACGTTATGCCGGATTGGCTATTGCGTTGATAGGGTTTGGTTTGCTGTTTGTGTTTAATCGCAGCAAGGTAGAGTTAGTCAGTCATGTTCCGTTTACTTGCCAAAAGATTTCATCAGCCGGTTACGAATGTCAATCTGTACTTAAATTCAACAACTCAAACTTGCTATCGGCCACTATTCTTTCTATTCACGAAACTTACAGCATCAACAACAAAGTGGTGGCCACTATAAACCATGATTTGCAGCAAGCCGTACCCGGAAAAAAAGTGAGTAGCATACCGCTAGCAGTGCGTTTTGCAGCCGATGATTTGCCCCCGGAAATTAACGGCAAAACTTTGTTAACCGTAAGTGGTAAAATCAAATACAAAAGTATGTTTGGCGAAGGCGAAATTCCGGTTACCGTATCGGATACAATTATTATTTCTGGTCTATGAACAAATATTTTTCACTCTTCATTTTTCTGCTTTGTGCAGTATGCCTTTCCTCTTGCAAAATACAGGCACCCACTTTTAAAAACGTACAAAATTTGAAGTTAGAGCGGGCCGGGTTAACAGGTTTCAAAGCCGGTGGAGAAGCGGTTTTTAATAACCCCAATTTTATACGGCTCAAAATTACTGATGTGGCGTTGGATGTGCTTATAGATAATAAACTGGTGGGTATTTTGGGCGAGAAATCTGACATACTCATTAAGCGCAAAAGCGATTTTACGGTTCCGTTTGGCCTTACGCTCAAACCCGAGGGCACCATTTTTGACAATATCAAAAACGTGATTGGTATGGTTACCGGCAAAAGTGCCGAACTGGCCGTTATTGGAAAGATAAAAGTAAAGTGGCTTTGTTTTAAACGAGAGGTACCTATACGCTTTAAGCACAATTTTAAGCTCTCTGATGTGCAGCAAACCAAGTAGTTGCTTTTTGGTTTTTTAATTTACTTTGGTAAGCAAAATCTACGGCTATGGGTATCCGCATTTTTAAGTACACCTCTGTGTATATCAGCATTGGAGTAATCATGATTGCCTTGTTATATGGTGGGTATTATGTGTTTATAGGGCCGCTGTATGTATTTGGCCTTATTCCGCTGCTGGAGTTGTTGTTTAAAGGCACCACCGAAAACATGAGCAAGGCCGAGGAAGAGATAGCCAAAAAAGATTGGAAGTACGATGTGCTGGTGTACAGCGTGGTGCCGCTGCAATACGCCATTATGTTTTTCTTTTTAAACCGCGTGAGTGACGATAGTTTGCGCTGGTGGGAAATAGCCGGCATGATTGGTGCCTTTGGCATTTCTTGCGGAGTGCTGGGCATCAATGCAGCGCACGAACTTGGTCACCGCAATACCTGGTACGAGCAGTTGATGAGCAAAATGCTCTTGGTTACATCGTTGTACCTGCACTTTTTTATTGAGCACAATCGCGGCCATCACAAAAATGTATCAACAGACGAGGATCCCGCCTCTTCTCGCTATGGCGAAAACATTTACGCCTTCTTCATTCGCTCGGTGCGTGATAGCTGGTTAAGTGCCTGGCATTTGCAAAAAGATCAATTACGAAAAGAGGGAAAAAGTTTTTGGTCGCTGAGCAACGAAATGCTCATTTATCAATTTATACAAATTGGATTAGTAGCCGCCATTGGGGTAGTTTGGGGTTGGAAAGTGATGCTGTATTTTGTGGCTTCGGCTACAGTAGGGTTTTTATTGTTAGAAACGGTGAACTACATAGAACACTATGGTCTTCGCAGAAAAAAAGTGGATGGCGCTTATTACGAAAAAGTATTACCCATCCATTCTTGGAACAGCAACCACCCCATTGGCCGTATTATGCTTTTTGAACTGACCCGCCATAGCGACCACCACTACATGGCCTCGCGCAAGTACCAGGTGCTGCGCCACTTTGACCACAGCCCCCAAATGCCCACCGGCTACCCGGGTATGATGGTGCTCTCGCTCATACCGCCCCTGTGGTTTAAGGTCATGCACAAGCAAATAAAAAAATACAAAGCCACACAAGAAGGGCAGGCGCTGGCGTAAAATCATCAATTTACCATGCAATACTTCAACAACTCTTTCTTCAAATTTTTTGACACGCTTGCTAAAAACAATAACAAAGAATGGTTTGATGCCAATCGCGAAACATACGAAACACAGGTAAAGCAACCATTTCGTAAATTGGTAGAAGACCTTACTGCTAAACTCGCCAAAGATTTGCCGGAGATTAACCTCAATCCATCTAAAGCCATTTTTCGCATCAACCGCGATATACGGTTTGCCAAAGATAAATCGCCTTACAAACTCAATGTAGCTGCCGTTTTTAGCCGCACCGGTACCAAAGACCAGGAGTACCCGGGCTTTTACATGCACTTTGGTGCCGATGATATTATGGTAGGCGGTGGCAAGTATTTTTGCACTAAAGAAGATATTGCCAAAATCAGGCAAGAAATTTTTTACAACCACAAGGAGTTTAAAAAAGTAATAAGCGATAAATCGTTTAAAGAAAAATTTGGCATCCTGCAAGGTGAAAAAAGCAAAGTGTTGGAACCCGACTACAAGGCATTTTTAGCAACGGAGCCGTTTATTGCCAACAAACAATTTTGGTACTACACTAAGCTCAGCCGCAAAGAAATTACATCAGATAAGTTAGATACTTTGGTACACAGCTATTTTAAATCGGCTTTTGGTGTCAATAAATTTTTACTTCGCGCGTTGGAGGAATAGTGCTCAACGGTGTTAAGGTGTAAATGTGCTGATGTATTTTCCCCTCTTGAGAGGGGAGTGCGTAGCTTGTAGCACAGCAGGGCTTGTCCCGATTTATCGGGGGGTGTGTTTTTCTTTTGATTAGGCATTAGTTGTTAAGTATGGCTCAAAATCAATCTTCAATCTTTAACCTTCAATTTTTAATTTACAGTTTAATGCTTTTTGCAGCCGGCTGCAAAGTGTATTCGTTTACCGGAGCCAGCATACCGCCCGATGTCAAAAACTTTTCGGTAGAGCTTTTTCAAAGCACCGCCAACAATGGCCCGGCTTCATTGCCACAAACATTTACTGATAGGTTAAAGTTGAAGTTTCAAACCGAAGGCAACCTGCGCATGGTTACCCGCGATGGCGATTTGCAGTTTAAAGGAGTAATTACCAACTATACCTATACCAACGAAGCCCCCGTGGCCGGAGCCACCAGCGGGTTAAATAAACTAACCATAGGTGTGCAGGTAGAGTTTGTCAACACCAAAAACGAAAAAGAAAACTTCACCGAAAACTTTTCGCGTTTTGCACAGTTTTCATCTGCCGAAAACATTACACAAGTTGAAGACCGCCTCATTGAAGAAATCAACCGCCAATTGGTGGACGATGTTTTTCAGAGGGCATTGGTGAAATGGTAATCAATGGCCTTCATTAAACGCGGTCAGGCGACCGCTGATTGTCGTGCGCAGCGGTCGCCTGACCGCAAACATTTCAGATGTGACAAATGTTACCCATCCAAGTCATTCACATCATTATTTTCGCCCGCTCTGAAACAAAGCACCCTCATAGGTGTTAGTTGGCAACACAAAAAAAGACAATACATAATATGGAAAGAATTCACTGTTTAATTATCGGCTCTGGCCCTGCCGGATATACCGCAGCCATTTATGCCGCCCGCGCTAACCTGAAGCCCGTAATGGTAACCGGCTTACTGCAAGGCGGCCAACTGATGAACACCACCGAGGTAGAAAACTACCCCGGCTACCCTAAAGGCATCCTTGGCCCCGAAATGATGGAGGATTTTAAAAAACAAGCGGAGCGCTTTGGTACCGATATTCGCTTTGGCTACGTAACTAAGGTGGACTTTTCGGTTTCGCCCAAAAAAGTGTGGGTAGATGATACCACCGTGTTGGAGGCCGATGCAGTGATTTTAGCCACTGGGGCCGAAGCCAAATGGCTGGGCTTGGATAGCGAAAAACGCCTCAATGGTTCGGGGGTAAGTGCCTGTGCAGTGTGCGATGGATTTTTTTACAAAAACACCGAGGTAGCTATAGTAGGTGCCGGTGATACGGCTTGTGAAGAAGCCATTTACCTTTCAAAACTATGTACCAAAGTGCACATGCTGGTGCGCAAAGCAGAAATGCGCGCATCAAAAATAATGCAAGAGCGGGTGCTAAACACGCCAAACATTCAGGTGTACTGGAATACCGAAACCGAAGAAGTGTTAGGCGATACAGTGGTGCAAGCCGTGCGGGTACGCAACAATCAAACCGGTGAAAAAACCGATATCCCTGTTCATGGATTTTTTGTGGCCATTGGTCACCAGCCCAATTCCTCGGTTTTTAAAGATTATATAGATACCGATAGCGAAGGATACATTACCACCAAACCCGGTACTACTCAAACCAATATAGAAGGCGTGTTTGCCTGTGGCGATTTGCAAGACAAAGTTTACAGACAAGCCGTAACAGCAGCCGGCACCGGATGCATGGCTGCGCTGGAAACAGAGCGTTGGTTAAGTGCCAAAGGGCTGCATTAAAGGTTTTTGCGGGCCTTAGCACGCGCATACAAGACTACATTTCCTCATCGCAAGCGTCTTTGGTTTTGGACTGGCATTACCAATACTTTTTCAAAAATGTTCTACAATATAATTGTGGCTCAACCGTTTTTCTGTTAAGTTCGCACGGTGAAAATTTCGCTCCGCTTTTTCTGTCTCTTTTTAATTTTTATCTGCTTGTCGGCTTTCAAAAACCCGCAACAGGTAGATAGTTGGGTATATGAGCAAGAAAAAAAGGGTATCAAAGTTTTTACCAAAAAAGGCAAGTGGGGCAAGTTGCGCGATTCTAAAGCAGTAATGTGGGTCAACTCTACTCCACAAGAAATGCTTCGGCTGATTACCGATTTTGATAACTATCATACTTGGATGGTGCATTGCGGCAAAGCCCGCACAGTAGCGCGGCTTAGCGAAAATGAGTTTATAGTGCACATGGTTTTTAATGCCCCATGGCCGGTTAAAGACCGCGATTGTGTGGTGCGGGTAAAAATAACTACCGATGAAAACACGGGCATAGTTACAGTAATGCAAACCTCTGAACCCAAGTACATTAGAGAAAACGAAAACTATGTACGCATAGAACAGTTGGTTTCTACTTGGCGCTTTGTTCCGGTAAATGGCGGTACCGAAGTAACCAACGAATATTCCTCAAATCCGGGTGGCAATATACCCGACTGGATGACCAACACCCAAAGTGTAGAAGGCCCTATGAGCACCTTCGAAAATCTTCAGGTCAAATCTAAGGTCAAACAATAATTGGCGGGTTTCTTGCGTTTCGCAATAAACCTATTTTGAAAAAACTTGCTGTCTTAGTTCTTCATCTGAGTGCCAGCGCATTTTGCTTACCACTTGAATTTAGTACGCAACTTTCCAATGCCGCCATTTCGCTCACTAAACAAATGGTAACTTACGATGGGGCATACTGCGTAATAGCATACCCCGGGGGTGATGTGGCACCCAACAAAGGTGTATGTACCGATGTGGTTATCCGCGCATACCGCACATTGGGTATTGATTTGCAGCAGTTGGTACATGAAGATATGAAGACCAACTTTGCACTATACCCCAAGCTCTGGGGCTTAAAGCAGCCCGATAAAAACATTGACCACCGAAGAGTACCTAACCTCATGAAATTTTTTGAGCGACATGGCCAAACCAAACCCATTACAAATCAGCCAAATGATTACCAACCCGGTGATATAGTTTGCTGGAATTTGGGTGGAAACATTACACACATTGGCATAGTGGTACAGCCCAAATCAACAGATGGCAAACGACACCAAATTGTACACAACATAGGTGCCGGACAAGTGATGGAAGACATGTTGTTTAACTACAAGATAATTGGGCATTACAAATACGAGAAAACAATCAATTGATTTTTGATAAGAACTCCGCCACCGTTTTCGGAAACCCAAATGTGGAAATATCTTTTTTGCTGATAACTACCGTGCCGGGCATCGGCTTCAGTTGCTTCCCGCTTTGTGGCAGGTGTATAAACCGAAAATGAATTTTGCGGTGCGAAAGCAGTTGTACAATTTCATCGGAAACTGCGTACTTGTTGGAATTGACCCCCATCATATCGCTTACAGCTACTGCCAACTGTTTACTGCTCAGTTTTTTTTCGGTTTCTATCAACGGCAACTCATACAGGTTTTGCCAAATATCTTTTTTGATGCGCTTTTGTATTAGCAGTTGAGTGGCGTTATGAATGAACAGGTAATAAAAGTAGCGGCTCTTGATGGTTGTTCGCTTGGCGCGGTAGGGCAGAGCACCCACCAGATTATTTTGCTGAGCAAAACATTTTTTTTGAAACACACAATCCGCACAGTTTGGTTTTTTTGGGGTGCAAACTTTACTTCCAAAATCCATTATGGCTTGGTTGTACACTCCCGGTTGCCCGGTATGTATTAATTTTTGTGCTACTGCACTAAACTCCTTTTTGCCGGCAGTAGTGTCAAAGGGAGTTTCTATTCCAAAAATTCTGGATAGTACTCTTATCACGTTTCCATCTACCACAGCCACCGGTTCGTTGTAAACAAATGAAGCAATTGCTGCGGCAGTATAGTCACCCACTCCTTTCAGTTTTTTTATCTCCAAAAAAGTAGTTGGGAATTTTCCCTTCAAGCCATACGCAATGTGCTTGGCGGTATAGTGCAGGTTTCGCGCCCGCGAGTAATAACCCAAGCCCTGCCAATGGCGTAGCACTTCATCTTCGGGCGCATCTGCCAAATGCTTTACGGTGGGGTAGTGCTTTTTAAACTTTAAGTAGTATGGCAACCCTTGCTCTACCCGTGTTTGTTGCAACATTACTTCACTGAGCCATACCAGATAAGGGTCTTTTTCTCCCTTCCAGGGCATGGTGCGTACGTTTTCCAACTCATTCCATTTCAGCAAATTTTTCGTAAAAACATGGGGTGATTTCAATGCATCCATTCGGGCGAAATAAGTAATACTTTTGCGCAAAGATTTTTTTTGTACCTTGACCCTGCGTTTGCTAACCAAAACCCCACACCCATGCGCAAAGTTGATATCGTCACCAAAATTTCGGACCTCACCGGGGTACCGAAAACAGATGTCCTCATCTCTCTGGAGGCATTTTTTAAAGAAATAAAAAACTCGCTTAAAGCCGGTGAACCCGTGTATGTGCGCGGATTTGGCAGCTTTATCTTAAAAAAGCGCGCTAAAAAAATTGGCCGCATCATTACTCGTAACGAGCAAATTGTAATTCCCGAACACTACATACCGGCCTTTAAACCCGCTAAAACATTTGTGGACTCGGTTAAAAAGGCGAGGTCTAAAAAAGAAGGCGATACTCCAAACAGCGGTCAATAAGGCAGTACAAACTTCAATACATGCTGTGGTGTTTTGAAATAACCTTGCTGTTGTTTCTTTCCCCAAATTTCATTTCCAAAAAAGTATGTTTGCGCCCCTAAGTAATTCAGGCAAACATGACCCGTAATCAAATAATCATTTTTGGCTTTTGTGCTGTTTTTGGCCTCTCCGTGTATCTTTTTGCCGGCACAAAAAAGCCACATACAGAAACTGATACCCATGCAGAGCATCCGGAAACTGCTCCGGTTGCCGAGGGGTTAGATATAGAGGAATACGTGGCAGAAACTGCCGCTACTATTGCAGATGATGCGGTACGGCAAAAAGTAGAAGAACTCACAGCAAAGCAGAATTACAAAGCACTGGTTTCAGAGTACATAAAATTAGATAAGCCATTGGCTGTATTGTACTACTCTGTAAAAATAGCCGAGCAAAAAAACACAGCCGATGAATACAGCAAAGCAGGAGAATACGCTGGCTTACTGGCACAAACCGCCCCCGACCAAAAGGCGCTGCAATGGCTAAATGAGACCCGTATTGCATGTTTAGAGAAGGCGGAGAAGTTGAATCCATCGGATGAAAGCAAAATGCAACTGGCCTCGGCTTACATAGAGGGCAGCAACAACCCCATGCAGGGGGTAACCATGCTCCGCGAGATGGTAGCCCGCGATTCTACCAATATAGATGCCCAACTGATGCTGGCTAAATTTGGCATGGTTAGCGGCCAGTTTGACAAAGCCATTGTCCGTTTAGAAAAAATTTTATCTTTGGCGCCCCGAAATCAGGACGCTCTGTTGCTTTTAGCGCAGGCCTACGAAAATTCGGGCGAAACGGCTAAAGCCATTGAAGTGCTGAAAACATTCAGAAGTACAGTGAAAGATGCCGCCACCCAAAAACAGGTGGATGATTATATGGAGGGACTGAAAAAGAAAATTAATTCATAAACTAAAACGCGCGATATGCCTTGCGGAAAAAAAAGAAAACGTCATAAGATTGCGACTCACAAACGCAAAAAACGTTTGAGAAAGAATCGTCATAAGAAGAAGTAATTTCTTCGGTAACTGATTTATTGAACAATAAGCCCGCGCCTTCCTTCGCGGGCTTTTACTTCCTTTCCTTTACCTCTCGGAACTGCCCGCTTTATTTCACCATCGCCCAAAGCAATAATTCTTTGGCGCGATTAAACTTATTATGTGGTAAAAGAACTTATCATTCGTTCTGCCGCCAACGGGTCAGATATTGCCCTGATGGAAAACAAGCAGCTGGTAGAACTGCACCAAGAGCGGTTTAACAATCAATTTAATGTAGGCGATGTTTTTTTGGGCAAAGTAAAAAAAGTAATGCCCGGGCTTAATGCTGCTTTTGTAGATGTGGGGCACGAGAAAGATGCCTTTTTGCATTACACCGACCTTAGCCCCGATATTCGTTCGCTGCAAAAATTTACCGCCCAGGCCATTGCCGGCAGCAATACCCCCGAGCAAATGCTCAATGGGTTTGAGATGCAAAAAGAAATTGTAAAAACCGGCAACGTAAAAGAAGTACTGCAAGCCAAGCAAAATATTTTGGTACAGGTGCTCAAAGAACCTATTTCTACAAAAGGCCCCCGCCTAACCTGCGAGATTTCTTTGGCCGGACGTTATTTAGTGCTTACCCCTTTTAATGATACCGTTGGCGTATCCAAAAAAATTGACAGTGCCGAAGAGCGCAAGCGGCTCAAAGTGCTGGTAGAAAGTTTAAAACCCCAAAATTTTGGGGTGATTGTGCGCACCGTAGCAGCCGGAAAAGGCGCTGCTGAACTGCATGCCGATTTGCTAATGCTGCAAGAAAAATGGCAACTGATGATGCGCAACCTGCGCCACGCCACTCCGGTGGTAAAAGTGCTGAGCGAAATGGACAAAACGCAGAGCATCTTGCGCGATTTGCTTTCGCCACAGTTTAGCAAAATAGTAACCGATGATGCCTCGCTGGCCCGCGATGTAGAAAACTACTTAGCCCGTATAGCGCCCGATAAAAAAGATATTGTACAGGTATATAAAGGCAAGCACCCGCTGTTTGACCAGTTTGGTATTACGCGCCAAATCAAATCATCGTTTGGCAAAACGGTGAACATGGAAAGTGGCAGCTACCTGATTTTGGAAAAAACCGAAGCGCTGCACGTGATTGATGTGAACAGCGGCCACCGCAGCAGTATGGATGGCACACAAGAAGATAACGCACTCAAAGTAAACTTAGAGGCCGCACAAGAAGTGGGCCGCCAGCTTCGGTTGCGCGATTTGGGTGGCATTATTGTGGTAGATTTTATTGATATGAAAAACCCCAACAACAAACTGTTGGTGATGCAAAAGTTGAAAGAAGTGATGGACAACGACCGCGCCACACATACTATTCTTCCGTTATCTAAGTTTAACCTGATGCAAATTACCCGCGAGCGGGTAAGGCCGGAGATAAACATTGCCACCACCGAAAGCTGCCCCAGCTGCGGAGGCACAGGGCAAATAAGTGCTTCGCTGCTGTTGATTGAAGAAATAGAAGAGGAACTAAAGCACCTGCTCAATACCCACAGCCGCCTGAAACTATACTGCCACCCAATTGTTGCTGCTTATCTCAAAAAGGGTTTCCCATCGCTGCGCACCAAATGGATTTTCCTCTACAAAAAGTGGATTTCTATACACCCCAACGAGGACTTCGGCATTACCGACTACAAGTTTTTTGACGATAACGATGAGGAGATAAAAACGGAGTAGAACATAGCTGCCATAGCAATACAGAATGGCGTTACTAGCGCCACAGTTTTTGAGTAAATACTATTGTTTACCACTTACTATATTTGTAGTATAACTATTTAGCTATGGGTTTAATATATGCCGATATAAAACTGACAAATCCAACAGACGCCACTTTGCTACCTGTAGAAGTGAAGAGTTTGGTAGATACAGGAGCTTTGTTTTTATGCATACCCGAGCATATAGCCATACAACTTAAGCTCAGAGAGTTTGAAAAGCGGGAAGTTACTTTGGCTAACGGTGGTAAACAACTGGTGCCTTATGTAGGCCCTATACAGATTAACTTTAAAAACAGAATGTGCCTAACCGGTGCCTTGGTGTTAGGTGATACTACTTTGTTGGGTGCTATTCCTATAGAAGATATGGATTTGGTTATTCATCCTGCTCAACTCAAATTAGAAGTGAACCCTGCTAACCCAAACATAGCAGGCGCAGTAGTGATGTAAAGTAGTGTGTTTTTTGCCTATTTATATCAGGTGGGCAATAGTTTTTACCTTAGTGCAATACTTTACCCACCATGAATACTGCACAAATTGCCCTTTTACAAAAAGAAATAGCCCATTTACGGCAATTATTAGCCGCCAAGGATACCGAAATTGCCTACCTGAAGGAATGTATTGCCTACCTCAAAAGCGGGGATGCCCGCGCAGAGGGTTTTTTATCCAACCTCAATTTTGAGGTAGGGAAAACTGAACATAGTTTATCCAACCCCAAAAGTGAGGTAGGGAAAACAGAGCATAGTTTATCCAACCCCAAAAGTGAGGTAGGGAAAACAGAGCGTAGTTTATCCAACCTCAAAAATGAGGTGGGTAAAACAGAGCATAGTTTATCCAACGTAAAAAATGAGTTGGGTAAAACAGAGTTCTCCGAGCATACCTCAACTATTGAGGTAGGCAAAACAGAGCTTCCGGCACACATCCCCATTACCGAGCAGGAGATGCCCTACTTTTTGGGGGTGTTTACCGGTTTGCTGAAAGACAACGGTTTTTTGCGGGCCAGCTACTCGGCTACCGCCAACGCTGCCCGGCTGCTGTTGCACCTGCACCACAGTACCGCGGGCGATTACCCCACCTTGAGCAAGGTTACCGGGCTTTCGCAGGGAGGGCTGGCCAAGTTTTTGGCCTCGGCCAAAAAAAGAGGGCTGATAGTGCGGCAAGGTTTTCAGCAGTTTGCGCTGACCGATAGTGGCCGCGCGCTGCTGTGGCAGGCGTACCAAAAATTTTTGCAAAACCCCTCTCCGTGGGTAAAAAACTCCGGTTGATTGGGCCCCTCGTGCCACCGCACCGGTTGGTGTCATGTGCCTGCAAAAAGCAAAGGCAGGTGGGGGGGTAACTACGGCTTCGGCTTTTCGTCTTTTAAAAACACGCTGAAATCTGCCGCGCCCTTAAATCGGTTTTTTTGCAAGGAGAGTTCCACCACTTCATCCATGGTTTTCACAAAATGAAACTTCATGTTTTTGATGTATGCCGGATTGATTTGCTGCACATCGCGCTGGTTGCGCTCGCACATTACAATCTCCTTCATACCCGCGCGCTTGGCGGCTAATATTTTTTCTTTAATACCGCCTACGGGCATCACTTTACCGCGCAGGGTTATTTCGCCTGTCATGGCTAAGTAGGGTTTTACTTTGCGCTGGGTAAACAACGAGGCCAATGCGGTAAGTATGGTAATGCCGGCACTGGGTCCATCTTTAGGCACTGCGCCTTCGGGAAAGTGCAAATGCACATTTACTTTATTGAAAAGTTCTTCGTTGATGCCGAGTTTTTGCGCATTACTTTTTAGAAACGTAACAGCAGTAGTAGCGCTTTCTTTCATTACATTTCCGAGGTTGCCGGTTAGGGTAATTTGCCCGTTGCCTTTGCTGAGCGATGCTTCAATAAAAAGGATATCGCCACCCACGGGTGTCCACGCCAAACCAACGGCTACACCGGGTATGTTTTCTTCGGTGTAAATGCTCTTGTCAAATTTTTCGGGACCCAGTATTTTGCTCAGGTCTTCGCTCTTGATCACGGGGCTGTACTTTTCGCCCATAGCTACTTTTTTAGCGATGTTGCGCATCACCGAAGCCAGTTGGCGGTCCAATTCGCGCACACCGCTTTCTTTGGTGTATTCCTCAATCAGTTGCTCCAATACTTTATCTGAAATGCTTACTTGCTTTGGCTTGAGGCCATGGTTAGCCGTTTGCTTAGGCAGCAGGTGCTTCTTGGCTATTTCTTGTTTTTCTTCCACACTATAACCCTCAATGGGTATTATTTCCATTCGGTCGCGCAGGGCGGGCTGTATGGTTTGCAGCGAGTTGGCTGTGGCGATAAATAGCACTTTGCTGAGGTCGTATTCCAACTCTAAATAGTTATCGTAAAAGGCATGGTTTTGCTCCGGATCCAGCACTTCCAGCAATGCACTGGAAGGGTCGCCTTTGTAATCGGCACCAATTTTATCTACTTCATCTAAAATAAACACCGGGTTGCTGCTGCCCGCTTTTTTTAAACTTTGAATAATGCGGCCGGGCATAGCGCCAATGTAGGTTTTGCGGTGGCCGCGTATTTCTGCCTCATCATGCAAGCCACCCAAAGCGATGCGCACATATTTTCTGCCTAAGGAATTGGCAATGCTTTGGCCCAACGATGTTTTACCCACTCCCGGAGGGCCTACCAAACAAAGGATGGGGCTTTTCATATCGCCTTTGAGTTTGAGCACGGCCAGGTACTCCAGCACGCGTTCTTTCACTTTTTCAATACCGTGGTGGTCTTTATCCAACACCTTCTTGGCATTTTTTATATTGAAATTATCTTTAGTGTAAATGCCCCAGGGCAAATCCAAGATCACATCAATATAATTGAGCACCACCGAATACTCTGCCGCAGCGGGGTTCATGCGTTGCAGCTTTTCCAATTCTTTTTCTACCTGCTCTTTGGCTTTGGCGGGCAGGGTGAGTTTGGCCAATTTTTCTTTGAGCCGCTGCACATCTTTATCGGCACCGTTCATGCCCAACTCATCTTGTATGGTTTTGAGTTGTTGCGATAAAAAGTAATCGCGCTGTTGCTTATCAATATCCTGCTTCACTTTGCTTTGGATATCGTTTTTCATTTGCAACATCTGCAACTCGCGGTTGAGCGATTCCAGCACCATGCGCACCCGCTCTTTCATATCGGCTACTTCTAATAGTTTTTGTTTTTCGGCATTGGGCATGTTGAGGTTGCTGGAAATAAAATGTGTGAGCGTAACCGGATTGGCAATATTTTTTAATACAATAGAGGCCTCGCTGGGTATCTGCGGATTGAGTTTTACGATTTCTGCAGCCAAATCTTTGATGCTCAAAATGGCGGCTTCAAACTCCTTATCGTCCACGGGCAATATGTCTTGCAACGGCTCTATGCGCGCGCGCATAAACGGCTCGTTGCTTACTAATTCTTTGGTAATAAACCGGTGGCGCCCCTGAATAATAGCCGTGGTGCTGCCATCGGGCATTTTTATCATGCGCATAATTTGCGCCACGGTACCTATGTTAAACAAGTCGTTAAACTCCGGGTCTTCTACCGAGCCGTCAACTTGACCGAGTACGCCAATCAACTTATGGCCTTTGTATGCCTCTTTGACAGCCAAAATGCTTTTATCGCGGCCTATGGTAATGGGCAAAACCACCCCCGGAAACAAAATAGTATTGCGCAGCGGCAGTATGGCAAGGGTATCGGGGATGTCTAATTTTTTGCCGTCAGCGCCATCTTCATCGGGTAAAATGGGCAAAAACTCCACTTCTTCATCGCTCACGGGGTTTTGTAGAAAGTTCATTTCGTTCATATCAATTGCAAATTAGTCAAAAATGGAAGTGCAGTAGGTCAATGACCGTGCCAATGCAATTTTGGCGGATTGGGTAAACAGTAAACGATACACTTGTCCCTCGCCTCTCGCCCTCGCCCCCTCTTAACGCATTGTAACAAATGCCACACCACCGATACATTTAAACTCCTATCTTCGTTTATCAGTTTTTGTAAAACCAGTGTTGAATTTTTTATGATAAAACGCCTTGTACTCAGTTCATTTGCCTTGCTGCTCTATAGCGCAACATTTGCTCAAATTTTTGACCCGGTAAAGTGGAGTTGGAAAGCCACCGAAACTGCCAAAGGAGAGTATTCGTTGGTGTTTACCGCAAAAATTGATGCCAAATGGCACGTGTATTCGCAAAACATAGGCGAAGGCGGGCCGGTGCCTACCTCCTTTCAATTTGAAAAAAACAGTAATGTAGAATTAGTGGGCAAAACCACCGAAACCGGAGTAAAGGTGCACGATGGCCACGACCCGGTTTTTGATATGCAGCTAAAGTACTACGAAACCGGCATGACCTGCACCCAAAAAGTGAAAGTAAAAGCCGATACCAAACTCAAAGGTACTGTAGAGTTTATGGTTTGTGACGATGAGCGCTGCCTGCCGCCTACCGTTGTTGATTTTGAGTTTGACCTCAAAGGCGGAGCCGCCATTGCTCCTGCAACTAAAGATAGCACAACCAAAGGCAGCATAGACACACAAAAAATATTTGACAGCACCGTGCAAGCCGTGATAGATGCGGAGGTAAAAAAAGATGTGGCTCACAACTCCGGTTGCGATTATGGCAAAGATGGTTTTGATGCCACACAGTTTGGCGAGCCGCAAAAAGATTGCGGCAAGCAAATCAATACCGTATCGCTTTGGGATGCCATTACTGAGGGTTTTATATGGGGCTTATTAGCCATATTTATGCCTTGTGTTTTTCCGATGATACCACTTACGGTCAGTTTTTTTACCAAGCGGAGCGAAAGCGCAGCTAAAGGCAAAACGGCTGCCTTTTTTTATGCCGGCAGCATCATCTTCATTTACTTTTTGTTTTCGCTTCCGTTTGTGTTGTTGGGTTCATCGCAAGATTCACTCAATAACTTTAGCACTAACCCGGTGGTGAACATGGTTTTTTTTGTAGTGTTTGTGGTGTTTGCGTTTTCGTTTTTTGGGTTTTACGATATTTCGTTGCCCAGCAGTATTGTCAACCGCAGCGACTCTGCCAGCAATGCAGCCGGCTATGTAGGCATCTTTTTTATGGCGCTTACGCTGGTGTTGGTGTCGTTTAGTTGTACCGGCCCACTCTTGGGCAACCTCATTGGTAATGCCTACAGCAGCCCGGGGGGCAAACTAAAACTGATGGTGGGCTTTACCTCGTTTGGCACCGCGCTGGCGCTGCCGTTTGCGCTGTTTAGCTTGTTTCCGGAATTACTGAAAAAACTACCCAAAAGCGGTGGTTGGATGAATACGTTTAAAGTAACGCTCGGTTTTGTGGAATTGATTTTAGCCATCAAGTTTTTAGCTAATGCCGATAATGTATCACACTGGGGGTTCATGAAGCGTGAAGTGTTTTTGGGCCTGTGGGCAGTATTGGGCTTTGCCTTGTTTTTGTATCTGATAGGAGTGTTTCAATTTACCAAAGAACACAACGATGGTAAAATCAGTTGGGGCAGATATGGTTTCTCTATCTTAGTATTGGCTTTTGCCGTGTACTCGGGGTATGGCATGTATTGTAATGATGTGCCACTGTTCAGCGGCTTCCCTCCACCGCAAACCAAAGAGTTTTCGTGGTGTGTAGATTGCAAAAACGATTGCCCCCAAAACCTGAATTGCTACCACGATTATTGTGCCGCCATGGAAGCCGCCAAGCGCGAGAATAAACCGGTGCTGCTCGATTTTACCGGTTACGCTTGCCAAAACTGCCGCAAGATGGAAGAGAACGTATGGAGCCAACCCGAAGTACACGAGTTATTGAGCAATAAATACATTGTACTTTCTTTATATGTTGACGACCGCCAAAAGCTGCCCGAAAGCGAGCAGTATTTCTCTAAAACACTCAACAAAAAAGTAACTACCGTAGGCACCAAGTGGAGCGACCTGGAGCAAACTTGTTTCAATAACAACACCCAGCCGCTCTACGCCATCATCAGCCCCGAAGGCAAACTGATAAACGACCCGCGCGGCTATACCCCTGAAGTGGAAGTGTATCGCGATTGGTTAAGGTGTGGGGCGGGGAAATAATTCCCACTCTAAGCTAGTACAAGACGTGCAAAATGTAACGAACAACAAACTCACTCTTAGTTTGTCTGCTATTGATTATTTGTAGAAGTAATTTAAAACGAAATAAATTTGGTGAATAAGAAAACAATTCGTACGCTCGTGTACCTAAAACACTAAGCCAATGTATTTATCACAGAGGTAAAATATTACCCCCCCCATGTGCAATATTTTGTACATGCGTTTGTTTAATAAGACATCATCAACTTTATTGTTTTCTATGCTATTCACTTTGGGATTTATCCTAAAGCCAAATAAAAAAGGGGCATGCCTTGCACAGCACCGCCCCTGCACTCTCTAAATGCGACTTTAAAAAAATGCAGTGCAAGTATAAGTAAAAAACAACCAAGCCCTACCGAAGGCTATTGCCTCCGTTGGAGCAGGTGTTGAAAGCAACCCAACGCCACAAGAGTGGTTGCTGATAATCAAACTTATAAATGCATTACCATGAGAAAAGTATCACGTATCTTTTTGTTCATTATTGTTTTCCTATTTGCGTTAACCAACTTGTTTGCCAAAACATGCTTGGTATCTTGGCTTGGTCCACCTCCGCCCGAAAACCCAAACCAGATTGCAGAGCCCAATCCTTATATCTCACGCCATGCATTGCCCGCGCCTGGAGCGGAATGTCCAATACAGCCAAACATTCGCAGGCCAATATGCCATGATGAAAGCGGATATGTGTATCTCGGAGGATATCAAGGTGTGTATTCGTACACAGATATGTTATCATTTTACAACAATTCAAGAGTACTGATTGAATTGTATGCAGCAGACCAAACAACGCTTATTACAAATTTCAATGGCCCGATATCTATCAATCCCGGCAACATCAACTCGGTCTATCCTTTTTACGTCAATTTTGCACCATTAAATTTAAATCCCGGGCATTATTTTTTGAGAGTGAGAGGCAACTATACAGGTGTTGGCGGACCTACTGTAGATGATTACGGTTTTATGCACTTAATCGTATTCAGAGCAAACCAAGTGCCTATTCGTCATACTGTATCGCCCTGCCCGGGTACAGGGCCTTATCAAGTGTGTTTTGATTTTGAACCAATTTTTACCCAAGCTGAAGTTGAGCCATTCGTAGAGTGGCAAGTAGTAAACAACACAACGGGAAATCCGGTGCCCGAAGCAGATTGGTGTACCACAATTGCTCAAAACGGCAGTTATACTGTTACAGCAATAGTCGGTGATTTGAGTGCAGATACTCCAATCATTATCAATTGTTTACCGGTAAAACAATTTAATTTGCAGCCATTAACTGTGACCGTTACTCCATCATCATATAGCGGATGTAATACCACCAATAGTTTTACTTTGTACACCACGGTTAATGGAGGAACGCTACCACGAACGTACGCTTGGTCTCCATCGGCTGGTCTATCCTCATCCACTTCCCCTAACCCAATTTTTACACCGGCCAATGCACAAACCGGAAATTATGTGGTTACGGTAACCGAAGATGGTGGCTGCACTGCTACCGCCTTATTTGCTAACAACATGGCCTATTGTTGTGCCGGTTACAACAACCTTACAGCGCATAATGTAACGTTTTATGATGTAACCACCGCTTGGCTTAATGCAAATTTTACGTATGTAAACAACAACCAAATGGTAGTGAATGCATTGCCCTCACAAATTAAAGTGGCTTTCAATGGCACTCTTACAGTAAACACGAACTTTACCATACTCAATTCCCCCAATATTACGTTTGGTCCTGCAGCAAAAATTGTGGTGCAGACTGGGTTCACCCTTCGTATTGATAACAGTTCTCTTAAAGCATGTGGTAACCAACTTTGGAAAGGCATTGAAATACAACACGCTGGCTCTACAACCCTTGGCGTTACAAATCAGTTTAGTTTAGTAATGGCCAACAATGCCAGAACAGAAGATGCGTTGTATGGCGTAGAGTGTTGGGGGAATGGTAGGTTTACAATCAGCAATAGTACTTTTGATAAAAATTATATTGGAGTGCTAAGCAGAAACTTAACGAATGGACTTTCATCAATTACTGGGTCAACCTTCAATTCCAGTTCGGGGATTTTGCCCAGTTGGCCGGGAGCGCCCGATCAAGCACCATCTGGTATCAAAACAGCTTTTGGGTATTATGCTCTTAATAACTTCACGGCTCAAAATGTAGGTATTGCCGGTGTTGGAAACTTGTTTCAGAACATTAACAATGGTATTATAACTTTCAACAGCTCCGTCAACTCCACACACAATCGCTTTGTTAACATTGCAGCATACGACAACTTTGTTACACCATCCGGCTATGGAGTGTATGCCCGCGATAACTCCCCAAATGCAGGTACTACATGGTCTCCATACACCATTACTGTAAGTGGCAATGGCAAACAACAAATAGCTAATCCGGCATTTCAGAATACGGCCAACTGTATCTATGTACAGGAAATGAACGCTAACATTACCCAAAATGTATTTACCTTCGGCAATTCAGCTACTACCAACAGCAGGGCAATAGTAGCGCAGCAATGTCAATATGAAGAGCTGAACATAACGGATAACCGTATATCCGGATTTAGGTATGGCATTGACCTATTACTAAACAGAGGAGCATTTAAAACCATTGATCGTAATCACATCACGGTTTTTCAACCAGCATCAGGCCAAAACTACAGTGGTATTTTGTTAAATTTGACTCAGTCTGCTGATCACTACATGACCTTTATCAGACAAGATACCGTAGTAAATGGCCGATATGGAATAGCTTGCTACAATGCAGCTACAAATTTGGGATTAAAGACATTGCAAATTCAAAACAACCTGATTCACATGAGTTCCAGCGTGTTTTATGACAGCAACGAACCACAACCCTTTGCTACAACAGGCACCAACGATCTGCATGGTATTTATCTGAACAACTGCCCGAGCAATGTCAACAATACGTTAATCCAAAACAACACTATTTATGGTGGTACCAACGCACTGCACCGCAACTTTGCGCGATACCGCAAAAGTGCTATTACATTAGAAGGTAGCACAGGTGTTGGGGTAGATTGCAACAACATGTATTGGGTGGGCATAGGTTTACAAGTAAGGGGCAATTGCAATGGTACACGCCTCCGCAGAAATAACTTTGGCTTACAGGCAGGCCCTACCACATTTTATGATATGAATTACGCTTTGGTGTACAGGCGTATGAACAATATTAATGGCGAAATAGGCATGCAAGGTTCGCCTAGTGAATGCCTTGGCAATCAGTTTTACCCGATTTCTTACTCGGGTGGGTTTCAGATTTATCAGGTGTTGAATTCTATCGCACACCCTGCTATACATGAGCGGCCAAATGCTAACGGTAATTACTACGATGCCCACCAGTTTGGCAATTATCAATCACAAAATGCCAACAACCCACCAGTACCTGCTACAGCACTTACTTCTTTCAACTGTGGCAGCGGGTCATTTATGATGGCTAACGGTGGAAGTTGGCTTGCCGATGATGAGGCAAGGGCACAAGAAATAGTAAGCGGTGAAGTAGTAGCCGACTATGAGCCGCAGTTTGTAGAAGGTGGCTGGTGGATTAAGCAGCGCGAACTATACCGCGAACTATTGGCCGACAGCACATTGCTGTACGATAATACCGTTTTACAAACATTCAAAAACGAAAAGCGCGAAGAAAGTGTAGGGCGGTTTGAAGAGTGGGAAAAAGAGCTAGAAACCTTACGCGAAGCTGCTTTAATCGCTGATACTTTTACCCTACAGTTGCAAAAAGAAGAATTGACAGAGCGTAACACCGAAGTAGCTGCACAGGAGTTGTATGAAGTTAACGAAAAAACGATTAATGCCATTGATTTATCTCTATTAGATAAGCCACTTGCAGAGTTGAACACCGATGAGCTTATGCAAGTATCAATTATTGCCCACCAATGCCCGCTCACCGGGGGTTTAGCGGTATATAAAGCAAGAGCCATTTATCAAACACTGCACCGTGAGGCCGATTTTGACGATGTAAGCCCTTGCCTGCTCAACAGCTACAAAACAGCAGCACATACACTAACAGATGTACCCTTGAGCGATATGCGGTTTAACCTTATGCCCAACCCTGCTGCCGATATAGTTTATTTGTATTACACATTGGGTGAGCATACCACAGCCCGTTGGATGTTGAGTAATATGTATGGGCAGGTATTGGAGCAGGGCAGTATGAGCAATGAAAACCAACTGCAACTCATAGATGTACACCACCTGGCTACTGGGCTGTACCAGCTAAGCGTACAAAAAGATGGGGATATAATATTTGGTACACATGTTTCTATTGTACGGTAAAACATTTTTTCGGATTATCACCAGCCGGCTCAGGCACGCATTGTGCTTGGGCTGGCTTTTTATATGGTTTGCAATGCAACCACTAAGTGCCCAAAAGCACGATTACAATTGGGTGTTTAGCGACCGACCAATTATAAATATGAGTTTTGCTACTCCTACTCCAAGTATAGAAGCACTGGTCGATTCTACCGCTTGGTATAATTTTGTATGGGGCGGGAGCAGCATGAGTGATAAGGAAGGCAACCTGTTGTTTTTTACCAATGGCTACAAAGTATTTGACCGCACCGGAAAAGTAATGCCTAATGGCATAGGGTTAAACGAAAATAGCTACACACAAGAGTGGCAGGGGTTGAATCCATTGCTGCAAGGCGCAATGATTATTCCTCATCCTGATAGTGAGGGTGTTTAT